>CALMYL010000008.1 GCA_937873695.1 uncultured Ignavibacteria bacterium
GAGGTCAGGAGTTTCCCAACGGGACGCCCTTGGCGCGAACATCCTTAGCTCCACAATTTTGAAAAGGTTAGCATTTATTGCTGACCTTTTTTATCTATAATAGACCTTTTTACAAAAACAATTTTTCCTTAATTTTGCAGAACTGTTTTTGAAGATCAAATGTATATATTATGATAAAAAGTAAAGCCGGTAAAAATTTATTATCCGCAAAACAAAAAGAAGAACTGCTCAAAATGCTTAAGGCCCGTTTTGAGAAAAACAAGGTTCGTCATAAAGGATTGGTATGGGATAAAGTGCAGCCAAAGCTTGAAGCAAATCCGGATAAACTATGGTCACTTGGTGAAATGGAAAGAACGGGGGGCGAACCGGATGTAATTGGATTTGATAAAAAAACGGGTGAGTTCATATTTTGCGATTGCTCTGCTGAGAGTCCTGCCGGACGCAGAAGTTTGTGTTATGACCGCGCAGCCCTGAACGCAAGGAAAGAGCATAAGCCTAAAAACAGTGCAATTGAACTGGCGTCTGGAATGGGAATTGAAATCCTGACAGAAGAGCAGTATCGTGAACTGCAGAAGCTTGGTGAGTTTGACCTTAAAACATCAAGCTGGATACAAACTCCCGTTGAAATAAGAAAACTCGGCGGAGCTGTATTTTGTGACAGGCGCTATAATACAGTTTTCGTTTACCATAACGGAGCGGAATCATATTATGCTGCCAGAGGCTTCCGCGGTTTACTCAAAATATAAGAAATAACAAAAGTACATGAAAAAAAGCAAAACAAATCCGGAAACAGACTGGTATTTTAAGAAGCCTCGTAAATGGAAGGAAGAAATAAACATATTAAGAAATATCATTCTAAGCAGCGGATTAACTGAAGAGCTTAAATGGGGATGCCCCTGTTACACGCTCGTGGATAAGAATATTGTATTGATACATGTTTTCAAGGAATACTGTGCTGTATTGTTCTTTAAAGGGGCATTATTAAAAGATCAGGAGAATATTCTCATACAGCAAACAAAGAATGTTCAATCAGGCCGCCAAATGCGGTTTATAAGTCTTGCTGAAGTAAAAGAGCTTAAACCCGTACTGAAGGCTTATGTTATTGAGGCAATAACAATTGAAAAAGCCGGACTGAAAGTAGAATTCAAAAAGACTGCTGAGTATGATATGCCGGAAGAATTTCAAATTAGGCTTGATGAAGACGCTGCTCTGAAAAAAGCTTTTTACGCATTGACACCCGGCAGGCAGCGCGGATACCTTCTTTACTTTTCATCGGCTAAACAATCCAAAACAAGAGAGCAGAGAGTTGAGAAGCATATGAAGCACATAATTGATGGTAAAGGAATGGATGATAAATAGTGTTTTCCCCGTTGAGCATTAGAGTGAATTTGCCTTAGCTGCTGAGCGATACTTCCAATCTAACTATCTTTCTATTGTTCTCTTCAACTGATTCAAGATTGTAACCGGTCCCGAACTGCAGATCAAGGAACCTCCTTATAGAAGTGATGCTGAATACTTTTTCATCTCCCGGCCCTTCATCTTCCTCATTTACATAGCAGATGGTTTTGAACTTCAGCGTTTTGCCTGTGATGTTAAGTGATATTTTAATTCCCGGAATTTCTGAACGGCCTGCGGCTGAAATGCTGAAGGTATTTTCAAGAAAAGGCATAAACAGCAGCGGAGGTACAGCCATTCCGCCTGTATCGCCGGAAACTTCAAGTGCCAGATAGCCCGGCGGATACATTACTTCCTGCAGTTTCAGGTAATTGCGAATATAGTTTATCTCGTCATCAAGGGGAACCGCTTCAGGTGAAGTTTCATAAAGCATATAGCTCATGATTTCGGAAAGGTTTTCAATGCTGCAGATCGCCTCATCAGGCTTCTTTTCAATGAGATACTTTATGTTACCCAGGCTGTTTGAAAGGAATTTCGGATTTATCTGTGAGCGCAGCAGGGCAAGCTCACCTTTCAGGTATTTTTTCTCGCTCTCTTTTTGCTGCATTACATTTTCATACCAGAGCAGCGAAATTTTAAGCAGCGAACCGGATACTGCATAAATGATATTTGTCTGCAGAATGCTCAGATATTGCCTGCTGAATGCCAGGAAAAATTTCTTACCGCTTTGCTCAAACACATCAGCAAATAGAGTTCTGACAAAGATGTAAGTTAGCGGCAATGATATAATGGTAATGAAGATCAATCCATAGAGTATCAATAAGGCAGGTTTTTTCTTTGTAACGTGCTCCTTAGAAAGAAAAATGTAATAAAGATAAAAAACCGATACATGGAAAAAAAGATAAAGAAAATAATCACCGGCAATGATACCTGTGGAATATTTGCCTATGGAAGGAATAACTTCAAGTCCTGTGGATATCAGCAATACCAGCCACAAAACCAAATGAAGCAGTATTTTGTTCTTTTTATTCAATCACTCAAATCTGTTTACCTGCTCTCCCTTAGCAGGGAGATGACTTCGAAAAATCTTTTTTTGTATTTATCGCCAATTGGCAGTTCTTTTTTTGCAATCACAACACATTGCCCTTCAATTGAATCAATTTTATCAATGGCGATCATATAAGACTTGTGAATTCTGATAAATTGTGATTCCGGAAGTATCTTTTCAATATTCTTAAAGCTTTGCAGAGTTATAATATTTGATGCAGTGGTTTTAATGATAATGTACTCGCTTAAGCCTTCAATATAAATTATATCTTTCAGGTTAACCTTTAACATTTTATAGCCTGATTTCACAAAGATAAAATCCTTTTGATTTTCAGGCAGCGCGGGATCTTTGTGCGGATCAGCTATCAGGTTGCAGGCTTTCTCAACAGCCTTCAGGAATCTTTCAAATGAAAATGGCTTCAGCAGGTAGTCGGTTACATCAAGATCGAATGCATCAACTGCGTATTTCCTGTATGCTGTTGTCATTATAACTTTGGGCTTTTTCTGCAGTGTTTTAAGCAGCTGTGTACCGGTGAGACCGCCCATTTCAATATCGAGGAAGATAAGATCGACCGTGTTCGCAGAGAGGTATTCCAAAACACTGATGCCGTCTTTGAATGTTCTCATCAGCTTCAAAAAAGGCACCCTAGATATATAATCCATAATTATATCAAGAGCCAGGGGCTCATCATCAACAGCTATACATTTAATGGTCATGGTATTAAAAAATTAAGTTTGACGTTAAATTCACTGCCGACTGGCTCAATTTTCAACTCATAGTTCTTATCAAAGAGAAGATCAAGCCTGCGGCGAATATTGGGAAGCCCGAAACCACTGTTCCTGTTACCCGAGCCGTTATTTTCTTTGGTGAAGTTTCTTGTGCTGAAAAATATCCGCTTTTCTGTGATATCCAGTTTTATGATGATCCCGGGAGAGTGTTTCAGCTTGTTACCGTGCTTAAATGAATTTTCTATAAACGGCATAAAAATCAGCGGCGGAACCTGCACTCCGGAATGATCGCCTGTGATAGAGAATACTATGAATCCGGGGTCACTGTACCGTATCCTTTCAAGCTCGAGGTAGTTCTTTATGTATCTTATTTCATTGCCAAGCGGTACTTTTTCAAGAGATGATTCATAAAGCATATAATCCATAATTCCATTCAATTTATCGATACTGTAAACAGCTTTTGCCGGGATGCTTCTTATCAGTGATTTGATATTATTGAGAGTGTTAAACAAAAAGTGCGGATTGATCTGCGCTCTAAGCATTGCAAGCTCATTGGTAAGATTCTGCTTCTCGGTTTCTATCTGCCTTATCCTGCTTCTGTACCAGATAAGGGAGATTTTCGCCAGGCTTCCGAGGATGGAGTATATAGTCGCGGATGCCATTACTCCGTATATATATGTTACAACCCAATCCTGATGAGTAAACTTTACCGGGGCAGTAGAAGGATAGAAGTATATAAATGGATAATATGAAAGCAGGACTACCGAAAAGCCTGAGATGGTTATGTATAACAGACCGGCAAGTACTGTATAAACCGCATTCTTTTTGCGTAATGACTTTTGGGATAAGATGAAATAGAACAGGTAAAATGAAAGGCTGTTGTATATCAAAATTATGATCGTACCTGTTAATAATGAAAGAAACAGGATATTTTCAATATACGTGAACGTATCCAGCAGTGAGACGGATATGACAACTATCCAGAATACAATATGGAATTTTAGTATTGTCCCGTTTTCCATAATAATGACCATTGAAAAATAATCAATATCAAATGTTTTAAATATCCAATTTAAATGAACCCGCCGGAATATTAAGTGAAATCAGATAATTCAGAAGCATAGAACACCAATTTTCGGCTGTTTTTTACTTATCGAATTATGTGATTCACAGAGTATTTTGCATTATATAAAGGAAATGATTTTTGTACGAAGTTTCTATCGTTTATATTTAAATGAAAATTTTATGAAATTATTTTCAATAAATAATGAAAATTATGAAAACAATAATCTATATAATACTTTCTGCTGTTATTTGTTTATCCGGCTATGCGCAGCCAATACCCACCGATAGTCTTTATCTTGGACAGGTACCCCCGGGCTACATGCCAAAAATTTTTGTTTTGCCTGTAAACGGCAGTCTTAGACCGATTGAAAGGATCACAATTTCAAATGATGGTAAAGAGATATTTTACGGTCAATTAAATACTTACCCGCCAAGTGTTTCAAAAGTTCTTTATTACAGGTACAATGAAAACAGGTGGCAGGTTTCCGAGGAATTATTCAGCGGATACGTTGCCCCGGCATTATCTCCAAATGACAGCATTATTTTTTTGCTGAAAAGCATTACATACGACCGTGCAGAGACATACTTTTCACGCAGAACAGTCTCCGGGTGGAGCACACCTGAAAAAATGTTCTATTTCAGCCAGCAATCACATTATACGCAGTCAACAAGCATGAATAACATTTACATATCCACAAATTTTCCCGGTTCAGCATTAAGGGATGTCGGGAAAGTGATTATAAGCGGTGCTGATACATCTGTTATGAGTATTGGTATGCCTGTAAATACAACACTGGATGAAAGCGATTTTTTTATTGCACGTGATGAATCATACATAATTCACGCGCGGCACTCACCAGGAGTTGCTGGCGATCTGCTTATAAGCTACAAGAAAGTTAACGGCTCATGGACAAATTCAAAATCACTGGGCAGCCATATTAATTATCCCAATCCAACATGGGAATACGGTCCGTTTGTTACACAGGATAATAAATACCTCTTCTTTACGCGCGGAGATAATGCATGGAACTCATATTTTACATATTGGTGCAGGATTGATAACATAATTGATAGCCTAAAGTACACAAATTTTGTTCCGTATTTAAAAAATCAGATACCTAACCAGACAGATACCGTTGGGAAACTATTCAATTATACTTTCCCGGACAGCACATTTATTGACGATGACGGAAATAATACGCTAACTTATTCAGCATCATTAAGCAATGGTACACCGTTGCCATCCTGGTTGAGTTTCGATTCGGTTTCCAGAACTTTTTCAGGAACAATATCACCTGTGCAGTCCATAAGTATAAAAGTAACAGCAACCGATACTGCAGGTACAAGTGCATACTGCTCGTTTACACTGAATATTATTCAGCACATAGGCCTTGAACCGATAAATGAGGCCGTACCGAATGAATACAGGCTTTCGCAGAATTATCCAAACCCGTTCAATCCAGGTACAAGCATTACGTTTGATATTATAAAGCAGACCCATACGTTATTGAAAGTATATGATGTAACAGGCAGGCTAACAGCAGTGCTGGTGAACGAAACACTGAGAGCGGGAAGTTATAAAGTCGAACTTAAAGCAGGAAATCTGAGCAGCGGGATATATTTTTACAAACTTGAAGCCGGAAATTTTATTCAAACCAGAAAAATGATCCTGCTGAAGTAAAAGTGTATTTGTCATCAATGGATATTTAATAGGGAATATTATAATTGGATAATTAAGAATCATACAATGAAGATCGAAACCATAAAAAAGAAAAGTTTTGCGTTATCACTGATAGTGTATCCATTAATGCTGTTTATCGGTTTTGTCACCCATCCTGATCTGTTGGCTATGCAGCCTCTTCAAACAGTTGAGCATTTGGTTAACAGGTTCCATAATAATGTTATGTATCATGCCGGGCATTTGATAGTTACTTTTTCGGTTCCGGTTATCATTATTTATTTTCTGGGAGTGATGAGTTTGCTACGGGGAAAAGGGAAGGCATTTGGATTCTGGGGCGGAGTAATCGGTATATTTGGAGCGTTTATTTTAGCTGTCGATAAAGGCGCTTTATGCTTAACAATGTCAGCTTTTGATACGCTTTCTGAGGAACAATTTGCCGTTTTTGCGCCATTTTTACAGGTAATTGTATCGAAAAGTGGTTTGCTATTCATTGTATGGCTTTTGTTTGCGCTGGTAATTGGAGGGATCATGCAAATTGTAGGTTTGCTTAAGGAAAAAGTAATTCAGAAATGGCAGGGTATTTTAATTATTGCCGGGCTGCTGCTTTTGCTGAATCCGGATATTGAATTGATCAGCTCAATAGGTGCTGCATTGATGTGTTTTGCTTATATACCCTGGGGAATTATGGAATTTAAAAAATCGTAATTCCTTTTTATTTTAGAGAAAACTTATTGCAATTTATCAACAACTTAAAATTATTTTTGATGAAAATACTTAAAGGAATATTTAATGAATAGAATAATCAAATTCGGTGAAGATGTTGAAGGATATAACATCCCGGTATTAAATGAAAGGGAAGTGCGGGCAGCAGCCGGAATACTTTTTTTGGCAACTTTCATTTCATTAATGTATATATTATTTAATGAGAACTTTGTCCCGATAAAATACGTGATCACATTTTTCCTCATGGATTTTATTATACGGGTTTTCATAAATCCCCGGTTCTCGCCTACGCTTATTTTGGCGCGTTTGATAGTATCAAACCAAACACCTGAATACGTTGGGGCTGCCCAAAAGAAGTTTGCATGGGCTATTGGTGTTATTTTGTCTGCTGCTATGTTCTACTTTTTTATTATAGTGAACGCGTATAGTCCTGTGACAGGTATTATTTGTCTGGTTTGCCTTATATTCCTGTTTTTTGAATCAGCATTCGGTATATGCCTTGGCTGTAAATTCTATCCATTATTTTTCAGGAAGAAAGTTCAATACTGCCCCGGTGAAGTATGTGATACACGGCATAAACAAGCAATTCAGAAAACTTCAGGAGCCCAATTATTCGCTTTGCTGGCATTCATATCTTTCATTGTTTTGATTACTTATACAATGAATGGCAGGTTTAGTGAAAAACCATATGACCTGATGGGTGTTAATAATACTGAACAAAAAAAGTAAGTTTAAATTTAAAGTGAAAATGAAAGCAGTAATATGTACTAAATACGGGCCGCCGGAAGTTCTCCAAATAGTGGATATTCCCAAACCGATTCCGAATGATAAAGAATTGCTTGTGAGGATCAAAGCAACAACTGCTCATATAGGTGATACAAAAATAAGACGATTTGAACCGGGATTGGGAGCTGTGCGTGATTTCTTTTTTAAACCGATAATGCGGTTTATGATAGGGTTCAGGGGTCCGCGAAAAAAGATCCTCGGGATGGAATTTTCGGGTGACGTGGAATCAATTGGTAAAAATGTTACCAAATTCAAACCAGGCGATTCCGTATTTGCGACCACTGAATTCAGATTCGGAACATATGCTGAATACTGCTGTATTTCTGAAGATGGAGTACTGGCAGCCAAACCCGAAAATTTTTCCCATGCCGAAGCTGCCCCGGTTTCAAATGCGGGCTTGACCGTACTGATAAATCTGAGAAAAGCCAATATTCAGAAAGGGCAGAGGGTTTTAATTTATGGAGCATCAGGCAGCGTAGGCACTTATGCTGTACAGATAGCAAAGTATTTGGGCGCAGAAGTTACGGGGGTATGCAGTACATCTAATTTAGAAATGGTCAAATCGCTTGGAGTTGAAAAGGCAATTGATTACACTAAAGAAGATTTTACCGAACAAGAAGATAAGTACGATGTAATTTTTGATGCTGTCGGGAAAATAAAATTCTCAAAACGTAAAAAATCTTTAAAGAAAACCGGTATTTATCTTAGCGCGCTTGCCATTTCAGGAAATGTAATATTGAAAGCGGAAGACCTTGAATACCTTAAAAATCTTTGTGAATCAGGCAGTCTCAGAACTGTGATCGACAGAACATACAGCATAGACCAAATAGTTGAAGCGCACAAGTATGTTGATAAGGGTCATAAAAAGGGGAATGTAGTGGTGCTGATGAGTACAAGTCCCTGAAACTGCAATTGATTTCGGTTTTGTATTATATTTTATCATATTACATTAATTTTTCAACTGTTAAATTTGCAGTATGAATGCAATTTGTGTAAGTGATATTCACGGAAACGATGTTAAATACAGGAAACTTTGCTCATATATTAAAGAGAATCTGCCTAAAGCAGTTTTTATAGCAGGTGATGTTTTACCGAATTATTACATAACTGACCCTAAAGAATTTATTGATGATACACTTAAACCTTTACTTTCTGAGCTAAAAGATGAACTTGGCGAAAATTTCCCTTCAATATTTTTAATTACCGGCAACGATGATGCGGCTGTGTGCTGCGAACATTTTAGTTACCTGGAACTGAAAGGTCTGATCTGTTTTGCAAATAAAACCGTTATCAGTAAACCATGCTATAATGTATTGGGCTATCCTTACGTGCCTCCTACACCCTTTTTGCTTAAGGACTGGGAGAAATATGATGTATCACGATATTTACCAAGGGATACAGTTTCTCCTGAAGACGGTATAAGAACAATTGAAGTGCCGGCAAACATTAAGAAGTACACAACGATCAAGGATGATCTCGAGGAGTTATCGGGAGAAGTTGCGGATTTCAGCAAGACCATTTGCCTGTTTCATTCGCCTCCGGTTGAAACTAACCTGGATAAAATATATGGCAACGGCATTAACGGTGATAAAGAAATACTCAGCATCGGCAGTTACGCGATAAGGAAATTCATCGAAAAATATCAGCCGCTTGTTACAATACACGGACATATTCATGAATCAACTGATATTTCAGGTAATTGGCAGGATAGGTTGGGCAGGACTGTATGCTTTAACGCTGCAAATTCAGGCAGCGAACTGGGGATAATAGAGTTTGACATTGCTGCTCCCGGGGATGCTCACAGGATTTTGATATGAAGATAGTATAATTCATCCGGTGGCGTTGCTGTCACCGGATGGATAAGAATTTACTTTCCAATTCTAAGCTGTTTAGCCGGATCGGTTATTGCCCCTATCTTGCTTGCAAAGCTTGTGCGTTTTTCGATATCTTCATCAGTAACGTAATGGATATCCAGTAGTCCATCGGAAGTATAGCCTGTTTTGAGATAATTAAGCTCGCTAAGGCACTGGCTCCAGCCTTCAAACCACAGGTTCAGTTTTTCAATATCAGCGTTTTCATCAACGTGTATCAGAAGGTCAATATCGCTTGCGGGTCCCGCGTTGGCGTTTTTGGAACTTCCGAAAATATAGAAACCCTTTACTCCGAAATTATCAGCAGGTATAAGCTCCGCCATTCTTTCAGCCATTTTGTAACGCCATTGCCAGTAGTTGCTTGGCTGCCACTCAACATACTCGCTGGTATCAAGAGAAGTTACCTTTGAAGCCTTGGGTTCATCCAGAAATGCGATAGCCTCTTCAAGCTCAGCGTTTATAAGTACCCTCAATATTTGGCCGTCAGTAGCATGGGTAACATCAATAACTTTAACAGTATCTTCCAGATGTTTATATTCCGGAACCAAATGCTCGAGCATATTTTCTGATTTGCGGAAGAAGGGTTCATTGAATATAATATCCTCTGCATCGGGGTATAGCGGCAAATACCTTATAGATGCTTCAACCAGGTCCTGGAAAAAGTGTGTGCCAAATGAAAGATCAGGGGTATAGTTGCCAACCTGTTTGGCAATTTCGATGAGCATTGAAGTATTGTTTATATCAGAATATGTAACGTTTACTCCAAGCTTAATATCACCGCGGCTTCCCCACCTTCCGGGTCCCATTAAAATGAACCTGCGCTTTGGCAGAATTTTATTAAGTTTGCCAACCGCCCTGCCTATTTCAACCAGTTCATCGCGTGAACCGATGTTGTAATAATTCTGCGGGTCAACGTAAACTATGTGCGAAATTTCAGGTACTTTTCCGTTTGA
Organism: uncultured Ignavibacteria bacterium; assembly: GCA_937873695.1. Classification (GTDB taxonomy): domain Bacteria; phylum Bacteroidota; class Ignavibacteria; order Tepidaquicellales; family OLB5; genus OLB5. The sequence goes on from CALMYL010000008.1 coordinate 10,251, forward strand.
TACATATTTGTTGGCAGTGAACACAACTTTTTTTCTGGGGATATCCCTTGGGATCGGGTCAGGTTGTATTTCTTTTGATTTGGTTTGCGAGCGGCACTGCAGTATATAAAAATCAGTGCCGTTTGATGCGAATTCAATATCGACCGGGCAGCGCATGCCTTCCTGAAGTGTATCAAGCAGGAATTTTATCTGCGGAACAAACAGATTGTTTGAAATGAGCCCTTCGAAGGTAACAATAATATCATCGTTTTCATAATCAGCGCCCATACCCATTGGCTGGGTGATATGGTTATCTTTGATAATTGAGATCATACTCTTGAGACCGGGATATTTATTACCTGTCTCTTTAATAATGGCGCTTATTTTGTGAGTTTCAAATTCATTCGTGTTCAGATCTATCAGATCAATATGCTGAGGGGTATATTTTATTTTTTCCATAAAAGAAACATTCACTCTCAGATTCGGCTGACCCGGCGCCAGCAATATGGGATAATCATCGCCAAGCCTGTCAACAGCGCGTGTGCCAAGACCCGGTACAAGCCTGATCAGCCCATCTTCGCGTTTTATGCGGGGTGACCAGCGGAATTCATTGTTGCTGAAAGCAACGCCTGCGTATGCAGGCATAAAATACTTACCGATTTTAGAACCTACAACTTCCTGTATCATAATACCCATTTCTTCGTGGAAATCAAGCAGGTTTCGCTCAGCACGGTACTCTATCGGATCAGGTCCGAATGTCGATGCATATACCTCAGAGATAGCGTCTAACAGAGCAGATAAACGTTCGCTTTTTGTACCCTGGTTAGCGATAAAAAGGCTTTTATATTTTCCTGAAAAAGCCGCTCCAAACTGGTCTTCCAGCAGACTTGAGCTTCTGACTACCAGCGGACACTCTCCAAAATCATCAAGCGCTACGGATACTCCGTTTATGAATTCTGAAGTAAAATCAGAGTTCTTGAAGATCTGCACAATATGAGGGTATTCTCTTCTGATCTCTTCTATATCCTTATATTTTTGTTCAATTACTTCTTCAAGTTCATTGTAATGCAGGAAATGCATTATTCCATCAGAAGGAATAAACCAGGTTTTGGGTATCCTGATATTTTTGAATTTATCCGATGTTTTCGCCTTTTTTGCTATGATCTTTGATGCCAGAAACATACCGGCGGACTTTCCGCCAAGTTTGCCATAGCTCTTGGACGGAAGAATTATCCTGTCTGTGAGGTCATAAAAATCATTTATATCAACAAATTCTTTTGCTATAGAAATAAATTCTGTTTGGTCAGTGAAGAATCTGCGTATAAGAGAGACTTTAAGTCCTTTTTCAATTGAAGGAGAAAGCTCGCCGTTTGAAAGCAGGGGGTAATATTTTCTAAGCGCTTCGGAGATCTCGTTTAGCGGGGTTTCCATTGTTTCCACAGCTTTTACAAGTCCGCTGCACTTATCTTCATATATCCATTTCTGCAGTTTCGCAAGTATCTCGTCATCCCTTAAATTTTCATCCGCAAGTTTAATTACTGACTGAACAAAGGCGGCGTTATCAAGTGATTTTTTCTTCAGAGGTTTGTTTTCTTCAAAAACTGTATCGCCGTCTTCATCAACCAATGATTTCTGCTCAATACCGGCATCTTTCAAAAGCTTCTGCGCTTCTTTATTTTCCTGCCAGCATAGATTATGCAGCAATTTACGGATAATTGTATTGAACAAGGGTTTATCTGTCTTGTATAGCATATCAAGCACTACCTGCCACTTGTGTTTCAGGCTGCCCGTAGAAACATCCCTGATTTCCTGAAGTTCAGATATGAATGCGAATGTATCTTTATGCAGAATAAAGTGACTAAGGCGTTCAGCAATTGTATTAAGTAACTTTCTTTCTTCTTTCAGGAACGGACCTTCATCATGATCTCTTACGGGTTTAACATAATACACCGAAATATGACCGACGACTTCATCATTTACTCTGATATCAGCCCTTTGAAACCAGATACTTTCTGAAAAGTGCTCAGTGGTGTATGTATTGCCTTTATATTCAAGCTTTACGCGTGTAATATCAGGGTACTGCCATCCCGGAGGAATAGCATCAACTACAAGGCTGAATGCTTCATCAAGTGATATATCGGAATGATTAAGAGTGTCTTCTATCTTATACAGGCAATTCAGTTCTTTGGCTCTTTCTTCAAGCTCTCTTACAAGATGTTCAATAGGCTGTGTCTTTTCGTTCATATTATAGAAATTTTTCGGGTTTGAAGAAAATTACTTCAGGAAATTTAATTGAAAATGATATAAAAAAATATAGCCGGGTTTGAGCCCCGGCTATTGAAATTACTGTGTTTATAGTTATCTTACAGCCAGCCTCTATCTTTACAAGCGTGAGCGACCTTTGAAATTGAAATCACATAAGCCGCATCTCTCATGTATAGTTTGTTCTTTACTGCGGTATCATAAACAGCGTCAAAAGCCGAAGACATAATATTATCAAGTTTTGTAAGAACTTCCTCTTTTGTCCAGAAATAATTCATGTTAGACTGAACCTGTTCGAAGTAACTGCACGTAACACCGCCCGCGTTTGCAAGAAAATCCGGGATAACAAAAATATCCTTTTTCTGGAATATCTTGTCTGCTTCTGGGGTGGTAGGTCCGTTTGCGCCTTCAGCAACTATTTTTACTGTATCCGCAATCTTTATCGCGTTATCACCGCGTACCTGGTTTTCCAAAGCAGCGGGAATAAGTATATCAACTTTCTGCTCTATCCATACGTCACCCGGCAGAATTTCATATCCAAGTTTCTTAGCTTCGGTTTTATCAATGCCGCCAAATTTATCTGTTATCTTCATCAGTTCATCAAAACTGATACCTGAGTCTCTTTTAAAGGTGTAAGATGTCTGGTCTTTCTGGTCCCAGCATGATACGCAAACAGCTTTTCCGCCAAGCTGGGTATAAAGCTGAAGCGCATACTGAGATACATTTCCAAAACCCTGAAATGCAGCGGTGGTTTCTTCGATCTTTAAGCCTTTTTTCCTGCATGCTTCGCGGAGAGTATAAATAACACCGTAACCTGTTGCTTCGGTTCTGCCAAGCGAGCCGCCCATTCCCACAGGTTTGCCTGTAATAAAGCCGGGGTGCTTACCGCCGTGTATAACTTCAAATTCATCAAGCATCCATAACATGTGCTGTGCGTTTGTCATAACATCAGGTGCCGGAACGTCATTTATCGGTCCGACATTTTTTGCAAGCTGTCTTACCCATCCGCGGCAGATCTGTTCCTGCTCGCGAATGCTTAAATTATGCGGATCACAAATAACGCCGCCTTTACCGCCGCCTAAAGGAATACCAACAACTGCGCATTTCCATGTCATCCACATTGCAAGCGCGCGAACCGTATCAATTGTTTCCATCGGGTGAAATCTTATTCCGCCTTTTGAAGGACCGAATGCATCGTTATGCTGAACTCTGAATCCTTTGAATATCTTTGTTGTTCCATCATCCATTTTTACAGGAATTGAAAAATGATACTCGCGTAATGGTTCTCTTAAAAGCTGTCTGGCTGACTCGTCCAAAGTCAAAATATCCGCTACTTTATCAAACTGTGCCTGCGCCATCTGGTAGGCATTAAAATTTTTGTCGCTCATTTTATGACCTCTGTATCTTTATTTTTAGATATCCTATTAATTTTTAAAAAGTAAATATATGTTATTTATAGGTTAAACTTTGTGGCTCTATACAAATATCATAATTTTTTTATTAAAAAAAATTGATATAAATCATACATATTCAAAATTATTTTATTCGTTTTAGCCTAAAGATAAAGGTCAATTTCAGTCAATTTCATAATTTGCGAGTGTTTCTTTTGCCAGGGTGATAACTCTTGTTTTCAGCTCGTCAGGTTCAATTACCTTAACTCCACTGCCGCGGCTTACTATCCATGATGCAAGTTCATCTATGGAGTTCACGGTTGTTTCATAAATGAAATTTCCATCTGCCGATTCTGTAAAAGTTTCGCTGGTCATAAGTTGTTTTGGAAGTATCCTTTCTTTCCATACGGTTGAAAAAAGTAATTTGATATCTATTTTATCTGTGCCAACCCAGCTTTTCCATGAAAACCTGAATACGTCTTCCAGGATGCTGTCAGGTATTTTTGAAAATGATCTTTCCGTGTGACGCGCTTCGAGTATCTTGTTTAAATGGAACTGCTTGAACTTTCCGTCAGAACAGGTTAATACTCGCCAGTAATTATCAATCTGGAATACAAGCACCGGGCAAATTTCCCTGCCAAAATCAAGCATTCCGTTATCCTTCTCGTAATCAATTGCCGCAACCAGGTTCTTTTCAGCTGCCATCTGCAGTATCACGAAATTTGCGAGCGATTTTTCACCCAGCCTGCTGACAAGCAGTTTGGTTGATTTATCGGCGAAGGCGGGAGACTGGCTGAGAGATGAATACTGACTAATGAGCTCAAGAAGTTTTGGTTCAGGGAGTTTTTTATTAATGCATACTCCTTCTTTTTTGGTTGAATGTATATCAATCCCGATAGAACGAAGCTGCTGCAGGTCACGCATAATAGTCAGTTCTTCAACTTCAAAAATGTATGAAAGATCGGCGGACCTTAAAATGCCTGAGTAATTTTGTGAAAGTATCAGACCCACTATTTCAAGCTGCCTTTTGAATTTACTTCTGATATCCTGCATGAATGCAAATTAATCATATTAAATCAGAGTACAAATAACCTGAATGTGAGATTATTCAGCTGTGCCATTAGGATGTACAGTTAGTTTTATCAGTTAGAAAATTTTAAAATTCTATCACAGTATGATAGGAAATTACAGTTTCAGAAAAGTATGTTGCACCAGAATTCAATTAGAGGAGGAAAATAATTATGAAAGATCAAACGGCAGAAAAAGAGATCTCCAAAAGGCAGTACTCAGCTCAAACAAGTCATCATACACAAAAGCGCGGCATAAGATACCTGCTGTGGCTGTTAATCGCAGTAATTCTGATCTCGATCATATCACTTGTTTCAACGGCATATAGCGCTCCGCATGAGCTGAATTTACTTCTAGACTCAGTGAACAGCTCTGAAACAGTATATTTTGATTACGGAAAATGTAACCTTAAAAATGAAGTATTTGCGGTGCTGGATAAGATCGCTGCGGAATTGAAGAATAACCCTGCAGTTCTTCTGTACATAACAGGTTATACCGATGACAGGGGCAGTGATGAATTTAACAATTTACTTTCGCTGGAAAGAGCAAATGCTGTGAAGAATTATTTGGTTTCTATGGGAATACCGTCAGAAAATCTTATTGTAAAAGCTATGGGCAAAAGTGAACCCCTGAACGAAAATAAGACTGAAGAAGAGAGAGCCAGAAACAGGCGTGTTGTGTTTTCTTACACTGATCCAGAGAAAAATACAGGCAGGTACGCAATAGATAAGTTTCCGCACAGAAGGTTTTACGCTGAGCCAACTCTTGAAAATGAATTTGTTAACTCTTCGGTAAAGATAATTTCAAGAGAAGAGATATCAGCTGAGCTTTCAATCCGAGATTCGGCGGGTTTGCCGGTAGATTCTGTGAAGAACGAAGATATAACTGCAATGCTGAAGTGGGATAACAACGGAGCGATGGATTCAACAGAAGGTACACCCAGACTTATACCCATAAATGATAAAAGGAAGATAGCATTTACACTTACTATGGATTACAGCGGAAGTATGTATGGCACAGAAACGCGAAGAAGAGATATAAAGAAGAGCGATAAAATAATAGCCATGGAAAAAAGCGTTGAGCAATTCATTAATTTGCTTGGAAACAGAATGTACTGCCGGATCATTAAGTTCGGCTCCGATGTTTTACCCCCATTAAGGTATACGGGATCAAAAGATGTTTTGCTTCGTGCACTGGAAAGCAATTCCTACCCTATGGGAGGTACGGCATTATACTCTTCAATTTATACCGCGCTTGGCGATACGGTTTTTCAGAGTAATCCTACAATAATGAAAACAGTTATTGCATTTACTGACGGTATGGAAAACTCATCAGAAAAGATAACGCTGGATTCAATATACAGCAGAAGCAGGGCTACCGGCACAAAGGTATTTACGGTAGGCCTTTATGATGATGTAGGTACGTATAAGCCCGGTGATTACGAAATAAAGAGAAGAAAATCTGATATGCTTTCAATTGCGCAGCGAACAGGCGGATTTTTCTACCAGGCGGATAACCCGGATTTGCTCAAAAAAATATATGCCGGTATTCTTGACCAGATATTAAAATCTTACACAGTAAGTATTATCTGGAACAGTTCAAAACTTCCGCCAAAAGGAACACAGGTAAAAGCCGAATTAAAAGTTAATGTTAATGGTATTGTAAGAGTAATGTACAAAAATTACGTAATGGAATAGATTATTCATTTTGCCGTAAAGCAGCCCGCATAAAATGCGGGCTGCTTTACATATGAAAAAGAGTTAATCGTTTAGAACCAGTTTGTGTTTAATAGCATAGTGAGTAAGATCAACATTTGATTTCAGGTCCATTTTTTCAAGTATCCTTGAACGGTAAGTACTAATTGTTTTTACGCTCAAAGAGAACTTATCGGCAATTTGAGTAAGCGAGTAACCGGATGCCAGCAGGCACAATACCTGGAATTCCCTTTCAGATAGGTCATCATGAGGCTCTTTGCCGGCGTCTTTGTTCACGGAAAAAATCAGCGTTTCAGCAAGTGAACTGCTGATATATTTGCCCCCGTTTATGACTTTTTTTATTGCCCTTATAAGTTCGCCGGGAACGCTGTCTTTGTTAAGATAGCCATCGGCGCCCGTTTTAATTGCTCTTACCGCAATTTCTTCTTCAGGGTGCATAGATAAAATCAGTATTTTTAATTCAGGTTTTTTCTGCTTTATCTCTATCAGGCAGTCCAGCCCGCTCTTGCCCGGCATAGTGATATCCAGAATGAGCAGGTCCCAGGGCTGCTTTTCAAGCTGGCTGAATATTTCATCACTGTTTGATGCTTCTCCAAGCACCTGCATATCTGTTTCATCAGAAAGTATCTGTTTTATACCGCGTCTTACAACGGAATGGTCATCAGCTATTAGTATTTTTATCATATATAATTAATTGGTTTTCTGTTTTAGCGGAACACTTAGCACTATTTCAGTTCCTTTATTTTCAGCAGAGCGGATCGCAAGGCTTCCGTTGATAACATCGGCTCGCTCCTGCATACTTATCAGTCCCAGCGATTTGGTTTGTCTAATTTTGTTTTCAAGGTTAAAACCGGTGCCGTTATCCTTTATACTGAGTATTAATTCATCTTTCTTCAATAATGCTTTTACTTCAACCCTTGTACATTTTGAGTGGCGGGTAATATTTGTTATTGCTTCCTGGAATATCCTGAATACAGTGATGGAGCCTGTACTATCAAGGTTTACGGGAAGGTCAGGAACATTTAATACAGTTTCTATGCCTGATCTTTTTCTGAAATCTTTCAGAAGGCTTTCAATAGCCGGCAATATTCCAAGCTGGTCAAGCAGCCTGGGTCTCAGGTCAGAAGAGATCCTTCTTACGGTGCCAATGGTATTTTCTACTATGCCCGAAAGATTGTACATTCTGTCAACAATATCCGGATCACTTGCGTGCTTTTTGCTGATCCACATTATTTCGAGGTTAATAGCTGTTAGTGATTGTCCCAGTTCGTCGTGTATCTCCCTGGCTATTCTTACGTTCTGTTCTTCCTTAATAGATTCAATTTTTTTGTTAAGCTCTCTCAATTGACTGCTTTTCTGAACAAGCTCTGCTTTCGATTTCTTGTGTTCTCCAATTTCTTTAACAAGTTCTTCTGTCCGCTGTTTTATCAGGTTTTCCTGGTTATCTCTAAGCAGTCTAAGCTTGGAAATAAGCAGTGTGACCACAGTAAAGAATCCCAGCCTGACCAGTGTACTCCAGTAGTTAAGAACAAAATTAGTGATCTCTTGGAATCCGTTAGTATCCATATAGAACCACACTACAGAACATATAAGCGCGAACAGCAACCCGTAGTACTTATTTGTATTCCATGTGACAAATGCGATAGGTATCAGGTAAAAAATGGAGAAAGATACTTCGTTGGTAGTAAAGTAATCAGTTAACGCAACTACCGAAACAAGAACTACTCCAATAAATAGTTTTGCAGGTAAACCGGCATTTTTTAAAAAATCACGTATCAACGGGCTGAATTTAAATTAAACTTTTTCATGAAACAAATCCCGGGTTTTCCATAATATACAATCTTGTATTTAAAAAAGAATGATAAATAGTAAAGGAGAGTCTAACGTAATATATTAACAGATTTTTGTATGTAAAGCAAATGAATTGTAGGCAATATTTACTCTGAATGGACGGCCAAAAAACTGCTACTTCTGCAAAGGCAAATTTCTTTTTGACCATTCGTCAATTCCCCCTATTATGTAGTGTATTTGGGGAAAACGAAGCTCCTTCATTAATTCAAATGCCATAGCCCCTTTTCTCCCGTTTTGATCAATTATTATGTATCTCTTGCTGCGTTCCAGGTTACTTATCTTATCAGGGAAATCAGGCATGCTAAAATCCAGATTCACGGAATTTTCAATCTTTAAGGAATCGAATTCACGGCCGGTTCTGATATCCAGAAGGACTACGTCAGCATCGCCTTTGTGATTTTCCAAAAAAACGGAAGCTTCCTCAACGGTTATTTTATCGCTTCTCAGGGAAGGGAACAGGTACTCACATCCCTGGACGGTTAACAGCAATGCCAATATTCCGATCAATTTAATCCTTTTTCGAATGAAAGCGGGATAGAAATTCATACTGTGAAGAAGTGATTTTTTCATGGTGCCAATTTCCTTTATCCAAAAATACTCAAAAATTGGTTAAAATTCAAAAAAATAAGCCAAATTATGAATACCTGAATGTAATTAAATTCACTACAAGGCTTTAGCACATATTACTATATTTTTGAGGCTGTTCAAAGTGTTATGTTTGTATAGAAAGATTAATTGAATAGTTCATTAAATAGTTAGTTAGATAGTTTCAAAATGGTTAATTAGATTTACCCTTATGATTTTCAGGTTTCACCCCGAAATAAAGTTTTACCCTTATGAGCAGAATCCGGAACCCTTATGTAAACATGAAGCGAACCCTTATGAAAATGTAACAGAACCCTTATGAGTATGAAAAGCAGCCCTTATGAAAAGCAGTAGTGAAACCCTTGTGAAATATGAAGGACCCTTACGAAAGATTTGGTTTACCCTTGCGACTGGATGGCGCTGCCCTTATAAATAAATAGATTGGTTTAAGCCGGTTGTAATTGGGATAGAATAGCCCAAACAACCGGTTTGTTTTTTTGTTCCTGCCAACATTACTTTTTTTTTAGATAAATTCCGATATACAGCCCAAAAACAGAAATCTGAAATCTGTATAATTTCATATGATTTATGTATAAATTTATGGATGAAAGATAAAGTAAATCTGGGGATATTTGGCTGCGGCTCAATTTTCAGGTCCATGCACCTTCCATCACTTTTAAAGCTGGCTGATAAATTCAATATTGCCGCAGCTTATGATACTGAGAGCCGTGCAGTTGCACTCACCCGGGATTCACTTCCGCGGAGCTTAAAATTAAAATTTGCAGAAAGCCCTGGAGAAATTTTGACAGACCCTTCAATTGACGCGGTTGCTGTTTTAACCAGTACTTCGGCGCATGTAAAGTATACTCTTCTTGCTCTTAAACACAAAAAACATGTATTTCTTGAAAAGCCCGCAGCAGTTTTGCCGGCAGATGTTAAGCGAATAATTTCTGCCGAAAAAAAATACCGCAGGTTCGTCCAGGTTGGTATGGTTTTAAGATACAGCTCCTTTTACAAGGAACTCTGCCGGATAGCAGACTCACAGAAATACGGAAAAGTGCTGTGGATGAACTGGCTTGAAACAAGACCATTTGACCCGATGATATGGCGTTATATTGACTCTGCTAAGGAAGGTGATGCTATTATTCATGATAAGGCTGTACACCAGATAAATCTTTTCAACAGGTTTGCCGGCTCTAAAGCGGAAGAAGTGGCAGCTTTTGGGGGGCAATATCTGATAAATCCGCGCACTTACACCAGAGTCAGGGCATTCAGAAATGAAGTAGAACTCAAAGGTGATTCCAATGATAATCTTATGGCGATCATAAAATACAAAAATGGTGTAAAAGCTTCTATTACTGTATCGTACGTTAGTCCTCATGCCAGGGAATCACGCTGGATAATTCAGCTTGAAAAAGCGAAGATAGTCGCTCACTTTGAAACTTTTGCAAAGGCAAACAGAAGTTCTAAACGCAAATGGAAAGGAAATCCTTCAAGTATTTATATATTTGCTGATAACAGAAAATTACCGGTTGCGTGGCGTTACCCGATGAGCTATCCTCCGGATGATATCAATCTTGCATTCTATGATGAGTACCCGGATGAACCAATGCACCCCGGTTCCGGCGGGCAATGGAAAGAGTTCTACGAAACAGTAACCCGGGGGGTAAAACCTGAGAGCAGTACCATGGTTGCCCTGGAAGACATAATAGTTGCAAAAGCAATTGATGATGCAATAAAGAAGAAAAAAGTAGTTAAAATATTTCGGTGACATCAGAAATTCCGGATTTATGTCTGACTGAAAAAAGTCATTAATATATTTTAATGTTATAGTTTTTGAAAACTTGAACGTGTTTTTAAATTATGAGTGAAAATGTGATTGTAAATCTTTTTTTAATACCTCTAATACATTTGGGAAAACCATGTTTTTAAAATTTTTGCTAATAGGAGCTTTCTTTTTTTTCAGCAGTATTAATTGCCAAAGCAGTACCTTGGGAACTGCACAAAAGGCTGCTTACAGCAAATTCCGCCTGGGAAACGAAGTGCTGCTGGAAAGATCTGCTGATCTTAAAGATAAGCGCATTGGAGTTTTGACCAATCAAACCGGTATTTTGCATGACGGCACACACATTATTGATGCATTGGTAAGCAGGGGAGTTAATGTTGTGAAGATCTTTTCTCCCGAACATGGCATAAGGGGTGATGAAAATTATTCAGATACTGATGAGAAAACCGGTATACCTATAGTTTCATTGTATAACGGCAAGGTTAAACCTTCAGGCAGCGATCTTGCAGATATTGACTTGATAATATATGATATTCAGGATGTTGGCGCCAGGTTCTATACATACACTTCAACTTTGTATTATGCCATAGAAGCGGCTGCAGAAAACGGCAAGCAGATATGGGTATGTGACAGACCGATGATAACAAATGCCGGCTATACTTCCGGGTTTATGCTTGAAGCCGGCTATGAATCCTTTGTCGGCAAGATCCCCGCCCCACAGGCATACGGGATGACATGCGGTGAACTTGCTTCTTACCTTAACACAGAGGTATTCGGCAGTTCATCAAAGCTTGATGTTATAATGATGGATGGTTATACCAGAAGTACCGATTATAATTCTTTAAAATTAACATGGGTAAAACCATCTCCAAGCATGTTTTATCCTTCTACCGCAGTTTGTTATCTTGCTAATTGCCTTCTTGAAGGCACAAATGTTTCAGAAGGCAGGGGAACTGATAAACCATTTGAGTATTTTGGGGCACCATGGGTCAATGCTCAGCAGATCGCAGATGAACTGAATTCACAAAATTTTGAAGGCGTAAGATTTGAAGCAGTTACTTTCACTCCTTCTGAAAAAATATCAGCATATCCGCCAAAGTTCTTTAATAAAGAGTGCAGCGGCGTATATTTGAATGTGACAGACAGGAACCTTTTCAGGCCGGTTAAATGCGGAGCGGCCATATTGATCGCTTTATACAGGTTCTGCCCGCAGTTCAAATTCAACAAAGATAATTTTATTGATAAACTTGCAGGTACAGATAAGCTCAGAAAAATGATAATTGCAGGAAAGACTGCGGATGAAATTGAATCAGAATGGATGAACGAATTGAATGCTTTTGATGAAGTAAGAAGCAGGTTCTTGCTTTACAAGTAGTTTCCCCGGGGATCTATTGATGTTTGTTAAAATGATCTGTTAATTGTAATAACTTCTAAACTATAATACATATGCTGCAGGAAGAACTTAAATCAATATTCAAGAAACACAAAAGCGATAACGAGATCTATCATGACCTTGCGCAGTACCATGTTCGAGAGATCCTTCTGATAACTTCATTATATGACGCTTTTATACTCGAAGAAGAGGAAAAGCTTAATGAAAAGATCTTTGGCGAGTATTACGGACTCGATTTGTCCAATGTCCCCAGGATAACTAATGCATCTGATGAAAACGAAGCTGAAAGTCTGCTGCAGCAAAAGTACTTCGATTTTGTAATAATCACAATGCGCACCCAGAACCTTTCTCCTTTTGAACTTGCCCAGAAACTTAAAAGCATTAAGCCGGATCTCCCGATTTTCCTGCTGCTATACGATAACAGTGATATTGTGCTGGTGAACCAGATGCGTGATAAAATAGAAATATTTGAAAAAGTATTCGTCTGGAACCGTGAAACCAAGATATTTCTTGCAATTATTAAATATTTTGAAGACAAGAAAAATTGCTCAAATGATACGGAAGTTGGGCTGGTTAGGGTAATTTTGCTTGTAGAGAACTCCATCAGGTATTATTCACGTTACCTGCCTATACTTTATACGGAAATTATAAAACAAACACAGCGGCTGATTACCAAAGATAACCTTGACGGTGTGAAGAAAATTCTGCGAATGCGGGCGCGTCCCAAAGTTCTGCTGGCTGTAAGTTATGAAGAAGCAATTGAACTTTATGAAAAATTCAAGAATACAATTTTATGCGTTATTTCTGACGTAAAATTTCCATATGAAGGCAGAATAAATGAAGAGGCGGGAATAAAGCTGCTGCAGAAAATAAAAACTGATGATTTTGATCTGCCATTTCTGCTTCAATCATCAGAAAGTACTTTTGCAGAAACCGCGGTATTGAATGATGCGACATTTATCAACAAGAATTCAGAGACTCTTTCTGATGACCTTCGTGATTTTATTCTGGATAACCTTGGATTCGGCGATTTTATCTTTCGTGACCGTTCAGGTGCGGAAATTGCGCGTGCTTCATCAATAGATGAATTCAAACATCAGCTTAAAAAAGTACCCGCTGAGTCTGTTCTTTATCACGGCAGCAGGAATCATTTTTCTGCGTGGCTTATGGCAAGAGGCGAGATCCAGATAGCTGAACATCTGGAAAAGTTAAAAGTAACAGATTTTTCAGGGGCTGATGCAATAAGAGATTACATCATTAAGACAACAAAGAATGTGGAGACAACTGTTTCGAGGGGTGGTGTGGTTGATTTCAGTCCCAAATTCCTGGAAGAAGATAACCTGATCTTAAGGCTTGCCCCGGGCTCATTTGGAGGAAAAGGTAGGGGAATTGCATTTATTAATACGCTTCTGCAAACCAAAGAACTTTTCAGCGGTATAGAAAATGTTTCTATCAAGATCCCTAAAACCGCCATTATTGGCGCAGAGGAATATGAAAACTTCATAAATAAACACGATCTTTACGGAATACACATGGATCACAGCTATGATGAAGTTAAACAGATATTCCTTGCTAAACCGCTTTCAGAAGAACTGGTTTCAAAATTGAGAGTTTATCTGGACAGGATCACATCACCTCTTGCGGTCAGGTCTTCGGGGATGTTTGAAGATTCGATATCGGAATCATTTTCAGGGATATACCAGACATTTCTAATTCCTAACAACCACGAGAATCTAAATGAAAGATTGAAGAATCTTGCAGACGCTATTAAGCTGGTTTACGCTTCAATTTATTCTAAACATGCCCGCAGTTACTTTGAGGCAATAAATTACAGAATTGATGACGAGCGTATGGCAGTGGTACTTCAGGAAATTGTAGGAATAAACTATGATGATATTTTCTTCCCGCACATTTCAGGAGTAGCTCAGTCTTATAATTTTTATCCTATTGCGCGGTTTAAGCCTGAAGATGGTATCTGTATATCAGCGGTAGGATTGGGAAAATATGTTATAGATGCAGAAAAAGCATTCCGTTTCTGCCCGCGTTATCCCAAAATAGATATTGTTGACCCCGAAACGCAGCTCAGGGATACCCAGTCTTTTTTTTATGCAATTGATATGGAACGGGGTATTTCAAATCTTGCACAGGGCGAGGATATTACACTGAAAAGAGTTGAAATAGCCGACGCGGAAACACTTGGAGTACTTGATGATGTTGTTTCTGTATATGACCCTCAGGACAATAAAGTTAAAGTTGGATTGAACCATAAGGGACCCAGGATAGTTAACTTCGCGGGGATTTTAAAATATGATCTTTTCCCGTTTGCCAAAGTATTAAGCAGACTGCTTGAGATAATAGAGAGTTCAATGGGTCTGCCTGTAGAAATTGAATTTGCAGTAAATCTTGATGAGAACAATCCCGGGTTTTATATTCTGCAGCTTAAGCCGCTAATTAGAAGCAGTGAGTTTTTTACAATTGAAGAAGATGAAATAGATAAAAACGACCTCATCCTTTACACAGAGCGCGGCATGGGCAACGGCAAAGTTGAAAATATTACCGATATTATATACGCTGTACCTGAGTTATTTAATAAGGCAAAGACCGAACAAATGGCAATTGAAGTTGAAAAGCTGAATGTGATGATGAAACTTGCGAAGAGAAATTATGTACTGATTGCCCCCGGCAGGTGGGGCACCCGCGACCGTTGGCTTGGGATTCCGGTGCAATGGCCGCAGATATCAAATGCAAAAGTAATTGTTGAAACAGACCTGGATGATTTTAAGGTCGATGCTTCGCTTGGTTCACATTTTTTCCATAATATCACCTCGATGAATATTGGTTATCTTACCGTTCACCAGTCCAACGGGCGTGATTTTATTGACTGGGAATATCTTAAGTCTATAAAGCCTGAAAATACTACAGAACATTTTGTGCATCTGCATCTTGATAAGCCCGTGAATATCCTTATGGACGGGAAAAAGAGCATAAGCCTGATAGAGAAGTAGTACAAAAACCTGCCATCAGCGGATGACAAGCTCAGCCGCTGATGCGCGCCCGCAGTTCCGATAAAGATCATAAACTCCCGCCATTTCATCTTTTAATCACAGGTATCACGTATCTTTTACTGCTATTTAGTATTTGATTATCTATAGAAATCATTTTAAATTGTGGGGTGAAGAAGTGAATCCATCTGTAACGCTCAATTCACAAATTAAGAAAAATGTCCCCGGAAATTTTATAAAAAGTATTAGGAAAAACTACATCATGAAATTAAATTGCAGCAGTAATAGAATGAAAATAATAATAACACTATTAAACATTATGATATTATTGCTGCTGCCGGAAAAAAATAACCTTAATGCCCAGACGAGCTTTTTCTGGCAGCATCCCTTACCTACAGGCAACCAGCTTGAAGCGGTTAAGTTCATTAACCAGCAGACAGGCATTGCCGTTGGTGCAGCAGGCACCATTATGAGAACTTCGAACGGGGGTTTGAACTGGGAAGTTCAGCCTTCGCCGGTTTATGCCTATTTATGGGATGTGACCTATGTAAATGCAAATATCTGGGTAATAGCCGGGGTCGATGTTTCTTCAGGCAGCAACGGTATAATACTGAGATCAACCAATGGCGGGACTGCATGGACTATAGTACAGAACCAATCAGGCGCAAATTACAAAGGCGTTGATTTTCCGAGTCAGAATGCGGGATATGTAGTTGGTGCCGGAACAATACACAAATCAACTGACCAGGGAGCAACATGGGTGTTGCAGCCAACTGGAGTTGGCAATTTCTACACGGTAGATTTCTACG
The DNA here is from genome assembly GCA_937873695.1 of uncultured Ignavibacteria bacterium. Taxonomy (GTDB): domain Bacteria; phylum Bacteroidota; class Ignavibacteria; order Tepidaquicellales; family OLB5; genus OLB5. The sequence goes on from CALMYL010000008.1 coordinate 26,092, forward strand.
ATGACTTGTTTGGCGCGGCTGCAGGAATTAACAGCCTACGGACTACTACTAACGGCGGTTTAAATTGGATAGCACATACAGGGGTAATTGAAAATATGTTTGATCTTTGCGCAGGAATATCGTGCATAGATCTGAACACAATCATAGGAGGAGTTCAGTCTGGGAATGATTATATAATTAAAACTACAAATGGTGGCTTAAACTGGACGAATTTTCATAATTTTTTCACTCGAAATAATGAGATATTGCTTGATTTAGAAATGACAAATAATTCCGGATTTATTGTAACAGAGTTGGGTAGAATTTTAAGAACCACAGATAGAGGATTGAATTGGCTAATGGATACAACATTTATGTATCCGATTTTAAGGGGATCATCCAGATGCGTTAATATGCTTGATGAAGGCATTATTTATCTTGCAGGTAGTGGCGGAGTTGTTTTAAAAAGCAATAATTCAGGGTTGAACTGGAATTTTTTAACGGGGTATCAAACAAATCTAAGAGGCATACAGTTTCTGAATTCTAATACAGGATATGTATCAGGTGACGGTGGCACTATTCTTAAAACGACAAATTCCGGCAATAACTGGCAGGAAATAAACTCAGGTTATTTTAGGAATCTGCATTCACTCTATTTTACAGATGTGAATACAGGTTATGCGGCAGGCGATAGCGGCATTGTTATTAAGACATCTGATGGCGGATTGAATTGGTTTCCTCAGATTAGTGGAACTGACAAGAATCTGCTCTCTATTTGTTTTGCGAACCATAGTATCGGTTATGCCACAGGTGGTGAACAGAATAACGGGCAGGGGGTTATAATAAAGACCACAAATGCCGGAACTAATTGGTTTACGCAGCTAAGTGGATCTTCAATGAACTTCACTTCACTCTTTATACATAATCCTGATTCGGCTTTTGCCCTTACAAATTCAAGTTTGTTTAAAACTTCCAATGGAGGTATGAATTGGGATTTTGTTAGTGGTGTTGAAGGTTACGATATTCAATTTACAAATGCAGCAACAGGTTATGCAATGGGTTCTAATCCAAATGTTTACAAAACCACTAATGGTGGAGTTAACTGGTTTGTTATAAGCAGCGGTTATGATGTTGCATACCGTTCAATTCAGTTTTTTGATGAGTTTGGAATTACAGCTGGAAGTGATGGCAGCATTATGAAAACAACTAACGGTGGAGCAAACTGGATAGTATTACCATTTGTAACTGAAAATTATCTTCGTTCTTTGTATTTCACAGATCCTAATACAGGATATGTTGTAGGATATATGGGAGCAATTCTAAAAACCACTAATGGCGGGTTGTCTTTTCTGAATTCAATTAATGAGATAATCCCCAAAGGTTACACACTTTATCAAAATTATCCAAATCCGTTTAATCCTGCTACAAAAATAAAGTTTGAAGTACCCGTAAATCATACAGGCAGAAATTCTAATACAAAACTAATTGTCTTTGACATACAGGGTAAGGAGCTAGTCAGTTTAGTTGATGACGTATTGAGTGCGGGAGTTTATGAAGTAACATTTGATAGTAGCTTGATTTCATCTGGTATATACTTTTACAGGTTTGAAACAGAGGATTTTTCTGAAACCAGAAAAATGATCCTGATGAAATAGAACATCATAAGTTCAGTTTTTTCAATCTTTTCCGGAAGAGATATTCAATTAACAGGCACAAAATATTTGATAACCTTGATCAGTATGATTTTGCTGCAATTTACTAATGATCAATAAAACAAAAATGCGAAAAATCTCAATAATAGTATTTTTCTTATTAGTTTCAATAAATGTTTTTTCACAATTTCCTGAATCATATCCGTTTGAAACCTATTTAGACCAAAATGAAAATCTATATGTTACAGGTACATATCAAAATGATATTTTGATTATTAAATACAACTCAAATGGTGGGCAGCTTTTGTGGGAGTATTATCCGAATACAGGACAGGATAAAGGAATGGATATCGTTTCTTCTGCGAATGGTGAGTTTATTTATGTTGCCGGTTACTCGTTCAACAGTGCGACAGGTGAATATAATATTCAAATACTAAAGTATCAGGATGATGGATTTAATGACATTCTTGTATGGCACCGCGAATATGGCAGCGCATTGGATAATGATAAGGCTTACGGCATCACGATAGATGCCAATGAGAATGTTTATGTCTGCGGGTACGTAACGAATTTCGATATGACGACTGATTATATTACCCTGAAATATGATTCTGATGGTGTTCTGGTATGGGAACGAAAGTATGAGATACCCGGCAATGAAGTGGCAACAGACATATTGACAGACAACTATTATTTGTATGTGATAGGTTACAAAGATGAAACTCCTGATGATTTAGGAAGCGGTTTGCCAACTAAAGACATAATGCTTTTAACGTACCTTATAGATGACCCGATCCCTACGCCAACTATTATTGATCTGCCGGGCAGCACAGAGATACCTACTTCATTCAAAATAACAGAATTATCTATGGGAAGTGTTCCCCCGATAGTTTCCAAGCTAGCAACTTCCGGATACCAGGAAAAAATAGTCGGGAGACTTTGGGACAAGAACTACTTTGTTGCATTTTATGATCGCAATGTCAGTGGCAGCGAAAACATAGTTGGCTGGAGCAGAGATTGGGGTACATATCCAAACGACGATATAGCGACGGAAATTACAGCCGATAACTCCGGAAATCTTGTGGTAACCGGCTATTTTGATAATTCAGGAAATGACGACTTTGGTACTTTAAAATTCGATAAGACAGATAATTCAATTATCTGGGGGCCAATTGTGCACGATATTGACGATGGGCAGGACAGGGCGTCTTCTGTTTTCAGGTATAATAATACATATGCGGTTTCAGGATACAGTCAATACAGCCAGACAAACAGCTATATTACTAAAAAATTCACTGAGATAAATTCCCAGTTCGAAGAATCGTGGTCAAGCGCATTCGTTCCGGAATTTTCAGAAAATGAAAACTGGGAGGTTTACACAGATTTTTCCACAGATTCATATATACTTTCAGATAACAGTATTGTTACAGTTGCATTTGCATGGAATAATGATTTGGCTGAATATTCAATAGTGAAGTACGATTCTTCAGGGCAGGAGTTGTATACAGTTGAGCCCGGCGCATTCCGTTCCGGGAACCGGAACAATGAAAGGCAGGGTATGGAAATACCAAAGCAATTTGAACTCAAACATAATTACCCGAATCCGTTCAATCCAGTAACCATGATAAGCTACAGCATACCTGAGCAGAGCTTCGTGACCCTAAAAGTATATGATATGATGGGAAAAGAAGTAGCCCGCTTGGTGAGCACAACTCAGAACGCCGGAAATTATACAAAGCAGTTTGATGCCGGTAAACTTGCAAGCGGCATATATATTTACAGGCTGACTGCAACAAACAGCAGCAACAGGTATGAAAAAACAGAAAAAATGACATTGATCAAATAGAAAAAAGGTTTCAGCAGCCGTGCAGTTTACTGCATATAAAAACCTTAAAGGCTGCTGGGAGCTGAGTAAACTAAAAAACCGATCAATTTCCTGTATCAGCAGTCATGCAGTTTACTGCATAAAAAACCTTAAAAGGCTGCTGTATCCAGGTTAATAAAAGTAAAATCATAAACCTTTTTATAATAAACAACCATGAGAAACAAATTCACAAAATTCATAGCCATAAGATGCACTAATGAAACAGAACAGACTCTTGCTTATAGTGAAATATCAGGAAGACTTTTTGTGCCAAACGGCCAGCCAACTTTGTTTAATGATCTTAATGATGTAAAAGGCGCCATAAGAAGGACCAAAGGCTACCAGAAAAAACTGAGTCCGGGAACGGCGAGGAAGACCAAGTATATGGTTTATAAACTTAATTTCAAACTGCTGGATTAACCATTTTGTATTACGGCTAGCTCTGATACCTTTTCGTTGAACCAGTCCCTTTCGGGAACAAATGATTTTTCTCTGTCAAGCAGTTCTATGAACTTCTGAAGCTCAACGTTATCCCTTGATCTGACTTTTAAGAGATATTTAAAATATTTAATAAGCATTTTTAAATTGTGAATCTGCTGGGAGTTAAGAATATTGTTCCTGTACATGTAATGTTTTATACTGTCTAAAGAAAACTTAATGCCGTCATAGTCGCCTAATTCATACAGCGTTTTAAGCATGATAGTTTTGGCGTTAATATAATAGTTTGGGGTTCTGTATACAACATTATTCAGATGCTTAAGAGAAGATTCATATTTTGAAGAGTAAAAATGCAGTTTCGCCATGCTTAAGTTGTATACATCATGGTAATATTCAGGCTCAATATCTGTTTTGTGTTTTTCTATGAATTTCTCAAGCCAAATAAAATCTTTTGCCCACACAGCGGCAATTACAATGCTGTTAAAAGCAGAATGAGGTATGTACCTTTCGCTCTTAATAATCCCTTTTCGCTCCATTTGTTTGTATACTTCAAAAAGTTTCGGGCGGAAGTTCAATGATCCTGCGTTAATCCTGTTCCAATAGTAAGAAGCAAGGTAAGTATGATAATAATTCAGCCGCATCTTATCGAATTTCTTCTCATTCTTCTTTATATAATCTGCGAGTTCATCTATATATTGCTGATCGGATCCCTTCAGTGTTGCCATTACAGTCAGATAAATTATATAAAGGTTAGGGTGTTCTTTTGATATCAAAGCTTTATTTTCTTCTGCGAATTTGAGGATCTCATCAAAGAACCTTAACTCGGCTTTATATTTATCTTTGTTCATCACATTGTGAAGCAAAATATCCCTTATCAGGTTAAGTTTGCTGTACACAAAATGCAAATCCATGTTTAAAGATGCTTTCTCAAGCCCTTTTGGTGATGGATTTTTCAGCTTATTATAACCTTCATAATATTGCAGCAATTCTATCCTGGAAAGGCTTCTGTAATAAGGGTCTTCTTTGAAATATTCGGCAGAAAGTCTTCTGCTGAACTGCCTGTAAGCCGCAGAAAAATCATTTTGCATTCCCTTTTCCTGCATTAATTCAAGCATGTTTGTATCAATAGAAAAAGGATCGAGTTTATCAATTCCTGAATAGCCAAGGAACCGTTCAAATAATTTTTTCAGGTCAGAGAGGACTTTTCGGAATCTTGTATCATTATATTTTTCACCGGGATAAAGTGATGAAAATAATATATGATTATCAGAATTCACATTTTCCTGATTTCTGAGCAGTCTGAATAGTTCAACCGGTTTCCGGGAAGTATTGAAATAAGGTGAGTTAATGAACTTTTCGAATCTCAATAGTTCTTCATCCGAAAGATGCTTAAGTAAGTTTTTCATGATACAAAAGCGGTATCCGGATTAATGAAGTTTATGTACAGCAATTTTGCCTGCATAAAGCAATATTACTACAACAAAAACACAAAAACAATGATTTGCATAATAATTATTAATCACGTATTAGCTTTGTGGATAGTTATTGCGAAGTATTGAGGCCGGAATCATTGCTCCTGGCCTTTTGCTGCAAAAAGGAAGTTACACATAATCTCATTGTGAGATTATTGATTCATTTAATTGAAATAAGTATAGGATCTGAATCAATATTGCGATATTCCCCTGCGATGTATACTTCTGCATTACTGCTGTTTTCACTAAAAACTATTATGTAACCATTTGTACCATTAACCTGGTTAATGACAGGGGAGTTATTCTTTTTCAGCTTTGAACTGAATTCAAAAACATCACCCCCAAATGTTGTCAGCGAAGCGTTTTTAACCAGGTATGTATTTTTTCCCAATGGGATTATCTGTTCACCGCTCAGAATTTCTTCATTTCCATCCGCATTAAAGTCCGCACTTAGATATGACACACTTTCTTTTACAGATGTGATTTCTAAATTTAAAATATATCTATCCGGATACATCATTTCCAGATTTTCAGAAGCTGCTGAATTTCCGTCTGCAAATTGTGAAAATACCGAACCTGTTAGAATTGAAATGAAAATGATAAACTTCATTCGAAAAATCCTCCTATCTTTTGTTATGAAAGTTAAATCAATTTCTGTGCCAGAAAATGCTCGTGATTAAATCAGTTTTTTGGGGTTATAAGTAAATTGTGTGACATTTTTGACATTAATTATCATAGGTTTGTCACTTATTGGTTCCTTTTATAAAAAATATCTTCTAAAAGCTCTGTCAACGGGTCTAAATATTTGGCATAGAAATTGTTTGATTACATATTATATAAATTCATTGTTCATTTTTATAAAAAAATTATTAAAGGAGAAATCATCATGCTTTGGACAATAGCGATAATTTTATTGGTTCTGTGGCTATTAGGTATGGTAAGTTCATACACAATGGGCGGTTTCATTCATATTTTAATTGTACTTGCCATAGTTGCAGTACTTATAAGACTGATACAGGGAAGAAATCCTGTAGCGTAAGCAGCAAACCAGGAGGATAACTATGATACCTGAATCAGGGAAAACAGAATCGATCTGGATGGGGACATTTAATGTCCCCGCGTTTTATGCATTGGATAGTGACAGCAGCTGTGATGTTTGTATTGCAGGCGCCGGAATAACCGGACTTACATGCGCATATATGCTTCTTAAATCAGGCAAGAGTGTGATAATCGCAGATGATGGTAATATCGGTGGTGGTGAATCATCCCGTACAACTGCTCATATAACCAGCGTAATTGATAACAGGTATTACAACATAGAAAAACTGCATGGTGAAAGGGCATCCTTGCTGGCAGCAGAAAGTCAAAAAGCCGGAATAGATCTTATAGAAAGAATTATTTCGGAAAACAATATTGAATGCGATTTCACCCGGTTGAACGGGTACCTGGTCTTTAAACCCGGAGAAAGGGCCGGGGTACTGGAAATGGAGTATGAAGCTGCAGCAAGGGCAGGTATTGATGTAAAGATGGCACCTTCACCTCCTTACAGTGCGCTTGGAGATTATCCCTGCCTTGAATTTCCCGGCCAGGCTGAATTTCATATGCTTAAATACCTTGTAGGTCTCGCCAGAGCAGTAATATCTATGGGCGGCAGGATTTACACAAAAACTCATATAAAAAAAATAACTGACGGTCAGCCCCCAATTGCGGAAACACAGAACAAAATAAAAATAACAGCGAAGGATATAATAATCGCGACTAACAGCCCTGTAAGCGACTATCTCGCAATTCACACAAAACAGGCTGCATACCGAACATATGTTATCGGAGTCAGGATCCCGAAGGATTCAGTTCCGCATGCACTTTATTGGGATAACGAGAATCCATATCATTATATCAGGATTTACAAACAGCAAAAAAATGACATACTTATTGTAGGCGGTGAGGATCATAAAACCGGTCAAGAAGAATATACAGATCAGCATTTTGAGAATTTGATAAAATGGACAGCCCAACGGTTCCCAATGGCAGAACATGTAGAGTATAAATGGTCCGGGCAGGTTTTAGAACCCTTTGACGGATTGAGTTTCATTGGCAAGGACCCTGAAAATCCTGAGCATGTATACATTGCAACCGGAGATTCAGGAATGGGAATAACTCACGCTTCATACGCAGCTATCCTGCTTGATGATATGATAAACGGAAGAGATAATAAATGGGCCGATCTTTATGACCCAAAGCGAATTACTTTGAAGGCTGCCCCCGAATTCATTAAAGAAGGTTTCAATACGGCAATTCAATATATAGATATTATTACACCGCCTGAATATGCAAATGAGCAGGAAGTCCCGGAAGGTACAGGCGCTATACTGAATTTAGGAAAGGATAAAACAGCAGTATTTAAGGATAAAGATGGCAAAGTTTATAAATTCTCAGCACTATGTCCTCATTTAAAATGCGTTGTAGAATGGAATAAGACAGAAAATACGTGGGATTGCCCGTGTCACGGCTCCCGTTTTGAAGCAACAGGAAAAGTCATAAACGGACCTGCTTTAGCAAACCTGAAACCAATCATATAAAAATTATGAAAGCATTATGGAAAGGTTCAATAAGTTTCGGGCTGGTAAATATACCGGTAAAACTTTATTCAGCCTCACAAAGTCATACTCTTGATCTTGATATGCTTCGTAAGGGAGACCTTTGCCAGGTTAGATTTGCACGTGTATGCAGGGATGACGGAAAAGAAATACCATATGAAGATATTGTAAAAGGTTACAAATATGAAGACGGCGACTACGTTGTGCTGACGGATAAAGATTTTGAAAGCGCCAGCGTTGAAAAAACACATACAATAGATATCCTGCATTTTGTTAATGAGAAGGAAATAGACCCGGTTTATTTTGAAAAACCCTATTTCCTTGAACCGGAAAGATCGGGAACAAAATCATATGCATTATTACGAGAAGCGATAAAGCAAACAAAAAAAGCGGGTATAGGCAGATTTGTACTGAAAAACCGGGAACATATAGGTTTGCTGAGATTATTTGATGATATCATTGTTTTTAACCAGATAAGGTATTACGATGAAATAAGGGATAGAGATGAGTTATCAATTCCGGCATCAAAACAGGTTACAAAAAAAGAAATAGATATGGCAGTTGACCTTATTAAACAACTGAGCAAAAAATATAATCCAAAAGAATACAAGGATACTTATGTTGATGAACTGAAAAAGATAATCACAAAGAAAGCACGCGGTCAAAAGATAAAACCCAAAGGTACAACTCCTAAACCAAGCGCTGCGGGCAGTTTAATGAAACTGCTTAAACAAAGCATGAAGAAAAAAGCGGCATAAAACGCAGAAGTAATGAGCCTGAGCGTATACAGAAAAAAAAGGAACTTTGAGAATACTTCTGAACCGGCCGGAAAAAAGAAGACATCGCCTGGGCAGCTCATTTTCACTGTGCAGAAACACGATGCGAGCCATTTACATTATGATTTCAGGCTTGAGCTTGGCGGGATTTTAAAAAGCTGGGCTATCCCCAAGGGACCTTCAATGAACCCGGAAGATAAAAGACTCGCAATGATGGTTGAGGATCATCCTTTTGATTACAGAGATTTTGAGGGAACCATACCCAAAGGAAATTACGGAGCAGGTGAAGTAATAGTATGGGATAGAGGATTGTACTTGCCTGCAGGAGGTGGAACTGATAAAGAAGAAAATGAAAAACTCTTTAAGAAAGCTTTAAAAAAAGGTGATATAAAAATTGTGATGCTGGGTAAAAAGCTAAAGGGTGAATTTGCACTTGTGAAGATGAAAAAGGACGAAAAAGCCTGGCTGTTAATAAAGAAAAGAGATGAGTTCGCGGCTGATACAGATGTACTAAAAAAAAACAAATCTGTTTTAAGCGGGAAAACTATAGAAATGCTGCAGAAATCAGATGGCAGAAAAAAGAAAAAAGCCGGATAGTTTTTTGAAAATTCCTTTTCCCGGGAAAATTAAACCAATGCTTGCAGTATTAAGTGATAAACCATTTAACAGCAAAGAATGGATATTTGAAATTAAATGGGATGGTTACAGGGTAATTGCAAAAAAGAAAAACAGAACAGCGGCATTAAGCTCACGCAGCCTTAATTCTTTTGACAGATTATTTCCGGAAATTAAGAAAGCTCTTCAGACAGTTAAGGGAGATTTTGTAATTGATGGCGAAGCGACTGCAATGGATGACAACGACAGAAGCAACTTTCAGCAGCTGCAAAACCACCTTAAAACAGGAAAAGGTAATATTGTTTACTGTGTATTTGATCTTCTTTGGCTAAACGGATACAGCACTGAAATGATGCCCGTTACAGAAAGGAAAGAATTGCTAAGAGATCTTATAAATGGGTTTGATAATATAATTTACAGCGAACATATACACAATAATGGTATTAAGCTGTTCAGGGAAGCAAAGAAACTCAGATTTGAAGGAATAATTGCCAAAAAAGCGGATAGTTTCTATTATGAAAATACCCGTTCAAACAGCTGGCTTAAGATAAAAACGGAAAATACCATTGATGCCGTAATATGCGGTTACACCGAACCAAGAGGCAGCAGAAAATATTTCGGGGCGTTATTGTTAGGGGTATATATCAACAACATGCTGATATATATTGGGCATACAGGAACAGGGTTCAATGGATCAAATCAAAAACCTTTATTTGCCTTAATGCAAAAATATATTTCAGCAATAAGCCCGTTTGAAATTGTTCCAAAACCAAATGCGCCGGTTACCTGGCTAAAACCTGCGCTTGTTTGCGAGGTAAAATTTTCTCATATGACAAATGACGGAATATTAAGACACCCTGTATTTCTGAGAATGCGTGATGATAAAGCAGCTGAAGAAGTTACTATAAGCTCACAAAAAAAGAAAAAAATCACCATCTGAACAAAGTGGATAAGAAGATAAAAATAAACAGTCACATAATTGAGCTTACAAACCTTGAAAAGATATACTGGCCAAAGGAAAAATACACAAAAGGCGACCTTTTGGGTTACTACAGCCGCATCTCGAAATATATGCTTCCTTATTTAATGAACAGACCTCATTCACTGAACCGTTTCCCAAATGGCATTAACGGCAAAAGCTTTTATCAAAAAGATGTTAAGGGCAAGGTTGCCGGCTGGATAACAACAGCGGAAGTTTATTCAGAATCAAATGAAGAAAATATAAACTATTTTGTATGTACAAACAAAGCTTCACTATTGTATATGGTGAATCTTGGATGTATTGAGATCAACCCGTGGTTTTCAACCACGAAGAAGATGGACTACCCCGACTACCTTGCAATTGATCTTGATCCGCTTGATATATCATTCAAAAAGGTTATTGAGACAGCTGAAGCTGTAAAGGAAGTACTGGACAAGGCTGATGCCAAAGGATTTTGTAAAACCTCCGGCGCGACGGGAATTCATATTTACATTCCTTTAAATAAAAGATATGATTTTGAAATTTCCAGGGAGTTCGCCCACGTAATTGCGGAACTAACGCAGGATCTTGTTCCGGGGATTACAAGCATAGTAAGATCGCCGGCAAAACGCAAAAGGAGAGTATATATAGATTACCTTCAGAACAGAACAGGACAGACACTTGCGGCGCCTTACAGCGTAAGACCCAGGCCCATGGCGACTGTATCAACACCGCTGGAGTGGAAGGAATTACGAAAAATTGAGTCACCGGAAGAATTTACCATAGAAAATATTTTTAGACGACTTCAGAAAAAAGGAGACTTGTTTAAAGGAGTACTTGGCAAAGGTATAAACATTGAAAAGTGTATGAAAAATCTTGGAATATAGTATGCTAATAAACCAGCTGAAAAAGATAAATTACATTAAGAAAAAAACATACAGATCACTATTTTTACTTACCTTTGCGTTTTTTGCGTGGTCCACATTTACATATTCTCAGGAACTGCTTGAAACTGATGAAATTGAATTCCGGTTTACAGACAGGCAATCCTTTGATGAGAGTCAGCTTAAAGATGCCATTGCTCTTACTAAAAGCAATGTTTTCAGTTTAAAACTGGTTGAGGGTGATATTCAGAAACTCAAAAAATTCTATTTTGATAACGGTTTCTTTGATGTAACGGTTGATACTTTAATTACCGTAAATCGTGAAGATTCCGAAGCTTCGGTCATTTTTGAGATAACCGAAAATAGCCGTTATAAAATAGATTCTGTTCTAACAAACGGTTTTGAGAAAATTCCATCGGAGACTCTTGGCAAGTTCCGGAGGATCAACACAATAAAAAAGGGCGATAATTACAGCAAGGTGTTAATTATTCAGTATGGCAACGAAATTCTCGATACCCTCCAGAATAATGGATTCATGAATGCCCGCTATAGGATGGACTCCGGTACTGTTATCAGGAGATATAAGGAAAAAAGTACTGCCGTTGTTGAGCTTAGCTTTGAAGGAACCGATACAATATATTACTTTGGCACAACAAAAATTAATATAAAGGATAATGAATATGGTGTAAGAACGGAGTTACCTGCCGAAGAAATAACATATAAGGAGGGAGAGATTTTCAGCAAAGCGAAGAAGCTGGAGAGTGAAAGAAACATTTCAAAGATACCAATAATATCCAGCGCAAAATTAAATCCGGTTGAATATTCAGGGAATACAGTGAACTTTACTGCTGATATTACATTGAATAAGAAGAATGAATTGACCCCTTTCATAAAAGGCTCAAATTTTGAGAACAGATTTTACCTTGGCGCAGGAATAAGGTATCTGAATAAATACTTTTTATCAGGCAACCGCACACTTATGCTTGAACTTGAGGGAGACTTTAATTCACCTGATATAAACCGCTCAGAACTATCGGCAACTGTAACACAGCCGCATTTTATCAGAAGAAATATTACGCTAACTGATAAGCTGGCAATTGGATTTAACAATGTTGAAAATTACAAAAACTACTTTTTGGCAAATTTTACAACATTAAATTATTTTATTGCACCGCATACATTTTACAATAATGTATACCTTGACCTGAATGAAGAATTGATATGGATAAAATATGATACAATAGCTACAGGAAGGCAGACACAGTTCAATTCAATCTTAAGCATTACATTTGAGCATGATAATACAAATAATCTGCTTGCACCTTCACGCGGGTTTTATCATTCTATTCTTGCAGGAAACGCCGGCCTGCTGCCCCGCCTTGTTACAGGATTATTGGGCAAAAGTGTATTTTACTCTCAGTTTTTCAAGGTCTATACTTTGAATAAAGGTTATTTTTCTTTAGGAAGAAAAGACCATACAGTTCTTGCAGCCAACATAAAAATTGGCGATATAATTGAGTACGGCGCGGGAGAAAATATCATCCCTGTACAGCCGCCGTACAAATTTTTCAGCGGGGGTTCCAGCAGTTTAAGGGGGTGGAATGCCAAAGGAAACGGTATGCTTGAAAACAAAATAAACGGCGGTACATTCCTGCTGGAAGGAAGTATTGAGCTCCGCCGAAAACTTTTCCCTGATGCTGAAGGATTCACAAGCGCGCTAGGCGGAGCCGTTTTTTTTGATTACGGCAATGTATGGGAAACCCACAAAAATTTCAGGGTTTCGCAAATAGCAATGGCAGTTGGAGTTGGCGTAAGGTATGATCTGTTTATTGGTCTCATACGATTTGATTTTGGTTTTAAGCTGTATGACCCTTCAGCACCGGAAGGTGAACAATGGCTTTTTGATAATCCCGGCAGAATATTCATAGATAAATTCGCGGTTCAGTTCGGTATAGGGCAGGCTTTCTGATAATATTAATTCTGTTCTAGAATTTGATCTTGTATAGAATTTTTATTTCTGTTGTCATTATATCATTCTGGTTTGAGGTTAATGATTGTTTCTTTTCTTCCCGTGCAAATTCAAGAAGCAATGTTTCGGGGAGATTTAAATTAAGTATCCTGTTCAAAGGATAATCAACCACAAGTTCAAAGTTCTTAACATCCTTAAGCAATTTGCCTCCGAATTTTACCCTGGCATCACCAAGCTCTGAAATAAGCTCAACATCGGTATCCTTAACATTTCCTTCTGTGTAATTGAACTGCGCATCTACAATAAACGGCAGGACTTCCCTGACTGTCTGCGAAAGATAAGATGAGGCATACAACGAGCTTACTGAAGCGCCGAGTGAAGATGCTACCGCAGTCCGTTCAGAAGCAGAAAGTTCACTTTTGTACCTGCCAAAAAGCAGGTATGTGATCGCATCAGACTGAGCATCACTGCCGGATACTTCACTGCCATCCTGGTAAAGATTCAGGGTCAATTCAGGTTTCTTAGCGCTTCCTTTTACAGTTATAACAACCTCCACTTCACTTGTAGTAACAGAGCCGTACTGTTCGTTATTTTTTGTACTCGAGTAAACTCCTTTTATATCCAGAACAGGATTGGAAATATCACCATCAAATTTGATATTACTTTCGTTTAGCTTGAAATTCCTGTAAAACCTGTAATAAGAGTCACCGGCTACATCAACTGAACCGAATGCCTGCAAGCTCCCGTTGACTGTTTTTATATCAAGATCCGCTTTGAGCTCACCAAATAGTCTATCACGAGTAATATTATTAAAATCTATGGAGGCGTAAATACTGCTTTCGGTCTTAACATTAACATCAAGATTCACGAACGTTTCCTTGGAGCTATCCTGAGATAAAGAATATCCTGCTCGTTCAAACGGGTTTAGCTTTGCATATTCACCGGGCTCAAGTGTTACAAGTGAATCTTTTGTAAACTTCAGGGAATCATTCCCGGCATCAATATAAACAAAATTATCGTCGCCGGTATTGTAACCGCTTCCTTCCAGAGGCACTGAAGATATCGCAGCATCCTTGATCATCAATTGTCCTGTTATAAAAAGACTATCAAGGCTACCGGTTACTTTTACCGGGGGATTACCGGTACCTGCAAGAATATACCCGTAAACACCAAGGTCATTTTGTTCAACATCTTTATCAAGCAAAACCATATCGCCGGTTGCCTCAAGGTCAATATCTGTTATCTTCAGGTCCTTAAAATCCAGGTTCCCAAACAGAGCTATATGCCTTGAATCATCATCAACATTGTACAATTTTAATCTGTTTAACACCAGTTTAAAATTATTAGTGCTCATATCTGCATCAAAACTGTAGTCCATACCGGTAAGCGGAAAGAGATACCCACCCTCGGTAATCTTCAGGTTACCTGTCAGCTGCGGATCAGAAGCCGTACCTTTTGCTGTGAGGTCAGCGTTAAGTACTCCCCTTAAACTTTCAATATCCTTCACCAATAAACTAAAGTTATCGAGCAGGAAATTATCTGCTTTTAGGTTAATATCTACCGGCAGCGTTGAAACATTCAGAGCATTCATCGTATCACCTGATAGCGGATTCTGAAACGGTATAATTCCCCTGATAGTTAATGTACCTTTATTATCTGAATTTTCCATTTTAACTAACGCATCTGCAGTGTTATTTTCATAATTTGCATTAACTGTAATAACACCAATATCACTATCCTGATACTTAATTGTATTTGATCTTATTTCAGCTTTCAGCTGCGGTTCAATAAGCGTACCTTTATATGTAACAACAAAAACTGAAAGCTCACCCTCAATATCATTATCTGCAGACACTATATAAGAGGAATCCGCCATATTTACTATTCCGGCTATATCGAATAATTTCAGGTTATTGCCTTCGAGCTTAAGGTCACTTTTGTTATTAAGCGAAAGTTCACCGCTGACACTCAATACAGCACTTCGGCTTTTGATATTGAACTGATCGAAAATAAATTTATCCCCATCATTAAAACTAAAGACCCAATTATTTTTGTTTTCAATGTTGTAACCTCCGTATATTACTTTAACTGTATCAAGATCTGCAGAGATCTTTGAATTACCTATATTAAACTTACCTGAAATTGCGGCATAGCCCAATGTATCTGCTTTTCCGCGAAGCTCAATATCTGCTTCATTACCCAGCATGCTGATATTTGCCATTACTGAATCAAAATTGTTATTTCCAATAACTAGCCTGTTAACCTTAGACTGCATATCTATCCTTAATCCCTGCAATGAACCTGTATAATCATTGGAAATTCCAGTGTTAGATCTCAGATTATTCAATACGAAAACTGTATCGTTGTAAGAAAACGATCTCACTTCGAAATTATTAGTTAAGTAAAAGCCTTTTGCGGAATTTTTTATGTTCCCTGAAATATCTCCGTTAAAATTAACCCCAAACGGTTCTAACATTTTGGCAAGCTTTATACTATCTTTTGTTAAAAGGTAATATGAAAGATCAATATTATCATTAATAAATGTACTGTTAATACTTATTTCTGATCCAATTTCCCGGGCCGAATCATTTAAAATATCCGCAGTACCCGTACTGTTTATAATAATATCACTTGCAATAGAAATATTATACATTATTACATTAATAAGCCTATCCATTTTAAAAGAGCCTTCAGCATTCAAGTCGGCCATATCCGTTTTGATGCTAATAGTTCCGTTTGAATTGCTGCTGTGAATTTGGGCATTGACAGGCGTGGATGGAATTTCATATTCACCGAAGAATGATTCAGATATTCCCAGCTGATAATTTCCGCTTATATTTTCAGGGGAAATACCTGAACCGCTAACATCAAAATTGAAATTCAAATTACTTTTATCGCTTGCGTTGCCGGTTACAGAAGCTACATTCAGCCCGTTTACATTACCCTTAAGGTTATAAACAGGGTTCTTCATGTTCCGGATATTTATTCTGCCGGCTGCTGAAACATTACCCATTGAAGATGAGTGTTTTATGTTAAGTGTGATATTTCCATTATTTGTGCGAATGTTTCCGCCTGAAGTTCTTACATCGTATTTCCCAAAACGTGAGTCATGCATTGAATAAGTGAGATTTGAATTCATTTTATTAAGATCAAATCCCCTGCCATCAAATTTAGCATTAAGGTTCAAGCTGCTGTTAAAGCTGTTATCACGCAATATTCTGCCAATATTCAGCTGCCTGGTGTTTACATAACCCGAATAAACTTCGTTATCCAGATCCAGAAATACATTTCCATCAGTGTGACCTGCATCAGTATTTATATAGAATTCTGAATTGAATTTTGTATAAGTTCCCTTGTACTTAATATCTGCATAAACAGTACCAACATTACTGAAATCAGGAATATTGCCTTTGTACACACGTTTAACATCAGGAGTATTGATAACAATATTATTACCATATACATCAAGATAAAGACTGTCGGGTCTGTGCAGATTGACGACTCTGCCCTTTATCTGAATATTGGAATTAGGCAGAGTTAAACCAATATTTTCGGCAATCAGGTCACCGTATTTTCCTTCAGCGTCAAGTTTGAGGCCAACAACCGTATCCAGAAAACTGAGTTCATGTAAAAAGAAACGCAGTTCTTTGAAATCAAACTTTTGTATATCAATACTTGCTTTAATGTACTTATTCCCCAGTTCTTCATAATCAAAATCATTGAATGGGTTGAAGCTTTCAGCATAAAGTCTGTATATTTTGATATCAGACTTATTTGTCGTAAGCCCGAAGTTCCAGAGATCGGTAGTTGTATCCTTTTCATTGATATTTGCATTAAAATGCATGTTGTGAATTTGAAGGTCTGAGTTAGTATTAAATGAAAGATCGTTAATGTTCACTGATTTAAAATCTCTATAATACTTTGCGCTTAACTCCAGATTGAATTCAGAAATATCAGACCTAAAAAGGTCAAAATTTTCCATTAATGAACGTTTTTCCTGCCAGTTAGGCATAAGCCCGTTTGTATCACCTGCTGCCCTGAAGAAACCATTATTTATTTTAAGATATTCAACTGATAAGTCCCAATCAAACGATGAAGATGTAGTATCCGGTTCAGATGGCGCGAACAGATTTTCGAAGTTCCAGATAAGGCTATCGCCGGAGCTAATCTTTGTTATATTTATTACTGGCTCATTTAATATTACATGATCAAGTGAAATTCTTTTATCAAGCAAACCCCAAAGATCGTATCCCACTTCGAGAGAGTTAAAACTAAGCATTGTATCATTGCGTACTGTTACGCTCCCTTTATTGAGCTTGATGCCATAAAAAATATTTCCTTCAATTGATTCAGCGTTTATGTGATTATCACGGGGAGTCTGCGAAGTATTAAGTTCATCAAGGGTATAATTGAGGACAATTTTATTGAAAGTATCGGACTGAACAAAAATAAACAGGAATATAAGCAGAAAAAAAAACGCACCGGCCATCCATAACAGAATTTTGCCGCCTTTTTTTAAAATGTGAGAAGGTTTTTTCATCCTGTCCTGACTTTCTTTCCCCGGGTATTTTTGCTTACTGCATTATTTATAAGATCAGTCACTTTGGGCATTATTATACTCTCATTTGTTGGCTGCAACTTTTGACTATTGAACCTTTTTCTCACGACCTGTGTCAGTTCCGCCCCGAAATATAGTATGAGCCCTGAATAGTATATCCACACAAAAATTATAACAAGCGAAGCTGCGGCGCCGTATGTTGAACTGAATGAAGAACTGCCAAGATAAAGGCTGATCAGGTATTTGCCCAAGGTAAAAAGAACAGAGGTTAATACCGCTCCAAGCCAAACGTATTTCCATGAAATAAGTACATCGGGTAATATTTTGTATATCAGCGCAAACAGAACGGAAAGAACGATAAGGGACGACAGATTATTGAATATAAATGCCATGGGAATAAGAGAAGGAAACTGTCCGCTCATAAAGTTATTGAGTATGGAAATTAATGAAGAAATAATAAGTGAAACGATCAGAAGAAAGCCTGTTGCTACAACCATCGAAAATGAAATGACCCTGTTCCTGAAGAAAAGCCATATACCTCTGCCGGGTTTTAGTTCAACACCCCAAATTATATTAAGAGATTCCTGCAGCTCAAGGAAGACACCAATTGATCCGAGCACAAGCAGTATAATACTTAGTATAGCTGCAAACAAACCCGCAGATTTACTGGCAGCACCCTTTAATATTGTTTCAATCATAACTGCGCCATCAGGTCCGAGCAGGTTTTTCAGCTCACTGAATATCTGCCCTTTGGCGGCATCTTCACCAAAGACAAAGCCGGCAATTGCTATAACAATTATCAATAACGGACCAAGTGAAAATGCGGCATAATAAGAAAGAGCTGCCGCCATTTTGAATCCTTTATCATCAAGCATTTCATAATAGGCTTGCAATAATAGCGTGGGAATCTGCTTAATTTTAAATTTTTTACTCAACCTGCAGTTCCTGTCTTATCCTGTACATCCTGTGCAGGGCGGTAAGCCAGCTTACTGTTGATTCAGCTCCCTGGTTCTGGTTTGTAATTGCCGATGTAAGTCCGTCAAAACATCCGCCGGTAGTAAAGTCATATAACGGCTCCTGCCTGTCATTATTACCCAGGAACCAGCTGAATGCGATACCTGTTTTATTGATCCACTCCATATCTTCAGTTATCAGGTAAGCCTGGTAACATGCGTCAATTACAGAAGCAATTTCAACAGGCTGCTGGTCAAACTTTGCTTTATCCCTGCCTTTAAAATACCAGCCATCATTCCCGACCAGAGAAATGTAGTTCCTTTCTTTATCATAAATTATGTCAAACATCCAGTTAAGTGATTCAAGTCCATTGTACAGGTAATTACTGTTCTTAAAATATATGCCACCCATTAACAGCGCCTGTGACAAGCGCGCATTATCATATGTAAGAAAGTTTTCAAACCACTTCCACTCACTGCCTGAATGCTGAACGTAAGAATCATTGAGTCTTTCAAGTAATTTTTTGCAGATTCGCTTTACATCACGGGCGCCTGAAAATCTCTGCAGGTAAAAAATACATCCCATAATTATATGGGCTATAGACCTGAGCGAAGTAAATTTTTCCATGTTCTTTAATGTGGAATCAAAAAGCATCTTGCATAAAGCAAGGTGCGAGTGGTTTTCAGCATTTTTGATAAAATATCCAAGCACAAACATTGTTCTGCCGTTTGAATCTTCTGAGCCGGATTCTTCGAGCCATTTCCTGTCGTAACTCATAAAATTCCTGAACAATCCTGTTTCTTTGTTATACGCATAATGAATGAATGATAAATAAGTATATAACAGCCTGTCAGCAAGGGGATCGTGAAACAGGTATTTATTCATAATTATAACAAGTAAGGCCCGGCAATTATCATCAATGCAATATCCTTCATTCCTGTTTGGTATAGAAAAAACAGAATGCTGCAGAATGCCGGTAGTATCTGTAATATTGCTCAGATGAGTGAGATTCACTTCAGGAAGTGAAGGTATCATCTTGTATTTTGGTGAGGGGACAAGGCTGGTTGAGTTGATAGTATATTCAGCCGCAGCCTGCTGGAACAGTTCATAGTATTTCTTCGCAACTTCGCTCCATATCATTTGCCTTCCTGCCTCGTAAGCATTCCTGCGCAGCCTGTTGCGTTTGTTTTCGTCATCCAGCAGATCCTTTATTGCAGCAGAAAGCGCAGCCACGTCGTGCGGTTCATATAATATTCCTTTTTCATCTTTCAGCAGTTCTTCAGCGTACCAATATGGTGTAGATATTATTGCTTTGCCGGATGCCAGGGCATAAGTCAAAGTACCGGATACGATCTGCTCGAGATTATGATAAGGTGAAATATAAATATCACTCATAAGCAAAAATTCAAGAAGCTCTTCGGTATCAACAAACCGGTTTATAAAAATTACATTGTTTTCCAATCCGTGTTTTTTAACCAGGTTTTCAAGGCTGTTACGGTATGACTCACCATACTGTTTTTTGATATGCGGATGAGTGGCCCCCAGTATAATGTAAGCTACATCAGGGTTTGTTTTTACTACTTCAGCAAGAGCGTTAATTACATCTTCAACACCCTTTCCCGGGCTCAGCAAACCAAAGGTCAGCAATACTTTTTTTTCGGTCAGCTGGAATTTATCTTTATAGTATGTTGTATCAAGGAACTGAACGTCATGCGCGCCATGAGGTATGTATCTGATCTTTTCCGGGGGAATGCCGTACACTTTTGAAAGCATTGAAAAAGCTTTATGAGACTGAACTACAATATAAGATGAATACCTGCTTATTTCCTGAAGTACTTTATGCTGGTCCTCGTTGGGATGCTGGAGCACAGTATGCAGAGTGGTCACAACGGGTTTCTTCAGATTTTCGAGGAGATATAATATATGCGAGCCGGCTTCACCGCCGTACAGACCAAACTCATGCTGGAGATTGATTATATCTTTGTTTGATAAATTCAGATAATAAGCAGCTTCCTTAAAATCATTGATGCTCTTATCTTTGATCTCAAATTTCACCTCTTTTGAATACTTATAACCTTCCGGTATATCATTAAGGGCAGTTATATTCGATCTCAGAGAATTTCCGTTAATGATATTTCTGAAAGATTCCGCAAGATCATTTGTAAAAGTGGCAATTCCGCATTGCCTGGGGATAAATGATGAAATGAATGATGCTCCAAATGTTTTAGCCATAAATTTTAGTTTTTCCTTAGAAATTCCAGTATATCTTTCAATGATGCTGTTGCTATCGCCATTGTAGTATCAGCGGCACCGTAATACATAATAAGCTCATCCCCTTTGAGAACAACACCGCAAGGGAATGTTACATCAGGGACGTCACCGACTCTTTCATAATATTCATTGGGCCCAAAAACCCACTCATCACATCTTTTGATAATCCTGCTGGGGTCATCAAGATCAAGAAGAGCCAGACCAAGTCTGTATAAAGAGCCGGCCGCAGTAGTTTTTACTCCGTGGTAAATTATCAGCCAGCCTTCCGGAGTTTCAATCGGCTGGGGGCCGAGCCCCACCTTATACGCATCCCACCAGCTTCCGCGCCGTGCCGGGAGCAGTATAGCGCTATCACCCCAATGTTTAAGATCAGGTGAATATGAGATCCAGATATGCGCTCCCAATAAATAACTTGTTGGGGATGGCCTGTGGATCAGAACATATCTTCCGTTGAATTTTCTGGGGAATAATGACGCATCCTTATCATCAGGCGGCATTATTACACCATATCTTCTGAAGCCGCGAAAATCTTCTGTTGTAGCCAATGAAACCAGGGGACCGCTTTCTGAAAAGGAAGTATAAACAATTGCATACCTGCCTTCATCTTCAAGCCTTATAATTCTTGGATCTTCAATGCCATAAATTTCTTCTGGGAACTCTTCGGGTTTAGGCTGCAGTGTGGGGGTATCATCTATTTTCCAGTTTGTGTAACCATCTCTGCTTTCAGCTTTGCACAAATGTGAAAATCCTTTCATGTCCTCTATCCTTACAAGCAGCAGAACTTTCCCGTCGTATAAAGTTGCCCCGGCGTTAAAAACCGAATTGATACGGTATTTCCACATTGAAGGGGTTAGTACCGGGTTATTTTTGTATCTTTTGAATAATTCACTTTCCTGATAAATTGTTTTTGAATTCATGTATTATCTCCTTAATATCTTTTAAAATTTCTGCTCTTCTAATGTCTTCCGTCTCCTTTTTTGCCGTACCTTCTGGAAGTTATATATATCCAATAGGCATAACCGCCCCATGCGGCCAGCCCTATAAGAACTGCCAATACTATGTATTCCATTTTAACCTCTTTTCATATATTTTCTAATACAAACCTGATTCTATACTTCAATGCAGTAGTTACCCATATCGATCGGTCTTTCAGAACGCTGTGCGGTCATCCTGAAAATATTTATCAATCCTTCTTTATCCTGCGCAAGAGCCTCGGCAATTGCATCAGATCTTTTGTTGAACTTGAAATCTTCAATATACTCATTCTTTATAAACTCATTCTGAGGTACAATCTCTGAATTCGTTATTTTTAAATGACCGGTTTTTATCCAGAGTTTTTCCCACCATTCAAGTGAATGAACAAAATACCATTTATCCTGGTAATGTTCGCGCATGTATTCAGGTACTTCCGCAAGAAAAGTGATCTCTTTGGAAAAACAAATATCAACTACCCCGATAAAACCACCCGGTTTTAAGAACTGTGAAATGTACGGAGTGAATTTTTCGTCAGTACCAAAGTACATATATGAATCTACAGAAACTATAGCATCAAAGAAATGTGAAGCGAAGGGCAGTTCCTTCGCATTAAGTTTCAGCGGATAGACCTTGTGTTCGCAATTCATTTCTTTGATGCGGCGATAATTTTCTGAAGGCGCTATATACTGATCAATAGCCCAAACTTCAACGCCGAACTCTTTTGCAAGAAATATTGCGCTTGCTACTTTACCGCACCCAAGATCCAGGACCCTCATCCCTTCTTTAAACTCCATTACTTCGCAAAGACTTTCAAGGTTATATAAAACATTTTCACCAAGCGAGTTCTTCATTATCCATGCTTTATCATATGTTGCACTTAGAGGAAACAATGTATTTCTGAATGATGCTGAATCGGTATTCATATTTATCAGTTAGTTTATTTGCTCATTTATCCTGCAGATCATGCTCTTCTCTCACCGGAATATCTCCGATGATCTTGGCAAGCTTGGGATCGGCATATGCGCCGTATGAATCGACAAGGACCCCTTTTGTGCCATTTTTTGCAGTAATTGCGTATATTATCGCACTATCTGAAGGATTAGAATCTCCTTCATAACGTTCCGTTTTTTCAATCATCAGATCAGAAGCTTCGTATTTGCTGCCATCAGAATCGCAGCAAAGTTCATCATCCTTTATGCTGAAATCATGAATGTAGCCTTCTTCTCTGAGACTCTCAATTATTTCAATAACAGATTTCATCAATTTGTACATACATTCTCCTTTAGTTTTATTTATTCACCAACCAGTACTATTATTGCCGCAAATACGTATATCATTGTCAGAACGTAAAAGATAAGATTTTTCATTTCTGTTTGCCTCCTTTACAGGTTAAAAACTTTTATTTTTCAATTATGCTGATACCACCATCTGTTTCAAGTACCGCTTTTTTAACATTCCTGATATCTTTGATGCCATTTTCTCTTAATGCTTCATCAAGATCTTCACGTGTTAATTTCTCTTTATGCATTTTCCGGTGGCTGATCCTGCCGTTAGTGACAATTGTTACCGGGCTGCCTTCCAGAAACTTTTTTATGAATTTGAACCTGTAAGCTACATTCAATATCAGGTAGTTCATTACAGATAATGTAATAATACAGGTTACTGCCGAAATAAAAGCGTTTTCCTGGGGTATCAAAGAGCCAATTGCCTCACCAATCAGGATTATAAGAACAAGATCACCCAGAGATAACTCAGCTAAACCCTTTTTACCAAGCAGCCTTAAACAAATTATGATGAGAATATATAAAGCTGCACTGCCGCCGGCAACTTTAAGTAATTCCGTCATTTCCGCTTGGATTTAACTTCACCTTTTTTACGCCTTGTTTTATTTACTGTGGCCATCGCAATTCTTTTAGCGGTTTTTTCAGGCTTGCCTTCTTTTCTTTCAGATTCAAGAATATGCTTATATTGTCTTTTCCTCTTTGCCGGAAGTTCGGTTTTTCGTTTTTCAGCGCCCTTATGTCTGTTTCCGGCGGAACTACTTTTTTTTGAAGTGGTACCGGAACTCTTTTTCGATTTTGATGTATTTGTTTTTTTTGCCGGCATTCTGTTTAAATTTAAATTTTCAGTCTGCCGCTGATAACAGCGGCAGACCAATGGGGTAAATCAGGATTTGGATATTGAGTTCATATTATTCATTCTTCGGCCTCTGCCGGTTCAAGCGCTTCTGCATTCAATTCTTCAGAAATTGCAGTCAATTTTTCATCTGCGGCGCTTTCTTCCATTTCTGTGTTTTCCAACAACTCTTCAATATCATTGTATCCTAGCAGTCTTGCGTATGTTTTCGCGCATCCGTAGGATGCAATTTCATAGTGCTCAACTTTCTGCGCAGCTGCGATCAGGGCTACATCACGCACTTCAGGTGTGCAATCTTCTTCCAGTATCTCTTTGCCTTCTTCAATAAGACCTTCCATCGCCCTGCATTTTTTGCCTGCAAGAGATTTACCGGCAAGTTTTGAGATCTTTTCGAGTCGTACAACCTGACTTTCTGTTTCACTTAAATGATCTTCAAAAGCCTGCCTTAATTCATCTGAAGCAGCCGCTTTTGCCATTTTAGGCAGAGCTTTAGTTAATTGCTTTTCTGCGCTGTAAAGATCTTTTAATTCTTCCATTAAAAAATCTTCTAAAGTTTTCAATTTAGCCATTTTAATTCGTTCCTTATTTTTGTTTTGTTGAATTGATAAAACTTTAATATTGCTTTTCTGATTTCGCGGTATTTTTTCTGTTGATTTCATCGCGTCTTTTTTCATCAACCTGATGCCTGTAGTTTTCCTTTTTTATAGTGCCGCCGATATTTTCACCTTCTTTCCTTTCATATGTTTCTGTTTTCGGACGGTCAAGTATGGAATCGTTTCTGGTATCGTTCAGCCTGGCGGCCTTATCAACATTTTGTTTCAGACCCTGCTGGTTGTTGGCTTCATTCATTTTTTCCTGCTGCCATTTTGCATCTTTTGTCTTAGGATCAGTTGTGTCATCCCGTTCGAGTCTTTCGTTTTCATCACCACGCTTTTCTTTTTTCTCATTCTCTGATGTGTTTCGCGGATCAAATCCGGGGGTTCCCTTCTCTTTCTTTTCCTGATTTTTTTCTTTATCTGTTATTTCGGGCTTGAAGCCTGTTTGCCCTGTATTTTTTTCAGGCTTCTCACCATTGATACCGGTAGTAATATCATCATTCTTTTTTTCGGGAATTGGAAGATCTACTTCCTGTGATCTATCCTTTGAGAAATTGTCTTCGTTAGTTTTTGTGTTCGGCCCCTCGTTGTTTGGTGTTAAATGAGTTTGTGAAGTATTTTTTGGTTGCGTCATAGCGGTAGTCTCCCGGTTTAGTTATTTTGAATAATTATAGTACATTCAATTATTATGCCAAATTATATTTTGATTTATGGGTCATTTTAACAATAATTTCTATATACATATAAGTATTTATGACATTTTTGGCATAAAAAAAGCAGGTCAACGGACCCGCTTTAGTGTATCGCATATTTTTATATTACTCAAATTTCCATGAAGAAATTACTCTGACACAATTTTCATCTTTTCCGTTTGATTTGTCTTTTCCGGTATAAGGGTTATCAAGTTCCTTTGAATCTGTTAGCCAGAATGTTTTGGCCGGAAGCGCTGAACAATCAAGTTTATATATAGTTCTTTTATCTAACCCGAATTTTCTGACAAGGACTTCCATAGAGCTGGTGAGTTCACTGAACTTTTTTCTCTGTTCTGAAAGTACTGATGATTTTGACATTTCCGCGATGATCTTTTCACTAGTAGAAAGCCATAACTTCCATTCTTTATCCATTTCGGCAGCCGGTGCATATGTTACAGTATTTTTCAAAACTTTACTGAACTCTTCTGCATTCTCACGGGTTCCGGAAGTATCATCATCGGCAAGTTCATCTTTGATATCTTCATATTTGTCAAAAATGTCATTAAGCGCAGATCTGAATTCTTTGCTTCTAAGCGTGGAACCGCCGCCGGGTTCAACAGGAGCATTGTTGAAAAGTGAGTCATTACTAAGCCTGGTATTTATTATTGTATCCAGCTCATGACCGAGCTTTTGTGAAGCAGAATCAATAGTTTGCTTTACTTCATGTCTATCTTCTCTGGAACAGGAAGAAAAAAGCACGGCCGAAAATAAGCTGAATGAAAACATAACTATTCTAAACATGAGTATTGTCCCTCCTCACTTTTAAGTAAAGATATATACAAACTTCATGCCAATTTTGTTTATTAGAACGTCTGCTTTTTAGTTTATTCCAAGGCTCTTCAGTTTTCTGTAGAAAGTCCGCTCATTTATGTTCAGCAGCTTTGCTGCTTTCGATTTATTTCCGCCTGATTCATCAAGTGCGCTAAGAATTGCATCTTTTTCGGCTTTTTTGGTAAGGGATTCAAATGTTGTAGTATCATTTTCGGTAGTTTTAGCTTCAATATTATTATTTGGAACTACTTCATCAGTTATATTGATCTTTTCCATGATGCTTCCTGTCGTAAGCAGAACCGCTCTTCTTATAGTGTTTCTCAGTTCACGTACATTTCCAGGCCACAGATGATTTTTTATCTTTTTCATTACATTATCTGCTACCGATATGACTGATCTGTTGAGTTCTTCATTGGCATCTTTTATGAAATGTTTCACCAGAAGTTCCAGATCGTCTTTTCTTGCCCTCAGAGGAGGAAGATCAATGTGAAATTCGTTTAGTCTGTAATAAAGGTCAGCCCTGAATTTATTGGCGTTAACAGCATCCGCCAGCCTGACATTAGTTGCAGTAAGTATACGAACATCCAGCGTAAGGGCTCTTTTGCCGCCAATCCTGGTAACCTTTCTTTCCTGTATGGCGCGAAGCAGCTTTATCTGGTTCGCATCAGAAAGATTGGTAATTTCATCAAGGAATATTGTACCGCCGTTACCCTGCTCAAACTTGCCTTCTCTCTGCGATTTTGCATCTGTAAATGCGCCCTTTTCATGGCCAAACAGTTCGCTTTCTATTAGAGATTCCGGAATAGCCCCGCAATCAACGGCAATAAAAGGCTTTTCTGCTCTTTCACTTGCCCTGTGTATCATGTTGGCAATTACTTCTTTTCCGGTCCCGCTTTCACCCTGGATAAGGACAGTCAGATTTGTGGGAGCTACAATTTTCACCTGGTCAAACACTTCTTTCATCTCGCTGCTGGAACCTATTATGCCGCCGCCCTTATAGGAATCATCGGTTCTCTTCCTTAGAATTGCGAGTTCTTTATTGAGATATCTTATTTCAAGGGCTTTTCTGAGAGTCATGATCATCCCGTCATTATCAAATGGTTTTGTCAGATAGTCGCTTGCACCCTGTTTCATTGCTTCAACCGCATTTTTGATATCCCCGAAAGCTGTAAGTATGATGAACGGAATATCGGGGTCAATTTTTTTAACTTCAGCCAGGATCTGCATTCCATCCATTTTAGGCATTTTCATATCGCAAATAACAAGGTCGTAATTTTTTGTTTTTACTTCCTCTATAGCCTTCGAGCCGTCTTCAACTGATTTTGGGTCATATCCGTGCTCTTCGAGCACGCTTTCAAGCGTATATCTTAATGATTCATTATCATCTATGATGAGAATTTTTTCCATATTACTGATCTATACTTATAATTTAATTACGATTTTCCACCGGCAGCTTTATTTCCACATGTGTACCTTTGCCCGGTTCACTGGAAATGTTCAGTATGCCATTATGTGACTTAATATATTGGTATGCAAGTCCAAGTCCAAGCCCGGTACCCGTTTCTTTTGTTGTAAAAAAGGGTTCAAATATCTTATCAAGATTCTCCTGCGGAATTCCTTTACCGGTATCGATTATATCAATAATAATCCTGTGATTGATCTTATCTTCCCTTGCCCTTACTGAAATGCTGCCTTCAGTTTCTATGGCATCAATTGCGTTAGAAATGAAATTGAGCAAAGCATTTTCAAGCTTCACTTTATCGGCGTGCAGTACCGGCAGTTTAGGTGAAATATCCTTGCTAAGTGCAATATGTTTTTCGGCGCATCTTGCTTCTATACTGTTCATTGTGTTCTCAAGCAGTTCTGAAACAGGGAAGTCATCATAAACCAGGTCCTCAGGAGAAGCAAAATTAAGCAGGTCTTTGATAATTTTGTTTGCTATATCAGAATTAACAAGTATATATTTGAGATGCTTTTTCATTTTTTCATCTTCGATCTTGGATTTTTCAAGAAGCTGTGCAAGTGCGCTTATATTTGCCAGGGGGTTCCGGATCTCATGGGCAATTCCGGAGGAGAATCTTCCCAAAGCGGCCAGTTTTTCGTTATGTACAAGCTCTTTCTGGGCTTCTATAAGTTTGGCATTTGTTTTTCTGAGTTCTTCTTCCACCAGTTTTATTTCTGTGATATCCTGTACACTGCCGTATAGCCTGACAGGCTTTTTTCTTTTATCGTACTCAACCCTCAGATCAAGGCTAAGGTACTTCAATCTTCCTGAAGGAGTAACTATTCTGTAATCTATCTCGGCATCATGCGGCTTCTTTTCAATAGAATTGACAAGTTCATCCATTGTCTGAAGGTCTTTGTGATATATATATTTACGCAAGTTACTGTAACTTATCGATTCTGCTCCCGGTGTGAATTCGTATATCCTGTACATTTCATCAGACCAATGTTGTGAACCCGTTATTAGCTCAGTCTGCCAGCTTCCCAGTTTGGCTATACTTTGCGCTTCTTTCAGTTGTTTCTCACTTTGTCTTATCTTCTCTTCGGCTTCCTTCATTTCGGTAACATCCATGAAAGTACCAACCATTCTTGTAACATTGCCTTTGCCGTCCTTTTCAATTTCACCCTGTGAATGAATTATCTTGATCTTGCCTGTCGAGCTTTTTATGTTCAGGTAGTAATCAAAGCTTCCGTCACTTTCCAAGGCTGCATTTATAGCATCTTCACGGATCTTCCTGTTATCTTCATCCAGCAAATTAAGATATTGCTGCTGAGTGATATCTGTGTTTTCCCTGATCCCGAATATACGGTACATTTCTGAAGACCATTTAACCTTATCAGTGAAAGCATCCCACTCCCAGCTCCCCATTTTTGCAATTTCCTGTGCTTCCTTCAGCCTCTGTTCGCTTTCTATCAGATCGCGTTCAGCTTTTTTTCTTTCGGTAATATCCCGGGTAACTTTAACAAACCCTTTCAGCTTGTCACCATCGTACAACGCTGAAAAAATAATTTCAGCCCAGAATTGTGAGCCATCTTTTCGTTTTCTCCAGCCCTGGTTTTCATACCGGCCCTGGGAGGCGGCCATTTGCAGATTATATTCGGGCAATCCGCTTTTAATATCTTCCTCAGTATAAAATTCAGAAATATGCTTTCCAATAATTTCATGATGTTTATATCCTTTGATAAGCTCCGCAGCGGGATTCCAGCTTTTTACATGCCCAGTTTCATCAAGAAGTATGATAGCGTAATCCTTAACGTTTTCCATAATAAGAGAAAGTCTTTCTTCATTTTCCCGGATCTTCTTTTCTGCATCATGCACAAGTGTAATATCAAGACATGTCCCTACCATCTTCAGAACATTTCCCCTGTCATCCAGTTTAACTCCGCCAGAAGAGCGAAGCACTTTTATTTTGCCCGAAGGTGTAATTATCCTTTCATTAAATTCAAAAGACTTCTTATTTGAAAACGCATCTAAGATCTTTGATTTTATTATTTCCCTGTCCTCAGGATGCAGTTTACTCAGAAATCCTTCATATGAGTTATCAAAATCTTCTTTTGTAATTTCGTAAATGTTATACATTTCATCTGACCATTTTACGGTATCAGTTACCACATCCCACTGCCAATTGCCCAATTTAGCAATTGATTGCGCTTCAAGCAGAGAATTTCTGTTTTCAATAAGTTCGTTTTCTATTGACTTTCTGGAGGAAATATCACGAATCATACCTGTGAAGTATACACGCTCGTTCAGTTCCCATTTGGCTATGGATAGTTCAATAGGAAATTCTTTTCCGTTCTTTTTCCTTCCGGCAAGCTCTAAAGTCTTACCATGCAGCTCTGATATCCCTGTATCGGCAGCTCTGTTAAGAGCTTTTTGGTGTTGAGAGATATATCTTTCAGGCATTAATATTGTCAAAGAACTGCCGAGCAATTCATCGGTTGTATACCCGAACATATCTGAAGTGCTTGCATTAACGTAGATTATTTCACCATCATTGTTTGCTGTTATGATGGAATCATTGGCTGTATCAGCAATAGCGCTGAAGTGTTTTTCCCGTTCCTTTATTTCTTTTACAAATTCATTCTTGCCGATAACGCCTCTTATCTCATTTGAAATACTTACTATACTATCCAGTATTTCCTTATCGGGTTTAATATCTTTTGAATTGAAGAATTCCAGGATGCCAATAACCCCATTCTTATCAATAACCGGAACCCATATGCTTGATTTAAGACCGATCTTTCTGCATAGCTCGGCACGTTTATATATCTTTGTATCTTCCAGAAGAGATATATCTATCCATACAGGTTTTTTTTCTTTGATAACTTCTTTCTGAATTACGTGTTCATTACCTAATGTGATCTCTTCTGTTAATGCCCTGAATACTTCATATTCCGGTTTAAGGCATTTGTTCCATATACCTGAACTTTTCAGTTCGCTGCCGTTAAACGTAAGGAAATGCCCGATATCCCAGCCGGTATATTCACAAACCTTGTCAATAGAATACTGTATACATGGTGTATTTTCGGTGAAAGTATTTGCTTCAGTGGCAACTTCATTAACCAGATTAAGCAGACTGAATCTTTTTTCCAGAAGAACGAGATTATTTTTTTCCGCTGTAATATCCTGAACAATTCCGACAATCGCGTCAACTCTTCCTTCTTCATCCCTGATTACTGAGGAAGAAAGATATATAAAGAACTCACTTCCATCACTTCTTCTGTTAACAAGTTCTCCCTTCCAGCCGTTTTTAAGTGATTCACTGAGAATTTCCCTTCTTTTTTCATCTGAAATGCTTTCTGTATATAATACAGGAATATTTTTATCAAGAAGTTCACTTTCCAAATACCCATAGACTGATTCAAATGCGGGATTTACGAATATTGTTCTGTTCTGTAGATTTGATATAAAAACGCATTCTTTGATTCCACGGAGTGCATGACCGAAAAGCTTCAGTCTGTTTTGCACTTTTTCTTTGATCGCCATTTCATCAAGCAGTCTGTTCAGCGTATTCGCAAGTTCTATGGTTCGTTCATTAACTTTCTGCTCAAGTTCTTCATAAGCAATCTTCAGGTTTTCTTCGGCTTTTTTCCGTTCGAGGAAATTGCCAACCTGATTTCCGGCAGATTCAAGCACTTCAAGCAGATCGTACTTTGCAGTAAGCTCATTCTGATTAAAACACTCAATTACAGCTATTACTCTATCACCATCTTTAATAGGTACAGCAAAACCCGTTTGCCAACCAAGTTTCGTAAAACCTTCCTGTCCGGATGATAATTCGTCTGAGTTCAAATTTTCCAGCCAAAGCGATTTTGCTGATTCCCATACTTTTCCGGGCAAACCTTTGCCCTTTTCAAGTTCAAAAGAACTGCCATAAACAGCATTGTATTTTTTTGCGTCAGCGGGGTTTTCGCTCCATATGGCCTTTTGTTTTAATTTATCCTCATCTGCTACCCATGCAATTCCGAATTTCCAGTTCACCCCGGTGCAAATGTTTTCCAGCACACTCTGCAGCGCATCTTCGGTAGTTAACGCTTCGGCTAATGTGCGTGATACTGAGTATTGTATCTTAAGGTATCGTTCTGTTCGTTTCTTTTCGTGAATATCAATAGCAATTCCTATATAACCCGCGAACTCTCCGCCGGAATATCTGGGTATACCTCTGCTTAAGATCCATCTGTAGTCACCATCTGCAGATTGCAGCCGGTACTCAATTTCAAAAGGTTCTCTGCTTTCAAAAAAAACTGCGTAAGTATTCAGGCATCTTTCCAGGTCCTCAGGAAATATTCCATCCACCCAGCCGTTTCCGATCTCCTGTGAAAGTGTTCTTCCTCTGAAATCGAGCCAGCCTTTGTTAAAATATTCGCATTTTTTGTCAATCCCAGAGATCCATATCAATGCCGGGGCAGAGTCCGCCATTTCCCGGAACCTGCTTTCACTTTCGCGAAGTGAATGTTCAATTTTTATCCTGTTATTTATTTCATTTACAAGGTTATCGTTTGAGTCTTTGAGTTCAGCTGTTCTTTCTTCAACCTTATCTTCCAGTTCTTCGTATGATCTTTTCAGTAATATATCTGTTTCATTTTTGTTTTTTATCAATCTGCTAAACACAAAAAGCGATAGACCCAGTACTGCAAAAGCAAAAAGACTTGTGATAATAATGAAAGCCTGCGTATTTGTAAGGCTATCTTTTGAAGATTGTTGTCTTTCTTCCAGCAGTCTGAATTCTTCATTCTTAATGTGTGCTGTGATCTTATTCACTTTTTCGAGATCCTCCTGAGACAGCATAGCTAACCCGGTTTGCAATGCAGAGACTTGACCTTCAGATCTGAATATCGCAATTGAAGAATCCAGCAGCAGATTGATTTTTTTTGATAGCGAGTCAATAGTAATAATGTTTTGCTGTTGTGCAGTATTTTCAGGTGTTAATAATTTCAGCTGCCCAATTTCGTAAGCAAGTGTATTCTGGTACTCCCTGTACTTCAAATAATACTTTTCATCGCCTTTTACAATATAACTTCTTCTTTGAAGCTGGATATTTGAGAGCAGGAAGCTTATTTCATCAGTTTTTCGTAAAACTTTGTTGGTATGATCGATAAGTTCTACACTACTCTTGTATAAACTTATGTTATTGTATGTAATTATACTGAGAACTATGAAACATAACAAGAATATCAAAAAAGCTGCAGGGATAAATTTTTCCAGCGGCAGTTTTTCCGCGAATTTTCTGAATTTTTGATTGTTGGTATTCAAATTGCCTGAAATATAATGAATTTTACGACAATAATGTCATTGACATGCCTTATACATACCAAAATAACATCAAAAACAGCAAAAAAGATTTGGCACAGTAATTGTTATTTCTTGTTGGTACCAAAAGATAACAAAAACATAAATAAATAAAAATGGAGGGTATGATGTTAGACTTAAGGATAAAAAAGGAAGATTTGGGATATTTAAGGTTAATTATTGACCTGGCATCCGCAGAATCCAAAGACAATAAGAAGAAAATAAAGAATACACCTCTCAATTAAAATTAGATCATATCATGAATATTCTGATATTAATAGTTGAAGATGATAAGTACATGAACGAGACTCTGTGTGAAGTTCTGGAATCTGAGGGATATAATGTTGAATCAGCATTAAGCGCACTTGATGCAATAAACAAAATAAAGCACAGTGAAAAATATTACCAATTGCTGATACTCGACTATAATCTTCAGTACCTGCAGGGTATTACAGGACTTGACATATTCGAGATGGCAAAGGAAAAGGACCCCGGAGTAAAAGCAATTATGATATCTGCCTACGGTAAAGATAAAGAACTGAAAGAAAAGGCCCGCTCAACAGGAATTGACGCTTTTATTGATAAACCATTTCTTATCACAGACCTGATCGATACCGTAGATGGTATCTTGCGGCATTCTGCCAGCAAAGAAGCAGCTTCACAATGAAACATCTTTTAAATAAAATAAGCATGAAAACATTAACAAAGGAGAATTTAAAATGAAAACATTTAAATATTTGACGTACTACATGGTGATATGTTTAATATCACTTTCAGGAGTAACTTATTCGCAGGTTTCAACAGAAAGAATAAAGATCAAAAAAGAAAAATTCCCGCAATTTTCAATTGCGCCTTCAGGCGGTGCAATATTCCCTCTTACCAGGGACTTTAGAGCGGATTTTAAGCCGGGCGGAGTTGTTGGGATGGATGTGGGTTTAAAATTAAATAAGGAAGTTGGAATATACGGTAAATTCAACTATATGTTCATGTCATCCAAAAAGACCGGCGCTCCAATAGGTCAATATATGGAGTTTTCAGCGGGACCGAGATACTTTTTTACGCATCCAAAACTGAAATCACAGGTTTATTTTGAAGGCGGAGCCGGTGCATATTATTTTAACCAGAACAGTTATGTTGATCCTGTAGATAATACCATCACTGTTAACCAGGTTTCACAGACTAATGCCGGTATTAACGGCGGAATAGGCGCAAGTTTATATCTTAGTGATGCGGTCGATATTCTTGCGAAGGCAAAATACCACAACGTATTTACAAGAACAGGGTCCGTTGGCTTCATGACTGTAAATGCCGGGATTGAATTTACAATAAAATAGCTTCAGCAGCAAATTATCAGCAGGGCTTAAAAGCCCTGCTGAATTGTAAACAGAGAATTAAGAAAATAAATGAGGAGCTTTAAAAATGAAACAAATTTTGATGATTCTATTATTATCTACAACAGTTATATTTTATTATGGATGCAGCGAAGATGACGACCCGATAAACCCACCTGCAACAGATACTGTGGCAGTAAACTATAATGATCTTATTATTTCAGAAAGAACCCTGCCGTTTGATGATGCGCTCAGCGCTGTTGATCTTTTCAGCGGTATGATAGTAAAGGATTCAAGCAGATATAAAGACGCAAACCTGATAGACTCTATAGCATTAGGTGATTCAGTTTATTACCTGCGTTCCGGAGATCTTTCGGACTTTCCTGTATCAGTTCCGGGATACAGAACGAGGTTTAAATTAGTTATGCTTCAGGCATCCCAATCACAATTTGATACTATGAAGGTTATTCCTGATTCAGATACTACATTGTCTGAAAACGATTTTACAGCAGATAATACAGGTTCGTTTACGGCTCCGCTATTGTTTAATACCGTATATGGATTTTATTTAAAAGGTAAGTTTGATGATAATGTGACGCCTTACCCTGTATACGGATTGCTTTACCTCGAAGAAGCGTATAATGAATCCACCGGTTTTAAGCTGAAATTTGATATCAAGATCAACAAAGAAGGCAGAAACCAATTCAGATCACAATAAAATATAATATCTGCCTAACCCGGCAGAATAAGGAGAAATTGAAATATGGAACAGAGAACATCATCAGCTAACGGAAAAGGTTTCCTGCTTGGACTGCTTGCAGGGGGGGCAATAGGCGGCATTGCCGCTCTGTTGTACGCTCCCAAAAGCGGAAGAGAGCTAAGAAAGGATATTGGAAAGAAAGGAAGGGAAGTAATGAAAGAAACAGGTCAGTATGTTGATACAGCAAAAGCAAAGGCGGCGGATATTATATCAGACGGAAGGCAGAAAGCTGAAGATCTGATTAACGACGCCAAACACAAAGCCGATTCAATTACCAGGGGTACCGAAAAACTATATACCCAGGGTAAAGAATACATTACCGAAGAGGCTGCAAAGCTGAAGGGAGCATTTAAGGCAGGGGTTGATACTTTCAATGAAGAACGCAAAAATAAACAGAGATAGTACGAATCTAAGATTGGCGGAAAATTGGAAATACTTAATATCATAAGAATATCGGCTGAAATAATGATGTTCGTTTTAATAAGCGCTGCCTGTATATACGTAATTGTGAACATCAGAAAATTCAATTCATCCGTTAACAGCATAACCAGCAGCATTAGCGAAATGGATAAAGGATTAAAGCCTGTATTGAACGATATTGGTACATTAACAGCTAAATTGAATGCGGTCGCTGATTCCGCAGGCAGGATCAGCGATAACGCGGAAAACATTAGCGGAAAGATACTGGATAAAACTGAAGAGGCAGAACTATACATAAACCTTGTAAGAGACAAAACATTTTCAGGCATAAAGAACATTTTTAACTTAAGCCGCGCTGTTAAAAAGGGTTTTGGGACATTTTACAGCAAATTAAACTGAATAGCCATGATAATAAACAAAAATACTGAACTTTTCAATGAACACATTGAAATTGAACGTGATGATGATAATGATGAAATCTACAAGTGGTTAAGTTTGCTTTTACTTTTCATCTGGATCTTCACAATGTTCGCACTTTGAAAAACAAATTTACGGGGGTAAATTAAATGCTTTGGACTATTTTTATTTTTCTTATAATTCTGTGGGTGTTAGGAATTGTTTCTAATTTTCTTGGCGGTTATATACATATTCTTCTGATAATTGCAGTAATTGTCATAATTTTAAGTTTTTTCAAAAGGAAATAAACCATGAAAAATATCGTATGCAATAAGGATAATCTGTTCATGAATGAGATTTACATTCACCATAAATATTTCCTTAATATTGCCAGGAAAATGACAATGAACGAATTTGATGCCGAAAATCTTCTTCAGGATACGTTTATAAGGGCATATCGTTTCCTGGATTCGTTTGAACCTGGCAGCAATTCTAAAGCGTGGGTGTTCAGGATAATGAAAAACCTGTTTATCAATTTTAACCGGAAAAAACAGGCGCATCCGTGCTACAGCATAGATACTCTGGTAAATGAACCATCTGAACAGCAAGAAGAAAGCAGACTTAAGTACTTCGAGATCGTAAAGATCATAGAAAGCATTAAGGACGATTATCGACAGGTAATAATTCTATTCCATTTGGAGGAATTTTCTTTGATAGAAATTTCAAAGAAATTGAATTGGCCTTTGGGCACTGTTAAAAGCAGGCTCCACCGGGCAAGAAAAGAATTCAGGAAAGTGTTTGAAGAATCCATTTAATAATACTTTAAAGTTCGGAGGCAGCAATGGAAAAAATCGGCAGCCAGCTGTTTATTGAGGGTGAAGATAACAGTCTATTCATTTACTTTCATTTGCAGGATTTCAGGATAAACAGAGCGCGCGAGATCCTGGAAAAGTACGCGGAAGATTTCAGGGATCGGGATTTTGAGAATATAAGTATTGCCTTCTTCAACAAAGGGGCCCCGGGGGAGCATTTAAGCCTGTATAGAAAAACAAACAACAGGGTGCTGGGCAGGATATTGAAAGGGATAAAATGCATAAGCGCTAAATTTCAATACAAGGATAATCTGAAAATTGTGAACAAACCCAGACTTCTAACCAACAGGAACTGAGTATGCAAAAATCATCGGCAAAACGAAAAGTGAGGAAAGCAGCGCGTCAGAATAGACAGCCCGGACTGGAATACTTAATGGAGCCAAAGCCTGAGTTTTCATCTGATGCATACAAAGCTTCGGGCAGGCTCGCAGGAAAGATCGCACTTATTACAGGCGGTGATAGCGGCATAGGAAGAGCGGTGGCGGTTGCTTTCGCAAAAGAAGGATGTTCTACAGCGATTGTATTTCTGAATGAAAAAAGGGACGCAGAATTTACTGCTGGAGCAATATCAAAACTGGGTGCTGAATGTTTGCTGATAAAAGGAGATATTTCAAAAGAACTTTTTTGCCGAAAGGCAATAAATGATTGCATAAAAAAATTCGGGAAGCTGGATATTCTGGTAAACAACGCAGCTGTGCAGTTTCCCAGGAGCGATATTACCGAAATTACAGCCAAACAGCTTATGAAAACGTTCAGCGTGAACATCTTTTCTTATTTTTACATGGTAAAGGCAGCACTCAAATATCTTAAAAAGAATTCAGCTATAATTAATACAACATCTGTAACAGCATACAGAGGCAGCGGACACCTGATTGATTATTCAGCAGCTAAGGGAGCAATTGTTTCCTTCACCAGGTCTCTTTCCGCAAGTCTCGTTAAAAAAGGGATAAAGGTTAACGGCGTAGCACCCGGCCCAATCTGGACACCCCTGATACCGGCAACATTTCCTCCTAAGGACGTCGCTTCATTCGGTACGGATGTCCCTTTGGGCAGAGCCGGGCAGCCTGAGGAGGCTGCCCCATGCTACGTTTTCCTTGCATCCGGTGATTCTTCTTATATGACAGGCCAGGTACTTCATCCAAACGGAGGTGAAATAGTTAATGGCTAAAAAGAGGAATAATGACATTTTTGAAAGGCTTTCAATTTTGCTCACCCGTTTTGCAGGAAGCACACCCGCTTTTATTTTCAGTTTATCAGTTGTTGCGCTGTGGGCTTTTTGCGGACCAATATTCAATTTTTCTGAAACATGGCAATTAGTAATAAACACCGGAACTACCATCATTACTTTTCTGATGGTTTTTCTGATACAAAGAACGCAGAACAAAGATTCGATGGCAATACAGCTGAAACTTAATGAACTTATTGCTTCATCGGCCGGAGCCAGCAACAGGATGGTAGAAATAGAAGATATCAGCGAGGCTGAACTGGAAATTCTGAAAAGACATTTCAGTAAACTTGCCCGGTTATTTGAAGAAGAAAAAAACCTGAAAGTATCTCACTCTATTGAAGAAGCAGAGAACAGACACCGAAGAAAGGTATCCAAAAAATGAAAAAATATATATCTGTAATGTATATTGTTATTGTTTTTGCGGCGCTTCTGGTAATTTTGCCCGGGTGTGAATTTATTGGTGATGTATTTAAAGCAGGAATTTGGGTAGGGATCATAATTATTATAGCGATAATTGCTGTAGTCGCGTTCATAGTAAAAATGTTCAAAGAGTGAAAAGTGAATGAAAAAAACTAAATTTCAAAATACAAAAAAAGAAACGTTTAATGTACTGATATTAAATGCATCTCTTAAACATACCGGAAAACTTTCAAACACAGAAGAATTATCAAGGCTTGTAGCGAAATACATGAAAGAACTTCAAAAGGATATCCATTTTGAATTCGTGCGCCTTTCTGATCTTTATATACCACCGGGGGTTAAATACAGTGAGGATAAAAATGATAAATGGCCGCTGCTTTCAGAAAAAATCATTGCATCCGAAATAATCATTTTTGCAACACCAATCTGGTGGGGTTCAAGATCAAGTCTCATGCAGCGTATCATTGAACGAATGGATTCATTTGACGAACAGTATAAGGAAAAGGGCAGAAGCGTTTTACTGAACAAAATAGCCGGCGTAGTTATCACCGGAAGCGAAGATGGTGCGCAGGCAACACTAGGCTCAATTCTTTCAGTTTTAACATTCATGAATTTTACAATTCCGCCGGAGTGCTGTACTTATTGGGTTGGAGAAGTCGGTAAGCCACCCGGAACAAACAGACGTGACCGACTTAAGAACAAGGCCTCACAAGTGATGGCCAGAAAAATGGCGCATAATATTTTGTACTTTGCAAAGCTTCTCAAAAAACATCCACTTAGACTTTCCAAGTAGTATGACAAATCTGTCATATATCGCCTGAATTCGGCAATTTTTAATATCCAATCTTCCAAATTTTCCTCATATAAGAATGGCACGGTTTTTGAAACATATTGATCAATATTGATAATTTTTTGGATTTTCTTGAAGATTCACGAAATAAATTTACATTTCATCTATAAAAATATAGAAAGGTTGCAATTATGAAGGTCAATTTCAGGATTTTAATTCTTTTACTTGCCATATCAGCGGCAGGAATATTTGCGCAGTTAAAAGAAAAGGATAATCTGTTAGGTGGTTCTTTGGGTTTTTGGGCTAAAGGTAACGTGCCGATGTTTGGCGTGAATTTCGAATCTAATGTTGTGCAGGCAGGCATTGGTACAGTTGGAATTGGGGGTATTTTCAGATACTACACTTTTACAAATACATATGGTAACGGAGATTCAAGAAAGTACTCATTCTCATCACTGGGTGCGCAATTTAACTATAATTTTAATCAGATAGGTGATGGAAGTTTTGTTCCGTATTTTGGACTGGTGGCTGGATACAATTATGTTAATAACACTTACACGGATGTAACCAGGAATGCAGTTTATGTTACCGATGTATCGTACACAAGCGGAGCGTGGATATGGGGGCAGCTGGGAATGAGATATTTCTTCAGTCCAAAGGTTGCCGGAACCGTAAGGTTAGGTTTAGGTAATAATGATTTTAATACCCTTGAACTTGGTATGGATTTTAAATTATGATTAAAAATTGATTTAATTTCATAAATTAACTAAGGGTTTTACAATGAATCACTCAAAAATAAAACTTACAGTTTCATTTTTCATAATCTTTCTGCTCAGCGGATTTGTATCCTGTACAAAAAAAACAGATGATACGGCTGATAATACGGTAAAAGAAGCTGATATGACTGCACTAAGCAGCGAAGATATAAATGAATCTGATGAGGATTTGCTGAATGTTGACTACAAAGAATTCTACGATGAACTTGCTCCGCATGGTGAATGGATCGAAGTGAAGGATAGTGATATCGGGGTAGATCTGAAAAGGGAATCCTCTTCAGGAGAAAGCCTCAGATCGATCTCATTTAGCGAGCTTTTCGGGGTCAAAGATGCACATGCTGAGGACGTAAGCTTTGGAGCCTTCTTTGTATGGAAGCCTGCTCCGAATCTTGCAGTCGGGATAGCAGCCGGAGAACCGGTAACTTATACGCCGTATTCCAACGGTCAATGGGTTTACACAAATAATGGCTGGTATTTCCGCGCACGCTCTGAACCGGAAGAGATTACTCACCATTACGGCAGGTGGGTTTATACAC
This sequence comes from uncultured Ignavibacteria bacterium, assembly GCA_937873695.1. Taxonomy (GTDB): domain Bacteria; phylum Bacteroidota; class Ignavibacteria; order Tepidaquicellales; family OLB5; genus OLB5. The sequence continues at coordinate 66,634 of CALMYL010000008.1, forward strand.
CTGCTATGGGCTGGCTTTGGGTACCCGGCAGAGTGTGGGCACCGGCCTGGGTTGACTGGCGCGAAGAAGAAGATTATATAGCATGGACCCCTGTACCGCCAAGCGTGTACATTGTAAATAACGTAATAATTACTCCGCCGGTATATGAAGAAAGATTTGTAGTTGTGGAAAGAAGATATTTTATAGAGCCGGATGTGTATAAATATTCATATAAAGAAAACAAACATAAGATCAAGATAACAGAATGGAAAAGGTTAGACGGAATAATGGTGGTAAACAAAACTGTTATTAACAAAGGTCCTGATGTTACCGTGATACAAAGTGTTACAGGCAGGACTTTTGAGCCGGTTGTGATAAATCATGTTACAGGGAAGAGTAAGATCAAATACTCAGAACGGGAATATGATGTATATTCACCTGAATTCAGGAAGATCAAAAAAGAAGTTAAAGTTAAAGGTCCTGTAAGTAAACCCAGGGAATTCAGTGACTATAACAGTGCTTCACAAAAAGAATCCGGCCGCATAAGAAATGACCAGGGAAGCAGGGAAAACATAGAATATAACAGCAAAAGTGAGAATAAGTCAAAGGAAAACTCAAAAGAACATGAAAAACCGGGCAAGGAACGCAGGTATATAGATGATAAGAATATGAAGAACGGGAAAAATAATGACGGAAACAAAAATCAAAAGCAAGACAAAGAGGAAAGGAACCAAGGAAATGATAACGGAAAGAAAAACAGGGATAAATCAGGTGACGTGAAATCAAAACAAAAAGATCACAAAGTAAATGATGGCAAAGGAAAAGATAATATGCAGGGTAAGGATAAAGGAAACAAGAAATACAGGAATGACACATATAAAGATAACGGGAATAAGAATGGGGATTCAAACCATAGACAAAATAAACAAAAGAAACACTGAGAGCAGTTAAATAGGTAAAAATAACTAAATGATCAATAAACTAAATGAACAAAAAAATGAAAACAAATGATCTGTGCAGAAAAGGTGTAATATTAATAGCATTATTATTTATATCACTTGCTTTTCACAGCTGCAAAGATAATGTTTCTACAATTGAGCCTGATAACCTCAGTATAAGCAGTCAAAGTTCGCAGGATTCAATTGGCGATATTCAGAACGTTCTGATACTTGATACAGTAAAGATATTAGTTAAAGATATAAAAATAAAAGTATCTAACAGCAGCGAAGATGAAAAAAATTTCAAAGTAGGACCTTTTGTACTGTTTCTTAATTTGAATTCTGATCTTAATGAAATAAGTACGGCACTAGTTCCTATAGGGACTTACCGAAAAGTAAAATTTGAGATACATAAATTAGAAGATGCAGAAGCGATTCCCGATCCTGAATTTGCTGATGCAAACGGCAGATATTCAGTAATAGTTAAGGGAACATATCTTGGTGTATATTTTGTGTATAAATCATCAAAATCAGCGCATCAAATATTACAATTGCCTGCTGATATGCCAATTTCAGTCGGGGCAGTCAGCAACATAACATTAACTGTTAAACCATATATCTGGTTCATTAAAGATAATGCTTATATGAACCCCATGGACCCGGTTAATTCAAATGATATTGATAACAATATAAAAGATAATATCAAAAACTGTTTCAAAGTATTTAAAGATGACGATAGAAACGGAATTCCTGACTAACCGGGCTTTAAGTAAAAAAGGAGAGGCGAAAACCTCTCCTTTTTTTATTCTGTAGCTTTTAGATTTACACGATTCATACTGGCAGAAACAGCTAATAGAATAATCACTATCTATTGCGGGTTTGTTGCCCACACACCGGCTTCAGGGATAAATCCTTTGTCATCCATTTCAAGCATGGCTTTGATCAAATGCGCTATCTGCGCACCTTCAAGTTTGGTTGGATTAAAATCACGCGGCTTGCCGCCGGCATTTACGCCGAAATTGGTTTGTACTTCACTTGGATTTACAAGCATCACGCGTATATTATGCTTCCGTAATTCTGCACGCCAGCACTCGTTCATTCCCCTTAGCGCGAATTTTGTGGCGCAGTAAGGTGATCCGTTTGCGAATCCGCCTGTACCTGCGCTAGATGCGATGTTTACAATATTACCATAGCCTCTTTCAACGAAATATTTTGCTGACTCTCTGCCGCAAACCATTGCGCCTGTGATATTTGTCATTAATACTTCGTTGAATTTGGCTGTATCAATACTTGTTAATGGACTGAAATAACCATAAGCGGCGTTATTAATAAGTACATTGTATCCATCCAGGGCTTCAATTGTTTTTGTGATAAGTGAAATGACATCGTTTTCTTCGGAAACATCGGCCAAGACCGGCACTGCCCCTATTTCCTTAGCTGCGGCTTCCAGTCTTTTTGCATCCCTGCCGCAAATTACGACTTTCGCGCCGGATTCGATGAGTAATTTAGCTGCAGCATAACCGATTCCCAGGCTGCCTCCTGTAACAAGTACTTTTGCGTTATTAATATCCATTTAAGTTATCCTTTCGTTAGATTCATACAATTATAATGCTAATATGGTTTTAAAATTAGTCAATTTGCCGGGAAATAAACTTAAATTGTTTAATATCTGGTTTTATTGTGACATTGCAATAAAGGTAAGCAATTAGTAAATTTTGTAAATCAGAAAATAAACGAATAGATAAAATATGAAGACCACCGCAGCACATGATGAGAAAATTGCTAAAATGAGCTTCGCTTCAGTTTATCCTCATTATGTCACAAAGGTTCAAAGCAAAGGCAGGACAAAAAAGGAACTGCATGAAGTAATTGAGTGGCTTACAGGTTTTGATAATAAAAAGCTGCAGGCTTTGATAAAAGAAAAAGTTACATTTGAAGAGTTCTTTAAGAGGGCCAAACTGAATCCAAATGCTCACCTTATTACAGGTACTATTTGCGGTTACCGTGTTGAGGAGATAGAGAATTCTTTAACCAGGAAGGCAAGATACATGGATAAGCTGATTGATGAGCTGGCCAAAGGCAGAAAGATGGAAAAAATACTAAGGAGTCCATGAGCGATAATATGCTGATCACAAACAAATCAAGATTGCCGGTGCTGTTATTTAAGAGAGTAAAAATGTAAGATGAAGAAAATTCCGGTAAGGGAGTTAAGAACAAAGCTTGAACCTGAATTAACTGAAAATTTCAATATACGTGAAGTTTCGCAAATACTTTCGGGTAAATCCATGTCGCAGGAGCTCCACAGGCATGATCATTATTTCATACTTGTACTCAGTAAAGGAAAAGGAGTGCATGAAATAGATTTTAAGGAGTATAAAATTTGCGATAATTCAGTATTCATTCTCCGGCCCGGCCAGGTACACAAATTAACTTTAAGAGCGGGCAGTATTGGTTACCTTCTTCAGTTTAACAATAGTTTTTATTCTTACAAAGAAAAAACATCGGCTCAATTGCTGCGTTTTGCGGTTTCCAGGAATTTCTGCCCGGCAGCGGCGCCCGCTATAAAAAGACTATTTAATATTCTTGATACAATTTCCCGGGAATTTTCAGAAAAAAAAGAAGGATACAAAGAGATCATTAAGGCTGAACTCAGTGTATTCTTTATTGAACTGATGAGGCAGCGAACAAATAATAGCAAACCTGAAGGTCCGCTTTATGACCAGCAGAAAATTGACGAGCTATTAGAATTATTGGATAATCATATCACTAATTATAAGCATGTCTCAAAATATGCTGAGTTAATGAAACTTACAATTTACCAGCTTAATGCATTAACAAAGGCATCTTTGGGCAAAACGTGTTCTGAATTAATAGATGAGCATATCATACTTGAATCCAAGAGGAACCTGCTTGCAGCATCAGACCAGGTAGGGCAGATAGCCTATTTGCTTGGGTATGAGGATGCTTCATATTTTATCAGGTTCTTTAAAAAACATACAGGTTACACCCCGGGTGCATTCAGAGAAAAATTCATATAAGTGCTATTAAACTGCATTTTAGTCCTATCTGAATTACAGATATCCCGATTATATTTGTAAACAATATAAATTGTGAACAAAATAAAAAAGGATCTGAATGAAAACAAAAATGAAAATGATAGCTTCAATCAAGATATGGATTGTAATCTATCCTTCAATAACGCTGTTCCTGTACTTATTTGGTGAGCCGCTCTCCGGTTTGCCGCTGGTTCTCAGAACGCTTATCCTCACACTTTCACTTGTTCCATGGATTGTTTTTGCCGGTGTGCCGTTTGTAGATAAAATGATAAAGCTCATATCTAAAAAAGGTCTTGATAAACAGGTACAGAATGGTTAATATAGCTTATATACTAATCAATACGGTGATTATAGGCATTGGTGCTACAATTACATTTGACCTCTGGGCTCAGCTGCTTAAATTATTGTTTAAGATACCGCCTTCGAATATTTGCGTAGTCGGAAGGTGGCTGCTTCATATGCCTCGGGGAATTTTCAGGCATTCCAATATAATTAAATCACCCGAAAAAAAGGGAGAGTGTCTAGCGGGGTGGATTGCTCACTATATGATTGGTATCACGCTTGCTGCGATCTTCATTGTAATAGCAGGTGAGAGCTGGATTTCGAACCCTTCGGTTATCCCCGCTCTTCTCTTCGGGATCGTCACGGTAGCAGCCCCATTTTTCATAATGCAGCCTGCGTTTGGTTTCGGGTTTGCAGCTTCAAAAACACCACATCCCATGCAGGCAAGGCTTCGCAGCCTGCTGAATCATGCAGCTTTTGGAGTTGGGTTATATTTATCTGCAATTTTGGTTAATTCGAAATTTTAACTCTGTATCTAAATATGAGACTTATAGTCAAACAGTATAACTTCTTTTTGTTACTTATATTTACTAATATTGTTTCCTTTGCCCAAGATTCAGAAACGAGCACTATTAAAAGTGACAGTTTAGTTATTGTCGCGATGGATCCTGAAAAAGGGTTTTACCATGATTACATTTTGTTTATTCCCAAAGGGACTCCGCTAAATAGAAAGACATTTCTGCTTGTGGAACCTAACAACACAGGCAAGATAACTGATAGTATAGAAGTCCATAAAAAATATGCAATTGATCTGGCATCAGTAAGCTCGGTGGGTAATAATATTTCAACTGAGTTAAAAATCCCTTTGCTTGTTCCGGTTTTCCCAAGGCCGGCTTCACAGCCATTAATGTATACACACGCTTTGGATAGAGACATAATGCTCGAAAAAACACCCGGCCTGAGGAGGCTTGACCTTCAATTATTGAAAATGATAAGTGATGCCGGAAATATTCTTAAGAGTATGAATATTCAGGTTGAACCAAAATTTTTCATGAATGGTTTTTCGGCTTCGGGTACGTTTACAAACCGTTTTTCATTTTTACATCCTGATAAAATAAAGGCATTGGCTATAGGCGGATTTAACGGAGAACTTATGCTGCCTCAAAAGAAGATAAACGGAATTAAGCTCAACTATCCGCTCGGGACAAACGATTTCCTGGTGATCTTCGGTGATAAATTTGATATGGAATCATACAGTGAAATACCTCAATTTATTTATATGGGGGCTTTGGATGATAATGACGCAGTACAGTTTGATGATGCATACACTGAGGAAGAACGTAAAATAATCAATGAAAATCTTGGAAGTAACGTGCAGTCGAGATATCAGGAATGTCAGAAGATATACGCGAAGAAAAATATTAATGCGGTCTTCAGAACATATGAAAAAGCGGGGCATTGGACTACATCAGAAATGAATTTAGAAGTTATCAGGTTTTTCTTAGCCCAAATGAAGGAATTTGAGTGAAATGCTTTCAGATAGCTTAAACAAAATAAACTAACATAGGATATTACAATGGCAGAAAACAATTTACTCAGAATGGATAATATCAGCATTGTAGTAGAATCACTTGATGATGCTGTAGTTTTATTTGAAGAAATAGGCATGAAGCTTGAAGGCAGAGCCAAAATTGAAGGAGAGTGGGCAGGCAGGGTTACAGGGCTAGGCAATCAGACTGTAGAAATCGCAATGATGGTTACCCCGGACGGACACAGCAGGATAGAGCTTTCGAAGTTTATTACACCACCAGTAGTATCAGATCACCGGAATGCGCCTGTAAATTCGCTGGGGTATCTGCGGGTTATGTTTGCAGTGCAGGATATAGATGATATGGTATCCAGACTAAAAAAGCTTGGCGCTAAGCTGGTTGGTGAGATTGTTCAATATCAGGATACCTACAGGCTGTGTTATATTCGCGCAGCGGACGGGCTGCTGATAGGTCTTGCAGAGGAACTTAAAAAATAATTTATATGAATATAAAAGAACAGATCAAAGAGTATATCACAAGCCAGCCTGAGTCAAAACAGGGCGATATGCAGGAATTGCACAAAAGAATTCTGAAGTTGAAGCCAAAATGTAAGTTATGGTTCCTTGATGGTAAAAACAGCGAGGGCAAGATTGTTTCAAATCCAAATATTGGCTACGGATCACAAGAGATAAAATATGCCGATGGAACAAGCAGGGAATTCTATCAAATCGGTTTGAGCGCAAACACAACAGGTATATCAGTTTATGTTATGGGAATTAGTGATAAGATATACTTAGCCAAAACATTCGGTAAAAAACTCGGCAAAGCAAGCGTAACCGGCTATTGCATCAAGTTCAAATCAGTTAAAGATATTAATGTTGAAATACTTATGGAAGCAGTAAGATATGGATTTACAAACACATAATTACTTTTTCAGCACCATTTTCCTTTCTTCCGAAAACTCACCGGCTGTTAATCTGTAAAAGTATACACCGCTTGGGTAGTTTTCTGCATTCCATTTCACTTCATATGTGCCCGCTGATTTATTTTCGCTAACAGGCCTGACTAATTCTCTGCCTAATACATCAAATATCTGCAGCATTACGAATGAGCTTTTGGGAACTGTGAACTTAACGGTTGTTTCCGGGTTAAACGGGTTTGGAAAGTTCTGATCTAATTCAAATTTCAATGGGGTTTGTTGATTATTTACGCCTGTAATATCATATTTCATACGAAATATCATTCCGTTAAAATTTGCAAATTTGGCAAAATATATAAATCCATCTGGACCTTGTATGATAGATGTACAGGTTCTCAGCGGCGAAATTACAGAATATGTTGTTATTGTATCAAGGAACGGTGGATTACCAAGATTGAATTTTAAGGTACCCTGAACCGGACCGCTCCCAAATCCTGTAACGATCAATTTTCCATAAAGTTCGGGGAATTGGTTTCCGTTATATATCAAAATTCCCGTTGGAGCGTAGTTTTGAGCTCCTGTACCGCCAATTGTATCCATTGGCTGTTTATATAAAGGATTGTACGGCACGCAGTATCCCTGGCACACCGGCCACCCATAGTTTTTTCCCTTTTTGATGAAATTTATTTCATCATTGGCAAAACCACCATTTTCTGTTGCGTAAATTGAATCATTGAATGGGCTTATAACAAAATCATAGCTGTTTCTCAATCCATATACCCAGATTCTGTCATCATTACCGGTTTTAGGATTTCCATCATCATAAAAGGGATTATCCGCCGGAATTGTTCCGTCGGAATTCAATCGTAATATCTTACCTTTGAAATTGCGAAGGTTTTGCGCATTAGCGTCAGTGCCATTATCCCCAATTGATATATATAGCTTATTATCACTGCCAAACTTTAAATTTCCGGCTACATGTACAACTCCCTGTGTGCCGCTGGAATCGCTGAAAATAATTTTTGGGTTTATACCGACATTATTATTTTCAGTTAGACGGATAACCCTGTATAAATGTGATGTTGAATGAGTATAATAAAAATAAATATACCTGTTGACCGCGTAATTCGGGTCAAGACATACTCCAATTAAACCACGCTCACCATTGCTTACGCAGGAATCATAAAAATTCCAGAAGCAAGAAATAAGCTGATTGTTAAGTGAATAAATTTTTGCGGAATCGTGTTTTTGTGTAACGATGATATTCCCATTAGGAAGAAAAGTAAATGCTGAAGGTTCACGGATACCGGTAACCAAAGTATCGAAAGTATAATTTTGTGAGCAGATATTGATCGAAACTAACAATAAAGCAAAAACAAAAGATGGGATGGATGAAGTTTTTCTCATAAAATAATCAGGTTTGTTATGGAATAAAGTGTAACTTAGATATTTTATTGTAGAAATTCCATACCTCAATATGAATTCTTAAATTTTATGTAAGTCAGGACTACTACTACAAAAAAAGGGCGCCTAAGCGCCCTAATTGTACATTGCTCATTGTTAATTGCACATTGTACTACACAATACCGTAAGCAAGCATTGCATTGGCTACTTTAATAAAGCCGCCGATGTTTGCGCCTGTTAAGTAATCGCCTTTTTTACCGTAAGCTTCTGCGGTATCAAGACATGTTTTGTGAATGCTCTTCATAATTCCGAGTAACTTAGCATCAACTTCTTCTCTGCTCCACATCAATCTCATACTGTTCTGGCTCATTTCAAGTCCTGATACGGCTACGCCTCCTGCGTTAGCAGCTTTTGCGGGTCCGTATAAGAAACCGTTATCCTGGTATATTTTAATTGCAGCAAGATCACTTGGCATATTAGCGCCTTCTGATACGCAGTAGCATCCGGCATCAACCAAACCTTTTGCGAGGTTTTCGTCAAGCTCGTTCTGTGTTGCGCACGGCAGAGCTATATCAACCTTCAAGCCGTGTTCTTTAATTACCTGCCATACACTCAAACCTTCATAATATTTCACTTTGTGTTTATCAGCGTATTCTTTTATCCTTCCGCGGCGGTTGTTCTTTAAGTCTAATAAGAAAGCAAGTTTGTTTGCATCAATACCTGATTCATCTACTATCGTGCCGTTTGAATCTGAACATGTGATCGGGATACCGCCTAAGTCGTTAACTTTTTCTATTGCGTACTGTGATACGTTTCCTGAGCCGCTTACTGCAACGCGTTTACCTTTAAAGTCTTTGCCGTTAGCTGCAAGCATTTCTGCTGCAAAATAAACTGTTCCGTATCCTGTTGCTTCGGGTCTTATTAAGCTTCCGCCGTATTCAAGGCCTTTGCCTGTTAATACGCCGGTATGCTCATTAACTATTTTTTTGTAATAGCCGTATAAGAAACCGATCTCTCTTCCGCCAACGCCAATATCGCCTGCCGGTACATCTCTGTCGGGTCCTATGTGTCTGAATAATTCTCTCATGAAAGCGTAGCAGAATCTCATAACTTCGTCATCTGATTTTCCTTTTGGATCGAAATCACTTCCGCCTTTTCCGCCGCCCATTGGGAGCGTGGTTAAAGCGTTCTTGAAGATCTGTTCAAATCCGAGGAACTTTAAGATACCTAAGTTAACTGAGGGGTGGAATCTTAAGCCGCCTTTATAGGGACCTATAGCATTGTTGAATTCAACCCTGAAGCCGCGGTTAACCTGAACTTCGCCTGCATCATCTACCCACGGAACGCGAAATAAAATTGCTCTGTCCGGCACAACGATTCTTTCATATATTTTTGCTTTTACAAATTCCGGATGTTTTGCTACTGTTGGTTCAAGGGTTGTAAGTACTTCTTCTACGGCCTGATGGAATTCGGGCTGAGCTGCATCTTTAATTTTGACTTTTTCGATAACATCTTTTATTACTGATGACGATTTTGCCATTTGATATGCTCCTTTTAGCGTGTTATTAGTTTGATAGGTTCAGGTTATTTGATAAAATTACCTGTTTTCATATACAAAAATACCGTTTTTTTACAACTTTAAACAATGATATTAGTCATAAATCTCAAACATTTGGGTTTAGTTTTCTTTGTAAATTACAGAAATTGTGTTTAAATTGTTTAAACATAATTTTTGTAATACTTAATAATTAAGGAATTTAATGAAAATTAAGAAATTTACCTGCGTAAACTGCGGTGCGCCGAAAGTGAACGAGTATAAGTCACCCTATATAATGTGTGATTACTGCGGTTCTTTTACTGATATTGATTATACCCTGGGGCTCGATAAGTGGAATGAGTCTACTGTAAAGACCCTGAACTACCAGGCAACCAAAATTGCACTGATGAATAAAATTCAGGCTGCTTTGCAGCGGGGTGATAAAGAGCAGTATTTCAGTCTGCAGAAAGATTTTTGGGATTATTATTACCGTACATTCCCTGCGTACCTTCCGCCATCAATTGATGACGGTTATAAGTACAGAGATTACCTCGAAGTGTGCGCTGAATCAAGCACAGAGTATGGCTTTGATCCCAAGTGGCAGCAGTATGGCGTTGAGCAGCAGCGTCTTCAGCAGATGCTTACGTATTACAATGATGGCACAGGGAATAAAGTTGAGAGCACTGGATTTTTCAGGCTGGCTGAGTTTTTTGTTGGAATGACAAAAGATGGTATGAGAGTTTTCTATGAAAATCCGAAGTATGCTATAATGCATGACCTCATTCCCGAGCAGGTGCACATGAAAATGAAGATGTCAATGTTCGTGCAGGTTTGGATTCCGTACCTGACAGACGCTGACCAGGAGAAATTTCTTAAAATGACGGGGTTCAGCATGCAGTATGTTGATATTGAAAGACCTGCCGGCAGAACAGGGGAGTGCGAGCACTGCAAAGCGGAAATTTATATCCCGGAAGGTTCATACAAAGTACATTGCGAAAGCTGCCACAAGAACACAAAAGTTCAGCAGCAGTTCAAATGCATGTCCTGCGGCGCTGATAACAAAGTACCCGAGTTTCCCGCGAAGCCAATCGACTGCGAATTCTGCGGCGTTGAAAACAGGTTGATACAAAGATTGTTTGGGTGATGGAAAAAAAGTACACGCAATGTCGCCAAGACGCTAAGTATAATAATGAAAGTAACCCGAAACGCCGTTTCGGGCAGTCGATTCAGCGATTCGACTTACATCACCAATATCTTCTCTTCAGTCATTTCATTTATCGCGTAGCGCACGCCTTCGCGGGTGTTACCTGAATCTTTAACACCGCCGTACGGCATTGCATCCATCCTGTAAGCAGATGCTTCGTTTATTATTACTCCACCGGTATGAATATTATTGTAAGCATACATAATATCAGTCATATTATCAGTAAATAATCCAGCCTGCAGCCCGAACCTGGAATCATTAACTCTATTAACAGCGTCGCTAAAATCAGTGAACTGTTCAATTGTAATTACAGGAGCGAATACTTCAGCGCACTTAACATTTGCGTTATCCGGAGCGTTTTCTATCACAGTTGGCTCAACTACAGCGCCATTTCTTGAGCCTCCTGTAAGTACCGCAGCTCCGCTTTGTTCTGCTTCATTTATCCATTTTTCAGCTCTTTTGGCTTCCTCTTCATTTATCATTGGTCCGGTTATTGTATCAGGTTCATACGGGTCGCCAAATTTAATTTTCTTTGCTGCAATAATTAATGTTTTCCTGAATTCATCATAAATATTTCTGTGAATGTAAACCCGCTGTACGGATATACAGCTTTGCCCGGCTTGTGAGAATCCCCCTATTGTAATTTTGGCAACTGCGGAATCAATATCAGCATCATAATTTACAATTACTCCCGCATTGCCGCCAAGCTCAAGCGATACTTTCTGCCGGTCTGATTTCTTTTTAATTCCCCAGCCAACATCCCCTGAGCCGGTAAAGCTGATAAGCTTTATCCTGCTATCGGATATAAGTTTGTCCATCTTACTGCCTGATATTGGCAAAATGTTCACAGGAATTGAAGTAATTCCAAGCTCTTTGCTTGCATCAAAAACTATCCTGCCAAGCGCAATAGCGGTGAGCATTGAGCTGGATGAGGGCTTTATCATTATTACATTACCCGAAGCCAGTGCCGGGGATATTTTGTGCGCCGCTAGATTTACCGGGAAGTTCCACGGAGTAATGCCAAGAATCAATCCAACAGGGAACCTGCGGACCATACCTGTTTTATTTTCTGAACCGGGGAGCAGGTCAAGTGGCAGTACTTCACCGTAAATGCGTGAGCATTCTTCCGCGCCAAGCCTGAATGTAAAAATTGCGCGGTCAACTTCGATCATTGAAAATTTTATTGGCTTTCCTGTTTCATCTGTTATAAGTTTGGCAAGCTCATTTTTTTGAGCTTTAACTCTGCCCGATATGTTATAAAGCAACTCCTGCTTTTTATAAGTCGGCAGGTTTGCGTAGTCTTTTTCTATACTCCTCAGATATTCTGCGGAAGTATTGAATTCAGCTTCGCCACCAATATAAACTTCCCCAACGGTTTTGTTGGTAAATGGATTTACAACGGATTTAACTTCATTGGTTGAAATGAATTCACCGCCAATTAATATTTTTTCTGGCATAATGTAATTGTTTTGTATACAAATTTAGCTAAATATTGAAAGGGTTAAAAGAGAAAAGTGTGAGCCTCTATTGTAACTCGAAACGCCGTTTCGAGATTAGAAATTTTTGTTTAAGTCGAATCAGCGATTCGACATACATATCAGCCCACAAAAAAAGGAGATTGTTGCCAATCTCCTTTTTGAAAAACTTCAATAGTTAAATATTACAGTTGTTTTGAATCGTTTGATTTTTTGTTTTTGCTTGGGCATTCTTTATTTACATCGCCGGAATTTTTGCCGTCTTTATCACAGCCTGTTTTGCCTGAGCAATCCATATTCTTTTCTTTTAATGATGCAGCGATATTTTCTTCGCTGGTTTCACCTGCTGCATACATTATTGTAACGCTTGTCATTTTTGATACATTACATGTTGAACCGAAATTAACTTCTTTTACACCTGCTATGCTCAGAATATTCTTCTGAAGATCCGCTTTCGAATCTTCGCAGGTAACCTTATCTGTAACAAACTGGTAGCTTGAATACTCGCCGCCGGCTTTAATGTTATTATCGCCGCATTTTGATTTGTCGCAGCTTGATTTATCGCAATCTGTTTTATCACCTGATGTTTCAATTGCTGCTGTTTTATCGCATCCGGTTTTGCCTGCATTTTGTGTGCACTCTTTGCTGCAATCTTTGCCGTCTTTATCGTTTGCAATTAAATAAGACTGGTTTAAATACAGAAATCCGAAGGCAAAAATTACAACAATTGCCGCTGCTCCGAGAAATTTTTTGTTCATAGCTATAGAATTTTAGGTTTGTTAATAAATTAGTAAGGCAAAGATAGAGATTTTTGGCAGTTAATTCAACAGTCCGGGAAAACTAATTTCATAAGTACAGTTAAAACCTAATCTTAATCATATTATTTTAGGGCTATTTTAGCTATTTTTGTCATGTAATTTTATGAATTATACCCATAAGGTAATTTGAAATAAATATGAAAGAATTTAAGAATAGAAAAGAAAAATTTACCACCGATTCAGGAGTTGAGATCCCTGCTTTTATAGCCCGAAATACAGAAGAATATAAAACTAAGTTAGGTGACCCGGGTTCATATCCTTTCACCCGCGGCGTGCATGAACAAATGTACCGCAGCAGGTTCTGGACCATGAGGCAGTATGCCGGATTCGGCTCAGCTGAAGAATCTAACAAGCGCTATAAATTTTTGCTTGAGCAAGGAACTACAGGTTTAAGCATTGCATTTGACCTGCCTACACAAATCGGCTACGATAGCGATGAACCAATCGCCGAAGGCGAAATAGGAAAAGTTGGCGTAGCTATTGATACTCTCAAAGATATGGAAATACTATTTGACGGTATCACACTGGATAAAATTACTACTTCCATGACGATCAACGCAACAGCAGCAGTGCTGCTTTGCATGTATGTTGCAATCGCCAAGAAACAGGGCGCTGATCTTAAGAAGATAAGCGGTACAATACAGAACGATGTATTGAAAGAATACATCGCAAGGGGAACGTACATTTACCCACCCAAACATTCAATGAGACTTATCACCGATATATTCGCATGGTGCAACCAGAACCTTCCGAGCTGGAATACTATTTCTATCAGCGGGTACCATATCCGCGAAGCGGGCAGTAATGCCATTCAGGAAGTTGCATTTACTTTGGCTGATGCTATTGCGTACATTGAGTCAGCCCAAAAAGCAGGACTCGACGTGGATAAGTTCGCTTCAAGGCTTTCATTCTTCTTCAACGGGCAGATAAACTTCCTTGAAGAAATTGCAAAATACCGCGCGGCAAGAAGAATATATGCCAAGATAATGAAGGAACGCTTCAACGCAAAGAGTGATAAGAGCATGATGCTGCGCTTTCATTGCCAGACGGCTGGTTCATCGCTCACCGCGCAGCAGGTAGAAAATAACGTTATCCGTACGACCATTGAAGCGATGGGCGCTGTAATGGGCGGATGCCAGTCGCTTCATACCAATTCCAAAGATGAAGCGCTTGCGCTCCCGACTGAGGATTCAGTTACAACCGCATTGCGAACTCAGCAGGTAATAGCATATGAAAGCGGAATTGCGGATACTGTGGATGCCTTTGCAGGTTCATATTACATTGAGTATCTTACGGATGAAATAGAAAAGGGCGCTTGGGCTTACCTGAACAAAATTGATGAACTGGGCGGGGCAGTTAAATGCATTGAACTTAATTACCAGCAGGATGAAATTGCAGTAAGCGCGTATGAATTTGAGAAGGAAATAGAATCAGGTGAGAGAGTTATTGTAGGTGTGAACAAATTTGTTGATGAAGATCACCCGGAAAAGCTTGACCTGATGCATATTGATGAAGCGATAGGCAGACAGCAGATTGAAAAACTGAAAAAAGTTAAAGCTGATAGAGATAACGAAGAAGTGAAACGCGATCTTGAAGCGCTTAAAAATGCTGCTGAAGGAACTGATAACATGCTGCCGTACATCCTGAAATGTGTTGAAAGTTATTGTTCTATTGGTGAAATTTCAAACACTCTCCGGGGAGTCTGGGGCGAGTATTAAAACAGGCTAAGTTGAATTAAACTATAATTTATGAACCGAGTTGTCTGGATCACAGGAGCGTCAACAGGAATTGGTTTTGAGCTCGCCAAGGTATTTGCAAAATCCGGTTACATTATTATTGCTACTGCCAGAAGAAAATCAAGGCTTGTAAGCCTTGTAAATGAGATACGTTTTGCGGGACATGAGGCATACGCTTTTGTATGCGATGTCCGCTCAGAGCGAAGCATAATCAGCACGAAGAAAAAAATTCTTGAAAAATGCGGCACTATTGATATACTTATTAATAATGCCTCAATTACCGCGTTCAAATCCTTTATTGATACCAAACCGCCTGAATTTGATGATATCATAGAAACCAATCTTCGCGGAAGTTATCTGATGGCGCGTACAGTTCTTCCTTTGATGATGAAGAAAAAGCGTGGACATATTATCAATATTCTCTCTGTAGCAGCTCATACTGTGTTTACCAACAGTTCAGCATACGCAGCCTCAAAAGCGGGAATGCTTGCAATGTTCAACGGCTTAAGGGCAGAAGTGAGGAAGTTCAATATCAAAATTTCAAATATTATGCCGGGTGCAACTGATACCCCCATGTGGAGCCCCGCTGTACGACAGAAATCCGCAAACAGAATGATGACACCCCGCGAAGTTGCGGATATCACTTTCGCAGTTGCAAATCAGCCCAAAAAGGTTGTGATAGAGGATGTTATCATCAAGCCGATAAAAGGGGATTTGTAATGATTTGTATCCCCGCGAAAGCGGGGATCTCTTTTTATATTGGTATCTGATTCCATAAAGGCATTTGAGAATTCGTAAAAATAGATTCATAATTCAGATCAGAACTAGTGTTTCCCAAACTGGTCCGCTACTGCGGATTGGGAAACAGTAAATATAACATACTTAATGAAACTACTCAACAAAATAGCAGTAATCACAGGTGCTGGTAAAGGTATTGGCAAAGCAACAGCGGAGCTGTTCCTTAAAGAAGGCGCCAAGGTTGTGCTTACATCAAGGAATAAAAGTGATCTTGAACAGGTCATTGCTGAAAATGAAAGCAAAAAAGATAATATCACAATTATTGCCGGAGATATTTCAAAGGAAGAAACCATACAGAAAGTTATTGATGAGACTATATCAAAGTACGGCAAGGTTGATATACTTGTGAATAATGCCGGGTTTGGTATATTTGATAATATGGTTGATTCAAAATTAGATGACTTTGACGCTGTATTTAACACAAATGTCCGTTCATTATACCTTATTACCAAAGGATTCCTGCCGCATATGATAAAAGAACAATCAGGTACTATAATTAATATAGCTTCTGTTGCAGGTAAACAGGGATTCGCAACAGGCTCAATTTACTGCGCATCCAAGCATGCGGTAATGGGGCTAAGCCGCGCATTAATGCTTGAAGTGAGGCAGTATAACATCAGAGTTTGCGCAATTTGCCCGGGCAGTGTTGCCACTGATTTTTTCAGGGCAGATTCACAAACTACGCTTTCCTCAAGCAAAGAATCCGTGCTGCAGGCTGAGGAAATTGCCGAAGCAATTCTGCTGGCAGCTTCGTTGCCTGAGAACGCGACCCTGCACGAAATTGAGATAAGACCTACAAACCCGAGGAAATAACATAACTATTCCCGCGAAAGCGGGAATCTCTGGTATGATAGAAACCAAAATATTAGAAAGAGAAATAATTCTGCCGGGATTGCATCGGAATAAATCCCGAAAGCTCGGTTTTTTCCTCGCAAAGATATCATTGATCTTGATAATTTTGACCTCATCAATTTATTCCCAGCAGAATAACATCGAGCTTGTTGAAAGTATTCCCGTGGAAACTACCCTTGATAATCCCGATATACGCAGCACGCAGGAAGTTTGGCTTGAGATGATAAACTCCTCGCAAAAGACCCTTGACATAGAACAATTTTACATTTCCAACGAAAAAGGCGAACCGCTTGATACAGTACTTAACGCAATTGTTGCGGCAGCTGAAAGGGGAGTGATAGTCCGCATAATTGTTGATGGAGAAATGTACCGGACATATCCGGATGATGTAACATGGATGGAACAGCAAAGTCCAAATATTACAAAGCATGTCATCGATTTTAAATCACTTGCCGGCGGAATTCAGCACGCAAAATTCTTTATTGTTGATGGAAAAGAAGTATTCCTTGGCTCACAGAATTTTGACTGGAGGGCATTGAAGCATATTCATGAGCTTGGACTGAGAATATCAGGTGATAGGGATCTGATCCGGATATACTCTGATATTTTTAATGAGGACTGGAAGTATTCTGAAATAAATGACGGCAAAACATGGAACCTGCCGATTTACACCATAAGCGGGCCTGACTTCATGATTTACAAAAGTATATACGGCGATTCAATTCACATAAAGCCAACTATCAGCCCGAAAGAGTTTTACCATATCAATGGGGATAAAGATCTTGATGAGATCATTTTTATGATAAATTATGCAACCACAGAAATAACTCTGCAATTTCTTTCATACAATCCGGTTAATAAAGATGGCTACTGGGAAGAAGTTGATACAGCTTTAATTTCAGCAAGCAAAAGGGGAGTGAAAGTTAGATTGCTTGTATCAGACTGGAATCTTGGTAAAACCTCAGTTGAACATTTTAAGGAGCTAATTCAATATCCAAATTTCGAAGTACGATATACTGAAATTCCGGATCATTCGGGCGGGTTTATTCCTTATGCAAGAGTTGAGCATTGTAAATTCATTACGGCTGATTCTGTTTGCTGGATAGGCACAAGCAACATGAGCTATGATTATTTTTATGAATCACGTAATGTTGGATTAGTTGTTGAAAGCGGAAAGTTTACCGAAAGAGTGCGGGATATATTTTACAAAAGCTGGAATAGTGAGTATGCGAGACCAATTGAGTCAACAGGAGAATATCGGTCAAGAGAGAGAAATTAGTATTCTATATCAGAGATTCCCGCTTTCGCGGGAATGACAAAAAGCAAAAGCTGGAACAGCGAGTATGCGCATGCGATTGAATCAACAGGAGAGTATATTCCAAGGAAACGGAACCAAGATTAACCTGATTAAAGGTTTATATTTGTAACGCGAAACGCTGTTTCGCGTATTTTAGTCGAATTAGCGATTCGACATACATTAACAATAAGCATCTTTACGGTGTGCTATTTTGTATACTTTTATTTCCTTTTACTATCATCCACTTCGTATAGAACCCTGTATTCACCAATTCTGATTCTATATCCTTTTTCGTTATGGAGCTTTTTGCAGGAATGTGGGCGCGGAAATTCCTTTAAACCTATTATTTTATTTATTATGCGTTTTGCAGAAGAGATGCTTAATTTATCTAATTGCTTTTGCGCAAGATTATTTATTAATACCCGGTACACGCTTTCTTTTCTTATTTGTCTTCTTTATTCTAACCTGTTTTCTCTTTGCTTTATATAATCATCTATATTTAAGAAATACTTTGAATCTTTCTTAGCTTTTTCAAGTTCTGCTGTTTCTTCTATTACTTCAAGAAGTTCCTAATAATCTTTATCCTTTTTGAGAATATCCCAGGTTTTTTTGGTAATGATCACTTGTTTTCTATCAACTAAAACCATATCCTATCCTTTCTTCTTAAATATACAAAATCTAAAATTAAAAAATCCCGACTTTCAATTGGTTAATGAAGTGAAAGATAATTTCATGACCTGAAACGCTGTTTCGCATATTTATTCGAATCAGCGATTCGACATACAAGTTTTGATCTTATAATAAAAAACCCCGAATTACTTCGGGGTTTAATTTTTCAATCTGTAATTTGATAAATCTGTTAATCAGCGATCAATTAATACATGCCGCCCATATCACCGTAACCGCCGCCAGGAGGCATCATTGGCGCAGCTTTTTCCTTCTCGGGTTTTTCGCAGATAACTGCTTCGGTGGTGAGTAACATAGAAGCTACTGATGCAGCGTTTTCTAAAGCTACCCTTGTAACCTTGGTTGGATCGATAACACCTGCTTTTATCAGGTTCTGGTACTCTTCGGTCAGTGCATTGAATCCATAGTCATCTTTGTTCTTCTTAATTTCATTGATAACAACAGAAGCTTCAACACCGGCATTTTCAACTATCTGTCTTAAAGGAGCCTCGATAGCTTTTCTAATGATATCAACACCAATTTTCTGGTCATCGTTATCACCCTTCAGTTTATCAAGTCCGCTTGATACCCTGATAAGAGCAACACCGCCGCCCGGAACGATACCTTCTTCAACTGCCGCGCGTGTAGCGTGCAAAGCGTCTTCAACTCTTGCTTTCTTTTCTTTCATCTCAACTTCTGTAGCTGCGCCGATCTTTAATACTGCAACGCCGCCTGAAAGCTTTGCGAGTCTTTCCTGTAATTTTTCTTTATCGTAATCACTGGTTGTTTTTTCTATCTGAGCCTTAATTTCATTTACGCGTTTCTTGATATCATCTTTTTTTCCTGCGCCTTCAACTATGATAGTGTTATCTTTATCAATAACAATTTTCTTAGCTGTTCCAAGATAAGAAACTGTAGCGTTTTCGAGCTTGTAGCCTTTTTCTTCGCTGATAACTGTACCTGCGGTTAATACTGCGATATCTTCAAGCATAGCTTTGCGTCTGTCACCGAATCCGGGAGCTTTTACAGCGGCTATTTTTAATGTACCGCGTAATTTGTTTACAACGAGCGTTGCCAAAGCTTCGCCTTCGAGGTCTTCAGCAATGATAAGCATTGTTCTGCCAGCCTGAGCGACTTTTTCAAGTATCGGCAGTAAGTCTTTCATTGTTGAGATCTTTTTATCGTAAATTAAAATGTACGGATCTTCAAGAACTGATTCCATTGTATCCGCATCGGTTACGAAGTATGGTGAGAGGTAACCTCTATCGAACTGCATACCTTCAACAATATCAACTGTTGTATCTGTGCCCTTAGCTTCTTCAACTGTGATAACACCGTCTGTACCGACCTTCATCATAGCGTCTGCGATAAGCTCACCAATCAACTTATCGTTGTTAGCTGAAATTGAACCAACCTGCGCTATTTCAGTCTTGCTGGTTTTATCAATGTTCTTGCTTAATTTTGCAAGGCCGTCAACGATCTTTGTAACAGCAATATCAATACCGCGCTTTAAATCCATTGGATTTGCGCCTGCTGTTACGTTCTTTACACCTTCGGCATAAATAGCCTGAGCAAGTACGGTAGCTGTTGTTGTACCATCACCTGCAACATCGCTGGTTTTGGATGCAACTTCTTTTACCATCTGCGCGCCCATATTTTCAATTGGGTCTTCAAGCTCAACTTCTTTAGCAACTGTAACACCATCTTTTGTAACTGTCGGTGTACCGAATTTTTTATCAATTACTACGTTCCTGCCCTTAGGTCCTAAAGTGACCTTTACTGCATTAGCTAATTTATCGACACCCTTTTTTAAGGCGCTTCTAGCCTCGGTATCGAAATGAATTAATTTTGCTGACATATTATTTTTTATCTCCTAAATTTTTTGTTTGTTTTAGTGTTACCCGATAACTGCATAAACATCGCTTTCGCGCATTATTAAATATTCTTCATCGTTAACTTTTACTTCTGTGCCGCTGTATTTGCCGTATAAAACTTTATCGCCGACTTTCAGATCCATAGCGATCCTTTTACCGTTATCATCTGATTTGCCGTTACCGATTGCTACGACTTCACCTTCCATGGGTTTTTCCTGGGCTGTATCAGGTAAAATAATACCGCCTTTTGTTACTTCTTCGGGAGCCTTAGGTTTTACAATTACCCTGTCTCCAAGTGGCTTTAAATTCATTTTTAGAATCCTCCTAAATTATTGTTTTTAATAAAATTGTGGTTGTCAGGTATTAGTTAGCACTCGCTAACTGTGAGTGCTAAAATAATATAATTACTTTTGTAAGTCAATGGTTCCCAAAGTGCCCTAATATAGAGTAATTATTATTTAAATTAATGATTATATTAGTGTAATCACAACTGAAAAGGAGGTGAGATGAAATTCCTTTTATTCATTTTACTCTGCATTGCCCTACATGGTAATACACGGGATACGTACGCTTGGGATTCAACCGCTGCAAAATATATGCCTTTGCAGGTTGGGAATATCTGGGTTTATTATTATAATTACACTGCACCAAGTACTGGAGGGAATGGTTATGAGAAATATAAAATCACGGGAATTACCGAGATAAATGGAAAATTTTTTTACTCGTTCACTTTGGAAAGAAGAGTTATTTCGGGTCCGGCTATTTGCGATTCCAGAATATACTCAGCACCAATTCAATTAAGACTCGATTCTGTATCAGGAAATTTATACAAAACTACAAATTGTGGACAGAATTTTGAAGGTGTTGTTGATAGCTTAAGATCAAAAATGTATGATTCAGCCAGCGTATGTGGTAATTTTCAGGGAAATGTTTCAAGATGTATTGATACATCTAATGTAACAATTTTCGGGCAAAGCAGAAAATCTAAGAAATTTTATGTACAGGGTTTCGAAGGTTCGAATTTACATGAATATACTCAAGATATAGGTTTAAGTTACTTTATTTATTCTCAACTAATGTCTCAATGCAGATTAAATCTTGTAGGTTGTTATGTAAATGGGTTATTCTTAGGAGATACAACTCTATTTGTTGGGATTGTTAGGACCAGCACAGGAATACCCGAAAATTTTTCATTATCCCAAAACTACCCCAACCCGTTTAACCCGGTTACACATTTCAAATTTCAGATCGCGGAATCAGGATTAGTGAAACTAACAGTTTGCGATGCACTTGGTAAAGAAGTTGAAGTATTGCTGAACCGTGAACTGAATCCCGGCACCTATGAAGCAGATTGGGACGCATCAGCACATCCAAGCGGAGTGTATTATTATATGTTAAAAGTTGAGACGTCCCAGCTGGAAGTCTTTACAGAATCAAAGAAAATGGTTTTTATTAAATAGGAGTAAGTAAAATGAATAAAATCTTAGTGTTAATTTTGCTCATATCAATTTCAGAGAAAATTTATTCTCAGAATGATGTTCATAATTTTCTTCCGCTTAAAGTAGGCAATACCTGGATTTATACAGGTGGAAGCGGAGCGATAAGATTAAAGATAAATGGTACATCCATAGCCAATAATCATCTATATTATACTTTTGAACAGTCCGGTACCCTTGCTTCATGTGCACAGGGACCCTGTACACCATTTTTGATAAATGCAATATACGCTATAAGGATTGATTCAATTACTGGAAATTTATTGATATTAACAAGCGGCAGTACATGTCCGTGGTTGAGCGGTGAAGTTTTGGTTGATTCTTTGAGAATGAAAACAGGAGACATGGTTAGCAATAGTTGTTTTTTTGCAAGCTGTTATGATACTAATTCTATGAGTATTTTCGGGATATCAAGAAGAACCAAACAATTAGGTCAACCTGTTATGACATATTTCACTCAGAAAAGATATGTATATGGAATAGGAATATACAGTGCGCTTAAAGGATGTTTTCATTCATCCTGTGGATATAGTTTAAACGGCTGTGTAATCGATGGCACAGTTTACGGTGATACTGGATTTATTGTCGGAATTAATCAGATTAACGCTGAAATTCCTGAAAATTTTTCTTTATCCCAAAACTACCCCAACCCGTTTAACCCGGTTACACATTTCAAATTTCAGATCGCGGAATCAGGATTAGTGAAACTAACAGTTTGCGATGCACTTGGTAAAGAAGTTGAAGTATTGCTGAACCGTGAACTGAATCCCGGCACCTATGAAGTAGATTGGGACGCATCAGCATACCCAAGCGGTGTTTATTATTATAAAATACAAGTTGAGACGTCCCGGCGGGACGTCTTTACAGAATCAAAGAAAATGGTTTTAATAAAATAATTTTTCGATAATCTTAATCTTTTAATTAACTGATTTTTAAGGAGAATTTATGAAAACTTTATTTTCAGTATTAATTTTGCTGTTATTTATTATTACCAATAACTATTCTCAATATGGTTATCAAAAAATCTACAGCGACGATACTTCAGGTAAGGGTGTAGTTACCATGAACAGCATCAAAATGAGTACCGGCGGTTTGAAGCATATTTATATCCAAAGGGGAGTCTCATTCCCCGATGGTAATCCTAATACAAGCGGGCAATACCTTAAACTTAACAGGCAGAACAACAGCTGGTATGAACCTCTAAACGGATTTGCAAAAGCAAACTGGTGTTTTTGTTTTTGTACTTTCACGTGTAACCCACCCAGATATGTCTGTAACAGAGTATTACTGTTTGTTCCATCTCCGCTTGATACACAATATGCCATCAAAAATTTAATGGGTAACTGCGGTTGTGATGCAGGAGATAAGGTTGCTTACACCGTTAATAACGGAATGAATTCATCGGATCTCACGCAGTTCAGCAATGATTTCGCTGGGCAAATGTGTTTTGGAATTGATATCGATCCTGTAAATGATGCAATTGCTTATGTTGGTTATCCTATTTTGGGAACAAGTTACAAAGTTATTCATAAAACCACGAATAAAGGCAGCACTTGGGTTCCGGTCGATACAAATTCTCAATTTTTCAGATACATTAAAATTAATCCTATAAAAAGAACAAATATATTCTGCGGAGCCTCCGGGCAAACAATGCTGAGTACAAATTCAGGGGTTGATTTCTTCCCTGTCGGCGGTCAGAATTTCAATGAAATGAAATTTTGTTATTCCGACAGCACAATTTACGGATTGGCGTTTAACGGAGTATACAAATCAACTAACCATGGCTTAAACTGGAGCCAGGTTTGGAACAATAATACTTTAAGATGTATTGAAGTATCACCTGATAACAGCAATCTTTTGTATGCGGGTAATCCTTCCGGGCTTTACCGCTCAACCAACGGCGGATTAAACTGGGTGCTATACAATGACCATTTTTCACCATCTAAAAATGTACTTGGAATTTCCAAAGATGTTTCATCCGGTGATACTGTAATAATTTCAACTACAGATGCTGTATATAAAGTATGGGGAAGTTTTGTAGGGATAAATGTTGTTTCATCCGAGATTCCCGCAGAGTATTCTCTTTCACAAAACTATCCAAACCCGTTCAATCCGATAACTCATTTCGGATTTCGGATTGCGGAATTCGGGTTGGTGAAATTAACAATATACGATGCCCTTGGCAAGGAAGTAGCTTTACTTGTAAGCCAGCAACTACAGCCTGGCACTTACGAAGCCGAATGGGACGCAACGGCATACCCAAGCGGAGTTTATTATTATAAAATACAGGTTGAGACGTCCCAGCAGGACCTCTTTACAGAAACTAAAAAGATGGTTTTAATAAAATGAGGAAATTTCTTTTCATATTTACATTTACGTTTGCAGTTTGTGTCTTCTTTCAGTGTATTGAAGCCGGATCTGCATGGGATGTCGAAACAGCAAAGTATTTTCCGCTCCAGGTTGGGAATAAATGGGTATACAGAGGGACATCTACTGGATATACTGCGTTTGGAAGGTCATACCAAACATATACTGTTACAGGTGTTAAAGATACACTTGGCAGAAGATATTACGAAATTGAAGTAAGGGTATTTATGATAACTGGTACGCTTTCATCAGGAGTAATGCAATTTGACAGATTTATCAGGATCGATTCATCCTCAATGAACTTATTTAAACTGCAGACATATTGCAGCAGAAATGAATGGCTTATTGACAGCCTGAGAGCCGGAAAGAATGATTCTCTTAAAATCTGCCCATTTGAGTTTTATACTGCGAACAGCGTTTGTACCGATACCTCAAATCATAATCTTTTTGGGACGTCTTACCCCTCAAAAAGATTTTCGGAGTTTTTTGGTCCTGGTTACAATACTGTATACGTTAAAGGAATAGGTATTGCATACAGCAGTTATGGATATCAAATGAATCAGACACATGATACAATTAGAGGATGTATTATAAATGGTATAATTTACGGAGATACAAATGTACTTGTTGGAATTAACCAGTTAAGTTCAGAAGTTCCAAAACTATTTTCACTTTCCCAAAACTATCCAAATCCGTTCAACCCGGTTACGCATTTCGGATTTCAGATCGCGG
The DNA here is from genome assembly GCA_937873695.1 of uncultured Ignavibacteria bacterium. Classification (GTDB taxonomy): domain Bacteria; phylum Bacteroidota; class Ignavibacteria; order Tepidaquicellales; family OLB5; genus OLB5. The sequence continues at coordinate 91,593 of CALMYL010000008.1, forward strand.
AATCCGGATTGGTTAAGTTAACAGTATACGATGCACTTGGCAAAGAAGTTGAAATACTCGTTAATCGACAGCTTCAATCCGGAAGCTATGAAGCAGATTGGGACGCATCAACATTCCCAAGTGGTGTGTATTGTTATAAACTTGAAAGCGGCAGTTTCACAGAAACAAAAAAAATGGTTTTGCTTAAGTGAAAATTGTATTAAAAATGCTATTTGTATTTGTGCTCATGCAGAATATTGTTTCTGCGCAGCAAAGCCATAACATAAAAGTGCTGGCTCACTTCAATCATAACACTTTTCATTCTTCATGCTGGGGGTATGAAACGGGGGGAAGAGAATACGCCATTTACGGATGGTTCGAAGGTACATCGATTGTTGATATAACGGATGAAAATGATATCCGTGATGTAGTTTTTCTGCCGGGCAGGTACAGCGGCTGGCGTGAAATGAAGGTTTACAAAAACTACCTGTATATCGTATCTGAAGCTGACAGCAGCGGGATACAGATAGTTGATCTGACCAGACTGCCTAATACTGTTGATCTTGTTAACACGTATTCATTTGATGGATTCAGAAGAGCGCATACAATTTCACAGAACGGCAGGTATTTGTACATTAATGGTGGCAACTACCGCGAAGGCGGAATAGTTGTGCTGGATGCCGGCGCTGATCCTGAAAGGCCCGTTAAACTTAGCGAGTGGGAGGCGGATTACGTGCACGATTGCCGGGTAGTCAATGATACGATCTGGGCATGTAATCCTTTAACAGGAAAAGTAAGTGTAATTGATGCTGTTGACAAGAATAACCTTTTTACCATAACAACATGGGTGAACGGTCAGTATCCTGTGCCGCATAATTGCGCTCTTACTGATGATCATAAGTATCTTTATGTGTGCGACGAAAATTTTAATAATCCGGGCAGACTGAAGATCTGGAATATCTCCGATAAAAGAGATATCATATATGCCAATGAATGGAAGATTAACGGTTCAACAGAATCTGTACATAATATAGAAATATTCGGCAACTATGCATTTCTTTCCTATTACGGAGAGGGCGCGATTGTATTGGATATAACTGACCCTGTTTACCCCGTGGAAATAGCTTCATTAAAAACCACTGCTTGCTGGCAGGTTTATTGTTTTCCTTCCGGTAAAATTATTGCTTCTGATATTTATGACGGGTTGTATGTTTTAAAAACCCTTGATCCAATCAGTGTTCACAACAACAGAGCCATCGCAGAAGGTTTTTCATTATCGCAAAACTACCCTAATCCGTTCAATCCGGCAACGAAAATAAAATTCAGCATTCCGCAAAGTGAGTCTGCCCACAGGGTCGTCTCTACAAGTCTGATCGTATATGATGCACTTGGCAGAGAAGTACAGATACTGTTAGATAAACAGCTACAGCCCGGCACATATGAAGCGGATTGGGATGCAGCAGCATATCCCAGCGGTGTTTATTATTACAGGCTTCAAGTCCTTCGATCTGACTATTCGAAAGATGTTTTTACAGAAACAAGAAAAATGGTATTGATAAAATAAAATATTATCCAAAATGAAAACTCTGATTGTTTTATTAATGGTTCTAGCAGGCGGAATATATACCAATTTATATTCATTGGATACCGCTGCCGTAAAATACTACCCATTAGCAGTTGGCAACACATGGACATACAGTCATTTTGCCACGAATGGACCTGCTTACAGATACAAAGAAAAGATCACCGGTACAATTGTAACAAATGGTCACTTTTATTATGTGTTTACTTATTACAGAACAGGTTATTCTGAGACAGTTTCATACAGAAGAATAGATTCTGTGAAGAATATTGTACTTATCTACAGCTCAAACTCAGGCTGCCAGTGGCTGCAGAATGAAGAAACTGCTGACAGCCTCAGTGCGAGGAAAGGAGATTCATCCCGGGTAAGCTGTGTATATTATTACCGTGCTGATACTATAACAAAATCATTATTTGGAAGTCCGAGGAAGACCAAAAAATACAACTGGTCTAACTATTTTGAAGCGGGTGCAACCAGAGAACTGACCAGGGATTTCGGGTTTACTTACGAGTATTCTTTCGCGCATACTAACCAATCATACAATAGTCTTATCGGGTGCATTATTAACGGAATAATGTACGGCGATACATCATTGGTGGGAGTTACACCCATCAGCAGCGAGATTCCTGTGCATTTTGAGTTATATCAAAACTATCCAAACCCGTTTAATCCGGTTACGAAAATCAAATTCCAAATCCCCCTCATGAAGGGGGTGACTGATGGGAGTGGTGCGTTAATACAGATAACAATTCATGATGCTCTTGGCAGAGAAGTTGCTGTACTTGTCAATCAGCACCTGCAGCCGGGTACTTATGAAGCTGACTGGGATGCATCGGCATATCCAAGCGGTGCATATTTTTATACAATTCGCTCCGGCAGTTATAATAAGTCAAAAAAAATGGTTATTATAAAATAATTTGGTTTGAATTTGTGAGGCATTGCCTCATAATTTGATAAAATTATTAATGAGCGAAATTCAGGATCAATTGTATATAGATCAGTAAGTGCCCGTAAGAATTTTCTTACAAATGTTTTTTTTCTGTATAAAAAGGCAATTAGTTCTGCATAAACTAATATTTACCTGTACTTTTATTTAGATTTATTTATTATTATCGTACAATATTCATTAACCTTTTACATTAACTATTCATTGATATTTTATATTGTAAGAAACTATTTTTAAAACTAGATTGCATACTGCAATTTATAAAATAATTCACTAAATGAAGAATACTTTTATAATTTTTCTGATCCTGACCGGTTTTACATCATTGATTTTTTCCTCACAAAAAAGATCCGCAAATGAAATCTTCACATATGTTGACCCTGTACTGAATTCACAGTTTGTGAAAAATAATACAACAATAGCATTCAGCCTTACAGCCGGGATTGATATCAGCTCTGTATCCCCAAAAACAATAGAAATTTCAGGCAGCTTTGGAGGCAACTACAGGTATGAACTTGTTTATCTGGATGATGAAAATCTATTTATCATTAAACCTGCTGCTGCTTTTAAGAACGGTGAAGTAATTACTCTGAATTTTTCTGCTGGTATTAAGGAAAGAAACGGGAACAGAATTGAACCTTTTGCTCATACCTTTAGAATACAGAAACAACAGCTGCCCAATGAGCCCCTACTGGGATTAGTAAATGAGATTCCCGAAGCAGAGTATAAACAATTAACTGAAAATACATACATAGGAACGGAAGCATTTCCTGTGATAACCGTCAATTATTCCAATAACCCCTCGCCGGGTAAAATACTTTTTAGTAATATTGTATTTAATGTTCAAATACCCAATACTCCTCATCTTATCATAATGAATAACGACGCTTCTGTTGTGTTTTCCAGGCAAATGGGAGGCCAGATCTTTGATTTTAACATGCAGCCAAACGGAAGATTCACATATTTCAGCCGTGTAAGGGGAAAGTACTTCGAGCTTGATTCTAATTATGTTATTACTGACAGCTTCTATACGGGTAATGGATATCTTACCGATATTCATGAGCTGAGAGTATTTTCAAACAGGCATGCGCTGCTTATGAGCTATGATAAACAGGTTGTTGATATGTCACTGCTATATCCCGGTGGGAATCCAAATGCACTTGTGACAGGTTTGATTGTTCAGGAAATAGATGAAAATAAAAATGTGGTTTTCCAATGGAAGAGCTGGGATCACATTCCAATTCTTGATGCGACACATGAAGATTTTACCGCTGACGAAATTGATTATATTCACGGTAATGCACTTGAACTTGATAATGACGGCAATATCCTGCTTTCGTCAAGGCATCTTGATGAGATAACTAAAATAAACAGAAGTACCGGTGAAATTATATGGAGAATGGGAGGCAAGAAAAATGAATTTCAGTTCCCGAATGATCTTTTCAGGTTTTCACACCAGCACGGTATAAGGAGATTGTTTAATGGAAACATTATTATGTTTGATAACGGTAATTATCATTCTCCCCAGCAGTCGCGGGCAGTAGAATACTTGCTGGATGAATCAAATAAGATCGCAACAATGGTATGGGAATACAAAAATGTTCCTGCGATATACGGCAATGCGATGGGTTTCGCCCAGCGGCTTGAAAACGGAAATACTTTGATAAGCTGGGGGTCAACTAATCCAACTCTGACTGAAGTAAAACCTGATGGCAGCAGGGCGCTTGAAATTTCATTCTCAACAGGTGTGTTTTCTTACAGGGCTTTCAAATACAGTTATGGCGGTGGTTTTACCGGAATTCACCCGGTAAGTAATGAATCTCCGTCAGGTTATAAGCTATCCCAGAATTTTCCCAATCCGTTCAATCCTGTGACAAAGATAAGATTCAGTATTCCGGCCGGGCAGAATGGAGCATACGCTTCGGCTTCCGTTTTGAAGTTATATGACGCTCTTGGCAAAGAACTGAGGGTTTTGGTGAATGAGGAATTGAGGCCCGGAAGTTATGAAATTGACTTTGACGGCAGCGGTCTTTCAAGCGGAGTTTATTTTTACCGGTTGAGTTCTGGTGCATTCACTGATATGAAAAAGATGGTTTTGGTTAAATAACACAAAATCAGCAGAATTTAGATAATCACAGATCGTTTCATCCGGGTACAGCAGTTATGTACCACGTTAATTGATTGGCCCCGCCCGGTTTACAGGTGTGGGGCTTTATTTTTTGGTATAGCAACATTTTTACAATTACGCTAATTTTGTGTAAATGATTTATCTCAGGCGTCTTTTACCATATCTAAAAAGATACAGGAAAATGCTTGCTATTGGGTTTGTTGTTATAACCCTTAGCGCAGTGTTTACCAATCTGATTCCGTTTGTTATTTCAAAAGCTATTGACAGGATTAAGGACCATACAGAAGGGACTTCACTTCTTAATTACGCATTGCTTACAGTAGGCTTTGCAGTTATAAGCGGTGTATTCCTTTATTTGACACGCCAGATGATAATAGTAGTATCCCGCGAAATTGAAAATGATCTGCGCAATGATTTCTTCGCACATATACTTCAGCAGGACCAGCAGTATTTCCATTTTCACCCGACGGGAGATATCATGGCACTTGCCACAAATGATATATCCGCGGTTAGGAATTTTCTGGGCCCGGGAATCATGTATACAGCCGAGACTTTCATAAATTTCTCAATGGCAATTTCTCTGATGTTCTCATTTAATGCAGAGCTTACCCTGATAGCAATTGTGCCGATTCCATTGATATCATATGTAGTGTACAGGATCGGCAAGAGCATCAATTACAAGTTCGAAAGAGTACAGGAACAGTTTTCTGATCTGACTACCAGGGCGCAGGAAAATCTTTCAGGTATTAAGGTTGTAAAGGCCTATGTAAGAGAAGAAAGCGAAACCGAAGGTTTCAAAAAAATATCTGCTGAATACATGAAAAAGAACCTGGAACTGGCGAAGGTTCAGTCATTTTCATATCCTATTATGTTCCTGTTAACAGGATTTTCGGTAATTATTGTGCTTTATTTTGGCGGCAATAAAATAATCAGCGGAGAGCTTACAATTGGCGAACTTACGGCATTTATAATTTATCTTGGTTTGTTAACATGGCCGATAATTTCCCTGGGCTGGATAATTAACCTGACTCAGCGTGCTGAAGCATCCATGAAAAGACTGTGTGAGGTTTTTGACAGTAAGCCCGGAATTGAAAGTCCTGATACAGAAAGCACAAGTGCCGGCACTGATGACGGAGTATCAGAGAAGATTAGGGGCGAAATTGAATTCAGAAATGTGAATTTCAGGTACCATCATAACTTCCCTTATGTGCTTAAAAATGTGAATGTAAAGATAAAAGCAGGCGAAACCATTGGTATTATTGGTCACACAGGTTCAGGCAAAACAACTTTAATTAACCTTATCTCAAGGTTGTTTGATATAGATGAAGGTGAGCTTCTGGTAGATGGTAAAAGCGTAAAACAGTATGACCTCAACAGGTTAAGAACATCTATTGGCGCAGTACCGCAGGAAACTTTTCTTTTTAGCGATACCATAGAAAATAATATAGCCTATGCAGAAAATATATTTAATAAGGATAAAGTAGTAACAGCAGCGAAGATCTCGCAGATATACAAAGATGTGGATAAGTTCCCCGGCAGATTTGATACTATGCTTGGAGAGCGCGGGATAAACCTTTCCGGCGGTCAGAAACAAAGGACATCCATTGCCCGCGCTATAGCGGCTGATCCTGAAATTCTGATACTTGATGATGCTTTTTCAGCCGTAGATACATACACCGAGGAAGAGATCCTGAAAGGACTGAAAGAAGTTATGAACGGAAGAACAACAATACTTATCAGCCACAGAATTTCAACTCTTAAGAACGCAGACAGAGTAATTGTGCTTAAAGAAGGCTCTGTTGCTGAAGAAGGAACTCATGAGGAACTTGTTAAGAAGGAAGGTATATACGCTGATATTTACCTTAAACAGCTTCTTGAAGAGGAACTTAAAGAACTGGAATAAAAGAAACTGAATTAACGATACGGAATCAAATTAAAAAAGTGGCAGAAGAACAGAAGAAAAATTCAGGTGAGCCTGACGAAAACGAACAGGAAGAAGTTTTAGGGAAGGCATATGATGCCCGGTTGATGAAAAGGCTTATAAGGTATCTTAAGCCCTACACAAAATGGGTAATATTTGCCATTATTCTTACAGTGGGAGTAGCCCTTCTTAGTACAATCAGACCATACCTGACAAAAATTGCAATAGATAATTATATTGTGAATAAAGATTCAAGCGGGCTGACGAATATAATACTTATCCTGCTTGCAACGCTGATCTTCCAGGGGCTGCTGCAGTACACTATGACCTACCTGACGCAATGGATAGGGCAGAAGACCATATATGACCTTAGGATGGAACTCTTTGAGCACATCCAGAGGCTTTCAATGAGTTTTTTTGATAAAAACCCGGTTGGAAGACTGGTAACAAGGCTTACTAATGATATAGAGGTACTCAATGAAATGTTTTCAAGCGGTATTGTAATGGTATTTGCAGATGTTTTCATTATCGGGGGAATATTGTTCTTTATGTTCTCTTTAAGCTGGCAGCTTACGCTTATAGCCCTGTCAGTTGTTTTCCCGCTTATTTACGCCACAATAATTTTCAGGCGTAAAGTCAGAACTGCATTCCGTGATGTTAGATTTTACCTTGCCAAAATGAACGCATTTTTGCAGGAGCATATCAGCGGCATTCTTGTAGTTAAAATATTCGGTAAGGAAAAAAGAACACTCGATGATTTCAGGAAAATAAACTACGACCATACAAAGGCCAACAAGAAATCTGTGTTCTATTATTCTATCTTCTTTCCGGTGGTCGAGCTTATCGGGGCTCTCTCAGGAGCGCTGATAATATGGTATGGCGGCGGAGAGGCAATTAAGGGCGCATTAACTATTGGTATTCTTGTTTCGTTTATCCAGTATTCCGAAATGTTCTTCAGACCTATCAGGGACCTTTCGGAAAAATATAATATTATGCAGACCGCAATGGCGTCATCAGAGAGGATATTTAAGCTGCTTGACAGGCAGGCTGTGATCCGCGATCCGGATAAGCCAATAGCACTGGATAAATGCAAAGGTGTTATAGAATTCAGGGATGTTTCATTTGCTTACGTCAAACAGGATTATGTCCTTAAAGATATTTCTTTCAATATCAGGCAGGGAGAAAAGGTTGCATTTGTAGGTGCAACAGGTGCAGGAAAATCTTCTATTATGAATCTTCTTTGCAGGTTTTACGACGCCCAAAAGGGTGAGATCACAATTGATGGAATTAACATTAAGGATCTTAAACAAAGTGAGCTAAGGAAGAACATTGGGCTGGTTGTTCAGGATATTTTCCTGTTCAGTGATTCAATTTCAAACAATATCAGTCTCGGTAACAATTCAATACCGGAAAGCAGGATAAGAGAAGCTGCTTCTGTGATCGGAATAGATAACTTCATTGAAAAGCTTCCGTTGAAATACGGACAGAACGTAAAAGAGCGAGGTGTTACGCTTTCGCAGGGCGAGCGTCAGCTCATAACTTTTGCCAGAGCGCTGGCTTATGATCCTAAGATCCTTATACTCGATGAAGCTACCTCCAGTGTTGATACTCACAGTGAAATTCTTATACAGAATGCAATAGACAAATTAATGGAAGGCAGAACCTCTATTATAATTGCGCACAGACTGTCAACAATCCAGAAATGTGATAAGATAATTGTGATGCACAAAGGGGAGATTAGAGAAACCGGAACTCACCAGCAGCTTCTTGAGCTTGGCGGAATATATTCAAAGCTGTACCAGCTTCAGTATAAGGAATCATTTGCCTGATATAGAATATGAAAAAGATATTTATTGCTTCAAAAAACAAAGGTAAGATAAATGAAATAAGGTCATACCTTGCCCCGCTGGCATATGAAATTTTTTCTTTGATCGATATGCCAAATATACCTGATATTGAAGAAACGGGTTCTACCTTTGAAGAAAATGCGGTGATCAAAGCAAAAGCTGTATTTGAAGTTGTGAAGATACCGGTTCTGGCAGATGATTCAGGACTTGAAGTTGATTTTCTTAGCGGCAGGCCCGGCGTTTATTCGGCAAGGTACAGCGGTATAGGCGCAACAGATGAAAAAAATAATGCAAAGTTAATCCTGGAATTAGGCGATGCTGAACCCCAAAGCAGAACTGCGCGGTTCAAATGTGTGATTGCTTTATATGATGGAATGAATGAAAGATTTTTTGATGGTGTATGTGAAGGTAAAATTGCTAACAATCCTGCAGGTTCATCAGGATTCGGTTATGACCCGTTGTTTATTCCGGAAGGATACAATTTAACTTTTGGTGAGCTAGGTCCTGATGTCAAAAACAGGATATCGCACCGCGGCAAAGCACTGGAAAGTCTTAGGAAGTTTCTTGAACTGGAAAATAATATGTAGTTTTTTAAGTATTGAAGGTTTTTGATAATATTTTTATGTTTGTAATCTGTTTTAAAACACAGCATTTGTTGCTGGCGTAGCTCAGTGGTAGAGCAGCGCACTTGTAATGCGCAGGTCGGGGGTTCAACTCCCTTCGCCAGCTCTCAGGAAAAACCCGCCTATTTTGGCGGGTTTTTTGTTTATTTTACAGTCATTTTCCTTACAATAGCTGAAAATACAATTAAAGTGGCTTTTTTTAAATAAATTTGTAGTTAATTTTGCTTTAAATATATGATAATTTATGTTTTTTAACCACCATACGGTGTGCTCAATTCTAATTGATGATAATTCAGCTTTGATCCTATGCCTATAGCCAAAGTTTTTATCATAGAAGATGAAGCAATTACGGCTCTGGATATCAAGAGGACACTTGAGAAACTTAACTATGAAATTGTTGGTATAAAAGACCGCGGCGAAGTTGCTTTAAAGGAGTTTCAGCAGGCTGCTCCAGATATTGTATTAATGGATATATCCCTGAAAGGTGAACTTGACGGAATAGAAACCGCAAGACTATTGAACATACAGAAGAGGGTGCCGGTTGTGTATCTTACGGCGCATTATGATGATGAGACAATAGAAAGAAGTAAATCAACAAATCCATACGGTTTTCTGCTTAAACCGCTTAACGAAAGAGATCTGAATTCCTGTATAAGAATGGCTTTATACAGGTTTGAAACAGAAAATAAGCTGCGCGAAGTTGAAGATCAGTTAATTTCAGCAAAAAGGAAATCAGGGGTATTATTCAATTCACTGCAAAAAACCGCAATGACAGTAAATGGCGAAGGGATCATCACTGCTGTTAACAATAGTGCCGCTTACGAGAATTTCCCAGCAGCGCATTTTTTGAATTCAGATGTGAAAAAAGTTTTCCCTGGCAGGACAGGTAACAAATTTTTCTTGCTGATCGAAAACACATTGCAAACCGGTAATGAGAATTCTTTTGAGCATATCGTGAAAGTCCATGAAAATAAGTTCAGGTACAAAACGGATTTTATACCGTATACTGAAAATGAAGTGCTCGTCATATTCACTGATGTAACATCTGCCGCTGATATTGAACTGGCTCTTAAAGGCAGCGAAATGAAATACAGGAACCTGATAAAAAATTCACCGCTTGCAATAACAAGGCTGCTCATAAAAGGCAACAAGTATGAATTTGTAAATAACGAGTTCATCAAACAATCCGGTTATACTCTGGAAGAGTTTAATGCTCTTTCAAATGAAGAATATTACAACACAATATATCCTGATGACAGAGATAACCTGATAAAGGAATATTCTGAATGGATAAGAAGCGGATGCAAAGGACTTAAAAACCTTGTATATCGAATAAAAAATAAAAGGAACGAATTGATATGGCTTGATAGCTATCATTATGCTGATATTCTTCCTGATGGAACGATAGAGGCTGTGAACCAGATATATCTGAATCTTAATAAACAGAAGCAATATGAAGAAATACTGGCTGAATCAAAACAGTATTTAGATGCGTTTTTCCAGCAGTCACTGGACGGAATTTTTATCGCCAAGTTAGATAAGCCGGTAAACTGGAATAAAAGTAAAAACGATGACAAACTGGTTGATCACATAATGAAGAATGTTAAGATAGTGCGGGCTAATGAACCATTGGCAAAGCAGTTTGGAATGGATGCTGATGAGGTTATTAATATCAACACAGAAACTTACTACGGCAGAAATAATTCGGAGTCCAGGAAGAAATGGAAGCTTTTTCTTAATAAGGGATTTTCGCATTCAACAGATTATTATACCAGGCCGGATGGAACTGTTATTTATATTGAAGGAGATTATTACTGCCTGTATAACAGTACCGGCGAATTTATCGGGTATCTTGGCATACAAAGAGATATGACTGATAGAAAAAAAGCAGAAGAGTTGCTGAAGCTTAGTGAAGAGAAATTCAGAGCTGTTGCCGAGTCAATGCCTGCGCAAGTTGTGATCTTTCAGGATAACAGATTTGTGTATGCAAATCCTTATTCCGAAGTTCTGACGGGTTACAAGACTCAGGAGATACTTAAAAAGAATTTTTGGGACCTCGTACATGATGACTACAAAAATACAGCAAAAGAACGCGGAGAAAAAAGGCTGAAGGGGGAAAGTGTTCCGGATAATTATGAGCTGAAAATAATAACCAAAAGTAAAGAGGAAAAATGGCTTAATTACAGCGCCAGGATAATTGAATTTAACGGTAAGAAAGCGGTGCTAGGTATAGCCACTGATGTTACCGAAAGCAAAAGATCACAGGAAAAGATAAGATTAAGCGAAGAGAAATACAGAAATTTTGTTGAACACAGCTCTGAAGGAATATTCAGACTGGAGTTCAGGGAGCCTGTTCCGGTCAATCTTGCCGCCGATCAGCAGGTGGAGATGATCAGGAAAAACGTATTTATTGCCGAATGCAACAGTGTTTTTGCACGAATGTACGATGAAGAAAGCCCTGAAAAAATGATCGGAAAAAATGTCTTAGAACTTAATTATATGAGCCCTGATTATTCTTCACGAATATTGAAGTTTGTAACACAGGATTATAATGTAATTGAAGATGAAACTGTAGAATACGATAATACCGGGAAAGAGAAATTCTTTGTGATAAATATTTCAGGAGTAATAGATGGCGGGTATTTAACAAGTATATGGGGAGTTCAAAGAGATATTTCTGATAAGAAGAGATCTGAGGAAGCGATCAAACGTTCATTGATAGAGAAGGATATACTTCTTAAAGAGATCCATCACAGGGTTAAGAACAATCTCCAGATCGTGACCAGTCTTTTGAAACTGCAGGCAGGTTATGTTAATGATGAACGGGTTAAGCAGCTTTTCAGGGAAAGCCAGAACAGGGTGCAATCAATGTCTCTGATTCACCAGAAGCTATACCAAACCAAGGACCTTGCTCACATTGATTTCAAGGAATATATAGAAACAGTGACCATCCATCTGCAGCATTCTTATGGTATACTAGAAGACAGGGTGAAGATTTTTGCAGAGGTGAAAAATATGGTAATGTCAATTGATAACGCAATACCGGCCGGTCTTATCATTAACGAGCTGGTTTCTAATTCGCTTAAACACGCCTTCCCTAACGGCAGACACGGGAGTATTTACATTAACGCTGCGTACGATGAATATAATAAAGAATATTGGCTTTTGATAAGGGATGACGGCATTGGAATGAAGGAAAAACCCGACATAGAAAATTCGAATTCCTTTGGTCTTAAACTTGTTAATACGCTGGTAAAACAGCTGGAAGGTATTATCGAGATAGTATTATCCGGAGGAACAGAGTTCAGGATTCATTTCAGAAGCGCTGATTACAAAGAACGAAATTCATGATCACCGGTTCGTGAATTTCATATTCATTGGGCACGGCGGAAATCAAAGTTTTTTTGAAATATTAATTATAAACAAAGTATTCACATACCTAACACATGAAAAAAATATCAATAAGCAGTTCTCTGTTTAAAGAAAACCGCAAACGGCTTTTATCACTGATGATGAAAAATTCTGCGGCAGTGATAAATTCAAACGACATCCTTCCATCTAATGCAGATGGAACAATGAAATTCAAACAGAACAGTGACCTTTTCTATTTGACTGGAATTCAGCAGGAAGAAACGATCCTATTATTGAATCCCGGAAACAAAAATGAGGACTATAGGGAAATACTCTTTATAAGAGACCACAATCCGGACCTTGAAGTGTGGGAAGGGAAAAAGCTGTCGCTTCAGCTTGCATCAGAAATTTCCGGTGTGAAGACGGTATTTGAGCTTTCAAGGTTCAAAGATGCGCTGCATGATGTAATGTGCTCAGTTGAAAACATCTACCTGAATACAAACGATCATGACAGAGCCAGGAACATTGTTGAAAGCAGGGACGTAAGGTTTATCAATTACTGTAAAAAATACTATCCGCTGCATTCTTACAACAGGTTATCTCCTCTGGTATACAGTCTTAGGGCAGTAAAATCAAAAGAAGAAATTGAATTACTCCGGAAAGCATGTGATATAACAGGCGATGGTTTTAGAAGACTGCTTAAATGTGTTAAGCCTGGGATGATGGAATATGAAATTGAAGCTGAATTGGCGTATGAGTATATCAGACAGGGTTCAGGTTTTGCTGATTATGAACCTATTATAGCCTCAGGAGAAAACGCCTGCTTTTTACATTATATTAAAAATGATGACCCCTGTAATGAAGGCGAGGTGCTTTTGCTTGATGTTGCCGCCGGTTGGGCCAATTACAATGCGGATATGACACGTTCAATTCCGGTAAGCGGCAGATTTACCCAAAGGCAGAAAGATGTTTATAGCAGCGTTTTAAGGGCTATGCGGGGTACGATTAATGAAATGAAGCCGGGCAAAACCGTGAAGGATATTATCATGATTACAAGGGAACTGTTGGCTAAGGAGCTTGTAGACCTGAAGCTTCTTAAACCTGCTGATGTGAAGGATGTTAAGAACAAGTCCGCCGAATTCAAGAAATATTATCCGCATGATGTATCTCATTTCCTGGGGCTCGGAGTTCACGATGTTGGAGTATTTGATGAGCCTGTCAGAGCGGGAATGGTCTTAACGTGTGAACCCGGAATATACATACGAGAAGAGAAACTTGGCATTAGGTTAGAAAATGACATACTTATAACAGAAGACGGCAATCATGATTTCATGGCAAATGTGCCGGTAGAAGCTGATGAAATTGAATCCCTAATGAACTCATGAACCTGACAAAATGAACATATTCTCATTATAGCCTGAAATTTCTCATTATTTCAGGCTATTTTGGGTTTTAGTGAACATTTTAAATAACGTATACACTGTATGGCATATAAAATGATTAAATTATTATTTATATTGTAATTGCAATTTTGCAGGTCTAATTACCAAGGCTCGTACAGCAAATTCAATCCCCTGCAAATTTTAATTAATGATATTGCCCCTCTTTGAAATTTAGAAGAATAAATAAATCAGATTTTGCTTATTTAAGTATCTATTGGTTTTGAAAAAGCTGAAAATAAATAAAAGCAGATCATCTGCCCTTTTTGTTTCCGTGATATATCTTATCTTTGGAACTTTGTGGATAGCAGTTTCCGGAGAGCTGGTTCAATATTTCACACATGGGTCAGAGCTTGGCCCGAGATTTGAACTGTACAAAGGTTTATTGTTCATTTTTGTTACATCATTACTGCTTTATTTCACAATTAGAAGGCGTGAAATACAGCGGGAAAAGCTGGAATCTGAGGTATCAGAATCTGAAATAAAGTGGAAAAATATTTTTGATAGCGCAAATGACCCTATATTTATACTTGATAAAAATTACAGGATAATAGTTGCAAACTCTAAAGCCAGCGCCCTCTATGGTTATACCCTGGAAGAGTTTCTTAAACTTGGATTAAAGGACATCCATGAATATGAAGATACCGGGTTTATTACCGGAAAAATGAATGAAGCCGCGGAAACTACCGGAGCAGAATTTGAGATAAATCATAGGAAGAAGGACGGAACCAGAATACCGGTTGAGATAAGCACCAGAGCCGTGTTACGTGAAAGCAGCATGGAGTATATCTATATTGTCCACGATCTATCTGCGAGAAAAAGTATTGAAGAAAAACTTATCAGCAGTGAAAGCAAATACCGTACTTTGGTAGAGGCCTCACATGAACTGATATGGTCAACCGATGAGAACAATTTTATTTCGTTTGTCAATAACGCTTCGGCAGAAATTTACGGACTTCAGCCTGAAGACATGATCGGGAAAAAGTTCTCTGATTTTGCCACTAAAGAACAGCTTGAAGTTGATTTTAAGAGCATCCGGGAAGCGATAAAGAAGGGAGACGGTTTTCTGCAGTATGAAAGCAGAATTACTGATTCAGCAGGGAAAGAAAAATATTTACTTACAAATTGCCTGATAAACAAAGATCAAAACGGCAAACTTACCGGAATGTTTGGAACTTCTCTTGATATAACTGAAAGGTTTGAATCCGGAGAGCGGGTGAAATTTCATAACAGGGTTTACTCGCTGATGACAAACATGAATCAGCTTATAGTAAGAGCCAAAAACAAAGAGCAGATCCTTAACGATGCATGCAGGCTGGCTGTTGAGTATGGCATGTTCAGGCTGGCGTGGATCGGGATACCGGATGAAGGAACCCGCAATATACTGCCTGCTTATCAATTTGGTGATTCAGAAAATTATCTGGAAAACATTTGTATATCAACAGATGAGCCTGAAGGCACAAGGGGACCGATAGTAAGGGCATTTAACGATAAAGTATATTTTGTCAGTAACGATGTTGAAAATGACCCGCTGCTGGTTCGCTGGAAGGATTCAACATTGGCTAAGGGTTTCAGATCTTTTGCAACTTTTCCTATAGAAGTAAAGGATAAAGTTGTTGCTGTATATAATATCTATTCAGAAAAAAAGAATTTTTTCGGAAAAACCGAAACTGAACTGCTGCTTGAGCTGGCTGAAGATATTTCGTTTGCGCTTGAGTACATTGAACTTGAACAGGAAAGACAGATTATTGAAGACCGTTACAAGAATATTGTTGAAAAAGCGCCTATTGGAATCTATGCCCATCTGGATAATGTAGTTACTTATATCAACCCTGAAGGGTATAAGATCCTGGGGGCTGATTCTTATAAAAGTATTGTCGGTAAAAATATTAATGAATTGATCCACCCGGATTTCAAAGAAATTGTTGATTTGAGACTGGAGCAGATAAGATCAGGTAAATCTGCGGCAGAATTAGAAGAGAAATTCATTAAAACAGATGGCGGTGAAATTGAAGTTATGGTTTCAGCTATTCCGTACTTTCATGAGGGCAAAAAGGGAGCCCAGGTCTTTTTCAGGGATCTTACCGAACAGAAAAGAGCGCAGAGGGAAATTATTGAATCTAACGAACGTTTTGAGCTGATAACTAAGGCTACCAATGACGCCCTTTGGGATTGGGATCTGCAGACTGATCATGTTTGGTGGAATGACGGTTTTAAGGACCTGTTTGGCTATAAGGAAGAAGAGATCGGAACGAAGATCTCTGATTGGGAAGGCAGAATTCATGATGATGACAGGAAGAGAATTGTTGATGGTATGAGTCATGCGATAGTATCCGGCCAGGAGTTCTGGTTTGATGAATATTCATTCCTTAAAAGGGACGGATCATATGCCTATGTTTTTGACAGAGGATACATCCTGAAAGATGCTGACGGGAAACCGTACAGGATGGTTGGCAGCATGCTTGATATTTCTTTCAGGCGGAAAATGGAAAACGAACTGAAAGTGAGCGAAGAAAAATGGCGTTCTTTGTTTGAAAACAGCCCCAGTATTATTTTTACAATTGACAGGAATTACAGAATCACAGGCATTAACCGCTCATTCGTGAGCGTTTATGATAGTGATCAGATAATAGGGATGAACGGATTTGAGCTTATACATGAAGATGAAAAACCGGCAGTAATGGAGATCATTGAAAGAGTTATTGCAGAAAAAAAAGCGGAAAGTTTCACTGCTAGAAGTTCTGAAACAGACAATGAAAGATTTTATTCAGTGCAGGCAATTCCGCAGGTAAAAGAAGAGGTTGTTGAAGGGCTTACTTTGATAGCTACAGACATCACAGATAAAATTATCGCAGAAGATAAACTAAAGGAATCAAACCAGAGGCTTCATGCGCTTGCGGCGCATTTGCAGATAATAAGGGAGGAGGAAAGAACAATGATCTCAAGAGAGATTCATGACCAGTTGGGACAGGAACTTACCGCCCTTAAGATGGATATAGCTTTCCTTTCACGGCAGATAGATAAGATAAAGATCAGCGGAAAACCGGATTGGGTTGAACTGCAGAATGGACTTAAATCAATGTCTGATATTACAGACCAGACGATCAATTCTGTAAGAAGGATAGCCCGTGAATTAAGGCCTGATGTGCTGGATAAACTTGGATTGAAGGATGCAATAGAGTGGCAGGCAGAGGAATTCACCAAAAGAACTGGAATAGACTGCATAGTATCAATTTCTCACAATGAATTGAAATTCAGGCGTGAACTGGAAAATACTATTTTCAGGATCGTGCAGGAATCTTTGACCAATGTTGCAAGACACTCCGGGGCAAAGAGATCTAAAGTAGCCTTTTCTATCAGGGGTGAAAGTATTTATCTTACAATAGAAGATAACGGCAGGGGTATTACAGAAAGTGAGATCAACAACGCGAAATCTCTTGGGTTAGTTGGAATAAAGGAAAGGGTGTATTCTGTTAAAGGAAGCCTCACCATCAGCGGCGTGAAAGATTCAGGTACAACAATTAAAATAATCATACCAACCAAACAATAATGGAAGAAAAAATAATCAACATTGTTATTGCGGATGATCATGCGTTTTTAAGAGAAGGAATAAAAAAGACCATCCAGGATGAGATAGATATGAAGATCATAGGTGAAGCTTCAAACGCAATTGATGCAATTGCGATCATTAAAGAGCTTGACCCCGATGTAGTGATAATGGATATTTCAATGCCCGGAAAAAGCGGACTTGAAGTGCTGAAGGACCTGAAAGCCATGAAGAAAAAATACCGTGTATTGATCTTAAGCATGCACCCTGAAGACCGTTTTGCAATTAGAGCTCTTAAAGCGGGCGCCGCAGGGTACCTGACAAAAGAAAGCGCGCCGGATGAACTGGTAAAAGCCATAAGGACGGTCCTGACCGGCAGAAAATACGTGAGTAAAGCACTAGCAGAAAAACTGGTTGATATTCTTTCTGATGACATGGATAAGCAGCCTCATGAGCTTCTTTCTGATCGTGAATACGAAGTTTTCATCAAGATCGCTTCAGGTAAAAAGGCAGTGGAAATTGCTGCTGAAATTTCCATAAGCGTTCATACTGTAAATACCTACAGGGCAAGAATACTTGAAAAACTTAACATGAATTCTAATGTTGAACTTACTCAATATGCCATGCACAATAATTTAATTGATTAACAAACATATACTTAAATCTTACTTTTGTAACACATTTAACTACAGGCAATTCATACTTTCTGCTCTTACCAAATTCCCGGATTTAACGATATATTTGCAGTAAGAAATTTATAATTAAATGCCTTACAACATGCTAATTGTCGAAGATTCTGATCTGGTTGTTCAAAAACTGACTAAACTGCTGGAACCTCTTGAGAATATCAGGATAGTAGGACGCGCCTCAGACGGATATACAGCTGTAAAGCTGATAAAAGAAATGCATCCGGATTATGTTATTCTGGATATTTCTCTGAAATACGGCCATGGTATAAAGGTTCTGGAAGAAATATCTCATTTCGAACATAAGCCTTATGTTATTGTACTTTCCAATCTCAATTACCAATACTACAGAGATAAATGCAGGAAACTTGGTGCTATGCATTTTTTCGATAAAGCCATGGAATTTGAGAAGGTTTACGATGTGTTAAATGAAAGAACAAAACAAAGATCAAAAGAAACTACCAAAAGCAAAGCTGATGCAGCAGGCTCTTAAAAATAAAATATATATTCCGCACAATTATGCTGAACCGGAAGATCTTCAGCCGGGGCCGGTTATTAACAATAAAATACAGTATGAAAATACAGCAAGCAAACTGAGTATCTTGAATGTTAACAGCAGCCCGATAACTGATGACGTTCTGAAATCTCTGCTTAATCTTTCCACAGATATAATCACTGTTCTTACCGATCAGGGGATTATTTTATATGAAAGCTATTCAATTGAGACACTGCTTGGCTTTAAACAGGATGAATTGGTTGGGCATTGTGCTTTTGATTTTGTGCATAAAGATGATCGGAACCGCGTGATAGAAGATTTTATGCGGGGCATGAATTCTCCCGGCAAGTCAATTATAAGCGCATTCCGGTTCAGAAAAGCAGATGGGGGATATATCTTTCTTGAGTCTTCCGGTTCAAAGTACGAAACCGAGTATAGTAATAATGTCGTTATAATATCCCGGGATATGACACCGAGAATTGAATCAGAGAGAAACATAAAGAGATTGACTGCAGCAGTTGAACAGTCTTCAAATACAATAGTTATTACAGATATAGACGGTAAAATAGAATACGTTAACAAGAAATTTGCAGATCTTACCGGATACACTAAGGAAGAAGCTCTGGGCGGTAACCCGGGTTTGCTGAGTTCCGGAAATACATCGAATGAAACATACCGGGATCTTTGGACTACAATACTGACCGGAAAGGTCTGGCAGGGTGAAATTAAGAACAGGAAGAAATCAGGTGAAGAGTACTGGGAGCGCATAAAGATAACCCCGGTTGTGGATGAAAATGACCTGATCACTAATTTTATTGCTATCAAAGATGATATAACTCAGGAAAAGATCTTTTCCAACAAACTTCAGCAAAGCCTGGAAGAAAAGGAGATAATGCTGAAGGAAATTCACCACAGAGTGAAAAATAACCTGCAGATAGTAATCAGTCTGCTCAACCTTCAGGCAGCATCTGTTGAGGACAGAAAGCTCAGATCACAACTTACGATCAGCCAGAACAGGGTTAGATCAATGGCGCTGATACATCAGCATTTATATCGTTCCACGGATCTTGCAAAAATAAATATGCAGGAATATCTTCTGGGACTATCCAGCCAGCTGCTTGCCAGTTACGATGAAAAAAGAGACAATGTCAATTTTTCTGTAAATGCCGAAGACATTGATTTTACGATTGAAACGGCAGTACCATTCGGGCTATTGGTTAATGAAATTGTAACCAATTCGCTGAAGCACGGTTTCCCGGGCGGCAGAAAAGGGAAAATTGGTATTACACTTAAGAAAACTGGCGAAAACGATTACGAACTCTTTTATATGGATGATGGAATTGGTATTCCAATGAATATTGTGAACGGCCATGTTGTCAGTTTTGGAATGCATCTTATTGAAATGCTTGTTAGCCAGCTTGAAGGCAAAATTGAACTTTTACCTTCAGAAGGAACAAAATATAAAATTAATTTCCGGGGAAGTAATTATCAGACAAGATTTCATTACTCCTAATTAATTGTCCCCACATTTAATAATGCAGTACATATATAGCTTTTTAACCTTTGCGAAGATATGTTTGATGTTGTTTCCCGGAAATTCTTTTAACTTTTATGAATATTAATTATGAAAAACACATCATTTCTGGAAGAACTGGAAAAACGCCTGAGCGATCTTGAAAAAGAGATAAACAAGACGGTAACAGAGCGGAACAGAAAAGACCTGGTTATGGAGAATTTACTCCATAATTTCGATGAAGCTATGGATAGCTCTTCAGGATCAGCGGGAAATGAGCATAATGCCGGAGTCGGGTCATCTGACTTATATGAAAAAAACCTGAGGTTTTTGGATTTCTAGGAGAGCAATTTTCATTACATTTCTTTTAAGTACCCTGTTAACTAAATTTGGCATATGTCAGAATCGGTTAAGAACACGGGATACAAATATAAAGAATACGCACCTCCCGCCGAATTCCTGAATGCTATAGAAAAGTTCTGGGTTTTTGAATCAGCTTCTTTTACAGGCAGCAAAACCCATTTTCATTTATTATCCGATTATACGACTTCACTGATCTTTACTTTTCCTCAGTCAAAGGAAAGAAATGAGATCTTTGTTTCAGGACCAAATCTATCGAATTGTCCATTCAGGAACTTACCTTATCTTATAACTATCGGTGCCCGTTTTCATCCCTCGGTTTTTCAAAAAATATTTCCCATTGCAGCAATTGCGGCAAAAAATAAAGCTGTAAAACTGCAAAGTTTCTTTACATCACCTAAGATAAAACAATTGAAAATTTCATTAGGGAATGTAAAGAGCACTGCTCAAAAGTTGTCTGTTATTTCCGGATTTCTGAAAGGAGAGCTGCATGGTTTTACTTTACCGGCAGATCCGGTTTCTTCAGTCATTGAAAAAATAACAAATAGTGATGGATCATTGAAGCTTGAGCAGGAATACTCCAATTTACCGATAAGCCCCAGACAATTTCAGAGGAATTTTGCAAAGGCAACCGGCCTTACACCAAAGGAATTTTGCCGTTTGGTAAGATTTCACACCGTGACCAGAAAACTCGTAAAGAATAACTTCAGGCATTTTGATACACTGATTGAATCGGGTTATTATGACCAATCACACTATTACAGGGAATTCAGAGAGTTTCTTGGGATGCTGCCATCCGGGTTTGAAAGCAGGCAGAAGTTGATCGATCATAAATACCTGGTAGCAGAATGAGCGCGGTCATATGTCGCTTTTTTACAATACATTTCTCTTACAATAAATTAATTTTGTGTATAAATAATAACAATATGAAACTGACAATTTTCCTGATATTAGTACTGGCAGCCGGCACTTGGGCAGAAACTATTTCAACAGGACAAGGCTGCCGAGAGAGGCTATCTGCAAGTAATGGTTTTACTGATTTGCTGGTATTGCTCGAAAATAAAGATCTTTTCAGGTTCTGTGAAAATTTTGATAACACGGTGCTGAATGATTGGGAAAGATCATACATTAATGCGCTGATACTCAATCTGAGACATAAAAACTATGAGTCTAACAAGACGATTTCAGAAGTCATTGAAAAGTACGGAAGTGAACTTCACGATTCCCTCAAAATGCAGCTTTATGAAACGAGAATGAAAAACTCTGTGAATTTGTTTGATTATAAAGATGCTTTATACTGCACTGAGTATATTTTGAAGAATTATGCCTCACTGCTTGATTCTGCTGAGGATGAAGATATGAGGAACTCTATGGTAATTTGGAAGGCTGCAGAGAATATTCAAAAGCAGAGCATTGTAATTGCCGGGGATTCAAAGATCCCGCTAAAAAAAGATCTGGCCGGACTTATCAATATCCCTGTAAAGTGCGGAGGCGATAATGAAGATTTCATTTTTGATACAGGCGCTAATTTTTCTGTGGTTAATGAAACATATGCAAAGAAGATGAAGCTAATAATGCTTGAGGGAAGTATTGAAGTAGGTTCAGTTACAGGTAAAAAGGTCAAATCAAAGCTTGCCTGTGCAGAATTGCTTGAAATAGGAGGTATGAAATTAAGCAATGTGCTGTTCCTGGTTCTGCCGGATGAATCGTTAAGCTTTGCAGGAGGACTATACGCAATAAACGGGATAATCGGATTTCCGGTAATCAAAGAAATGAAAGAAATTCATATCAGGAGAGAGGAAGTATTCATACCAAAAGAAAAAACATCCGGCACACTTTCAAATATGCTGATAGACGGTTTTATTCCATCAATAGAAATCATTGATGGAAATGATTCACTCGCATTTACATTTGATACAGGTGCCAAAGCTACAATGCTTTATTCATCGTATTACCGGCGCAACAAAACAAACATTGAAAGTAAGTATGAGATAGAGGAAATAGAGTTCGGCGGGGCAGGTGGTACAATTAAGGTTAAGGGGTTCAGACTTGACAATATTGTTTTTAAAATAGGAAATTCAAAGCTTAAGCTTGATGACGTAAGAGTTATTGCTGAAAATATCAAAGATCATGATAAGGGATATTTTGGTAATCTCGGTCAGGATTATATGGGCGAATTCAATGAAATGATACTAAATTTTGAAGATATGTACGTGGATTTTAAAAAGTAGGGTGAAGCTACATGGTGTCAGGTTTTAATCATTTCACCATGTCCACTTAACTCCGTGAAAATCATACCAATTGTTAAGAACAAAGTAATTTATAAATCTACATTACATTGAGGCATAAAAACAAGGGACTGATGCCTCTTGTTTTATTTCTATGGAGAGGGAGGGATTCCTCCGAAGGTCCAAGGACTCTTCGAGAGTCCCTTTGGGAGAACCCTCGATAGAGGTTAACCTCCTATTACGTTTTAGTCCGCCAACTGGCGGATTGATTTGAGCCAAAAAAAGCAAGTATTTGCATACTTGCTTTAAAATACTTGCGGAGAGGGAGGTCCCTTCGGGAGAACCCTCGTGGTATGGGTTGACCCCCTATGACGGTTTAGTCCGCCCACTGGCGGATTGGATTGAGCCAATAAAAAAGCAAGTATCTGCATACTTGCTTTAAAATACTTGCGGAGAGGGAGGGATTCGAACCCTCGATAGAGGTTGACCCCCTATGACGGTTTAGCAAACCGTTGGTTTGAGCCACTCACCCACCTCTCCGGTCAATGATTTAGCTCAAAGTTGACAAAATTAATCATTTTCTAAGAATTATAAAAGAACGTTTTTTTACCCTAATTTCGCTAAGAAAACAGACTCAAAACTTATAATTCAATATTTTGTATATAAGTTTAGCCGTCATAAAGTCCGGGAATGCGTAATCCTTCTGAGGAGCTAACTCAACCACATCAAAGCCAACCAGGTTTCTTTCTTCGCAAACTTTCCACAGCAGGCGCATGGTTTCATCCCAGTAAAACCCGTTCGGCTCAGGGGTGCCAGTTGAGGGCATTATTGAAGGATCAAAGTAATCGACATCAAAAGTAATATACACGTTATTTTTAAGTGTGCTGACGATCTTTTCGATAAGCGTACCATCAAAGCCTTCATTGCGTATTTGGTGAGCATAAAAGGTATTAATACCTTTATTTTTAATGAACTCAAATTCTTCTTTACATTGTGCCCTTATACCAACCTGTGTGATATCAGACGAAAATTCTGCAACCCTTGCGGCAAATGATGCATGTGAGTACTTAGAACCTTCGTACTCTTCGCGTAAGTCTGAATGAGCGTCAAAATGAAGGATTGATAGCTCGGGGTAATTATCAAAATGCGCCTGTATAGGCGCGGTACTTATGGAATGCTCACCGCCAAGTGTAATTACAAATTTTCCGTTCTTTATATGTTCATTCACATTCCCGTATATAAGCTCCAGCGCTTTTTTACCCCTAAGCTTACCGAATTTCATAGGTTCAATTGCGGCAATGCCGATATCAAAACAAACTTCCTTTTCGGTTTCCTCATCAAAAAACTCCACGTAATGCGATGCTTCAAGTATCGCACCCGGACCTTTCGCTGTACCCTTACCATAAGAAGTGGTCTTCTCATACGGTGCAGAAAGTATCACTACTTTGGAATTTTCGTAAGATGAATACTCTTTTTCAATTGCAAGAAAATTCTTTTTTAAAGGTAATGTTCTGTATTTATTCTTTGACATCAGTTAATATCTTTTGTATTGATTTCTTTTCCGTGAAAATCTTTTATCAAGATGCTTCTGATTCTCTCAAAATTATCCGGACTGGCTGATTTTCCGGAGTCACTTACTTCATGCTCTTCAATTCCATGTGGATCGTTTTCTTCGTAATGCGTACCGGAATTGCTTGAAATGAATTCAGAACTTTTCACAAGTCCTATGCTTAGGGACTGGCCAAAATATTTCGATATCTTGCCGGCAAGGTAATCTCTGTAGCCGTCTATCAGTTCAAATGATGTATCATCAACTCTTATTAACAGATTACGCTTTTCATCCTGCTCAAAAGTAGTATCTTTAATAATGCTGTAAACCCATTTACGTTCGGTCTTTATCTGGTCCTTAATGCTCAGCCAATGCGAGTTCAGGTCGCCCTCGGCATTTTCAAAGTTTACAGCCGGGTCCGGGTTTTCGTTTACTGCCTGCGAAACACTCACCTGTCCAATATCACCGGCAGGCTGTTTTGGAGCGGAGTGTTCATACGTTACCTGCACCTTAGTTTCATTCTTAAGAGGAGCGCTTACTCGGCTGGCTGACTGTATGGTACCTGTATTCTTGCTGCCGCCGGAGTAACTGCCTGAGCCAAGCTCTTTAAGCTCCTCGAGTATCTGCGAAATATCGCGGGTATCGGTGAACTTAATAAGTTCAACCAGCAGTGCCTCTATCAGCGTACGCTGGTTTGATGAATATTTAAACGTATATTCAGTTTGCAGGATCAGCTTCAATGAATTAATTATTTCAAGCTGAGAGAACTTACTTATATTTTCTGAGTATTTTTGTTTAACTGATTCTGATTCGATAATTAGCTCAGCTGAACCGGTTGAGCATACTATTAACAGATTCCTGTAATGCTCAGTGAGCCCGTCAAGGAAGATCTGCATATCATAGCCTTTATCCATCAGACCATCAAAGTAGTTAAGTAAGCCCTTTGCATCCTTATTTTTTACCAGGTCAGAAATTGTAAAGTAAACATCACTTTGCGCAAGATTAAAGAATGATTTCAGCTTTTCAAATGATATATCATTATCACAGTAAGCGGCGGACATATCAAAAAGTCCCTGCGCGTCGCGCATTGAGCCATCACCTTTTTTCGCTATGAAAAAAAGTGATTCGTTATCAACTTTAATTTTTTCTTCGCCTGCTATGAATTTCAATCTTGAGGATATTTCATCAATTGTCAGCCTTTTGAAATCAAATTTCTGGCATCTGCCCAAGATAGTAAGCGGTACTTTTTCAGGTGAAGTTGTCGCGAATATGAATACAACATACGGGGGCGGTTCTTCCAGCGTTTTTAAAAGCGCGTTGAATGATGCCCCGGTAAGCATATGAACTTCATCTATGATAAAAATCTTGTATTTGGAGCGAACCGGACCGTACTTCACTTTTTCTTTCAGTTCCCGTACATCTTCGATATTCCTGTTTGATGCGCCGTCAATTTCAAATACATCGGGGTGATTGCGGTTATCGTTGGTGATCTCTCTGCAGCTGTCACAAACATTACACGGCTCGCCGTTAGGCTGCCTATTGGTGCAATTCAGCGATTTGGCAAGCAGCCTTGCCACGGTAGTTTTACCTACACCCCTCGGGCCCGAGAAAAGATACGCATGAGATATCCTGTTATTCTTAATCGCATTGCGCAGTGTTTTGGTAATGAATTCCTGCGAGGTCACGTCATCAAACTGCCCGGGTCTCCATTTCCTTGCTGTTACAAGGAAGCCATCATGCTCAGGAAAAAGTTCTTCTGCCATTTATAGAATTTTAGTACTTATTGAGTTGTTTTTCTAATATTTATTGCCGGCGTATATTACGCTTAGCTTGCCTTTATCAAGTCTCTGCCAGATACAGGCAGTAAAATCATTGTATGCATTAACGCCGATATAGTCACCAAAGAAAACGCTCTTAACAGGTGTGAAAGGTGATTCCGAAATCTTCACGTTTTCAAATGTTGTGCCGCCATCTGTTGATCTTGCCAGGTAAACATCAGTGTTCAGATCTTCGTAATTTCTTCTGTCATAATAGATGATATTAACAGAGCCTGTTACGGGGTCAACTGACATCCAGCTCATGAATTGTTGTTTGCCATTTCCTACAGGGTCATCATTTATGCGAATTGGATCGCTCCACGAGCTGCCTCCGTCTGAAGATCTCAGCAAAAAAACATCCACATCATTTTCTCCGTTTGTCTTATCAGAGTAATTGATATAGATCGTTCCTCTATAAGGCGAATTGCTTATATCACACTGTGTAATTGGCAGGCCGTTGCATCTGAAAATTCCTTCAATTTCGTAAACCCATCCGCCGATCTGTGTGCCCGCGGTAATATCTTCATCCAGCCAGGTCGTTCCGCCATCAAGTGATCTGTCAAAGTACAGTTTATCATGGGCAGACCAGCTTACATAAATCTCCCCGTTTGGTCCTACACATGGAACTGCACCTTCTGTAGTATTGGATGAATCCACGCAGTCTCCCGGAATCTTGTTTATTCTCATTGCATCGCTCCAGGTTGAACCTGCATCTGAACTGAATGAGAACATAATGTTTGAAAGATCTTCGGGCAGCCGGGAATCGTATGCATCAAACTGGGTCCATGTAACGTAAATATTATCACGCCATTTGCTGTTTGAATTATCCACACAAGCCCAGGGTTTATCCTGCTTTTTAGGAGGATTGAGTCCCATGTATGTTCCGGGGTTTCCAAAAGTCATACCGCCATCAGTCGATCTTTGACAGACTATCCTGTCTATCCACTGGCCGTTTGATGGTCTTGAAAGGTGGAAGTAATAAGCGGCGCCGTTATTATCAAATATCAGTACGGGGTCACCCCAGACGCCGTTTTTGCTGTCTGATATTTCCTTGTTTATCCATGTACTGCCGCCATCAAATGAATAATAGTAATTATTAATATTAGCCCCGGCAACCAGGTTATTGGGATGCCGGGGATTGATAGCTATCGATACTTCTTCAGGACTGTTGCTGATCGAGTTAACCTTAATATTCTTGTACTGCGATAAGGAAATTGAGGGCAATATCAGTAATACTAAAATTAAGTTTTTTATCATTTATTTCTTCCTGATTATATTTTGTATTCTTTAAAAGCAAAACAGCTACTTTGCCAGGATCATCTTTTTTGTTTCTGAATAGCTGCCCGACTGCATTTTATAGAAGTACACACCGCTTGGCTGCGTTGATGCATCCCATTCATATTTGTACGAACCCGCTGAAAGTTTTCCGTTTACAATAACTGCCGTTTCATTTCCCAGAATATCATAGATCTTTATTGATACATCCTGCTGCCCGTTACCGGCAAATGACGGAATATCAAACTCAAACGTTGTGTTTGGGTTGAACGGGTTTGGGTAATTCTGCTTCAGGCTGAAGGATGCCGGAATTTCTGTAGAAACCGGTTCGACTCCAACAGGGAAATTCATTATTGCCGTTAATACACTTAATGTACCTGATACAAGCCTTATCCAAATTGGTCTCACAACACCGTTATGTGATGATATGTTGGTGTAATCACCAAAGAATATGTTTGACTGCGGTGTGAACGGGGCTGCACTGATCCTTTCATTGACCCATGTGGTTCCGCCGTTCGTTGAACGGGCTATGTAAACATCAGTCTGTGTGTTCGTGTAATTTCTTCTGTCATAGAATACGCAATAAAGATATCCGGTTACCTGGTCTATTGACATCCAGGTGAAAAATTGTTCTTTTCCTGCAGGGTCGTCGTTAATTCTTATTGGTGCGCTCCAGGTATTACCGCCATCGGTTGACTTAATAACCATCACGTCATGGTCTGCGGGTCCGGCGCTATCGGTATAATTAATGTATATCGTTCCGCGGTATGGTGAATTGCTGATATCACAAAGTGTGATAGGCAAACCGTTGGATCTGTAAATGCCGGCTACAACATAATCCCAGCCGCCGCGCTGTGTGCCTGCTACAATATCGTTTTCAAGCCAGGTATTGCCGCCATCTGTTGACTTATCAAAGAATAATTTAAAATTATTGATTCCCAGCGGACCCGACCAGGCGACATAAACTTCACCATTTGGACCAACCGCGGGTACTGAGCCTTCAGTTGTGTAATCTTCATCTACACAGTTGCCGCCATAACGGCTTAATCTTTTAATACCGGTAAAAGTTGCACCCATATCAGTAGAACGTGCGAATAATATCCTTGAGCTATCATTTGGATTGCTTGTGCCGTAATTATCAAATTCTGTCCAGGCAACGTATATCCAATTGCCGCGGGGACCGTGTGTGAAATCCGTGATAGCCCATTCTTTATCCTGCTGTTTAGGTGAATTGAACTGCCAGTATGTTCCGGCATTCCATGTTGCGCCTGCATTTGTTGATTTATTTACTCCCATTCTGTCAATAAAGCTTGCGCCGTTTACCAAATGGAAATAATAGAAGTTACCAACGGTATCTGTAATGATACAAGGGTCACCCCAGACTGTATATGTGCCTGTCAGGATGCTGCTTACCCATGTTTGGCCGCCATCGGACGAGCGGTAAACTTTATCGGTATTCGCTCCTGCGACTATCTGGTTAGTGTTTTTCGGATTCACACAAATAGAAGGTTCATTCGGGCCTCCTGTTGCGCTTATGGTAATATTGGTATAGGATGATTGTGAATAAATGGATGTGGTGAGGATGAACAATAGTGTAAATACTGTAGTTTTCATTTGTGATTTTTATGATTATACCGTAAAATACCTAATTTAGTTGTGATTTTAAAGGGAGAATTTTTGTTAATTGCCGATGGTGATATAATGCTCAGATGGAATACCTAACTATTGATATTTCATGGCCTGTTTTTATGTCGGGAGGACTGAGGCGGTTCATTTATCTATAATAGCGCTCCAAATACTCAGAGAGTTGCTGTCAAGCCTTGTCCAAATGGGCCTTATCATGCCGTTAACAGCTATAATGTTCGTGTAATCGCCCATAAATGTTTCAGAAAGCGGAAAGAATGGTTTTTCGCTGATTCGTTCGTTAAGGAATGTTTTGCCGCCATCGGAAGATGATGCAAGGTAAACATCGGTCTGTTCATCATCATAATTTCTTCTGTCATAAAACACAACATAAATTACTCCGGTTTCCTGGTCAATGGTAAGCCAGTTATAGAATTGATGTTTACTCCCGTTGTCATCGTTAACACGGGCAGGTGTACTCCATGTAAGCCCTTCATTTACAGAACTGCTTATCCATATATCGGTATTATCATATCCGTTCTTCTGGTCAGCCCAGCTTATATAGAGGGTTCCTCTGTATTTGCCGCTGCTCATATCACATGCCATTGAAGGAAATCCAAATGTTCTGTAAACACCGGGTACAGACATTTTGAAAGTACCGGGAAGATCAGCTACTTTGATATCTTTATCAAAGAAAGTTAATCCTCCATCAGTTGAGCGGTCAAGCATAATTCCGTATGGTGAGCACCATGCCAGGTAAACTTCGCCGTTCAGTCCAACGCAGGGTACTACGCCAAGAACAGTAGCACCCGCATCAGAGCACTCAGCACCCGAGAGTTCATTAACGCGTTTTCTTTCAGCCCAGGTTTCGCCGCCATCGCTTGATAAACTGAAGATAATGTTTGATGCGCTATCCATTGGATTTAAAGCTGACCCCTCATCGGAAAATTTATTCTGTCCGCATTGTGTCCATGCCGCGTAAATATTGTTTCTGTAAGGAGAAAATGAGTGATCGACAGCAGCCCACTCTTTATCCTGCAGGTGAGGGGAGTTTGCTCCCATATAAGAGCCGTTGCTCCAGGAAATGCCGCCATCTTCTGACTTTTGGCAAATAATTCTGTCAAGCCAGGTTCCGCCTTCGCTGTATGAATTAGATAAATGAAAATAATAGAAGTTACCCCTGAGGTCTGAAACTATGCACGGGTCGCCGTATACTCCGTAAGTTGAAGTAAGTTTTCGGGCCGCCCAAGTGTAACCGCCATCGAAGCTGTAGAAGTATGTCTCAATATTTGCAGCAGCAACCAGGTTAAGCGGATTAATAGGGTTGAAAGAGATTGTCACTTCGCTTGGAGTATTTTCATCCGTAATTTTAATATTCTTATATAATGACTGTGAAAAGGCAGCTGAACATAGTATAAATGCTGTTAAAATGACCAGGTTTTTCATGTTTGCGGCAATGATTTATGTATTATTGGTTTATACAGCTTTTCATAAAGGAAAGTTCCGGTGAAGAACTTATGCCGGTTTAAAAAGATTGCCGCGTCGAATTCGCTCCGCAAATTCTTTCCGCAAACAGAGCATACTTTTACGCAGAGTCTCCCGATAGGGGACTCTGCGATAAATGAACCAGATCAATATTTTATATCAATACCATCGCTGTTGGTTTCATCTATTCCAAGCATATCAATTAAATGAGACTGAAAATAACTGATTACCGAAGATGTCATAATCTCATTTATTTTATTGCCTCCGGGTACCGCGTAATATACAATTTTGTATCTACCGCTTAACCCAGCCTTCTTCCGGGCATACTTAAGCGCTTCATACAAACCTCCTATTTCATCAACAAGTTTTTTGTTGTATGCATCTGTGCCAAGCCAAACTCTTCCCTGTGCGATCTGTTCAACTTCGTCACGTGTCAGGTTCCTGCCTTCTGAAACTGCGGAGGTAAAACGGTCATAATAAAAGTCAATTATCCCCTGTATGATCTCAATTTCTTCTTCATCAAGCTTTTTATAAAATGATCCAATATCGGAATTATCACCGCGTTTAAAATTCTCTACCTTAACCTTCTGACCTTTAATGAGACTGTCCAGATTGGGTCTTGCGGTAAATACACCTATACTGCCTGTAATGGTAAGCTCATCTGAAAATATTTTATCTGCGCTAACTGAAACGTAATACCCGCCGGATGCCGCAGCTCCGCCCATAGAAACGATAAATGGTTTTTTGTATTTTTTCTTCAGCCGTATTATAGCCGAATTAATTTCAGCTGAGCCTAATGCAGAACCGCCGCCGGAATCTACCCTTAATACAACTGCTTTTACTTTCGGATTCGAGAATGCTTCTTCAAGCTGCTTTACAACAGTTTCACTGCCAGTTGAGCGGCTTCCGCCAAC
The DNA here is from genome assembly GCA_937873695.1 of uncultured Ignavibacteria bacterium. Classification (GTDB taxonomy): domain Bacteria; phylum Bacteroidota; class Ignavibacteria; order Tepidaquicellales; family OLB5; genus OLB5. The sequence goes on from CALMYL010000008.1 coordinate 122,902, forward strand.
AAAAGGTATGGGCAGTGATACAGGCGGAGGCGGTTCGCTTTCGCCTGTTGTAATGCTTGCATAAACGCCAATTATCGCTATCTGCGAAGGCTCGCCCCAGTCATTATCCCACTGGCTGCGGTTAAAATTCCTGACAATGTTAGTTGTCTTAGAGTTCATTCCCGATAATTCCTTTGCGTCTTCGTACCAGCCAAGTTTATCCACAAGGCCAAGTCTTAAAGCTTCAGAACCGGTCAATGGCTGTGATAGTTTCGATTTCAGATAATCATCCAGAGTTAGATTCCTCCCTGAGACAATACGCGAAAGCATTTTTTCGTAAACAATATCAAGAACCCGGTTTATAACTTCTTTGCCTTCTTCGGTTGTGGAATCCAGCAGCCCCTGGAATGTAAGCTTATACTTACCGGCATAGAAAGTCTGCAGGTCTATGCCGTATTTTTCAAGCAGTGAATTATAATTAAAAACATTTATGCTGAGTCCGTAAAAGAAGATAGCTTCAGGCGGCATTATTATATCATTAGCAAAAGTGGAAATGTAATAACTTCCGGGGCCAACATCCTGCGGAAAATATACTGTAATGTTTTTATTTTTTGCCCTGAAACGTGTCATTGAGGCTGTAAGTTCTTCTATCGCGGCATTGAGCTCAAACCTGCCTGATGAAATGGGATATATCTTCAGGATCATACCTTTTACAGATGGATCGGCGGCTGCATAGTCAATATCGGCAATTACCTCATGGATGCTGCGTCTGCCGCTGCCCAGCAGGCCGAAGAAAACATCTTCAGTGTTGTAATCCTGCAATGATCCGGATAATGTTATTTCAATTACTTTTTTTCTTTCCGGTATGATGCTTTTTCTGCGTTCAAGATTGTATGAAAGCGAAAACTGCGAACCTATGTAGGCGTAATTATGCCCGCCTGTTTTACGGTAAACATCATAATCACGGTTGAAACCGTCACTGAAGTAGAGCCTTGTCCTGCTGTTATTGAAAAAATGATTATACCTGAAGCTTCCATTAGGAAGGTCAAATCTTAAGCCGGCACCAACGTATTCATTCTTATCCCTTTCTTCATTCCTCATATAATTAACGTTCAGGTAAAGCCCGTTTAACAACTTAAGATCAAGGCCGGCTTTGAACTGGTTATTATCAAAGAAGTTATCGTGATAGCGGAACAGAGAAAAATCTGCCATCAGAGTTATCCTGTCGCTCTTTAAGGGTCTTACAGCCGCGCCAAATGTGAATTTATCGGTTGAGTAATATTCAACACTTGCAGATTCATCATTTTTGTACACAAAAGAAAATGAAGCAAACGGAAGCGGACGGAAAAGTATTCCCAGTCCCATGCGGAAGTTGGGAAAAGATGAATATTGATCTGAAGGTGAGCGGGTATTATCCCGCTGCAGCATTTCAAATAATATGCCGGCGGAAAAAGCTTTGCTGCCGGCGCCAAATCCCAGTGAAAATGTGCTTACGTTATAGTTTTGGGTGAAACCTGTTCCGGTATATTCTACAATTTCATTATTACTGTTTATATCATAATTTCTTATGAAATCTGTATAGCCGGTATACTTACGGTAAGCCAGCCCAAGGAATCCCGCACTGATAGAAAGATCAAGCTCATTTAAACCATTGAATTTAGCCCTGTGCATAAGGCCGCTTATAGTGAAATTCAGCCTGTGCCCGAGCCCAAGAACTGCCGGATTGTATCGAAATGCATTAGAGCCTTCATCATATGCCGAAAACAGATACATTTCATTGGATGGATTGAAGAGGTTGAAATCCTGTGAATCAGATTTATTTGGGGAAAATATCAAAAATAAAACCGCTAAAAATAATACCGGGTAAGCAGGAATTTTTTTCATAGTAATATATTTTAAGAATTGTGTATTCAAATATAGCTATATTTTATGATTGGAAAAGTGGAGTAAGTAGAATCCTGACGATACTATTTAAAACAAGAAGCGCGACACAAAGGATAGAAGGCAACACTAAGATGTTAAATCACAACAATTTTAGAAGATCTATTATTGATTTTCCATGTAGAGACGACCCGGTGGGTCGTCTTAGGGAAGATAACTAATGATTTTCATACTGTTAACTTACTGGTTTAGAATCCCGGGATTCTACTCATTTAGAGATGCAACCTTACCTCGGCAGGATATGTATTCAAGCCCCGTAGGCCTATGGACTGGCTTAGACAGTGGTGAAATGTTTGTAGGAAAGGTTTCCCGGGACAATCAGAGCTCCGTAGGAGCGGCATGTTAATATTTGTTTTCTCGAAAAAGTAAAAGATATTCGTGCCACGAAATGTGAAATTTATGTATGTACTGTTTAATAAAGTTGTATTTTACCAAAAACAATAGGCTGTAACGATTCGTGGCACGAAAAATCTGCTATATAAAAAAAGAGCGTCCAATGGACGCTCTCTACAAATAGTTATCTCTTTCAAAACTTCTTACTTCACAAGTGTCATTTTCTTTACATCTGAAAATTCACCTGCGGAGAGTTTATAGAAATAAATTCCGCTTGGTACATTTACAGCGTTGAAATCATAAGTATAATTTCCAGCAGCAAGATTCATATTATTGATAAGCGAAGCAACTTCTCTGCCAAGCATATCGTAGATCTTTAAAGTTACAAATGAACCTTTTGGTAACCCGAATTTTATGTTAGTTACCGGGTTAAAAGGATTCGGATAGTTCTGCTGAAGTGAATAAACCTGCGGAACTTCTGTGTTTGTCTGCTGGATACCCACAAAATTGCCAACTCTAATCTGGTATGTTCTTATGTGAACCCTTGGTCCGCCTGTTTCTGTTCCCGTAACTGTAACAGTGTAAAGACCCTGCGGTACATTAGCTGTTGAAGTAGTATTAATTAAAACTGAATCAGATACACCGGTAAATGTCCTTACGTTGCCAGGTGAAAATGTAGGTGTCAATGTTCCCGGTGCAGGGGATGGTGAAATGTTCGTTGTATATGTTACCTGTCCTGAATATGGTCCCATAACCGGATTTCTCATTCTTACAACTGATGTTGATGTTGGGTTAATGCTATCAATCGTTTTATTGAAAGAAATGCCGTAATCAGGCAGATATGCAGTAAAATCCTGCAATGTATTGTTCTGTCCTGTATAGAACGGGAATGTCATTGTTCTTCCTGCTATACCCTGGTAATCACCTAAATAATAGTGGTTTGCTGCCTGGAATATTTTAACAGCGGCAGGATTAAAATTCTGGTTTGAGATCTTAAAGTTTGTAAAAGTTAAACCGCCGTCGGTTGATACTGCGCCGTAAGTTTCAGTCATTAAATTGCCCGGATCATCGTTTCTTGAATCCCACCACATAGCCCAAACTCTGCCCTGCAGATCAACAGAAACATCGCACATCCACTGATCAGTAAAGGTAGCGTCATCATTAACTCTAACCGGGTCACCTGAGCTCCATGTAACGCCGCCATCAGTTGACCTTGTGCAGAAAATATCAGCTGCATCCGGCCCCGGTGGGTTACTAGCATAAACATTATATATATAACCCCTTCTTGATGTTGAAGACATATCCACAGCAATATGAGGCATTCCGTTCACGCGTATATCTGTTTTCAGAACATATCTGCCTGAACCATTAACTGTTCCCGGAGTTGAGTGAAAAGATGCCTGTACTTGCGCATTAAATGTTGCACCGCCATCTGTTGATACTCTGACTACTGTGCCGCCATTATACCAGGCAAGGTAAACTCGGCCGCCGGGTCCGACTGCAACATCCGGTCCGGGATTTGGTGTGCCTGTTCCCATATTGCCTACAAAGCTCCACGAAGCGCCGTTATTGGTTGACCTGTGAAAATCAACACTTGCACCGGTTGAAAAATTCACGTATGCCATGTATACATGATTCTGGTATGGTCCGCCTGTCTGATCGGCTGCAATCCATTCTTTATCTGCATTGGCGTTACTTACGATGTTTCCAAGATTTGTCCAGCTTACGCCTTTGTTTGTTGATTTCAATAGTCTGATGCCGCTTGAAAGTACAGCAAGATAAAAATTACCTAAACTATCAGCGCAGAAAACCGGGTCACCCTGGTTGCTTGAAATAGCTGTATTGCTCCAGGTCACACCTCCATTGGTTGTGTAATATACCCATGGAGTACCTGAAAATCCTGTAACCCTGTTATCACTAGCAACAAAGTTCAATGGATCTCTGGGATTAACAGCGATATCGGTTTCAGCGAATCCGTTATTAGTAGAGACCTGATAATTATCAAAAGCACCAACGGAAATAATTGCGTCAATTCCGTATGGTTCAGTTGGCAAAACCTTAGGGAGTATCAGCTTCATCTGATAAGTTTCTTTTGAAACGGGAACATTCGGGTCAATCTGTGAATAAGCATTGACACAAATGGAAAAAGCCAGTAAAAACAATAAAATAAATTTACTTTTCATTTGTGATTTTGTTGTTAATTTGCGAATTAATCTCTAATAATATTACATTTTAATGGCAAAAACAATCATTAAATATATATATCAGTTACTCTAAAATGTTATAGTAATACTGAAGATATCCTACAATACTTCAAGAAGACCTTGAAATTTTTAAAAGCAAAAAATCGTTTTAAAATCCAGATAATCCATTGTAATTTCTATTATAAAAGCTTAATTTTAGCTGATGAAAAACCCCATAATTCCTAAAATAGTTGTTTTTTCGCTCCTTTTGGCACTTTCTGCCTGCTCTACATTTAATTATAAAACCTATGATGAGAATCAGAACAAGGGTATAGATGATCCTGATCCTAATTACGAAGTAACTCTTGACAGAAATTTCCAGGACTTCACCGGTTTTATGTTCATTGGAAACAGGATAGAGAATTTCAGCACATATTTTAACACTTACTTTAATGCCAGCGAAAATTTTGATGCTGCGTATGATGATTATGCCACGCGCGTTCTTGCTAATTATAATGTCAACCCTGATTCTATTTTTGCCAGGCCGCAGTTATCGCAGGAATCAATAGATAAATTCAATATTGCGATAGAAAAAGCATCAAAGGTTATCCAGTATCACAAAAGCAGCCAGTATATGGACCGCTCTGTACTGCTTATAGGCAAGTCCTATTTTTTTCTTGGCGACTTTCTTAAGGCTGAAAGGAAATTCAGTGAGTTTATTTCAAAACTTAAAGCCAGCCAGTATCTGGATGAAGCACTGCTTTACCTTGCCAGAACACAGCTTAGACTTGATAATGAAAAGCCTGCGCTTGAAAGATTCAATGACCTGATAAAAAATTCCCCTGAAAAAAATGTAGTATCGCAAAGCTACCAATCGCTTGCGGAGTATTACCTGAACAAAAAAGACTATGAAAACGCGATAAAGAACTTCAGGAAGGCTATAGAGTTTTCAAGTGATAGCGAATTCAAGGCTCAAATGCAGTTTCTTATTGCGGCAGTTACTGCCAGATCCAATTCTAAGCTGGCCGCAAAAGAGTTTGATAAGGTGCTTGATTTTGACGCGTCGTATGACCTGGAGTATCTTGCGCGTTACAACAGGGCAAAAAATCTGGTTGCCAGCGGTGATTTCAAGAACGCAGATGATCTTCTTGAAGACCTGCAGATCAAGTATAAGGATGTTCCCGCCAGCCTGGGGCAAGTCAGTTTTTTGAGGGGAGTTTATTTTGATGAGAAAAAGAATAATAAGCTTTCTGTAAACCAATACTATGAGGTCATACAGAATTTTCCATCCACAATACCTTCAGCTGACGCAAGTTACAAACTTGCGAAGTACTATGAATCAAAAGATAATTACTTTAACGCATTGCTGTATTACCGCTTTTCTACAGAACAAAGCAGTGCCGGGACCCATTACAAAGAAGCGATGAGCAAAGCGAATACTTTTAAGCGATATTTTGAACTTCGCGGTATCATTACGGGAGAAACAATAAATACAGAATATAACGAAGAGTTCAAAAAGAAGACTACGAAGGATTATGATAAATCAAGCGACCCGAACAAAAATCCAATAAAAGGATTGGATAATGGTAAATCTGGCGGCAATTTCGGGTTCTCTGTTAAGGATAGTGTTATCAGCGGCGAAGATTCCACATTTACCATTGTTGATACATCGCATACAAAGGAAAAGCAGATTTCCGCAGCCAAGTTTGAACTGGCTGAACTTTTTCTTTATGACCTGAACAGAGCTGATTCAAGCGAGATATATCTTAAGGAAGCCCTTAATGAATCATATGATTATGATTTCAGCGCAAAGGTGCTTTTCGCTCTTTCTGCGCTGTACAGGAAACTTGAGATGAATGCAAAAAGCGAAGAAGTGTTAAATACAATTGTAAAGGATTATCCATTATCGGAAGTCGCAAACTCAAGCCGAAGGCTTTTGAAAATGCAAATAGTAGATGAATTCCGCGGCGATGCCAGTGACTCGCTGTATAGTTCTGCTGAAAATAAGTTTGTGAATAAAGATTATTCAGGCGCCCTTGAAGATTTCAGGAGCCTTATAAATACTTATCCGGCATCGGTTCATCTGGATAAAGCTTATTTTGGCGCCGGCTGGATCTACGAAAACGCAATCTACAATAATGACAGCGCGTATTTCTATTACTCAGCGCTTGTAAAGGGGGCGCCAAATTCCGAAGCCGCCGCAATTGTAATGCAGAAAGTTGAAGAATATGAATTGTTCAATAGGCAGGAACCAATAGATACGTCAGGAACAGGTAATGAACAGAATATTCAGCAGAACAATGAAGTAAATAAAGAGAATGAACCGGAGAAGAAAACCGAGGGCGAAAGCACTGATGGCAATATTGATCCAATGATCCTGCTAAAAGAATCAGAACAGAGTGATAATGAAAACAAAAAAGTTACCGGAGAACAGGGTGAAGATGAGATCAAAAAGCCGGATGAAAACTCAAACCAGGAGACTGCCCCGACCGAAAAGCCTCCTGAAAATTAACTTATAAGAGAATATGGATAATTGTCTTTTCTGCAGGATAGCAGCTAAGAAGATCCCTTCTGATATAGTTTTTGAAAATGAAGAACTGCTGGCGTTTAACGATATCAGTCCGCAGGCGCCTGTGCATATTCTGATAATACCCAAAGTGCATATAAGCACACCCGCAGATATTGATGAAACTAACAGCGCCGTTGCGGGAAAAATAATTGCGGCCGCGGCAGAAATTGCAAAACAAAAGGGTTTGGAAGGATACAGGCTGGTTTTTAACTGCAATGAGTCCGCGGGCCAGAGTGTCTTTCACATACATGCCCATATACTTGGCGGCAGGGTTATGAAGTGGCCTCCGGGGTAAAATGCCGCAAACAGAGAATGTTATTCAGTAATTCTAAATTTTTACAGTGAGCAAAAATAAAGTACTATTTCTTCTGCTTCTGTTTTCAACGGTCCTTACTCTGCATTCACAGCAATACAGCATAGAACAGTATCTGAGCATTAAAGGTGCAGTTTCACCGGGTTATTCGTTTGATGACAACCGTATTTATTTCACTATGAGCGTTACCGGGACCAGCCAGTTATGGAGCGTTAATAAGCCCGGCGCATGGCCAATGCAGATCACTTTTTTTAAAGACAGAATAACGGGTTACTCGCCCAATCCCGTTAAGGACATTATTTTGATCGAAAAGGATGAGGGCGGTTCGGAATATGACCAATTCTTCCTGGCAAACGGTGATGGAACAGAGATAAAGATGTTAACCGATGGCTCTCCCAAAGTGCTGAACGGTTCTGGCAGGTGGTCTGATGACGGGACATTCTTCACTTATTATTCAAACAAACGTACCCCTTATTTCTATGATCTATACACATACAATATTGAAAACAGAACAAACGAAATGATCTTTTCCAGTGATCATTCTAATTATCCTTCTGCAATTTCGCCTGATGGCACCAGAATGATATTTTCCAGGTCATACTCAACCTATGATAATGACCTTTTTCTGCTGGATATAAAAAGCAGAAAAGAAAAGCTGATATCAGTACATGATAATTTCAATGAGCCGGCGGAGTTCTACGCCGCATCTTTTGATGCGGCAGGGGAGAACCTGTATTTTATTTCCAACTTCAGAAATGATTTTTTCAGGATCGGGGTATATAATATCAATTCAGGTGCAGCAATTTACCCTGAGCTTCATTTCCTATCACAGTATAAAAACTGTGATGTATCAAGATTATTTTTTTCAGGGGATAAAAGCAAAATGCTTATAATGGTAAATGACAGGGGATATGACAGGATATTTATGTATGATTTGACCGGCAAAAAAGAAATAAGTATCCCGGAAACATTGAAAAGCTCAAGTATTACTGCCGTCAGGTTTTCTAACAGCAGCAGGAAAGTTGTTATCGGCGTCAATTCATCTTCCAATCCTTCAGTGCTGTATGAATGGAATATTGAAAATGGAAATGTTGAGCAGCTTACATATCCTTCGCTGGCAGGAATAGATCCCGGTACTTTTATTGAGCCGGAACTCATCTCTTACAGATCATTTGATGGTCTTGAAATTCCTGCTTTCTTATACAGGCCTTCGGGCAGTGAAGGCAAAAAACTCCCCTGTATTATTTCCATTCATGGCGGCCCTGAAAGTCAATCAACCTACGGTTTTGAGCCAGTTTACCAGTATTTCCTGAATGCTGGTTATGTGATAGTTGAACCAAATGTAAGAGGCAGTTCCGGCTACGGAAAAAAGTATGCTTCTCTTGATAATGTGAGGAACAGGGAAAATTCTGTAAAAGATATCAGCGCGCTTACAGATTATCTGAAAAACCGTAATGATGTTGACCCCGGCAGAATAGCGGTTTATGGCGGCAGTTATGGCGGCTATATGGTCCTTGCATGCTTAAGCCTGTATCCTGATCTGTTTTCCGCCGGTATTGATGTAGTGGGAATATCAAATTTCGTAACCTTTCTGGAAAATACTTCTGATTACAGAAGAAATAACAGGGAAAGTGAATACGGCAGCCTGGAAAAGGACCGGGATTTTCTGGAAAGCATTTCTCCTCTTGCGAAGGTAAAAAATATTAAAGCGCCGCTATTGATAATTCACGGGCGCAATGATCCAAGGGTTCCTGTTGGTGAAGCAGAGCAGATGTACAAAGCAATAATTGATAACGGAGGAATTACTGAACTTCAAATATACGAAGATGAAGGACATGGCATAGCGAAACAGAAAAACAGGTTTGACCTTTACCCCAGGATAGTAAAATTTCTTGATAAGTACGTGAAGAATAAATGAAATTTCCGGTGAAGTTTTAAAAAAATGCAAATTCATAATTTGAAAGGCGATAAAATATGACAAAACGCTTAAAGATCATTATCATAAGTATTGTTGCATTGTTTCTTATTTACCTGGGTTACAGTGTCTATTTCACCGCCAGGGAAGGAACCGAAACTTTCGGGAATTTTGACCCTAACAGCACAGCAAATAAAAATATAAAGGTTGAGCTGCTGATTGAAAAAGGATTTACTTCTTCACCTGACGGCGGCGTATCTTTTTTTGTGAAGGATAGAAGCGGTATCATCAAAAAGGTCAATTTGGGTAAAGAATTTCCTGAAGAACTTAAGAAAGAAGGCATAATAACTCTTTCCGGACACTCGCACGGTGACTATTTTCATGCTGTGGAAGTTTCAGAAGATTAACACATCTAATTGAAAGGTATTGTGGAAAACAAAAAGGGGAGCATTCAGCTCCCCTTTGGCATTAATATACCGTTACTCATTTTGTTACTATCATTTTCCTGGTCTGAATGTATTGATTTGCGCTCAGTGTGTAGAAGTAAATTCCGCTTGAAAGTTTTGCAGCATCAAATTGAACTTTGTACGTTCCGGGTTTTTGGTCAAGATCAATTATTGTTTCAACCTCTCTTCCAAGAATATCGTAGACCGTTAAATTAACAAAACCGTCTTTCACAATGGAATATTCTATAAAAGTTACAGGGTTAAACGGATTCGGATAATTCTGTTTAAGTGAATATTCTTTGGGGACTTCGTTATTGTAGTTTATAATACCAATAGGTATCCCAATTTCCCAAACACCCCTTCCATGGGTTGCAACCCTGACTATATTAGTGGATTGATGGTAATCCAGATGCATAGCCACTGTATTGGGCAGGCTGTCAGCCAGTTCTATCCAGTCTGCTCCGTAGTTATCGGAATAGAAAACGCCGGCATCCATAGCACAGTAATATATGCTTGAAGCCATCCCGGGGTAATAGATCAGCAGGTCGTTGACAGGCGAATCTGGCAGAACACCGCTTATATTGTTCCACACAGAACCACCGTTTGTAGTTTTATATACTTTCCCGGTCCCGAACCCGGAATATGTAAGTAACACAACGTTCGCAGAATCAGGGTGGATGTGTACACTGGAAATAGTCCTGTTCTGCAGCCCTGTTGTTGTGCTTAGGAAAGTGCTGCCCCCGTCAACGGACTTAAATATCAACTGGCCAGATGAAACATACATTACAGAAGGATTGCTTCGGCAAATAGACATTTCCCGTATCACCCCGCTGGTGCCTGAAGAAATGGGGACCCAGTTTGCGCCCCAGTTGGTTGATTTGAACACTTTTTCTCTTGCTGTGTAGAACACCCCCGGGGATGTTGGATGTGATATGACCGGAGCAATCCATGCGGCAGCGCCGCTTAACCCATCAGCAGAAATATTCCAGGAAGTACCGCCATCAGTAGAACGTAATATCCCGTTGTACTGCCTTTCAGCAAGTATATAATTCGGGTTCTGGCTCTGAAAGCAAACTTCACCTCCATCGCCCCCGAAAACACATGACCAGATCTGCGATCCCTGAGTTCTCTGTGTCCCGTTATCCTGCGTTCCCCCGATAATATGCCCCAGGTTTGTTGGGTCAGTGGCTATTCTGTAAAACTGTGTAAGCGATAAGCCGGCGTTCATATTTATCCAGTTGGTACCCCGGTTTGTTGATTTCCACAATCCGCCATCGTTGGCAGCCATTAATTCATTGGGATTCAGAGGATTGAAATCCATATTATGCTGGTCAGGGTGCACTGTACCTCCAAAATAGCTGTTTGTGATATTTTGAAAGCTTGAACCGCCGTTGGTTGTTCGCCATACATCAATCACACCTACATAGGCATAGTTGGGATCAAAAGGATTAACATGCATGTAAAAATTGTACCAGGCCTGTTCAGGATTAAAATCAAATCCAACTGAAACCTGCGTAAAGTTATTTCCTGCGTTTGTTGATTTGTAAACTTTTATCTGTGCCCCGGTATAAACCGCGCAATATAGCACCAAAGGATTATCTCTGCATATTGCAATGTGATTCCTTGTACCCATTGTTAAGCCCGCAGCAACAGGCAAAAATGTAACACCGCCATCTGTCGATTTCCTGTATCCTGAACCGCTGCCTACCATATAAGCTGTTGTTCCGTTGGGTGCAAACACAATATCATCACATCTGCCTATTACGAGCAATGACCATGACTCACCGGTGTTTGTTGACCAATACAGCCCCGCAGTACCCATTGCCGCATACAGCATATTAGGAAATCCCGGGCGGACAACAAACCTGGAGCAATAAGTCAATGGAGGTAAACCTTCAGCATAGTGCTGCCAGGAGTTACCGCCATTTGTTGATCTGAGGATTCCCCTGCCATAATATCCAAGTCCGCTGTATGTGGCTTCACCTGTTCCGTAATAAACTATATTTGTATTGGAAGGATCAACATAAATTGAGCCTGATGCCAAAGAGACCTCTCTATCTGAAATGGGCACAAAATTGTTACCGCCATCTGTTGATTTCCACACACCGCCGCTTGCTGCCCCCAGGTATATTATGTTGGGATTAACGGGATCATACCTGACAGAAATTATTCTGCCTGAAACACTGGCATAGGAAAAGTAAGTACCCGGGGTTGGTCCAATATTCCTCCATGTTGTTTCTGGGTCAAACTTAAAGCCCTTGCTGTCTCTCAGGGCATATTTCTGATCAATTGACTTCGCGTATGCATCTGCGGGTATATAGTTGTTCGGGTATATTCTTTGTTCGTAAAACCAACGTTCACGGTTAAACGATTTTTTCGTCTTAGTATGCTCATCTGCTTTATCGTAGGGGTTGTTCTTTATGTTCAGATCCTGGGAGTAAACAGAGACTGTCAAGTAAAGAAGGGCATTAAGGAACAGAAAAATTATTTTACTCATAATAATTTTAATATATTTCGTTTACTTATTTATAATATAATGACAAAAAACCAATAATTAAACTGAAGAATTGAAAATTATTAATTTTGAATTTCTTTGTAGTCTGCGAGGAGTATTACTTAAAAACAAAAAAGGGGCGTATGCCCCCTTTCTGTTATCATATAAAATTAACGTAACTATTTAGTAATCATCATCTTCTTGGTCTCTGTAAACCCGTTTGCCGTGAGTTTGTAGAAATAAACACCACTCGATAGATTTGACCCGTCATACTGAACAGTATATGTGCCCGGTTTCTGGTTCTGGCTGATAATTGATTTCAACTCTCTTCCCAATATATCGTATACAGCAAGTTTTACAAAACCTTCGGTTAATATATCATACTTGATCGTTGTAACCGGGTTAAACGGATTCGGAAAATTCTGCTGAAGCGAAAATGAAGCCGGCACCTGGTTGCTGTAATTTATCAACCCTATAGGGTTTGCAGTTTCCCATACACCTCTTCCGTGGGTACCAATTCTAAGCCTGTTTGTCGCCTGGTGGTAATCCAGATGCATTGCAACTGTATTTGGTAAACCGTCAGCAAGCTCAACCCAGGTAGTGCCGTAATCATTAGTGAAAAATACACCTATATCCATTGCGGCATAATAAATGCTTGTAGATGTACCAGGGTAATAAATCAATACGTCATTTACGGGTGAATCAGGAAGGTTTCCGCTGATACTGAACCAGTTCAGGCCGCCATTTGTGGTCTTATAAACTTTGCCGGTGCCGAAACCGGAATATGAAATTACAGAAACATCGGATGAATCCGGGTGGAAATACATGCTTGTGATTGTTCTATTGGGCAGCCCGTTTTGAACGCTTGCAAAATTAACACCGCCATTTGTAGAGCGGTAAATTGCTGAACCCGAGCTTGCCAGCATGATCTGAGGATTACTTTTGCAGATAGCCAATTCTCTGATAGTGCCGCCGGTGCCGGAAGAAATAGGTGTCCACAGTGCGCCTGCATTTGTAGTTACAAAAACCTGCGACCGGGCTGTATAGAATGTTCCGGTTTCGGTGGGATGTGAAATTATGGGGCCGACCCAGGCACCGGAACCGCTTAACCCGTTTGTAGCACCCTGCCAGCTTGCACCGCCATTTTGTGAGCGCTGCACTCCGTTATTCTGGGTTTCACCCAGTATGAATTGAGGACTTGCTGTATTAAAGCACACTTCGCCGCCATCACCGCCAAATGCAGCTGCCCAGTTTGAAGTGCCCAGTGTTCTTTGTGTACCGTTATCCTGTGTGCCGCCTGCTATATGATCAACATTATTCGGGTCGCTGGCAATTCTATAGAACTGAGTTAACGTTAAACCTTCATTCAGATTGATCCAGTTTGTGCCGCGGTTGGTAGATTTCCAAATGCCGCCGTCATTTACTGCCATCAGTTCATTTGAATTGGCGGGATTAAAATCCATATTGTGTTCATCTACGTGGACAACGCCGCCTGCATAACCATTTGTAATATTTTCAAAACTTGTTCCGCCGTTGGTAGTTCTCCAGATATCAATTGCGCCGACATATGCATAATCAGGGTCAAACGGATTTACCTGCATGTAAAAATCATACCATGCCTGTGAGCCGCTGAAATCATGGCCAACGGCAACCTGGGTGAAATTAAGTCCGCTGTTTGTGGATTTATATGTTTTGATTGTTGAACCCGAATATACCGCACTGTAAAGAACAGTAGGTACATCTCTGCAAATTGCTATGTGATTTCTTGTTCCGACGATAAATGACGAATTTGAAACGAAGTTTTCTCCTCCATCGGTGGATATCCTGTAACCGGTGCCATTTCCAACTGCGTATGCATTGGTTCCGTTTGGTGAAAAAATTATATCATCGCATCTGCCGCTTACAACCAGGCTCCATGTAACGCCGGCATCTGTGGATTTGTACAGCCCGGAAGTTCCCATGGCAGCGAACAATTGATTTGAAAAACCCGGTCTGATAACTATCCTGGAACAGTATGATAAACTTGGCAAACCGCTTGTGTAGTTTGTCCAGGTAGAACCGCCGTTAGTTGATTTAAGTATCCCTCTGCCGTAATAAGAAGCCGCGCTGTATGTAGCTTCACCTGTGCCGTAATAAACTATATTTGTATTTGCCGGATCAATACAAATAGAACCCGAGGACATTGAAACTTCATTGTCTGAGATCGGCGTGAAGTTGCTTCCTCCGTTTGTTGATTTCCACACTCCGCCAAATGCAGCGCCAAAGTAAACAATATTCGGGTTTACAGGGTCATATCTCACGGTTGTTATCCTGCCGGATATATTTGAGTAAGCAAAATAATACCCGGGAGTGGGACCAATATTTGTCCATGTTACAGTATTATCAAATGCGAATCCGTTGGTGTTTCTCATATGCTCTCTTTGCTCAAAAGCTTTACCATAAGCATCTTCCGGAATGTAATTGTTGGGGAACATTCTCTGTTCATAAAACCAGCGTTCACGGTTAAATGATTTCCTGGTTTTGGTATAATCATCTGCCTTATCGTATGGATTGTTTTCAATTAACAGATCCTGTGACAAAGCCGTAAAGTTAAAGAATGAGAGGACAAATACTGACAAAATAAAGAAAAATTTCATATTTTATAAATTAATTGATGGTTGGATGTATTAATTTAATCTAACTTTTTTGAATTTACTACATATAAAAACAGGGGCAATTGCCCCCGTTAAGACCCATTTATATGTTAAAATTATTTCAAACCCTGAAGTGTTATTTTTTCAACCTTGTTGTTTACCGGAGGCTGAGCCATTATATAATCATAAATAGCCGAGAGATCTTCTGTTGTCGCTGTTTTAGCGATAAAGTTCCATGCCATCGGAGTATTGAATCCTCTGGTTTTGGGATCAAGATTGGATTCATCAAGGCAGGATTTAAATTTAGCGATAAATACTTCTTTGGTCATACTGCCAATGCCTGTTTCTTTATCCGGCGAGATATTGGATGACCTTATAATTGACCCGTCAGGCATAGGGAATTCAACTCCGCCTGAAAACTCCTTGCCGGGTATGAATACACCCTTATCACTTGGCGAGTGACAGAACTTGCAGGCAACGCCGTTGTACTCACCCAGCTTAATTTTATCTGTTCCGTCGGGACGTTTGCCGAATACATTAACATCAGCCGGAATAGTTCTGAAAATAAGATTCACAGGGAATTTCAGATCTTTTTCAGGAACTTTGTTCTTGATTGGAGGAAGAGTTTTGATATAGGCAATAATTGAATACAGGTCTTCCTTATCCATTTGGGCGAACATGGGGTACGGCATCATAGGAGCAAGGAACTTTCCTTCTTTATTTACCCCTGATGTTATTGCTCTGAAAATCTCACCATCCGTCCAGCTTCCAATCCCTGTTTCTTTATCACTGGTAATATTAGATGTAGGAACAAAGCCTGCACCCTCGCCATAATCCATTCCGCCTTTACCTTCGGTCCCGGGCACTACCGGCATACCAAATTTAGTAATATCGCGGTCACTGTGGCAATCAATACAAAAAGCGAAGCTGTTGGCAAGATACTTGCCCCGTTCAAGTCTTTCAGGCGTGGGCTCTATCCTGATATCCGGGGCTGCACTAACCTTCGGATATGCTGCACTCAGATAAATGTATCCGCCTGCTGCAAATACTACAACAATTATGAGCAATATGCCCAGAATTTTGAGTAATTTTTTCATGTCTACCTCCTTTAGATATATATAAATTTATGTTTTTTCGATTTATAAATCAAGTTACATTCATTGTATTAACCTAGGCTTACATGAATATCAGTGGAGTGATTTGAGTAGGGAGAGAAAAAGGAATTAGCGGAGTATACTATTCACAAGTTGGAGAAGTTCGTTCTCTCGCTTGATTAGCGGGAACAGGTTCATAATATGTTCACGCGCCTTCATGCCAAGTGACTCATCTGAATTAACCGCATTTATCACAGAGCTAACAGCATTGTTCACAGTTTTTTTACCGGTAACAAACCCGCAATGCCCGACTATTTTGGGAATACCGTTCACATCACTTCCAACCGGAATGCATTCACACAGCATGGCTTCGCATATAGAGCTTGGCATTCCTTCGAACATCGAAAACTGCGCATAGACTTTCGCTTTGCTGTATTCTTCAATGAGTTTCGAATAAGGTACGATACCAAACAGCTCAACATTTGATGAAACAGTTTTTTTATATTTTTCAAGATATTCTTCATTGAACCCGATCAAAATAAATTTGATATCCTGCATTTGCTTTGCTGCATCTATCAGCAGGTCAAATCCTTTTCTTCTGAATTCATCATCATTTACTATCAAACCTGCGCTAACTACAGATCTTTCTTTTTTGATGTTTTCGGGTTTTTTAAAGAGTTCAGAATCGTACCCGAGGTACATAGTCTTAAAATAGGTTTTTATACCGGGAATAAATTGCTTTATGCCATCCTTCAGCGGTGCTTTCCCGGGGATATCGGAATAAATATAATTGTTAGTGTGCTCAATAAGCGTCTCATCGACTGGCAGGATATACGTGCAGTTCTTCAGGCTGTATCTGACGCAGAAAGCTCTAACTGATTTAGAAATTGATGCATTCGTGAAAACACCCATGTTAATTTCGGGAATATATGTTGCTTCGTAACCGCCGGCACAAATTATACTTTTTTTAGAGAATATCTTTGCGAAGAGTATAGGGAATAAAGAAAGATAGTCTGCAAACCAAATATACACAAGGTCATAGCGCCATATATTAAATAGAAGATAAAAAAACTGATGGATCATTGAAAATAATATAAGTGCATTTTTTCTGCTTTTGAAATTCAGGAGCTTTACTGAATATTCTTTTGAAAGAATTTCAAGATCATTAGTAATGAATTTTGGGTTCTGGTAAAGATTCTTAACAAAAAGTATTTTTTTCCTGCTCTTCAATTGCACTGTTATTTCTTCTTCGCTGTAAAAAGGAAAATTGCCGAATCACGTTTTTTAACTCTTGCGGGAGTAATTGCGTCTTCTATCATCATTTTAAACTGGTAAAACAAAGCAACGGGTGCAAGCAATACTCTACCTGCAGTGCCTATCATATTTGCAAAAGAATCAAAAAAGCTCAATCTCAGTTGGGATGTAACAGCTAACTGACCCAGTATAGGTTTATATTCAATTACTTCAAATCCGGTACGTTCAATAAGGTAAGCCAGACCCATGCAAGTCCACCGGTTATAATCATACGGCGAAGCGTGAAATTGCCATGTACCGTGTGTTGAAAGCAGAAGAATACCTCCTGGTTTTAGTACTCTAAGGCACTCACCCATATATTGATCAACATCTTTAACATGCTCCAATACCTGTGAGGATAAGACAAAGTCAAAACTATTATCCTCAAACTTCAGCCGTTCACCGGGCACGATCGAAAAATCAGCTTTTGGATTATTACCTACATCAACCCCAATGTATTCAGAAATATGATCTTTGAAAAGATATTCATAGGGCTTGGCACCGCAGCCGTAGTCAAGTATTTTGTACTTCTGCCCTGAATTCAGAAAAAAAGGTATCGTGTTTTCATATGCTTTTCTTGTAAGCACACTTACGAAGTGGTAAGAATCCCAAATAGGCGGGGCTATAACTCTTGTCACATCTTTTGGAAGTCCTTTATATCCCATAGATTAAGATTTTAAACTTTTATCCTGAATAAATATTTATTAATAAATCCTTTGAATGCTTTTATTTCAACCGGCTCATAGAATCTGAAAACATACAGTATAAGAGGGTAAACCAGTACTGCTATGGATTTTAGCGCAAGTTCTAGAATTCTGCTGGTAAAATCAAAATAGAAAAACGGCGCTGCTAAAGCTGCATAAACTAAGATCATGAGAAAAATCTTATACCATTCATACTCAAAAAAATAATTCTTCTTGGAGAATATATATATCGCTATACACAAAAATATAAAGCTCCCTAGATTTACAAAACTCGCCCCGTAAATACCGAAGATAGGAATAAAGACGAAGTTACATATAACATTTACGGCAAGAGCGATTAGGTAACTAAATAATACGTATTTTGTTTTTTTGGTTACATAGAAGCTGAAGACACCCACGAAATGAATTCCGTAAAACGGCATTGCCAGGATTATCCACGGAACGTATTTACTTGCTGTCCAGTAATCTGTTTTCATAGCAAATATCTTTATGAGGTGCGGAGTAAACAGTGCAATTATCAATGAAATATATATTACTGCCAGAAAAAGATACGTTATAGTTTTGGTAAAAAATCTTTTTGCGTTTTCATCCTTTAGTTTTTTCCATGAAATTACCGTGAAAGCAAGCGAGAACGGTGATACCACAAGGAAATTTATCAACCCTGAGATATTATAAGCCAGTCCGTAAATTCCGACATCTTTTAGACCGTTTATGTATCCCAGTATATACCTGTCAGACTGATTTAAAAGTGTAATTACCAAGCTTGCTATCATTACCGGGAACGAATATTTTAACAGGTCAGTAAGCAGTGATCTTTCGAAGCCGATCTTAATGTGGCTGATAAAATATGGAAGCAGCACAAGTATTATCAGCAGCGGAGCCTCTATTTTTGCAAGGAAAACACCTTCAAGCTTGATAGTTGAATACTGAAGGAAATAGATCTGCAGGACAAGTGAAACTAAAGTAGAAAGTACAGCAAGAATTGAATACATTTTCGCTTTTTCTTCTATACGAAGAAGCAGGAAAATGATAAATGAGAATGATTCAACTGCGGCGATCAATGCAGCGTAGACTACAAACCGGGATAATCCTGTGTTTTCATAAACCAGAACAGAAATACTTCCGGAAAACATGTATATAAGAATCAAAAGAATTGAATTGAAAACAATTAAAAATGCAGCGACAGAAAAAAGGAATCGTTTCCGTTTAATTTCATCCGATATCTCGAGGTACCATCTTACAACCCCAGACTCAAATCCGAAAAGGAAAACAGCCCAGAGTATTTGCCAAAGACTTTCTGTTAAGACATATACACCATATTCAGAAACACTGAAATTAAGGGTTAAAAGCGGTAAAAGTATAAATGCAATTAGTTTTGTCGAAATACGGCTTAGACCGTAAACGGCAGATTGCTTTACTGTATTTTTAATATCTCTTAACAATCTGCAAAAATATTAACTTAATTGCTTTATTAAAATGAAAAAGGCAGGATTTTAATCCTGCCTTGAAAGACTTCAATTTGTTTAATTTTACTTCACCAGAATCATTTTTCTTGTATCAGTATAACCTTCTGTCTGAATCCTGTAAAAATACACACCGCTTGGGAGTTTTGAAGCATCGTATTTCACATTATAAACTCCGGGTGATTGTATTCCGTTCACAAGTACTTCAACTTCCTTACCTGAAACATCAAACACAGTAAGTTTCACTTCGCCTGCATTAACGACTGAATAATTTATATTTGTTGTTGGATTGAACGGATTTGGATAGTTCTGCTCAAGTGAATATTTTGAAGGAACTTCGCTGCTTATCTGCTGAACAGGTACTACACCATAGAAATCGAGTTCCTGGTTAAGAGGAACGTTTGTCAGAATTTCTGTTGTTCCGTCGTGCCAGTCAACAATCACTGAATCAGCTACGGTTACAGGGTTATCAGAGAGGAATCCCAGCCCGAAATGAACCCAGGGCATATCCTGAGAACTGCAGCTGTTACCGCCTGATACTTCCCTGATTGCAATGTAGCTGCCTATTCTTAATTTAACTCTTGTTCCTATGCCTCCGCCCCAGAACTTTATCATTAAGTACCACGGAGAAGCACCAACGTTTTTATACAGGAAATCGCTTTGTGGAGGAGCATTGTAACCCTGGTTAACTACAAACAGATCAAGTTTTCCGTCATTGTTGTAATCACCCCATGCTGAGCCAACACTGGAGCTCACTTCGTTTGCAACTATCTCGTTGGTTATCTTAGAGAAGTTATCTGCTCCATCGTTTTTGTAAAGTTTATTTGCCTGGTTTTCATTGTTGGCTACAAACATATCCAGATCGCCGTCGTTATCATAGTCACCCCAGTTGCATCCAAAGCTGTTATCAGCATCAGTTGCAATCGGACCGGTTGTGATTTTTGTGAAAGTACCGTTTTTGTTGTTTTTGAACAAGAAGTTCGGGCCGCTGTTAGTTACGAAAAGATCTAGCCAGCCATCGTTATTATAATCACCCCATGAACAACCGGATCCATATCCGCCTGAGTTTACAATATCTCCGGTAGTGATTTTGGTAAATGTTCCGTTCTTATTATTAAGATACAGATTATCATTCTGAAAATCACCATTGGTCACATAAAGATCAGGGTACTTATCATTGTTGTAATCACCCCAGGCAGCTCTGCGGTGGATACCATAATCTGTTACAATTGGTCCTGTTGTAATCTGTGCAAAATCGCCGTTTGGCAGTCCTTTATACAAAAGGTTATATCCATGCTGAACACTAAGGATATCAAGATATCCGTCTTTGTTGTAATCAGCCCAGCAAACACCACCACTGTGACCGCTTACCAGCGGAACGCAGTTAGTTATCCTTGTAAAATTTCCGCCTCCATTATTTTTATAAAGCAGGTCAGGCTGATTCTGCCCGGTCGCAATATAAAGATCCATTCTGCCATCGTAATTATAATCTCCCCATGCGCATGCTAAAGTTTGGTACAAACTGTTGGTCATGATGGTATTATCAGTTGCCAGCTGGAAATTACCGTTACCCATGTTCTTGTAGAGCAGGGGATAAGTAGTTGAGCCGAAGTCATTATAAGAAGTAACAACAAGATCTAACTTGCCGTCATTGTTATAATCACCCCACGCGCATCCTGAACCGTAACCGTTTTCAGTTACAAGGGGCTGGCCTGTAATTTTTTGGAATACCTGAGAGTTGATTGTTAAACTGAAAGAAAGGACAATAAAAAGTAAAATAATCTTTTTCATTGTGATGTAAGATAAATTGAGAAAAAAATGCTTATTAAATCAATAGTTTGAATTTTATTGTACTAAAATAATACATTAGTTTTGTAAAATCAATAAACCAAAGCATTATATGTAGTTCAGCAGAACTACATATAATGCGGGAAATAACAAATTTAGCTCTTTTCTGGCATTTCCTGGGCTTTTTTGCGGCGGAAATACATGCCTCCGACTGCTATTCCGAATATAGCGACCAGTAAAATGTTGGTTCCCATCGCAATATTCTTGCCGGTGTAATATGTCTCGGGCTCGAACTTAAACTCAATTTTATGTTTACCCTTTGGTACTACCACACCGCGGAAAAGATAATTGGTCTTCAGAATTTCTGCAGGCTGACCGTCAATATAGACTTTCCAGTCAGGATAATAAACTTCACTCAAATACAACAGGTTATTCCCCGATGCCTCGGCATCAATTGTAATGCTGTGAATATCGTATGCCGTAATTAGCGCAGTTGCTGTGGAATCAGCCGCATCAATTTTTACACCCGGGTCTTTTTCTAGAAATGCGGTTTCCTGCGGATTCACCGTGCCGGTTTTGATCGTGTTCAGTATTTCCAGTCCGGTGGCGGTTTTAGTGTTCTTCACAAAAAAAGCTTTCGGATAAAAATTGTTATTCAGCAAAACATATTTGCTGCCTTTAAATACTGTTGTGAACATAGAATCATTGTATGGCTGATCGGTAATAATATATTTTGTGCTCATTAAGCGCCACGCTGCCGGATTTGTCAATCCCACAACATCATCCATATCCTGATATATACGAAGCTTTGCGCCCTGGTAGCCGTAATTATTCTGCAGACGCCAGTAGGCAAGTGTGTTTTCTCTCACAGGCTGTCCCTTCTGCAAATTCAGTACACGGAAATCATAAGTATTCTTTTCATTTTTTAGGATCCAGTCAACATAATCGGGAGTCTTAAAGTATGATTCAATATCAGTATTGTTATCCCAGTGAAGCGTTTTAAAATCAATGTGCCAAAGATCTATTATTGTAACAAGAATTATTGCCAATAAAAATAACTGGTATTTAATGCTACCTTTAATGTAAAAGTAACATAGGGCAAATGCAGCCAGCAATAGAAGACTGACAAAGATCATTTCAGATTTTACATTGTCATATGCAATCTGAGAAATCTGTGATACATACTGCTGTATCTGCTGCTGGTTTGCGCCCTGCTGTGTTAATTTCTGTACCAACGGACTTGAAGCAACTTGTGAAGAATAATAATCCTGGAAGCCGATTACAGATAATACAAACGGCAACGCGAGTATAGGGAAAATGAATTTTGCTGAACTTAAGAATCCCGCCGACTTAGCTTTATCTTTTGTAATTTCAATTACTGATCTTAACCCGAATGCAGCAAGAATTACAAATGCGACATTGATGAGAATATGTATCATTACCGGCGCGCGGAAGCTTGAAAAGTAGGGGAGATTGTAAAACAAAATGTCATACAAGAGTGGCCACGTTCTGCCAAATGATAACAGCAGCGCGATAAACGAAATCACAACCATTGCCTGAACAAGCGCATTCTTTTTGAAATTGTAGTAAATACCAATAAATGCCAGCAGTATTGTTATTAAACCAAAGTACATTGGTGAAGTAGTGAACGGCATTTGTCCCCAATAAGTATTTGAGCGCTGACCCTTAACTTCAACATCACCAAAACCGACCCAATACGGAACGAAGAACGTCATTACTTCAACGGGTGAAAATGACCAGTTGGTTGAGTACTCATAATCTGCTGCGCCGGATGTTTTCTGCTCACCGGGTGCCTGCGTAATAGGCGGTACGCCGCGGATTGAGTATTTATTATACTCACGGCTGGATAAATATGAATCAGCGTACATCATCGCGCTTAAGCCAACACCCAAACCAAACACTACAAGCAGAATCAGCGCGGGTTTGAAATCAATTTTCTTTACCAGATTATAAACCAGCCTGTAAACCATGTAAATGCCAATTCCTGAAAAGAAATAGAACAGCATTTGTACATGGTTTGAGCTCATTTGTACATGTATAAAGAATACAAGTATACCAAAGTATAATAGTATCTTAAAAATATTCTCTTTAATTTTTCCGGCAGCAATGAAATCATACAGTTTTTCAAGCATCAGGAACACTGCCGGGAACATCATAACGGCAATCATCTTACTGTTGTGACCCACAATAATCATCTGGATAATTGGTGTTATGAACACCGCCGCAATTGCGGCATAAAGCGCAATAAGCTTATCTTTGAATTTATACTCAATGAGAAAATAAAACGAGAATGCAAATATTATATAAAAGAGGACGATTGCCCAAACATCATTACCTGAAAACAACATGTAAATAATATCTCTTGCATAGACCCACACTGCGTGTGAAAGGTCGTATGTTCTTTCCAAATGGGGAACAAGTGCCGCGAAGCTGGGCATACCGTTAAAAATATACGGTACCCACAGCGGGAATTCACCTTTGGCTTTTGCGTCATCAAGGAATGTTTTAAAACTTCCCGATGCGACATTATCTGCAGATGAAAATACCTTTCCGCCAAACAAACCGGAATTGAAAAATATCATTATGAGTACCAGTATTACCGCAAGAAAAACCGGTGTTTGCCATTTTGCGGGAATAAAATCAATTGTATAACTTCTTGAAACATCTTTTTTTAACAGTGATGTTTTTGCCTGAGTCTTACCTGTTGATGATTGTGGTTTTGCCATTATATATTAGAAAATTCTTATTTCTTAATTCGTAATTTTTAATTGTTTATCAAATACAACTGCCAGCTTTTTGGTCAGCAGTTTTCTTTCATAAGCTTCAATCGCTTTTTTATCTGAAGTTGGTAAAATTGCAGTATTATTTTCAAAAAAACCATTATATAATTTAAGGTAGTTTTCTTTCAGAACTTCAGGTTTATGGTGCGGATTGATTATTCCCGCTTTAGTCTCAATCAGCAGGTCACGGGCTTCTCCCTCGCCTGTAATAGCAAATACAGGCTTGCCTGTCAGTGCGCTTGCGCCAAGATACTCGAATACTTTGCCGCTTAATATCATTTTGGAGTATTTATCTTCATCTATCAGCAGCAGCATTGCATCGGCTTTCATCAGGTAATCAATACTTACAGAGTGCGGCACGTATGATACAATTTCTATGGTATCTTTTAACGGGGAGTTGTTTATGTAATCTGCAATATCACTCCCAAGCCTGCCAACAAAAATGAATTTAATTTTGTTCTTATCGACTCTGCCTTCTTTGACCAGTTCTGAAATTGTATCAAGTAAATAGTACGGATTCCTTTTGCCGTACATTGAGCCCGTATATACAATCGAAAACTTCTCATTTTTGGCATCACTTAGCTTTGTATGCTTGTAATCATCGGAATCAAATCCGTTGCGCAGTAAAACAAAATCAGTTTTAGCTGATATTGCCGGGTACTTTCTTTCGAAGTCATCTTTCATACCGGAGGCAACAATGGTCACGGTATCAGCTTTATCAAGCGTTGTTCGTTCGTACTTCCTGTCTATCTTTTTCGGAAGGAACCAGCGGTTCGGTGTTGTTAAATAATCAGTCCACGCATCCCTGAAATCAGATATCCATGGAATGGGTTTGCCGTACTTTTTTTCCGCGTACCTTTTCAGCTCCATAGCAATTAATGCACAGGTATATGGCGGTGAGGATGAAAAAATTATATCAGGTCTTTGGCTATCAATTATTTTTTTGCCTTCTTTTACAGCGTGTTTTTTCCAGCCAATTCTGGCATCGGGGATGAAAAAAGTCGCGCGTATGAATTCAGCGATTTTATCGCTAAAACGGGTTTTGCTGCCGCCATCTATATTATTTACGTCAACCGCAGTGGATTTGGATTTACCTGTAAGCTTGCGGTAAAGATTATATGGTTCAAATATATCGGTTCGGTGTACATCAATATCAGCGGGTACTTCCTTTAACAGTGATTCATCCCGCGCAGGAAAATCGCCGTCTTTCACTGTGAGTACGATCGGCTTCCAGCCGAATTCAGGCAGATACTTAACGAATTTAAGCACACGCTGCACCCCGGGTCCACCCGATGGCGGAAAGTAATATGATATGATTAAGACCTTCTTCAAATAATATGTTCAATGAAATTAAAAACAATCAAAGGTTATACACAAAAGATAAAAACAAAAGATCACCACAAAGACTCTAAGGCACAAAGTGACACAAAGTCATAATACAAATCTCTTTATACCATCTTTAATCGTTTCACAATGAAAATTGATCAAATAACCTAAACGTTTTTTTGTGAGTTTTAAATGGCTAATAACCTGTGCCTTCCAGATAGGATTGACCTGGTCAATAGCTTTGAGCTCACAAATAACCAAATCTTCAACAAATACATCTAATCTTAAACCTTCTTCAAATTCTAATTCATCATATGTTACAGGTACATCAATCTGGCGTTTAAATTCTAAACCCGCTTTACGAAGTTCATGACAAAAGCAGATTTCATATACTTTTTCAAGAAGTCCGGGACCTAATTCTTTGTGTACTTTATAGGCACAATTAACAATAATCTTTCCTATTTCTTCTTCTCTTGAAGATAGTGGAGCAAATATCTTCTTGCTGTTAGAATCTTTATCAATCATTTATTTTTCTTTGTGATTCTTTGTGATTCTTTGTGCCTTTGTGTTTTGGTGGTAGTCTTTTGTTTTGAAATCTTTTTAAATTAAACTTTTTTGCCAACAACAAGTACCCCTGTGCCTTCGGGTTTGTTTTTATCGTTCACATCAAGCCACATGAATAACAGAGTCCACCATAATGTTAATGAATAATAGAAGGGGAGTATTATAAAAAAGAGCTGAGATTTATTCAGCACCAGCATCGGATATTTTATTCCAAGCTTCCAATAAAGATTACCCCACTTGCCGTATGTATAATCAAAGCTTTCAATTTTAAATCCCGCACGTTCAAGCTTTGTGCAAATATCTTCCTTTGAGTAACCCAGCCTCACATGCTCGCCGATAAAGCTGTCATCATCTTCATGCTCCGCATCGCTGCCGCCAATGTTGCTGGGAGTGTTTATCATAACCCTGCCGCCAGGCCTTAATGCGGCGTAGAATCTTTTGAACACACCGATATCATCTTCGATATGCTCCATTACATCGACAGAAAGTACAAAATCAAACCTGTTCTTAAAATCAATTTGTGTCAGGTCAGCGTATTCAAATTCAGTATTTTTAATTCCGCATTTATCAAAGAAATATTTGCAGTCTTCAAGGTAATCAACCTTTACATCAACGGCAAGCATTTTCATGTTTGGGAATTTCTTAGCCATAAAATATGAATATTGCCCGAATCCGCAGCCTGCATCAAGTATATCATCAGGTGGATTTTTGTCGTATAGCTCTTTAATTTTCCGCTTTACATACCATTCCCTAAGGAACATTAATCCAAGAATTTTATAGAAAATTTTCCTTAAAAAGGGCGATCTTTTTACAATTCCGCCTATTTTATCTTTAATCGGGTCGTAGTGCAAATTATTAATTTTAATTGAATAATTGCGCAAAATATCTAATATAGTGTATAGTTACAATGGAAATTTGACGATACGTTTACCAGACCCTCCTCAGACATACCATAGCCCCCAGCCCCTCTCCGAAGGAGAGGGGAGTTAAAACACAGTGAAATATTAGCTCCGTTAGGAGCGGCATGTTTGTAGAAATTTAAACCCAAGTTTCAGAACTCCGTCAGGAGCGAAATGTAAATTAATTCCCCGTGATGACACATTTAATCAAAGTCATTTGTGTATTTTATTCCGCCCTAACAGGGCTTGTTTAAATTTTAAATTCAAACCGATGTGCTTTGCCCATCGCTGTTATATCCCGCCCTTACAGGGTTAACTAATCACTAACTATGTGCTGCGCAAACATTCCTGTTTGCGCTTTATCATATAATATAGATTATTAATTCAATTTGATTTATTTTAGCGGAAATAATATCGACTATGAACATAAAATATATTTCAAGCATAATTATTCTTCTGTTTGCTGTAACAGCATGCAGCATTGTTGAAAAGGAAGTTAACAAGTTAACGGGTCATGATGAAGAGAAAATTAAGCGGCTCAAAAAAGAAGGCGTAAAATGCGAAGCTGAAATACTGAAAGTCGAAGATATGAATATTACAGTCAACAAAAACCCCATGGTTAAGTTATATCTCGAAGTGATGCCGCCGGGAGAACCCTCATTTGACGCACAGGTTGAAATGGTGGTTTCGCGAGTTAATGTTCCAAGGAAAGGAGATAACGTAACTGTGTATTTTAATCCAAAGGATAAGAGTGATATTATAGTGGAGTGATGACCTCACCCCCAACCCCTCTCCGAAGGAGAGGGGAGTAAAACCATGTAATTTCTATTTAAACAGGAATAATTTGTTATTTGATATTTACTAATGCTATTCGATATTTGGTATTTGATTCACCATTTTTTCAAAATTTTCAAACCGCTATCTTTGCTTTTCACATAAAAATCAAATATTTATACATAATGAAAAACGATTCAAAGAATAAACAGGGCAGCAATGCCTCAATGGATAAGATAGTCTCCCTTGCCAAAAGGCGCGGATTTGTGTTCCAGTCATCTGAAATTTACGGTGGTTTGAACGGCTGCTGGGATTTTGGTCCATTAGGCGTGGAACTGCTGAACAACATCAAGCAGGCATGGTGGCAGGCTATGACATACCGCGATGATGTTGAAGGGCTTGATGCATCAATACTCATGCACCCAAAAGTTTGGGAAGCATCAGGGCATGTTGAGAACTTTACAGACCCCATGGTCGATTGTAAGCAGTGCAAAGCGCGCTACAGGGTTGACCTGTTATTTGAATCACTGCCAAAGAAGAGCAAAAAACACATTGAAGATAAAATAAAAGCGACCCTAAACTCCGAAATTGCTGAAGTAAATGAAATTACCATAAATAATTATTTCAGTGATAATATTGATCATTTTATTGCGGATATAACCTGCCCCAATTGCGGAAATACAGGCACATTTACAAATGCCCGCAAGTTTAACCTGATGTTCAAAACTTATATGGGCGCAATTGAAAGCGAAGATTCAATTGCGTACCTTAGACCCGAAACAGCGCAGGGAATTTTTGTGAATTACGGTAATGTAAAGGAATCAACCCGGCAGAAACTGCCTTTTGGTATAGCGCAGATCGGTAAAGCATTTCGAAATGAGATTAATACGAAGAACTTCCTTTTTAGAGTGCGTGAATTTGAGCAAATGGAAATGCAGTATTTTGTAAAGCCCGGGAGTGATGATGAGCTGTATAATGAATGGAAAGAACGCCGCATACAGTGGTGGGTTGATCTCGGCATAAAACGCGAGAATCTGAACTTTGCTCCCCACCCGGCGGATAAGCTTGCGCATTACGCAAAAGCCGCGGTTGATATTGAGTTCAAATTTCCCTTTGGATTTGGTGAAATTGAAGGCATACATAACCGCAGTGATTTTGATTTAAGCCAGCACACAAAATTTTCGGGCAAAAAGCTGGATTATTATGATGAGCAGAACAAGGAGCGTTTTATACCGTATGTAATTGAAACATCAGCCGGCGCAACGCGCGGATTTATGGCATTTTTATGCAATGCGTTTGATGAAGATGAAGCCCCTACTTCAGATGGAAAATCAGAAGTACGAACAGTACTTCACTTTCACCCGAAGCTTGCGCCGATAAAGTGCGCGGTTTTCCCGCTGGTTAACAAAGACGGGCTGCAGGAAATTTCACAAAATATTACTCAGGATCTGCAGAAGACGTTTAAGGTGTTTTATGATGATTCCGGCGCGGTTGGCAGGCGTTACCGCAGACAGGATGAATGCGGCACTCCATATTGTGTAACCGTTGATTACGATACATTAAAAGATGATACCGTTACAATACGCGAGCGTGACAGCATGCAGCAGGAAAGAATACATAGGGATAAAGTAAAGATGTATGTGATGGAAAAGATGATGTAGCAGACAATTAGCATAGTTGGATAGCGGCAGAGTGATTCATACTTAAAATAAGTAAAAAGAAATCAATGAGACGACCAGGTAGGTCGTCTCTTTTTAATTTTTCACAGTCGTGTTAATCCAGCACATCAGCTGGCGAAATGCCCGATTTTAATTTTGAGTAGTTCTACTTCTTGTATTCACTTAAATGCTGTGTTATATTTGAGTAACTAAACAGTTGAGGCTATGAAAATAATAAAAAAATATTACGCTCATTTTTCTGTAGTGGGTTTATTGCTTTTTGCCTATACTTGTGCTTATTACTCTGCTCCAATGCTCCCCAGCGTTGAAATTGAATTCAAGTCCACTGTAAACAAAGATTACAAAGGCCAGAAGCCGAAGATCCAACGTTTAAACAAAGATATAAAAAACATCTGACTTATTTCATTTGGCTGAAGCCGTATTAATATTTTCAATTTACACCAACAAAAACCCCGCGCATTCATAACAGCAATGGCGGGGATAATTTTATGCAGGCTTGCAGCCTGTCGAGTGATCAGAAGAATATCATTCTTTTTGTGACTCATTCATTTCGGCGGGATTCGGCAAAAAGATTGTTTTTGAATTACACAGGTTAACATCCTTAATATAATAGTATTTACCATCTTCGCACTTGTAGCGGATATCGTAAATACAATTTGCATTATCAACCTTTTGCGTAAACTCAAATGAGCTGTTCGCCGGAACGTTTCCTGTAACATTCAGATTGAATCCCCAGGTATTTGCGTCATGGGGTGAAATACGTACACCTGTCACAACCATACCCGATTTGTTTGTGACTTTGTAAACATCAGCTATTGTGATTGAATAGGAACTGTAAATACAGAACGTTAATACTGCCGCAATGAAGACCAGTTGTTTCATGTTTACCTCCTATGGCTAGTTGAAATTTGCGGAAAGTTGAAATTTATTAATTTGTCGCTTCACATTTAGGAACAAAATATATTTTAATACAGTTCGGCAGGAAAGTAAAACATAGTCATTGATCTTTATATGAACTAAATAATTTAGTAATAAAAAAGATCCCCGCAAAGTTTTTAAATTGCGGGTTATTAAAAAGGGGTTACTAACCCCTTGTTTTTCTCAGGCAGTTTTTTTTTCAGCTCCCACGGGCAGACAGCCTGATGATGATTCAAATTATGATCAGTTATTTCATTTTTCCCCGGTCATCCTGTGCAGGATTTGGCAATGTTATCGTCTTCGAATTACACAGGTCAACATCCTGAATATAATAATATTTGCCATCTTCGGCCTGGTAGCGGATATCATACTTGCAATTTGCTTTATCCGTTGTTTGTGTAAATTCAAACGATTTGTCAACATCAATGTTTCCTGCAGTGTTCAGATTCAGTCCCCAGTTATTCGCGTCATTTGGAGAAAGACTTACTCCCGTTACAATCATACCCGAACTGTTTGTAACGCTGTAGGAAGTGATCTGAGAATTTGAAACTTCGGTGAACAAGCACAGCGCTAAAAGCGTTGTTGCCGCAAAAATTAATCTTTTCATTTTATCCTCCTCTTACTTGATCAATAAGAAGTTTTAGTTAGTGTATTTTTTGAAACTTTGCAGCTTATTTTTAAGCGGTATAATTTTTATGCCATTTTTGGGGAGTTAATTGAAAATGAATTTATGAACAGTATCAATATGTATTGATAAAAACCTGTTTCATAAGGGCATGGTTCTGGAATCTGAAACAATCTGCAGTATTATCTTCACAAGTAGAGTAAATACATCAATCTGAAAATGAGATTTATTTTACAGCAAAATTAACAGCAAGCAGAGTGACATAAATGTCAAGACAAAGTGTCATAATATGGCAGCGCAGTAACATAAATATTGCTTAATATTTAAACAAAAGCCTGCTAAGATCTGGCACGGAAATTGTATTTTGTAAGACCAATAACAGCGTTCTTTAAGATACAAGTTCACCAAAGTCAAAAATATGATTTAAAAATTTCCCCGGTGAACTGAGATGGAATATACGTGCGGGATTAGAGCCTGTACATATATTACAACAATGAAATATGAATACAGAAGTTATCCCGAAATATTGAGATAACCGAAGTATACATTAATGAATCCGGCAGATAGCCGGAAGATCATAAATTTCAAAAAGGTTCACCGGGTATTTAAAAGATAAAATTTTATCCCCGTAATACACACACATTTTTCCTTCTGATTCCCCGAATGGACCGAAATATTGTAACACTGGTGGTTACAAACTTCGGATGCCATTCACTTGAAAGGCGGTCTCAAAAGACCGCCTTTATCTATAGTGTACCATTAGCCCATTAGTATACCATTTGCCCATTTAAGTGCATTTCTTTGTAAATTGAATGAAACCCTAATTTTAATTAACTTTGAAATTACTCAAAAATGCGGTTTATTCTGAATTAGTTTATTTATTTGAAGAAAGTACTAATAATTTCGTATTACTTTCCGCCAATGGGTATGGGTGGTGTGCAGCGTACTGCCAAGTTCGCAAAATACCTTAGTCTGTATGACTGGCAGCCCTATGTACTGACCGTTACCCCAAAGCTGTACCTTGCCAGCGATTACTGTTTGCTTCACGAAGTTGAAAAGGCCGGAGTAAAAATTTTCAGAACAGGTTCAGGCGAACTGGAATCCAATGGTCATAAAGTTATCAAATTCAAGAATGATTCAAACCGCAAATTACTAAGTAACATATCACAAACCTTTCTTATACCGGACTCCAAAATATTCTGGAAATCAAAGGCGGTTGAAATGGCTTCCGGAATCATTACAGAAAATGAAATTGATATGCTGTATGCTACGGCTCCTCCTTACACCGATTTTTTAATTGCATGCGAATTAAAAGAGAAGTTTAATATTCCGCTTGTTATTGATTACAGGGATTCTTGGATAGACTGCCCAAATAATTTTTACCCCACTCCGCTGCACAAAAGCAAACACAAAAAGATGGAAACTGCTGTACTTGAATGCGCGGATAAGGTTGTAACAATAAATGACAGGATAAAAGAGCTGATCCATTTGCGTTACCCTTTTGTTAAGGATGAAAAGGTTTCTGTGATCCCGCAGGGATTTGACCCTGAGGATTTTGAAAATCACACATTGAATGGAAATAATAATAAAATGCGAATCTCATATTCAGGAAGCTTCCTGAATTACTACACACCAAAACATTTTATTGACGGCCTGAAACTTGCAGTCGAAAAAGTACCGGAATTAAAAAGCAATATCGAAGCCTGTTTCATCGGGACTTTTCCCGAACAGTACAGAGAATATATAAAACAGCTTGGTCTTGTAGAAGCAGTTAATATTGTAGGATATGTTGAGCACTCAGTTTGCACAAAGTACCTGGCTGAATCAGATGTATTGTGGATGATGATAAATAAGAGCGAACGCTCTGACCTGCACTCAACAGGGAAGCTTTATGAATATTTCGGGGCTAACAAACCGATACTTGCCTGTGTACCTGAAGGAGTTGCCCGCAGGTCACTTGATATGCATGGCGCGGTAATCCTGACCGAACCTGATGACTCCCAGGCAATCGCTAATGCGATACTGAATTATTACGAAAAGTTTAAAGCAGGCAACATGCCTGTACCAAATGAGCAGGTTACAGGAATGTATGACCGCAGAAGACTGGCGGGAAAACTTGCAAATGAGTTTGAAGCACTGCTTCAAATGATAGGGGTAAGAGTATAATGAAAGTACTTGTAATCGGTTCCGGCGGCAGAGAACATGCAATAGTATGGAAGCTGAATCAGAGTCCGAAAGTTACTGAACTGTATTGCGCTCCCGGCAATGCCGGCATTAACGAAATTGCAGTAGGTGTTGATATTAAAGCTGATGATGTTGAAGGGTTGCTGAATTTTGTAAATGATAAAAGTATTGAGCTTACCGTAGTTGGACCCGAAATTCCGCTGGAAAAAGGAATAGTTGACCGGTTCACAGAGCACGGTAAGCTTATTTTCGGTCCGAAAAAAAGCGCTGCCAGACTTGAGCACAGCAAGATCTTCGCGAAGGATTTTATGAAACGCAATAATATTCCAACCGCCGCATACGAAACTTTTAGTTTAGACGATAAGGCAAAAGTCTTTGATTTCATCAGCATCACTGACTACCCTCTTGTTATAAAAGCGGACGGGCTTGCAGCAGGCAAAGGAGTGATCATATGCGCAAATATTGATGAAGCAATCAAGACAGTTAATGAATTATTTGATGATAAAATATTCGGTTCAGCCGGTGAAAATATTGTGATAGAGCAATTCCTTACCGGGGTAGAAGCCTCTGTTTTTGCAATTTGCGACGGAGAAAATTATGTGGTATTACCTGCATCACAGGATCATAAAAAAATAGGTGAAGATGAAACAGGTAAAAATACAGGTGGTATGGGAGCTTATGCACCGGCTAATAAGGCAGTGAATAGTGATGTAATGAAGAAGATTAGGGAAAGGGTAATTGAGCCGGTACTGAAGTATATGAAAAGTGAAGGTAATGAATTTAAAGGATGCTTATATTGCGGATTGATGATAGATAGATCAGGTGACCCGTATGTGATTGAGTTCAATACACGGTTTGGAGACCCGGAAACACAGGTTGTCCTTCCAATAATAAGCAGCGATCTGTTTGATATGTTTATTGCCTCGGCTTCGGGTAATATAAATAAATACAAGTTATCGCTTAATGGTAATTTCTGCTGTACAATAGTACTTGCTTCAGGGGGTTACCCCGATAATTACGAAATCGGCAAAGAAATCACGGGGGTGAATGAACTCAGCAGTGATGCGATTGCATTTCATGCCGGCACAAAAGCCGATGGCGGAAAATTGCTGACAGATGGTGGAAGGGTGCTGAATGTAACCGGAATTTCAGATATAGGATTAAAGGAAGCAATAAATATTGCATATCATAATGCTGCAAAAATAGATTTTGACAACAAATATTACAGAACAGATATTGGTTTAAAGGGCTTATAAAAGCAAAAGGATAAAATTTAAATGACAATTTTGGTAACCGGCGGTGCCGGATTTATTGGTTCAAACATAGCAGATGCTTACATTCAGAAGGGTCACGATGTAATTATCGTTGATAACATGTCAACCGGCGTTAAGGAATACATTAACCCGAAGGCTAAATTCTACGAAATGGATATTTGCGACAGCGGAATTTCGCAGGTATTCAAGGAAAATAGTATCGATATAGTAAATCACCATGCGGCTCAAATAGACCTTAGAAAATCCGTTGAGGACCCGAGGTTTGACATTAATGTTAATATAGCTGGCTCGGTAAATCTTCTTGAAAATGCCCGGGCAAACAGTGTTAAGAAATTTATTTTCGCTTCTACCGGCGGCGCCATTTACGGGGAGCATGATTATTTCCCTGCTGATGAAGAGCATCCGGTAAGGCCAAGTGCACCATATGGTATTAATAAGAACTGCGTTGAGAAGTATTTGTACTATTATAATCTTGTTTACGGTTTGGATTATGTAGTTTTGCGGTATGCAAATGTATATGGCCCAAGGCAAAACCCTCACGGAGAGTGCGGAGTTATTGCAATTTTTACAGATAAGATCCTGGGAGGTGCGCAGCCGCTCATTAACGGAGACGGCAAGCAGACCCGTGATTATGTTTTTGTGAAAGATGTTGTTAACGCAAATCTCCTGGCAGTTGACGCGAAGGGGCCGGTTATTTACAACGTGTCAACAACACGAGAAACAGACGTGAATTATATCTTTGACAGAATTAATCATTATGCAGGAGCCAAATTTGAAGAAAAGCACGGACCGGGGAAACTTGGCGAGCAGAAGCGCTCTGTGTTGAGCTTTGAGAAGATAAGTAAAGAGCTTGGATGGCAGCCGGAAACTGATATCGAAACTGGCTTGAGAATTACCACAGAATTTTTCAAGAATAAAAATTGATAATTTGACCGAATTTTGTTAGATCACTTAGCAGAAAGAATACTTAAATCAGAAAAGGCCGCGATCGCAAGAGGAATTTCTCTGGTTGAAAATGAATCCAGGCAGTCAGGTGAGCTTTTGAAAATGCTTTATAAGAGTACAGGCAAAGCTTATCTTATTGGCATAACTGGTCCGCCCGGCGCCGGAAAAAGTACTATCACAAATGCCTTATCTAAGGTATTAAGGAGCAAAGGCTATAAAATTGGTATCATTGCTGTAGATCCAACAAGTCCTTTTACCGGCGGCGCACTTCTGGGAGACCGGATCAGAATGCAGGAATCAGGTTCTGATAATGATGTTTTTATTAGATCAATGGCAACACGCGGCAGTCTTGGCGGATTGGCAAAGAAAGCCAAAGAAGCCTGTGAAATACTGGATGCCAGCGGCAAGGATTTTATAATTATAGAAACTGTCGGTGTGGGGCAAAGTGAGCTAGATATTGCACAAACTGCTGATACGACTATTGTTGTATTGGTGCCTGAATCAGGTGACGCTGTGCAAACGATGAAAGCCGGGTTGATGGAAATTGGCGATATATTTGTTATCAATAAATCAGACCGTGATGGATCTGAGACATTAGGAGTTGCGCTAAGGACAATGCTTCATCTTAAAATGACACGTGAGAGTGACAGAGAGATCCCGGTCATTAAAACTGTTGCATCTAAAAACAAGGGTATAGAAGAGCTGTATGAATTTATTTTCAGGCATAAGGAGTATCTTGAATCAAAGGGTAAACTCGCAGTTAAAAGAAAAGAGAATCTATTGAAGCAGATAAACGAACTTGTTAACAATAAGCTTGAAAACAAGTTCTGGACTGACGAAAGGAAAAAACTGCTTGATAAAAGAATAGCAAAGATCTCTGAACGTGAGATCACGCCATATGATTTTGTGGATGAACTTTTCCTCTGAATTTGAAAATTTATAACTTAATTATATTACATAATGAATTTTAATTTATCTGAAAGTAACTTAGAGATACAAAAACTGGCAAGAGATTTTGCGCAAAACAGGATAGCGCCTGTTGTTATGAAATATGACGAAAATTCTGAATTCCCCTGGGAAATAGCCAAAGAGCTTGGCGAAATGGGATTTCTGGGTATCATGTTCCCTGAAGAATACGAGGGCTCTAATCTTTCTATATTGGATTATGCAATAATTGTGGAAGAGATTTCTAAAGCAGATCCTTCGGTTGGATTAACGGTCGCATCACATAACGGTCTATGCACAAACCATATTTATACTTTTTCTAATGATGAACAGAAAAAGAAATATGTGCC
Organism: uncultured Ignavibacteria bacterium; assembly: GCA_937873695.1. GTDB lineage: Bacteria > Bacteroidota > Ignavibacteria > Tepidaquicellales > OLB5 > OLB5. The sequence continues at coordinate 159,334 of CALMYL010000008.1, forward strand.
GGATCTTGCTTCGGGGAGGAAACTTGGCGCATGGGGACTTACTGAAAACGTATCAGGAAGTGATGCCGCCAGTATGGCTACTACGGCGGTTAAAGAGGGCGATTATTATATACTTAACGGAAGCAAAAATTTCATTACTCAGGGCGGTGTTGGTGAAACAGCGGTTATTACAGCTGTTACAGATAAATCCAAAGGCTCACGCGGAATTTCAGCTTTTGTGGTAGAAAAGGGTTTTGAAGGATTCAGTGTTGGAAAAAAAGAGAACAAACTGGGAATGCGTTCAAGCGATACTTGCGAACTGATATTTGATAACTGCAGGGTTCCCGCAGAAAACCTCCTCGGAAAAGAAGGCGAAGGTTTTAAACAATGTATGCAAATACTTGATGGCGGGAGGATATCCATTGCTGCGCTTTCAGTAGGCATTGCGCAGGCAGCACTTGACCACTCAATAAAATACGCAAAACAAAGAAAGCAGTTTGGAAAGTCGCTGGCTGAATTCCAGGGAATACAGTTCAAGATAGCCGATATGGCGACTGAAGTTGAAGCTGCAAGGCTATTGACATATAAGGCGGCTGTATTAAGAGATGAAGGAAAAGATTTTAAGTTTGCGGCTTCACTTGCAAAGTATTATGCCAGCGAAATTGCTACAAAAGCCACCAACGAAGCTATCCAGATACACGGCGGTTACGGGTTTATAAAAGAATTCCCGGTAGAAAAACTATACCGTGATGTAAAACTTACTACAATTGGTGAAGGCACAAGCGAAGTCCAGAAAATGATCATGGCACGAACGCTCGTGGAGATGTATTAACTAAGTATTAATTTAAAGGAATATTATTTTTTTTACAGAATTCCAGGGCTCCGGAATTACCGAGCTTTGCGGCTGTCTTCATTTCATTGAGCCCGGCTGTGTTGTTGCCGGTCTTAAAATAGGCAACCGCAAGATTGAAATGAGCAGTTGAATACTCTGGATCCAGTTCTATTGCTTTGCTGAAGTTTGTAATAGCTTCCTGGTTTTGTTCTTTTAACCCATAAGCTTTGCCAAGATTGTTGTAAGCCACAGCGAACCCGGGATCTATTGAGATCGCTTTTTTATAGTACTCAATTGCTTTATCTGTTTCGCTTTTGTTAAAGTATGTTAAACCCATATTAAAATAGGCTTCAGCATAATTGTTGTTCAGTTCAACCGCCTTACTAAAGTATTCAATTGCATTATCGTACTTTGTTCTGCCGTTGAGCAGTAATCCCATATTATTATAAGCCGCAGCATACCGGTTGTTATACTTTAGCGCATTGGAAAAATCACTCTCTGCTTCATTATACCTGTTCTCTTTAAGAAATAATGTGCCCCTGTTATTGTAGCCAACGGAATTTTCAGGAAATTTTTTTACCATATCTGAATACAGCGTCATACTGCTTTCCCATATCATATTCTGATTCCTTGTAAGGTACGCCAGCCCAATTACCAATACGGCAATTAAACCCAAAAGTACTTTTTTCGCAGCAGGAGATTTCAGAATATTTTCATACAGCAAATGCAGAAGGTATGAAAACACAAGCAATACGCCTAATAACGGCAAGTATGCAAACCTATCAGCAGTAATAGCCCTGCCCACGGGAACGATCTGCAGTACCGGGAAAATGGTTAATGTGTAAAAAAGCATTCCGAATAAAATTACAGCGCCGAGTTTTCTGCTCAGATAAACCAGATAAATTATCAATCCAGTAACCAGAGGCGCAGCCCAGAAAACAACCGGAAGGGCAGAAACAGAAGGATCAGGATAGGGGTAAAATGCAGAAAGATTGAATGGTAAAAAAGCTTTGTACAGGTAAAACGTATAATTGTAAAACACTATTAGTATCCTCGATAAAATATCAAACTGCGGAATTTCTATCAAAGAACCTGACAACGGTTTTTCATATTGTGCCATTATATTGATAATTCCAAAGAGTAAAGAAATCACAAACAGCGGGATTTTCTCTTTAATATCCTTTGCAGTTAATTTTTTTTCATTGAAGTAATCAACCAGCAGGAGCACCACCGGCAGTGTTACTGCGCTTGCTTTGGATAAACATGACAAAATGAAAAATAGGTAAACATACACTTCCTGCTTTTTTGTTTTTGACTCTCTGCCAGTTTGGTAGAACAAGACAGCAAGCAGGAAAAAGAATGAATACAGCATGTCTTTCCTTTCGGTTATCCATGCCACAGATTCAGTATGAAGGGGATGCACTGCGAACAGTATTGCCGCCAGGGCGGCTATGAAGTTATTTTTTGAAAGCCTCAACAAAATAAGGTAAACCAGAATTGAATTCATCAGATGAAACAGGAGATTTGTCAAATGGTAGACAAAAGGGTTTAAACCGGCAAAACGATATTCTATTGCATAGGAAATATTCACAAGCGGATGATAGTGACTATGATGAAATGTTGTGAATTGACTCAGAATATTCTGAACAGAAAGTGATTTTACCGCCGGGTTATTAACTACCATTTCTTCATCATCCCAGTTGGTAAATGTATTGTTGAGTCCCCCTGAATAAGAGAAAATACCCAAAACTGCGGTAATTAAGATAACTGCGTAAAGATTTTTTTTATCTGTTTCTGAAAATCTTTTTACATTTGCAGAACTTTTACTCTTTGTATTTTTTTTGCTCATAACAGTATATACTTCTCAGGGATACGCGGCAACGGAATATCCGCAAAGTTGCATATTAACCAAAAATTGTTGTCCACAGTATGTAATCAAGGATGAGAGTCATTGAAGCTGCAAGAACAAAAGCTCTGATCGTGGCATTACCAACACCAAGAGCGCCGCCTTTCGCATTTAATCCTACATGGCAGCCAAGAATTGAAATAGAAGCGCCGAAGAATACTGCTTTAGTTAACCCGCCGGCAATATCTTTGATCTCAAAAACCCTTTTTGCGCTGGTGAAAAAAACCTGGAACGAAACATCCATAAAAAAATATGATACTCCAAAGGCGCCAAGTATAGCAATGAAGTTAGCAATTATGGTTAACAATGGCAGCATTGTAACGCTTGCAAGAAATCTGGGCATAACCAGGTATCTCACAGGATTTATTGCTAAAGATTCCAGCGCGTCAATTTGCTCAGTAACTTTCATAGTACCCAGTTCTGCTGCAATTGAAGCGCCAATTCTTCCCGCAAGTACGATCGCAGTAAGTACGGGGCCAAGTTCAATGAAAATAGCTTTTGTAACTGCTGAACCCAGAAACGAAAGGGATATAAATCCCTGAAATTGATATGCTGCCTGCCACGCAGATACGGCCCCGGTAAAAAATCCTATTATAATAACCAACGGAATTGAGCCCACGCCAATGTGCTCCATTTGATCCAATATCAGCTTTCTATCTCTGAATATGCGTGGAAAACTGATCACAATACCCCAAATCAAATACGAAATTCTTCCAACTTCCTGGAAAAAAAACTCTATTCTGTTTATTAACCAATCAAAAAGTCTACCCATATCCGGTAAATATGGCTATTATAGTGAAGTATTTCAATTCACAAAGTGTTCGCAGCCGAATTGGTTTTGGGTTGGTGCATTAAATAGAGTCATTTTAGTTTTGTAGCGCAATAACAAAAAAGGTTCAAAGTTGCCAGAAAGTCTGGTAAGCTAACCTAAACTAAAGACAATCATTAATGTTAATATATGATTAAGATGAATTTGAAAATAGTGCAAAATCATTAAAAAATTAAGCATTGCAAGATTGAATTTTTATATATAGATTATACTAAATTCCATTTAAAAATTAACCGAATCTGAGAAATTGAAAAAATTTTTACTGTTTATTTTATGCCCTCTTTGTCTGGTTATTTTTAGTTTCAGGGATAATCCGGAACTCAAATACAAAAGAATAAATGAACGTACTATAGTTCGTTCAGTTGACGGGGCTAAATACCAGCCTGGTATTATTAACATAAAGTTCAAAGAACATAATAACAATGTTTCTTTGCGTTCTACCGGTAACACAAAAGTAGATAATATCCTTAACCAGTACGAAGTAACAAAAATATTTAAACCTTTTCCTCTGAAAGCTGATCTGAGCAAGAGACTTCCGGGGGATGATGATCTTGATAAATTCGTTACAATAAAGTATCAGGGTAAAATTGATCCCACTGACCTTTCCAACGAGATTTTTGAAGCTAACAAAGATGTACTTGAGTGGGCTGAGCCTGAATTCATTTATGACGCTCTGTTTGTTCCAAACGACCCGATAGTAAGCCAGCAGTACCACATTAACAGGATAAACTGTTACCAGGCGTGGGATATCACGCAGGGCGATACAAATGTTATTATAGGTATTGTTGATAGCGGAAGCGATCTTGATCATCCTGATCTTGGCGCGAATATAAAGTATAATTACGCTGACCCGATTGACGGCATAGATAATGACAACAACGGTTATATAGATGATTTTAAAGGATGGGATTTCTACTATTATGATAACGATCCCAACATCATGGGCGGCAGCGACCACGGCTCGCATGTATCCGGCTGTGCATCACAGGTAGCCAACAACAATGTTCACGGCGCCGGTCCGGGTTTTAAATGTAAATTGCGAATTTCCAAACATGCTCCTGATGTACCGGATAACAGCATTTATAATTCCAATGCCGGTATAGTGTTTCTGTATCAGAATGGCGCAAAGATCATTAATTGCAGTTTTGGCAGCGCATCTTACAGCGCGGCTACCCAGAATATCATCAATGATGCGTGGGCAGCAGGAGTGGTAATATGCGCTTCTGCCGGAAACGACGGAATTAATGCACCAAGATACCCGGCTTCATATGATAATGTAGTTAACGTAGCAGCATCAAATTCAGGAGATATAAAAGCAAGTTTCTCTAATTATCACACTACGGTTGATGTCATCGCGCCGGGTGAAAGCATCCTGAGCACTGTTTACGATAATGGATATGCTGTTTTTAACGGAACTTCCATGTCAACTCCTATAACATGCGGTGTGGTTGGTTTGATAAAATCAAAATACCCTTCCTGGACAAATACACAGATAGTTGAAAGATTAAAGCTTGGCGTTGATAGTATCTATAACCTCAACCCGGCATACATTGGGCTGCTTGGTACCGGAAGAGTGAATGCTTTTAAATGCGTAACTGATAATCCGATTGTATCGCTTATCTCAAATACCGCAAGTGATTCGTTATACGGCAACAATGACAAGATATATGACGTTAACGAAGTTGTTACTTTTACTTTGCAGTATAAGAATATTTGGTTAACGGGCAGCAATGTATCTTTAAGATTAACAACAGCCGATCCTGATGTAGAAATTGTGCAGGATTCAGTTTATGTGGGAACATTGAACGCATATACAACCTACAACACAACTCCATCAAATACTTTCAGGGTAAAAGCCAAAACTACCTGCGCTTTTGATAAAGTGGTATCATTTAACTTAAGGACATCGTCAAATGCGCATCATAATGCGTTAACTTCATCTTTCAATGTAACTTTCAGGCAGGGATGGGCAACACATACGGTAAACAACCTGAAACTTTCACTCACAAAAGACGGTGCGATTGGAAAGAAAACTCAGGCTTACGGCAGCGGATTGATTATTCCAACCTATAACGGAAACCAGCTTCTTGAAAGCGGGTTAATGATCGGTATCAATAATACCAAAGTATCTGATAATTGCAGAAGAGGAAGCACACCATCGAATGTTTCAGATACTGATTTTACAGCTATCAATTCATATACGCTTCAGGCCCCCGGAACTGTAAGTAATGAAGACGGGAAAGGTTACTTTAACGATAACGGAGCAGGTTCAAACAAAATAGGAGTTACTGTCCGCGCTGAGAGTTTTGCGTGGAGCGGTTCGGCTGACGCAAATTATATTATTCTGAAATACACAATTAAAAATACCAGCGGTGCCAATATCTCAAATATGTACTCTGCTGTTTATGCATATTTCACTCCAAACGGTGTTAATAACAGTAATGTGGCAGCTCTTGATACCGTAAACAAGATAGGTTATTCATTCAATAATACTACAACAAATCCATACCTTGGTGTAAGTTTGTTATCCGGTCAAAACCTGAATTTTAAAGCCATCAATGCAACTGAAGTTCTTAATGGTTTTACTACACAGGAAAAATGGGATGCAATGAGCAATGGTATTGTGAACGGAAATATCGGCCCGGGGATAAATTGTTTTGTGATATCCGGCGGTCCGGTCAATTTGAACAATAATGATTCCGTTGTTGTTGGATTTGCAGTTGTTAAGGGTAACGATCTTAATGAATTGAGAATAAATAATACCGCTGCAAAGAACAGGTTTAATGTAATTGGCATAGAACCGATATCAAATATTTTACCGGAAAGATTCGCGCTCTACCAGAATTATCCGAATCCTTTTAATCCTTCGACAACAATCAAATTCGACTTGCCGAAAAATGATTTTGTGAATATTAAGGTCTTTGATATTATCGGAAGAGAAGTAAGCAGCTTTAGCAGCGAGCTGGATGCCGGCAGTTACAAATATGAATTTAATGCTGCAAATTTATCCAGTGGAGTATATTTTTATAAATTTGAATCAAATTTCTATTCAGATGTAAAAAGAATGATCCTGATAAAGTAATGTTATTTTGATATTTCATTAAATCAGTATAATTCTAATTATACTTGAAATATTTCGTAAAATTATTATATTGCATAAAATTTAAGAATATTCTTAAAAATACTTAACACAATTCAAATGAAAGGGAATAAAATGATCAAAAGAATTTCCACGATTTTTCTCGTATTAGTGGTAATTGGTCTGGCACTGAATTTCACATTCAAAACAGGTGGAGACAGGAAAACTGTTCAGTATCCAAGCACTGTTATTGATGGTTCGGAAGTATCAGTAAAGCAAAGCGGACCTGTAGTAAATTTTGACGCAAACAACTTTGAGCCGATTTACTATTCAGATTCAGTTTTGAGTATAGTTGATGTTCGTACAGGTCCTGAGACAATATACGATCTTCAGAGTAACGGCGTTCCGCAACAGGTTTGGCAGGACCCCAATACTCCTTCAAATATTCATGCTGTTTTTACCGTTAACTTAACACCAACATGGCCCGCTGCTGATAGAAGAGTTTATTACGCTTTCAGTTCGGATTATGGCGCTACATGGACTGATTACGGTCCGAATCCAACAACAGGTTCAAACGGTTTCGGTTTCTGCAGCGGTTTATCAGACGGTTCAGCTATTATAGGCGGACATACTGATAATGGTGGTGGCCCCGTTAGACTTCAGGTTTTTGCTGACGTTGCTCCGGGCGCTGGTACTTTTACTCGTTTAGATCCTGGTCAATTCCCAATTGGCGGATTGCAGGTTATTTGGGGAAGAATTCAGCCCACAACCAATATTACAAATACTACAAAATTTGTCGTTATGGGCTCTGTTAATTCAACGGCTTTAGATACAGTTACAGTTTATAACCGCGGTTTAGATCTGTCAGCATCTTCATATTCCGGATATGTAAGAGATATGAATATTGGGAATGCTGAAGTTTATAGCTTCTCAAGAGGCAGCGACGGAAGAATTGGTCTCGCATATGTTGCAAATGATAATGTAGTACTTTCAAACTCAGGAAAAGCATATTACATGTATTCAACAGATGATGGCGCTACATGGTCAACACCTGTTCTCATTTGGGATCCACCGGCATACTTAGATGGTATTTATGGCGTAATGAGAGGCATTACATTAACATATGTTGGCACAACACCCAAAGTTGCATTTGAATTGGTTGGTCTTACAACAACTGGCTACTATCCAAGCGGAAAAGCTGGAATTGGTTTCTGGGCACCGGATGTAAATGGCGGTGTTGCAGTTCAGACTCCTTTTGACTCCACCTGGAGCAACAATGGTAACGGCGGTGCAACAGACGTTATGGCATCAATTTCAAGACCATCAATTTCAAGATCAATAGATGGCCAGTTATTAATGATGGCTTTCCTTGTTTCAAGAGCTGATACAGATGCTATCGGTTCACATTTCTATGATGTTTACATGACAACATCAAGCAATGGCGGAACAAACTGGAAATTCCCACCAACCAGATTGACTAATAATTCAGGTCCGTTAAGAGATAACAGATTCGCAAATCTTTCACCAACAAACGATATAACAGGCGGCTTCTATTATGCAAACCTGGTTTACCAGCAGGATTCAATTCCAGGAAGCGTAACACAGACACCACCTGCAGCTGAATCACTGGCAAAACAGAGATTCATGAGGATTAAATTTGATCCTTCAACAATTGGTATCAATACAATAAGCACCGAAATACCTGCTAAATTTAACCTGGAACAGAACTATCCAAATCCGTTCAACCCGGTTACAAAGATCAGGTTCTCGGTTCCCAAATCTGCAAATATTACATTAGAGGTTTATGATGTAACAGGCAGACTTGTATCAACACTGGTTAAGAACGAAGCAGTAACAGCAGGTTTAAAAGAAGTTGATTTTAATGCTGTAAATCTGCCCAGCGGTATATATTTCTATACTTTAAAAACCGCAGATTTTACCGAAACCAAGAAAATGGTATTAGTAAAATAGTTTAAATTTCCAATGTATAAAAAAGGGACAAGCACAGCTTGTCCCTTTTTTTTTGCCGGAAATAATGTGTGAAAATTGTTATTTATTTATTAATAATTGCTTAATTTATACTTGACTTCACAAATTATTTCAATTATATTTAGTCAGAAAATTCAAAGAAATATTATAAAACAAAACTAATAATTGCAATAAAATGAAAAAACTTATACTGCTTGCTTTTGCTATAACGTTTGTTGCTGCCGTATTTTATAATGTCGGAAGTAACGGACCTAGGCAAATCAGTGATGTAAAAGAAACAGGAATTCAGGTTCTTGATTCTAAAACACCAATACACTATGAATCAAACGCAGTGCTTGATACTACAGGAAGAGTGCCGGGTTTGACAGGCTATTATGACTATTATACTAATGGAAATAACCTGCATAGGATCTGGGTTAGCGGAGATACTGTTATAGTGACAGTAGACCAGACTGACTCTGCGAACGCTCAGGTTTCTGCAGCCAGAAAATCATATTATCAGTATACTACGGATAATGGCATAACCTGGGGAAGTGATGCTATCCTTGTCAATGCGGATGGAAACGCATATCCAAATTTAACACCGATGGTTATTACAGGGGCAAGAACCCCGGTTATTTCTGGAAGACAGTTTGTTGGTACAACCAGAAGGGGGTATGTTGGTGTTGATGTAATACTGGGCGCTGGCGCGTTTACAAACACACTAACCACAACCGGCGGAAGCCTTGATAACTTTGGCGAACCTATTAACGCAAGTGAATTAGGCTGCGGCTGGCTTGGCGGCGGATCTGCTGATACCGTATACTATGCAAAATTTGATGTTACTACCAACACGTATGGCACGCCAACCCCTATTTTCACTGGTGTTCCTGTAAGTGCAAGAACATATACTGCATCAAACGGCAATAATGCTGTTTCGATTGCTATGTGGAATTCAGTAGCTCCAACAAGTTTGATCGTCAGATCATCTACTGATGGAGGTTCAACTTTCGGTGCTCCGGTTACTGCTGTAACGGAAGGTCTTGTTGTTAGCGGTACACCAATAGCGCCATGGTTTAATAATGATATGATTTACAAACCGGGAACTACCAATTTGTATTTGGCTTTTGGGACTCTTTTGACCGGAAACTTCGGAACAGTAAGAGGATACAAATTAATGGTATGGTCACCTGGTATAAATGGTGGAGTTCCGGTAAAAGTTGTTGATTATCTTAACTATCCGCCTATGGCTGATACAAATGTTTATAATAATGCTCAGAATCAGCTTCAGGTTGGTATGACAGCAATGTCTCATGCAGGTCTTGCATTTTCTAATGATGGTTCAAGATTATTTGTGGTATATTCAGGTCAGCAGTTAGATACCTCATCATATGGCTTTAATTATAATGATATTTACGTACAGTATTCAGATGATCAGGGTGCAACTTGGTCAGCTCCGCGTAATCTGACAAACACACCGGATGCAGACGAAATTTATCCATCAATCTCAAGGATCAATAATACTAATACTGCAATTTCAATAACCTATGCACTTTCAGAGTGCCCGGGTTCAACAAGCTTTACAAATACAACCACACCAATCTGCAAAGTCTACCAGATCTATAAAAAGTACAATCCTGAAACGGGAACGGTGATCGGAATTCAGAACGTGTCAAGTGAAGTTCCGCAGGGCTTTTCACTGCAGCAAAATTACCCGAATCCGTTCAACCCGAATACAAAGATCAGGTTCTCGGTTCCCAAAAGCACAAATGTTACAGTTGCGGTTTATGATGTAACAGGTAAGATTGTTGCAACATTGGCTAACAATGAATTTGTAGCAGCAGGTGTAAATGAGATCAGTTTCAATGCGGCTAATTTGGCCAGCGGAATTTATTTCTATACACTTAAAGCAGGTGATTTTACGCAAACAAAGAAAATGATTTTAGTTAAATAAACTAATTAGTTAATAGCCCTGCCTGTTTATAGCAGGCAGGGCACACTATTTGAATAACAAATCGGAGGTAATATAAATGAGGCTATTTAACCATTTCTTCTTAGCCCTTCTTCTTGTTTTTACAATTGCCACAGTAGACCTTATCTCTCAGACAACCGGAAAGATCGCGGGAGTTGTTAGAGATGATAAAGGTGAGCTGTTGATCGGTGCCAGGGTCGAAATTGAGGGGACTCAGCTGCGAAGCGGTACGGATGAAAACGGACAGTATGCTATACTGAATGTACCTGTTGGTACTTATTCGGTGAAGTGTACTTATGTTGGCTATGATGCACAGATCCAGTCAAATATCAGCGTAAGTGTTGGTATTACAGCTAACATTGATTTTACAATGGTTCAGGGCGGTGTAGTATTGGATACTACTGTTATTATCGCAAAAAGAAAAGTTGTTGATAATAGCGGAAAGATCATCAATACTGAGTTTATTGAAAACACCGGTATCAGGGGCATTGAAAACATTGTAGCTAAAACCAGCGGTGTTGTCCAGGATGAAAAAGGACAGAACATCAATATCAGGGGCGGCAGAAACGGCGAAACCCAGATAATTATTGATGGTGTTGTTACGAACAATCCGCTTGATAGAGGTTCCACGGCTAATGTATCAAATGGTGCGTTGCAGGAATTAGCTGTATTAACAGGCGGTTTCAGCGCTGAATACGGTAACGTACTGAGCGGTGTTATCAATGTAACAACTAAATCCGCGCCAAGCTACACAGGTTCAGTTGAAATTATCTCTGATGTTATTGCCGGTGATTATATCAAAACAAAATCGCAGGGCTATAATATATATAGTGTGAGTCTTGGCGGTCCGGTTATCCCGACAAAAAAATTAAGCAAATACTGGTCAATTTTCGGAAGCTACGAAAAGACTTACAATCTTGTTGATCAGCCTGTTTCACAGGATGTTGCAGAACTTTGGGCAGATGACGGTATTCTTCCAAATTTCTCAAGGAGTGGTCAGTCATGGTCGGGAAAAACTATTATAAGTATCAGCGAAATGACAAAAGGAAAGTTAAATTTAACTTTAACAGGCGGTTATTTCGGAAATGAAGAGTCATCAAGATTGTGGACAGGATCATTCGGTAAGTTTAATTCTTATCATAATCCATTGGTAAAAGATAATAACCAGCAAGGTTACGTTAAGATAAATCAGTTGTTCGGTTCTAAAACTTTCTATGATCTTCAGGCTTCTTATTTGCAATCTACATATAAAAGAGGCGACGGAATATTTTTTGTTGATGACTTGATCCAGAGCTTACCGGGCGAAGACGGATACTTGTACCCCTCAATCTTAGCTTACGGAGATACTAACACTGTTCCCGGAATTTCAGGAATGGGCGGAACAGTTTCATCTTCAGCTAACTTCAGGGTTTTCAGAAATCCGGGTACTGTCAGCGGAAACTACTATAAAAAGAAAACACAGGCTTTATCATTCAACCTCAATTTCACTCATCAGCTTCTGACCAAGAAATTCGGAAACCATGAGCTGAAATTCGGCGGAGAATACAAGCAGTTTAAAGTCAGAAATTATTTTGCAAATGTAATAGGATTTGGTTCACTCCCTAATCCAAATAAATACATCAATACAAGCGGAAATGTTATAAATAATCCGGTTATTGATGAAAACGGAGCGAATTCTAACTTCATGGAAGCTTATGGATACGATGTTTACGGAAATGAAATTGAAGAAGATTACATTGTTAACGGATTAAATGTTACAGAAGGTCCAAAAAAACCAAGGATCGGCGCATTCTACTTCCTGGATAAAATGGAGTTCAATTATTTTAATACAAATCTCGGTGTCAGGATTGATTATATGGACCCGAACACACTGGTTCCCATAGATTATGAGAATTTAAAGGGTGCTGATGGCCAGCTGGATCTTGCCGACTACAAAACTGTTGAAAAAACAATCGAAGTAAGTCCAAGGCTCGGTTTCTCATTCCCGATCACCGATAAAACAGTATTCCATGCACAGTATGGTAAATTCATTCAGCTTCCCGCTTTAGAGAATCTGTATGAAAACCAGAGGGTTATTAGAGATTTAGCTGATGGAGGCGTTGGATATTTCACAGTATTTAACAATCCGCTGCTTAAACCTGAAAGAACAACTGCGTATGAGCTTGGTGTAAAACACTCAGCAGGTGATTACGTTACACTGGGTCTTACAGCATATTACAAAGAGACCTCAGATCTTATTCAGGCAAGAAATATAAAAGCTCAGGATAATTCTTATAGTTTTGCTATTTATGATAACGGAGATTTTGGTATAGTCAGAGGTGTTGATTTCAGTCTTGACCTCAGAAGAATTAACAGGCTCAGAGCTTCAATATCTTACGGCTTGTCATTTGCTTCAGGAACAGGTTCAGATATCAATTCCCAGAGCAATATTGCTTACAATGGTGACGAACCGCCTAAGATTCCTACAGCTTTGGATTATGACCAGAGACATACAGGATCAATTGAACTTGATTACAGGTGGGGCACCACAGACGTACCCAAAGGATTTATGGGCGGTGTTCTTTCAAAATTAGGATTCAATTTGTTGTTCAGCTTTAACTCCGGAAGACCGTATACACCATCAATCAATACATATGATGTATTACAGGTTGTAACATCACCCGGAGGCAACACTCCAATTGCTCCGCTGAATTCAGCTTATTCACCATGGAACTTAAGACTTGATCTGAAGATAGATAAGACTTTCAAGATATTTGACAAGTTGAATGCAAATCTTTATATACTTGCAATTAACGTACTTGATCAGGAGCTTATTAATGACGTATTCGCAACATCAGGTGAAGCCGGCAACACAGGTTTTCTGGATAGTTATCCTGGCAGACAGTGGGCAAATACAGTAGGTGAGCAGGGCGTTGAGCTTTATAAGATCAGATCTCATGCAATTAATAATTACGGACCTCCAAGGCAGGTAAGGCTCGGATTCAGATTATTCTTTAATTAATTATCGGAGTGTTAATAAATATGAAAAATATAACATTTAAAATATTAATGTTCATCATTACAGGGGTTATATGCTTAGCCCCTGTAAATGATACTTTCTCAAAGGAACGAAAGGGTTATACTCCGGTAAGAATGAATGCCGGTGTTAATAACAACTTTCTCCAGGTAAATAACATAAACGCTATTTTCAGGAGCGACGGTTATTTTAACTATGATAAAATAACTTTTTCAAGCGGCGTAGCGGGTATGCTATGGCCTGCAGCTTCATCTCAGAGATTGACAGCCATTTTCACAACAGGTATCTATATTGGAGCTAAAGTTAACGGAGACCTGAGGCTGGCCGCTTCAATGTTTAATACTCACTTTTCACCGGGAAATATCCCTGTTGTAGGACAGGTTCCCGGTTCACAGGTATGCTCTGACCCAAGACTTAAAGCGTACCAGGTTAATGTGAATGACCCCAGCTTGGTAAGCGGCGGTACAAGACAGAAATTGGCAGGCGGAAGAACATATACAATAGTGTATGATTCATGGGCCAGCTGGCCGGTTGATCTTGGTGCACCATACGTTGAAGTAAACGGAATTCCCGGTTACCAGCCTGAATTTGACGGCGACAGACCGGGTATAGGTAACAGCATTGCTCGTCCGGATGAGATTATCTGGAGCGTGTTTATGGATTATACAAACTGTACCAACAACATACATTTTTCAGAACTTTCATTACCGGGCGGTACATTGCCTATGGGAGCTGAAGTACAGCAAACTTCGTTTGCATTCTTAGCCCCGGGTCTTTTGAATATGTATTTTGTTAAATGGAAGATCATTAACAAGAGTAATGATGTTTGGGACAGCACGTTTACAGCTATTGCCTGCGATCCGGATTTAGGAAATTCAGGTGACGATGCTGTAGGATGCGATTCGACACAGAATATTGGTTTCTGCTACAACCAGGATAATGAAGATCCCGATTATGGCAGCGCACCACCTGCAGTAGGATTTAAATATCTTCAGAGCCCGATTGTTTATACGGGTGACCCGAATGATACTGCAAAATTACCATATGGTAATCTTATTGGTTACAAATCCGTTGGTCTTTCACTCTTCACTACATTTATAAATGGACTTGATGCATGTCTTGGCGATCCTGACTTGGCTGAAAATGCATACAATTTTATGAAGTATGGTGAAGGCTGCGCTAATCCTCTGATCAACTGGACAACCGGCGGGCCATCTAAATACAAGTATAACGGTAATGCTTGTACAAAAACCGGATGGTATGATAGTTTACCTGGTGATAAACGTTTTCTTCAGGTAAGCGGTCCGTTTGTTATGCAGTCTCAGGATACGCAGGTAATTGTAGTTGGAGCATTTATCGAAAGAGGTTCTTCAAACAATCTTAGCGTTTGCGCGCTGCTTGAAGCAGGTTCCAGAGTGCAGAAATTCTACAACTCAAACTTCGCTGCAACACCGCTTCCGCCCGCTCCACAGGTGAATGCAGTTGCAAACGGCGACGGAAAGATCTCATTATACTGGGGTTCAAGATCAGAATCATATGATGTTTTTGATTCATTAGGACTTACAGGACGCTGGAGATTCCAGGGATACAATGTTTACCAGGTAAAACCCGGAACATCAGGCGATAATGAATCAGACAGAACATTGCTTGCAGTATATGATCTGGTAGATGGTATAAAATTGGTTTACGATACAGTTCGTGTTGGTCAGCCTAACGGTACCACTCAGGATGAATATAAACCAACCGCTTTCGGTAACGATAACAATATTTCGAGAGTTATAACTTTAACCTCAAATGCATATCCAACAGGAGTAAACGATTTCTTCATAAACGGTACTTCATACAGGTTTGCAGTTACGGCATATGGCGTTAACCTGAATGCAGGTAAGCCGTTTAAAGTTCTCGAAAATCCTGTATCATCACAGCTTATTAACATAATACCCAATTTCCCGATGATGGGTACAAACTTTATCAACAAAAACCTGGATACACTTTCGATCAACAGGCCTGATAGAGTTTTCTATCCTATAGTAATTGATCCTATGAAGATCGTTTCTGCAACTTACAAGATGGTTTTCTCATCAGATACATCATGGAAAGTTGTCAGGATCCAGAATGCCCAGGTTGATACCATACTTGGCAATATGTACGGAAAATCAATACTGGACAACAATGCATATATTGCAGATGGACTTTTATTTAAGGCTGATACAATTAACAGCTTGAATTATGGAGTTATCAAAGATCCGGCAGCAGGCACACAGTCACTTAACAGAGGCTGGAACTACACCGGAGGTAACCTGAATCTTGCAGGCGCAGATACAGCTAGTCTGCGTGCATTGTATGCAAACTATTCCGCGCCTCAAAGCATTTCAATGGGTCTTAGCTGGCCTTCAGGTTCTGCTTACAGAAGCGGTTATAATTCAAAGATCGATCTTGCATTCCTGAAAGTATCTGCTTTAAAGAACGTAAAGATCACCTTTGGAACAACACAAAAAGCTTACAGATACAGGGGTTCAGTGATAAATTCGCCATACCAGGATTACGTAGATGTTCCTTTCAAAGTTGAAATTGATGATCCTCAGGATACAAATTCAACTGTACCAAGACAGTTAAATGTTGCTTTCTTTGATGGCGACAGCAGCGGAACATGGAATCCTAAAGCAACTGGTGATGGCGGTATTGAATATGTTTACATTATGTATTCAACATACGATCCGAATCCAAATACATTCTATACAACAAAGAATATCAGTTTCTCTGCTCAGTTCAGGCAGATGGATATCCAGTATGTATGGACACCAAGATTACTGAATAACGGCCCGGCTTATAATAACGGTGATGTACTGGAAATAGTGCCTTACACAAGGTTACAGTATCAGCAGTCACCCGGAAAAGTAACCGAGGTAGTTACACAGAACACAACTGCTCCAACAATTGGCAGTACTGAATTAGCGTCTTCAAGAGGTGAATTGTCAACCGTAAGGGTAGTTCCTAACCCGTATTACGGCGGACATGCACAGGAAACAAGTCCGTTTGACAGATTTGTTAAGTTCATGAATATGCCTAAATCGGCAACTATATTCATTTATTCATTGAATGGAAATCTTGTAAGGCAAATCAACAAAGATGATAATACAACTTCGATCAATTGGGATCTGACGAATACTGATAGAATTCCGGTAGCAAGCGGAATCTATATAGCATTTATAGATGCCCCCGGAATTGGAACAAAGACCATTAAGTTGGCGATCTTCACTCCGGAAGAAAGAATTGACTCGTTCTAAACAGTATTGTAAATAAATCAATAAGGAGCTTAAAAAAAATGAAATTATATCATAAAATAAAAAACGCTGCTAAATCAGCATTGATATTTACACTGCTGTTTGGTAGTATTAGCTTTGCAGGAGACCGTAGTAAATACGGTACTTCTGCAGCACCGGAATTATTGATTCCGGTGGGGTCAAGGGGCACCTCACTGAGCGGCTCTATGATCTCTTCAATTTCAGGTGTTGATGCTATGTACTGGAATCCTGCCGGTCTTTCTTTGATGAACAATAAGACCGAAGTATTGGCTTCACACATGAAATATATTGCAGATATTAACATTAACTACGTAGCCGGCGCTGTGGATATGGGTAATTTAGGTGTAATAGGTGCAAGTCTTAAATCACTGAGTTTTGGTGATGAGCTTGTAACAACACTTGAAAGTCCAAACGGTACAGGCGAAGTATGGTCTCCAACATATCTTACCACTTCAATTTCTTACGCAAGAAAGATGTCGGATAAGATACTTTTTGGCGCAACCGTTAAAGTTATTTACGAGCAGATCCTGACAGTATCATCAACAGGTTTCGCAGTTGATTTCGGTCTTCAGTATCTTGCCGGTAAATCAGGTCTTAAGTTTGGTGTAGCTTTAAAGAACTTCGGACCTTCAATGACATTTGATGGCAGCGGTCTTGACCAGTATTATGAACCATATGGAACTCCTTCAGGTTCTACACCTGAACCAAGAAGAGTAACTTTGCAGGACTTTTCACTTCCTACAACACTTGAATTAGGTATATCCTATGATGTGCCGATAGGAAAGAAAAATAATGTACAGTTCTCAACAACATTCCAGAATAATAACTTTTCAAGTGATGAATACAGAGTTGGTTTGGAATATAACTATAACAACTACGTATTCTTAAGAGGCGCGTATGCCTTTACACCGGACTACAAAGCTGAAGATGGTCTTGCTAAAAAAGACCAGAATCTTTTTGGACCGTCATTTGGTGTAGGTTTACAGTATCCTTTTGGAACAGTAAAACTTGGACTTGATTATTCATACAGAATGACAGAGAAGTTCCAGCCCAACCAGTGGTTTTCTTTCACAATGGGCTTCTAGTTCATCATTAAATTAATTTATAAAATGAAAATGCCATTTACGTATGTGAATGGCATTTTCTGTTACTAATTCTTTAACAATATGCTCAACCGAATTTTTTACAAGATCCTCTTCTTTTTGCTTCTTAATTCAGCAGTAATTGCTCAACCCAATTTATCATTTGAATATGACTATGCCATTTTCAGGGATGAAGGAACAAAAGTTTATCTTGAACTATATTATGCTTTTCCTTCAGCTGAATTGGTCTTTATTAAAAATTCTACAGGTTACGAAGCCAGTGGTAAACTTCAGCTTGATGTTATAAACAAAACAACAGGTAAAACCATTGTCGCAAAAGATTTCAAGATCCCTGTTATCGTTGCGGATACATCCGGCAGCGGAAAAGACTTTAAGCTGACAGGTCAGATAAACCTGCTTCTTGATTCAGGAACCTATCTCTTCAAAATGAATGCCTCAGATTTCAATGAATCCTCTAAAACCAATTCCGCGGAGGAAGAAATACTTCTTAAACCGTTCCAGGATGGTAAGCTGATGATGAGCACTATTGAATTGAGCACAGGCATCACCAAAAGTGCAGATGAGGGGAGCCTGTTTTATAAGAACACACTGGAAGTTACCCCTAATCCGGGCAACTTGTTCGGCAATAATCTTTCCAAATTGTTCTATTACCTTGAGCTCTATAACCTTAACAAGCAGGATTTGGGAGATAATTATTCAGTATCTGTGACAATTGCCAACAAAGACGGCTCGGAAATAAAGACCAATACAAAGAAATACGAAGTTAAGTCAGAATCCAAAGTCGAATATGGCTCCGTTGATATAACAGGTCTTCCTTCCAACAGTTACCAACTTTTTGTTAAGTTACTTGACAGCAAAGATAAGGAGTTGCTGAGGGCATATAAGTATTTCTATGTTTTCAGCAGTGATACAAATACCGTCAGCCAGCAGCTTACAGATATTGAAAATGAATATTTGCTAAGCGAATATGCCAAAATGTCAGAAAAACAGGTAGATGAAGAGTTTAATAAAGCTATATACCTGATGAGCGATCAGCAGAAGGAAAGATATGAAACTTTAAAAACGCTTGATGAAAAAAGGATGTATATGTTCAAATATTGGAAAGGAATTGCGCAGTACATTACAAAGAAAGAATACTTTTCGCGTTTAGATTTTGCGAATAAGAACTTTAAGAGCGATTTGCGTGAAGGATGGAAAACAGACAGAGGCAGAATCTACGCAATATACGGCAAGTATGACGAAATTGAAAGATTCCCGTATGAAGGTTCTACAAGGGCATACGAGATATGGACATACAATAAGCTTCAGGGCGGCGTGATTTTTGTATTTATGGATAACAGCTCCGGTTTTGGAGACTATGTACAGATCCATTCAACGGCACAGAATGAACCCAGTGATGACAACTGGAGGGAAAAACTGAATATCAGGTAACTGAACAAAAGCCGGTTTTAAAACCGGCTTTTTTATGAGGCAATTTTAGGATTTAAACAAATAAATAATATACTGATATTTGCACAAATGCCAACTGAAGTGAAAAATGTTTAAATTCAAATATCACATATTGATAGCTTCATTCCTTCTATCTGCAGTATTGTGGATAAGCTTGAATTTAAATCAATCCTTTGAAATTGAAAAGACAGTTCCCGTTAAGATAAATATTAATAAGCCCTATGCTGTTTCAGGCAATATTCCTCTCAATATTGACGTGAAATTCCGCGGTGTGGGATGGAATCTTATCAGGCTTTTTACCTCTTTCAATCAGGAGTTTACTTATGACATTAATGCAAAGAAAAAAGACCAGTTTATCATACTTACAAAGGAATATCTGGATAATAATCTCGGCTTAAGCCAGAATCTTCAGATAATAGGAGTATCACCGGAAACTTTGTTTGTAAAGATCGAAAGCTATGAAGAGAAATATGTTAAGATAATTCCGAATCTCCAGATAAACTGCATGGAGGGATACCAGGTCGTAGGTAGACCTGAGATTCGGCCTGACAGCATAAAGATAGGCGGCGCAATTGATATTTTGAGGATGCTTGACCATCTGTATACCAGGAATATGTTATTTGATAAAGTAAATGCCGGTATTTCAAGGAAAATTAACGTCTCCGATAGTCTTTCGAATATACTTTGGTTTTCACAAAATGAACTTGACCTTAAGGTGAATATTGAGCCAACTGCTGAAAAAGAATTTGCCGATATTGAAATTAAAGTTACTGAACTACCGGATGATAAAGAGGTGCTGCTGATACCGCAGTCTGTTACAGTACAGCTAAAAGGCGGTGTAAATCAGCTTGCGGGAATTGAGCCAGGTAAGATCAAAGCGCACATAGATTACCGCAAAATATTATCAGATTCAACAGGTTCACTGACTCCGGTTTTTGATATTCCGGCAGGCAGCACGGTGATCTCGGCAAAACCCGAAACTATACAATACGTAATAAAAAAGAAATATTAAACTATCCGGATAATTTTTGAATTCATTAAAAACAGAACTTGGTTCTCTTTGGACTGCAATAAAAACTCTTAGCTTTAAAGAGACATTTATTTTTTTATCTGTTGCTGTGATCACATTTCTTTCGATGCATTACGCATCACCTAATTTCTTCAGGAAAGTATTTGATACCAGTGATGATAAATTTTACTCATTCCTGTATTGGTGCTCTGCTGACGGGTTTTTGATGTTTATTATCCCGATGATTCTGATACCCCTGGTATTGAAAGGTAAACCTGCTGATTATGGCTTCAGGCTTGGTGATTACAAATTCGGGCTGAAATCTTCGCTGCTTTTTGTTATTGTTATGATCCCATTTCTTTGGATCGCATCCGGTAATGAGAGTTTTGCCAGAACTTACCCGCAAGGGGGACCCTTTGTAAGGGAAAATATATCAGTACTTTTATATTATGAGTTGTTTGTGGGTTTTTATATGCTTGCCTGGGAGTTCTTTTGGAGGGGTTACATGTTGTTTGGACTGAAACAAAGATTTGGATTTTATGCAATTTTTATCCAAATGATCCCGTTCTTTATATTACACAGGGGTAAGCCGGATATCGAAACTTTTGCTTCTATTTTCGCGGGGCTTATACTTGGTATTCAGGCATGGCGAGCCAATTCATTCATTTATTGCTTTCTTGTTCATTGGGCCGTTATGATTTTTGTGGATGTGATCTCCGTTCTGCGATATAAGTCGCAGTCTTATGGTATTGGAATAGATGCATTTATTAAACTATTTACAAATTAAATTTTACCGAAATGAGACTTTGTATTAATATTGATCATATTGCGACCTTAAGACAGGCAAGGTTGGAAAAAGAACCTGATCCGGTTTTTGCCGCTTATATCTGTGAAATGGCCGGAGCTGATGGTATCGTTTGCCACTTAAGAGAAGACAGAAGGCATATTGTTGATAGAGATGTTCATATTCTGAAGGAGACAGTTAAGACCAAATTGGACCTTGAAATGGCAGCCACAGATGAAATGGTTAAGATAGCTTGTGAGATAAAACCATACATGGCAACTTTGGTTCCTGAAAAAAGACAGGAACTTACTACCGAAGGCGGACTGGACCTTGTTGCAGCCGAATTTAAAGTAACACCGGCATTAGAAAAACTCAAAGAAGCCGGTATCAAAACAAGTGTTTTTATAGAGCCAAATCCGGAAAGTGTTGACCAGGCTCTTGAAATGGGTGCTGATATGATAGAGATCCATACCGGTAAATACGGCTTGCTAAGTGAACCGCTTGAAGTATTGGCCGAACTTGAAAGGATAAGCCAGACCGCTAAGCTTGCCAAAGAACTTGGTATTGGCGTGAATGCAGGTCATGGTCTTAATTATCTTAACATCACTGCTATTGCCAATATTTCTGAAATAGATGAAGTAAGCATAGGGCACTCAATTATTGCACGTGCAGCTTTTACCGGGCTTGAAAATGCAGTAAAGGATATGCTTACTATAATCAGAAGAGTAAGACAGTAATGGATTTTTCTTCTGAACTTCTTGAAAATCTCAGGAACGCAGAAAAAGTCGCTGTACTTACTGGCGCAGGAGTATCGGCAGAAAGCGGTGTCCCGACTTTTCGTGACCCCGGCGGGATCTGGGAGAAATTCAGACCTGAACAGCTTGCCAACTTTGAAGCGTTTATGAAAGATCCTGACTTTGTCTGGAGCTGGTATCAGCACAGGCGAGAGATCATGAGAGAAGTAACACCTAATAAAGGTCATTTAGCCCTCTCCGAAATGGAAAAAGTTTTTACGAACTTTGATCTCATTACTCAGAATATAGATAATCTGCATTTCAGAGCGGGGAGTAAAAGAGTTATTGAACTGCACGGAAATATTGAAAGAAACTTCTGCTTAAAGTGCCGCACGTTTTTTGATGTTATTGATCTGCAGGAAAAAAAAGTACTGAAATGCGATAAATGCGGCGGACTTATCAGGCCTGATGTAGTTTGGTTCGGCGAAATGCTGCCGATGAAAGAACTGAGATATGCAGAAAAAAGGGCGGCTGAGTCAGATGTATTCTTTACAGTAGGCACTTCTGCTGAAGTTTATCCGGCAGCAATGCTGCCCGTTATTGCTAAAAGGGCGGGCGCTTATGTAGTAGAAGTGAATATCAAACCAACAGCAATTTCCGGAGAGCTTGATGAGATCCTGACAGGAAAGAGCGGTGAAATTCTTGAAGAATTGCTAAAAAGGATAAAAGAAATAAGGAATATCAAATAGTGCCGTCTATTCTAAAGGCAAATAACCTCTTCAAACAGTACAGCAAACGGACCGTTGTTGACGGTGTTTCTGTATCTGTGAAGCAGGGTGAAATCGTCGGTTTGCTGGGTCCCAACGGGGCAGGCAAAACAACCACCTTTTATATGATTACAGGGATGATAAAGCCCAATTCCGGGGAGATACTGATTGATGGTGAGGATATTTCCAATGAACCGATGTACAAGCGGGCCAGGCTTGGCATAGGGTACCTTCCGCAGGAAGCTTCGATCTTCAGAAAGATGTCTGTTTTCCAGAATATTTATTCTGTTCTGGAATTTATGGCTATGGATAAAAGCGAGAGAGAAGATAAGGCAAATGAACTTATGAAGGAGTTTGGTATTTCACATATTGCCGGAAGCAAAGGTTTTGTGCTCTCGGGAGGTGAAAGAAGAAGAACTGAGATTGCAAGGGCAATTGCTTCTGATCCCAAATTCATCCTTCTGGATGAACCGTTTGCCGGAATTGACCCGATAGCGGTTGAAGAAATAATGAAAATTGTGGCTAAACTGAAGAACAAGGGGATCGGGGTACTGATCACAGACCACAATGTCCACGAGACTCTTTCAATAGTTGATAGAGGCTATATTCTGATAGAAGGAAAAATTTTCCGGCAGGGTTCTTCGGAAGTGCTTGCCGGTGACGAAATGGTTAGAAAATTATACTTAGGAGAGACATTTAAGCTTGACAGGTATCATACAAAATAGAACGCTGCTTGCAGTATCTGCCCACCCTGATGACATTGAGTTTTCCTGCGGCGGTACGATGTTCAAATTCAAGGAACTTGGATATGAAATATATTTTATTGTGGCAACAAACGGTGAAAACGGATTTAAAATAGCCCATAAACCTCGCTCTCAAAGGGTTAAGATCAGGCATAATGAACAGCTGAAAGCCGCAAAACTTCTTGGAGTAAAAAAAGTCTTTTTTCTGAACCACAGGGATTGTTTTTTGAGATGTGATGACAAATTAAGGGAACAGATTGCGCTGGTGATCAAAAAAGTTAAGCCTGAAATTATATTTTCTTTTGATCCTTCCAACAGGTCCTTTGAAAGTGTGAATTTGCTTCACAGAGATCACCGAGTGATTTCTGAAGCAGTTTTTGACGCAGTCTTTGCGGCAAGGAACAGATATTTGCTGCCCGGTGAGACGCATTATGTTAAAAAATTATGGTTCTTTGGCTGCGATAAGCCAAATCACTTCGAAAATATTACCGGAGAAATAAATGATAAGATCAAACTTATTGAGGCCCATCGCTCACAATTTAGTGATCATGAAAGTATGCAGAAATGGGTGAAAGTCCATCTTTCTAAATATACAAAAAAGTATAAGTACAGCGAAAAATTCAGAATAGTATCTGTTACACAGCCGTTCACGGGAGGAGATTGAATTTGATATCTGTTAACGAAGAACATTTCAGTGAAATGATGGAACAGGCCCTGCACGCAATACCCGAGCCATTTAATGAAAAGATAGAGAATCTGGTGTTTATGGTTGAACCGTATCCTTCTGAAGCGGACCTGGGGAGAGTAGGTTTAAAGGATAAGTTCTCTTTGCTTGGCATATATTCTGGGGTACCTTATACCAGCAGGAATACCTATTACATGAATACAACCCCAGACAGGATTATCCTGTTCCAGAAGAATATCGAAAGATACTGCCGTACCGAAGAAGAGTTAATGGATAAGATCAGGGAAGTTCTGATACATGAAATTGCGCATTATTTTGGAATGGATGAGGACCAGGTAAGAGCTGCGGGTTATTAGTTAGATCTCGATCTGTGACCCTACTTCAAACACCCTGTCGGTCGGAATATCGAAAAATTCAGTTGCTCTTTGAGAATTGCTGGATAGAATAGTAAACATCTTCTTCCTGAATCTGCTGAACCCTGCTTTATCTTTTACAACAAGTAACTCTCTGCCAAGAAAGAAAGTAGTACGGTCCATTTTTATCTGGATATTCTTCCTGTTGAGAATTTCTATGATCTCCTTTATGTTAGCATTATCCATAAAGCCGTAATATGCAACAACCCTGAAAAATCCTTCTGTCGGATTTAATATCTCAATGGTTGCTTCTGTGTTAACACGAGGAACTTTTTGATATATAATGCTAAGAACAATTATCTGTTTGTGAAGTATCCGGTTATGCTTTAAGTTTTTTATAAGCGCAGGAGGGGTACCCTTGAAATTGCTCGACATATAAATAGCCGTTCCCGGTGTTGTCACAACTCTTGTGCTCATTACCTCATCAATAAACCCTTCTATAGGCTGAGTCTGTTCGACTATCTTCCGCTGAAGATTTTTCCGTCCCCAATTCCAGGTGGTCATTACAAAATATACTGCAACGCCAAGTACTAATGGCACCCAGCCGCCATGCAGTAATTTAAGAAGATTGGCTCCCCAAAATGCCAGATCAATTACGATGAAAAATACCGAGATCAAAATTGCAAGAGGAACTGACCATTTCCACAGTTTTGTCATAGCAACGAAAGCAAGTACCGTTGTAATAACCATAGTAGAAGTAACTGCTATACCGTAAGCGGCAGCAAGATTACTTGATGTCTTAAAACTTAGAACAAGCATAATTGTACCAAAGAACAAAAGCCAATTGAGCTGCGGAATGTATATTTGTCCTCTTTCTTCCTGAGAAGTATGAATGATCCTTACCCTTGGAAGATAGCCGAGCTGCAATGCCTGCTGAGTAATTGAAAAAGCCCCGGAAATAAGTGCTTGAGAAGCTATTACAGTAGCAAGGGTTGAAATAACAACCATAGGATACAATGCCCAGTCAGGCGCAAGAAAATAGAACGGATTCTTGGCAGCTACCGGATTTTGCAGCATCATTGCGCCCTGACCGAAATAATTCATCAGCAGGCAAGGCAAAACTATCAGAAACCAGGCAAATCTGATCGGCCTGGGTCCGAAGTGACCCATATCAGCATAAAGAGCTTCGCCGCCGGTTACAACAAGGAAAACTGAGCCAAGTATTACAAAACCGTGAAACCCGTTATTAAGAAAGAAATTGAATGCGTATGTCGGATAGACTGCATGGAGCACTTCAGGATTCTTCATTATTGCTCCTAGTCCCAGAATTGCAATTGATAAGAACCAAATGATCATGATCGGGCCAAAAACCTGCCCCACTTTACTTGTTCCGCGTTTCTGAAAATAAAATAAAAGGAAAAGGATTACAATTGTTATTGGAATAACATAATGTTCAAATGCTGGTGTTGCTATCTGCAGACCTTCAACCGCTGAAAGGACAGAAATTGCAGGTGTTATAATTCCATCACCGTATAGCAGGGCTGCGCCAAACAGACCCAAACTTATTATTATCATATAACCTAAGCCTTGCTTTCGAGGTCTTACCAGCTCCATCAATGCAAGGATACCGCCTTCACCTTCGTTATCCGCACGCATCACAATAATAAGATATTTGATACAGATCACTATTATTAGTGCCCAAAAGACAAGTGAAAGTACTCCCAATACATTGTCATGAGTCGGTGTAACCCCGTGAGCAGGCGAGAAACACTCCTTTAACGCGTACAATGGACTTGTTCCAATATCACCATAAACAACGCCCAGTGCACCCAACGAAAGGATGAGTAAGTATCTTAAGTTATTTTTATGACCGCTTCCGGTTTCAGAATTACTATGTATATGTTCTGTGCTTATTCTATTGGAAATTTATTTAACAATGCGTATCTGATATTTCATCAATCGTATTTACAAAGTTAACAAAAACCACAACATAAAAAAACCATTTAATAAATATCAAACATAAAGTTTAAACCATTAATTAACAGCAGTTAGAGCAGCTCTTATATTTATTTGCGCTATGTAATACTTTTTTCTGAAGACTGATTTTGATTGAATGCTGAGTGCAGATCCGCTTTTTATCCGGGCAGAGCAGTATTCTCAATATCAAAAATTTTTGCACTTTCAATTAAAAAATGAGAAAATTATATTACATTGTTATGAGCAGAATATTATTTCAAATAAATTACGATGTTCATCCCGAAAAGAGGGATGATTACCTGGCTACAATTAAGGAACTTGAAGCTTACATGAAGTCAAATACAGACCATAATTATATGGTTGTAGAAGATAAGAATAAAACTAACAGTTTTACAGAAGTTTACATTCTTAAAGATGAAGCTGAATTTGAAGGGCTGGAAGATGAGATGGATGATACTATATACAGCCTTACAACCAGGATCTTAAGCCAGTTTGTTGACGGAAAAACAAGATATTCAACTTTTTACGAAGTAAATTAGTTTGCTTGTTTTTTGTGCCGGAGATATATTTGCGGCTTATTGAGTCAGTGCAACTGTACCTTTATATCTGGACATTTAGGAAACAATTTTATTGTTAATTTAGTCCGGAAACATCATACAAAATTTGGCAAAACTCAGCAAAAATAAAACAGAGTTTAAAACTGATAAGACGGTAAAATTCTTCATTGCCTTTATTACGGTTATTTTGATAACTGTAATGTTTCCCAAATACGAAACAATAGAAACAGATTATATGACGGGGATGGTATGGAGCAAAGAAGATCTGATCGCTCCTTTCAGTTTTCCCGTATATAAAAGTGAAACTGTGTACAAAAAGGAGGTTGAAGACGCCTCTTCAAAAGTTTACCCTGTATTCGATGTTAATCTCAACAAAAATGGTTCGGGCAACTGGCTTGATTCCATTAATACACAATTCGCGAAACTGACACGAATAGCGGACTACGAAAACGAATTTGAAAAAGAAAGGTCACTTCCTGAAGAAAAGCGTACAACTTCTGAGCAGTCGCTTAATAAACTTAAATCAGAACTTAGTTTTACATTAACCGAAGCTGAATGGAGCAGTTTAAGAAGTACACTAAGCAACCCTTCTGCATCAGATGCTTTTAAGAAGAAAATAATCCAGTCCCTGAATCAGGTTTACGACAAGCAGATCATCGATCTTCCTAAAACATCAATTTCCTCCGGTAAGATCTCGTATATTAAAAATAAAGTTGAAGAAAGCATTGATCTCTCTGAGGTTAGGGATATTTCTGAAGTAGAAAAGATATTGAATAACGACTTCACGAGTTTCTACAAAAATCCGGAGCTTGCCGGTGTTTCTTTTAAGATCGCGAAATTGTACATCTATCCGGACTACATTTATAACGAACCTGAAACGCAGAAGATACTTAACTCTGTTACAGAGGCAGTTCCCAAAACATTCGGCCTTGTAAGAGAGAACGAAAGAATTATCAGTAAACATGAACCTATCAATGAAGCTGCAAAGCTGAAACTTGAATCTTATAAGAAGATCAGAAATGAGCAAATGGGTTCAAGTGATTTTTACATTCAGCAGCTTGGTCGATTTCTGTTTGTTACGCTGATGATATTTCTCCTGGGCATTTTCCTTTACAAAATGAGAATGAAGATCTTTGAAGATAATTTGAAGTTGATCCTTATATCAACCATAATTCTGTTCCAATGTCTGCTTTCATACTTAAGTCTTCAGCTTAGGATTAATTATCCTATTGAGTACATCATATTTGTACCTGTAGCGGCGATGCTGCTTACCATAATATTTGACTCGCGGGTGGCTGTGTATGCTATAATAATAATATGTATACTTGTTTCTGCTGTAAGAGGCGGAGATTATGACATTCTTATCCCAAATTTTGCAGCTTCTGTTCTAGTGGTCTATTCTGTACGTGATATAAAGAAACGTTCGCAGATCTTTGTATCAATGATATACATCTTAATAGGATATTTTGCCGCTATTATTGCAATAGGACTGGAACGTTACGATGATATTAATATGGTCAGAAGCCAGCTGATAGGCGCGGGCCTGAATGCAATACTTTCCCCAATTCTGGCTTATGGGCTGCTTATTTTTTATGAAAAAGTATTCAGGGTTGCAACTGACCTGGTGTTTCTGGAACTGAGTGACTTTAACAATCCCCTGCTGCGCGATCTTTCTTCAAAAGCACCCGGCACTTTTCATCATTCAATAATAATGGGTAATCTTTCTGAACAGGCGGCTAAGGAGATCGGGGCAAATCAAATATTAGCCAGGGTAGGGTGTTACTACCACGATATCGGAAAGATCGTCAATCCTGATTATTTTGTAGAAAATCAGATGGATTCCAATAAACACGAAGAGCTTAACCCTTCACTTAGCGCGAAGATGATCATAGCCCATGTTAAAAACGGCATAAA
The DNA here is from genome assembly GCA_937873695.1 of uncultured Ignavibacteria bacterium. Lineage (GTDB taxonomy): Bacteria > Bacteroidota > Ignavibacteria > Tepidaquicellales > OLB5 > OLB5. The sequence goes on from CALMYL010000008.1 coordinate 188,295, forward strand.
ACTTGCTGAAAGGTTCCGGCTGCCCCGGGAAATCATAAATTTTATTCCTATGCACCACGGAACTAACCTGGTATCATATTTTTATGAAAAGGCAAGAACGGAAGAAGGAGAGATAGATACGACACATGAATATATATACCGCTATCCCGGGCCCAAACCCCAGACAAAGGAAACAGGTATAGTAATGCTTGCCGACTCTGTTGAAGCTGCAACTCGCTCAATTGAAGACCCGACGCCCGCAAAGCTTGAAACACAGATCAGCGAGATAATCCGTGCGAGATTCCTGGATGGTGAGCTTGATGAATGTGACCTGACACTGAAAGATCTGATAAAAATAAAACAGAGTTTTCTGAAAACCATCGTAGGAATTCATCACCACAGAATAAAATACCCTGAAACTACAGATGAAGAAGAGTGATACGCAATCTGTAAAAGACCTGAAACTTTCACAGGTACAGGGCTTTTTGCTTCATCTTGAACTTGAACGCTCCCTTTCGGCGAACACAATTAACTCATATTCATTTGATCTCGAAAAATTCAGACTTTTTGCAGATGAGCTGAAATTAGATAGTTTTGAAGATGTAAGAGACTATCATATCGAGAAATTTCTTGTCCGCCTTAAAGGTGAATACAAGGCCTCATCAACTGCGCGTCTTCTATCATCACTTAGGCAGTTTTATGAGCACCTTATAGATTCAGGATCTTTTAATATCAGTTTGAATCCGCTTCAATTTTTTGATTCACCCAAGTTAACACGGAAACTTCCTGAAATATTGACTTTTGAGGAAATTGAAAAAATACTTTCTCAGCCTGATGTTAATTCGCCATTAGGATTACGTGATAAAACTATACTCGAAATTATGTATGCATGCGGCTTAAGGGTCAGTGAAGTATTGACATTAAAAACCTCTAACATACTGTATGAAGATGAAGTTATACGTGTAATTGGCAAAGGGTCAAAAGAAAGGATAGTGCCCATAGCGGCATCCACGCTTGAGTGGATCAGGCTTTATATTACCAATTCCCGCAGCACTCTTGCAAAATCAATATCCCAGGATTTTCTATTTCTTAACTGGCGCGGTATGTCTCTTTCACGTATGGCTATCTGGGATATGATAAGCAAGTATTCAAAAATGGCTAAGATAGATAAGAAAATCCATCCGCATATTTTCAGGCACTCATTTGCAACCCATTTGCTTGAAGGTGGTGCAGATTTGCGCAGTATCCAGGAAATGCTTGGTCACGCTGATATAAGCACAACTCAGATTTACACTCATGTTGATATATCTTACCTGAAACAGGTGCACAAAGAATTTCATCCAAGGGGCTGACTTCAAAAGCCGCTGGAAGAGATTTCCATTTGATTTTTTTTGAAATTACCAACAGTTAAGGGACACCTAGAAGTGACTAATTTGTTTTTAAAACCTCATCTTTTATCCGATACAAATAACTCAGGGCAGCTTCATATTCATTTGGTATAATCCCGTCCAGAATAGCTTCTTCAATTGCAGATTTGAGCATTCCTACCTCTCGTGAAGGCTGCAAATTGCAGATTTTCATGATTTCTTCACCTTTTACGGGTGATTGGAAGTTTCTTATTTTGTCACGTTCTTCTACTTCTGCTACCTTTTTCTCCACCAGGTCGAAATTTTCGAGGTATTTTTTTACTTTTGAGGGGTCTTTGGAAGTTATATCAGCTCTGCAAAGAGTGAAGAGGTCCTCAATGTCATCCCCGGCATCAAAGATCAGGCGGCGTACGGCGGAATCAGTAACCTGCTCATTAACAAGTGCAATTGGGCGAAGGTGCAGCCTTACAAGCTTTTCAACATATGGCAGTTTATCAAAAGGCAATTTTAGCCGCGCAAATATTTTTTTTTGCCAGCGCGCTCCAAGATCCTCATGGCCGTGAAAAGTCCATCCTGTACCTTCAACAAACCTTTTTGTGGGGGGTTTGGCAATATCATGCATCAGTGCGGCAAACCGAAGCCAAAGGTTTTCAGTTTTTGCGGAAATGTTATCCAGAACCTTGAGTGTATGCCAGAATACATCCTTATGATGGTAATCCATGCGCTGGTCTATACCTTCAAGATTATGGACTTCAGGGAAAATAATTTCCATAATGCCTGATTTAAAGAGAAGGCTTAATCCAATTGAAGGTTTAGGTGAGGCTATTATCTTTAAAAACTCATCTGTAATTCTCTCCTGAGAAACAACCGTATCTTCGCCTTTGATAATGCGAAGCCTGTCTTTCATCTGCTTCATTGCATGAAAAGTATCCCCCGCAATTTCAAAGCCAAGCTGAGAAGCGAACCTGCATGCCCGCATCATCCTTAATGGATCATCGCTGAATGTTTTTTCAGGCTCTAAAGGAGTGCGCAGCACTTTTTCCTTCAGATCAATCTGACCATCAAACAGATCAATGATATCGTTCCTGTCATTGTTCAGAGAAACGGCCAGGGCGTTGACAGTAAAATCACGCCTTTGAAGATCTTCCGTAAGATCGGCAAATTCAACTATTGGTTTGCGTGAATCAGCATTATAACTTTCTTTCCTTGCAGATGCGAATTCTATTTTTGTGCCGCCAACTTCAAGCAGAGCGGTGCCGAATTTTTTATAAACTGCCGAAAGGTTTTGATTAAATTCTCTCGCAGTTATCTCAGCGAAAGTTATCCCGTCGCCAACAACGGTAATATCTATATCAGTCTTATCCAGTCCAAGCAGCTTATCTCTTACGAATCCGCCTACCACATAAGCCTGAATATCTGCTTTGATGGCTATCCTGGAAATTTTCTTCAATATAGTATTTGATCCAATAAAATCCGTCAAACTGCTTCAGCTTCCATTCTTAATTATTTCAATTATCTTATCCGCTACTTCAACTGCTGCTTTGCCTGCATTCAGGGTGACCTTCACAGGCTTATCATAAAAAATGCTTTCTATAAATGATTCCAATTCGTTCTTTATGGGGTTTATACTTTCAGCATTTTCAGGCCTGGGTTCCTCGTAAATTATCTTTTTTGTCTCAGATACCGTAAATGACATCCCTTCACTTTTTGTCTCATTTTCTGTCAGCCTGAAAACCTCTGATTTGTTATTCAGGAAATCAACTGAAATATAAGCGTTTTCCAGGAAAATCCTCATCTTTCTCATCTTCTTCAATGAAATTCTGCTTGCTGTCAGGTTAGCAACACATCCGTTTTCAAGAGTAAGTCTTGCATTGGCAATATCAATTTCATCTGAAATAACGGCTACGCCGTTGGCATCAATTTTCTTAACTGGTGAGCCGGCCAAATGGAGTATAATATCTATATCGTGTATCATAAGGTCCTGTATTACCGATACATCAGTACCTCTTGGATTAAACTGCGCCAGCCGGTGCGATTCAATGAATCGCGGTTTCATTTCAAATCTCTCAAGAGCAACCAGTGCGGGATTAAACCTCTCAACATGCCCGACCTGTATCTTAACTTTTTTGCCACCTGCCATTTTGATAAGTTCTTCGGCTTCTTTAAGTGAGCTTGTTACAGGTTTTTCAATAAAAATATTAATATCCTTATCAAGAGCTTTTTGGGCAATTTCAAAATGAGTTGATGTTGGTGTAACAATTACCAGCGCGTCAACTTCGGCCAATATCTCATCAAGTGATCTGTAAGCTTTGATGCTATATTGTTTGCTTATAATCTCAGTAACTGCCGGGTCGGAATCATAAACACCTGCAAAATTTATAGATTGATCATTTTGGGCTATTTCATTTATAAGTCTGCAGTGTATCTTTCCCAAATGTCCGCAGCCTGTTAATCCTATATTTAAACTTTTTGTAGACAATTTATATTTTCTGATTTAGAAGAATTGTTTATGAAATATCTATGCTAACGCGGTGCATAATGAATACACCAAGCAATGTGATAACTGAACCTATAATGAAAAATAAAGAAATATGCTCACCCAGAAATATAATTGAAAATAAAACAGTAAGCAGTGGAGAAATATTTGAAAGTGTAGTAAGCTTACTTACTGCAATACTGCGAAGTGCATAGTACCATACAAAATAAGCAAGGTATGCAACAAAAAATGACAGGTAAACAAAACCAATAATTCCCTTATATGTAAGATGTTCCGTTGTGAAGTTTGGAAGGTCATAAATAAACAGGGGAATGTAAAGCACCGAACCAACTAGAAATACGAAGGTAGATGTCTTAAGTGCTCCGTATTTTTCAATGGTTTTCTTGCCAAGCGTTAAGTACATAGAAAAGGTCAATACTGCGAACAGTAGCAGCACATCCCCGGTAATTACCTCACTTTCAATGGTTGATGATACAAAGCCCTCATAAAAAATGAAAAATATACCCACAACTGTAAGCAGAATTGAGAACAATTTGGAATAATAGAATTTTTCATACCTGAAAATTACGGCTATAATATATGCATATACCGGATTAAGCGAGTATATGATACCGCTATGCGAAGCATAGCTGAGTTTTATACCGCTTAAGAAAAAGAACTGGTTGAGCGGGATGCAAAGCAGGGCAAGTAAAATAAGCTTTGGATAATCCTTTTTATCGAATTTCAGGTCAAGTTTTCTTACTCTTAAAGTAATGTAAAACAGAACTGCTGCAAATCCAAATCGGAAAAATCCTAATGACAGCGGAGAGACTTCTGCTACTGTCAGTTTAGCGAATATGGGTGTAAAAGTTGCTGCCAGTGTTATAAACACCAGCAGCATTATATTTTTCATTATTTCTTTGTTGCTTTAGCTTTTGATTCTTTTAACTTGGTTTTGGCTTTAGCCTGCTTTTTTCTGTGTTTGCCTGCTACTTTTTTTAATTTTTTGTTCATTTTATTATTGTTATTTATAAAAAAATTTTTCTGAAGTTATGCTATTGTTACTTCTTTATCAAGATATACATCCTGAATTGCGTGCAGCAATTCAACGCCTTCATTCATTGGTTTCTGGAAAGCCTTTCTGCCGGAAATGAGACCCATGCCGCCAGCCCGTTTGTTTATCACCGCGGTTTTGACCGCTTCTTTTAAATCTGAATCACCCTTGCCGGTTGATGCGCCGCCGGAGTTGATGAGACCGCACCTGCCCATATAGCAGTTAGCTACCTGGTAGCGTGTAAGATCGATCGGGTTATCGCTTGAGAGTTTCTCGTAAACAAGTTTGCTTGTTTTGCCGAACTTAACTGCATTATAACCGCCGTTGTTTTCAGGTAATTTCTGTTTTATGATATCAGCGCCAATAGTAACACCTAAATGATTAGCCTGCCCTGTCAGGTCTGCGGATACATGGTAATCCTTATCTCCTTTAACATTAAATGCTGAGTTCCGCAGGTAGCACCACAGTATGGTTGCCATACCAAGTTCATGGGCGTACTGGAATGCCTGTGATATTTCCTGGATCTGCCTTGCAGATTCATCGCTGCCAAAATAAATTGTAGCCCCTATCGCTGCGGCCCCCATATTGAATGCCTGCTCAACGCTTGCAAACAAAATTTGGTCGTATTTATTGGGGTATGAAAGGAATTCATTGTGATTTATTTTGAGCACAAAGGGGATTTTGTGAGCGTACTTTCTTGATACAGCACCAAGTACGCCAAGAGTCGAAGCAACAGCGTTGCACTCGCCTTCAATTGCAAGTTTTACAATATTTTCAGGATCAAAATATACCGGGTTTGGTGAAAATGACGCGCCTGCAGAGTGTTCTATACCCTGGTCAACCGGCAGAATTGAAAGATATCCGGTTCCGCGCAATCTTCCGGCATTAAAGATAGCCTGCAGATTCCTTAGTACCTGCGGTGAGCGGTCTGAATCCTTCCAGACACGGTCTACAAAATCTCCGCCGGGTAAATAGAGTGATTCTTTGGGAATTGTTGTACATTTGTGGTCAAGCAGTGATGAATCACTGCCCAATAATTCTTTAATATTAACTGACATTTTTATTGCTCCTGATGATTTATATTATTTATTTAAGCTGTAAAAGGCAGCTTCACAATACTGCAATCAAGCAAGCCTTCGTTATATTTTAGTTTATATGTTTTGCCGTAGTCTAAAAAAATGGTCTTCACAAAGCCCAATGCAATGTACCCATATGTTTCTGAATATGCTGTGCTGGTTAAAAACCCGCATTCTTTACCATCAATGGTAATCTTAAACTGGCCTGCTTCGGCAGGCATAGTATCTGCGAATATCCTGAATCCGGTCAAGTGTTTGCTTATTTTATCATAAGCGTCAAGTCTTGCAATTACTTCCTGGCCAATATAGCAGCCTTTGGTAAAACTAACGTATCTATTCAGGCTGCACTCAAGCGGATTTGTAAGTTCACTCATTTCCCTGCCAAATGCTGGAATACCATGTTCGACTCTTAATACATTATATTCTGCATCATTTATCTCATTCAGTGTGAATTCACTTCTGCTTTCAGCGGCAAATATTTTATTTTCCCAATAATCTTTATCAGCTGCAGAATAAATAAACTCAGCACCGCCAAAAGCGTTATCATTTAAAGTTATAATTGCATCATGCTCGGCGGTAACAAGGAATCTGCCCTCATTTAAACTGGCAATATTACAGCCCGCGAACAAAGAAACAAATTCAATTGCTCTGTTCCCAAAAAACAATATTGCATTGTGAGCTCCGCTAAGATCAACGGCAGTAAAATCATCCATGATAGTATATTTATCCAGATGTGCCTGTACCGCTTTGGCATTATTGAATGAACAGGAAGCAAAAATGACTTCGCCCAGGTTATACAAAGTAAGCAGGTCAATAATTCTGCCTTTATCTGAAGTTAATACCGTTTTAACACATGAAAATTTATCAAGGGGCAATACCATGTTGCTGGAAAGCCTGTTGATCAGGTCCAGCCTTTCATTGCCTGTAAATTTTAAATAGTCCTGTGGTAATCTATAGAAATTAAGCATTAATCATCAAATATACCTGTTTTTCAAATGTTATTCAATTTAAAAAGAAAGCCAGCGAACTAAAATTATCCGAGTTGAGCTGCCGGATTGCTGCAGGAATAGTTTTCATCATGCAGTTCCTGATGCAATTGTACGCCGGTGATTCTTACTTATTTTGAAAAAAGTTTCGTTTTTCTCATTAAATCAATTGAAATTAAAGTAAAGTTGCGTTATTTTAGTAAAATTGATATTTTTTAACCACCATCAAAGTAATGAATGCTTAAGGAATTTGGCCAGGACCTGAAGAAGCTTCGCGAACTGAAAGGAATATCCATTGCGGAAATTTCTGCTGAAAGCAGAATTAATACTAAATTCCTGCAGCTTCTTGAAAACGGTAATTTTGATTTCCAGCCTGAAACTTACATCCGGTCATTTATTAAAGCATACGCACGCGCCCTTAACGAAAATGAAAATCAGATACTGAACGATTACGATAAAGCAAAAGCGGGTTTCTATGCACGCAGAAAATTTGCTGATGAAAATTCAAAAGATATCAGCGCACCTGATGCTAAACTGCGCATTTCTGTACTTGAACAGCCTTCAAAGAAGGAAGAAGATATTGATGAACCGGTTTATTCAAAAGGAATTGAAAGTGATAAACCGGATTACATGAAATCAAAACCTGCTGAAATTAATGATACCCCGGAATATTCCAACAGATCAATAACTCAGAAGATACTTCTGGGTCTGCTTATTGCAGCCATTGTTGTGGGAATATATTTTCTTATTGATTATCTTAACAACAGCGGAGAAAAGAAAACCGAAGTTAAGCCCAAATCGTTTAATGAGATCTCAAGCGAATACGAAAACAAGATATCGAACAAGATGATCGATTCTGCCCGAATAAAAGATTCACTAAAAACACTCGCAGAACTTGATTCACTTACATTAACCGTAAAAGCTATAAAAGATATCAAAATAAAGCTGTACATAGATGAAGACGCCGAAGCATATACTGAGAATCTTTCCGCAAAAGATTCTATTGTATTTAAGGCCAAAGAAAAATTCCGTTTCAGCGCCAGTACAAGCCATAATGTTGATCTTTTCCTGAACGGTAAATACCTGAAAAAATCCGGCCTTACACCCGGTACATCAATTAAAAATCTGATCATTACCAAAGAAGGCATCCTGCAGCAATAGTTACCGGGGATGCTCTGTAATTCGTATCATAAGCCATAACCAATGCCTGCAGACAAAAAGACCGCCGATAAAGCCCGCAAGCTGAAGGAGAGACTCCTTGATGCTGATTATAAGTATTATATACTTGCACAACCCGATATTGATGACTTTACTTATGATATGATGATGAAAGAGCTGCAGGAGATTGAATCCTTGTATCCTGAGCTTAAAACGCCTGATTCACCCACACAGCGTGTAGGCAGTGATCTGTCAAATGATTTTCCGGCTGTCATTCACGATATCCCTATGCTTTCACTCTCAAATTCATATGATGAAAATGATCTGGATGAATTTGATAAACGCATAAACAACCTGCTTAAGGGAGAAAAGTACAAGTATGTTTGTGAGCTTAAATTTGATGGCATTGCAGTATCATTAACATACAAAAACGGGCTCTTCGTGCAGGGTGCAACCAGGGGAGACGGCGTTAGAGGAGATAATATCACCGCAAACCTGAAAACAATTAGGGCAATACCTTTACAGCTTGATAAAAAAATAGATATGGAAGTGCGCGGTGAAGTTTTTTTTATGCTGAAGGATTTCTTCAGGATAAATGAAGAGCAGGAAGCCGAAGGCAAACCGCGTTACGCCAATCCGCGTAACACAGCCGCAGGCAGTCTGAAGCTTAAGGATTCACGCGAGGTCGCTTCACGCAGACTTAATATGTTCTGTTACAACATGAGATATCTGAATGATCAGGAACAGAAGAAACTGAAAACACATTCAGGTAATTTGGATTTTCTCAGATTGTTCAAGTTCCCCATAAATAACTTTACAAAAGTTGTAAATGATATTTCTGAAGTTAAGAGGTTCTGTGAAGAAATTGAAACTAAGCGCGATGACCTGCCATACGAAATTGACGGAGTTGTGATAAAGCTTGATTCGCTTGAGCAGCAAAAAAAAGTTGGGGCTATTGCAAAGAGTCCGAGATGGGCGATTGCATATAAATTTAAAGCCAAGCAGGCAACAACAAAACTCAAAAGCATAACTCTGCAGGTTGGAAGAATTGGCACTATCACTCCCGTGGCGGAGCTTGAGCCTGTTTTTCTTGCCGGTTCAACAATATCCCGCGCAACATTGCATAACAGCGATGAAATTGAGCGCAAAGATATCCGCGAAGGCGACTATGTTAAGATAGAAAAAGGCGGTGATGTAATTCCTAAAGTTGTTGAGGTTGTATTAGACCAGAGGCCTAAGAGCAGCAAACCGTTTAAGATGCCTGAAAAATGTCCCGTATGCGGTACCCCGCTGCACAGACCCGAAGGAGAGGCGAATCATTACTGCACAAACTCACTTTGCCCCGCACAGGTGCAGGGCAGGATGGAGCATTTTGTTGCGCGCACGGCAATGGATATTGAAGGGCTGGGCTTCCAGATTCTCGAAAAATTCATTCAGCTGGGATACTTAAAGGATATAACGGATATTTATAAGCTGGATAAGAAAGTAAAGGAACTGAAATCACTGGATAGGTTTGGCGAAAAGAGTATTGATAATATTTTAGACTCAATTGAACGCAGCAAAGAACGCCCGTTTGAAAAAGTACTGTATGCTATAGGTATCAGGCATGTTGGCGACCGTACGGCAAGGATACTTGCCAGACATTTTAAGAGTGTTGATAAGATTATTTCAGCCACAAAAGAAGAAATTGAAAGCATACATGAAATAGGTCCAAGGATTGCTGAGAGTGTGTATGATTTTTTTCACACAAGGAGCAATTTGCAGATGATAAAAAAACTTCGTGATGCGGGGCTGAATTTTGAGATGGAAGTTACAGCAAATACCTCAAACAGACTCGAAGGGCTGACGTTTGTGATAACAGGTACACTCGAAAAATATAAGCGCGAAGAAGTTGAAGAGTTGATCGAATCACTCGGCGGCAAAGCCGCGTCATCGGTAAGCAAGAAAACAAGCTATGTATTAGCGGGCGCTGAAGCAGGCAGTAAGCTTAAGAAAGCTGAATCACTGGGCGTAAAGGTGATTGATGAGGCAGAATTTGATAAAATGATAAAGTAAAAGGTAAAAATCATAAGGCAAAAATATAACTAAAAGGGGCTTTCGCCCCTTTCTTATTCAAACTGTAATTTCTTTTACTTCAAAAAATTATAGCTGAACACAAAATATATCCCGCCGAAGTTCTTCATTTCAGCAGTGGATAGACTCTGAATACCATCGCCAAAAAGATGCAAATAATAGTACCGCAGATTAAAACTCAGGCCCGAACTGCGGTTTGTAATATAATCCAGTCCAAGTCCAACATATCCGCCAACAGTGTATTTAGCTTTAGCGTACTTAAAACTTGTAAAGAATGATTCCTTATACGGGGTGTACATAATTGCAGCGGGAGATACCCCAAAGTTCACAAATGGTCTCATATTATCTGTAACATCATCGCGAAACAGCCTGTACTGCAGCCCGATATTCACAACCGGGAACATAAACAGCCTGTTAACTTTGAATGGAGTAACTGAATTACCGAAAAAGTCGGTTTGCTCAAATTCTCTGTCATCCTTGGCGCCGGAAAAAAATATACCTGTCTGTAATGAAACATCCCTTGATAATGCAAAGTATTTGGTTGCGCCAAGTCCAAAACCATTATCAGAAAATGAGAGGTTTATGGACCAGTTGTTTTGCGGTTCCTTTTTGATCTTCATTTTTTGTGATAGTGAATCTGACCCCTGGGAAAAAGAGAACGCTGTTAAAAAAAGAAAGGCTGATAAAAATATTAGTTTTTTCATTTGACCTGCTGTAATTACCTGATTATATTGTTATTTTAATGAACTATGTTTGTAAAATCAATCCCTATATAAGGGTTATTGCATAATAAATTGCGTTGTTAAAATTGCTAATAATCTTTAATTTTGTTCCTAAATCTCAAAAACTTGAAGACATCATCACTCGAAAAAAGCAAAACTGTTAAATCTGTCAAAGAGGATATAATTATCAGCAACGGCAGCAAATCCTACAATTTAAGTAACAGCAAAGGTCTTTTTTTAATTGCAGGTCCCTGTGTGGTGGAGTCACAAAAGCTGTGCATGGATACAGCTAAAAGACTGAAAGATATTACATTACGGCTTAATATTCCTTTCATTTTCAAAGCATCCTATAAGAAGGCAAACCGAACAAGCGGTTCATCATTCCGTTCAATAGGTGTAATGGAATCACTTGATATACTTGGTAATATCAGGGAAAAGCTTGGGATTCCCGTACTTACCGATATTCACTCCGAAGTTGAGGCTGAAATTGCCGCTGAATATGTTGATGTGCTCCAGATCCCGGCATTCCTTTCACGCCAGAGTGAGCTTTTGGAAGCAGCCGCGGAAACCGGGAGAATTGTGAACATAAAAAAGGGTCAGTTCCTTTCACCCTATGATATGGTGTACCAGGTAAACAAAGTAAAAGCAGCCGGCAATAATAAAATTATGCTTACAGAGCGCGGTACTACATTTGGATACAATAATCTTGTTGTGGATATGCGTTCACTTGAGATAATGAAATCATTCGGCTGCCCTGTTGTGTTTGATGCTACTCACTCCGTGCAGATGCCATCAAAGAATGCGGGAGTATCCGGGGGTAACCCTGAATTTATTGAGCCGCTCTCAAAAGCCGCCGCCGCTATTGGTGTAAACGGTGTATTCATTGAAACACACCCCAATCCTGCAAAAGCATTAAGCGATGCAAGCAGTATGCTGAAGCTTGATAAAATAGAAGTACTGCTTAAAAAGCTTCTTGCCATACATAAAACAGTTAATTCCAGATAATAAATTGTACAATAAGGTAACCCCCGAAATTCTTGACAGACTTTCCGGCATTGTTGGAAAAGATAATGTTTTGTTTGATGAAGAATCAATAAAACTGCATTCAGTTGATGAGACCGAAGACCTCAGCTTCCCGCCGGAGGTAGTTGTTAAGCCGGGCACGGCTGGGGAAATTTCAGCGATATTCAAACTGGCTAATGAATTTAGTATTCCTGTAACTCCGCGGGGTGGGGGCACGGGACTCTCAGGCGGAGCTCTGACAATCAATGGCGGAATATGCCTGAGTATGGTGCGCTTTAATAAGATACTTGATATTGATACACAGAACTTCCAGGCAACTGTTCAGCCGGGCGTGATAACCCAGGTATTTCAGGAAGAAGTTGAAAAGCTGGGGTTATTCTACCCTCCGGATCCTGCTTCAAGGGGTTCGTGTCACTTAGGGGGTAACCTTGCGGAGTGTTCCGGGGGTCCCAGGGCGGTTAAATACGGTGTTACCAAGGATTATGTACTCGGACTAGAAGCCGTGCTTCCTACAGGGGAAATTATCAATACAGGCGGCAGGGTATTAAAAAATGTTACAGGATATAATTTAACACAGCTTATAGTTGGCAGTGAAGGTACACTTGCTGTCATTACAAAAATAAATTTCAGGCTGATACCGCTGCCGAAGTTTAAGAAAGTAATACTTGCGGCATTCAGTACGCTTGAAGATGCAACCGATGCGGTTGCGAAGATATTCCAGCGGGGAATAACACCCTCGGCAATTGAGTTCATGGAAAAAGCAGCAGTCCGCGCCGCAGAAGAGCGGCAGAACAAAAAATTCCCAAACAGCGATGCCGAAGCGCAGCTTTTCATAGAGGTTGACGGCAACTATCCCGAACTGCTTGATAAGGATATTGAGCAAATTGCAGAAGTTGTTGAAGAATTCAACCCGCTTGATATGGTGCTTGCAGAAGATGAACAGAAGGTACAGGATGTATGGTCGCTGAGGCGTGGTATTGGCGAAGCGGTGAAATCAATTTCAGCCTATAAAGAAGAAGATACTGTTGTACCAAGGGCTAACATGACAAAGCTTATCCGTGGAGTTAAGGAAATATCAGCGCGCTACGGCATTACAACTATTTGCTATGGCCACTCAGGTGATGGTAACATTCACGTGAACATATTAAAAGATAAGCTTGATGAAAAAAGCTGGGAAGAGAATCTGGATAAAGCCATACGCGAAATATTTGAGCTGACAGTTTCGCTGGATGGAATGATCTCCGGGGAGCACGGTATAGGCTACTCGCAGAAATCATACCTGCCTATTGCCATTGCAGAAGCGGAGCTTGAGCTTATGCGGAAGATCAAAAAGACATTCGACCCGAATAATATCTTAAATCCGGGCAAGATATTTTAGACGTTGACCTCACCCTCCGTCTCCCTCTCCTGTGAGGAGAGGGAGAGCCAAAACTGCAAATGATTGACACCCCTCTCCTTTTCCCAAAGGGACTCCTTTGGAGTAGGAGAGGGGCTGGGGGGTGAGGTTATAACAGGAGATTGCAGAACTATATGGAACACTGATGACACTGATTTAGCGGATTTTCACTGATAAATGAGTTTTCTCTGTGTTTCAGTTTCTCTGTATTAGTAAATTTGTTTATATATGATAAAATCTGAAATAAACATAAGGGTACTGTACGCTCATACCGATAATATGGGCATTGTAAATAACGGAAGGTATCTGGAGTACTTCGAAGCGGGCAGAAATACGCTCCTGCGTGAGCTGGGTTATCCGTATACGGAGCTTGAAAAGCTGAATTACGGTCTGCCTGTGATTGAAGCTCATGCTAATTATATTTCAACCGCAAAGTATGATGATGTTGTAACCGTTAAAGCTCTCCTGCAAACCAAACCCGGGGTCAGAGTTAAGATAGATTACGAGCTTTTCGTAAACGAAAGACTCATTGTTACAGGCTATACAGTGCATTCGTTTATAAGCCTTGCCACCATGAAGCCCGTGCGTCCACCGAAAGATTTTATGGAAATAGTGGGTCCGCATTTTATATAAATTTTATGAGCGAAGTTAAATTCATAGAAGACCTTGTTTGCCCGATCGGAAAGCATCCGCTGGTTCAAAAAGGTGAGTATCTTGAATGTACAAACTGCGGTGTGAAGTACCCGGTTGATTCAGGCATACCGTTATTATTAATTGATGATTCCATCCTTCCGGATGGAGTGAATAATATTGAAAGCCTTAAATGTTACATAGAAGCAAAAAACAGATGATCATGGAACTGAAAGAATTTTATAAAATATACGGCAAAGAAATTGATTCAAAAATAAAGCAGGCAATTGCTGAAGATAAAATTACCAGGGATGTAACCACTGGTCTGCTGCTTAAAGGAAAAGCCGGTGATAAGAAGCTCAAAGCAATTCTGTTATGCAAACAGGATTGTGTACTGGCGGGTTTGGATATTTTTAAAAAGACTTACAGATTTATTGATAAAAGTGTAGAGTTTAAATCATTTGCGGCTGATGGCGACAGATTAAAAAAGGGCAGGAAAGTACTTGAAGTAACCGCATCGCGCAGTGTGCTGCTTAGAGGTGAAAGAACCGCGCTCAATTTTCTGCAGCGTATGAGCGGTATTGCGACTATGACAAACAGTTTTGTAAAACTGCTGAAAGATAAAAATTCCAAAATTCTGCACACACGCAAAACCACACCTAATTTCAGGGTCTTTGAAGCGGCTGCGGTTAAGACAGGCGGCGGCGATTTCCACAGGCTGAGCCTTTCCAGCGCGGTCATGATAAAGGATAACCACATTGAAGCGCTTGGCGGTATGGCAAATGCAATGGATGAGCTGCTTAGAAAAAAAATTCCTTACAGGCTGAAACAAAAATTTGAAATTGAAGTAAAAACTTTTGAAGAGCTTGATCTGGTAATAAAATACGGCAGGGGACTAATTGAAATAGTAATGCTAGATAATTTTGACCCTTCTGCATTGGCAAAGGCAATAAAGCTGCTTAAGGCAAATAAGTTCAAGATAGAGCTATCAGGAGGCATAAATGCCTCAAATTTCGCCAAATATCAGAAAAAAGGGGTAGATTATTATTCACTGGGTGCATTAACACACTCTTATAATTCATGTGATTTTTCGCTGGAATTTTGAAATTCCTGAAATTTATCAATTATTTACAATTCATTATTGATTATTTTCCAAAAAATGCATAATTTTGACTTGAAATCCAACCTAAATCAGGCATTTCAGTAGTGTCATATCTTTTCACATTTATTGGGGTCAAAACAAATTTTTAAATCATATCTGTACAAACTAACTTTTCTAAAGGAGAAAACAAAATGTTAAACAACCACAAATTAAAGTTCTTAATTGCTTTAATGGTTATGTTTGCGGTTGGCTATGTATGCAGCTCAAACAAAGATGATAAGAAGGAAGATAAGAAAGAGGACACAAAGAAAGAGGATACGAAGAAAGAAGATACAAAGTCTGACGAAAGAAAGACCGAAGACAGGAAAACCGATGAAACTTCATCAAGCGATGTTAAGCTCTATTTCTGTGAAGAATACACAGGAGGCAAAGAAATAGGCAAGTCAGATGAGTTCATTATCGGCAGAAACGGCGGATATTTTACCTGCATGATCGATATGAGAGGCTCAGGAAAGAAAATTGGAGTTGGCAAGCTTGAGCTCAGGATCACAAAACTTGGGAACAGCGAAAAAATTATAGCCACAGAAAAATTTGACGTACAGCCTGACTGGGATTATATCTTCTTCGATAAATTCCACACATTCTATTCAGCAGGTGACTACAAAGTTACAGCTTTAAAACCTGATGGAACACCGGTTGCATCTGGCGAAGTAAAAATTTCAATGAAATAATATAAGCATATTTTTACAGGCATCTCAGTAAGAGAGGTGCCTGTACTGATTTTACAGCTGTATTATTTATACGGGTATTATATATAAAAGAAACATAAATCAGAAGGAAAGGATCATTTAAGATAATGATTAAAAAATTACTCACCTCAGCGCTGTTCGCAGTTGCTCTTCTGCTTATCAGCAGCAGCACCAACGCGCAGTCAATTTATTTCTGCGAAGGCGTATCCGATGACGGATATCCTATCACAGAAAGCTCAACATTCAACATCGGCTCAGGCGGCGGATATGTTTACGTGCTTGTAAGGCTTCCGTATGAGATAGCATGCCGTTCAGTAAGATTTGAAGTTTATAAGAACGGCGCTTATGACAACACAATATATGTTGATACAGAAAAAAGCTGGGTTTGGTTCTGGAAGAAAGTTACATTTTACGATGCAGCAAGGTATGAATTTGAAGTTTATGACTGTTTTGATTACAAATTAACTTCAGGCAGTGTAAGAATTAACTGGAGATAATTTTGATTTATATTTAGAATTTGAAGGCAGCTTTTTGGGCTGCCTTTTTTTTATATACTCATTGATTTTTTCCAGTAACCATTCTTTATAAGAAAATCTTTTAGAATTCTGTATTTCACTTAACAGACTAGGAATTTTTTTTAAATTGTTAATTTCAAGTAGACTGATGTACCTTGTTAAAAATTTTACAAAATTTTTTTGATTGCTTTTCATAAAAGGATAAACTACACGATTTTTATTACAGTAACTGAATAATTGACTGCTAAGTAACCGTACAGATTTAAAATCGTTTAGTTCAAAGAAACAAATTAATGAATTACTCATTGCCTGTACTTTATAATACCAATGGTTGTGTTTAACTTTGCTAAAAAATTGGATTGCTTTGCCAAATTCTTTCATTGAACTATGCAATTTACCTAAGGCTGTATTTACTACGGAATTAGCAATTTTTGAATTGAGGTATTTGTTATACTTATCAATGAAAACCAGTGTATCAGGAAATTTTTTCATTCTAAGCTGCAAACATACGGTATTGATAAAAATACTATCTGGAATAAAGCCTTTGGAATCAATAGTTGTTTCTATCTGATGCAACCTTAATTCTAGTTCTTCATTGCAATATCTGGTTAAAGACTCTAAACTTCTTTCCTCAACTAGAAAATTTAAGAGATAAGAATAAACTAGTGATTTTTCATTTATAGAAATGTTATCATAATTTTTGTATAAAATTTCTTTTAATTTATGATAATAAATCTCATTTTTAGTTTGCCTTAATTTAAACTTGTAGTATTGTATCTGAACTGATATGGGATATTCTTGAATATTCAACTTTTCAATGTAACTACTAATGTGATTTCCAAAATCACAATTTATCTTTTGCTTTTGTGAAGAAGAAATAAGTTTTGCTGCACTGTAGTATTTTAGACTTGCTTCAAAAACTAAAAGATCTAATTTATTGATTAATTGAGAAAGCAAATTTGGATGGATGCTGTTACTAAGACGAATGCTTAAGTCAAAAACCTGTTCAACCTTACTTAATATTACACTGGGTACGTCATTTATGGAAGAGTCCGTTTTAATATTCTGAATTAGTTGTTCCAGATACTTTTGTTCATCATATTTAAATGACATTGAGGATATCTGATCGTGCAGAAGTTTCTTCTTTAAGGATTCATTCTTTTCTAAATGTAGAAATAGGAGGAAATTCTTCAGAATTAACAGCATCTCCGAACTTAAATTTCTTAATTTTTTATCACTAAATTTTCCTTCTTTAAATACATAATTGAAAATAATTTCCTTTGCTAACCCTGTAGTAAGCAATTTATCGTAATGCTTTTTGATATAACTATATAGGATGATTATATTTTTATTTGTGTTGTAAATTGGAGATAATAAAAATTTATGAAGTAATTTAAATTCATCCTTGTTCAATAATCTGATGATTTTAAGAAATTTTGGGTTATACATATTTTATATAATAAGTGGACAATTTTAGGAATCTGTTTTAATAAAAATAGCCTAAAATAAGCTGAAATTCAAGTATTTTATTAATTATAAATTTTATAATTAGTTAAAATGAATGGACATTTGAGATTATTTTGTATTTGCTATGTGGAAATAATAAATATATATTTGAATAACTTAAAAATCAAATTACTTATGATATTTGCCGACCGGAATATCAGCACAAAAAAAGTCTTACAAAATTATTCAATCTATTTGATATTGTTTCCCGTTTTTTTATTCTTAGCCTGCAAAGAAGATCCAACTTCACCAAATCCGCCTCCTGTTATTATAGATACCGTTGACAGATATGAATGGTCAATGGATACAATATACGGTTACGCGTTTAACAATTTATATGTAGCCGATTCAAGTAATATCTTTATAACCTCTCCGCTTTCTCTTGTCTATTATAATGGCGAGACATACTCGTCTATTAGTATAAATGATCCCGATTTTCGCTTTGTAGGTGTAAAAGGTTTTGATAAAAATAATGTTTTTGCCGGTGGAAACAGAGTTAACTCAAGTACACCTGTTTTAAAGAAAGTAGAAAATACAAGTGTTTCTAGCTATGATATAACCGGTGATACGGGGGGTACTATTTCAGGTATATTTGTTGAGGGACCTAATCAGTCGTGGTTATCAATTTCTGAAAGTAACACGATTTATTTTTTCAATTCAGGGTTAATTACACCCTATACATTAGACAGTGGTGTGAGATCAGGCGGATTTTTTAGAGATTCATTAAATATATTGTATTATATCGGAATGAAATTATATCCAAATGACAATTTTAGATTTTATATCTATGAATATATAAATGATTATTTTAATTTAGTTAATATTGATAGTATTAACACAATATCCGAATTATACGGCGCAATAACAATATGTGGTTCGGATTTTATTGCTATGGGCAGAACTTCAATTTATTATTTCACTAATGATAGATTGGAAAAATTGTGTAATACCCCCAATTTTCTACCCATTAAAATATGTGGCTCTTCAAAAAATCATTTGGTCTGTTATGGCCAAACTAGTGATATAACTGGGGCTATTTTCACATGGGATGGAGAAAAATGGCATGAAGAAAAAAGCCAAATAATACCAGATAAATTTTATTATGCTGTAAGAAGTACGATGGTTAATGGAAGAGTAAATATAATTATAAGCGATAATTTTAACTTAGGCAGGTCTTATCATTTAAAAGGAGTTCCAAAAAAATAGAATGGAGGATTACCCCCCCGTTGTTGGTGTTTTTCACCAACAACTAGTATTAAAAAAATAGGACACTGATATCGACTTTCATAAAGTCAACGTCGTAGCGGATTTTACGAATACACACGGATAAAATCCGTGAAAATCAGTCTCATCCGTTAAATCCGTGTTCTGATTTCTACTGTCTTTACCAGCAACTTATAAAAAACCTTTATTTTAGCTATATTTGTAGCTGAATGCTCGATAAAATTAAAAGTCTTTCCAAACAAACCCTGATATACGGCACAAGTACAATTATTGGCCGTTTCCTCAATTTTATTCTCGTTCCGTTCTACACCAATGTTTTCCCGCCATCTGAGTACGGCGTAGTTGCGGTCGTTTTCGCCTACATAGCTTTCCTGAACATTGTGTATTCATTCGGCTTTGAAGCCGGATATTTCCGCTTCGCTTCGGCAAAGGAAGTTGGTGATGAAAAACAGAACTTCACTCATCCGTTTTTATTTATTACAGCAAACAGTTTTGTTTTATCCGGTTTGATACTGGTATTTCACAGCAGCATAGCTGCGTTAATAGGGGTGAAGGATGAATCAATAATAATTTACTCCGCATTCATTCTGTTCTTCGATGCGCTTGCGCTCATTCCCTTTGCTTACCTCAGACTCAAAAATAAAGCCAGGGTATTCGCTTCTATAAAGCTTGTAAATATTTTTGTAAATGTTGCATTAAACCTGGTATTAATACTTGTGTTTAAGCTCGGACTTGAAGCTGTGTTCATAAGTAATCTTGCGGCTTCACTTGTAACATTGCTGCTTCTTCTGCCCAATATATTAAAAAATATTTCATTCACATACCACAAGCAATTATTTAATGAGCTGTGGAAATTCTCTATCCCGTACCTTCCCGCTGCGCTTGCATCAATGGTGGTGCAGACCCTGAACATCATTATACTGCGGTATTTGGTAGATGTAAAGACCGTGGGTATCTACAACGCGAATTATAAGCTTGGCATATTTATGATGCTGATAGTATCAATGTTCGAGTATGCATGGCGTCCGTTCTTTTTAAATAACGCCAAAGATCCCAATGCCAAGGCATTGTTCGCCAAGATACTTACGTTGTTTACAGGGGGAGCCTCGGTTGTGCTGATAATGCTTACTTTTACAATTCAGGATATCATTAAGATTCCGCTGCCGTTTAAGGGATACATTATTGGTCCGGGTTACTGGAGCGGCGTTGTAATTGTGCCGATAGTACTTTTTGCTTACATGTTCCTTGGTATTTACACCAATCTTATTGCAGGCGTATACATTGAAAAGAAAACAAAATACCTGCCGCTTATTACGGGACTTGGTGCCGTTTTAAATATCGCATCGGCATTCCTGCTTATACCAATTTGGGGAATAACCGGCGGGGCAGTATCAACACTTATAAGTTACGTTGCAATGGCTGTGTATATGTATATCGTTTCGCAGAAATTCTATCCTGTTAAATACGAAACAGGCAAACTGGCGCTGATATTGTTAATTGATATAACGGCATTGGGGGTATTCTTCTATACTTTCGGGGGCCTCGATATAATTTACAGGATTATTTTTGCGGCAGTACTCTCCGGCGGGATAATTTCTATTGCGCAGCTTTATAAGGTGAAAAAACTCTTAAAGTCAAATAACAAATAACAAATATCAAATATCATTTTTCAAAATCAAACTACTGCTTACCAACTTATTTACTCACCCACTCAACTAATTCCAAATTGTTCACAAGAAAATTACAGTGTAATTTTCGAAGTCCCGCCTTGGCGGGATTGTTCATTGTTAATGGTGATGATCATGATGTTCATGATGTATTTCATCAAGAAGCTCGCGTTTATTGGCTTTAGTGCCGGCATTCATTGATACAATATAACTTGGCACACCGATATCATTCATAACGCATGGCACGAGTACGGATATTACCAGTATTGGCAGGAAAATCAGCGCTTTTAGTGAAATTACTTCAACTCCGTATGTAATAAGGTACATTCCCGCTGCTGTTGAGCTTAGGAATATATGCAAACCGTGTGTATAACGTGAGAGCTTGCGGACCGACTGTGAGAGCAGGAATCCAAGTAACGCGCCTGTAATGATAAACGTCCATGCTGTAACCGGTTCTTCAATTATGCATACATGAAAGTGCATATCGTAGCCAAGTGCAAGTCCGCCAAGGTATGGCAGAACAATATCGCTTAATGTGCATGTTATTGATGAAGTAAGTATTGCGACAAAAACCCCAAGCCAAAGTGCCTTTTTGTATTTTGCGAGAAGTGATGCGGGCGTAAGCGAAGCAAAGAATAAATGTGCGATGAAAAATCCTTCGAAAAGATGTTCTGTTTCAGGTGCGGCTTCGGGGAAAATGGCAAGCTTTAATATTGCGATAATTATCCCGGATACAACAACAGCTCCGGCTGTAAATTTCCAGTGGGTACTCAGTTCATCTATGAAAATGTTCTTGTGTGTATGTTCCATTGGTTAGAATATTGAAGATTGCAGATCGCAAATTACAGATCTTAACTTCTTTTGGGTTTCTGTAATCAGTGGGAGAAGGATGCTTTTATTAATTTGAAATTTTTAATCTGGAATTTGTAATTCAAGGAGTGTAATCCTTTAACTTTTCTTTTATCGCGGCTTTTTCAACGGTATTGCCTTCGTTAAGCTCTTTTACGATGCTCTCTATTATCAGCTTTGCTTCTTCTTTTTTGTAGTCTTTAATGAATCCATCGAAGTAGCTCTCGCCCGCAAGCGCGCGGTTTATTTCGATGTGCTTATTGTGCTCATTCAGCTCTGTGTAATAAACAACGTGGAATTTCTCGTTATACTGCTTATCGCGGTAAATTTCGAACATTATTTTATCTGACTCGTACATTGGAATTTATGGATGAAAATTATTGATTTTAGCCTATTTATATTGATTTAGCTACAAATTTAGCTTAAAGTATGTATTTAGACAAGGCATTTTAATTAGTGCTCTTGAATACCATTTTTTTATGAAAAGTATCATATATATTAGCGTATGCAAAGTACAAAACTAAAAGAATCTCTGATAAAAATTGCAGAAAGGGTTGAGCCGGATACTACCCTTGAAGATATATATAAATAGCTTGCTTATCTTTCGGATATAGAAGAATCAGAAGAACAGAATTCCCGTGGTGAAGTTGTTACCCAGGAGGAAGTTGAGAAGAAGTTTAGAAAATTAGTGTTATAAGAATACCGCCCCTTATTTGCTTGATTTATTCTAAATAAATAATTATTGTTGCTTTACACGCTAGGGGGTTGGCAAGACACTATGTCTTATTAGCTTCCTATTTTATTTTCAGTTCTTTATAATTTTATTGAAAATTATAAAAATTAATTTTATCAAATGTCTAAATTGAAAAATAAAACAATTAGAATCAAAAGAATTATTGTAGAAAAGTTATTTGGCTTTTATAGTTATGATTTAATCGTTAAGAATATTAACGATGATTTAAGCAGATTAATGATTTTGTATGGAGATAATGGTGTAGGTAAAACGACCATTTTGAGATTATTGTTTTACCTTATTTCAACACTAGACAATAGTGGATACAAATCTGAAATTGCCAAAACCAAGTTTAAAAGATTTTCTGTAATGTTTGACAATGGTGTTGAAATTACGGCCGAAAGAAATAGTAAGGATTTAATTGGTACGTATACCTATGGCATTAGAAAAAGAAGTAAAATTGTATATGCGCAAACACTGAAAGTACAAGATGATTTAACTATAAGACTTGATGAAAAATCAAAAGAATATCAAGTTTACAACAATATTTTGAGGTACATTAAAGAATTAAATATTCTAGTCTTTTACTTATCAGATGAAAGAGAATTGTTGATCGGTGATTTAGAAAAAAAAGATGATGGTGATTATTTTGATACAGAAACTATAATTACTGCATCAGGCCAAAAAAGAAAAATTCGCAATGAGTCGAAACATTTTTTGCTTGAGAACACTGTAAATAAACTTAATAACTGGATTCGAACTCAAGTTTTAAAAGCTTCAAATTTAGGTTCACAAAATACGAACAATATATATCTTGAAATTATTAAACAAATTGTACAATCAAAGAAGGGTTTTAAAACGTTATCAGTTTCAAAGAGAAGCGCAGAAGTAATAAACAATTTATCGAAAATAGAAAAAGTTGCCGCTGAGTATTCAAAATTTGGGATAATTTCAATGTTTGACTTCAATGAGCTAAAAAAGTTAATTGTAAATATACCAAATTATAAACTGAAGATAATCTTTAATATTTTGGAACCTTATATCGAGGGAATACAAGCAAGATTAGAAGCCTTGTCGTCAGTGCAAACTGTTATTTACAAATTTGTTAGTAGCGTAAATACATATTTCAAAGATAAAGTGATAAATTATCATTTATCGTCAGGTTTTAGAATATTTGATAAGGAAAATGTGAAATTGGATTTAAATAAACTTTCTTCAGGTGAGAAGCAAATGCTTATATTATTCTGTAATGCCATAACAGCAAACGATGAAGGCACAATATTCATTATCGATGAACCTGAAATTTCTTTGAATATCAAATGGCAAAGGGAACTCTTAATGACTCTACTAAACTTTAGTAGTGATGGAAAAGTGCAATTTATTCTAGCAACACATTCAATTGAATTACTAACTCCATTTAGAGAAAACGTAACTAGGTTATTTAATTAAATAGATGCCAGACTCTAATATTCCTAGAAATAATATTGAAGAAATAATATCAAAGTTCGATTTAGAACCAGATTCTCGCGCTATTTTTGTTGAGGGCATAACTGACCAAAACTTTTTCGAACAATTTATTGAAGAAAATAATTTGAAAAATGTGGCTGTTAATTTAATTGAATGGTTTGACTTCAGTAATCATTTTGATGATAATCCTGAACTGATTAGAAATAATAAGGAAAAGGTAGTTTTTCTATCAAATTGTTTCAAGAATAAATTAAGTGTTTTTAATGAAAACATTATGTTTATAGTTGATAAAGATTTTGATAAATTAATATTCAGAACATATGATAATGATTATATATTCACAACAGATTATAATTCTATTGAATTGTATTTGTTTAATAAAAAATTCTTAGAAAAATATTTCAAAGTTGTGTTACATGGTTTTCCAATATCTTCTCTTGATACATTAAAAAAATTGAGTACAATTTTACAAGAATTATTTATTATTCAATTTGTTGTAAAATCATATAATGCTGATATTGAAATGATTAGATTGAATAATTCTTGTGAAATTAAAAAAAATGGAGAAATTAAATTTGATTTCGAAGATTATTTGACTAGATTGCTAAATAAAAATAAAATGTTAAAACTAAAGAAGAATATTATAGATGTTATTTCTGAATCTAAAATTTTATTTGAAGAAGAAATCAGAAACCAAATTTGTGGACATATGTTTTTTGATTTATTATATTTGTATATAAATAAAATTAAAAACAATATTGATCTCAAACTAGCTTCATTTCAAAGGACAATTTTCCTAACTGTTGATTATAAAGATTTATGTAAAGAACCGTTATTTGCTAAATTAATAAAAACCTATAGTTAATAGTCTAAGTGACACCATCTATCGCCTCAGCAATTGTCGTTCCGCCGTTTATGTCCGTACGGGGAACGGACGCTGCGAACTCATCTTTCAATTCATCCCATTTCTTGCCGATCTCGGTCTGATTCGGTACAAGCAATTCATCGGTGATCTCATCGCCATCATTAAAATTCAGCTCACATGCATGCACGTTTTGGGGATTTTTATAATCATAAATAGGCATGCCAAATCTCCGGCAGATGACGGGTCTGGCTTCGTAGATGGTGCATTCACCTTCGGAGCCAAGTGCAGGGCAGGGGACCCCCTCCCGCTTCGCGGACTCCCCCTTGCTAAGGGGGAGATGTGATAAGTAGTCCCGGGCTTTTTGCTGCAGCGCTTCGCGCTGCTCAGGAGGCAGTGACCTGATATGCTCGCCAATAATAAATGCATCAATATTGGTAATATTAAATATCTGTGAGCAGCATTTTGAGCAGCCCTTGCGGCATTGTATCTTATCGCCGTATGTATCCAGATTGCGGTCAAATTCCGCCTGAATCAGAGATGTAATATCGAAAAATTTTTGTTTAAAGTCTGCCATTTGTTGTGGAACAAATATACATATTCTGCCTATAATGTAATATTCCCAACAAACACAGGAATTTTCTATCACCTAAAAATGGTTTGAAATAGTGTGGAATTTAAAGTAAATTTACGGTTCTAATTTAAAATTATGGCAAAAAAGGCATTAAATTACAGGTTTTTGGGCATTTTTATGGTTGTGATCATCATGGGGTTAATGGTTACTCAGATTGATTATGGACAGGAAGCCAATAAATCAACCAAGATTGAAGAAACTATTGAAACGAACAATAACACCATACAGCAGGGTTATACCAAAGTAACGCTTCCGCTGGAAAGTGTTGATAATATTGATGCCCAAATAGAGGAGTATTTGTTTGACCTTTGGCCTATAATGAATGATGAAGAAATAGAGGCAATTAAAGGCAGCAAGGATATAGGCAAGAAACTTGTGAATGATACTCTTGGACTGGTTGAGTTCAGCCTTAATATCAATGTGCCTTCCCACTATCTTGACCCTGAGCCGACAATGCTGTGGGAGCTGAATATTCCCGAATTTACATCCCGCATTTACCAGATATATAATAACGATACAATACTGATAACAGTCTGGCCAAACGTTGTAGGTGCTCCATCAACTAAAACTTACACCGGTTATTATAATATTTTCAGACTGCGCAACTGGCCAACATGGAAGGACCCTGAAAGCGACCCGCTTGAACCGGGTACACCGCCCGGACCGGGCAACCCGCTCGGGTTATTTGCCGCGCATTATGACGAGAACTCACTGCGCTATTTTCACGGTACCAACAGGAACGGTCTGCTTAAAAATGAATACCGCGCACTTTCACACGGCTGTGTAAGGAATGATAACGGAAACATTGATAAAATGAAGAAGTTCATTGTGAAGAAGATGGTTACCAGCCAGGATATCAGCTGGTGGGCAAACAGTAAAAAATCCATGATGTACAATTTTACCGAAGAAGAAAAACAGAAATTCCCGGTAAGAATAAAATACAAGACTTTTGAAATCGGGAACGATTCCTATGGTGATTACATTGTTTTCTTTAAGGATGTATATGGTTACGCCCGCGGTAACCGGTGGAGCAAGTTTGACAGGGAAGAGCTCATGATCTTTTCAACAGTTGAAAATATTGCCGCAGAATATAAAGCGGAACATAAACCGAATCAATTTCAATTATCCGATGATAAATTAATACCAATTATTGAAAGCCTGATAGCAGATCACAAAGATTACGAAAAGTATTATTTTGATGATATTGTAACAGGTTCCGGAACAAAATAACAGCTAAACCGTTTCACTTTCTGCTGCGGGAAGCTTAACTATTCGACTGGTATTATTTGAAGCGAAATCAGAAAATTACGCTGATCCTGTTTTTCATCTTAGCCGGGGTAACATACTCCCAGCCTGAGACCTTTACCGATATTAATTATAAAAAATTCATAACAACCGTTGCCGGCGAAGACTCGCTTATTTCCCTTCCTGATAAATTCATCAGGTTTGGAAGTTTAACTATTTATTCTGACTCCGCAGCCATTAGCCCCGCGAATTATTATGTTGATTACCGTTTCGGAAAGATCAGGCTTTATAAATCCTTAATTGAAGATATTATAAACAGCGGGCAGCCTGAAAGGCTGCAGCTGATAATCACCTACAGGAATTTCCCTTTTGATATTGCAGACAGCTATTCCAGGTTTGAGATCCTGACAAAACTGGATACCGCAAAAGGAGACAGTGTAAAGGTTGTTGAAATTAAAACCGATTTTGTAGAGGATATTTTCGCCGGAACTGATTTGCAGAAATCAGGAAGTATATTCCGGGGATTCACTGTTGGCAATAACCGTGATCTTTCGCTGCAATCAGGCTTCCGCCTGCAGTTAAACGGCAAGCTTTCAAGCGATATTGATATTACCGCTGCATTGACAGACGAAAATACTCCCATTCAGCCCGAAGGCAATACCCAAAAGCTGCAGGAAATTGATAAGGTGTTTGTTGAATTGCGCTCAAGCAATATAACAACCACGCTTGGCGATATTGAAGTGAATTTTGCGGGGAGTGAATTCTTTAATTTCAATAAAAAACTGCAGGGTGCAAAAGGATTTGCCAATTTCAATAAAACTGATCTCTTTTTGACCGGCGCCATAAGCCGGGGCAGATTCAACAGTAATACGTTCAATGGTCAGGATGGCGTACAGGGTCCTTACCGCCTGATCGGCGCGGATAATGAAGTGAATATTGTGGTAATTGCGGGCAGTGAAAAAGTTTATCTTGACGGGATTCTAATGACAAGGGGCGAAAGTAATGATTATACTATTGATTACTCCAATGGTCAGATAAAATTTACCAATAACAGACTGATTACAAATGCATCAAGAATTGTTGTGGATTTTGAATATTCCGATAAAAAATATTCCCGAAGTTTTATTGCGGGTCAAACCAAAACTGCTGTTATAAATGACAGAATAAAACTCTCATTTTCTTACCTGCGTGAGCGTGATGACCCGGATAAACCTATAGATTTTACATTATCAGATACTGACCGCACGATAATTTCTGAAGCGGGAGATAATAAATTTCTTGCATCTAAAAGCGGGGTTGTATTTGTGGGCAGAGATTCTCTTGGTAACTCACTCGGTTTATACATAAAGCGTGATACGGTCATTAATTCCCAAAACTTCACAAAGTATATTTATGCACCCGGCGATACTTCGGCTCTTTATCAGGTTTCGTTCTCATTTGTGGGCGCCGGCAAAGGTGATTATAACAGTTTAAGCAGTAACGCGTATGTGTTTGCGGGAATTGGGCAGGGGGGATACCTCCCGTTAGTTTTCTTCCCATTACCGGTAGCATACCAATCCGCTGATGTTGGAATGGACCTGCGGATAACGAAAGATCTTTCGCTGATACTTGAAGGCGCGGCAAGTGATTTTGATGCCAATTTGTTAAGTGATTTTGATGACACAGAAAATAAAGGGGGAGCATTCACATCATCACTTATATTTTCACCTAAAAATTTCAGGTTAGGCGGCCTTTCACTGGGTGAAGTGCAATTCACTTTGAGACAAAGAGTCATAAATAAGTTATACAATGCTGTTGACAGGCTGAATAGTGTTGAATATAACCGCGTATGGGATATCCAGGATTCTAGCAAACTCACCGAAGTAACCACGGAAGCGGGGCTAAGCATTAATCCGCAAAAATATTTCAGGGTAACAACATCCGCAGGCAGGATAAAACGCGGAGATACGTTCAATTCTTTAAGGGGAGCAGTGGACCTTAAATTCGAAGGAGATAGCCTTCGTGCGCCATCATTCACTTATTATGCTGATTATATTTCAAGCAAAGATAACTCTCTTGATTACGGCGGCAACTGGATAAGGCAGTATGGTGCAATTGATTATGAGCTCAGGCCTTTCAGTAATGCAAAACTTGGGAAGTATAATTTGATTTTGGAATTCAGCGGTGAAGATAAACAAACCCGTTCGCTTACTTTTGATACAACCAACATCGGCAGCTTCAGGTTCTATGAATTCAAACCCAAATTATTAATAACTGATCTTTATAATTTAGACCTGGCTTACCAATTCAACTACCGATTTGATGACCAGTTCAGTAAGGGAACAATTTCACGGCAGTCAAATTCATACACAAGTACAATTGGTATCAGAGTTAAGAACCTGAATTTCCTTTCAGCTTCAGGGGATATAGTAATGTATGATAAGAAGTATACTCCTGACTTTCAGTCGTTGGGATTTGTTGATTCCAGAACAATACTGGTAACTTCACAAAGTAATATTTGGTTTTTAAACCGCGGATTTAATACAAACCTGTTCTATAAAGTTTCAAGTGAACGTACAGCAAGGCAGGAAGTAGTATTCATTGCTGTACCGATAGGAACGGGAAATTACAAGTACATTGGTGATATTAACAGAAACGGATTGCAGGATGAAAACGAGTTTGTACTTACCAGTTTTGATGGTGATTATATAAAAATATTAAGACCCACTGACCAGCTTTTCCCTACTACAGACCTGCAAAGCTCCGCTTCGCTTAATCTTGTACCTTCCAGATTCCTTGCGGCAATATCAGATGGTATATTAAAAACAATTGTGAATAACATCACTTCAGATACATACGTAAGCGTTTCTGAAAAAAGCAAAGATCCTTTGCAACGTAATATTTACCTGCTGAAGTTCAGTACATTTCAGAACAATGAGAATACAATTGCCGGTGCAACAACAATACAGCAGGATCTTGGCGTATTCGAAAATTCCGAGTATTTCGGAGTAAAGCTTAGGTTTGTTCAGCGCAAAGGCTTTAACCAGTTCTTTTCAGGGAATGAAAGAGTACTTAATGTAGAAAGAACCGCAAGACTCAGGTTATCATTTACACCTGATCTTGCACTGATAACCGATTATGTAACTCAAATTGAACGGAATTTCGCGCCCTCGGTTGAGATCCGCAATTGGAATATCAATACTGAAGGTGTTACATCAGAAATTGTTTATAAGCCAATTGCTTCAGTTGAGGCGGGATTCAAGGTCTCGTTGAAACGTGCAAAGGACGTGTTCCCCATTGTGAACACGCAGGCTGATATCAATGTTCAGACCTTCAGGCTGACATATTCACTTTCAGGCAAAGGTACTCTGCGAAGTGAAATTTCAAGAAATGAAGTATTGCTGAACACAAATCCCGCTTTTGTTCCGTTTGATCTTACTAAAGGGTTAGTTGCAGGAAAGAGCTATTTCTGGTCTTTGAACTTTGAATACAGGATCAGTAATTTTATACAGGCTACAATAAATTATTTCGGCAGGGCAGAAGATAAATCAAGAGTGATACATACAGGAACTGCCGAAATAAGAGCATACTTCTAACGTATTTAGTCTTGGAATGCATCAACTGTGTTGATGCCGCATTGACGCAGTCAATGCATTCCAAAAAATACAATTTTATTAAGATTATAATATGAGAAAACTTACACACGAAGAAGTCGGTAAAAAGCGTATTACGCTAGATGAAACCAAAAAGATCAAGCGGCATCCGGTATATGCTCTGGCGGATAATATTCGAAGCATATATAATGTTGGCTCAATTTTCCGCACCAGCGATGCTGCCTTGATAGAGAAGCTTTATCTTACCGGTTATACGCCTTATCCGCCAAGACAGGAAATTGAAAAAGTTGCGTTAGGCGCGACTGAAGCTGTGCCATGGGAGTATATCAAGGATCCTATGGAGGCTGTAAAGAAGATAAAAGAACAGGGAATCAAAATTGTACCGCTGGAAATCACCCAAAACAGCAGGAATTACACGGAAATTGAAGCTTCTGAATTTCCTTTATGCCTTATACTCGGCAATGAGCTGACAGGTGTATCAAATGATATTATTGAGCTTTCGGATTTTTCAATTGAAATACCGCAATTCGGTTTCAAGCATTCTATAAATGTTTCAGTGGCATATGGAGTAGCGGTTATGGAGTTAGTAAGAAGCTTCAAAAAAAGTTCTTAGAAGTTTTTTTTCTTTTTAGGATGGAAATAATCCGCATACCTGCACCGGGTTTTCCGTAGACATTACTGAAATTCCGTTTCTTTTTCAAAGAAATATCGACACATTTCAGGATTTTATCAGATTTAAAACCCGCCAGTATATTAGCATTGTTCTTTAAGGTTTCATTTCTTTCTGTGTTATCTCTAATAGTAACGCAAGGTGTTTTTAAAATACACGCCTCTTCCTGGACGCATCCGCTGTCTGTTAGGATGAGCCGTGCTGATTTCTGTAATGAAACAGAATGCAGAAATGATACGGGAGATATTAAGGATATCCCGGATGTTAATTCAGTTTTCAGATTATATTTTTCTAAATAGGATTTTGTTCTGGGATGCAGTGGAAATATTATTTTTAAACCAGTCGTGCTTTTAATTTTCCTAAGTACATCTATAAATGTCTTCATCCTGTGCTGAGAATCTGTAAATTCTTTTCTGTGCATAGTAACAAAAATATAGTCTCCAAAGTCAGTTTTGAATTGTTTGGCATATTCCTTAATAACTTTCTGTTTGGAATATATTACGTCCACGGTTGTATTGCCAACATTGTAAATTTTTCCTCTTAGTCCCTCTGTCTTAAGTAAAAGTTCTTTCTGATACTTTGTGTACGTAAACAGATAGTGTGCTGAAAAATCTGCATATATCCGATTGCGTTCTTCATACATATATTTATCGAAACTCCGCAACCCTGCTTCAATGTGTGCAATACTGATATCTGTTTGTATTCCTGCTACTGTTCCTACTAATGATGTAGTTGTATCACCGTTTACAATGATTAGGCTGAATTTCTCCTTTAGAATATATTTGATCAAATTATCAATACATTCACCAATTCTGAATTTTTTCATCAGAATTTTGTCGGGTTTGTAAGTCAGTTCATCAAATATAAGTTCATTCATAAGGTAGTCATTATGTTGATTTGTGTAAACCACTTTATGGGAGACTTTCTGTTGTTTCAGTGCCATGACCACAGAATAATTTTTTATGATTTCGGGTCGGGTTCCTAAAAGCAACAAAATCTTAAGGTTATTTTTCATATAATATACTAAATGTTTATGAGTTGATAATCTTAGTAAAGAAAGACTTGGCGACGCTCATGTTTCCCTTTTCGCTGAAATGGACGCTATCTTCAAAACATTCAATGCTGAGGTCAAATCTAACAAGTTCAATCCTCTTATCATTACTGCAAATTTCATTGATTACATTGTTAAGCTCAATTCGCTTTTCTATAGTTTCTTTAGGGAAAAAAGGATGTGCATTTTGTACTATACCGGGAATTTCGCCCAAATATATTCTTTTTCCTTTTTTAATATAAATTGCATCAAGCAATTGCTGCAAGTAGGACTTAAAAATTGAACTATCTGAAAGCTCTGAACAATCGTTTGTGCCAATAAGTACACAACTTAGATAAGTATCAGTAAGTTTTTCAAGCTCCCAGTTAACTTTAAACCAAAGATCTCTTGCTGTGTATCCGTTTACTCCGCGATTAATGGCTCTCCAGTTATAAGGAGTTGCTGAATTCAACAAGTCTACAAGGTACATGGGGAAACAGCCATAAGTTCTTGCTCCAAATGTCAGACTATCTCCCCAGAAAACTATGTTATTATAATTCATAAAACTAAAATAGCGAAAGTTTACTTTTATTTCTACTTCATTTGTATGCCAGACAGGTAAGTGGATAATCTAAAATAGAGCATCTTGAGAAGTTCATTAGTCTCTGTGATTCCATCATCCATTACAACAAAATCAGCAACTTTTCCTTTGCTGATACTCCCAACAGCGTCTTCGTTATGATTTGAATATGCATTATTTATAGTATAAGCCTTAAGGCATTCATGCAGCGAAATTTTATGCTGAGGTGTGAATTCTCCGTCATCTGTAATTCTTGTCACCGCAAGCCTGATATTCTCAAATGGGTCAGCTTCAACAGTTGGGAAGTCAGTTCCGAAATTAAGCATGCCCCCATACGGCATAATATGTGCATAGTTGTGAGTATTCGGGATCAGTTTATCAGGCAGTTTTTCTAATACAGTATGTGCATCGTATTTCAAATGTATCGGCTGAACTGATGCTAATATACCATAATTGCCGAACTTGTTATAATCATCCGGTTTAATATGCTGCGAATGTTCTATACGGTGACGTAGCATTTTCGTGTTTGCCAAGCCTGCGTACAATTCAATCACTTCATTAACAGCCTTATCGCCTATGGCGTGTATTATCATCTGCATTCCTGCAGAATCAATTTGTTTAGCAAGTTCATATATCCTGCCTGATTTTACTATTTCTGTTTTTAAACCACTGGATGAGCTTCCTTTGTAATTGTGTGAAAACAATGCCGTTTCAGAACCCAGTGCTCCATCCCAGAATGCTTTGAAGCCGCTTATTGTATAGTAATCTTTACTTATCAGGGAAATTTTATCTTTGTAAATTTGCAGGTTTTCAAATTCTGTAAAGGGAATATAGGAGTTGATCCTGAGTTTTAATTTATCACGTTTCCATAGCTCAATATATACTTCAATATCTTCAGGTAAAGTAATATCACTGACCGAAGTAATTCCGTATTTGTGGAGCATTGCAATGCATTCAGTTACCGCATTTACCTTTTCTTCAAGTGTGGCAGGAGGGATAGCATTATAGACCACATTCATAACGCTTTCGCTTATGAATCCTGTTAAGTCACCGGTTGTGGATACTTCTGCTTCGTCCTTCGGGAAATTATCTGTTTTATAGTTCATCCCAGCCGCGACCAGTGCTTTGGTATTACATATTGCGGAGTGATAATCATAATTTGTGATGTAAAGGGGCAGCTCAGAAAATATTTCATCAATAACATTACCTGCCTGTTTTGAGTGACCAGCGAAAAGTCTGTTCAGGTCAAGATTTCCGCCTACAACCCAGCTTACTTTGTTATCTCTAAGGTACTTACTGATTGCGTCTTTTAGTCCATCAATTGAATTGATTTTAGAACAATCCAGCCTCTTCATCATCAGCGCGCCGTTTACAAGATGCAGGTGACCATCAATCAGTCCCGGCAGAACAAGTCTGCCTTTAAGATTAATTATTTCTGTATAATTATTTCGCAGGGAGTCTGCCTCTGCATCTGTACCCGAAAAATCAAAATGCCCGTTCTTAACACCAAAGCTTTCTGTAAAACTGCCATCCGGCTGCCAGACTTTGCCATTAATGAAAAGTGTTGAGCTCATAAACTGAATTACTTTTCATCTTTAAGATTTCGAGTCATTAGTTTTTCTGTTGCATGGTGCGGGTCTTTACCAAGGAAGAGTACCTTGTAAACCTGCTCTATTATCGGAAGCTCAACTCCGAGTTTTTGGGCTAGTTCGTGGGTTGATTCAGTTGTCGCAACACCTTCTGCAACCATTTTCATTTCAGCAAGTACCTGCTTCAGTTTCTTTCCCTTGCCAACCTCTTCACCTACAAAGCGGTTACGGGAGTGTTTGCTCATGCATGTAACAATTAGATCACCTATCCCGGATAGCCCCATGAAGGTATGTTCGTGAGCGCCAAAGCGCATACCGAATCTTGTGATCTCCCTGATACCGCGAGTCATAATAGCGGCCTTTGTATTATCACCAAAACCTGCGCCGTCAGCAATTCCCGCCGCTATCGCAATAACATTCTTCAATGCGCCGCCAAGCTCAACACCAATAACATCACTGCTTTTGTAAACCCTGAAGTATTTATTTGAAAAAGCTTTTTGTATGACTTCCGAGTTCTTCTCATCATAACCGGCAGCGGCAACAGCTGTGGGGATATGTTTTGCAACTTCTTCGGCGTGTGAGGGACCCGAAAGAACAGTGATGTTTTTCTTATGGATATTTTTAAAAACATCCTGAAATATCTGCGAGACTGTCATAAGACTGTGGTTCTCTATCCCTTTAGAAACACTAAGGATCACCCGGTTGGTAAAATCTATATTCTTAATATTCTCAATAACGCTGCGAATAAACTGTGTTGGAGTAGCAACAACTATCATATCGGCATTCTTAACTGCCTCACTGATTTCGCAGCTAATAGTGATCTTTTCCGGAATTCTTATTTTTGGAAGATAATAGAAATTTTCGCGGTATTCGTTAAGTGTATGGGCATATTCTTTGTCATACTCCCATAAAGTGACCTTATGCCTGTTGTTATGGAGGATAATCCCGAGTGCTGTACCCCAGCCGCCTGATCCTAAAATACATACGTTCATATAAGCTAATTTATCTATAAAAAATTACTTATAAAATGTCATTTTAAATAGGAAACAGGATTATACCGCCTTCTTAACAGATTTGTCAAGACTTTGTACTTTGGAGAGCAGCCAGATTTTTGAATTTATAGTCTTGCATTTATTTAAACGGACCATTAGTGAGCTCAAGTCAGTCTTTGAATTTGTATTGTGGTAGTTAATGAGTTTTACAACATATTTGCATAAGTTCTCGCATCCGGTACGTTTCTCATCACTTACCATTGTATTATCTTTCAGGTATTTTCTGAAAGCGTTTGCAGCTGAAAGCGCAGCATCATGCTCACCAAGCTCGTAGTACAGCATTATATACAGGCTCCTGATATCAAGATGATACGAAAATTCTTCCAGACGTATTCTGCTTAACCATTTGAGTGAATCATCAAAATTACCCTGCTCAAACCTAAGGAATGCGTAACTGTAATTGATAACGTCTGTTTTTCTGCGGGGGTGGATCTGCCTGCCGTATTCTTCTATGAATTCCTCAAGCCACCTTAGCTCCTTCATCTTTACGGCCTGTATAAGTATATTCCTGTAAAGATCAACAGGCATGTACTTACTTGCTTCGGTCTGGTAATATTTAGCAGTGAGCATTTTTTTGTATATTCCAAAAAGTTCGTTCTCATATTTCAGGTCATTTGGAGGAAGTGTTTCTCTCTTCAGTATGCAGTATCCGCTCAACCTGGCAAAAAGAAAATGTTTATCTGTCTGGCTGAATCTTTCCAGGTTATCAAATACCGATGATTTGAGCTGTGAGTAATACTCTTCATTATCAAAATACAGGTAAGCTTTAAGCGAATTTATATATGCCTGTACTATCTCTATTCCGGATAGAGAGTGTGTTTTCATGAATATTTCAAGACGCTGGAAATCGAACAAATCAAGGAATTGTGATATGAATTTCTTATTTTGTTTTATGTTGAAAGAGCGGGAATAATTGAGAAGCGTATCATTATGTTTGATCGATTCAAGCATGAAGTAGCTTATAAAATATGTGATGCCGTTAATCAGCTTGCCTGCTTCGGTATCTACAAAACTCTTTTTGTTTATCTTATCATTTATCATCCCGAAATAGAACTTTTCGGTTTCCAGCTTGAACTTGTTGAGGCATGAATCCGCATCAATGTGCTCAATGGAATTCATGATTTTTTCAGCATCCCTTATGGTTATAGAATGCATTCTTTCAGCGCCTCTGATAGCAAGTTCTTCTATGGTGAAAATGGCTGATTCAGCTTCTTTTCTGTCTACATACTGCTGCCGAATAAATTTCGAGATAAGCTGCTGGAGGTCGTAAAGAAGCCTGCGCATGGTGACTTCGTTATAAGGCAGCTTAGGGGATATTTTTCTATGCAGCTCCTCTTTGGAAAGTTTTGGACTTTCAAAGTTAGGATGAAATTTTATAATAATATCAAATAATTTAACCACTTTTTGGCTGCGGTTAAAGTACGGAGATATTATGAACTTTCTGAGTGATCTAATTTCATCTCTGGTAAGGGATTCCAGCAATTCTATGAACGCATAATCCAGCATTTTCGCAATTATTTATATGTAAATATAAGCAACTCAAAATCAGTAGTCAATAGTATATTTAATTAAAAAAATGCCCAAAAACAGCACAAAATGGGGAGATAGGTGAAATAGAAGAGCAAAAATAAGCAACTTTAGGCTTAAAATGTAGTGGCAGAGTCTGAATTTATGAGTTATGTTTGAACAGATAAGAAAATAAACAAACAATTAATAACAATCCCTATAAAAACAGTAAAAATGAAAAAGACATTATTAACAATCGCAATTACCCTTAGCCTTTTAACCGGTTTCACATCAGTAAGTACCTTTGCAGCAGTAAATACAGTAAATACGGCAGAAACAAGCGCAGCAAGAGTATATATAAAGGTTTATGAAGATGGCGCAATTTGGGTGTACGTGTACGAAGAAGACGGAACATATGTTGGTAAGTTTATAGATGAAAGTTTTTAAATTAAGGAAATAATAAATTGTCTAAGATCAAATTCAGCATAGAAAAGCCCGGAGAAGTTACCCTTGAGATTTTCAATCTGATAGGCTTAAAAATTGATGAACTTCCGGCCGGACATCTTGAAGTGGGGGATCACACGGTGTTCTGGAAGCCAAAATACAATCTTTCGGGCAGTGTGCTGAACTACAGAATAGAGCTGAATAAACAGGTTATCAAGGAAAACATGTTTATTGTTAGATAGGTCTGAAATCACCAGTGAATATTCCGATTATATCGGATGCACCCGAAAAAAGGCCTAGCACAAAAAAGAGTCTCTTATGTTAATTGACCTGATAGAGCAGTAAATGAAGATTTACTGCTCTATTTTTATTTTATTTTTTAATTGATTTTATTTAGCTAAATTATCTAATAGTAATGATATTTGTTTAATCCGGTTACTAAAATAAAATATACATTAAAATACGATTCTAAAGTTACTTTGAGGGTTTATAATATCCTTGGACAGTTGATTAAAGAAATTGTTAATAGTTTTGAAAGTAAAGGATTTAAAGAAATTATATGGAACGGCACAAATGAATTTGGTAATCAGGTTTCAACCGGAGTATATTTTTATAAGTTAACCGCCCGTCACAATGCCGGGTCTTTGACTGGCGATTTTGTAGATCAAAAAAAGCTGGTTATTATCCGTTAACAAAAAATTTCATAAAAAATTATTATGAGTACAAAAACTAGAAATATTAAAGTATCAATCTTTGCAGTTTTCTTTTTTGTTGCAATTACAAGTATCTACACACAACAAGGTTGGCAAAACCTAAATACCACGTTTGGTGGGGGTGATATACATTTCAAAAATATAAATACCGGCATAATTTCAGGTTATAAGACAACTAATGCGGGAAATAACTGGTACCCAATTAATTTTAATGGTTATCTTAGTTTTCCCGATCAAAATACAGGTTATTCAACTGGTGGAGGGTTACTTTATAAAACTACAAATTTCGGTGATAACTATTTTATGCAGAATCTTCCGCCTGGTATAATTCTAAACGATATAAACTTCCCAAATGTTAATATAGGTTATGGTTGCGGTGAGACTGGTAAAATTGTAAAAACTATTAGTGGCGGTGATAACTGGTTTATTGTTAGTAATCCTTTGAACAACAATTACAATCTGTATAATATACAATTTATTGATTCAGAAACTGGTTATGTATCCGGTATTACTTATTTTTTAGATACCAGTGTGGTAATGAAAACCACTAATGGAGGAAATAACTGGAATGTACAGTATTATTTGCCTAGTAATTGGGGTATATTCAGTGCGATGTATTTTGTAAATACATTGACAGGCTACATTGGTGCAGCCTCAAAAGGCTATATGCTAAAATCCACAAATGGAGGTGTTAACTGGCTGCAATATAATATTCCGACATCAAACAGGATTTATTCAATTCACTTTCCCAGCGCTAACACTGGCTATGCAAGCTGTTACAGCGGGCAGATAATTAAAACAACAAACGCTGGAATTAACTGGTTTCTGCAAACAACTGGTACAGGCAGTTCATTACGAAGTATTTTTTTTATAAATGATCTAACCGGCTATTGCTCAGGTGAAAATAACACTGTATTAAAAACCACCGATGGTGGCGGTGCGCCTATTGGTATTTCGCCAATAAGCACCGAAGTGCCGAAAGATTTTGTTCTTGAACAGAATTATCCAAATCCGTTCAATCCTGTTACCAATATTAATTTCAGTATTCCAAAAGCCGGATTTACTTCGATCAGGATATATGATATAATGGGCAGGCTTGTCCATACACTTTTCGAAACACAGTTAGCCCCGGGCAGTTACAAGGCTGACTGGGATGCCTCACAAATGCCTTCGGGGATTTATATATACCGAATCGAAAGCGGCAATTATACGCAAAGCAGGAAAATGATTTTAATAAAATAAAAAGGGATATATAATTCGATTTGTTGTTGGTATTAACACAAACAACTGGGAATAATAAAGAAATTAAAATTATATAAACACAAAAGGCGGGATAAACCCGCCTTTTCAATTATAAATCTTTAACTTTTTTCTTCCGTTTAAATGGCGCGTCAATCTGTATCCAGCGGACCTTCCACCATTTTTCAAACCTGTTCTCCTCGCCGTACATCAGTCTTTTAATATTTGCACGGTGGTTATATGTTAAAAATATACAAACCGCCAGACTGAAATATATCAAAGTATGGTAGCCGTCAATTTCAACTCCGAAGAAATTTTCCCTGATGAACATTGCGCTTGGAAAGGAATACGCGGCGATTATTGAGCCAAGTGAAACATACCCTGAAAACATAAGGACTAAAATAAACATCCCTATTGCTATTGTAGCGTCTATTGGAGCCAAGCTAAGCAGCATACCGGCAGTAGTATTAATGCCTTTACCGCCTTTAAAGCCTGCAAAAACTGTCCACACATGCCCAATTATTGCGGAAATACCGGCAATTAACTGAACAATTGTAATATCCTGGAACGGTGTGCGGTTTTCAAACGGCAGGTTACCAAAGAACAACTTGCTGATAAGCAGTGTAGCGATAAATCCCTTGGCAATATCAACCAATTGCACAAGAACGCCTACCTTCCAGCCAAGAACCCGGAAAGCATTCGTGCTTCCCATATTTTTGCTGCCAAGCTGCCTTATATCAACACCCTTAAACAACTTGCCAAATACAAGCGCGGTGGGGAAAGATCCCACAAGATAACTAAGTACAATTACTATAAATAAATATAACATATCCTAATATACTATACTCTTTTGTTAATTAACAGTCCTATTATTCAAAAAACGTTAGTTAAAACACTCAATTCTCTTAATTTCAGGTATTTCATGCATTAAAGCGCGCTCAATTCCTGCTCTTAATGTCATTGGTCTAAGCGGACACGTGTTGCATGAACCCAAAAGCTTCAATTCCACAATACCTTCATCTGATATTTTGTCAAGCATCACATCACCTCCATCCTGCTGAAGATATGGTCTTATACGTTCAAGAACTGAATTAATTTTAGCTTCAATTTCCGCTGTTTTTTCAGTTACAAGCATTTAAATGACCTTACTCTCCGCAAAAATAAGTAAACTTTATTAAAAAAACATTAGTGTTAATATGATTTTTCTCTCGTGCCAGCAATAGAGTTTTCTATAATTCAAGAGAAAATTAAGATTTTAAACTCGCATATTTATTTTTAGAAACTCATTTGGTGGCACGAGTATCTTTGAAACTTGAAGCACACTAGTTATTCGTGCCACGAAATCAAGAATTTACAAAACTTTCATAAAAACTACAGATTAAAACATATCAACCAGGAATATTGAATCCTCTATTCGTGGCACGAAAAAAGCTGTCTTCGTGGCACAAAAAGGTAATCCACCAGATGCCAAATCAGATCTCTATAATCGGCAGTTTTGGCTGCAGCTTTGCTTTAGCAATTACGTTTTCAGCCAGATTCTTTGCGATATTGTAAAATTGTTCTGCTTCAGTTGAATCTGGTTTGCCCAATACTATTGGTTTACCTTCGTCTCCTCCAATACGTACATCTGTATTAATCGCTATTTCACCAAGAAAGTTCATCCCAAGCTCACCGGCAAGTTTCTTCCCGCCGCCTTCTCCAAAAATGTATTCCTTTGAGCCATCCTGCCTGGAATAATAACTCATGTTCTCAATAATTCCAAGCACAGGCACATTTACCTTTTCAAACATCTTAGCACCCTTGCGGGCATCTATGATGCTTATTTCCTGGGGAGTTGAAACAATCACAGCACCTGTTAAGGGTATTGACTGTGTTAAAGTAAGCTGAATATCACCTGTACCGGGCGGCATATCATATAAAAGGAAATCAAGTTCATCCCACTCTACATCGCTCATAAACTGCTTTAATGCGCTTGCTGCCATGGGTCCGCGCCATACAACGGCTTCATTGGGATCAACCAGGAAGCCAATTGACATCATCTTTATTCCGTATTTAACAACCGGAAGAAGTCTGTTCTTTTCGTTAATTTTAACCAGCTTGGGTTTTTCTTCAGCAGCACCAAGCATAGTTGGTATTGAAGGACCGTATATATCGGCATCTATGATGCCTGTTTTGTATCCTTCTTTAATTAATGCTCCGGCAAGATTGACCGCTACGGTAGATTTACCCACGCCGCCTTTTCCTGAGGATACTGCTATTGTGTATTTTACTTTCGGCAGGATCTGTTCTGCCTGTGTGACCGGGTTTGTTGTATTAATGGTATTTGTATTTGAATTTGACATAAAGTACAAATATAGCAACAAAAAACCTCATTTTTAGTGTAAAAATGAGGTTTAAAAAACCAACTTAAATGCTTTGATTTACAGCTTTTTATAATTGGTTTATTATTTGTTTTCTTCAGGCTCAATCGGTTCTTTATAGTTATCCGATGAGCAGATATAGTCTTTCACATAACTCCATGGGTCAATATAATCGCTTGATGCCTCTGAAATGCCGCGCGGGATTACTTTATATGCTCCGTACTCTTCGGTGAATTTAAACACCAACAAATGCTGCCATGAAGAGCCGCCAATTGTGGCCACACAGATATCACCGCCTGAATACAGAATTTCGTAATTTTCGGGGGAGTAGTTGTTAATGAGGTATTTCTTTACATTCAGTTTTTTGGTATCAAGCCAGTCTTCTGAAATGTACTTGCGAAGTTTCTCGGAAGTGTTATCTCCCTTTACCATCATCTCAAGTATCTCTTTTGTAACCTGTTCCATTTTCTTCTTATTAAGGTCATCTGCTTTTATGTTCACATTCACAGCGAACATAACAAGCAGTACAGCAATTGTGAATTTAAATAGTTTCATTTTTACCTTTCGTATTTTATGTGATAATTTAATTTTTTTCTGCAATAATGTAATTCATTCCATGAATTACATCTGAAAATGTGACTGATAGTCCAAAACCCTGTATCATTTTTGTAATGTCATTTGCCGGGAGCTTCAATTTGGGATATGAGCTTACTTTCATTTCCCATTTATCGTTTACTTTTTCATGTAAAATATCATTAACTATTACATATGATTCAAAGTATTCCAGAAAACATGTGAGTATTCTTGTATCATCACTTTTCACGGGAAAGAACCTTGAAGTTTCGGTTAACTCCACTGAAAGATCCCTGTATGAAAGAACAAGTCTGCCGTTTTTATGCAGATTCTCTGCTGCATTACCGATAAGCCTGTTTACTTCTTTGATTGAAGGCAAATGGGTTAATGTATCACCCATGCAGACTACTAATTCCGGCATATTTTCCGCGGGATAAACAAATTCAGTTATATCCCCGTTTAATGCTTTTACTTTTTTTGCTGTATTTTGTTTCAGCTCAAGCAAAAGTTTTTCACTGAAATCGACCGCTATTACATCAAAGCCGATTTCCCCCAGGGCTGCTGATTGTATACCATGCCCGGAGCCGAGATCAATTGCTAAATGAGTTGAAGAGGGTTTTATATTACTTTTGATGAAAAACTCAATGGTTTGGTTTACTTTTTCCCTGAAGTCACCGGCCATCCAGCTGTACACATCAGCCAGAAGTGAATCATAGTGTGCTTTGACCTTTTCGTTCATGTTTTGGAAATTATTCTCTATCCCTGATATGCCAGAGCATCTTAACATCACTCATCATTGATTCCAGATTTGACGGCTCAGGCGGTTTGGAATATTTGAATTCATAAAAACCGTTCCTTTTCAATGCTTTTATTGAAGGAATATTATCTTCACGGGTTTCAGCAATTACAGCTTTTACCTCCGGGTATGTGAAAGCCCAGTTGACCATTGCGCCTATCGCCTCTGTCATATAGCCCTGCACTCTGAACTTCGGCTGGGTTGAGTAACCAATTTCAACATATCCGTTTTCATCAGGTTTGCGCTTAAAGCCAATATCGCCCGCAACAGTGTTAGAAGCTTTTTCAACAATTACCCATATTGTCGCGAACAAATAATTTTCCGGGTCATCCTTCATCCATTGGAGCGTGTATTTCCTGATAGCATCGCGGAACTGGGTTGTTAACACCCTCTCAGCCCGGTTAATGCCCAATGAATCTTCAAGCCGGCTATCTAAATGCGTGAACATTTCAGCCTGCTCAAGTGTGAGCGGTATTAACCTCAGTCTTTCGGTTTTTATTGCGCTCATCGGCTTGCTGAAAATGTTATTGTCTCTATTACATCTCCAATCTGAATTTTGTCAACTACATCGAAACCTTCAACAACTTTGCCGAACATTGTATATTTCCCGTCAAGATGCGGCTGGGGTGAGTGTGTAATGAAAAACTGGCTGCCCTCGGTATCCTTACCGCTTGAAGCCATGCCAATGGTGTATTCATCAAAAGGAAAGGGGGAGAGTTCACTGCGAATTGAGTAACCGGGACCGCCAAAACCTGTACCGGTAGGGTCACCGCCCTGAATCACAAAATTTGGCACAACCCTGTGGAATATTGTATTATTGTAATATCCATTTTCTCCCAGTTTTACAAAATTTTGTACAGTAAACGGAGAGATCTTATAATTCAGCTCTGCAACAATGATACCTTGATTTGTCTTTATTGCTGCAAATTTTTTTTGTTCAAGCTTTGCGATAAAATCCCAGTCAAAATCAGTGCGGTATTTTGGGGCAGTTATTTTACCGGATCTATCTTCACCCGTAATTTTCTGTAACGCATCACTTGATGTTTTTGCAATATCGTAATCACTGCTTTTTAAGTTATTGGTAAGAATATCTTTAGCACCGTCAAATTTCATATTTCCCCATGCTTCTATATACATAAGCATTACATCTTTATCCTTAGGCAGTGTAAATGACTGGTAATCAAATGTCATTATCTGGCAGGTCTCAGCTCTGTACTGCATGTAAATTGAATCCTGCAGATTGCTTAAACAGATTTCAGTTAATGGCGCGTCCTTTGAAGATGCGAATTCAGAAAATATCAGCCTGATGATATTACGGTTCTCGCTATCCATTTTGTCATCAAGCTCTGTAAGCGCGTTCACAAAAGCGCGGTACATTTTAGCAAGGTCATTTGAGCCAATCATGGAGCCATCTTTATTGGGGTGGATTTCATTATACTTCATCACATCATTGCTTACATTTTCGCGGAGATCTTTATACACCAAAGGGTCATCAAAAAAACCGAATGATTCAACCACCGCTGATTTTATGTCGTAGTTATCAGTGGAATTAAATATCGCAAAAAGATCGGCTTTAGCCTCATCTTTAAATATCCTGGCATATGTCTTGATCGCCTCGGCTTTTATTTGCCAGTCATACGCCTTGCCGGGAGTAGTTATAAATAATATTTCCTGCTGAATTTTACGGGTAAATGGATTTCGAGTATCTGCCCCGGCGAACAATTTTCCGAGCGCCTGCCAGCTTACAATTGATACATGAACAGAAGGGTCATTTTCGGCATGCTCAATGAGTGCATTTACGGTTTTTTCAAGCAGGGGAGAGTTCAGGTCAATTTTATAATTACCCAGCGCGTTAACAATGTTTACTCTCACGCGCCAGTCAATTTCTTTTGAGAGCACATCCAGCAGAAATTCTATTGAAGCAGTATCCTGTTGTTTGCCGATGGCTGATACTGCCCACATTCTCGCCAATGGATCAGGTGAAGTGGCTGAAATGATAAGCTCAGTATTATAAGCAATTAATGCATCTTTATC
Source organism: uncultured Ignavibacteria bacterium (assembly GCA_937873695.1). Taxonomy (GTDB): domain Bacteria; phylum Bacteroidota; class Ignavibacteria; order Tepidaquicellales; family OLB5; genus OLB5. The sequence continues at coordinate 232,967 of CALMYL010000008.1, forward strand.
ATTTATACGGTTGAAAGCATAAGTAACATTCCTGCGGACTGTTGAGTCGGCAGTCTGTTCAAATAACTCCGCAAGTTTTCTGAATCCGGCATCACTTTTAATCTTCCTCATACCAAATCTTGCAATTGCCATTGCAATTGCGGCGTTTATCAGCCGATTTTCTGAATTTATTTTTGTTAACATATTCAGATCTTCTTCATTTCCAGTTTTGCCAAGACTGTTGATTATTTCTGTTGTCAGCAGTGCTTTGTTATTATCAACTAATACATCGTTCAATTTCTGTTTAAGATAAACCGGACTTTTGAAGCTGACTATCTGGCCCAATGCAAAGGCTAAAATTCTGGATGAAAACTCGTCTGACTCTTGATCTAACATTTTTTCTCCTATTATTTCAAGAATGGTCGTATCACTAAAATTTGAAAGTACAAACGCAGCCATAGACGATTTATATTTATCTGATGATCTCAGCATCTCAATTAGGTGATTATCTTTTCCTAATGATCTGGTATCTTTTAATTCAAAGATCATTTTTTCATCTTCATTTAAGGTTTGTGAAGACGTACTGAAACTGGTAAGTATAATCAGCAGTACGAGATTTTTCACTGTGCTCAGAAATGGGTTATCTCTTCTTAACATCACTTTTCTTTTTAGGTTCAGTTTTCTTTTTCTCTGTTGGTTTCTTTACGTCAGTCTTTTTCTTCACATCAGTTTTCTTCTTTACGTCTGTTTTCTTCTTCGTATCAGTTTTTTTATCTGTCTGCTTTTTATCGGCAAACTTCTTTTCATTCTGTTTCTTAAGCTGCTCTTCTTTTGCTTTTTCCTGTCTTAAAAGCTCTTCCTTCTCAAACGCGTCTTTCTTTGCGGAGTAATCAGCAAAGTTATAAAACTTGTAGCCAAGTTTTTTAAGCCTGAGTATTTCATCATAGAATAGCCCAAATTCATCTTTGTTCACTGCAATCGATGTAATTACGCTTTTTGCCAGATTACCTTTGGTTTTAAGGTTAGCTGCGAATAATGCGTATTTCTCCTTTGACTCATCTTCCGCTTTTGTAACAAGCTGCGCAAGTTCAGTATCGGGTATGACCTTAATCTTATATGAAGAAAGACCATTTGAAATTGATGCAATTAATTTCGGGTCTATATCATTATCCTTTTTTGAAAGTATCACAGATGTTACCGTAGGAAAATCAACACTGAAGTTTTTTACACGCTCGTGAATTGCCTTTTCATCCATAGAAGCGTTGAAGTCAGTCTCGTAATTTTCCCTGCCGCCTACTGTAAGATTGATAATTACATCCTTCTTGCTGTGAAGCAGTTTATTCTGCAAATCAATTTCATCCAGGTTCCTTGGGAAAACAAAACTGAACTCACTTTTGTTAATAAGGTACTTATCTATATCTTCGTCAGAGTAATCGGTGATGTTATTGATTATCACGCATACTATCGCGCTTTCCCTGTGAATCTTATCTGAATGTGAAATATTCAGCTTTGCAAGCGGCAATTTGGATGTTGAATCAGGATTGTTAACTATTATGACAATATCCTTGGTAATTATATCCTCGTTTACTGATGAACTAAGCCCCAGGCTGCTGAAATACCCGGCAAGGTCAGCATTTACCTCAATTGATGTAAGGTCACCCGGAATAATAACATTCTTCACAAAAAGTTCAGCATTACCGGGGTTATTTTTGCCCGATTTCTTCTGTGATTTTGTATCACCTGTAGTGAGGGATGATTCATTCTTTATCCATTCGTTTTTTATCCCGAAATTTCTCAGAACTGAATCTACACCGGGTGAAAGGTTTTGCCTTAAAGCTTCAATATTCTGTTTTCCGGGCAGTGTGCTGACTTCATCTGTTTCTGTGATACTGCCCGATGGGTCTTTTACGGTAACGGGCTCGTTTTTCAGCACATATTTTGATACTAATAATGCAGCAGCAACCACAATTAGAGCAGCAATAACAATTACTTTGTTGCGGAACGATTTAAAGAATTCTTTTATTTTAGATATTATCAATTAATTAGCTGAATTTACTACCATATTAATATAAATATGGCAGTTTTATATGACTAAAAATATTTATATTTTGTCATTAATACTACATAATTTTCAATCTTAAACATTAATAGAGGAGAATAGGGATATGGAACCAATTCCTGTAATGCGGGAGAGTTTTTCGGAAGTGCAGGATTCTGCAAGAACATTCATTCTGAAAGTATATATGTGGATGACTGCGGGATTAATGATAACTGCTGTTATTTCAATAGCCCCTTTTCTTATTTTTACCGAAACTCAATTCATGAACCTGATAACAGAATATATTTTTGTATTCTACGGATTAATGATATTTGAGCTGCTTATTGTATTTGGACTATCATATGCAATTAACAAAATACCTGCAATTCTGGGACTTCTTGTGTTCCTGTTCTATTCATTCCTGAACGGGGTAACGCTTTCACCAATATTTCTGATCTATACAGGTTCATCGATATTTTCAACCTTCCTCATTTGCTCGATGATGTTTGGCGGAACCAGCATTCTTGGCTTCATCACCAAAATGGATCTTACAAAATTTGGTGCATATTTAACAATGGCGCTTATCGGACTTATTGCCGCAATGGTTGTTAACCTGTTCCTGAACAGCAGCATGATGAGCTGGATAATTTCGCTTATCGGAGTGTTCCTTTTTGTAGGACTTACTGCTTACGATACCCAAACGATCAAGAAGATGGCCGGCGGAATTGACGCGGCATCAGAAGACGGTAAAAAAGCATCTATAATGGGAGCGTTGACTTTATACCTGGATTTCATAAATCTTTTCCTCTTCTTACTGCGTTTACTTGGCAGAAGAAACTAATTAACTAACTATATTATATTAATGATCAAAAACTTAAAATTACTGCTCATTCTCTCGTTTTTCGCGGCGGCGCAGGTTTACCCGCAGGTAAACTTTGTAAATGCGTTTCCCAATCTTTCATTTTCACTGCCCTTGTTCTTAACACACTCAGGTGATGGCACCAACAGGATATTTGTTGTGCAGCAGCGCGGAATAATAAAAGTATTCCCGAATGATTCAATGACAACCAATGTTCAGAATTTCATTGATCTATCCAACATAGTAAGCTCATCCGGCAATGAAAGAGGTTTGCTGGGGCTTGCCTTCCACCCGAACTATTCATCCAACAGATATTTCTTTGTCTATTATACCAGGCAAAGCGATGGGGCTCTGAGAATATCAAGGTTTACTACTCAATCAGGAAACCCCAATAAAGCAGATTCTTTAAGCGAGCTTAATATGCTCACAATAGCCCACCCAACATACTCAAATCATAACGGCGGATGCCTGATGTTCGGCGCAGATGGTTATCTCTATGCCGGCACAGGTGATGGCGGCTCAGGCGGTGACCCCAATGCGAACGCGCAAAATGTTAATGTTCTTCTCGGTAAAATTTTAAGAATTGATATCAACACTCCAAGCGGCGGTAACAATTACAGTATTCCTCCAACAAATCCGTTCGCAGGCGGCGGCGGAGCGCCTGAAATATACGCTATCGGTATGAGAAACCCGTGGAGATTTTCACGTGACGCAGTCACAGGCACTATCTATTGCGGTGATGTAGGACAGGATGCCTGGGAAGAAATTGATACTCTTGCAGTTGGTAAGAACTATGGCTGGAGATGTTATGAAGGAAATGCAACTTATAATACTTCAGGATGCGGACCAATCGGAAATTATACATTCCCCATTGCAGTTTACCAGAATGTTGGTTCTGATATATCTGTGACCGGTGGGTATGTTTACCGCGGGTCAAGGGTGCCGTGGCTTGTTGGCAGGTATATTTACGCTGATTATGGCAGCAGAAAAGTATGGAAGCTGCTTCTTAGCGGCGGCGCTGTTAGCGATAATTCGGTGATTGGCATTGCTCCGCAGGGTGTTCCTTCATTCGGGGTTGACCAGAGCAATGAGTTATATATTGTAGGCTCAAGCGGTACTATATTCAAATTACAGGATGCTTTGATTGGCGTGCAGGGGACATCGAACGAAATACCAAATGGATTTTCTCTGGAACAGAATTATCCGAATCCATTCAACCCCACCACAAATATATATTACAATGTTGGTATGACAAGTGTTGTCAGCATTTCAGTTTACGATATGACAGGTAAAGAAGTTGCTGTACTTTTGAATGAATCGAAACCTGCGGGAAGGTATTCAGTTGAATTCAATGCTTCAAACTTGCCAAGCGGAGTCTATTTCTATAAAATGACAATTAACGGCAGCCAGTCAATTGAAAAGAAAATGGTGTTGGTAAAGTAATTTCTGTAGTATCACCAAGCTACTAATCAAAAAGCGTTTCGTCATGCGAAACGCTTTTTTTATTTTCTATAAATTTGTATTTTAAAGCATAAATATAAGAAATGATGAACAGAGTATATACTGCGGTTGCCTTTTTTTGTATCTATGTTAGTGTTACAGCACAGCCTTATACTGTAGATACTTTGATTACTGGGATGCCCAGAAATGTATCTTTTTCATTCATGGGTGATGATAGAATTATTCTGACAATTAAAGACAGTACTGTAAGAGTATATTCTTCTTCAGGAACTTACTTAAGGACATTTTGGAATTTTGGGGATTCCACATATCCTTATTCAGAAAGCGGTGTTTTGGGTGTAACTGTTGACCCAAATTTCAGTAACAATCACTTTGTATACGTATACTACAGCCATTTAAATCCGGCTTCCTTAAGAGTAGTCAGGTTTACTGAATCAGGAAATTCAGGCACAAACCCTGTTGTAATATTCAATCATATTCAAAGCCAGTCAGGTATTCACTACGGCGGAAATTTACATTTTGGGGTTGATGATAAGCTTTATATATCGGTCGGAACCGGAACCGCAAACAGCGATGCACAATATATGTCCACTCCGCGTGGCAAGCTCCTGAGAATAAACAGAGATGGTTCGATACCCTCTGATAATCCATTTTTCGATGACGGAAATCCGCTGACAGGAAGGGATGACAGGATATGGGTATTGGGATTAAGGAACAGTTTTGATTTTTGTTTCAGTCCGATCAACGATTCGCTTTACGCAACTGAAAACGGGAATTCAATTGATGAACTGAATTTTATCACAAGAGGTAAAAATTACGGCTGGCCGCTTTGCGAAGGTTACTGCACTCCCTTTGTTGATTCTTTAAAACAGCCGATGTTTGCGGCAAACGGATATGCTCCAACCGGTATTATGATCTATAATGGTTCTGCATTCCCTTCACTTTCAGGGAAAGTATTGTTTGGCAGCTTCAATTTTCAGGCAGTTTATGCTGCAACGCTTTCTTCATCTTTAGATTCAGTAGTTTCTGTGACTCCATGGGCAATTACCGGAAGGGTAACATCAATGGTTCAGCATACCGACGGCTATATTTATGTTATGAAATATGGATTTTCTGATGACGGTGCAATTTTCAGAATTAAGCCGCCTGTGAACGGAATTTCAAATGAAAATATTGTAAAAAGTTTTAACTTGATGCAGAACTATCCAAATCCGTTCAACCCTTTAACAAGTATTAAGTTTGAACTTCCCGGGACAGGTTTGGTAACTTTGAAAATATATAACACACTTGGAATGGAAATTTATACTCTTGTAAAAGAAACCAAACAACAGGGAAGCTATGAAGTTACCTGGGACGCATCAAACTTCCCCAGTGGTGTATATTTCTATGAGTTGAGTGTGGGCGGTTTCACAGATCGTAAGAAAATGGTATTGATAAAATAATATTCATCCGATGACTTCAGTTCATCCGATAAATAAGAATTGAAAATGATTGAAAATGCCTGCCGTGTTTATGGCAGGCTTTTTTAATGAATTCAAGAAACTGCCTTTACTTTATACTTTTTAACTTCTAATTTAGATTTGTGAAAAATCTACTGTTAATACTTTTTATTCTTCAAACCTGTACAGTCGATATTTATCCTCAAGAATGGATAGAAAACGATGTAACAAAATTCTTGAAAAAGAAATGGGTATATGATGTATATCTTCAAAATGAAACTGCATGGATACTCACGCATAAAGGGCTTTATAAATATTTTAACGGCAAGTTTGAAAATTATTTATTGGATTCGCTTTCATCAGGGCCAATCAGTCAGTATAGATCAGTTAAAGAACAGAACAATGATGAATTCAGCGGTCTTACTGGAAATAATTCAATTTTATGGATTATTTCAAACAATGGCAAAGTAATTTTAAAACTCACAAATGATACATTAATAAATATAAAACCTGATTTATTAGGTGATATTAGATTTGGAATAAATGAATATTGTATTGATGAAAAGGGGACTTTATGGTTTTCGTATTCAGAACAAGATACAACTCAGAAAGATGAGTATTTCGGGTTCAAAGATAAGTATAAACTTGCGCATTATAATGGGACAGGATTTTCAATTTATCCCGTACCCGAACATCTGAGTCGAAAGTTATTCTATTCTTTCATTGTTCATAAAAACACATTTTATTTCCTCTGCCCACATTATGAAAATGAACGTGGTATAAATAATTCTTTCTTTTATGTACTGAAAAATTCATTCCTTGATAGTATCAGCCTGGGTACTGGTTTAGGAATAAGACCGCAAATTTATTTTAAAAATGATACTGTGTTAGTTATAAATGATAATGATAAAGTATTTATTATTTCAGATAATAAAATTGTTGATACTATTAAGTTAATTGAAATCGGTTTATCTTTCAAATCAGAATTAACTCTCTTAAATGATAATATCTATGTTACCTCATGGAAAGGGTTATATATCTATAACCTGCAAACTAAAAAATACAGATTAACTAAACCATATGATTATGATGATAATTGTTTCAGCAATTTTGATGCTATAAGGTATAATTTACCAAATAATCAGCTTTGGTTATTGTATGGGGGTGCATTGATAACAGATAGATACGACTACTGCCATTTTGGTTTGTCAGTATATCAGTTGAAGTGAATTTTATCGGTTTATCATATGACTCAGAGTCATCTGATGAATTGATGATATCAACGCCTGCCGTATTTATGGCAGGCTTTTTATTTTTATGTTGGGTATATTTGTAGATAATTATGGAAAATTCAGGGAAATACAGGAGAATTTTAGTCACTTCGGCATTAACCTATGCTAATGGTGATACTCATTTAGGACACATTGCAGGCTCAATACTGCCTGCTGATATGTATGTAAGGTACTGCCGGCTTGCAGGATATGATGTTATTTACGTTTGCGGCTCAGATGAATATGGGACTGCAATTGAAATGTCAGCGATAAAAGAAGGAATTTCACCCAAAGAAATAGTTGATAAGTATCACTTCGCCAATAAAAAAGCGTATGAGCAGCTTGGCATGTCATTTGATATCTATTCCCGCACATCAACTGAAACGCATAAAAAAACTGCACAGGATTTTTTTACAAATCTGTACAACAAAGACCTGCTTTATCAGAAAACCGAAAAACAGCTTTATTCAGAAAAGGAAAAAAGATTTTTAGCCGATAGATTTGTTATCGGCACGTGCCCGGTATGCGGATTTGAAGAAGCGCGAGGCGATGAATGTGAAAATTGCGGCAGCGCGTTATCACCGCTTGAACTCAAATATCCAAGATCAACCATAACAGGTGATACACCCGTTGTAAAGGAATCAACTCACTTCTACTTTCCACTTTCAAAATTCCAGCCAAAGCTTGAAGAGTGGATAAATTCTAAAAAGGACTGGAAGCCGAATGTTGTGAATTACTGCAAAGGCTGGTTTAAGACCGGCCTGCAGGATAGGGCTATCACGCGCGATCTTGACTGGGGCGTTCCTTTGCCGATGGATGGCTTTGACGGCAAAGTTATTTATGTTTGGTTTGAAGCACCAATGGGATACATATCTATTACAAAAGAACTGTTCGCCGCGAAGGGCAATGAAGATAAATACAAAGATTACTGGTGCAGTGACGATACTAAGCTTGTACATTTCCTGGGGAAAGATAATATAATTTTTCATGCGATATTTTTCCCTGCAATGATAATGGCGCACGGTAATCTGGTGCTTGCTGAGAACGTACCCGCAAATGAGTTTATGAACCTTGAGGGCTCTAAGCAGTCAAAGAGCAAGGGTCATGCAATTTATGTGAAAGATGTTGTTGATAAGTACAACCCTGATTCACTTAGGTACGCAATTGCCAGCAACATGCCCGAAAATAAGGATACTGATTTCTACTGGAAAGATCTGCAGGCTAAAAATAATAATGAGCTTGGCGCGATACTGGGAAATTTTGTGAACAGGACCTTTGTTTTTGCCGGTAAGTACTTTGATGGAGCTGTACCCGAAGCGGGCGCATATGCTGAAATTGATATTAATATTATAAACAGTATAAAATCATATACATCAAGTATTGCATCTTATTATGAAAATTACAAATTTAAGGATGCATTAAGTGAAACTATGAATCTTGTCCGTGATGCCAATAAGTATTTTAATGATACGGAACCCTGGAAAGTAGTGAAGGAAGATACGGCAAGATGCGGAACGATCATAAATGTTTGCCTGCAGTTATGTAATACTTTCGCAATTCTTTTCAATCCTGTTCTGCCGTTCACAAGTGAAAAGCTTTTGAGAATGCTGAATATGCCGGTTGAGAATTTAAGCTGGGCAAATGCTGAGAAGTTATTACTTCCTGCAGGGCATAAGCTGAATCCTCCGGAAATACTCTTCAGGAAGATTGAAGATTCTGAAATAGAACAATAATTACAGTTAACAATTGTCTTTTAGCAATTAAGAATAAAAAGTAACAGAATAAATAATATAACTAATATTAATGAACGATAATTATTCATATACATTCGGTAAAAAGGTTTACGATCTGAGCGCAAGAACCCATGTAATGGGAGTTTTAAATGTTACCCCCGATTCATTCAGTGATGGTGGCAAATTTATCAAAACGGAAGACGCGGTTGCACACGGCAAAAAAATGGAAGAAGCAGGTGTTGATTTCATTGATGTGGGCGGCGCATCAACCCGGCCCGGCGCTGAGGAAGTTTCTGTTGATGAGGAATTGAAGCGTGTCATTCCGGTGATAACAGCTTTGGCAAAGGAAGTTAGTGTGCCAATTTCTGTTGATACATACCGCGCACAGGTTGCTGATGAAGCTCTGAAAGCCGGTGCACTTATTGTTAATGATATAAGCGCTTTTGCTTTTGATGCCGCAATGGCAGAAACCATTGCCAAACATCACGCTTCCGCAGTTGCTATGCATATTAAAGGCTCTCCAAAAGATATGCAGAAAGATCCCCGGTATGATGACCTGATGGCTGAGATAATTTCTTATTTTGAAAATGTTGCATGGAAGGCAAACGTTGCCGGCATTAAGCAGGTAATAATAGATCCGGGCATCGGCTTCGGAAAAACAGTGGAGCATAATCTGCAGATACTCAAAAATCTAAACGATCTGAAAAGACTTGATACTCCTATTATGATCGGTGTTTCAAGAAAAAGTATGATCGGAAAGATCCTTGATATTGATGACGTTAATGACAGACATGAAGGAACCATTACTCTAAATACCATTAGTGTTTTGAATGGTGCGCACATAATCAGAGTGCATGATGCGCTTGAAGGAGTTAGAACAGCCAGAATGATTGACGCTTACCGAAAAGCTTAAAAAATTTTCAATTTTGTTTAGAAACCCATTGATGATTTCAATGGGTTTTTTTGTTTCCATCCATTCTGAATTTAATAAAATCAACCCTGTACCGTTAAGCCGTTATTTAGTTCCATATCACTAAACAAGCTATAAAAAACTCTTGCTATCACAAACAAAAAAATGTATGTTTATAGAAATTAGTTAGTAGATTGCGCTACACATTATAGTAATATTCAGTAGTATAAATCAGTATATAATTTCTTTATAGGGGGAGAAATTTTATGAAAAGATCTACTTTATTTATTCTGGTGTTTTTTATTTTAGCATGCGTAAAACTTTACTCACAGCCTTACGGATGGTTCAGCCAGTCAAGCGGGACCGGAAACAACTTAAACGGAGTTTATTTTGCAAGCAATACTACCGGTATCATAGTCGGTCAGTCAGGTACAATTTTACGTACAGTTAACGGAGGCACTAACTGGTCAGCCGTTTCAAGCGGTACAAGCGTGCATCTTTTCGCAGTTTATTTCATTGATGCGAACACAGGATGGGTGGTTGGAGATGTTGGTGTTATTCTTAAAACTGTAAATGGCGGTTCATCATGGAGCACGCAGCCAACAGGAGTTGGCTACCAGCTTCGCTCTATTAGTTTTATTAATTCAAATACCGGATTTGCTGCGGGATGGTATGGAACTTTTCTTCGTACTACCAATGGCGGCACAAACTGGGTATCTTATTCTACCGGTTTAACTACAAATTTAACAAGCGTAAATTTTGCAGATGCCAATAATGGTTTTGCAGTTGGTCAGTTCGGCAAACTTATACGCACAACAAACGGCGGAGTTAACTGGGCACAAATTTCCAGCGGAACAACTGCGCAAATTGAAAAGGTCAATTTTACAGGCAGCAATGAAGCCGTGATAATAGGTGAAGGCGGTTTTATCCGGAAATCAACCAATCTGGGTAACAACTGGGTTGTACAATCCAGCGGAACAAGCAACTGGCTTTATGGTAATTCTGTTAAGAACCAGAATTTTTACATATTGGTTGGTGATTATGGTACTATAAGAAAAACATCCAATGGCGGAACCAACTGGTACAGCCAGGTCAGCAATACTTCTTCACTGCTAAGCGCTGTATCATTTGTAGATACAAATACAGGCTGGGCAGTAGGTATTAATGGTACAATAATCAAAACAACAACAGGGGGCTGGCTGCTGCCGGGTGCAGCTTCACTAAGCGCACCTGCTAATGGCGCAACCTGTTTCAGCACTACCGGAACATTAGATTGGTCTGATGTTTTTCCTCCGGTATGCAATTACCGGCTCCAGATAGCTTCAGATCAGAATTTTACAAATATCATTTACAATGTTGCAGGTATTAATACTTCACAGTATGTAATGCCTCCCGGAATTCTGTCGCATAATACATTGTATTACTGGCGTGTAAAAGCAACTAATTTTGTTGGCGAAAGCGCAAGTTGGTCAAGTGTCCGTAACTTCCGTACTGCTGTACCTGAAGTATATGCGCCAAACCTCCAGCTTCCTGCTAATAATTCAACAGTTATTATAACACCGTTGCTGCAATGGGATACAATCGCTTTGGCCAGCTCCTACAGGGTCAGGATCGCCACAGATACAGGATTCACGAACCTGGTACTGGATTCAAATAATATTGTAAACAGAAGATTAACTGTTCCAGCCGGCAGACTCAATCCGAATGTCAGATACTACTGGAAAGTACTTTCATCAAATGTTTGCATGTCAAGTCCATACTCGGTTAGATGGAGCTTTACTACGGCTTTAACGGGCTTAATTCAGAATGAAACGGAATTACCTGAGAAATTCAGCCTGTACAGCAATTATCCGAATCCGTTTAACCCTGTTACAACTATTGCTTTTGATATTCCTAAAGGATCAATTGTTAAGCTATCAATATACAATATGCTGGGAGAAGAGGTTACCTCAGCGGTTAATCAAAAGCTTACAGCAGGCAGATACAATTATTCATGGAATGCTTTAAATTTCAGCAGCGGACTCTACATATACCGGATTGAAGCCCGCGCAGATGATGGTGAGAGTTTCACAAAAACTTTGAAAATGGTTTTAGTAAAATAGAGCTATATAAATAAACTCAATTTTTTTCAACAATTGATTCATTAAATCTAAGGGGGGAAAAATGAAAAAGATAATTACAGCCGCAGCATTGATGCTGACGTTAATTTCTTCAATTTCATTTGGACAATTAGTAACAAAGGTATTAACATACAACGGTCCGGGTAACCAGATCGATAAATGTACGGGCATTACGCAGGATAACTTCGGTTATGTATACGCAACCGGTGTTAGCTGGGGCTCAAATTCAACAAAAGAAGATTATGCTACAATAAAATTCGGTCAAGACGGAGATTTTATCTGGGCGGTCAGATACGACGGACCGGGACATAATATTGATAATGCTACCGCTATTACTATAGATAATGCCGGAAATGTTTATGTTACAGGATGGAGCCGCTCCGGCAGTGATTACGGCAGTGAAGATTACTGTACAATAAAGTACAATAATAACGGCCAGCAGCTGTGGGCTGCACGGTATGATGGTGCAGTTGGTAATGACTGTTATTACTATGATTATGCAAATGCAATTGTTGTGGATAATTCGGGGAACGTATATGTGACGGGAGAGAGCTGGGGTAATGATAACTTAAATGGTGATTACCTGACAGTAAAGTATAATTCAAACGGCGTTGTGCAGTGGGCCAAGAGATATAACGGACCTTCCTGCAAGAATGATAAAGCTTTATCAATAGGACTCGATGCAATGAATAACGTATACGTAACCGGCGCTTCAGAGCAGCAGGGTAAAGGATACGATTATGTTACTGTTAAATACAGCACAAACGGTTCTCAGCAGTGGGCAGCCAGGTATGACGGTCCTGCGTATCTGAATGATATTGCAAATGAGCTGAAAGTAGACGGTATGGGTAATGTTTATGTCACCGGTTCATCACATGGGGGTACATCCAAACTTGATTACACTACAATTAAATATAACTCTGCCGGCCAGCAGCAATGGCTGAAAAGATACACAAACTCGCCGATAAACGATACGGATGTTGCCACCGGTATTGATATTGATGTTTACGGTAATGCATATGTTACCGGTTACAGTAAGTCTTCAGGAGCCGCAAGTTATGATTATGTTACAATTAAGTATAAAGGCGCCGATGGAACCCAGATGTGGCTTAACCGCGCCGATGGTGGACTTTCTGATAAAGCATGGGATATTAAAGTAATTTATAAAACATGTGTATCATCGCAGGGTTCACTTGGAGGCGGAAATGATATCCCTTGCTGGGATGTATTTGTTTATGTTTCCGGTGAAAGTAAACTTGGCTCGGGGACGGATTTCCTGACTTATGGATACGGCGAAAATGGTAACCAGCGCTGGTTTAACAGGTTCAACGGACCGCAGAACGGAAACGATGCCGCATACAGCATTTCGGTTAAGGCAAACTACCCGGTAATTTATGCCGGTGGTGTTTTTGCAAATGATTATGGTGTAATTGGAATAATTGAGTTAACGAGAAACGGTTCTTCTGATTTTAAGGGACTTTCCAGCAATTATCCCAATCCGTTCAATCCTTCAACCAATATCAGTTATAATATTACTAAGGAATCTTCGGTCAGGATAAATGTATTTGATATTCTTGGAAGAAATGTGGCCAAACTGGTTGATGAAAAGAAACCCGAAGGCACTTATTCTGTTACTTTTGATGCCTCAGATCTCAACAGCGGTATATACTTCTACAGGATAGAAACGGAATATGCTTCTGAGACAAAAAAGATAGTTTTGATAAAGTGATTTAACATTAAAATACCTCCGATTGAATTTTCCCAATGAAATTGGGGAAGCTCTTCGAATAAGGCGTTTCCTGAAATGGGGAAACGCCTTTTGTTTTGGTATTATTCTGTTACTACAAAGTTTGAATAATTTTACTTATATTTGTTAGATTTTGTTTAAAATTAGGGCAAATTAAGCTGTTTTTCGTGACTTTATGGGCATTAAGATCAATATTGGTTCTTTAAATGATGGCTCACAAACCCTTGATATTACCAGTGATGCAAAAGAGTTAGGACTGCAGGAAGGTTTTATAAAAGATTCTTTAGATATAAAATTAGACCTTTTTAAAACAACTCACCAGCTTGATATTAAGGTAAATGTTACGGGAATAATTTTTCTTGAGTGCGACAGGTGCCTCGAGAAATTCGAAAAGGCTTTTACAACTTCTTTTGAGCTGGTTTTTGTTCAGCAGTCTTTACGGGAAGAAGCGATTAACGAAGATTACATAAGGACTTACAGCCCGCATATGAAATCGGTTGATATTACCACAGACATAAAAGAAGCCGTAATACTAACCGTACCCATGAAAAAACTGCCCGATGAAAAACCTGACGGGTCATGCTCATGGTGCGGCAGGGAAAAAGATTTCTGGAAAGATATCCTTATCGAAAAAAGCGATGACGATGATGATGATTAGATGAGAATACAGATAAATGTTTCGCTGCAGCAATCATTCAGAAAAAATTAATAATTAAGTAATAGATAACATAAAGGTGATATAATGCCAAATCCAAAACGCAAACATTCCAAAACAAGAGGAAGAAAAAGAAGAACACATTATAAAGCAAGTGCCCCAAGCACAATGGCTTGTCCAAATTGCGGCGAAACAAAATTAATGCATAGGGTCTGCCCAAGCTGCGGATTTTATGATAACCGCTCTATAGTTATTCCCAAAAAATAATACTGCATGAATTTGTATCAGAAGTTTTTCTTTTTTGCCAGCAGTTTCATTCAGAAGTAACAGATAAGTAAAATTAACTAACGACCGGTAAATTGAGCAAAGGGGCAACGGAAAAGATCACCATTTCCCTGGATGCAATGGGTGGAGATAATGCTCCTGTTAACGAAGTTGCAGGAGCCATTGAAACAGTGCGCAGCAATGATGGTATTAATATTACGCTTGTAGGCAAAGCGGATATTATTAACAATGAACTCAAAAAATTCTCTTATGATAGCACAAGAATAAAAGTACATAACGCCGATGATGTGATCACCATGGATGAGAGCCCTACTGAGGCAATTCGCAAAAAGCCCGGTTCATCACTTGTTTCGGGTCTCAAACTTTGCAGAACAGGTGAAGCCGATGCGTTCATAAGCGCGGGTAATACGGGCGCTGTAATGGCTGCCTCTCTTTTTACCCTGGGCAGGATCGCAAATGTGAGCAGGCCTACTATTGGCTCCAGGTTCCCGACAGAGCGGGGTATTACAATGGTTTTTGATGTAGGTGCCAATGTTGACTGCAAACCATTAAACCTTCTGCAATTTGCAGTAATGGGCTCGGTGTTTGCAAATCACATATACGGAATTGATAATCCAAAAATTGGATTGTTAAGCGTGGGCGAGGAAAAAACCAAGGGTGATACGGTTACCGTGGAAACATATGAATTGCTAGAAAAAAGCGGGCTGAATTTTATTGGTAACGTTGAAGGCCGCGATATCATGAAAGGTACAATTGATGTTATAGTTTGTGATGGCTTTACGGGCAATATTGTGCTCAAGTTCGCTGAGAGTGTGTTGAGCCTGCTGAAAACCAAGTTCAAAGATTACGCCGATAGAGGATTTGTGAATAAACTTAAAGTGGGTATGGCATACGGCACACTGAAAGATATATTGAAAGATTTTGATTACCAGGAATACGGCGGCGTTCCGCTGCTTGGCGTAAATGGTATATCAATTATCGGGCATGGCAGGTCTTCGCCGCGCGCGATAATGAACATGGCAATAAGGGCTGAACAAATGGCAAGAGCCGGCATTAATGATATTATTGCCGAAAAGATAAAGGATATCAAGGATTTTTCTGCGCAGAGTGAAAAGTAATTAATTTAATTTTTCTTAATTAGAAATCATAATTTTTATACTTATATATGAGTAAAATCAGGGCTGCTATTACGGCAGTTGGTCACTATGTACCCGAGACTGTGCTGACCAACGCGGATATGGAAAAAATTGTTGAAACAAATGATGAATGGATAAAATCCCGTACCGGCATCAGCGAAAGAAGAATTCTTACTACCGGTGAGCCTATGTCTTTTATGGCTGTTGAATCAATTAAAATGCTTCTGGAGCGAAGGGGAATTACGGCTGATGAGCTTGATATGATCCTGGTTGGAACGGTTACTCCGGATATGCTTTTCCCTTCGACTGCATGCGTTATCCAGGAAAAGATAGGCGCATCAAAGGCATGGGGATTCGATGTACTTGCTGCTTGTTCAGGTTTTATATTTACGCTTATAACCGGAGCGCAGTTTATCGAAAGCGGAATGTGTAAAAAAGTACTTGTTGTTGGTGCTGATAAAATGAGCACCATCACGAATTTTAAAGACAGGAATACATGTGTACTTTTTGGTGACGGAGCCGGATGCGTACTTCTTGAACCTTCTGAAGACAAGGATTATGGTATAATGGACAGCATACTTAAAGTTGACGGCAAAGGTGGAAAATATCTTAATATGAAAGGCGGGGGGAGCCTGAATCCTTCAAGCCATGAAACTGTTGATAATGACTGGCATTATGTTTTCCAGGACGGAAAATTTGTATTTAAGGATGCAGTAAAAGGTATGGCTGATGTTTCAGTTGAACTTATGGAGAAAAATAATCTTAGATCCGCAGATATTTCATATCTTGTGCCGCACCAGGCGAATATGCGCATACTTACAGCATGCGCCGATAGAATGGGTTTGCCGCAGGAAAAAGTTATGGTGAATATCCATAAGTACGGCAACACAACAGCGGCAACGATTCCGTTATGCTTAAGCGAATATTGGGCTGACGGTAAAATTAAAAAAGGCGATAACCTCATACTTTCAAGCTTTGGCGCCGGCTACACATGGGGCGCAATTTGGCTTAAGTGGGCTTATTAACGCTATCCTGAGGAGCGAAGTGCTACGCTTTAATCCCGCCAAGCGGGAGGAAGGACGAAGGATTCCATTCAGTTATTTATTACTATACAAACTAAAGGACGTCAAAAGCGTCCTTTTTCATTGTTTTTCTAAACTATCTCAAACCTTAATCTATTGTTTTTCCTTAAAAAAGCATTTAATTTTGGATAACCAAAATTCCTAGGTTATGAAAAAACTATATATAATCTCCTTTCTATTAATTCTCTCGGCAGCAAATATATTTTCTCAAAGCGGATGGTTTTGGCAGAACCCGCTTTCGACAACTGCGAAGTTTAATGAAATTCAATTTCTGAATTCAAATACTGGATATAGCTGTGGTTTGGATGCTAACAATAATAGAGGGTTTTGTATTAAAACTACCAATGGCGGGTCATCATGGATTGTAGTTGCACATGCCAATACAACAGCCTTTGGCTCATTAAAATTTATAAATAATACCGGATATGTTGTCGGATATCCAAATATATGGAAAACTGAAGACGGAGGGAAGAATTGGTCTTTAATTCCTCTAAACATAACAACATCGGGCTTACCTTCAATAAATTTTGTTAATGAATATACTGGTTTTATCAATGGTGGACCAAATGCACCTCAAAATTTATATAGAACCACAAATGGGGGAATTAGTTTTTCGACTTCAAGTCCAGGAGTTTCAGATTATATTTACAAAGTTTTTATTGCAGATGTTAATTTGATTTATTTGTCAGGTGAATCTGGAATTTTCGCCAGAAGTTCAAATATTGGAATTTCATGGAGCACGCAACAAATTCCACCATATTATCAATTGAGGTCACTTTTTTTTACAAATGCACTTACAGGTTATATTTGTGGTAATGGATATTATGGAAATCCTTCCCTGGGTCGATTGTATAAAACAACAAATACTGGAAATAATTGGGTCGAATTGACACCTCCTTTGAGGCCAAATTATTTTACGGAATTAGAATTTGCTGACCTAAACAAAGGATATGTAATTGGAGATTCGGGTTGCGTATTAAGGACTGTAAACGCCGGAGTAAATTGGGAAGTTATGAGGATTGCACCAAATCAATTGCTAAATGATATTTCATTGATCAATTTTGATTCCGGATATGTTGCTGGTAATAGTGGAATTTTGTTAAAAATGAAGAACCAGGGTTTTACATTTGAAAGAGTGAATTATGCGTGCAGGCAAAATCTTAATTCTGTTAAAATGATAAATGATAATTTAGGATTTGCAGTGGGTGATAGCGGAATAATAATGAAATATTATAATGGAATATGGTATCCTGAATACAATAGTTTTTTACATAAACTAAATTCGGTCGATTTTGCTGATTCACTTACAGGTATTTCCGTTGGTGACAAAGGTGTAATAATGAAAACTACAAACCAAGGAACAAATTGGGTTTCATTGATTTCAATTACAAATGTGAAATTAAACTCTGTTAAATTTTTGAATAACGTAATTTATGTTGTCGGGGACTCCGGGAAAATCATAATGTCTACAAATTCCGGAAACTCTTGGTCTAATGAGCAATCTAGCACCTCCTCAAATCTAAATAAAGTTTTTTTGTTAGACCCTAATACAGCGTATACAGTAGGTGATAGTGGCATAGTATTGAAAACTACTGACAGTGGGAATAACTGGGTAAATTTACCTACAGGTACTACAAGTAACTTAAATGCGATATTTGCAGCAAATATTGATACAATATTTGTAGTCGGTGACAATTCAATCTTAAAAAAATCGACTAATAGAGGGATTAACTGGACAAATGTTGCTTTACCATTATCTGAAGTACCATTGAATGATATATGTTTTATCAATACGTCAATTGGTTATATAACAGGCAGTTTTGGCAGAATATATAAAACTACAAATTTTGGTGCAAACTGGGGTTATCAAAATATCAATCTAACAAATCATGTAAATTCAATTTCTTTTTCAAATACAAACACAGGTTATATTGTTGGCAGTGATGGTATGATTAGAAAGACAACTAATGCAGGCGGGACTATTTTGGGTATCATCTCAATTGTTGAAAATATTCCTATGTCTTATTCCCTCCACCAAAACTACCCAAACCCATTCAACCCCGTTACAAAAATTAAGTTCGATATCCCCTCTGTAGGTCAAGGGCAAGCCTTTGATACTAAAATTATCATCTACGACCTCCTCGGCCGCGAAGTCACCACGCTCGTTAACGAGCAGCTAAAACCCGGGAGTTATTCAGTCGATTGGGATGGCTCGGGTTTTGCCAGCGGGGTATATTTCTACTCATTGGTAACCGAAAGTTTTGTTGAAACTAAGCGCATGGTATTGATTAAATAATGTGTCATCCTGAGGAGCGTATGCGACGAAGGATCCATACTTTAAGAATAAAAGAAATCAGTATATTTGATAACTCTAAAGTAATTACTGGATTCTTCACTTCGTGCAGAATGACAACTCTGAAACATTTATTTACAATAATTACTATTTCATTTCCTTAAGTTATTGAGTATTTTTAATCAATAAAATTAACGATAAATGAATAGATCATTACATACTGCTTTGATTGTTATATCACTATTTTCCTTATCTTTCCAATCTATTTTATATGCCGGCAGGCTGGAGCTTAAGTTCTTTTCAAGTGAAACGGGTTATTCCATTGCCCCTGATAAACTGCTTGTGACTGATGCAAATAATCCCGCAAACTCTATTTCAATTCAGAACAATTCAGGAAACTCATATATAGCAGAGCTTGCCGGAGGCTCATATTTCATAACGGCATACAGATCGGGTTTCGCAAGTTCGCAAACTAACTTTACCATCAGTGATAACGAGATACGATATGATATATTTATGGATCCGTTGACAAGCAATGTAAAGCTAAATACACAAAGAATTAAATCACTTGTGAAACCTGATGCAG
The DNA here is from genome assembly GCA_937873695.1 of uncultured Ignavibacteria bacterium. Taxonomy (GTDB): domain Bacteria; phylum Bacteroidota; class Ignavibacteria; order Tepidaquicellales; family OLB5; genus OLB5. The sequence goes on from CALMYL010000008.1 coordinate 252,561, forward strand.
CTTTGCTGCTGGGATATGTTGTGGATGATGTTACCGGTGAACCATTGAGCAATGTTTCGCTTTACAATTCATCATCTCAGCTTACCCAAACAGATGCTGAAGGATATTTCCAGGTTTATGTTCCGGCAAATTGTGATGCCAGAACAATGCTCGACCTGAAATTCGGTAAAGAGCCATATAACAATGAGCTGTATAACAGCTTTGAAGTTACGCCTAACACTGATTTTATCTTTACGGTCAGAATGAAAAAAGGGCAGTTGAATACTTCAGCAAAGTATATACCTATATCTGAAAAATGCAGTGACTGTACACCGCAAACAATGTTCCCTGATATGGCTGTAACTGGATTTGTTGTACCTTTAAACATTCGTGTAGGCAAAAATTGCACAGGTACAAACTGCACTTACGCGCAGGTGTATTCACTCCAGACATACTGCAAGTATGTACTACCGGCGGAAATATACGCCTGCTGGGGTAATCTAACTGGCGGGATGAACTCACTGCAGGCGTGCGCCGTTGCTGTGCGCAGTTACGGAATGTATTATGTCTACAATCCCATAAACGCAGGATTGTATGATATCTGCGATAACACTTACTGCCAGTATATGGGAACAACGCTTTCAAGCAATACAAGCAACGCAGTTGATAATACTTTCGGATATATACTAACAAATTCATCGGGAGTGGTACGCTCGGAATACTCCGCCGAAAATAATAACAAAGGCTGCGGCAATGGGTACTCCGGAACAGGTTCAAGCTGGCCCTGCATATCTGACCCGGTTTGCACGGGATTTTCACCCAACGGTCACGGCAGGGGGTTATGTCAATGGGGCACAGTGCGCTGGGCAACAGGAAGGGTAGTGAGTACATCAAGTCCGTGCAGCCAGGGTACATCGCATTCATACGGCACAAAAACCTGGCAGCAGATACTTGCTCATTATTATACAGTATCTCCGCAGAACTGGCAGGTTACTCAAGGAACAAGTGCGGTAATTAATACATCAACTTCCGTGCCTTCTACAACGAATCCATGCGTACAGGTTACTATAAACAATAGTGTTACAACAACAGGAACAGGAAGTCTTATGATAGGGGCATCAATTGCACCGACGGGAACTGAAAACTGGATATCTGACCCAACTAATGATGTTAAACGCACATTTACATCTGGTACTGCAAATTACAGCCGCATATTCAAGATTCCATGTAACGCTGCACCGGGAACATATGACCTATATACAGCTTTATGGTACGATAAAAACAATAATAATACAATTGATGGTGGTGATTTTGTGGTGAGCACAAAAATTACATCAGCGGCAATAACGATTTCACCAATCGGAATTAATATCATCAGTACTGAAATTCCCGATAAATTTGCACTTGAACCGAATTACCCGAATCCATTCAACCCGGTTACTAAAATAAAATTCCAAATTCCCCTCTTGAGAGGGGTGACCGGCGAAGCCGGTCGGGGTGTGTTCACTAAGTTAAAAATCTATGATCTCCTTGGCCGTGAATTAACAACACTCGTAAACGAGCAGCTAAAACCCGGGAGTTATTCAGTTGATTGGGATGGCACAGAATTTGCAAGCGGTGTGTATTTTTACTCGCTAATAACAAATGAGTATACAGAAACCAAACGTATGGTTTTGATAAAATGATTTTCATCCGATGACTTTGGAGTCATCGGATGAATGAGATCGCTCAGGATTTAAGAACTACCCGCCAATAAGATTTTTATACTCTTCAGGTGAAAGCAGTGAATCAAGATCACCCATATTGGAGATCTCTATCTTAACCATCCATCCTGCACCATATGGATCCTGGTTTACTATTGCAGGATTATCGTTTACGGCTGAATTAAATTCGGCAATTTTACCTGATACAGGTGCATACATATCGCTGACGGTCTTTACCGCTTCAATTGTGCCAAATGCGTCGCCCATTGCAACATCATTGCCTACAGTAGTAACATCAAGATATATAATATCACCCAGCTCACCCTGTGCATAATCGGTTACGCCAACTGTGCCGATGTTACCTTCAACTTTTACCCATTCATGATCTTTTGTGTACTTTAAACCTTCTGGAATATTCATTTTATTAAAATATTAATTTTGAAAATAATTAGTTTTAGTTTATTGAATGCTATTTAACTCTTTTAATTACTACAATTGTTTTATCATCAGAATACTTTCCGCGATTAGAGTATTTCTGGACATCTTCAATTATATGCGCGCAAATTTCCTTTGCTGAAAAATTCTTGCTGTTCAATATTACTTCTTTCAGGCGGTCTTCGCCGTAGAACTCAAATTTCGTATTTGCTGCTTCAACTATACCATCTGTGTACAGTACCATTACATCATTTTTGTTAAGGTATAAAGAATCAGTATTATAATCCTGCTCAGGTGCCGGTCCAAGTACCGGCCCTGTAGCATCAAGGGATTCTATGCTGTTGGTTTCATAGCTTAAATGCAGCGGGGGATTGTGTCCCGCGTTTACATAAAGGCATAAACCCTTGGTATCTTTATACAGCTCCATATAAAAAAGCGTCAAAAATCTTTCATCAGGAAATACCCTGTGTACCAGACTGTTGATCTTCTTCATAACAGCGGTCATCTTCAGTTCATTTTCGGTGCCCATTTTCAGCGCGCCAGATACATAAAGAGCCTGCGCTGCCGCAGAAAATCCTTTTGATGCTGCATCACCGATTGCGATACCAAGTTTATCTTTTTCATTGCCAAATGTAAGGTAATCAAAAAAGTCGCCGCCTACAATTCTATCGGGAATTGATAAGCCGAAAATTTCGTAATTGGCGAAACTGTATTCATGTTCAGGCAGAATGCTCCTCTGAATATCCCGGGCTTTAACAAGATCTTTTTCAATTGCCCGCGCTTTGGTCTCAATCCCCCGGGTACGAAGCATAGAGCTAACCGAAGTACTTATTATGTTCATTGTGTTCATAAGGTTAATATTCATTTCACGGGAATTAAATGCCATTATGTACTGGTATAAATACTGGTCCTTCCCTGATGCGTCTTTGATCTTGTATTTGTCACCAATCCCTGTGGCAGAATAAAGGTGGATACCCAAATTACTCAGATACTTATCTGTTTCTTTTGCCAGTACAGAGCGGTTTTTACCTACTTCATAGAAAATTGGGTAATCAGCGAGTTTTAAAGCGTAACCTTTTCTTATTTTTTCCACTTCACCATGCTGTTCCGCCATAATATAATTTGTCTTGGCATCATTCAGCTCCCACAGGCGGCCGCCGGTAATTTCTATATTCTCATGGTTAATAACTTCTTTCAGCACATAGCTTAAAAGCTGTTTATCGCTTTCAAAATCAGGGAAATGCTTAAAAGCGCTTTCAAGTGTTTTATACAGTTTACGCTGTTCCAAATATTTCTTAACTTTCTTTTATCAGTTTCTTTTCTTTATAAAGCTGGCCCATTTCTGCGCCTATAACAAATGTAAATGAAGAATAGTATAACCAGAAGATAACAGCAACAATTGCCGCATAGGCCCCGTAAACTCTCTGGTAATTTGCAAATGATACCAGGTAAAATATAAAAATGTATTTCAGCGTTTCGTAAAGAATTGCAGCTGTGATGCTGGAAATTAAAGCTACTTTCTGACTCACAAAACCCTGCGGTACAAGTTTAAATATTAAATAGAACATTATAAATGTAAATATAAGTCCAATAAAGTGAGTTAACAGGGTACTTGTAAAACCAAGGTTCAGTATAGCATCCCCAAAAAAGGATTTATCTATTGCCTGGAAGATAGAAAGAATGAATGTTGAGGAAAAAGAAAGCAAAAATACTATAAGGATCAAAAATACCATTCCTATATCCCGAAGTTTAGCCCACAAATAAAATGTGTCGCTTCTGGTCTTATATATTCTGTTCAGTACATCACGAATAGTGCTGAATAATCCGCTGGCTGTCCACAGGATACCAATAGAGCCGATTATCGCAGTTAAAGTTGAATTATTCGAAAGTTCATCTATTGCGCCGAGTATCAGGTTCATTATCTTAACCTTAAACTCCGGGGTTAAACCTACTGCCTTATTCAGCGCGTCATTAAGATATATTTCCGCGCCTTCGCGCTGTAGGTAAATACCAAGAATTGATGTTAATATAAGTGTAATTGGAATTATACAGATAATAATATTGAATGCTATGCTCGCTGACATAATCCACACATGGTCTTCATCGAATTTGTTGTAAAATCCTATTGCGTAGTACTTCAGCTCCTGATATATCTTACTGAAATCGATCAGTTTTTTATGAGGTACGGGCTTCTTCAAGAAAGTTTTCCTGCTGCTTTTTCTATGTTCTCAATAAATCCTTCGCGGAATATAACATCACAAACAGTATTAATCTGCTCACTCATCTGTATATCTTCATCTATATGTTTCACACTCTTACGGATCGCATGGTATGCAGTTCCGGTACCTCTGCCGCATTTAAGCGGCTTCAGGAAATCGATCCCTTGGCATGAACAAAGAATTTCAATTGCTATAATTTTCTCAGTGTTATTCAGCACTTCAAAACATTTCCTTGCGGCTATGCTGCCGAGTGAATTATGGTCTTCCTGGTTTGCGCTTGTGGGAATTGAATCAACCGAAGCCGGGTGAGATAACACCTTATTTTCTGAGACAAGTGAAGCGGCTGTATATTGCGCTATCATTAAGCCGGAATTTAGCCCGCCCTTTGCGGTTAAAAACCGCGGCAGTCCGCTTAGGGAGCCGTCCACAAGCCTTGCCGTTCTGCGCTCGCTGATATTGCCAAGCTCGCTTAAAGCTATTTTCAGGAAATCCATTACCAACGCAACGGGCTCTCCGTGGAAATTCCCGCCTTCAATATGCTCATTAGATTTTGCAAAAATTAACGGATTATCTGTTGCAGAGTTTATTTCAGTTTCAATAACTTTGTTTACATACTCAATTGTATCTTTTACCGCGCCGTGAACCTGCGGCATACACCTTAATGAATATGCATCCTGAACTTTGCCGCAATCAATATGTGATAGCCTTATTTTACTGTTCTTAAGAAGTCTTCTAAGATTTGCTGCTGTATTAATCTGTCCCGTGTGCGGCCTTACCCGCTGCAATTTATCACTGAATGCGGTATCGGTTCCTTTTAAAGCTTCAATGCTTAATGCACCGGAAATATCAGCAAGCTTTGAAAGCCTTTTTGCACGGTACAGAACTTCAACACCAAATGCACTCATCATTTGCGTACCGTTAATGAGCGCAAGCCCTTCTTTTGCGCTTAGCTTAAATGGCCGCAGGCCATGTTCAGCAAGTATATGCTTGGCCGGCAGAAGTTCACTCCCAAAGTATGCGTAGCCTTCACCAATCAGCACGCCTGCAAGATGCGAGAGAGGGGCAAGATCACCCGATGAACCGACTGAACCCTGCGAAGGAATGTATGCGGTAATTCCAAGATTAAAGATCTTAATGAGTTGTTCAACGAGCTCAAGCCTTACACCGCTGTAACCTTTTACCAGTGAGTTAATTCTTAAGAGCAGCATGAGTCTTACGATATTCCTCGGGAGCGGTTCGCCAACTCCGGCGGAGTGTGATATTATCAGGTTATGCTGAAGTTTTTCGATATCCTTCTGTGGGATCTTTACATCCTTGAATTCACCAAACCCGGTAGTTACACCGTAAATGACCTCGTCATTATTTATCCATTTTTCAATTACATTGCGTGAGTTTTTGATCTTTGTAATGGTGCTCTTTGATATGCCTATTTCCAGGTTCTTATCAACTATTTCTCTGGCCTTTAAAACCGTCAGATTTTCGCCGTTTAGCAGTATTTTCTTCATATCTGCAAATATAATTTAATATGTTTAAACATTAAAGATATTAAGGTTTTAGCTTGAAATATCACTTTTTATTATTTATGTTTATGTAATTAACTTCCTTTGGGTTATGAAAAAAATAAGATCAAGCCTTTCGATTATTTCACATACTGTGATATTTTTGATTTGTATTTCGAGCAATATTTACTCGCAATCTTTTTATTGGACTAGAACTAACGGTCCGAATGAAGGTAATGTTAATGATTTTTATTCAGCTCCGAATGGGAAATTATACGCAGCTTCCTGGGGCGGTGTTTTCGAATCATCAAACAACGGAGAAAACTGGAAGTACATTGGTTTGGGAAATAAAATAGTAATAGCAATTGCTTATTTCAATGGATCTTTATTTGCAGGTACAAGCATCAATTATAACATTTCTGAAGGAGATAATGGTCTCTTTATCTCAACAAATAATGGTTTATCCTGGCAGTTAAGTTCTTTGGGTATTTGCGGAGTCAGTGATATATATGTATCAAATTCCGGAAAAATATTTATTACTCACCTTACCGATAGTTTTTATGATGGCTATTGTTCATATTCTATTGATAATGGAATTAGCTGGATAAATATTAATCAATTGACGGGATTAAGATGTAGCGAGTTCAGCCCCGGAACTGGTAACAGTATTTATATTTCAGCCGGTTTTGCTTCTATGGTTTACTCTACCAATGATGGTAGTAGTTGGATAACAAATGGAAATACATCATACGGGCTTTACTCAATTGATGCATCGGTAAATGGGAATATTTTTGGCGGTTCAACAGAAATGTTATACCGAACTACGAACAATGGCTTAAACTGGGATTCCGTTAATTATATGAATATTTACAGAGTAACTGAAGTGAAGTCATTTAACAGTGGATTTACATTTGTTGGAACGTCTTATGATGGTGTTTGGAGAAGCTCAGATTTCGGAAATAATTGGATAGGTTTTTGGTATCCCGATTCCAGCAATAGATTTGTGAGTTGTCTTGAAAAAAATAGCAATGATATCTGGTGCAGTTTCTCTTATGGCACTTCATATCGTACAACTAATAACGGTAATGATTGGGAAGAAAAATCAACAGGCCTTTCCTCAAGTACAATATATGAAATTTTCAGAACATCAAGTGGTAATATTCTTACTGGTACAAATGCAGGAATTCATCTTTCAACAGATGGCGGGATCAACTGGGAAAGAGTATCGGTAGATTACAAGACCGTAAGGACTTTTACAGAATCGTCAAATGGCGTGATCCTGGCCTATGGTAACAGGATATACAAAAGTACTAACCAGGGAGTCAGCTGGCAGTTTATTCATAATAACCATCCTAATACAATATATTGCGCAATCAAATGCAGCAATAATGATTTATTCTATACGGCTGATAATGGTATTTATAAGAGTACTGATAACGGATCAACCTGGCAGCTAAGTTTTTATCAGCAAAGTTATTTTTATGATATTGCCTCAAATGCAAACGGGGACGTGTTCGCTAATTCAAATACCAAAATTTTCCGATCAACCAATAACGGTTTAAACTGGGTGAATATCTATTCCAGCCCGGATGAACTAAATGTTATTGCGGTTTCTCAATCTGGCATTATTTATGTGAGCAAACAGAGAAGTATCTTAAGATCTACCGATAATGGTGGTACTTTTGTTGACATGAATTTGAATATTGATGTAAACTTTAATCATTTTTTATTCTTGGATAATAATAAATTTGTTGTTGCAACTGAAAAAAATGGAGTGTATTATTTTGATGGTGCTTCCTGTAATCCTGTAAATATTGGATTAGATATTAAATTTATTTGGTCGCTGGCTGCTAATGAAGATGGAAATGTACTTGCCGGGACAGTTAAATCAGGAATTTATGTCAGTAATGGACCAATAGGAATCAATCCAATTTCCTCCGAAATCCCCAATCAATTCTCACTCAGCCAAAACTATCCTAATCCATTCAATCCGGTAACTAAAATAGAATTTGCGATTCCCAACGGTGATGCTTCGCAGACAATTCTTTCTGTGTATGATATCCTCGGCAGGGAGGTCGCGGTTTTGGTAAATGAGCAACTCAGGCCCGGAACTTACGAAGTCGATTGGGATGCATCATCATTCCCAAGCGGTGTGTATTATTATGAACTGCTAACAGAGACGTCCCAGCGGTACGTCTTTACAGAATCAAAAAAAATGGTGTTGCTTAAGTAGCAGTATTCAAAAAGTTGTCCTTTTATTCAGTTCGCCGCCTACGTTATTTATATCGTCGGCGGTACCGTCAACCGCTTTGCGGTTATCCATTTCATAGGATTCCTTAAGCTCTTCATCTTCATCTTTGTAATCACCGCGCTCCGGTTTAGGTTTTGCTTTTACATCATTTTTTATAGCAACTTTTTCATCTGACTTTTCTTCATTGTCTTTCGTTTCTTCCTCCTTAAAATGATTTTCTTTGTGCTTTTCAAGCTTTCCCGGTTTTATATTCGTGTGATATCTTTTTTCCTCGCAGATAAGCTTAACATCCTGTTTACTTATATCTGTTCTGTGTACTGATGGTCGCGATATAATTGTTGCACGGTTTGTGTTATGAGATTTTGACATAGTTTCCCCTTTTTAATTCATTTGTATGGTAAAGCAGCAATTTTCATGCCATTTTTCATTCTTAAATAATAATCGAATATTGGAATTTTAACAAAAATGTTACATAATAACCATGTCACAAATGACAAAAGCACAGTAAGCAAAGACAAATAAAATTATACTATATATAATCTTATATAATTATATTACAAAAACAGATACTTAATTCAGAATAAAAATGAAAAAAATTACTATTGCTGCTTTTTTGCTTCTCGCTTTAAGGTTTGTTGCATTGGCTGCGCCGGGTGATACAACATGGGTTACTGCTTTTGACCAAAGCTATCACAACTGGGCGACTGTAAATTATGATTCCGTAACTTTCCCGGATACAACACATCACTACGAAAAAATATTAATGAAATATACAATCGGCTGCCCGGCTGCGGGATGTGACCCGTGGGACAGGCTTGGCTGGATCAAGTTATATACCGATACTGCAACCGGACAAGGGTATGAAATAGCACGTGTTGTGACTCCTTACAACATAGTAGGAGGCGGATATCCCGGCACTTGCACTTTCTGGATTGATGTTACCGATTATATGCCTTTGCTTCATGATACGCAGATACTTGGAAATTATATCGAAAGCTGGATAGGCGGAACCCGCGGATGGCTGACAACCGTAAAATTCGCGTTCATTGAAGGAGAAGCCTATTACAAACCATTTAAGGTAATTCCGCTTTGGCAGGATCATTACATTGTTTATGGCGATACGGCTGACCCGCATGAAAATTATCTTCAGCCAATGAGGGTATATATTGATCCGCAGACTGTAAAAGTGAAAAGCAGAATGATAGCTACCGGACACGGGCAGGGTAATTCGCACAATGCAGCGGAATTCAGTGTGAAGTATCACCAGGTTGTTGTAAATTCTGATTCACTTACACATAATTTATGGCGCTCAAATTGCGGTCTAAATCCCTGCAGCCCGCAGGGCGGCACATGGCAGTACGCGCGCGCCGGCTGGTGCCCCGGGGCTGATGTAATTCCATGGGATCTTGATATTACCACCCTGGTAACAATTGGAGATAGCTCTACTGTAGATTATAATATTGAACCATATGTAAATTTATGCAGACCCACTAACCCGAATTGCGTGAATGGTGTGACGTGTGCTGATTGCAATTATAACTCAACTGGTCATACTGAACCCAACTATAATATAGAGGGTCAATTGATATTATACAGACTCAATCCGGCTATCGGTATAAATAACCAGGGAAATATAGCTCCGGCGCTTTTCAGCCTGCAGCAGAATTATCCTAATCCATTCAATCCGGTAACTAAGATTAAATTTACACTTCAGAAATATTCTCATGTTACAATCAGAGTTTTCGCAAGTGATGGTACTGAAGTTGCTATTCTGGTAAATGAAGATATGAAAAACGGGGAGTATGAAATTGATTTTGATGCAAAGAACCTGGCAAGCGGTGTGTATTTTTACCAGATGGAAGCAAAGGATTTTAAAGATACAAAAAAGATGCTGATCTTGAAATGAACTTATTATTATATTTAAGATATTGAGATTATATTAAATGTAAGGACTGATTTTAGACAGCACCAGTTCAGGAGTCAATTCCATCATGCATTTAAAATGCCCCTTTGGGCATTTGGCTCTTCCAAAGTGCGAGCAGGGACGGCATTTAAGGCTGTTGTTTTCAAGAACAACAGCTTTTTCATTTTGCGGATAAAATCCGAATTCCTTTACACTTGAACCTGCCATCATGACAATCGGAATATCAAATGCTTCAGCAATGTGCATTGGTCCGGTATCACCGCAAATTACCAACGAGCATCTTTTTACTAATGATATAAGATCCTCAATTTCCAGCCTGTCACACATATCGTATACTTTTTTACTTTTTACCTGAGATTTGATCAACTGAATGTTTACACTGTCTTTGCCACTTCCGGTTAAGAAGAAAACCGCATTTTCATCGGGGAAATCATTTATTACAGCGGCATAACTTTCAGCAGGGTAGGATTTAGTAAAATGACCCGATACCGCCGGAATGCAAATTAGTTTATTAGCTCCTGTGATCCCAAGAGACTCAAGCATATTTTCAACTGAGCGTTCTGAAACCGGATCAGAAAATAATTCCGGCAGCGTCTTCCTGTGCAGGTCTTCTGTCAGGGTATACCTGTTAATTGTCTCCTTATATCGCTCTGTTATGGGCTTTTCATCTTTAAGAAGATTGATCTTGAAATTAACAAGCAGAAATTTCTTGATGGAGTGTTTGTTAAACACATGAACTTTTGCGTCCTGTATTGACCTGAGATAAATTGTCTTTAAATTATTCTGCAGGTCAATAATAAGATTGTAATTACTCATCTTTATCAGTTGTCTCAGGTCTTTTAATGCGCTGTAATCCAGGTTATTTTTAGCCTTAATTACTTTGTGTACTTTCGGGTTAGATTTGATAAGATAAGTGAACCTCTCCTGTGTGCAGAAATCGATTCTGGCAAGGGGGAAGGTCTTGGTCATCAGTTCAATAAGCGGCGTTGTCAGTATGATATCACCCATAGATGACATCCTGATAATAAGTATTCTCCTGACCTGTTCGTTCTTCATTTTAAGGGTTAGGTCTAAACTTCAATTACCTGGTGATTGAAATTCTTTACGTCAATTTCTTGAAACAGTTTTTTTATAAATGATTCATCATATTTATTCAGGAAATAGATCACGCTTATTACTCTTTCCTGAAGGTTGTGATTAGGGTAAACATTATTTGTGACTTTATCTATCTGTGTAGTTGTTGTTTCGCTTTTTTTAGCCTGCGCATTAATAAGCTTGCTTTTAAAATGCTCCAGATTCTGCTTGGTCTTTTCTTTCATATTATCAACAGCATTTAAAAGTGTCTGGTCAACTTTTACTGTCATATTGCGCATATCGTAAAATATCTTATTAAGTTCATCAATATATTTCGAAATTTCATCATCTATCTTTACTTCTGAAAGTTTATCTACAACTTTTGAAACCAGGAAGCTGTGATGAAAAATATCTTCAAGCTTAACATTGAAGTTGTTCATGAACTTCGCGATCTTACCTTCAATAATACTAACCGATACTCTTGGATAAATCACAGGCATAGTAATATCATAATGTTTATACGCGGGCTTAAACTGCGCAAAGTATGATATTTCACCGGGTCCTCCTATATATGCTGCAGTCGGCAAAAGGTAATCCTGGCATATTGGCCTTAGTACTACATTCGGACTGAAAAGTTCTGGGTTTTCCTGGAGCAGGTTGAGCAATTCTTCATTTTCAAATCTTCGTTTTGAATTCCTGAGCGCGAATTTCCCGCCATCCCTTGGTTCGATAAGCAGCCTGTTATTGTTGTGCAGAAAGAACATATTTATGACCTTCGGTTTAACCTGTAGATCGTAGTTCTTTTCAAGTTCAGCGCTCTGCGTTATAATAGTTTCGCATAACTTTGGTGAACTGGTAAGTTCTTTCTCAAATACAGGTATAAGCAGTCTTTTAATTTCATGGTCAGATGGGTCAATGAAAACCACACCATATCCTTTAAAGATATCATTCATCAGACCCGCAAATGCGGTTTTATAATCGTTGCCTTCACGGTAATGTTTGGTTACCATGTTCATAATCTTATCTTTAAAATCTGTATCTATCAGCGAGCTCCTCAGCTGTTCATTAATGCTGTTTACAAGCTCACCAAATACTTTTGAGCCAACCGGTGGCGTATTCTTTCTGGAACCATCTGTTTCATCTGTGTTTTCTGGATCAAAGCCTACTCTAACAAGTTCATTCTGCCTGTCTATCAAAAAAGTATGGTTTGCCTCATCAATATCGTGGTCTTCTGACTCCAGCCAGAAAACCGGAACAAAATTAAACTGCGGAAATCGTTCTTTAAGATCTTTGGTGAGTTTAACAGCGGAAATTGTTTTAAGTATTGTGTATAAAGGTCCCGTGTATAACGCTACCTGTTGTCCGGTGACAACTGTGAAAGTACTTTCATTTGTCAGCAGTTCAATATTCGAGGCAGTAAATTCATCTCCCCCGTATGTTACGTTTTGACGCTTCAGTATGTCTATCAGTATATTTTTATCGAAGTACCTGCTTGTATTGTAGTTATGTATTTTTTCGTCAATAATTTTAAAAATATCTTCGTTCTCGCGGAACATTGCATTGAAAAATGGCGCCAGTTTCCGGTTTTCTTCTTCTGCAGGACTTATATAATCAAGGTAAAGATTGTTAAAATTCGGAAGTTTATTGAATTCTACTGAGTACATTATTTATTTTTTTTCTTTCTTTGAGCTGGTCTTTTTTTCAGCGGATTTTATATCTTTAGACGAAGAGGACTCGCCTTTATTCTCTGATGTTGTTGAATCTATGGTCTTTGTCGCAGAAGTTTTTCCTGATTTGCTGCCGGATTGCGGTTTATTTTTATAATCAGTCAGGTAAAATCCGCTGCCTTTAAAAATAAGTCCCGCTCCGGTACCTATCAATCTTTGCAGGGTATCCTTTCCGCATTCAGGGCATTTTTTCAAAGGCTCGTCACTCATTTTCTGCAGTTCTTCCAGAGTGTGGCCGCAGTTTGAACATTGGTATTCGTAAAATGGCATATTTATTTTCTGAAATTTATTTTGCTTAAAGTCTTGTACACTGAACCCTTCGGGGTTAAGATGCTCTGCATGATACAAAATGAATCAAATTCTGCAGTGAATGTTCCCATTTTAACATCTACAGGTTCAGTAATCTTTACCCTCCGGCTTCTGTTGAATCTGCCTAATGTTATGTGAGGTATAAATCTTTTTTCGGGTTTAACACCAAAATTGTAAATTATCCTATCTATGAAACCTACCAGTACTTCAGAATTGTTCCCCGTTTCATTAAACGCTGCATAAATCACGTTAGGAAACCTGCTTTCCGGGAAAAAACCGATCTTATCTGCTGCAAATAGTAACGACTCAAAATCAAATCTCAGCCTTTGCAGTGTTTCTTTAAGTGGCACCATATCGGCTTCATTTACATCCCCCAAAAAACGGAGTGTCATGTGGAATTTATCCGGCTCTTCCCATCTGATATTGCCTGAAGAATATAGACTTTTCAGCTTCCGCTGGATTGTTCCTAATTCTGAAATTACGCTCTCTGCCGGGTTAAGCGAAAGAAACAGTCTGAGTTTTGGCAATTATACTGTTATAATTGATTAATTTACAAAATTATCAATTTATGTTCACATATTCAAAGATATAAAAAATAAAAAGCCCCTGTGTATTACAGGGGCTCATAAAAAACCAAGATTCCGGCAGTTTATTTCACCAAACTCATTTTGTTGGTTTTTATCTGTCCGTTTGATTCAAGCCTGTAGTAGTAAATACCGCTTGAAAGGTTTGAAGCGTCAAAATCAACTGTATATTTGCCTGTAGCAAGTTCATCTGAAACCAGTGTTGATACTTCTGAACCTGTAGCGTCATAAACTTTCAATGTTGTGAAACCCGACTTTGGAACATCGAATTTTATCTTTGTTACAGGATTGAACGGATTCGGATAGTTCTGGTACAGTTCAAATTTTGTAGGTGTAACATTCGGATCGTGTGTGATGCCGGTTGGGTCATTGCCGAAAACAGCTACGCTGTCCAATACTATTCCATGTCCATCTGAATCTTTGTGTACAAATGAAAGGAAAATACTCTGTCCGGCCCAGGCAGTGAGCGGGAAGCTGAACCTTCTCCATATTATCTCAGTTGCGCCAACAGGTAAACAATCAACACAGATCTTGCCTGCGTATTGTGTAAAGCTTGCCTGGTTTGAATCTGTAGTAGAAACTCTCACAAGCAGTGAATCATACGGATATGGGCCGTCACTGAACTGCTTTATGATCCAGAATACTACAGAATCGCCGGCTGTTATTCCGTTTATTCTTGATGTGATAAGCCAGTCTTCTCCTGTTGGGGCCTGGTAATTAATGAACGCTACGGCTGTTCCGTGTTTTGCATTATTTGTGCCAAAAGAAGCGGTAAGCGGAGCTGTAACTCTGTTCCATACATTAGCACCGGTAACATTAATAGCTCTCCAGCCTGCCGGTGGTACGGAAGTTTCGAAACTTTCAAATAATTTGGTTACCTGCGCGTTAAGAGTTACAGTTAACCCTAAAAACATCAAAAAGATAAGTTTTTTCATTTTTCCTCTTTGTTAATTTGAAAATACAAATTATTGTAACAAAAACTGACAAAAAAGTCTAAAAATAAAGCATAGTTAGTATATTCTATTAACTTTAAATAGGGTATTATCTGAAATCATAATTTTCTATATTTGTGGGAATCTAAAACAAAATCTAATGGACATTATAGAAACAGAAAAAAAAGCTGCGGTTTCCGCGGATTCTGCGGACTTTTTGCCGCTGAAAAACTGGGACCACATTGAGTTTTACGTGGGGAATGCAAAACAATCCTCCATTTATTACCAGTACGCTATGGGTTTCAAACTTACAGGTTATAGCGGACTTGAAACAGGCAACCGAGAAAGAGCTTCTTACCTTCTCGAACAGGGTAAGATCAGATTTGTGCTCACAACCCCATACCATCCCGAAAGTCATATTTCAGACCACATAAGGCAGCACGGTGATGGTGTTCGCGATATTGCACTGGAAGTTGATGATGCAGAAAGCGCATTTAATGAAACCGTAAAACGCGGTGCCGTGCCGGCAATGGAACCAACCAGGATAGAAGATGAAAACGGATTCATAATCCGCTCGGCAATAAAAACATATGGTGATACACTGCATTCATTTATTCAAAGAAATAATTACAAGGGATTATTCCTTCCCGGGTTCATTGATGCTTCCGCTAAAGCTGTACAGGGTATAAAAGATGCGGGACTTAGATCAGTTGATCATATGGTTGGTAATGTTGAGCTTGGCAAAATGAATCACTGGGTAAGATTCTATGCTGAAACAATGGGTTTCAATCAGCTTCTTTCTTTTGATGATAAGGATATTTCAACAGAATATACCGCTCTGATGAGCAAGGTGATGCAAAACGGAACCGGTAAGATCAAATTCCCGATAAACGAACCCGCAGCAGGTAAGAAGAAATCACAGATTGATGAGTATCTTGAATTCTACCATGGCGCGGGATGCCAGCATATTGCCATGAATACAACCAATATTGTTGAAACCGTTAGTGAGCTTAAAAGAAGGGGAGTTGAATTCTTGCGTGTACCAACAACCTATTACCAGGAGCTTGAAGAGCGTGTGGGCAAGATTGATGAGGATGTTGACGAGCTTGCAAAACACGGTATACTTGTTGACCGTGATGATGACGGATATTTACTCCAGCTTTTCAGTAAACCAATAGAAGACAGACCAACAGTATTCTTTGAGATTATCCAGCGTAAAGGCGCAAAATCATTCGGTAAGGGCAATTTCAAAGCATTGTTCGAAGCAATTGAACGTGAGCAGGAAGTTCGCGGTACGCTTTAACAAAAAACAAATAACTAATTGCTGAAAAAGCATTTTATTAAAGATAAATAATGGCATATTACCATAAACTGGGAAAATTACCCCAGAAAAGACACGTACAATTCAGGCAGCCGGATGGTTCATTGTATCAGGAGCAGGTTATAGGCACAGAAGGATTTTCCGGTATATCTTCAATCCTGTATCACATTAACCCTCCCACAAAAGTTAAAAAGATATCTGCTATTGAAGATATCGGGTATAAAGAATGGAATGAAGGTACTCTAAGGCATTTCCATATAAGGACACTGGATGCCAAATCACAGGGTGACCCCATTTCCGGAAGAAAGGTCATGCTGTACAATAATGATGTATCGATGGCAATTTGCAATCCGGATAAGCAAATGGATTACTTCTACAAAAATGGCGAAGGTGATGAAGTAATATTTGTTCATTACGGAACAGGTACGCTTGAATCACAATACGGCTCACTCGACTATCACGATGGTGACTATATAGTAATCCCGCGCGGGGTGATATACAGGGTAGTGATAAAAAGCGAAAAGACCAAATTTATGGTAATTGAATCCAAAAGCCCGGTTTACACTCCGGCCAGATATAAAAACTCATACGGTCAGTATCTTGAGCACTCACCATTTTGTGAGCGCGATTTCCGCGTTCCGGAAACATTGTTGACTGTAGATGAAAAAGGTGAGTTTTTAGTTAAGATTAAAAAGTTCAATAAACTGCATCATTATATATTTGATTATCACCCGTTTGATATTGTTGGCTGGGATGGTTATTTCTATCCATGGATATTTAACATCAATGATTTTATGCCTATCACAGGCAAGATACATCAGCCGCCGCCGGTACACCAGACATTTGAAGGCAGAAATTACGTCATATGCTCATTCTGTCCTAGGCTTTTTGATTATCACCCCGATGCAATACCTGCACCTTATAACCACAGTAACATTGATAGCGATGAAGTATTGTATTATGTTGAAGGTAATTTCATGTCACGCAAGGGCGTTGATGTTGCATCTTTCACTTTGCATCCCGGGGGAATCCCGCACGGTCCGCATCCCGGAACAATGGAAGCATCGATCGGCAAAAAGGAAACCCTTGAGCTTGCCGTTATGGTTGATACTTTCCATCCGCTGAAGCTGACTGAACATGCAAAGCCGTATGACCTTCCCAACTATCCATACACATGGAATGAAGAAGGCCACGAAGCGGAAATTGAATAGTTTCGATTTAGGTTAAAAGTTACAGGTTCCAGGTTCTAAGGCTGTTGCAAAACAGCCTTTTTTGTTATTTGCCAATGATTTATTTTTGCAGTCTATGATACTTTCAGAAAATACGACACAAAATATACACAGAGCGCATTATGTTAACGGAATTGCACCGGATAAATATCTTGTGAAGTACCGTAATATCTACGAATTGCTGCAATACCGTGCGCATTTGCAGCCGGAGGTCAATTTCATTACCTACTATCCTGATAGCGGTGATAAAATTACTCTAACATACGCTGAACTTTCAGAAAAAGTCTATAAAACTGCTAATCTACTGAAAGCAAAAGGCATTTCTCCAGGTGATAGAATTTCAACAATTTCACATAACCACATTAACACCGTGATTCAGTATTTTGCAGCGTGGTGTTTAGGCGCGACAGTTGTGCCTGTTAATATTAGCGAAGAACCCGAAAGAATAGAATACATCCTGAAAAGCTCACACACTAAACTTGCTTTTATTAATGGTCAGTACTATGATAAATTTAAAGAAGTGCTGAGCAGATTATCAATTCAATCTATTTTGCATTCGGGCTTCACAGTTATTTCCGAACCTGGCGTAAGCAATTTTGAAAATGAACTTGAATCCCAGAGTGCTGATTTTACTCCTGATGAGTCAGTAAGCCAGGAAACGGAATCATTAATTGTTTATACATCCGGTACAACAGGACTTCCAAAGGGTGTTGTGCTTACGCAGTATAACCTGTTGGCAGATGCTGATGGCATCAGTAAATGGCATGGAATTACCAAGGGAACGGTTATGATGTGCGTACTGCCTATTCACCATGTTAACGGTACAGTAGTAACAATAATGACACCTATGTATGCCGGCGGTTCTCTCATTCTTAATCAGAAGTTCCACACCGATAATTTTTTCAAAAGACTTGCTGATGAAAATGTTAATATCGTAAGTGTAGTGCCAACATTACTTCAGTTTTTATGCCATGATTATGAATCCAGCGAGAGATTCAGAGCATACCTCAACTCTCTCCTTTCAGGAGAGGGGACGGAGGTGAGGTTAAGAGCTTTCCGTCATATAATCTGCGGAGCGGGTCCGTTGACATGTGAACTTGTTCAGAAATTTGAAAATTTGTTCGGTTTAAAAATTGTACACGGGTACGGACTTTCGGAAACTACATGCTATTCATGTTTTATACCTACTGAACTTAGTGATACCGATCACAAAAAATGGCTTCTTGATCATGGCTTTCCTAGCATAGGCATTGCATTTGAACCTAACGAAATGGATATTCATAACGAGCATGGTGAAAGTGTACCGGAAAATACAAGAGGAGAAATTGTCATTCGGGGTCACAATGTTATGAAGTATTACGATGAAAACGCCGAAGCCAACGATAAAACTTTTGAGTTTGGCTGGTTTCGCAGCGGTGATGAGGGTTTTTACCTGAATGATAATGCCGGCAGAAAATATTTTTTCATAACCGGCAGGCTGAAAGAACTCATTATACGCGGGGGTGTTAACATAGCTCCGCTTGAAATTGATGAGGTGCTGATGAGTATTCCTGAAATAAAATCCGCAATTGCCGTTGGATTTGATAATGACTGGTATGGCGAAGAGGTTGGCGCACTGGTGTTGTTAAAGGATAACGTTACTAAAAGTGAAGAAACCAAAAGAAAAATAATTGATCACTGCAGGACAAAACTGCCTGCTTATAAATCACCAAAAGTAGTTTTGTTTTCTGATACAATTCCGGTTACTTCTACCGGTAAGTATCAGAGAAATAAGGTTAAACACCTGTTCAGTGATTTTAAGACCATTCAGCACAAATGAAGTTAATTTCATCCACAGGAAAAGAAGATCTTGCGGTAATATATATAGCGCAGGCCGCAGGCGGTAATTATGTTGAGTTTGTTGAATCTCTTCAGCCCCCAAAAACCCGTGATGAAAAATGGATTCTTACAGTTTCCACACTGTACGGGTGTCCGGTTGATTGCCTGATATGCGATGCAGGGCCATATTACCTGGGAAGGATAAGCAAAGAGGGTATGTTCTGGCAGCTTGATCACATGATATCTAAAAGATATCCCGATTGTATCATCCCGGTGAAGCTGCTTAAAGTGCACTTTACAAGAATGGGGGAACCCGCATTCAATAGTGCGGTGCTTGACGTTATGAGGGAGTTTGATCTTTATTTTAATGCCCCGGGATTTATGCCGTCAATTTCTTCAATAGCCCCGCAGGGAGGTGAAAAGTTCTTTGAGGAATTGCTGCAGCTTAAAAATGAAAAATTCAGTAATGGAAAATTTCAATTGCAGTTTTCTATTCATACTACCAGTGAAAAAAAACGTAATGAACTGATACCTGTTAAAAAATGGAGTTTTGATAAGATAGCCGCATACGGCAGGAGATATCATAAGTATGGTGACAGGAAAATTACTTTAAGTTTCGCACCGGCGTTGGAAAATGAAATTGAGCCCGAAATAATAGAGCGGTACTTTGATCCTGAACTTTTTTTAATTAAGCTAACCCCTCTGAATCTTACCAACAGCACAGTAAAAAATAATTTCACTTCGCTTATCAGCCCATTGGGCGGAGGAGAGATCCATGACATGTCTGGTAAGTTCACTGATCTGGGGTATGAAGTTATCATAAGCGTAGGTGATTATGAAGAAAATAAGATCGGTTCAACTTGCGGCCAGAACATTGTAACCAATTACAGGAAGTGACCTTCTGAATATTATCCGGAATTGCTGTACATAAAAAAGCCATCCTTAAACAGGATGGCTTTTTTTAACTAACCCGGCAGATTCCTGCTGAGTTAAATGAACTATTTTACAAGTAACATCTTCTTTGTAGCTGTAAAATTCCCTGTTTCAATTGTATAGAAATAAATTCCGCTTGAGAGTTTTGAAGCATTAAATGATACTTCATATGTTCCAGCGTTCATTGTTTCGTTAACAATTGACTCGACTTTTCTGCCTAATGCATCAAAAACATTCATTTTAACCATACCTGATGCAGGAATTGAAAAACGAATATTTGTAGATGGATTAAACGGATTTGGATAGTTCTGTTCAAGTGAATATTTATCAGGAACAGTGCTGCTGATAGGATCTATTGCGGTTAATGGTCCAACTAGCCTTACCAGGTCAACTCCGATGAAATCACTGTTAAGACCTGAAGGTCCGCCGTTTACAACTCTGTAATTAATAGCGAATCTTCCTGTAGCTCCGGCTGAAGGAAGAACATATCTGCTTTCAACCCAGCCTGCTGTTGATACTTTAAACTTTCCTAATTCAACAAAACTGCCTGAACCGGGAACTGTATCGCCGTTTGATGCCCAGTATACCCTTATTGAATCAGGGAATGTTGATCCGTCCGGGGCCCTTGAATAAAATGAAATTGTATCGCCGGGTGCACCATTAACACTTGGTGAAATTAACCAAAGGTCAATTGTGTTTGCGCCGGTTACGTTATTGAAGTTTGCTGCAACATAACCGGTTGCCGGACCTTCAAAAGCATTGAACACAGTTGAATTGCCCTGGAACCAGTTTGGTGTTGTTCCTGCAGGACCGCTAAGAGGTCCCCTTTTGGGTATCCAGCCTCTTGTGCGCAAACCGGCAGTATCATTTAATCCGTTCATATCATCAGAAAATTTTACTTCGTCTGAGTATGATACCGGCGGATTAACCGCATCACTGTTTGATACTTTTGTTTTTGATTCGTAAGGATCAATTGCTAACATTCCTGTTAAAATTGTTCCGGTTACGATCATAATAAAAAGCGGAAAAATTTTTTTCATCATTTCGTTTAGTTGAATTAATTTATTAATACGAGACAATATGTTCAAAAATTTGCACAATTTCAATATCTATACAGTGTATTTTTTGTAAATTTCAGTAACTGAATTTTACCTTCTTAGATACCCGTTTGGGGAAAGTAAAAAGGCACCCCTTTTTCAAAGGATGCCTTCATAACTAAACGAAATTTGATGAACTATTTAACCAGAAGCATTTTCTTGGTTTCAGCAAAACTGCCTGATTCCAGACGGTAGAAGTAAACACCGCTTGAAAGCGCTGATGCGTCAAAATCAACAAGATAATTTCCTGCCGGTTTAACTTCATTCAGTAGTGTAGTAACTTCTCTGCCCAGAATATCAAATACTACAAGTTTCACCAAACCTGCTGCAGGCATGGAAAACTTGATATTCGTTACAGGGTTAAATGGATTTGGATAGTTCTGTGAAAGACTGAAATTGTTAGGAATTTCACTGTTAATTGGTGTTAATCCTGTGAAGATGTTTGGTCCGCATCCGATTACATCGAAGTTAGATGAACCTACTCCGGTATAACCGCCGGGTAAAAATATCTTTGCAGTGTCATTAACAACTCTTCCGGATACAGCAGCGAAAATATTAGACATACCTCCGCCCGGTTTACCTGAAATAACTTTAAACCATGCGTTACCTGAAATGCTCCACACGTGAACTGAATCATGGTAACCGCCCGGTCCGCCTCTTTCTCCACCTACTGTGTAGAACGCGTTCCCGATAGCGAATCCGCCCAGACGGCTCAATCCGGTAATTGATGCCGGTACCGGAATATCAGGTCCAGCTGCCCACGTAATTGTGGAAGCATTTGAGCCGATAGTACCGATCTGGAATGATTTAGTGAACGGGAAACCGCCGGCTATATATATCTTGTTGCCTGAAAGTCCGGCAGCATGAGATCTTCTTCCGGTTGCAAACGGAGTTGAAGTTCCCCAGGTATTTGAACCTATTCTGTAGAAATTAACAGTCGTTGTACCGGAAGCCCAGGGACCGCCTGTTACGAACAGAACACTATCACCCCAGTTAACTGTAGCGTGACCTGAAACTGCCAGCGGCATTGGAGCTTTGAGCGTCCATACACCTGCACTGTATTCATATATATCAGTTGAACCTACTGTTACACTGCTTCCGCCGCCAATGTAATATAGTTTACCGTTAGCTGCAGTTAACGTACCGCCTGCCTTAACTACCGGAAGCGGAACGCCTGCTGTCCATGTGCCTCCTAATGTGTATCTCATTATAGTGTTAGCTGCTGCACCAGTAGAGCTTGGTACCTGTGCGTATAATGTATCACCAAGCCATGCTGAACACTGGTAGAATGTTGCAGCAGGAAGTGACGGATAAGTGTTTGCAGGGCACCAGCTTGAACTGTAATAGTTCGGGGCAGAGGAGCCGGCAGGTCCAAGTAACCTTATCAAATCAACACCAATGAAATCACTGTTAAGACCTGAAGGTCCGCCGTTTGCAACTCTGTAATTAATAGCAAATCTTCCTGCAGCTCCGCCTGAAGGAAGAGTAAATCTTCTTTCCTGCCAGCCTGCCGTTGATACTTTAAATTTTCCTAATTCAACAAAGCTTCCTGAACCGGGAACTGTATCGCCGTTTGATGCCCAGTATACCCTTATTGAATCAGGGAATGTTGAACCATCGGGAGATCTTGAATAAAATGAAATTGTATCACCTGGTGCGCCATTAACACTTGGTGAAATTAACCAAAGGTCAATTGTGTTCGCGCCAGTTACATTATTAAAGTTTGCTGCAACATAACCGGTTGCCGGACCTTCAAATGCATTAAAAACTGTTGAATTGCCCTGGAACCAGTTCGGGGATGTACCTGCCGGGCCGCTAAGAGGTCCTCTTTTAGGCTTCCATCCGCGGGTACGCAATGCAATTGTATCGTTCGCTCCGTTCATATCGTCAACAAACTTTACGATATTGTTTGAAGGAGGATTTACGACATTAATATCGTTACTGTTGGTATTGTTTGTTCTTGCCCCGAAAGGATCAGAATAAATCAACCCAAAGAACAACACCGCAACTGAAAAGAGACCCAGAAATGGGAATAGTTTCTTCATCGTTGAACTTCCTTTTCATTTAGTTTAAGAAAATACGTTAATTGATATCCTCAATATGGAGTATTTTTTGCGAATTGTCAATATAATCTTATAGTATATTTAAGTAATTCTATGTCTTACATAGTGTGTATGTATTGTAGGAAATACCCTTTCCGCTTGTAGTATTTGAAATTGATTGCCCTTTTATAATATCTAAAAAAACCCTATATTTGAAATCTTTGTGATTTTCAACACTTCCTGTTAAAAATAATAAATATTTAAATATATAAGAAATAGAGGGGTATTATTCCTATGGCAGAAAAAATTGCTGCAGAAAAGAAATCAAAAGGCACTAATGGCGCAGTGAAGGAGACCAATGTTCCAAAATCATCAAACGGTTCAAAAGAGAGCCTGGAGTATGATTTTCATAAAGAGACCGTAAAGAATCATGGGCTTACCAGTGAGGAGATGATCCATGCTTACAAGGCTATGCTTCTTACCAGGTTTACAGATGACAGAATTGATATGCTTATTAAACAGGGTAAAGCAACCTTTCTTATCTCAGGTTCAGGCCATGAAGCAATTCAGGTAGCTTGTGCTATGGCAATGGAAGGCGGAAAGGACTGGTTTTTTACTTACTACAGAGATAACGCAATAGGAACTGCTCTTGGTATTACTCCTATAGAAATTTTCAGACACATTATGGGTAAGGCTACCGATTCTTTTACCGGAGGCAGGCAGATGCCTATGCATTTGGGTTCAAAAGAACTCAGAATGCCTACTGCTTCTTCGCCAACAGGCTCCCAGTATCTTCAGGCGGTTGGCGCAGCCTTAAGCTGTGTTTACCGCGGAACTGATGAAGTATCATATGTTGGCGGCGGCGAAGGTTCAACCAGTGAAGGCGAGTTCTTTGAGGCTATAAACTGGGCTGCCAGAGAAAAACTCCCAACAATATTCTGCATTCAAAATAACAGGTTCGCTATTTCTGTTCCAATTGAACAGCAGACAGCCGGTGGTTCGGTCTATAAAGTTGTACAGGGATTTGAAGGTATTCATAAATTCCACATTGACGGAACAGATTTCCTTGAAAGTTATGCTACAGCTAAAGAAGCTGTCCGCCTCGCAAGAAACGGCGAAGGACCATCATTTATTTATGCTGATGTTGTAAGGCTCCGTTCACACTCAGCTTCTGATTCACAGGATAAGTACCGTTCAAAAGAAGCAATCGAAAAAGATACGTTAAAAGATCCTATTGCAAAACTTGAAAAAGAACTTGTTGCAAGAGGCATAATGACAGAGGAACAGATTGCTGCTACCAGAAAAGAATTGAATGACCTGGTGATCAAGTCTGCTGAAGAGGCCTATGCTGAACCGCTTCCAGATCCGGCGACCGTTGAGGATAATCTCTTCTGCCCTGATGATGAGCAGACAAAAATAGATTACGAAGCAAATGTTCCTGATGGCGAACCTATCGTTATGGTTGATGCTATTAATCATGCATTGACGGAGGAAATGGAAAAGAACCCGAATATGCTTGTATACGGCGAAGACGTTCAGGATGGTAAAGGCGGTGTATTCACAGCAACAAAAGGACTTTCAACCAAATTCGGCGTCAAGCGCTGCTTTAATTCGCCGCTTGCAGAGGCTTCCATCCTTGGGACAGCAGTGGGGGCTGCGTTAAGCGGCCTGAAACCTGTTGTTGAAATTCAGTTTGCCGACTACATTTTCCCTGCAATGATGCAGATAAGAGATGAGCTTGTCATGTACCGTTATCGTTCAAACGGAGCTTTTGAGTGTCCGGTAACCATTAGAGTCGCAACCGGCGGTTACATTGGCGGCGGACATTATCATTCACAGAACATTGAAGCGATTTTCGCTAAATGTCCGGGATTGTACATCGCTTATCCTTCAAACGCAGCTGATGCAAAAGGTCTGCTTAAAACAGCCTGCCAGCTTAAAGACCCGGTAATGTTTCTTGAACATAAATTCCTGTACAGGCAGGGTTACGCTAAATCACCTGAACCTAATGCAGATTACTATCTACCGTTTGGCAAGGCTGCTGTAAAGAAAGAAGGTAACGATCTTACAATTGTTGCTTACGGCGCTATGGTAGAAAAAGCCTTAAAAACTTCGAGGGAGATGGAGAAAAAAGGATATAGCGTAGAAGTGATTGATATCAGAACAATTGTTCCGCTGGATATTGAAACAATCCTGACTTCTGTTAAGAAAACAGGAAAAGTAATTGTATTCTATGAAGATACCAAATTCATGGGCTTTGGCGCAGAAATTGCTTCACAGATTGCTGAACACGCATTCGAATATCTGGACGCTCCGGTAAAAAGGGTCGCAGGATTGCATGTTCATATTCCGTTCAGTCTTGAAAGCTATGCATTACCCCAGGATAGCTGGATACTTAAAGCTGCCGAAGATATGCTTGCTTATTAAAAAAGTGAAATAAATAAATATTGAAATAGCGATTTGAAATAAAAGCGGGGAGAGTGAATTCTTTCCGCTTTTTTATTAAAAAGAAATGCAGAGTTATCTCAAATTAAATTTGTGAAATTCGTGTAATTCGTTGTCAATAGAAAAATATGAAAGAACCAATAATATCAATTTCGGGGATAAGGGGAATTTTCGGGGAATCATTAACTCCGGCTAATATTGTTAAGTATACGGCTGCATTTGCGAAATACTGCCGCAAAAAAAAGATCGTTATCGGCAGGGATGGCAGAATGGGCGGCGAACTTGTTGAAAAACTGGTTGAAACAACTCTGTTGTTTTGCGGCTGCGAAGTTGTGAATATAGGCATAGCTCCTACTCCGACAATTTCTCTGGCTGTGGAAACACTCAAAGCTTCAGGTGGTATCGCCATAACAGCTTCGCATAATCCGCAGGAGTGGAATGGTATGAAGTTCATTAACAGCAAAGGGATATTCCTCGATTCAGAAGAAAATGCTGAACTCTGGAAAATGTTTGATGATAAGTCCAATCCATATGTTACGGCCGATAAAATTAAGCAAATTGAATATTATCCGGGCTTTCTTGATTATCATATTTCAAGAGTACTCAATATCAGTTCGCTCAATGCAGCAATCGTCAGGAAAAGGAAATTCAAAGTTGTTGTTGATTGTGTCAATGCTTCGGGTTCAAAAATTATTCCTGCGCTGCTGGAAAAACTTGGTTGTAAAGTAATAAAGCTTGATTGTGACCAAAGCGGGATATTTACCCGCAAACCGGAACCGCTGCCTGAAAATCTGAAACGCACTTGCCGTGAAGTGAAGAAGAACAAGGCAGATATCGGAATTGTAATAG
The DNA here is from genome assembly GCA_937873695.1 of uncultured Ignavibacteria bacterium. GTDB lineage: Bacteria > Bacteroidota > Ignavibacteria > Tepidaquicellales > OLB5 > OLB5. The sequence continues at coordinate 278,931 of CALMYL010000008.1, forward strand.
ACCCGGATGCTGACAGGCTTGTGGTTATCACCGAAAAAGGAGAGCCCTTTGGTGAAGAAAATACAATTACAACAGTTGTTAAGCATGTACTTTCAAAAACAGCGAAGTCAAAAAGGATCGCGGCAATCAATCTCTCTACTTCACGCTCAGTCGATGATGTTGTAAGCATGCTTGGCGGTAAAATCTGCAAATCTGCAGTTGGCGAAATAAATGTCATCAAAAAAATGAAGGCTGTAAAAGCTGTAGTTGGCGGCGAAGGCAGCGGGGGAGTAATATTGCCGGAAGTACATTACGGCAGGGATTCACTTGTTGGCACGGCCCTTATCCTCAGCGAAATTGCTGAATCCGGACTCAAAGTTTCCGAATATAAAAAAGCTTTGCCGGAATATCATATAAAGAAAACAAAGTTTTCAACCGAGAAGGTGAACCCGGATATTATTCTTAAAAATACAAAGAAATATTTCAGAGAATATCCGCAGAATTTAGAAGACGGACTGAGGATTGATTTTGAAAGAGGATGGGTGAACTTAAGAAAATCTAACACTGAACCAATTATGAGGATAATTGCCGAAGCCAAAACGGTAAAAGAAGCTGCTGAGATAATTGACGTTGTTTCTAATAATATGAAAAACAAATAAATATTAAAATATTTTTTCACATTTATCAGCTATTACTTGAAATTAAGTGAAATAATTTTATATTATTAATGACAATTGTTTTTAGCCTTATAAACAAATGATGATTTAATGAAAAAAATTATTGCTGAACAAACCCTGATATTTATAAGTGTATTGAAATGGGTTTTTATTTCAACTGTGATAGGAGCACTTGTTGGGCTTAGTGTGACATTATTTCTTAAATTGCTTAATTACTCAATTGAAACCGGTTCAAGTTTTCCATATCCTTTGTTGCTTATTCCTCCTGCTTTTTTCCTGAGTTCACTATTAACAAAATATCTTGCTCCTGAAGCAGAAGGCCACGGTACTGAAAAAGTAATAGAAGCTATTCACAAGAAGTCAGGTAAGATCAACGCAATTGTTATTCCGGTAAAAGCAGCGGCTACCTTACTAACTCTTTCTGCAGGAGGTTCTGCGGGAAAAGAAGGACCTTGTGCGCAGATAGGCGCGGGAGTTGCTTCGACCTTATCAGATATTTTTAATCTTGCACCTAAAGACAGAAAGAAAATTGTAATATGCGGTATCAGTGCAGGTTTCGCATCTGTTTTCGGGACGCCAATTGCCGGCGCTATTTTTGGTGTTGAAGTACTCGCTATTGGAAGTTTGCTTTATGATGTACTGTTACCTTCCTTTATTGCTGGAATTACCGCCTATGAAGTTTCCTCAAACCTTGGAATTAATTATTTCCATAATCCTATTATCTTATCTCCAACAATAAACGAAGCTTTTTTCCTTAAGATTCTGCTAGGCGGTGTCTTTTTCGGGATCTGTTCGGTTATTTTTATTGAAAGTCTCAACTTGACGGAAAAAATTTCCTCTAAAATTAAGATATGGAAACCGCTTAAGGCTTTGATCGGAGGCATAGTTTTATCAGGTTTAGCTATGATCTTTTCAACCAAATTCCTGGGTCTCGGTCTTGATTCCATAGAAGATAGTCTTAAAGGCGGTCAAATGATCTGGTATGCTTTCCTGATAAAGATCCTGTTTACAAGTATTACACTTAGTTTTGGGGGAAGCGGCGGAATAATAACGCCCATTTTCTTTGTAGGAACTGCAGCCGGGTCTTTATACGCTGCTCTTACAGGTTTAGATCCATCAACAGTATCGAGCATCGGTTTTGCTGCATTGCTTGCCGGTTGCGCAAATACTCCGATATCAGCAAGCATAATGTCAGTAGAGTTGTTTGGTCCCTCTCTGGCTCCTTATGCCACAGTTGCCTGCGTAATTTCATTCCTGATAACAGGTCATAGAAGCGTTTACCCGTCACAGATCTTATCTTTCAGAAAAACAGGCTCTATGAATATCGAATTGGGCAAAGAAATAGAGAATACTGAATTTAATCCCAGCCATCCGGGATTCAGACTTTTCAGGCTAAAAATGGCTATTATCAGTAAGACTCTTTTTTCAAAAATGGGATTCTATTCGGTTAAGAAGAAGAAAAAAGGTAAAAATACCGTTTGATAATTACTTCTAAATCCCTTTATTTTTAAAGATATTTTTTGCTAATTTGCTGATTATATTAAACAAATCTATATTATGGCTAAGTTACTCGAAGTAAAGAACCTCAAAACATATTTCTACACCGATGATGGCATTGCTAAAGCTGTTGATGATGTTTCCTATGATCTGGACAGGGGTGAAACGCTTGGATTGGTAGGAGAGTCAGGATGCGGAAAGAGTGTTTCAGCGCTTTCTATTATGCGGCTTATTCCGGATCCACCCGGTAAGATTGTTGGAGGTGAAATACTTTTTAAGGGGCAGGACTTAACCAAGTTTGATGATAAACAAATGCAGGAAATACGCGGCAACGATGTTGCCATGATATTCCAGGAACCAATGACTTCTTTGAACCCGGTGTTTACATGCGGAGACCAGATCGATGAAGCTGTTATGCTTCATCAGAAAGTATCAAAAGAAGAAGCTAAAAAACGCTCAATTGAAATGCTCAGGCTGGTTGGAATCCCCGCTCCGGAACAGAGATACCTTGATTATCCGCACCAGCTTTCAGGCGGTCTCAGGCAAAGGGTAATGATAGCTATGGCTCTTTCCTGCAATCCTGAAATACTGATTGCCGATGAGCCCACTACTGCGCTTGATGTAACAGTACAGGCGCAAATACTTGAACTTATTAAGAAATTGCAGGATGAACTGGGCATGGGTGTTATTATGATAACTCATGACCTGGGCGTAATTGCAGAAGTTACAAAACGTGTTGCTGTAATGTACGCTTCTAAAGTTGCAGAGTATTCTGTTTCAGAAGAGATCTTTTACAATCCAAAACATCCGTATACACTGGGTCTTTTAAATTCAATTCCAAAACTCAATAAAGGACATGGCAGGCTTGCAACTATTGAGGGCAATGTTCCTGCTGCAACTAATTATCCTGCAGGCTGTCACTTCTGCACAAGATGCAAGTATGTTGATAGTAAGCTTTACACGGCGGATAGCAAATGCTGGAATATTGAGCCAGTTCTTGAGCAGGTTGGCGGTACCAGCCATATGCACACAGTTGCCTGCCACTACTGGAAAGAAATAGAATCCCGCCGCATTAAAGAAGGCGACATGACACCCGCTGAAATGGCAAAATAAATTTTTTAGCCCCGATTATTTCGGGGCTTTTTCTTAAATAATATAGATATGTTAAACATACCAAAACCCGGAAAAACGAAACAGGAACTGCTGGATAAAATTGGAGGTTTAAAAGCAGAGCTTGGCAAGCAGGTTGCAGATAATGAAGTCAGTATTGAAAAGATCACTGATGGTTATAATGTCAAAGCTGAAAAGAAAGTATTATTCATGACTTTTTACGTTGATGCGAATATAATCGCCAAAGACGGAAGTTATGAAATTACATGGGAATCAAACGCTCCCGATAGCAAAGTAAACGAAGCATTGGAAAAAGTAAAAGAAGTACTTGGAAAGTAATTGAGCTTCCTGAATTGGAAGTGCCATGAATAATTATCCTAAAGTCATAAAAAATTATGATTTTTATCCCTTTCTCTAAAACCAAAGATAAATCATTCTTTATATGATATATACTCTGTAATTTTGTATTACCGATACCGGATTTTTATACGAGGATAATACAATGAACTTAAAAACAAAAAAACTTGCCCTGCGAAACGGAAATCAAATGACAGCCGAAGGGGCAATCAAGGCAGGATGCAAATTCTTTGCAGGTTACCCTATTACGCCTGCTTCAGGAATTTATAAGGGACTGATAGATCTTTTACCTCTGAATAACGGGATTGCAATCAGTTCTCCGGATGAGATTTCTGCACTGGCTTATTGTGTAGGCGCATCAATGCGGGGAGTTAAAGCAATGACCGCCACGTCGGGTCCCGGGTGGGCTTTGATGATAGAAACAGTGCAGTATGCAATGATAACCGAAACACCGGTGGTTATTTGTGTTGTGCAGAGGCTTGGGCCATGTACAGGCGGCGCAACTCAAGGCGCACAGGGCGATATACTGATTACTGAGTTTGCCTCTAGCGGAGGTTATACTATTCCCGTTTTGTATCCAACCAATTCCAAAGAATGTTATGAACTTACAGTAGAAGCATTCAATTGGACAGAAAAATACCGCACGCCGGTAGTACTTCTGACCGATAAAGAAGTTGGTATGACTACTGAGAGCATAGATTATAACAAACTTAATGCACCGCCAAATGCCAACAGGCATGTTATTACTGATCATGACGCCGATTATGAGAATTGGAAAATGTATGGATTTGATTCACCTGATATGATCGCGAAATTCGCCCCGGTTGGAGGAAAGGTAAAAGTAACAGCAACAGGCTCAGCACACAACACGAAAGGTTACCTAAAGAAAAATGACCCTGAAACTCTGGCAACTCTTAAGCATCTTGAAGATAAGATCCAGGCTCACAGGGATGAAATGGTTCTGGTAAAAGAGGATAATGAAAAAGATGCTGATACACTTGTGATAAGCTTTGGTATTACAGCAAGAACAATGAAAGATGCTGTAAGAAAAGCAAGAGCTGAAGGCAGGAAGGTATCTTCTCTCACAATTTACAGCATGTTCCCAATACCTCAGAAGGAAATACTGAATGCCGCCAAAGGATGCAGAAATGTTATAATTGCCGAAGAAAATATCAGCGGGCAGTACAGAATGCTTCTTGAACCTATCTTGAAAGAGTATACCGTAATCGGAGTAAACAAACTGGGTGCAATGATAACTCCTGATGAAATATTGGAAAGGATAGTGAATTTATGAATACCCCTGAACTCTGCACTTACATGACACAAGGCGCTGTAATGCCTTTTTGTAAAGGCTGCGGGCACTCAAATATATTGAATAAACTTAATGATGCCCTTGGTAAACTCGCTTTAGATCCGCATGATGTGTGCCTTGTTACAGATATTGGGTGCATCGGTCTTGCTGATGCGCTGTTTGATAAGGTACATACTGTACACACTACCCATGGCCGGTCAACGGGATTTGCAACAGGAATTGCAGTTGCAGATAAAGTTCTCGCATCCAGTAAGCTCAAAACAATTGTGCTTATCGGGGATGGCGGCTCTATGATAGGGCTGCTGCATATAGTTAATGCTGCGCTGATGAATGTTGACGTTACCGTTATTGTTGCAAATAATTTCCTGTTCGGAATGACAGGCGGGCAGACATCATCACTTACACCTGAGCATTTTAACACAATTACATCGCCTTTTGGAAGTATGAATCCAAGCCTTGATATATGCAAGATAGCTGATGCATCCAAAGCTGGGTTTATTGCAAGGAAAACCGCTACCGATAAAGACCTCACCGATGTAATAAGCCAGGCAATAGCATTTGACGGATTTTCAATAGTTGAAGTATTAGAGCTTTGCACAGAACATGGTACCAAGCGCAATGAGCTTAAAGGCAATATGCTTGCCCAAAAGGCCGAAGAAGAAGGACATGATATTGGTGTAATTAAGAATAATACATCACGTCCTGAATTCAGTGACAAATATGAAACCGATGTGAACAGTCATAAGGGTGATATTAAACCGCTTAAATTCATTAACCCGGAATTTAACCATAATCTGAAAAAGCCCAATGAAATAGTACTTTCAGGCAGCGCGGGAGAAAGGGTGCAGTCTACAGCAGCAATGCTTTGTGAAGCCGCACTTATTTGCGGGCTGGAAGTTACACAAAAAAACGATAACCCGGTAACTCAGGGCTCGGGATTTTCACTTAGTGAAGTAATAATTTCACCTGAAGAGATAAATTATACAGGGGTTGCTTCGGCTGATTATGTAGTGATAGTTTCAGAGAACGGACTTAAGGAAATGAAAAGCCAGGATATATATAACAGGATAAATGATAAAACTGTTTTTGTCATAGATGAATCATTGACAATGCATAAAGAGGGACTTAATGTTATTCAGCTTCCTTTAAGGAAGCTTTGCGGAGGTGATAAAGCCGCTGTTGGCGCAATTGATTATATCATAAGAAAATTTGAACCTTTTCAGCACGAAGCCTTTAAGAAGCTTCTGGAAAAAAGATTTGGCGAATATGGTGGAGTTTTTAAAAAGGATTATTACGGGTTGTAATAATGAAGATGAAGTTTCCCTGAAAAGGCGTTCTAAAAGAACGCCTTTTCTCTTAAAACATTTCACGTCAGTTTAATTCCGTTTACCTTCAGTATCCAGCTAAGTTGACCTATATGCATCGGCTCATGCCTGATGGCGTGCATCAGCACATGAAATTTATCTTTGCTTCCGCCAAATTCAGCCTCTATGTTATTTTCTGATTTCATCAGCTCATCGGTCATATTATTCAGTATTTCAATTGCCTTCGCATGAACTTCCTCAAAATTCTTATTAACTTCATCAATTGAAGGGGGATTTTTGATTTCCTCAGGTATTGACCCAAAGCCAAAATCGTTCAGCCATTCAATTCCCAGACTCTCTCCTCCAATTCCTTCAATTATCAGGAAGTGTTCTGTCCAGACAAGATGGGCTATAAGCCAGTAGGCGCTGTTCATCTTCACGCCGTTAATTTCATAGGTTTTATATATATCTACTCCTTCAAGTTTTGAAATATAGTAGTTCGAAAGATTTCGCGTCATTTGATAAGTCTGTACCAATACCTGTGTTTTAGTATTTTCTGCCATATCTATTATAATTTAATTTTTACAAATTTAACGTTTCAGCTAAAACCATACTTCTTGAATCCTGCGAAATTGTTTCTGCTCATTGGATGACTTCAAGTCATTCGATGAGTTGTTGATAATTACGGTCTTTTTCTCAGCTCAAGTCTCACAACATTTTCAATATGAAAAGTATGGGGAAACATATCGACAGGCCGAACTGCAGTTATCTCATACTTTTCCCTTAAAAGGGAAATATCCCTTGCCTGGGTTGCGGGATTGCAGGATACATAAATTAACTTTTCAGCTTCATATTGAAGCAAATATTCCGCAGCCTTTGGATGTATGCCGCTTCTCGGCGGGTCTAAAATTATGATATCAAACTTGAGACCTGTATCTGAAATTTCAGAGGTATTGCTTCCTTCTTCCTTTGGGATAGGGGCAGGGGGTGAGGTTACATTATTCTTTCCGCCAATGTTCCCGGTCAGCTCTGCTAAATAATCCTTCACATCCATATCTCTGAATGTGCAGTTATTAACATTATTTAATAAAGCATTTTCATTTGCCATTTCAATAGATTCACGACTCAGCTCAACCCCGTGTACACTGTTAACTTTGCCTGAAATATACAATGATATTGCTCCGCAGCCACAGTATAGATCGAGTACATTCTCACCGCCATTAAATTGTGCCATATCTGCCGCAGTTTCAAACAGTGTTTTGCACTGTTTTGAGTTGGTCTGAAAAAAGGAATTCGGGGTGATCTTAAATTTATAGCTTCCTATTTTTTCTTCAATGTAACCATCACCAAATATAACATTAAAATTATCTGCAAGGGCAACCTGGGCCTTGGATTCTGTATGCGAATTCACAAATGTAGTAATTTCAGGTATCTCTTTTATCAGTAAGTCTGCATATTCGCTTATTAGTCCGGGATTTGAGTCATAAGTAATGAGGTTAACCATCAGCCCTGAATTATTCACGGCCCTTCTCACTGTCAAAAATCTTAAATAACCGCTGTGTGTTTTGGTAGAATAGACAGTTGTTCCTTTTGATTTAAAGAATTCCCTTGTCAGATTCAGGATCTTGTTTGATAGTTCAGATTGCAGACTGCACTCAGTTATATCAAGGATCTTTTCATAAAATCCGGGAATATGGTAACCCAAGGCGAAGTTTCTTTCAACATTATCTTTTTGCATATCTTCTGCAGTAAGCCATCTCTGGCTGCCGAACGAAAACTCCAGTTTGTTTCGGTAGAAATAATGGTCTTCGGAACCAATGACAGGAGGGATAACAATATTTTCAAAACCACCGATCCTTTCAAAAGCATTTTTCACTATGGTTTGCTTTAGGGCAAGCTGTTTACCGTAGTCAACTTGCTGCATTTTGCAGCCATTGCATATGCCAAAGTATTCACAGCGGGGTTTTACTCTGAATTCCGATGGTTCAAGTATTTCAAGCAAAGTTGATTCAGAGAATTTCTTTTTTTTCTTTTTGATCTTTGCCTTCACTTTGTCACCCGGAACTGTTCCGGGCACAAAAACTACGTATTCGCCGTTTATTCTGCCAACTCCGTTCCCTTCCGCGCCTATATCATCAATTACAAGCTCAATAATATCATCTTTTTTTAAGTTTTCCACTATTTTCCCGGATATTTCCCTGTATAATTTATTTTATATGAAACAATTATAGCTTTAAATAAAATTCTAATTTTATTATTATGTACAAATATAATTATAAATACCGTGATAATTAAATTTGGTAATTAGTGAAAAATAAAGCAATTTCCGATGCGAAACGTGTGATACAGATAGAACGTAAAGCATTAAGCCTGCTGGAACGAAGATTAAACGGAAATTTTTCAGAAGCAGTTGATATTATCTATAAATGTAAGGGAAGAGTAATTGTAACCGGGCTCGGCAAGTCTGGTATCATTGCCCAGAAGATCGTTGCAACATTTAATTCAACAGGTACTCCTGCTATTTTTTTGCATTCAGCCGATTCTGTGCATGGTGATCTCGGAATTATCAGGCGCGGTGATGTGGTGATATGTATTTCCAAATCAGGTGATACATATGAGCTCATCCAGCTTCTTCTGGCAATTAATCAGTTTGATGTAAAAGTGATTTCAATTGTGGGGGATGTTGATTCCAAACTTAAAGATCTTTCTGATGTGGTTATTGATGCTTCAGTTGACCAGGAAGCTTGTCCATATAACCTTGCTCCAACAACATCTACAACCGCTGCTTTGGTGATGGGAGACGCGCTTGCTATAGCGCTATTGAGGAAGAAGGAATTCACCAAGGAGGAGTTCGCAATGCTGCATCCCGGAGGTATACTGGGCAGAAAACTGCTGCTTAGAGTAAGTGACCTTATGATCAGTGATCAGCAGATCCCGAAAGTTAAAGAAAATGCGCTGTTCAAAGATGTGGTTTTTGAGATTTCGTCGAAGAGACTGGGATGTACCTGCGTAGTTGATAAGACAGGTAAACTGAGAGGTATAATAACAGATGGTGATATCAGGCGTACATTGCAGAAATTTGAAAATGTAGCTGATATAAAGGCTAAGGATATCATGAATACTTCGCCAAAACTCATAAATGAAAATATGCTTGGCGAAACGGCGCTGGAACTTATGGAAAAATACACTATTACTCAGCTTATTATTACTGATAAGAAAAAGAAACCCACAGGTGTTGTTCATATGCACGATCTTGTAAAGGCCGGTCTGGGTTAAAAAGGAATAAAGATATTACATTAAACTTGGTTAAGCAATACTCTATTAGGCTTCTGATCAGTTTGATCATATTTGCCGGTGCAACGGGGTATTTGACGGGCTGCTCTAACGATAAGGTTCAGCCGCCCAAAATTGAGATCACTTCCGCTGACAGTATCCCTTCACAGGAAAGTTTTAATACAACTGTTACTTTTTCCGATTCAGGAAAGGTGAAAGCTATTCTTGTTGCCGGAAGGATAAGAGTGTATACAAAGTTCAATTATACTTTGATTGATAGTAATGCAAAAGTTGATTTTTACAAAGAAGGCGTCTACAGTTCAACTCTTACCGGAAAGCGCGGTAAGATATATGACGGTACGAAGGATGTTGAAGTTTATGATGATGTGAAACTTGTTTCACAGGATGGTTCGGTCTTAACAACAAACAAGCTGTATTGGGTTAACAAAACCCAGCGCATTAAGTCGGATGAATTTGTTCATATCACAACAAAAACAGATGACATCCAGGGATATGGATTTGAAGCCGATCAAAATCTGAAAAACTATGTCATTTATAAAGTAAGCGGGCAGGTGCAGAAATAGACATATGAGACACTCCGCGCTGAAATTGCTTGCAATCGTGTTCCTGACATTCACACTCTACGGGCAGGATAAGATCACAATAAATCACGCTGATAGTCTTGTGGGCAAGACTATTGATGGCGAACAGGTCAGAGAGGCAGTTGGGAACGTATCTCTTACCCATAATAATGTGAATATCACCTGCAGCAGAGTTATACAATACTATAACCTTAATAAAGCTGATTTGTACGGAAATGTAAAGGTCGTTCAGGATACCCTGACAATTTTAGCTCCCCAGGGTACATATTATGGCAATGAATCAAAAGTAGTTTGTCCGGCAGGGGCTACGCTTATGGACCCCAAAACAACTCTGAAAGCCAATTATGGCGTTTACCTCTTTTCCCAGGATCTCGCAAATTTCCGCGGAAACGTAAGAATTACTGATAATCGTACTTATACCATAACTTCTGATGAACTGGATTATTACAGGAATGTGCAGAAATCATATGCCAGGGGCGATGTGAAAGTAGTGAGCGATTCTTCAGTGATCTATTCGGATAATCTTGTGTATGAAAAGCTTATTGGTCTATCCACAGCAACAGGAAATGTAAAAATTGAGAGTGATTCAACAATCATAACTTCCAAAAAGGCCGTTTATTACGAATTTGAGAAAAAATCTATCGCAGAAGAAAACGTCAAGATAGATTTTCTGACGGAAGATGCCGTTGTTTACGGAAACTACGCCGAGAATTATGAAACCCGGAATTATTCTTTTGTTAAAGGCAAAGCCAGACTTATACAAATAGAAAACAAAGACGGTAAAACAGACACTACTTTTATATTCAGTGAAAAAATGGAATCATTCAGGAATAAGCCTGAACATTATGCTGCTTATGACAGCGTTAAGACAATCAGGAACGATTTTCTTTCGGTTTCCCAGGCAGGGTATTACTTCAGAGATCTAAGCGGAAAAGGAGGGGTCATTTCTCTTGCGCACGACCCTGTAGTATGGAAAGAAGATCTTCAGGTATCAGGTGATTCAATTTATGCATATTTTAAAGATGATGTTGATGACATTTATATTAACCGCAGCGCATTTGCCCTTCAGCAGAATGATATTGTAAATTCACGGTATGATCAGATATCAGGAATTTTTATGCATATTAAATTCCTGGATAATCAGGTGAATTATATCCAGGTTGATACTAATGCCGCTAGCATTTATTTTGTATATGATTCATATCAGCCTAACGGAGCAAACAGATCTGCAGGTGATGTGATAAAACTTTTTTTCAAAGAAAAAAAGGTTGATAAAGTTAACATCTTTGGCAAACCAAAGGGTACTTATTTCCCCGAAAATCTTGTTAATACGGATGAACTCAGATTGCTTGGCTTCAGGCTGAGATCAGATAAACCTGTTAGAATTACACCTTCCGGGCAATAATTCATTTTTTTTTGATTTTTAATATTTGCAAAAAGTGCGTTTTTGGCGCTGTTTTGTGGTTTTTTGTTTTTTGTGATTTTTGCACTATTTGACAATAAAAAATAAATTATTATATTAGTGCAGTTAGTATACCGTTTTAAAGTAAAGGTTTATATATAAGATAAATATAGAGGGAAAGAAGCTTATAAAACCGCCAGTTCTCAAATACCGTTCAGGCAGTATGCAAAAGTCACCGGCTGTACTATTGATAAATTATACTGAAAAGGGTATCTTTAATTGGTTTTCTATATCCAATTAAATTTAGAATATGACAACAATAGACCTGATAAACAAACTGGCAGTTGAACACAATATTACAACTGGACGCGCTGAAATGATAGTAAGCATTCTGGTTGAAAGACTTGTTGAAAAGCTGAAAAAAGATGGTGAAGTGCGGATCAATAATTTCGGTACATTCAGTATCAGGAAGAAAGAGCCTGAGTCATCTTCTTATATGAAACTGAATGAACCAATTCCGATGGTTAAAAACCATGTTACTTTCTTTCCTGACAGGATATTTCTTGATAGTATAAACTCCCATTGAAAATTACCCAATTAAATTAAAGGGTTATGATAAAACAGGAAATAATAGAAAAGATCAGCAAGTATTTTAAGCTCACAAACTTTGAGGCTGAAAAGATATACGACGATATTTTTGCAGGTATCATTAAAGGTGTGAAAGAAGATAATATTGCAGATGTAACTAACCTGGGTGAATTTATCATTAAGTACAACAGCGGTGACGAAAACAATAAAAAGACAGTAGAATTTCTTCCTACACTTTCACTGGAAGAAGAGATCAATCAAAGGGCATTTGAAGAAAGCAGGCAGTTTGAACCTCCAAAATTTGTAAACCCGCAGGTCTTTGATAAACCTGCTGAAAGACCCCCGGAACCTTCAGTAGGTGATGAGAATATTGCAGCCGGATTAAAAACCGCCGAAGATAAAGTAACTGAAAGCTTTGCTGCTGAAAATAACCCTGTTATTACCGAAGAAGAGAAATTATCTATAGAACAGGAACACCTTAGTGTTGAAGATGAGATAAGAAGAAAGCGGGAAGAAATTTTGGGCAAGATCACTAAACCCAAAGAGGAGTATACGCAGGAACTTAAGCAGGAAATTAAGGAAAGTATCATTGCTCCGCCTGTTGTTATACCGCCTGTTATTGAAAAGTCCGAGGAAGTGACAATTGAGCACATTGAAGCTAAAAAAACCATTGAAGAAGTGACAAATATTCCCGAAGAAATTACATCAAAAGCAGAAGAGATCAAGGCAGATATAAAAGAAACGCCTAAAGAGATTGAGGAAGTTACTGAACAGTCTTTTTCCGATTTCTTCACTGAAGTGCCCAAAGAAGAACATATTTCAGCAGGTAATATTTCTTCAGGTAACATTAATAAACCGGTTGTACCTCCGGTGGAAACTACCATTCCCCCGGTTGAAACAGTAATACCGCCAAGCGCGGTTGAACTGCATAACCAGATTACAGGTGACCAGAATAAAACAAACGAGTATCAGACCACAATTACCCCGATGCCATTTGCTAACGGAAACGGCAATGGTAACGGCAGCGGAAATGGCGAGAATTATGAACATAAACTTCAGGATAATTCATATTACATCTGGTATAAAGATAGTGAGCCAAACTCTACTGATACACAGACGATGTCATATGAATATGAGCTTCTATACCAGGCTACAAAAGAAGCTGAGTATAAATCCAAACTGAGGATTTATGTGACTACATTCATTATGTTCTTTTCCATAGTCTTAATACTTCTGATATTTTCACCGGTTATTTACAAGTATTTCTTTAACCCCGCAGAAGAACAGAACTCAGAAGAAGTTCAGCAGGAAACCGGTTCTACCGAAGAACCTCAAAATACCACGCAGAATACAAATCAGGCGTCAGTTAATTCTCTTGAAAATCAGCCTCCTGTGACAAATACAACTCAGGAGCAGCCAAAACAGGAAGTTACACCGCCTGTAACCCAGCAGGAACAAACAAAGCAGGAAGCTCCTAAACAGGAACAACCCGGGCAGGAACAGCCTGTTCAGGAACAGCCAAAGCAGGAAGCTCCCAAACAGAACACAACACAGAATGTGCCTGGTATTACCAAAAGCTCGATGGGGTGGCTTGATGATTACAACAAGGTTATATATGTACAGCTTGATAACGGCAAATTTACAATTCAGGAATCAGCATGGGATTCTGACGCAAAAGCAAATAAGCGTATTAGCGCAGTGGGCGGGCTTATACCCGGTTTGAAAGGTAATGTACTTAAAGTAGATCTTGGTTCAAAAGGCACATGGTATCGTGCCCGTTTTGGTGAGTTTTCAACTATAGAAGAAGCAAAACAAAAGGCTGAAGAGCTGCGAAATAAGGAAAAAAGCAAACTTCAGGCTTTGCTCTTGACCTTCCTGTTATATACATAAAAGCTTAATGAGCTGATAAGACTAAGTGCAGCAATTATTGACCCTATCATTCCAATTATATCCCCTTGTTCGGCATAAAATGTCTTTTCTGTATTTCCGATTATATTCCTGTCAACCACTCCGCTTTGCCAGTACTCAATCCTGTCGTAAATGTTACCCATTGGATCAATAAAGCAGGATACACCGGTTTGGGCACATCTAACTATCCATTTTCTGTTTTCTACTGCCCTTAAAACAGCATATTGATTATGCTGCTCTGGTCCTGATGTATTTCCCCACCAGCCGTCGTTTGTTACAATAATAAAATATTCAGCGCCTTTATTGGTGAATTCTGAGACAAACTCACTGAAAACTGATTCATAACATATCAGTCCCGCGAATTTAGTATCTATCCCTTTGGAGGTATCTTTCAGGCTGAATATGGTCTGATCTGTGCCCATCTGCCAGCCGCTGATCCCAACTCCCCAGGTAAACCATTTCTTTGCGAAAGGAACCTTTTCCTGGTAAGGTATCCTTTCGCTGAACGGAACAAGTTTCACTTTCTTGTGTATTGAAAGATCTTTGTGATATTTTTTGGGTTCAATTAATATTGCCGAGTTAAACACATCAAACTTGCGTTTTGAACCGTCTGTGGTCCTGTGATCTGTGGGAATATTATCGCCATCTTTGTAATAGTATTTATGCGGAATTCCCATGAATATATATTTACCTGTCGAATCAGCCAGATCAAAAAATCTCTTTGATTTCAGAAAATTGATATCTTCAAGAAAGTAAAACGGAGGAGCTGTTTCGTGAAGAACAAGCATTTCAGGGTTGAATTTCAATCCATCCCGCAGACCATCAATATATGTATTCAATATCTGGTTGTGCTCACCACCCCATTTTTTAAATGGGTCGGTATTGGTCTGTACAATTGCAGTATTCACAACCTTTGAATGATCCTTAAGGTTATAATAGCCGCTGTTATCAACTGAGTCGAGCCTGTAAGCTGAGTAGAAATCAGGCAACAGGAATATTGCAGCAAGCAATACCAGCGAAAGTACAGATTTGGGTGAGGCAGGCTTCCATTGTTTGCAGTAAATTCTGGACAATATATAATACAAAAGAACGGAAACGACACATATCAGAAACGAGAGTCCATGTACTCCTGTGAATTCCGCTATTTGAATTCTGTACAAATTATATGTTTCGCTGTTTCCAAGTTCAAGCCAGGGGAATGCAAACTGCCAGATATTATCAAAATACTCGTAACCTACCCATATAAGAGGAAACAATGTTAATGCCAGTTCCTTTCTTATCTTTGAAACTCCATAAGTTATCAATATAGGGATAAGCATAAACAGGGAATGCACAATGACCGTTGCAACACCGCCGATTTTCAGAAATGTATCGTCCGAATGCCAGCCGGAGATCCAATAGAGTGAGATCTCATTGAATACAAGCATTACAATATATGCTCTTGCAAAAGCCTGCCGGAATCTTGATGAGCTGAGTACCAGGTATAGCAGGACCATCAAACCGAAATAAATGAAGAACCAAGTTTTAAACGGAGGAAAAGAAAACCCCAGCAATGCCCCGCTTAAGAGAGACAGGATAAGGGCGCGTAATTTTTTATTTTTAGGGAGTATATCCAATATCAGTTAAGTATAAGTATTTTATTTCAGCAGGGCAATTGAGTAGGCCGAGCAGCCCTGCTTCTTTCCGATAAATCCCAGCCCTTCTGATGTAGTTGATTTGATCGAGATCTGAGTTGTCCTTATTCCAAGGATCTTTGCAATGTTCTTTTTCATCAGGTCTACATAAGGATTTATCTTAGGTTCTTCCAGTATCACCGTTATATCAACATTCCCGACTTTCAGTTTCTGTTTCTTTATCAGTTTCATACATTCACCAAGTAAAACCAAACTGGAAATATTTTTCCATCTAGGGTCTTTATTGCTGAAATAATAACCAATATCCTTTAAACCGGCAGCCCCAAGAATCGAATCACAAAGTGCGTGCAGCAGTACATCAGCATCTGAGTGACCAAGCAATCCCTTCTTGTGCGGAATAGTAACACCGCCAAGTACAAGTTTTCTGCCTGTTACAAGTTTGTGAACATCGTAGCCAAGTCCGATCCGCATAATCCGCAAATATATTATTATCTAAACTATATTATTAGTCTAAAATTTCTGCAAATTTATGATAACTGAACAAGATACCTGAAATTTTGCTGAAAATACATCGCGGGCCGAATGTGGAAATGTATTGATTACGAAAAATTTGAAGGCCTTAGTCCTTTATGGTTAGTAAATAATCCTGTATTTGAGTAATTTTGCAAATTAATCAATTATATGGCTAAACCGATTACAAAATATATCTGTCAGAATTGCGGCTATGTTTCTTTGCGCTGGCTGGGCAAATGCCCTGAATGCGATTCATGGAATTCCTTTGTGGAAGAGATAGTGCACACTGATAAACATAAGATTAAATCAAAAAGCAGTGATATTCTGAGCGCAAAACTTACCAATATATCCAAAGTAGCCGATATAAATATCACCGAAGATATAAGAATTGTCAGTACAATAGAAGAGCTTGACAGGGTACTTGGAGGCGGAATTGTACCGGGTTCTGTAGTACTTGTTGGCGGTGATCCCGGCATCGGTAAATCAACCCTCATGATGCAGCTCTCAGATAAGATTAAGAACAATACAATACTCTACGTAAGCGGTGAAGAATCACCGAAGCAGATCAAGCTTCGCTGTGAAAGGCTGGGCTTTGCCCATGATGAGTTTTACATACTATCTGAAACCAGCCTGGAAATTATAGCCGCAATTGTTGATAAACTGAAACCCGATATAGTTATTATTGATTCCATACAAACGATCTACCGCAACGAGCTTGAGTCAAGTCCGGGGAGCGTTTCGCAGCTTCGTGAATCAACCGCAGCGGTTATTCAAATTGCCAAAGCTAAAAATATTTCTTTCTTTCTGATAGGTCATATCACAAAAGAGGGTTTTATCGCAGGTCCCAAAGTACTAGAACATATGGTTGATACTGTTCTGCAGTTTGAAGGGGAAAGAACACACGCATACCGTGTACTAAGAGCTATAAAAAACAGGTTTGGTTCAACCAACGAAATCGGTATTTTCGAAATGACCGGTACCGGTTTGGTTGAAGTACGCAACCCGAGTGAAGTATTTCTTTCGCAGCGCTCAAAAGGTATCTCAGGAAGCACAGTATCAGCCAGTATGGAAGGGACGCGTCCGATACTAATAGAAGTGCAGGCGCTGGTTTCTTCTTCAGGGTATTCAGTACCTCAACGGACTGCAACAGGTTTTGATTACAAAAGACTGGCAATCCTCATAGCCGTGCTTGAAAAGAAAATAGGCATACACCTTTCAAAATTTGATGTTTTCATCAATATTGCCGGCGGTATAAAAATTGATGAGCCTTCAATTGATCTGGCAGCGGCTATAAGTATCTGCTCAAGCTTTAAGGATACTTCAATCGATCATGATATGCTTATTCTTGGTGAAATTGGCTTGAGCGGCGAGATTCGCGGCATAAGCTTCGCTGAGCGCAGGATACAGGAAGCTATTAAGCTTGGATTTAAAAAAGTTGTGCTGCCTAAAGGAAACATGAAGAATTTCAAGCCTTCAAAGGAAATCGAGTACATTCCTGTAGAAAGCATACAGGATGCAATCCGTTTAATTTTATAATCATTTTTTTATGCCAAGCCAGAATTGAATACAGAGTTCCTTAAAAAATTAAAACAAAAACTCCAGGTCGGGAACACCCAATCCATTCACTTAAATTCATACCCCGGCAGACTTGCTGCAAGGCTTGACCTGTATGAGCTGAACTTCATAAGACAAAACCTGCCAAATGATTTTCTGAAAAAGTTACTGAACAGCCATTCTTTTGGATTTAAATTTAAGATAGAACAAACAGGTAACCCTCAGCAATCCCAAAGTTCAGTTTCCAAAAATTCCGAACAGGGCGAACCTGCGCCTGAACATGCAAATACATCCGTTCAGGCAATACCTGCTGAAAACAAGGATGCTGCTGTTAAACAGAATCTTATCTCAAAGAGGTTATCTTCAATTTATTATGAAAATGAAGATACTTATCTTGAGCATGGAATTAAGACATTCGGCTTCGGGTATCCAACTCTGATATACCGCACAAAAAATGACCCTGATAAGATTTTAAGCGCACCTGCTTTTATCTGGATGCTGGAGCTTACCCGCGATAAGAATGAGTGGATAATTTCAAGGGATGAAGAGCAGGGAATTTCGATCAATGATGTATTGCTTAACTATCTTGAAACGGACCTTGGTTCAACCGGTTTTTCTAAATTAAACGACGAATATTTAGCTGATAGCTTAATTGATGAAACAGAATTCAATGTAATTGTTAACAGACTCCTTTTTCAAATCAGTTCTACTGCACCACAAATTACGGGTGAGCATGTAATTTCACCCATGCTTGATAAACTTAAGCGGACTGAACATGTCAGGATACACGGCAGCCCATCAATAACTTATTCAGGCATATTCGGACTCTTTAAAACTCCAAAAGAACCATTAATAAGAGATATTAAGCACTTAATTGATAACGCAGACAAATTTGCTTTTGATAAATTAAACATTGCACCGTTCCAGGAAGTTAAATACTCCGCTGTTGAAACGGATCCCACACAGGAACATGCGTTAAAGAGTCTTGGTGGTAACAGCAAACTTATAATCCACGGTCCGCCCGGAACGGGCAAGAGCCAGACACTGACCGCTATTATTGTTAATGCGCTTTTTAATAAGGCAAAGTGCCTGGTTGTGTGTGAAAAAAGAACAGCTCTTGAGGTAATCCTTAAAAATTTGAGTGCCCTGGGACTCGGAAGCCTTTGCGGTCTGATTGAAGATGTTAACCGCGACAGGAAAAAAATTGTTGATGCTGTCCGTGACCCCAAACCTGCAGCCAAACCCGTAAGAAGGAACATACTTGATAATATTTTCAAAGAAACTGACGAGACAATTGGTATCGTAAACAGGAATCATAACTTTTACAGCAGGTATCTTCTTAATGATATGACGTGGGGCGACCTTGTTGGTAAGCTCATGAGAGAAAAAGGCGCAGACGAAAACTATCTGATGCTTTACAACGAGTTAAAAAACTGTGAAATAGATTTTACAGCCGAAGGTATCTCTGAAATTTATAATTCCACTTTAAATTTCATCAAGAAGAACAGAAAGCTGTTTAAGACAGCAAAAGCTGATCTTGAGACTTTCAAAATACTGAATGATTCGCTGTTTGCAGAGCGCTCAGCAAAAAATATTGTACTTGATCTTGAGGGAAGAATAAAGAATCTGTTGACCGAATTGAAGAAATCTATAAGTCTATTGAACTTACTTCATGATAAATATTCTGCAGCTTTGAGCAGGTATTATTCAGATTATAGCGGGAAGTTTAATTCAGCGTTAATTAACATTGCTGAAATTTACAAGAAGAACTGTACTTTGAACAGATCATTATTTACTGAACTTAGCGGCTGGACAAATTTTAAGTTATCGTTGTATTCAGTTTTTTCGAAAAAATACAAACAACTCAAAAAGGATAAAAGAGAAATTCTACCACTGTTCTATGGACTTAAAGAGTTTCAGGATAACGGTTATTTTGAATTTCATGTTACAGAAATCAAAGATAATCTCTCGGAAATGGAACCTCAGCTTGAAACCATAAATACTTCCCTGCAAAGCTGGTATAACGGAATAAATGAATACAAAGAACAGCAATTGAAGCAATACTCCTCGGCAGATTATGACAAATATTCATTTGATGATCTTGAATTAATGAATAAAGCAGATGGCGCAGCAGATGACGTTCTTATTGTGATAAATAATTCGGCACTTTTTTCAAATACTTATGAATTCAAAGGCGTTTCAATAAAACAAAAAATGGATTACCTAAGTGAGTTAACTTCCGGGCTTGAAATAATAGTTGAGGATATAAACTCATTGTATGATTATTATTACTGGCGCAGTGATTTCCTGGCATGTAATGAATTTGCAAAGAAAATAATCATTAAATTAATTGAGTTTGATGTTGATAACTGGGAATCGGATTCTGACCTTTATTTCGTGTTCAATACTTTAATCGCCAATGAATCAAACATAAAGCTCAGAAACGACGGATTATTTGATGAAATTACAGGAAATCTTGATAAAATAAAAGAATTTCAGCTAAACACTATACTCGAATACTGGCAAAGCCGTCAGGCTGATTCAGCCGGTAAATTTGAAGAGCGTACCGGAATAAACATTAACGCTTTGTACAACAAATCGCGTAACAGTAAATATCAAAAAAGGAATTCTTTAAGGAAAATAATCGCAGCTGATCATGAAGTATTTACAGACAATTTTCCGGTAATGCTGGTCAACCCGGTGGTATGCAGCAGCCTGTTTGAAATGCGGGAAGGAATGTTTGACCTTGTGATATTTGATGAAGCAAGCCAGCTTAGAGTGGAAGATGTATACGCCGCAAAACTGCGCGGGAAATACCGCATTGTTTCTGGGGATGAGAACCAGATGCCGCCTTCTAGTTACTTTGCGTCTTCTCAGTTGGTAATTGATAGCGATTCGATGAATGAGGATGATGAAGAAATTGTAATTACCACAGACCCCAGAAATCTCGCAGATGCAGAATCATTGCTTGAGTTCGCGATCCGCAGGGGCTATGTTGAATCATCCCTGGATATTCACTACCGCTCAAGGCATCCTGATCTCATTGATTTTTCTAATGCTGCATTTTATAACTCACGGCTGAACCCTATGCCGCCTGCAAACAACTATAAGGCAATGAGGTATTTCAATGTATGCGGAATTTACAATCAGGCCGAAGGCATTAATAAGCAGGAAGCTGAAAAAGTTATAAGCCTAATTAATGAGCTTATCATTCCCGAAAAAGGTGATGATAATCCAAGTATCGGGGTGGCGACATTCAATATCTTCCAGAGGAATTATATTCTTGATATGATAAATTTTGCGGCAAACAATGACAGTGCATTTGCGCAGAAGATCAGTATTATAAGAAACAAAACAGGGGAGCCGTTTTTTGTTAAGAACCTTGAGAATATTCAGGGTGATGAGCGAGATGTGATAATTATTTCCACTACGTTTGGCAAACGTGCCGATGGCAGTTTCATTCAGAATTACGGACCTATAAACCAGGAAAAAGGATTCCGACTTCTGAATGTAATTGTCACAAGAGCCAAACACATGATGATAGTATGTACTTCAATTCCCGATGAATATATCAGGGAGTATCCTTCTCTTCTTACTGCTTTGGGTAATAAGGGCAAAGGAATATTCTACGCGTACCTTGCATATGTAAAAGCTGTTGAAGATTATAACCCAAAGGCTAAGAACTCAGTGCTTGAACAGCTCCGGTTAAACTCAGAAAGAAAAGAGCAGGGTGTAAACCTTTTGAATAAAACTATTTTTGAAGATGAGGTTTATAACAGTCTTTGTAAACAGTACAATTCAGAAAGGCTTGCAGCAAATTATTCTTCAGGTGGATTTTTGGTCGATATTGCAGTTTTGCCAGAAGAAAAATCAGGTAAAATAGTCGCAATTGAGTGCGATGGGAGTGCATTTCACCTCTCACCCGAAGCATATGCATGGGATATTTTCCGGGAGAAATATCTGGAAAAGTTCGGAATGAAATTCATAAGGATATGGTCTGTTAACTGGTGGAATAATCATGACCGCGAGCTTAAAAGACTTATGGAGTTTATTAATAACCCGGATTGATTGTGTCATAATTGTGTTTAATTTGCTCATAATAATCAGTAATTTTGCTGAAATAATTTAAAATCTGCAGAATGTTAAAGAAATTTACAACACTGTACAGGCATATTATAGATGAGGAACGCAAATATCCTGATGCTACTGGTGAACTTAGCGACCTTCTTGCTGATATTGCCCTGGCTTGCAAGGTTATTTCACTTGAAGTTAACCGCGCAGGTCTGATTGACCTGATGGGAGTAACCGGAACAGAGAATGTACATGGTGAACAGGTGAAAAAACTTGATGAATATGCACATGATACACTTGTAAGAGCTATGGAGGTCAGCGGTCACTTATGTGCCATTGCTTCTGAAGAAAGCGAGGACTTCATACCTGTGAACGAGAAATTCATGGGTGAGCGGCCGTTGAGCAAATACATTATCCATTTCGACCCGCTTGATGGTTCATCGAACATTGACGCCAATATAAGTATAGGTACAATATTTTCAATTTATAAGCGGAAATCTGAAAGCGGACCCGGTACACTTGAAGACTGCCTGCAGCAGGGGACAAACCAGGTTGCAGCAGGATATATAATATATGGTTCAAGCACAATTATGGTGTATACAACAGGCAGGGGAGTGCATGGATTTACTTTGGACCCTACTGTGGGTGAATTTCTTTTATTCTATGAAAACATACAGATACCGAAACGCTCTAAGACATACAGTATCAACGAAGGAAATTATACAAAATGGAGCGAAGGTCTGCGCAAATACGTAGATGATCTGAAATCAGATAATAAAGCCGCAGGGAGACCCTATTCTGCCCGATATGTAGGCTCATTGGTTGCAGATTTTCACCGTAATTTGTTGTATGGCGGGATCTTTATGTATCCCGGTGATACAAAAAATCCAAATGGCAAACTTAGGCTGTTGTACGAGGCCAATCCGCTTGCTTTTATTGTTGAACAAGCAGGAGGCAGAGCCTCCAGCGGCTCACAAAGGATACTTGATATCGTGCCGCTTAATCTCCACCAAAAGACGCCTCTATTTATTGGGAGCGAAGATGATGTTTTGGAAGTTGAGAAGTATTTGAAATTGAAATAAAGTTGATAAGTATCAGTCCGGTAAAAATAAGTATAAAAGATTCACGTTATCTTTGCATAAGCTGGGATGATGGCAGTGAGTCAATGCTGCAGCTTGCAAATTTGCGTAAAAGCTGTCCCTGTGCAAGCTGTATTTCTGAAAAAGAAAATAAACCTGCAACTTATATTCCTCTGCTTTCATCAGCGCAGCTTACTGTGAAAGATATCAAAATGGTCGGCAATTACGCTATACAGATTACTTGGCAGGATGGCCATGATACCGGAATTTACACTTTTGATAAGCTTAAAGAAGGCAAGTATTGAAATGTTTCCGGATGATAAATTAGTATCAATAAAGCAGAGTTTAGTAAACTTGTTTGGAAGTGAATTAAATGCAATTGTTCTCACCGGAAGCTACGCTAAGGGCGATTATCATTCCGAAAGTGATATTGATCTATGGGTGATACTCGGTTCATTGGAGATCAATGATCTGAAGGAAATAGCCGAAATTATGAAAAAAAATGCGAGAAAACCTGAAATCAATATTCAATGTATAACGTCTGATGAATTGCTTACCAATTCATTCAAAAAATTTTTCAGCCCTGTTCAGCTTTACGTTGATGGTATTGTACTTCATGGTAAATTGCCGTCATACATTCCATATAATTCTGAAATACGGAATTATTCCGCATCAATCGCTTCTGAAGTGTTTATGAGTTCACGACACTATATAACTGCCGGGGAAAGTGAAGAAAATCTCTCTGCAGGGAGATTATTAAAATGGGTTATTAAGCCTCTAAGCTGGGTTTTCAGATATAACGTACTTTTGAAAAGCTCATTATTTCCAAGGACTTTTGAAGACCTGACAATGTATACATCGGATGAGAAAGAACTAAAGATAATTGGTGCGTATACGGAGATTCTAGACAGGAAATTTAATGGCTCTTTCATTTCTTTAAATGAGCTTTGTCATCAAACATCATTGAAATTATCTAAAATATAAATTATAATAATTATTATCATGAAAACTAAACTAATTCTCTTTTTACTTTTATTTATTGGTATATCAAGTATTGCATATTCACAGGATACTATATCATCTAAAGATGCGAAAGATTTTATTGGTGAAACAAAAATTATACGCGGAATTGTGGCATCTGTGTTTGTTTCAAACAAAGGCACTGTGCTGATAAATTTCGATGAAGCGTATCCTAACGCAACATTCGTTGCTGTAATTAAGCCCGGAAACAATGGTGTTAGCTATGCTGATGTTAAGAAAGGCTCAATAATGACGATAACCGGTAAGATCGAAGAATACAATGGCAAACCGGAGGTCATTCTGAATGATCAATCGCAAATACTGAAAGTGGAGTAAGCTTTCTATATTTGAGAAAATTTATATTTATATCCAGCGGTATATTATTCATTGCAGCAGCTGCATTACTGGTACTTATAGGCAGCGGCGAAAAAGATAATATACTTATTGTGCTCTCAGCAGCTGCTGTACCTTTTCTGTTTACCGCTTACTGGAATTTCTATTCAGTGTATTATGAAGGCAGGATAAACACCTCTGAAGGATATTTCACTTACAAAGGCAATGGTAATGCAGGAGTTGGTGCTTTTTTTAACAAGGTCATAGCATTACCATTTTTTCTTGTTCTCTTTGGTTCGGTTGCCCTTGCAATTGCATCAGCATTTTTGGCTTCAAATCGCTCAACTGAAGATATAGCGATAGCAGCAGCCGGTGCTGGTTTCCTATATTCCCTGATAATTACTATTTACTTCACGGTCAAGATAGGCAAGGGTATAAAAGGTGATGAATCTGCATTATTGGAAAGATCAGCAAATGATACCGGATCCAGGATAGCATTTTTCTTTGCTTCAGTTGCAACTTTAGGGTTATTTCCTTTAGTATTTTATGTAGTTAAATCGATTAGAAAAAAGTAACGTACCCGTTTCCTGTTCAACTCTTAATAACTATCATGGTAAGGTCATCATGCAATGGTCTGCCTGCACAGAATTCAACAGCCTTATCCTGAATAGTTCTCACAATTTCACTGGCCGGGAGTTCTCTTGAATGCGTGAGTGTTTCAATTATTCTTTCCTGTCCGAAGATCTCACCTTCGGGATTCATGGCTTCTTCAAGTCCGTCGGTAAAGATAGCAATCACTGAGCCGGGCTGAATATTTATTGCCTTACGTTCGTACTTCTGGTCAGGCAATACACCCAAAATCAGACCGGTTGCATCAAATGTTGCGGTATTTCCGGCAGCATCTATCATCACAGGCGGATTGTGACCTGCGTTGATATAATGGAAGAGCTTTGTAGAAGGCTCCCATGCTCCTATAAATAAGGTTATAAATTCTGATGAAGATGTATTTCTGAAAACATGGTTATTTATCCTTGCAATGAATTCCGAAAAATCCTCTGTGATCTCCAGCCCAACCCTGATAGAAGCCTGCAGGTTAGCCATTATCATTGCGGCCCCTGCGCCTTTCCCGCTTACATCAGCAATTACCATAAACGTATTGCCTTCATCGTTATTTATTATATCATAATAGTCTCCTGCAACTTCGTAACAAGGGCGCGATTCGCCGTATACTTCAAGCCCGTTTACGGCAGGGATTTCCTGGGGCATTAGCCTGCGCTGGATATTACGGGCCATCTCAAGCTCTTTATCCATTCGTTTTTTGTCTATATAAACCGACTGCAGGTTCAGATTCTGCAGTGCAAGCGCCGTTTGGGCAGATGCCTGTGTGAGTATATCAAGGTCCTCCGCTGAAAAATCTTCATGGTTTTGTTTCTTCCCAAGATTCAGCACACCTATTAATTCACCCTGTGAGATCATTGGTATTGTTACAGAAATATCATTATCGCGTATCCACTCAATTTCGTTCTCATCAACAGTAATTCTGGATCTTTCAGAAATTTCATCCCAGAAAAATTTATTCCCTCCCCGTATCCTGTGAATAACGCTTTCGTTATCGTTATACCTGAAAGGTACATTCCCGCTGAATTGCGGACTGAGGGCGAACGGAATTACAGGGTTTATTCCCACAGTTTTGCTTACCCATGAACCAAGTTCGCTCAGCAATTCCTTAGATTCTATCTGCCCCGAAATGCTGTTGCTGTATCTCTTTAAGGCTTCCGCGTACTTTGTCCTTTCAGGATAAAATGTTTCATCAATCCAGGTTAAAATGCGCTTATTGATGGGGGTAAAAGTCAATGATAGCAAAAGGACCGAAATTATAATGACTGTGGGGTCACGGAGATCAAACATACTAACCGAAAGTCTTACTATCACAAATATTATAAAAAGGTAAACGCCAATCAAACCAACCGTAACTCCGAATACCCTGACCCTGCGCTTAAGAGCGCTTTCAGTTTCGAGAAGTCTGTTTTGGAAAAATGAATTCAGGAAAGTGAAGGGGATTATAAGTCCGCCAATTTCACATAGTAAAAATATCAACAGGCTTACCAGCAGCATATTCGCGCCGATCTGGTTAAGAAGTATGAACTGCGAAATGATCACCAGTATCCAGCCTATACCTATTGAGATTGAGCCATATTTCACACCAAAAAGCATCAGACGCACTTGTCGTTTTTCGAGCGCCGTACTTACTTTCTTAAGATTTTTTGAAAGCAGTATCACACCAATTCCCATCTGTATAAACAGCATAAGGAAAATCATGAATGTAAGTATTTTGCTGTCAAAACTCATCAGGGATGAAATTATGATAATTAAAGGCAGCAGGAATATAAACAGAAGTGATATGAATTTATTTTTTTCATAGATCCTGTTTCTACGCGGGAATGTTGCAAAAAGGAGTACCCAAAAACTCGGTCCAAGCCACATAATATATGTTACAAATTCTCTAAGGGAATCAAAGTACAGGTAATTTTTTATGAATGTATCCGGCGCATCTCCAACATTGACAGTCGCGTACATGAAGCTGCCAAAACAAAAGCAAAAAAGCGCTATCAGAATAGTTTCGGTGGTATACGGGCTCTTAATTATTCCCCAAATGCCTACAAGAAGATATGCCATTAGAAGGAAAACTGGAACAGTTCTAAAAAGAAAAACCATAAGTTTTTCAAGAGGGAGAAGGGGAGTCAGAGTCAGCTCGTAGTCCACAACCTGAGGGCCGCGTCTTATTGTGTAAGTTATCTTTTCGCCGATCTCTTTCCGGTTTACATCACTTCGAATTGCAGACAGATCGCTAACAGGTTTACCTTCAATTTTTATCAGGGTGTCTCCCGGCTGAATACCGGAATTATAAGCGGGATAGTCTTCTGAAACAGTTGTAACAAGAAGGTAATTGAATTTTTCAGTTTCATTGATGTAACGTACTCCTGTTGAACCATCTTTATTAATGTTAGAAACAGAAATGAATCCCTGTACCGCAGCCATAACCGCAAAAATGATCAAAAAGATTCCAAGGAACCTTGTGAGGTACGATACGATAAGCCTGGGAGTAGAAACGTCATTCATATAATACAAAAGTAAGGAATTTTAAGTAATTATCAAGTGTAAATTATTGCTGAAATAGGCATAAAATTGTAAATTGATTTTATTGAAAATTTTGGGGATATTTGTGTTTTATGGTAGTTTTCTGACCATTGGACAGGTAGCTCAGTAGGTAGAGCAACGGCCTGAAAAGCCGTGTGTCGCCGGTTCGATTCCGGCCCTGTCCACAGTTTTTTGCCCAAAATTCAGTATCATCGGGATATAGCGTAGTCCGGTTATCGCGCCTGCTTTGGGAGCAGGAGGTCGCAGGTTCGAATCCTGCTATCCCGACAGAAAGCTCAACTCTTATTTTTGTTTCCAATAACATAAACATTTAAATATTTAGTCTATTCATATGATTCGTGTAATTGAATTCGATGCTGGATGTTTAATTGTTTATTCCAATAAAACCAAAAGGACGCTATTGCGTCCTTTGATATGGAAAATTCTATGCACAAAGAATGTTTTTTTCTTGTTTTGGTCCACTGCTCACAATAGCCAGAATCGGACCTTCAGTTAACTTTATAGTATATTATCTCTTTCAGCAAAGATGAATGAAATTTCATCAATTACCCGCATACCTGTTATGCTGCCCTTCTTCTGCTGTGCAGATTAAGGTTTCGATCAGGTCCTTCGGACTTGATCTCAAAAATCAGCGCCAATTGATATCATATACCTCGGCTGTGAAAATTTCTGCATATCGTACGTCCATGCAATATCAAGCTTCATCGGGAAGTAAAGGAAGAATAGCCTTGTTCCTATACCCATGCTCAGCAGAAGGTCTTTTGTCTGAAAACCATTAACATTCTGGAAAAGCTGAAGCTTCTTGTTATCGCTCCATACTGAACCCGCGTCTGCGAACAGAACTCCCTGTATATTCTGGAATCCGAAGGGCAGCAAACCAAGTATTAAGTACCTGAAAAGAGGGAAACGGAACTCCGCATTCATAAGTGCGAATTTACTTCCGGATCTGGTGTTGTAATTGTATCCTCTCAGCGGCATCACTGGTGTAGAAAATGCAAAATCCTGAATTTCCTCGATCGGGAGCTCATCATTTTGTATTTCATAGTTGATCCAGCTTTCCGTTCCGCCAATGTAAAAGCGCTGGGGATTCTTACCGAAGCTGTACCCGCCATTAAGCCTTAGTACAAATGTATAATCATCTGCCAGATCAAAGTATGTTCTGTAATCACCAATAGCACTGAAAAAGCTCACACCGTTTGAACCGATCTTTGGAGTTCCGAGAAGAGTAATATTATATCTTGTACCCTTTATAGGAGCTGTATAACCCCATAGAGTATTATCATGGACATAGCTTATGGCCGGCATAACAAAATCGAGTTTTTGCGTAGGTTCCAGGGGATTATCCATATTCTCTTTTGTAAGATGATTATATGACAAAGCTCCGTCTATCCTGTTGAATTTACTGAGCGGATATGAAACAGAGAGATCAGTGCCCACAGTTCTGTACCTGTATAACTGAGAATTCCCAAGGGTTGGACCGATCAGCAAAAATCTGGCTGAATGATAAGCCGAAATGCCGTAGTCAATTCTTTTTGGCAGGTAATAATAGGCGAATGCGTAATCACTGTTTTTCAGGTCAAGTACGGCGCTTAGCGCGGCATATATTCTGTGATCGCCTGTTACATCGCTGAATGCCATTTGTATCAAACCCTGGACGCCGTAGAAACTGCTGTAATTTGCGTTGCTGTATACAAGGTCAGGCGAGAATTTTATCTTATAATTATTAACTTTGTAACTTCCGTCAGGATTTGTGTTATCAGTGATCTGGAATTTACTCTTGTTCTTTTCCTTAAGCTTCAGTCTCTGGGATGGTGTCTGCTTTATGGTATCAGTTTTATCCGGGTCCAGATTAAGTGAAACTTCATTGCCATAAATTGACTTTGTTGAGTCTGATGTTAAACTGCTGTCATTCAGATTGGTTCCGCTGGAGTCAAGTGTGAAATATTCTTTTGTACCATTCGTATCACTCACTATATTAAGAAGTGAATCAGCTATTGTTTTCATTGAATCGGCAAATGTTTTTTCACGATTAAACTCATCAACCCTTTTCTGAACAAAAGGTGTGTTTGGCAGTTCTTTCATCCCCAGGTCAATATCAAAGGGATTATCAAGATAAAATATGTCATATCCGCCTCTGTTAAGCGAGGTGAATGCAAGTCTCTTGCCGTCTGCTGAAAGTGATAGAAGAGAGATAGGATCAATTGAGTTGGTAATTGGTCTTTCTTCTCCTGATTCCAGGTCCCGCAGCCAGATATTATCAATTCCGTTTCGGTCTGATACATACAGAACCTTTTTGCCGTCAGCTGAGCTTACAACACTTGATTCATTTGCGTGTTTATCTTCGGTGAACCTTGTAAGAGTTTTTGTTTCTACATCATATACATAAAGATCTTTATCCTTATAGTCATAGTCGTTCATATCAAAATCTGCAGGGATCTCATTCAGGTTAGTATATATGCCCCTATCCGATGAAAAGAAAATTTTCTTTCCATCTCTTGACCATTTGGGATCAATATCAGAAAATAGATCATTAGTCACGCGTTCTAATCTCTTCAGTTTAAGGTCATATATCCAAATATCAGATTGTCTGGAATTATCACCCCTTAATACCAACGAATTATTGACAGGATTCCAGTCAACTGAAAATATCCCGTCAAATTCAATTGGCAATTCCTGTTCATCGCCGCTTTCCGCGTCAATAATATAAATAGCGTCCTTTGCTCCGCTCTTTACTGATATAGCTATTTTTTTACCATTAGGAGACCAGCATAAACCGGGTGTAAGAAGGTGCAATTCCTCAAAATCCGCAGTCTGATTTCCGCCTATCAGTTTCTTAATTATTCTGCCAGACTTTATATCAGCTATATAAACGCTGAAGTAATCATCACGATTTGATATGAAAACAACCTTATCGCCTTTCGGTGAAATAGAAGGGGCAGTATTATAAAAACCATCTCCCTGTCTTGAATCAGTCAGGCGCATCGCAAAATCGTTGAGCTCCTGCCTTGTGTTTATATCAGGCCAGTATGTTTGTTTAAGCGATTTGTGCCATTTTTCTGAAAGTTTTTCGATGCCAAGATTGTAAACATCAATAAAACCTTCGTCAACATCACCAAGAGCCTTAATTTGAATCATCAGGTCGCCGATTTTTTCCTTTCCGTACTCATCGGCAAGCCATGAAAAGAAACTCTGTCCGCCGCGGTATGAAAGATAGCCGTCTATATAATCAAGCTGCGGAAGATATTCGTAAATTACCGCATCACGGATGAACATATCATTTGCCTTATCCATGCCGCCAAGCGACTGGTATTCAGCCATTCCTTCACTGAACCATCCCGGAAATTGTAAAGCGATATTCTGGGAAATTATGTTCTGTATCGATCCGCCGTAGTAAAGGTCGTTCATATATGCATGCAGCAGCTCGTGATGAATAACATGCCGGAATTTGTCATAGTCACCTTCAAAAGGTAC
The DNA here is from genome assembly GCA_937873695.1 of uncultured Ignavibacteria bacterium. Lineage (GTDB taxonomy): Bacteria > Bacteroidota > Ignavibacteria > Tepidaquicellales > OLB5 > OLB5. The sequence continues at coordinate 309,774 of CALMYL010000008.1, forward strand.
AACTATTCTGTTTTTAAACAACTCCGTAACTCCCCCAATACCTTCTGAAAGATACTCATCAACAGCATTATTCTGCTGGAATTCATTATGTGAATTGAATACAAGTATTGGTATTCTGTTTTTAATGCCATAGCCAATATTGTTTTCAAGGCTTACCAATGAGCTTTCAGCAGCAACTGCTGTAAACTGCGCTATGAATTCACCGCCCTGGTTGAAATATACATCAAAATGCTGCGACTGCAGGTACTTCCAGTCAAATACTTTGTACTGCACCTTATTTTGACCAAACTGAGAGAACACATTTTGTGATACCGCCAAAAAAAGAAATGCGGCAAAAAATGATCTTATCAATAATCCGGGGCTCGAGATCTTAATTAACTTCATTATTTCCATTTAGTTTGGTTAATATTATTAATTATTTTGATAAAAAAACATATAAATAGTAGAAAACATTAATTTTGGTGTATTGGGTTACCTAAAATCCCCAGGTCACACCTTTTGTTTTAACGCTTCTCTTTTAAAAAGGGAGACGGAATTCAAAATCTCGCGTTCACCCCTATAGTAGGTAATATGGGGAACTGCCCTATTGGTTTCAACTGAACCTGCAAATTATCATCAATGAAGAAATCATAGCCAATAACATTCTGGCGGTTATATACATTTATTACATCTAAGTAGAATCCCCAATCAATTCCCCAAAACTTAGTGTATGCAGTTGCCCTTATATCAAGCCTGTGATAAAGAGGCTTTTTATCTGCGAATTTGTTACCTTCTCCTCCGAAGTCAAAATCAAACTGAACAAGATTCAGTATCGGAAGTACAGCCAGCGAGTCTCCTACAACTCTTGGACGGATACCTTTTGGCAGAGTGACAGGGAAGTTTGATGAATAATTAAAACGCGCGCCAAGCTCAAGCCAGCTTAAAATTTTGTAATTTGCAACCAGGTTTATTGAGTGCCGCTGGTCATATCTGAAAGGAGTGACCTCACCATCACGGTTACGGTTTGCGAAACTCAGAGAATAACTTAACCACCCTGAAAATTTAGAGCTCGGATTGACCGATTTCTTTTCTAAGTAGAGCTCAAAACCATATGAATAACCGCTTGCCCCGTTAACTGGTGTTGCCGTAACTGAATCGTATGGCAGTTTCTCTGCACTTCGGTACCAATTATCCGGGTTGCGTAAATAATCAGGATCGTTATTGCCGGGGTCATACCTGTAAAATTCATAGCGGAAGCCTGTGAGTTTTTCCTGTACTATGAGATTTGTAAACTTCTTGTAATATGTTTCGAATTTTACAAGCAGATCATTAGAGAGCCACCTTTCAGCGCCTAGTATATAATGCAAAGAGCGTTCTGCTTCCAGATTTTTCGCCTTATCTTCAGTCAGATCAAAAAATATCTGGGCGTCTATCAATTTTTCGTAGCCGGGTGACTGGTAATAAATACCCGTCCCTGCTCGGATAGTTGTTACTTTATCAATTGCATAAGATAAATTTATGCGAGGCGAAAGGTAAGCTTTTTTATTTATGGCAAAATAGTCCATTCTTAATCCGTATTGAGCGTACAGCTTATCAGATATTTTTAGCCTGTCCTGTGCATAAACATTTGCCCGGTAATAATCTTTCCCGTCCAGCTGCCCGTTCGAAATTGCGCTGAAATTAGGATTGTTCTGTACTATCGCCCTGAGACGTTCATCAAGGTCCAGAGTAAACGAAAGGTCAGTGCGAAGAATATCAATTCCCGTTCCGATCTCAGTTTTGTGACCCTCTGAAAGGAATATGGTATTGTTTTGAATTGAATATTTGCGGAATGTGTACTGTGACTTGAACCCTATACCCAGAAAAAGACCCAAAGCCCTTAAACTATCACGTACTTCGGGAGTGTATGTCTCTCTATCAAGCACCGGGTCAAGCAGTTCGCCGCCAAACTGTGCATCTCCTTTGTTTCGGTACCATGATAGTGTTGTTTTGGTAAGGAAACTGGTATTTGGGGCGTAGTGCCACGCAAAGCCAAGAACATCGTTTGAAGACTGGTCACGTACAGAAACAGAATCTTCAAGTTCTTTTGATTCACCCGGGATAATGTTTACACCATCACGGGAGTATATGCCGTTTACTATGAATTTGTGATCTTTGAACGGCCCGAAAGTCAGCTTCCCCTGAATATCCTCAAAAGAGGGGAATGACGCACTTTCATCTATCAACCCTGATTTTTTGGCGAATGGTCCGAGTATCAGGTCATAGTAGCTCCTCCTGGTCGAAACTATCCATGAACCGGGTATGTTTTTGAACGGCATCCTGCCGCTGAACACCAGATTTGCGTTCGCGATATTGACGTTAGTCTGTCCTGTGAAATATTTTGTCTTGCTGCCTTCCCGGTTTGAGACTTCAAGTACCGCAGAGAGCCTATCACCATACTTCGAAGGAAACCCCCCTGTTATCAGGTTTATATCATCAAGTGTTTCAGGGTTGAACATGCTGAACACACCGTACAATCTGTATGGATTAAATATTTCGATGTTATCCATAACTATCAGGTTTTGGTCAGGACCCGAACCGCGCACTATGAGCTGTGATGAAAAATCATTTGGAGCGCTTACCCCAGGCAGCGTCTGCAGTGAACGCAATACATCTTCGCCAACGCCAGGAATTACCCGTGTTGTTTTCGGAGAAAGGTTCTGGAGGCTGATACGCATATCGTTTTGCGCCTGACGGAAACGTTCAGAAACTACATCAATTTCTTCTGTGGAGTAGCTTTCATCATCAAGAATAATATCCAGGGTAATGGTATCATTGACGTAAACATTAATCTTCTTCCGCTCCGCTGATTTATACCCTATAAGTTCAGCCTTTAGGTTATATACACCAGGCAAAAGATCAGGAAAAAAATACTTACCTGAAGAATCTGTTTCAGTCCCGGTTTCTTTGGTATTCTCTGAAGTAAGAACAATTATCACTCCTTCTACGGGAGTATCATCCGGCTTTGTGATGGTGCCCTTGATCACAGACCTGTTTTGCGAATATATTTGGATATTACTTAAGAGCAGTAACAGTAACAGTATTCCGGAAAGTTTTATCTTCATATTAAGTTACAACCTGTAAAAGCCTGAGCTGTTTCGCCCGCTTCAAAAATTACTTAATCCTTATTCCATGTTCCAAAAAAGACTGAAAAAGCCTGATTCGGAATATATGTATATGAATGAATTGTTAATTATAACAATTTTAAAGAAGTTGTATAAGTTCCTCTTTTTGTACTTAATACACAAAATTAAACAAAATTTACTAAATAATAAGTAAATTAATGTAAATATTCGATTTGCTGTAATGTTTATATTAACTTGCGATTCATTTGAAAATATTACAAATTTGAAAATTCTACTTATTAACCTACAGACTGACAATAGCTTTTAAGACAGACCTAACCGAGTTTAATTTGTACTGAAGCTATAGTAATAGTTTTTGTTAAAGGGGAAGCATATAAATGCGGAGAAACAATTATTATATTTTGACTGGTGCTATGGGAGGCGGGAAATCGACCATTCTCAAATCACTCATTGAGCATGGTTATACTTGCATGCCCGAGCCAGCCAGGCAGATTTTGAAGGAACAAAGATCGTCAGGGAAAGAAGGTACACCCGATAAAGATCCTGCGCGGTTCAATGAATTGATGCTCGAAAAAATGATCATGGATTATGTAAATAATCAGGTAAATGATGAAATTATTATCTTCGATAGGGGAATACCAGATGTTATTGCTTATGCGGAACTGCTTAATACGGATGGATACGCAGCGCTTAAGGCTGCAAATGAATACAAATATAACAATAGTGTATTTATGTTTAGTGCGTGGAAAGAAATTTATGCTAATGATGAAGAACGCAGGATGAGTTTTGAACTTTCTGCACATTTCGAATTTCATGTCAGGAAAGTATATGCAGAACTTGGATATGAGATCATTGATGTACCGTTGGTTCCGGTTTCTGAGCGTGTTGAATTTTTAAAGAAATTCATTGGCCAAATCCAATATGAATTAGAATGAAAAGGTTCGTCACTCAACATTAACTCCTGAAGATTCACTCCTGATGCCATTGTTTATTAATTCTTTTAGTGGGGTTAATGTAAAGCGATCTTACTTAAAAAAGTGAACTATTTCAAAATATCTTTTGTTATTTATTCAGAAGTGACAAAACAGCAGAACATTTACTGTAAACTTTATTAAATTATTGAGTTCATTGAAGATATCAAAAATTGATTCCAGCAATTATCTTAAAGGGCTGATGCTTCTGATAAGAAAAGATCATCAGGTTACGGAGATAGAAGCTATATTGATAAAACGTATTGGCAAATCATTAGGTTTTGAATCAGAGTTCTGTGAAAGAACGATAAGTGAAATCCTGCATAATAAATTCGTTGAAGATACCCCTCCGGTATTTTCTGAAAAAGAACTTGCTGGAAAATTCATCAGGGACGGGCTTGCGGTAATTTTTTCAGATAATATACTCCATCCAGCTGAAGAAAACTGGCTTATTGCCACCGCTGAAAAGAACGGAATTGAAGTATCGGAATATTATGAGATCAAAAACAGTTTTTTAAACTCAAATCAGAAATTACAGAAACTGGAAGTAGATGACCTGATTGTAAGCCAATAAAGCCGTTATTGGACTGTAGTTTTCTCCCTGTTTTTTGGTGAAAAATCCCCGGATTATCGGTCTGTTGTTATCCATTCATTTGTGAACCCTTTCATTTATATAAAATGTTTATTATTATGTAAATACATAATCAAAACCATAGATATGAACGATAAGAAAAAACTTGCGCAATTCATACTGCTAATGGCAATAACTTTCCTTATGATATATATCTGCTGGCTGATGATAAAGCCGCTTGTGTCCGTTCTGTTGTGGTCATCAATTCTGGTGATAATATTTTTCCCGTTATATAAAAAACTTATATCAAAAATAAAGAATCACACCATTTGTGCAATAATTACTATCCTTGCATCTCTTCTGATATTTATAATTCCATTAACCCTTATTTCAGCGGCGGTAGTAAATGAGCTGGCCGGAATTGCAGCAACTACAGTTAACAATGTACAGGAAATGATTAAACATCCCGAAAGCGGGCAATTGAAATATGTGTATGATATTATCAGCCAATATGTGAATCTGGAAGAGATCGTTAAATCAGAAGAACTTAAAAGCATCGCAGGCAGGCTCAGCGAAACAGCCCTGCAGGCTTCCTGGTATGTGCTTGGTGGTGTAGCCGGAACACTTGTTAGCATTTTCTTTGCCATTTTTACTATGTTCTATTTGTTCCGCGATGGTGAAAAAATTGTTTCTGATCTTCCCGATATTTTACCGCTTGATAACGACCAGGCAAGAGAACTTATTAAAAGCACCAGCGATCTTATCAGTGCTACTATTCGCGGATCTTTGATGGTTGCCCTGATGCAGGGGGTACTGGCGGGCCTTATGTTCTGGATACTCGGAATCCCCAGTTACCTGGTGCTTGGAATGGTAACAATGATATTTGCACTCATACCGACGGGCGGAACGGCATTTGTAACTGGTCCGGTTATAATAATACTTGCCCTTACCGGCGAATACTGGAAGGCGGGCATTTTACTTGTATATGCTTCACTTGTTATAGGTATGGTCGATAACTTCCTGCTGCCCCGTTTGATAAAGCAGAAAGCAAAGATGAATGAGTTGTTTGTTTTCTTTTCAGTAATTGGGGGAATACAGCTCTTCGGTATACTTGGTTTGTTCTTAGGTCCGATAATACTTGCAATAGCAATCGGACTCCTGACAGTATTTAAAGGCGGAAAGATAAATAAAGAGCAAATTACGGTGCAATAAACAATGAACAATGAGCAATGAGCAATAAACAATAAGTGAAAATAGCATCTTATTTTTTTGTGATGTAACGGGATCTATCCACTTTGCTGTGAGCAAATGTATGTTTTGATGTCAGCTTATCGGTTTTTTTGGTATTTTTGTTTACCGCAAGACCCATATTGCTCATATGTTTTGATATGTTTTTATCATCCCCGGTTTTATCCTTTATAAATTGCTCCATTGCCGAAGTTGGATTATTACTGACTGTTTCTGCTGCCATTGCTGATTTTATGGGATTCTTTTCTGAAGCTGTAGTTTCTTTTTTTGTTTTCATGGGTTTTTTAAGTATTTCCATCAATATACTCCCATTTTAAATGCAATACTATATAAAAAAAAGACGGCCAAATATGGTCGTCTTTTTGTTAATTATAATTTCAATTTGCCTTACGCTGCCTTCACATCCTTTGTGGGATAGCTTTCAGGATAAAGCAGGCATTTCACTTCATGAGTTGTCTGGTTATGTGATGCAAGCAATGGCCTTATATGTTCACACTCGCCCTTTATGATTTTGGGGCAGCGCGGATGGAAATAACATCCTGTAGGCACATTTGCAGGTGATGGCACATCACCTGTTAAAATTATCCTCTTGCGCTTTTGTTTGGGGTCAGGTATAGGCACCGCTGAAAGCAATGCTTCTGAATAAGGATGCAGTGTTTTTGAATACAGTTCATTGCAATCCGATATTTCAACTATCTGTCCAAGATACATTACTGCTACTCTGTCACTGATATGCTCAACGACCGATAGATCATGAGAAATGAATAAATAAGTTAAATCTAATTCCTTCTGCAGGTCCTGCAGCAGGTTTATGATCTGTGACTGAATGGATACATCAAGCGCTGAAACAGGTTCATCACAAACAATGAATTTTGGCTGTACCGAAAGCGCGCGCGCAATACCTATTCTCTGCCTCTGTCCGCCTGAAAATTCATGCGGGTACCTTCTGGCATGGAGGCGGGAAAGTCCGACTTTTTCAAGAAGGTCCATAACCATCGTTTCAGCTTTTTCGCCTTCTGCAATTTCATGATATTTCAATATCTCCGTTATCATGCCGCCTACAGTCATTCGTGGATTAAGCGATGAATACGGGTCCTGGAAAATGATCTGCATATCCTTGCGCAGCTTTTTCAGCGCATTGGCATCCATGGCGGTAACATCATCGCCATCAAATACAACCTTGCCGCCTGTCGGCTCTATGAGCCTGAGCAGGGTTCTGCCAATAGTTGTTTTCCCGCAGCCTGATTCACCCACCAAACCAAGTGTTTCACCCTTGTTAATTTTGAAAGATACATCATCGACGGCTTTTACATAGCCAACAGTCTTTGAAAGCAGCCCTTTTTTAATTGGGAAGTACTTCTTGAGGTTCTCAACATTCAGCAGAATTTCCGGCATAATACGTTATTTTCTTTGTTTTTTGTGATAAATATCACCTAATATATGTTTTATACTTAAAAATTTCAATGTTAATCTAAAATTGAGGCTTTAAGCCCGAGTTGTTGTGTTTATCCTGTTTTTAAGCAATTTCAGGTTTTCATTTATCTTGTTCAGGTCTTCTGCGATCAGGTTTATTTCTTCTTCAACTGTAATATTTTTTAGTTCTTCACGTATTCTTGCCAGTTCTTTGATTTCTTCCTCTTTATTTGTCTCTTCCATACCGCTTATTATTACACCGATAAACAAATTCAGCATTATCATTGTGCCAAGCAGTATAAAACTTACAAAATAAACCGGAGCCGCAAACGGATGAGCAGATGGAACCCTGAAAGTATCCGGGAAATTTTCATATCCATAAACATTGCTTCCGTAAACCTGTATGTTCATGAAATCAATCCAGCCTTCAAGTGTGATTGTCTTGAACAACGTCATCATAGTAACCTGCAGGCTGCCGAAATGAATTGGATCGTTCTGTCCGAACATAAATGTTCCGATTACCGCATAAATGTAGAACAATAGAAATAACAGTATACCGACATAACTCATTGAAGGAATACTTTTAAGCAATGCGCCAACCAGAATTTGCAGCTTAGGCAGTGCGCTTACCAAACGGAAAACCCTGAGTATTCTTGCAAGACGAAGAACGGCAATATACGCGCCGCCAATCGGCATAAAACAAACGGCAACAATTATGAAATCAAACACATTCCATCCGTCATTAAAGTATTCCCACGGTTTTGAGCCTTTTGCCCCTATTTTAATCAGTATTTCTGCCACAAAAATATACAGAACTATATGGTCAAGAAGGTGAAGCAGATCGCCGCTGGTTTGCATCAGAGCCGGGTAGGTTTCAAGTCCTACAATGACTCCTGCGGCAAGTATTACTCCAACAATAAAGTACTGAAACGCCTTTGAATCAACAATTTTCCTGAAATATTCTGCCATAATAAAAAATTAATTTTACGAATATATTTAAAAAGGGAATAAGACTCAATCAGCAGCCTTGAATAATCAAATTCAATAATGTAATAATCAGATCAGTTTGCTTATAACATAAATTGCAGCAGTTTCACTGCGGAATTTTCTGGGGCCAAGCGATAAGACTTTAAAGCCATGTGCTGCTGCCAACTCAGTTTCACCGGCGGTGAAACCGCCTTCAGGACCGATAAACACATCAATTGTGCTGATTGGAACAATTATATCTGCTGTACTTATCCTCAATTCATTTTCTTTTTCATCTGCTATCAGTTTAAGCTCACCATTTGCCACTTTCAAGGCCTCTGCAAAGTGTAGAGGCTCAAATACTTTTGGCAGCATACAGCGCTGCGATTGTTTCATTGCCGCCAGTGCAATTGACTGCCACCGCTCAGTTTTATTTGTAGTTTTGTTGATAACGTGCTCGGTAATTACGGGATGTATTGTGTGTACGCCCAGCTCAACAGCCTTTTCAACTGCAAACTCAAATCTATCCGGATTTTTTATCAGGCTTTGGTAAAGATTGATCTTCATTTTCGGCTCATTAAGGCTGCTTAATTTTTCTATAACATTGCAGTCTATAAGTTCCTTTGAAATGGTATTAATTTTGCAGCGGAAAACCGAGCCTTCTCCATCTGTTACATAAATTTCTTCGCCAGGCTGTTTGCGCAATACACGCCCCAGATGTTTGGCCTCATCATCCACAATAGCCAGTGTTCCTGATGATATATATTGTTTTGGAGTGTAGTAGAATTCCATTTTAAAATTTAGCGGATAAACTGAAATTAAGTTCCCCGACAGTTGGCTTTCCCAGCCTGAAAACCCAGTCTGCCCTCAAAACATAGCCAAACGGAGCAATAATATTCACACCAATACCTGCGCCCGAGTAAAATCTTTTTGAAGAAATTTTTTCATTCTTGTACCACACAGTGCCTATATCATAAATAAGCGTGAAATATAATCCGTGCCTTATATCAAGGTTCTTGACAATCGGAATATCTTTAACAAGTATCATATCTTTTCCGCGGATATACCTGGGTTTGATTACCGGTATTCTCAGTTCATTATAAACAGTGAAGACATCGTCACCTTCATAAGCTTTGCCTTTCCATCCGCGCACATAATCTTCGCTGTAACCAAGATATTCATGATTGTAAACCGGTATTACTGCGCCCATTGCAAGGCTTGTATAGAGTTTTGAAGCAAGTGTCAAATAATAATTCTTTGTTACAGGCAGGGGAATAAAACTCTGATTTTCCAGAATGAATCTTCCGAAATTCACTTCTTCATCCAGGAAGCCGTATCTTTCATACAATGTTCTGAACATAAGACCCTTTGTTGCATACTCATTTATATCACGGCTATCCCATGAAATACCAGCTCCAAGTGTAATATACCTGTCTACACCATCTGCTGAAACCGTTCTGCCGGGCGCGTATTGAGAAACACGCAGGTGACTGAATTTGTACTCTGTAAACACCGAGAAATTTTTCCCGAAATACCTTCCCAAAGTAAGCTCCGCTTTGTACTGCACATTTTCGTAATTGCTGTCATTGTATGCAATAGTATTGGAGCCGCTCTCTCTGCCAACTGCTGTGAGACTGCGGTTCCTTTGTCTCTGCCACGCGCCGCCAATGCCCATGAACAAATGCAGCTTTTCGCCTATCCATGGCACATAATAGCTTAAACTAACCGAAGGATTATAAAACACTCTGAAACCCGCATTCAGTCTTTCATTTCGCCCGCGGAAGTTATCCCACCTTAAATTCATGCTGAGCCATATTTTTTTCCATTCGCCTTCTTCAATTCCGGCATTTGGCAAGGGGAGTATATACCACCTTTCCTTAACGTCAACGTTCAGCGCTATTTCCTTTTCGCCTACCGGCACAGGTATTATATCAACTTTTGTGAAGAGTGCCAGGTTATATATACTCAGCAGGTCTTCTGAATATTCTTTTAAAGTGAACCTGCTGTCTTTTTTAAGGTGCATCTCGCGCAGAATGATATCATCTTTGGTGGTTTTGTTGCCTGTAATGATAATACTGCTTACCTTCAGGTTCAGTGTATCTATCTTAAGTGCGTTCTCTTCAAATTGCTTCTGAAGTGAGTCGTTTAAGCTTTCATTATACGGATCCGGTTCAACCTGCGCAAAAAGAACGAAAGGGGCAAATAGTACTAGTAAAAAAATATATTTCAAATTGATGGTTTTTATTGGCTGTGTTTATTAATTGAAAATGATTAACGAATTGTTATAAACTGTATTTCTTTTTTAATTCCATTGCCTGCGGGAAATTAGGAACCGCAGCTAAGGAAAGTTCAATATATTTACTGGCATCTTCAGTTCTGCCGGTGGTTATAAGATATGAGGCAGAAGCTGTCAGCATCATCGCATAGGAGCGCATTAACGTCTCGTAGTAATAATCCTTAGGGGCTGCAGGCGTGAATTTGAAATCGTACACTTTATAATCTGCAACCTGGTTATTCTTAAGCTGGTCCTTTGGTACCATTCTGAATAACAGCCCGTCAGGCAGTCTGATAAAATCCTGCGCGAATGGCTCATTCTTATTCTGTTCAATTTCCCAGGTAATGTAGCTTCTGCGGTTTGGATTATTTTTCACGAAGCTTGTCATCATTTCCTCAAAAAGCTTCATAATATTGCGGGTGTCGTAGGGTATATCATGTTCAAACTTATACAGCTCGGGCAGGAATCTTTCAATTTCAGCGCGGGAATTATTGTAAACTTCGGGGTAGTTGTTTTCGAGGAACTTAAAGTACCAGCTTCTGCGAAGCAGCTCTTTATCTATAACAACTATATCGGGCCTTATGTTCTTCACAAAATGGAAATACCAGCTTGCCGAAACCCAGAAATCCCATTGACTTGAAATTATTATACTGTTAGGCTCTGCATTCTGAAAGATGTTCATTGTGAACTCTTCGACAAAGTGGTTCTTGCTTTCATCGTTTCCGGCGTAATTTGCATTCAAAGCTATCAGCGATGTTAATGCTACAACAACACCAAATGCCAGGCGCTGTATGTTTGTCTTCAGCATCACGGCAAGCTGTGTGTAAATAAACACAGCCCCGAAGCCGATCCATACGGCAAGCGTAATGTATGCAAGCAGAAAGTATGAGTATATATCGTTAATATCGTAATTGATAGAGTAGAACAAACAGCCAAAGAAAGTAAGGAATGTGAAGTAATATATCCGCGTATTGAAGCGTGAAAGAAAATAAATGCCTAAAATGGATAGCAATACCAGACCCGTGCCGAACTCACTCCAAAGCGAAGCGGAAAATTTTTTGAACTGGGTATTCACTATCTCTGATGAACCTGAAATTAGCAGGTAGCCAAGTACGCACACTATAATAAAGAAAATAAAATGCATGGCTTGATTTAGAGTCTTTTGTTTTATGAGTCCGTAAACAGCCAGCCCGACAGTTGTGCCCATTAACAATAGAAAGGCGGGGATAGAACCCTTTGCGCTGAAGATCCACACAGAAAACTGCTTGCCTGTTATGTGCCAGTAAAATCTTTCAAAATTATACGGGTTGCCCCATATCAATGTCGGGTTCATATTAGCTCTAATGGGCAGATATATGTAGACTGAAAATCCCACAACAAAACATACAGCCATAAATGCAAGCAGCTTATATAGCCTATGTTTATTGTATACGTTTGTATAGAAGAACAAAGTCAGGCAAGCCGGTGCCAGCAGTATTGTTGTTAAGTGGTTGGTGAATGAGAGCCCGAGTAAAAACGCGAATATAAGATAATACTTATTCTGAGTTATGAAAGAGCTTTCGTTATCATTTCGTTTTGTGCTGAATACAGCCTTCATGAAAACGAACATCAGAGTTGAAAGGAAGAATACATGCAGGGGATAAACTTCCACGGAGTTTGCCGCTGCCCAGTAGGTCTTACTGAAAGCAAGTACAAGCGCCGCGAATCCGGAAACTGTATATACTATAATATCAGGTATAGTTGTGATTTTTTCTTTAATTGCCGCGGCAGGTGATTTAGTGCTTTTGCCCTTAGGCTGCTTTGCAGCCGGTTTATCTTCTGCAATTGTGCCCTGCTGCATAAAAAACTTAACCAGCATATAGAACATGAATATTCCCAGTGAACAGAAGAACGCGCTCATTAAATTGAGCCTGTATATTTCACTGGAGCCGATTGGAAGGAGAGTGAAAATATGTCCTATGATAGTGAAAAGCGGATAACCCGTAGGGTGTGCAATTCCGAGAGTTGTCGCAACGGCGGCAAGCTCACCGCTATCTATAAACCAGACAGTTGGTGCAAGTGTCATAATATAGACCGCAAAGGCAATAATTCCCGCAGCAATACCGTATATATATGTAAGCTTTTTCATCAAAATTCTACAAATATAGTTAGATTTATATTAATTTAAAGGGATTAACTCGGGAGAGTGCCTGTCTATATGCATGCTTTTCCAAATCCTGAGAATAGGAAAGAGAGTGGTGGTGGATAAAAACAAACCTGCCAGATTCACAAGATATGGCAGGTTTATAATTTTATGCCTTTTGACTTTCAAGAAAATGTCTGTATACATTTTCGCAGTCCCGCTTTAGCGGGATTACTTACATATTAATTCACATAAACCCCATCAAGCATCTGCCAGTATAATCCGGCGGATTTTTCTGCAGCATCAAGAACCCTGTTCTGGTCTTCCTGTGTTTTGCAGCTTGCAATTATTGCATCAAGCTCAGACTTGCTGTGATATATATCAGCTTCATGATGTACTGCGAAGAATTCGAGTGCCTTTTCGCTATCTATATTATAGAATTTCTTCAAGCCGTCAATTTTAACCTGTGATACTTCGGGTATCTGTTTTTCATAGCCGAATAAAGCGGCGAGTCCGATACGGTAATCTTCATTCCTGCACAGGTCATAGAATCCTTTAATTGACCTTTTAACTTCATCAACTACTTCAACGTTTTCAGCTTCTTCAGCGCTTACGCCAAGTGAATTGGCGAAGTTCATCCAGAGTGTCGGATGGTCGCTGATACCTGTCTTGTAGCCGTCTTCATCGGCAATGTTTTCAACAAGCATTTTGCGTGTTTCGGTATCCATGCAGTTGCTGTGGACTGAGCTTACGAACATCGGGAAATGTTTCACAAAGTGGTAATACTGCTTTGCGTAATCCTGAAGTTCGCCAATGGTTAGCTTGCCTTCGTTCCATTTCTGGTAGAATGGATGTTTAAGTATGCTTTTCTCCTCAAGAATTCTGTCGAGTTCTTTTGTGAGCTGCTCTGATGTCATCATTTATTATTTTCTCCTTTTTACCGAATACTTTAGTATCAAAGCAAAGTCGGTTTATTTTTTAATTTAATATTTTTTTGCCTTTTGCTTTTTGCCTTCTGCCTTATAAGCCCTTAACATACTTAACCGCCGCGTCAATTTCTTCATCGGTTAGTTTTCCCTTAAACGAAGGCATATCTTCGTCATCATCAGTCTTGCCCTTTTTGCCGTTCTCAATTATCTGTTTAAGTTTGTTATTGCTGGTACCTTTTACTTCACTTGATGTCAGGTCAGGTACGCCTTCAACTTTGCCCTTGCCATCTTTACCATGGCACTTGGCGCATTTCTTTGGCCATATAGCTGCAAAATCAACGTTACTTTCAGGACGCTGATCTTGTTTAAGTGTTTCTTCAAGTTTCTTTTTCTCTTCTTCTTTTTTCTTCTCTTCCTCTTTCTTTTTTTCTTCTTCCTTTTTCTTGTCATCAGTCTTCACTGAATCTTTCTTCACTTCCTGCTGCTGTGTTTGCTGCTGGGTATTTTGCTGCTGCTGAATTGTCTGCTGCTGTGTTTTGCTGGTATCCTGGGTTGTTGTGGTGTCATCTTTCTTTCCGCATGATGGCAGTATAACAGATGCGCTCCAGAAAAGCACCAGAACGATGAAAGTAAAAAATCTTGTTGTTGTTTTCATTGAGTGATTCCCGTATATTGTTTTTTAAAATAATCGCTCAATTTAGCTAATGAGCAAGTAATATTCAATGCAAAGAAATTTTTCGGCAAAGCCCGGCCCATCAAACTGAAAGCGAGACCGTTACTTCATGCTTTCATCCCAAAACGAATTATGACGGACTACACGGGATTTTGCTACCTAAAATTTCATAAATTTAAAAGTCACAAAATAAATAATTAGTTTTTAAACAGTTTCTTTTAATAATTTTTTAACTAAATTTGATTTCACTTCTAACAAAAATTTAGTAAGTTACTGTTTATCTATTATGTATTTGATAATTTTAGGTCCCCCGGGAGCGGGGAAGGGCACACAATCTGTTCTGATTGCCCGAGAACTGGGTTTGAAGCATCTTTCTACCGGAGAGATCCTGCGGCATGCTGTCACTAAGGGCACACCTCTGGGTCTAAAAGCAAAGGAAGTTATGGATGCAGGAAACCTGGTATCCGATGATATTATGGTTGGTATTATTAAAGATGCAATTTCAGCAGATGATGCCAGGAAGGGATTTATACTTGACGGTTTTCCCAGAACAATAGAGCAGGCAAAAGAGTTAGATAAGATAATGGATTCATTGTGGTATGATTCTGTAAAAGTGATAAATATCACCCTGGATGACAATGAGCTTATCAGGCGAATGCTTGGCAGAGGCAGGGTTGATGATACTGAAGAAACCATTAAAAACAGGCTGAATGTGTACAAAGCTCAGACAGCTCCCGTAAAAGAGCATTATAGCTCAAAATCGGCGGTTTTTGATATATATGGAATTGGAAGTATTAACGAGATAAACGAGAAAATACTGGATGTGCTTAAGTAAGGCAGATTGGCATAATACTTGATTTCATTAATTGATAATACTAACTGTGCAGATAATTTTCTCTTTAATATTTCGTAAAAAACAGCAATATTTGATTGCAAATAATAAAAAATCAGTTTATCTTTGCCATTAGACAATCCAAATTAATAAAATCTACAACACTACAATATGAGCTCACACATTAAGGAGTCATCTTTACAGGATGGGAAAATTCAGGTTTTAAAGCTAAAAGGTAATTTTGTAGGAGGCGATGAAACAGATGAACTGCAGAATACGATCAAGAAACTTTCTGAAGAAGGTAACCTGAAACTCGTAATTGATTTGGGCGAGGTTTCCTATCTTAACAGTTCAGCTCTTGGCGTACTAATTTCAGCTCACGCAAATTATACTAAAAGAGAAGGCAAAGTAAAACTTTGCCAGCTGAATAAAAATCTTGAGAATTTGTTTGTTATCACAAAGCTTAGCCTGATATTTGATACATATCCGTCTGAAATGGAAGCTGTAGCCTCTTTTTCTGACTGAAACGGGTAAAAAGTTTTTAAAGCTAATATAATATTTTCATACAGGGAATATATTTTAAGACTAAGAATAAAAAAGAAACTCAATAATCTATTGGAGGAATAACTTAACTATGAAACAATCCGTTTTTATCACAGTAGTCCTGGTAGTAGCATTAGTAGTATCATTTGCAGTATTCCAGTTCGTATTTGGAAGCCCAAACAATTTTAAGGGCGGCGATACCATAGCAGGAACCCCGGTTAACGTATTCGGTCAGATCTATAAAGGCGGACCGGTTGTTGTTGCACTTATGACCATCAGTATTATGGTTATTACATTCATTATCGAAAGACAGCTCTCCTTAGGCAAAGCCAAAGGAAGAGGCGCAATTGAACCTTTTGTAAAAAAAGTCCAGACACTTGTTATGGATAACGACATAGATGGAGCAATTGCAGAGTGCAATAAACAGAAGGGTTCGCTGGCCAATGTACTTAGGCTGGCACTGGAGCGCTACAATGTGGTTAAAAATGACCCCATTGACGGCGAAAAGAAAATGGCAGAAGTACAGCGCGCCATTGAAGAAGCTATGATGCTTGAAGTTCCTCTTTTAGAAAGAAATCTTGTTGCGCTTTCAACAATCGCATCAATTTCTGTGTTAGTGGGTCTGTTTGGTACAGTACTTGGTATGATCCGTTCATTCCAGGCGCTTGCTACAGCAGGTACACCTAACGCTACAGAACTTTCAACAGGTATTTCTGAAGCTCTTATCAATACGGCTTTCGGTATCTTCGGAGCTATTGTTGCTATTATAGGTTACAATTACTTCTCAACTCGCGTAAGCAACTTCACCTATATGATCGATGAAGCTACTTACAACATAATGCAGATTTTGACTGTTAAATCCAAATAAGGCACTGTTTAATTTAAAGGACATTTACTTAAAAAATTTAGTATAAGAAAGTAAAAGAATATGCCAGCAGTCAAAAAACGCAGAAAACCCGCACAAGCTATAGATATGACGCCGTATGTAGACGTTATCATGCTTATATTGACCTTCTTTATCTTAACGGCACAGTTCAAAGCAGAGCTTGCCGAGGATATTCAGGTAAAGCTGCCTAACTCAGGTAATGATACAACTAAACTGCCTGAAAGAAATGTTATGACGCTTGTTATCAATCGTTTTGGTGATATCTTTGCCGATGTTGATAACATCAATGTAAGAGAAGATGTTCTCGGTGATCCTATCGGCCTTGCTGCTTATCACCCGGATAGCACAACTCAGCCGGGATGGACAAATCCCTCTAATCTGAATGATAAAGGGGAAATGAAAAGACCGATCGTTGCTTTTAATGACAGGGAAAAGTTCAAGAAACTATTGATCGATTTCCGTTTGTCTTCGAAAAGTAATGTAGGTAAAGATCTGAGAATAGTGGTTAAAGGTGATAAAGAAGCTGATATAGGCGCAGTGCAGGACCTGATGGAAATTATGAAAGAAACCAAAAATACAAGGTTTTCTTTTGTAACGGATCTCGAAACTGACGAAAAAGAGAAGAAGTAAAGGTAACACAGTTAATTCTGTTAACTTTGTAATTTAAATAATTAGTTTTACCTGTTCGTACTTTTGTTTGAACAGGTACAGGAGAAATACATAATGGCAAGTGTTGAACAGGCCGAAGGCGGCAGCGAAAAACGCGGACGCAAACAAAATAAATGGGCTAAGCGTAAACGTGTAGGATTCCATATTGATATGACGCCCTATGTTGACGTTATTATGCTTTTGCTTACATTTTTCATTATGACATCAACATTGAACCAGCCGCAGGTTATGCAGATAAACCTGCCGAAAGGCGATATTGAATCAACCGTAAAGGTTGATATGGGTAATGTTGTATTCATAAGAATATCTGAAAAAGGCAATATCGGGCTGTCAAAAGGTAAGTCTGATGGAACCGAAGAACAGCCAATAAAGGTAAGTCTTGAACAGATGAGGCAGTATCTCGAAGGCTGGGGAACGGCAAATAAGGAAATGATCATGATCCTTAAGTTCCACCGCAAAGCCAAGTATGATATGATGATATCGGTGCTTGATGAGATAAACCGCGCAGCTATAGAAAAGCGTTACAGCTTTTCTAAAATGGAAGAGCCTGATTTCAAGGTGCTCGAAGCCATTGGCGGTTAGTTTTGCCCGAATAGATCAGCAATAAATATTTTCATAGATTATGCTTAACTGATTCACGGATTGTTTCAAAATATTAAAGGACATTCTATTGATAGAGTGTCCTTTTTGTTTAACATCATACTCGAATGTATCTACAAATCGCCTTCAACTTCCACTTTGGTTACCTTGTATGAGTTTATCACATCCTTAGCGGAGTAAATTATCCCAATTAGAACAAGTGTCATACCAACCAAAAATATTAGAAGTGGGGCCATTCGCAGAATATAAGATGTGAAAAATATATTTACTCCAATTAAGATCGAGGTCAAAACAAACAAAAGTATAGAACCCATTGTGTACAAAATCGCATTGCGGATTTCTTTGCATCTTTGGGTCAGCATTGCTATCTGGCTTGAAATACTTGAATAACGGAACTGTTCATTTACTCCGGGTTCTTCATTCCTTGATATTTTAATGTGATGCCTTCTTCTTTCTTCGTTCAGCAGCCTTATTCGGTTGATTGTGCTTGTATAACGGTTGTGCATACTAAGCAGAAGCAAAGCGGTTGCTGAAATTCCCAGTGCCGGGGCAAGTATTGCCTGAATAGCTTCAATACCTGTCAAAATAGTGTCATTCATTTTATTGATCTGTAAAAATTATTTTTCTGTAATGGATGCATTTACACAAATTTAATCAACAATTAATGAATCTACTATTCATTTGCCTATGCTAAAGCTGCTTTTAAACATGATTTTTCTTTCTTCAGTTATCTAAAAAACTTTATAATACATGTTTTCAGCATAACCATTATTTTTTTCACTACTTAATTTTCATCTGAATAATCCTATATTTGTAAATGAATTCTAAAGTGCTGATAATAGACGATGAACCTGCGATCAGAAGCCTGCTTGAAAGGATACTTACTCTTGATGGTTTCGCAGTTATCACAGCCCCGGATTTTGCTTCTGGTATAGCGCAAGCCGAAAAAGAAAATATTGCAGTAATTGTAACTGATGTAAAGCTGCCGGACGGCAGCGGAATTGACCTTACCAGAAAGATTAAATCCGCTTACCCTGATATTGAAATAATAGTTATTACCGCATTTGGACAAATAAAAGACGGCGTCGAAGCAATGAAAAACGGCGCATTTGATTACCTGGTAAAGGGTGATGATGACGATAAGCTTCCGCTCACCGTTAAGCGCGCTTATGAAAAGGCAATGATGCATCGTGAAGTTAAAGAGCTCCGCAGCCGTATAGATTCCAAATTTGCTTTCAGTAAGATAATCGGCAAATCAAAAAAGATTTCAGAAGCTATTGAATTTGCCAAAAAAGCCGCGCCAACTGATACAACAGTGCTGCTATTGGGTGAAACCGGGACAGGTAAAGAGCTTTTCGCGCAGGCCATTCACAATTCAAGCAAACGTGCCGCTAAAAAATTCATAGCGGTAAACTGCAGCGCAATTCCAAAGGACCTTCAGGAATCGGAATTCTTCGGTCACAAAAAAGGCGCGTTTACCGGCGCAGTGAACGATAAGAAGGGTTACTTTGAAGAAGCCAATGGCGGCACAATTTTTCTTGATGAAATTGGCGAAATGTCAATGCAAACGCAGGCTAAATTACTGCGTACCATCGAAGAAAAAACTTACCTGCGTGTTGGCGATCCCAAAGAGCATACACTTGATATAAGAATAATTGCTGCAACTAACCGTGACCTGAAAGCAGCTATTGCTGAAGGCACTTTCCGTGAGGACCTTTATTACAGGCTGAATACATTTACAATTCACCTGCCTTCTCTTGCTGAAAGACCTGATGACCTGGATATACTGATAAGTTATTTTGTGGATTACTACTCGGAGAAACTTAACAAGAAGATCGGTACTGTTAGATCTGATTTTGCTGATACCCTGAAGTCATACAGATTTAAGGGAAATATCAGAGAACTAAAAAATATTATCGAGCGTGCAGTAATACTTGCAGGAGATAACCAGCTTACTAAGGAACTTCTTCCGGAAGAATATTCAGATTCAAAACCCGGCAGCACTGAACATTCCCTTGAAAGTGTTGAGAAAGCTCATATCATCAAAACTTTAAAAGATTTCCATGGCAACAAAACACAAACCGCTAAAGCACTTGGTATTGGCACTGTTACCCTTTACCGAAAACTAAAAGAATACGGAATAGAATAATCCTTTGAAACACATTTAGGACCCTTTCAATATGATATAACCATTTCATTTTGAAACACTGCTTTCTTGAAATCATGTGATTTTGAGCCGGAATTGCTATAAATTTTCGGCACAGCAATTGCTTTGTACCTGGTTAAAAATTACTAAAATATGCATGAAATACTAATCATCTTATTGATGCTGTGGCTTGGGGGATTGATGTTCTGGATATTCTTCAGACTTACCGAAAAAGGGGAAAATATATTATGACGATTTTGTTTATCATCAGTATCGCGGTTTTTGCTTACCTGGTTTATTCACTAATTAAAGCAGAAAGGTTTTAGTACGAAATGGAATTTCTTTATTCTGCAATAATTATTCTGGTTACAATATTACTTGCTGTTCCGCTTGGCAGGTATGTTTCAAAAGTATTTAAAGGTGAAAAGACTTTATTGGATTTCTTTGAACCCATCGAAAAGCTGATCTTCAAAGTCAGCGGGGTAAACCCGCTTTCGGAAATGGACTGGAAGCAGAACCTGAAGGCTTTGCTGACAATCAATTT
The DNA here is from genome assembly GCA_937873695.1 of uncultured Ignavibacteria bacterium. Lineage (GTDB taxonomy): Bacteria > Bacteroidota > Ignavibacteria > Tepidaquicellales > OLB5 > OLB5. The sequence goes on from CALMYL010000008.1 coordinate 330,266, forward strand.
GGTTTGGTTTATCTGGATAATGTTCGTGCTTCTTACGCAAACATGGCATCCGTTCTGGAATCCCGATAACATACTATCTATGGAGCCAACTCAGGCTTTTAATACTGCTGTTAGTTTTGTTACAAACACTAACCTGCAGCATTATTCCGGCGAAACAGGTGCATCATATTTTACACAGCTGCTTGCGCTCGCATTTCTGCAGTTTGTTTCTGCGGGTACAGGTATCGCAGCGCTTGCGCTGCTGTTTAAAGGTCTCGCAAACAAATCAACCAGGAATCTGGGTAATTTTTATTATCATTTAGTAAGAGCCTGCACACGGATACTGCTTCCTCTTTCAATAGTACTGGCAGTTGTGTTGCTGCTGAACCAGACACCAATGACATTCAAAGGATCTGAAACAATTGTGACTCTGCAGGGCGATACAGTAAGCGTGGCACGCGGACCCGTTGCTGCGATGGTTGCAATTAAACAGCTTGGCACAAACGGCGGCGGATTTTTCGGTCCAAACTCAACACATCCGTTCGAAAATCCGAACGGCATTACAAATGCCGCGGAAAATGCAGCAATTCTTCTGATCCCAATAGCAATGGTGTTTGCTTTGGGGTACTACCTGAATAGAAAGAAACTCTCATACATTATTATAGCAGTAATGACTGCCGGGTATCTGATGCTTCTTATTCCGACGATTGTGCAGGAAACAGGCGGCAACCCAAAGATAACACAAATGGGTATAACGCAGCCGCAGGGCAGCATGGAAGGCAAAGAAGCCGGGTTTGGACCCGTGCTTTCAGCACTATGGTCAATAAGTACTACAGTAACATCAAACGGCTCTGTAAACTCCATGCACGATAGCTTCACAGCCTTATCGGGCGCGTTCCAGATGATGGGTATGCAGCTCAATGCTTTTTATGGGGGAGTTGGAGTAGGCTTTATCAATATGTTTATTTTTATGATAATCGCCGTGTTTATTTCCGGACTCATGGTTGGCAGAACGCCTGAATTTTTGGGTAAAAAGATAGAAGTACGGGAAGTTAAAATTGCAATTCTGGTTGCATTACTGCACCCGTTGTTAATTTTGGGCGGTACGGCACTCGCATCGCATACATGGATGATAACAGAAAATCCGGGGGAAGTCTTGAAATGGCTTAATAATCCCGGCTTCCACGGATTCAGCGAAATGCTTTATGAATTCACTTCCGCTGCGGCAAATAACGGCTCCGGGTTTGAAGGACTTGGCGATAACACACCGTTCTGGAATATTTCTGCAGGTATAGCTATGCTGCTTGGCAGGTATATCCCGATTATAGGACCTATAATGATCGCCGGACTCCTTTCGCAGAAGAAATATATTCCTGAATCAGCAGGTACACTTAAGCTAGATTCCGGTATGTTTGGAGTAATGTTATTTGCGGTGATACTTATTGTAGGTGCACTTTTATTTATACCTGCACTTGTGCTGGGTCCAGTTTCAGAATACTTAACAATTTAATTACAGATAAGAGAATTTAATAAACATATGTCTAAACATCCACGAGTATCAAAATTATTTCAGAAAGAGCTTGTTGCCGAAGCGTTCAAACATTCTTTTGTAAAGCTGAACCCGGCGGCAATGATAAAGAATCCGGTAATGTTCGTTGTTGAGCTTGGTACAGTAATAATGCTTGTTATGAGCTTCTATTTACTGGCAAAGCCCGATGCAGTACAGGGAAGTTTCGGTTATAACCTTGCTATCACTATGGTTCTTTTCATAACAGTGCTATTCGCGAATTTTGCAGAGGCATTAGCTGAAGCAAGGGGTAAGGCGCAGGCTGAAACCCTTCGCAGAACAAGGCAAGAAACACCTGCGAATGTTTTAATGCCGGGTGGAGAATTGAAAAAAGTAATGTCTTCTGAGCTGAAAAAGGGCGATGTGTTCGTTACAGCAGCAGGTGAAATTATTGCCACAGACGGCGAAATAATTGAAGGTATTGCTACTATTGATGAGTCAGCAATTACGGGTGAATCAGCCCCGGTTATCCGCGAAGCAGGCGGCGACCGCTCAGGCGTAACCGGCGGCACAAAAGTACTTACAGATTTTATCAAAGTACAGGTTACTACTGAAAAAGGTGAATCATTTTTAGATAAAATGATAACCCTTGTTGAAGGCGCTAAAAGACAAAAAACGCCGAACGAGATAGCGTTAACTATCCTGCTTTCGGGTTTTACCTTAATGTTCTTAATTGTTACAGTAACCCTTGAGCCCTTCGGTAGATTTGCGAATACCCCGATTGCAATTGCATCGCTGATATCATTATTTGTCTGCCTGATACCTACTACAATAGGCGGATTACTATCCGCAATTGGTATAGCCGGTATGGATAGAGCTCTTAGGGCTAACATAATAGCTAAATCAGGCAGGGCAGTTGAAACTGCCGGTGATATTGATACACTGCTGCTGGATAAGACCGGTACTATCACAATTGGTAACCGTAAGGCAACAAATTTCTACAATGTAAACGGAATGCCTGACAGCGATTTTATAAAATACTGCGTATTGAGCTCTATTGCGGATGAAACACCTGAGGGGAAATCGATACTTGAGCTTGCAAAAAAAAGCAATATTGAAGTAAATTTAAGCGACCACAAGGATGATACTTTTATAAAGTTTACTGCCCAGACCAGGATGAGCGGATTGGATACTAAAAACGGACTTTCAGTGCGCAAAGGTTCAATTGATACTATCAGGGATCTTGTGCAATCCGGCGGAAAATCTATTCCGGTGAATATGCAGAAGATAGTCGCCGAGATCGCATCAAATGGCGGTACGCCGCTTGCTGTTGCAGTAAACGGCGAAGCTGCCGGTGTGATACAGCTTGAAGATATTATAAAAACAGGTATACAGGAAAGATTTGAAAGGCTGCGCAAAATGGGTGTAAAGACCGTTATGGTAACGGGCGATAACCCGCTTACAGCAAAATTCATTGCAGGTAAAGCCGGCGTTGATGATTTCATAGCTGAAGCAAAACCTGAAGATAAAATGAACTACATCAAGACGGAACAAAGATCAGGAAAACTTGTGGCTATGATGGGTGACGGCACCAATGACGCTCCCGCATTGGCGCAGGCTGATGTTGGTGTGGCAATGAATTCCGGTACACAGGCTGCCAAGGAAGCCGGTAATATGGTTGATCTTGATAACGACCCGACAAAACTTATTGAAGTAGTCGAGATTGGCAAGCAGCTTTTAATTACAAGAGGCGCATTAACAACATTTTCAATTGCAAATGATGTTGCTAAGTATTTCGCTATTGTTCCCGCCCTTTTCATCGCTTCTATACCTGAGCTGCAGGCGCTGAATATCATGGGACTCGTTTCGCCTCAGTCCGCGATACTTTCCGCGGTGATATTTAACGCGATAATTATCCCGATTCTTATTCCGCTTGCATTAAAGGGAGTTGCATACCGTCCCTTAGGAGCGGAATCACTTCTGGCAAGGAACCTGCTGATCTACGGTCTGGGCGGAGTAATTGTACCTTTTGCAGGTATTAAGCTGATAGATGTACTATTAACAATTTTTAACTTAGTCTAATTTAATAAAAATGATAAAGAATTTAAAAAGTTCGCTCATCTTAACAGTAATATTGATCTTAATGTTCGGTGTTGTTTACCCGCTTGGAATATATACAATAGGATTGGTGTTTTCTTCAAACTCAGTTGGTTCGCCAATTGTGAAGAATGAACAGATTGTAGGATTTGAAAATATCGGTCAAAGTTTCACTGATGATAAATATTTCTGGGGCAGACCCTCGACAGTAGGTTACAATGCTGCCTCCACGGGCGGTTCAAACAAAGGTCCCACTAACCCCGATTACCTGGCTGAAGTACAGGCAAGGATCGATACTTTCCTGTTGCATAACCCGGGCGTAAAGAAAGAAGAAATTCCATCTGACCTGGTTACTGCGCCCGGCTCGGGTATCGACCCCAATATCTCGCCAAACTCTGCGTACATACAGGTAAAAAGGATAGCTGTAGTGCGGAATTTACCTGAAGCACAAATAAAAGCTCTTGTTGATCAAAGCATTGAAAACACAGTGTTGGGAATGCCTGTAATAAATGTACTTAAACTGAATTTAAAACTTGATGAATTAAAATAAACAGATCAAATTGAAAATGTCCTACGCTGTAATAACACACCCCGTCTTTTCGGCTATCGCCGAACAGACACCCCTCTTGAGAGGGGAGGGAGCGAAGCGGAAGGGGTGTGTTACTTACTTTTTTAATTAAAATAATTAAACATATGATCACATTAAAAATGAAAAACCACGATATTGATCATTATGAATTACTAATTGAAATGCTCCCGGTGATAATAACACTATTGGGAGTACTAATAGCGAACATATTATATTTTATCTATGACTAACTTCATGAAAAAGTTTTACACTGTTCTGATTTTTGTTTTTCTTCCGCTTGTTGTTTGTGGGCAGGATCTTACCAAGTTTACATTAGGCGGATATGTTGATACTTACTACTCATGGGATGATGATAAAAACGGTAATCCCATAAGGCAATTCTCTTCTATTGTTCCCTACAGGGAAGAATTCAGGTTGAATATCGCACAGGTATCGCTTAAGTACAATGATACAAAAGTACACGGCGTGTTGACGATGCATTACGGTGATATCCCTTCAGTAAACTGGCCGGCAAACCAGCAGTTTGTACAGGAAGCTTATGCCGGATTTTCACCTGCTGAGAATCTATGGATAGACGCCGGGTATTTCTTGACTCACATTGGAGCCGAAGGGTTGCTGCCTAAAGGGAATTTTTTCAATACGCTGGCTTTGGCAACATACTATGAGCCCTTTTACCAGAGCGGGGTGAGAGTATCATATGAATTTTCACCTAAGGTTTATGGTTCATTGCATCTGTTGAACGGCTATAATGTATTTGCTGATAATAATAAAAATAAATCATTTGGTTTAACGATTGGCGTGAAACCGGCTAAGAACCTCGAAATAATTTATAATAATCTTGTTGGCAACGAAATTTCCTCTGGCTCAGGAGGTAAAACAAGGATGTATAACAATCTTGTTTTCAAATTTTCACCTTCATCCAAAGTTGATTTTCTCCTGGGGGCTGATTTAGCCTTCCAGGAAAGATCATCTCTCACTGATTCGACTGCATCTGCGACAATGTTTTCGGGTCTTGCCGGAATTAAGTATAAAATTTCAAAGAAAGTTTCCGCGACCATTCGCGGTGAAATATTCAATGATAAAGATGGTTTCTTATCAGGTGAAATAACAGATGCTGCCGGAAAACAAACCGGGCTGAAAGCTTTTGGAGTGACTTTCGGGATTGAAGTAAGACCTGTGGATAACGCCTATTTCAGGATCGAATCGAGATATTTATCAGCTGATAAATATCAAAAGATATTCAATGAAGATAAAAACTCACGAATTGAGGCAAATACCAGTATAGGAATAGAATTTTAGCTTTAAAGCAAAAATAAATTAAGATATTATGGCAGCTCCGCAGGGTATAAATCCAGCGGAGTTTCACCATTTATAGATGGTTAATCCAATTGATCTGAAATACGATGCCGCCGGGCAGAATTTCTACCAGCTTATTCAAAAGGGAAGGCGGGGGAGCTTTAAGATATATATCGGGCTTGCCGCCGGGGTTGGCAAAACTTACCGGATGCTGCAGGAAGCGCACCAGCTGATGACCGCAGGAGTTGATGCGGCCATTGGATATATTGAAACGCACGGAAGGGCTGAAACTGAAAAGCTTGTTCAGGGAATTCCGTTAATACCCCGGAAACAGATATATTACAAAGGCAAAGAGCTTGAGGAAATGGATATTGATTCGATACTTTTGCGCAGACCCGAAGTTGTGATAGTTGATGAGCTTGCGCATACAAATGCACCGGGCAGCAGGAATGAAAAACGTTACCAGGATGTTGAAGAATTGCTGAATAACGGAATTAACGTCATAAGCGCCATTAACATACAGCATATTGAAAGCCTGAACAACTTTGTTGCCGGTATTACAAAAATAAAAGTAGCTGAAACTGTTCCCGATAAAATTGTTGGGTTAGCCGATGAAGTTGTGAATATTGATCTCACGGCTGATGAACTGATACAAAGACTTAAGGACGGCAAAATTTACAAAAGTGATAAGATCCAGTCAGCGCTTGCGAATTTTTTCAAACGCGAACACCTGCTTCAGCTGCGGGAGCTTGCTCTCAGAGAAGTTGCCAATGCTGTTGAAAAGAAAATAAATTCCGAAGTTACTGCTTACGACAGGGCGCCGGATGAAGTTATACTTGTTTGTCTTGGCAACGACCCTGAAAAAAATGAAAAGCTTATCAGAAGAAGTGCAAGGATATCTGAGAGATTTGAACAGAAATGGTTTACCCTTTATGTTGATACACCCGATAACTCATTCGAAAATATAGACCTGAAGCTGCAGCGCTACCTTATAAATAATTTCAAGATGGCAACGGAAATGGGCGGTATCAGCGAGAAGGTAAGCGCGCCTGATGTAATAACAGGTATAATTGAGTTTGCCAAAGAGAAGAATATTACTAAAATTGTTCTTGGCAAACCTGCTAAAAAAGGATACCTGAAAAAAATAATCACAACCCCAATTGTTGATAAACTCATTGAGGCGGTTTCGAAGGAAGAACGGGATTACGATATTGAAATTATTGCTTAAAATATTACTTAAGTCATGAAAATTAAGCTGAAAACTCTTTTCTTGCTGGGCTATTTGCTGATGGGAGCAATTGTTCTTCTTCTTGGTTTTACCGGCATATATTTTATAGAGAGACTCTCCAATACACCCGATAAGATATTAAAGGATAATTACGGAAGTATCATTGCGGCACAGAATATGATAGATGAGCTTGATAACATGGATAACGCAATTATAACCTATGTTTCGGGTAAGCCGGATAAAAATATGGCGGATTCATTATTTACTTCGGCCAGAGATAAATATTTTCTTAACTTGAAAAAATGCGAAAGCAACATTACTGAGCCCGGCGAAACAGAATTGACGGCTGATATCAGGAAAAAGACCGAACATTATATCAGATCATATGAGCAAAACAGGACTTCTCTTAATAACATTTTAGCATATGATTCTGTTATTTCGCCGCAGTATACTCTGCTGAAAAAATCCTGTTATGAACTTCTCAATCTTAATCATAAGGGAATGCTTAACAGGCGCGATGAAACAGTGAAAATTTCCGAGAGCGCTGAGCTGTATATGATGGTAATTTCAGCTTTATCTCTGATTATAGTGCTGATTGCTATACTTAAGGTACCGTCTCTTATTGTAAATCCGGTTAATGAATTCACTCGGAAAGTCGAGGCCATTGCTGAAAAACGATATTCAGAAAGGGTTGAAATAAATTCAGGCAATGAGCTGGGTAAGCTTGCACTTTCGTTCAATAACATGGCTTCAAAGCTGGAGGAGTATGAAAAGAGCAATATAGAAATGCTCATTGCCGAAAAGAAACGCGCTGAAGCAATTGTTAAGAGCATGATCGACGGTATAATTGTTCTGAATGAAAATTATGATGTAATACTTGTAAATAATATCGGCACGGAACTTCTGGGGATATCAGAATCAGCCCTGCTGGGAAAAAATATGCTTGAAGTATCACATACAAACAGCTTAGTAAAGAACATAACTGATGATTTTGCAGGGCATGATAAAGAAAAGGGCAACCTGAATTATATAAGGATTGTATTCCGCGAAAGGGAAGAGTACTTCCTGAAAGAAATTCTTAATGTCACCGATGAAAACAATCCGCAAAAGACCCTGGGTTATATAATAATATTAAAAAATGTGACAGGATTCAAAGAGCTTGATGAATTAAAAAGCGGGTTTGTGGCTACTGTATCGCATGAGCTGCGCACCCCGCTCTCGGCAATGAATATGAGCCTCAGGCTGCTGCAGGATGAGCGTATAGGCGGCATGAATGATGAGCAGAAGCGAATTACTTCCGCTATGAAGGATGAAGTGAAGAGGCTGCTAAAGCTTGTGAATGAACTGCTTGACCTTTCAAGAATTGAATCAGGGAGCGAAATACTTAAATACAGGGAAGTGAAAGCAGATGAGCTTGTTGATGCCGCGATAACGCCAATGCTCCTTCAGTTTGAGCAGAAGAATATTGAGCTTGTTACAGAAATTGAACCGGATCTTCCGGGGTTGAAAGTTGACGCCAATAAAATAGCATGGGTTATGATAAACCTGCTCAATAATGCTGTAAGGTATTCTGCTGATGGCGGAGAAATAGTTCTGAAGGTACACAAAGATACCGGCAAAGTGATATTTTCTGTGAAAGACCACGGCTCGGGAATTGAACCGCAATACCTGAGCAGGATTTTCGAAAAATTTGTTCAGGTGAAATCAAGAAATATTGAAAGTATAAATAAAGGTGTGGGGTTAGGACTCGCTATTTCAAAAGAATTTGTTAACGCCCACGGCGGTGATATCTGGGTTAAGAGTGAAATAGGGAAGGGAAGTGAATTCAGCTTTTCGATACCTGTAAACTAACTATTCCCGCGAAAGCGGGAATCTCAATTTTCGAATGAAACCATAGTCTCTGACAATCTTTTTTTATATATTATTCCCCGTCTAAAGTCTTCGTTGGTCAGGAATTGAAGATTGATCATGGATAATAATAACTTCAAAATTATCGTCCCCACTGTCAAAGCCAGTTCTTCGACTTTTCAAGGGGCAGTAGTATAAGCAGCCATCTGCTTCAAAACAAGGGGCTGAAGCCCCTTGTTCGCAAGTTCCAAAGTTCTTTCGTCTTCGCGGAGTCTCCTGAAAGGGACTCTGCGAAATTCAGTTACTCATTTCCCACAGAGTCCTTGCTTCGCAAGAGACTCTGTGGAGACGATGTGGTTACTAAATTCCCTAAAGCAGCGCAGCCAGATTTACATCTTCAATTAATCCGAACATTTTGCTTACTATATTATTCAGTCCCGCGAAATACTGCGCCGTCATTACCAGGCAGTTAATGAAGATCAGTGTGTAAACCGTTGCCCATAGTAAATGTTTAATGATGGTCATTTTTACGCTCCTTTTAAAAATATTTGACAATACTTTTAATAGTAAACCCGGCGGGTTTACGTGGAGTTGTTTCGGGTATGTTAAGTTTTGTTAAAAGTTGTAACGGGGAATTAATTTAATCAATTTTAGCTAAAAATCATCACCTTTTGCTGTTCAAATATCTCTTCAGCCAGCTAAGGTCATAAATCAGAGTTGTTAAATTAACCATCGAAGTCCTTGAAAGTGATAAATACTTTTCTTCGATTTCCTTACGGTCAGCTTCATCGGCATCAAGAAGCAGGTCCTTCAAATAATTTGTGAGCTTAATCATATTTGCTTTGTATTCACCCATGATCTTTTCACGGGCTTCGTCAGCCGTCGGCGGCTCTTCGCCATTTGAGCCCGGTTTTTTCTGGGTTGTTAAAGCAACATTACTCTGCAAAATTCTGCCTAAACCGTTGAGGTACTTTGCCGCAAACTGGATATCATAGAATAATTTATCCTTACCTGACTGCTCTGCCAGTTCAATAAGCACCATCAACTCAATTACATTTTTCAGCTTATTGCCTGAATAAACATAAAGCTCTTCTATTGTCTTTTTTGTTTTATCTGAAATTTTCATGTTGTTCTAAAATGAAGCAGGCTGTTATGGAAAAGGGGCTCAAGCCCCTTGTTAGTGATTACACTTTAAATTAAATTCTCATCCTTCTTTTCAAATACATGGCGCAGCATTTTTTCGTATGCATCAGACATATTCACATTTCTTCTGTTCATCGATGTTCTTGCAGTACTGATTGCTTTTTCTATTTCGTAAGAGATCACTTCGTTATTCGAAGCATCTTCCCAACTGAAAGAACTTATCTTTTTGTTATGATAACCTGCTCCGTAGAGATTTGATGAAATGCCAACCATTGTTCCTGTATTCAGCATGGTTTGTATGCCTGTTTTAGTATGATCGCCAATTATACTGCCAAGGAAAATTGAATTTGTATTTACTTTCTTATCGTCAATATTCAGTACAATTTTGGAATAATTGTTTTTTAAGTTGCTTGTTGTTGTTCCTGCTCCAAGGTTGGTCCATTCACATAAATATGAATGTCCTAAAAAACCGTAATGCTGCTTGTTAACATACCAGTGCAGAACAGAGCAGGTAATTTCACCTGATACCTTACATGAGCCGCCAATCCTCACCGGACCGTATATTTGAGAGCCTGAACGTATAGTAGAGTTTTCGCCAATGTAAACCGGACCTTTAATATATGTGAATGGTTCAATTACGGAATTATCATTAATGTATATCCTGCCGGCAGATGTATCTAAAACAACATTTTTGCCGATGCTGCATTTTTTCCCGATGTGAAGTTTCTTTTTACCCTTCATTTCGCGGTTAAGGTCGTAATTCAACTGGTCCTCATTATACAGTATCAGGTCAGATGGATAATTTATCAGCCTGTAGATATCAGAATCAATTTTATTCAGCCCAAGCCATTCAACATCTGCATACGATATAAGGTTGTCATCTTCGGGATTAACAATTTCCTTGTACTGCTGCACTTTTTCTTTGGAAAGGTGAAATGCGATTATCACTTTATCCTGCAGTACTGCTGTATTGTTTTCCTTTTTGAATAATTTCGTAATAGCTTTAAGCTCCTCGGCTTTGAATACAACACGCGAATTGAAAAATATACAATCGCCTTCGGCAAGCTCGTTAATTTTTGCCTTGGGGAATTTTTCAGCCAGGTATGGCGCTATGTATTTTCTGGAGTGGAGCGTGAGGGGAGTCTTCGCCGGGAAAAAATTTACAATTTTTTCCAGCAGGGTATCCGCGCCGCAAATAAGCTTTGATGTATGCCTTAAATAATTTATAGGGGCTAATTGCGAAATAAAAAGATCCTCAAATATACAGATATTCATAATTAGAATTGATATTTGAGGATCATTAAATAATTGTAATTTTTAAAAGCCTGCCAAAGGCTTTAAATTATATGAACTATGATGCTGCTTCTTCAGTCTTAACTTCTTCAGCCTTAACTTCAGCGGTAACCGGTTTCTTTTTTGCGTATTTACGGTTAAATTTCTCAACTCGTCCTGCGCTATCTACCAGCTTCTGTTTGCCAGTAAAGAAAGGATGACACATAGAGCATATTTCCACCTTTATCTGCGGTACTGTTGAGCGGGTTGTGAATAAAACGCCGCGGTTTTCACCGCAATTGCAGATTACGTCACATTTCATATATTTTGGGTGCGTTCCCTTTTTCATGGTTCCTTTAGTCCTGTTCTCTGTATATAATGATATTAAAGACTACAAATATACAAATTTCATTGAAATTTTGCAATTAGTTAATTGATTGTTAAGACATTTTTGCTTATTTTTGCTTAAAATCAATAAAATTCCGTGTACGTTGGGTTTGAATTTATGTGTTTTTGCCTCAGGCAGCGGCTCAAATTTAAAAGCAATTATTAAAGCTTCTCTTTCCGGCCGGATCAGTTCCGGGGTTTCTCTGGTAATAAGCAATAATTCCGGATCAGGCGCTTTAAAAACTGCAGCTGAATATAATATCCCTCATTTACATCTGTCGCAAAAATTATTTTCAACACAAATAGAATTTACAGCAGAAATTTTAAGATCACTGAAAAAACATAAGGTGAATTTTATTCTGCTTGCGGGCTATATGAAAATGCTTGACCCTGTTATTATAAAAAAATTTAAGAACAGGATAATCAACATTCACCCCGCATTATTGCCAAAGTTTGGAGGTAAAGGAATGTTCGGCATTCACGTGCATGAAGCGGTGATTGCAGCCAGGGAAACATTTACCGGCGCAACAGTGCATTTTGTAAACGAAGTTTACGACAGCGGTGCTGTCATCCTGCAAAAGCAGGTGAAGGTTAAACCCACGGATGATGCATTAACATTGCAGAAAAGAGTATTGCGCGCTGAACACAAACTGTACCCCGAAGCAATTAAACTTTTTGAAGAGAGAAGAGTTAAGGTAAGGAAGAATAAAGTTTTTATTTCATAAGTAATGACCTCACCCCTTGTCGTTCCTTCGGAACGACATTCCCCTCTCCAGAGGAGAGGGGAGCGAAGTTTTTTTTTGATTACCTAACCCCCTCTCCTTTGGAGAGGGGGCAGGTCCGAAGGACTCCTTTGGAGGGGAGAGGTCAGTTACAAAATTTTAATAGAAAAATAATTAAAGAATAAACTCCCCCCTCTCCTTTGGAGAGGGGCTGGGGGTGAGGTCAAAATGAAAAGAGCATTAATAAGCGTGTACGATAAATCCGGTGTTGTGGAGTTTGCAAAAGAGCTCGTATCAAACGGATTTGAAATTGTATCAACCAGCGGCACTGCAAAACTGTTGAAAGATAACGGCATTGCACTCAAAACAATTGAGGAAATCACAAAAGCACCGGAGGTGCTGGGAGGCAGGGTTAAGACCCTGCAGCATTTGATATTTGCGGGGATACTTGCTGATAAAACAAATCCGGAACATCAAAATGAGGTTAGAACTCACGGTTTTGAGCTTTTTGACCTTGTTTGCGTGAGTCTGTACCCGTTTAAACAGACCATCAGCAGACCTGATTGCACCGAAGCCGAAGCTATTGAACAGATCGATATCGGCGGGGTATCGTTGATCAGGGCGGCTGCCAAAAATTTCTCAAGTGTTAGTGTGCTTGTAGATCCGCACCAGTATGAAATTTACATTGAATCGTTGAAGCATCAGAAAGATATCAATAAACTTCTTGCCGCAGATGCATTTGAATATATAGCATCGTACGATATAAGTATTGCGAATTACTTCCGCAGGATATCGGGAGAGAAAAGCGGTATCTTTGATATATTTTACACAGGATATGAAGAGTTGCGTTATGGCGAAAATCCGCACCAGCGAGCTGCGCTATACGATGTTGGCGAAGCGGGTTTCTCGCAGATATTCGAAAAACTCCACGGCAAAGAACTCTCGTATATCAACATACTTGATATTGACGCGGCGTATAACCTGATAAATGAATTCACCGAACCTGCCTGCGCGATATTGAAGCATATCAATCCATGCGGAGTAGCCGAAGGCACAGATGTTAAAGATGCCTACATTAAAGCTTTCGCAACGGATACTGTTTCGCCATTTGGCGGAATTGTAATTGTGAATCGTAAGCTTACTTTGGATGCTGCGGAAGAGATGGATAAGATATTCACCGAAATTGTTATCGCACCTGAATATGATGAAGATACACTTGCATTTTTATTTAAGAAGAAGAACAGGCGCGTTATAAAATACACTCACCCAAGATTAGAAAACGCGATGGAGCTGAAATCAGTTACCGGCGGCTTGCTTGTGCAGGATGTAAATAAAGTTGTTGTGAACGATAAGGAGATGAAAACTGTTACGCAAAGAAACCCAACTGATGATGAGATGAAAGATATGCTCTTTGCTATGAAAGTATGCAAGCATACAAAAAGTAACGCTGTGATATATGCAAAAGATGGCAGAACTCTGGGCATCGGCGGGGGGCAGCCTTCAAGAGTTGACTCATCCATGCTCGCAGTAACCAAAGCCAAGCGCTTCGGGCTATCGCTCGAAGGGTGTTCCGTGGCATCAGATGCGTTCTTCCCGTTCCCCGATGGTGTAATTGAAGCCGCGAAAGCGGGGGCTAAGTCCGTTATCCACCCGGGCGGTTCTGTGAAAGATGAAGAAGTGATAAAAGCGGCTGATGAGCATGGTATAGCTATGGTTTTAACGGGGATAAGGCATTTCAGACACTAAAATAATTTAAGAAAAATAGGTTAAGTATTAATAATTTCACTTAAATAAATAAAATTAAACCTTATATTTGCAAATTGGTTTTTAAGGATTTTCGCATTTTACAGGCTTTTTTAGCATTGAACATTGAATTTCATTTTATATAATTTTAATCTTCACGGGATACCTCAAATAGATGGCATTATTCGGATTTTTATCGGCAGATATTGCAATAGATCTTGGAACTGCAAATACGCTCATATACATTAAAGGCAAAGGAATAATTCTTAACGAACCTTCCATTGTAGCTTTTGATGAAACGACAAAAAAAATAATTGCTGTCGGTCACGAAGCAAAACAGATGCACGAAAAAACCCATAAGGGAATTAAAACTATCCGCCCGATGGGTGATGGTGTTATCGCCGATTTTGAAATTGCCGAAGGCATGCTTCGTAACTTCATCAAAAAAGTTCATTCAAGTATTTTTCCAAGCTCACGCGTTGTTATTTGTGTGCCGAGCGGAATCACAGAAGTAGAAAAACGCGCGGTTCGTGATTCAGCAGAACATGCAGGCGCAAAAGAAGTTTATCTTTTAGCAGAACCGATGGCTGCTGCAATTGGCGTTGGACTTGATGTATCATCACCCGTGGGTAACATGATAATTGATATCGGCGGCGGCACAACTGAAATTGCTATCATATCGCTTTCAGGTATTGCAAACGGCGCATCAATCAGAGTCGCAGGTGATGAATTAAATATTTCAATTGTAGAATACTTCAGAAAAAATTATAATATCTTAATTGGTGAAAGAACCGCCGAGGAAATTAAATGCCAGGTTGGTTCAGTTATGCCGCTTAAGGAAGAAGTTATCATCGAAGTAAAAGGGCGTGACCTTGTTTCGGGTCTGCCTAAAATGACCGAGGTGAGCTCAATCGAAATTCGTGAGGCTTTGAGCGATCCTGTCAACCAAATGATACGAGCGGTAAAAGTAGCCCTCGAAAACACACAGCCTGAGCTTGCTTCAGATATACTGGATAGGGGCATCATGCTGAGCGGCGGCGGGGCTTTGATTAAAGGACTTGATGAACGTATCAGGCTTGAGACCAATCTGCCTGTACACGTAGCCGAAGACCCCTTAACGGCTGTTGTACGCGGTGCCGGCAAGGTACTCGAGGACCTGCAAAAGTACTCAAAAGTGCTGATAAAGAGCAAAAAGTATTAGTTTACGCAGTGCCCGGTCTTGTGACCCGGCACATTTATGCGTCAGGTCATAAGACCTCCTGACGCCGCAAAGGTAGTAGTAATTCCTTATACCTGAAACAAATGTTGATTGAAGCAAAATTATAGAATTATCTCCCCCCTCCGGCGCTTTTTGCCGTCCCGCTTTTTAACTTAGCGGGATTATGATAGAGAGGGGCCGGGGGTGAGGTGAAAAAACAGCAAATTCATTAACACTCAACTCCACTCCATATAATGAAGATCCTGCTTTCATATTTAGGAAATCTCAAAGAATACATAATATTTTCAGCGCTCATTGTTATCAGTTTACTGCTGATATTCCAGAATGATAATGTGCAGATACGTTTTGTTCGTGTCATAGCTGTTAATGTAATTGGCACTATTCAGGATGGATTTTCTATAATACCAAATATTTTTGAGCTGGAGCGTGAAAATAAATCCCTTCGCGAAACCAATATTGACCTATCCAAAGAACTAAGCATGCTTAAAGAAGCCAAGCTTGAAAACCTGAGGCTTAACCAGATGCTTGAGTTCAAGCAGCGCACAAATTACCGTGTTGCTACAGGAAAGATTATCGGCAAGACATTAATTCAGACCAGGAATAACATCACAATAAATATCGGCGAAAATGATTCTGTAAAAATAGGTATGCCTGTTATAACTGATAGGGGTCTCGTTGGCAAAATCGTAGCAACCAGCGGTAACTACAGTATTGCGCAGATTCTGCTGAATAAGGACCTGAAGGTCAGCGCTAAAGACCAGCGCAGCAGGGTAGATGGCATTATTGCCTGGGATGGTGAAGGCAAGATCAGGATGAAGAATGTGTCCAAAAGCGCAGATGTAAAGGTAGGTGATATTCTTATGACCTCCGAATACAGCAATTCATTTCCGGCAGGTATTCCCATCGGTTATGTAACAACAGATAACACACTTGATAATCTATTCAAAAATATTGAAGTTGAATGCTTTGTGAATTTTGAAACTGTTGAAGAGGTTTTTGTTCTGAAGTTCCTTTCTGAGGATGAAAGAAGAGAACTTGAAAAGAAATTTAATGAAAAGTCGAAATGATAGTAAAGTTCTGATATGATGGAATATCTTAAATATGCTGGAATTTTGCTCGGTCTTATAATTATTCAGAAAACTGCTGTTAGTTTTATTGATGTAACCGAGTTTAAGATCACCCCCGACCTTGTTATAATTGGTTTGGTTTACATTGGAGTAAAACGCGGCAAGATAACAGGAAGCATTGCCGGATTTGCCTCAGGGCTCATATTGGATATTTTCAGTTTTTCGTTTATCGGGCTGATGGCTTTGGCAAAAACAATTGCCGGATTTACTTCGGGATTCTTTAACAATGAACAGAAAACAGAACGATATTTGAACAGTTACATTTTCGTTCTACTGGTTTCGATCTGTTCAATCATAAACAATACAATTTATTATACATTCTATTTCCAGGGAACGAATTTGCTGTTCCTTGATATTTTAATAAGATATGTGCTTCCCACAACGGTTTATACTGCTTTATTCAGCGTGATACCCGTTATTTTTGCCAGAAGAAGGCGCTTTGCAAGGTAGCAATTGTGTAAATGATTCAATAACGCGTAAAAATGGATCTCAGCAAAAGAAAAAATTTTTATTATATCTTTTCACTCGTTATCGTAATGATAATTGCAGGAAGGCTTGTACAGCTTCAGCTTATTAATCCCGAAAAGTTCGATAAGGATGCTGAGCGCAATTCAGTTAAGACTATAATAACCACCCCTGCCCGCGGCCTGATCTTTGACCGTAACGGCAAGCTGCTTGTTGATAATAAACCCTCATACAGCGTAACAGTAGTAAAAAAAGAATTTGATACGAATAATATTCCTGTTGTCTGCAGTTTGCTGGGAATTGAACAACAATACCTCCGGAGTGAGCTCAAGAAGATAGAAGGTACTAACCGGTTTATTCCCACAAGAATTCAGCGCGATGTAGAATTCAGGATAATTTCTTTCATTGAAGAGAACAGGGAACTGCTGAAAGGAATCGATTACAGCATAGATCCCATCAGGCTTTATCCAACCGATTTCCGAGGCTCTCATACTATAGGCTACACTAAAGAGATCTCTGAGAGCATGCTTAAGAAACAGCAGGGAGACTATTACAAGCAGGGCGATCTTATTGGCACCACCGGACTTGAAGCGGGATACGAAAATTACCTTCGGGGTGAAAAAGGCTTTGAATTTATACTGCAGGATAATAAGGGAAGAGAAGTGGGGCCGCTGAATGACGGAAAGAACGATGTTAAAGCTATCAGCGGGTATGACCTCATATTGAGCGTTGATGCGGAAGTTCAGAAGTTTGCCGAAAAGCTGCTGGAAGGCAGAACAGGCGGTATAGTAGCTATTGATCCGACTAATGGTGAAATCATCTGTATGGTTAGCAAGCCTGATTATGACCTGAATGACTTCAGCGGGAAACTTAAGCCTGAAGTATGGACTGCCCTGAATACAGATAAAAAGAATCCGTTGTTTAACCGTGCAACACAGACCAGGTACCCTCCCGGTTCTACATACAAAATGGTATCTGCTCTTGCTTCGCTGCAGGAAGGGATACTTAAGACCAACAGTACAATTCCCTGTGAAGGAAGTTTCCGGTACGGCAACAAAGTTTTTGGAGACCACGGCGCTTTTGGTTCAATTACAATACCAACCGCAATTGAACATTCATCCAATGTATTCTTCTATAAACTTGTGCTGCGCATAGGGCTTGATAACTGGAATAAGTACGGACAGATGCTGGGTTTTGGGCATAAAACGGGCATAGATATTCCGGAGGAAACTAAAGGATTGCTGCCTTCCACAGAATATTACAATAAGCGGTACGGGCCCACCGGCTGGACCCAGGGATATGTTGTCAGTTTGGGTATCGGACAGGGTGAGCTTGGTGTCTCTCCGCTTCAGATGGCTTTGTATACATCAATACTTGCAAACTCGGGTACATTTATTCAGCCGCACCTGGTCAGGTCAATTAAAAATCCCGTAACAGGAGAGATCACTCCCGTACAGTTTAAGAAACATGAAGTGGCAATTGATAAAGACTATTTTAAAGTGATACAAAAAGGTATGTATCTTGTTGTTAATGGTAACGGCACAGCGAGATCTATAAGAACAAGTGAAGTAACCATTGCGGGAAAGACCGGCACGGCGCAGAATCCTCATGGGCAGGACCATTCATGGTTCATTGCATATGCGCCGGCGGATGACCCAAAGATAGCGATCTGTGTAATGGTGGAAAATGCCGGTTTTGGAGCAACTGTTGCTGCTCCTATAGCGCAGAGAATAATTCTGAGATATTTGCTCGGGCTTCAGGATGAGTCGGAAGTAAAAGATTCATTTGGCGAAAGATAGAGTTTGAAAACGATTTTAATTTTAGAAAATTAATGCAGGCTAAAGTTTTTGAAAGATTTAATTTTGTGGTTTTTCTGTCGGCATTCGCACTCATTGCGTTCGGGCTGGTAGCTATTTACAGCGCTACTTTTGGCAATGAGCTGGTTTCGGGGAATTTTACCAAACAGCTTATTTCAGCATGCATAGGGATTATTGTGGTTCTTGCAATTATGTACACTCCCCCAAAGTACCTGGCTATGTCATCATATTTGATCTACGGTTTGGTTATGATACTTCTTATTGCGGTCATAATCCTGGGCAAGAAGATAAAAGGGCAGACCAGCTGGTTCAGCGTTGGCGGATTTGGTGTTCAGCCATCGGAATTCGCAAAAGTAGCAACAGTAATGGCTCTTGCTTATTTCCTTTCTAACAAAAATAAGGAAGCTGATGTGACCAAACTGCGTGATTTTATGTACGCTGTTGCAATTTGCCTGGTGCCTGTAGCTTTAATTATGCTTCAGCCTGATATGGGTACCACTCTTGTATTTCTGTTCCTTTTGCTGCCTGTGCTTTACTGGGCAGGCATGCCCAACTACATAATGTTTTTCATTGTTGCCCCGGCAATAACGGCGGTTTGCGCCTTTTTGGGTACCTGGTATTTTGTAGCCGCAGTTATTTTCATTGTCGCAATGATGATGGTTTTTAAGAAGAACATCCTGGTATCTGTAATTGTTGTGTGTATAGCCATAGCCTCGGGTTTTTCCGTTAACATGGTATACAGCAAACTGCAGCCTTACCAGCAGAAGCGCATACAAAGCATGTTTGACCCGGAATCTGACCCGCTGGGAGCAGGTTACAATGTTATCCAGTCTAAAATCGCTATCGGTTCAGGGGGACTCTCAGGTAAAGGATTCCTGCAGGGAACTCAGACTCAGCTTAAATACATACCTGAGCAATGGACAGATTTTATCTTCTGCATGGTTGGAGAGGAGTTCGGTTTCGTTGGCTCAATCGCTGTAGTACTGCTCTTCCTGATCTTAATTTGGCAAACTATTCATATTGCCTTCATTTGCAAGAACCAATTCTTAAGCATATGCTGTATAGGGTTTGCTACGATCTTTTCGTTCCATATTCTCATAAATCTTGGAATGATAATGGGTATTATGCCGGTTATCGGGATTCCTTTACCCTTTATGAGCTATGGCGTATCATTTTTGCTCAGCAACCTGATAATGCTTGGAATAATTTTGAATGCATTCAGGAACCGTAAGGAATATGTGTAATGTGAAACGTCAAACGTGAAATTTGAAAAGCGAAACGTGAGATATGAAAAGGTTTGAGTATATAGTAAGTAATGAGTATTCTAAAATATTTTAATAAGTATATTATGATTGCCACGACCTTTAGGTCGTGGATAAAAATACTCAAAAAAATAGGGCTTTAGCCCCAAACGATATGATACGAAACGATAAAGAGTTAATAAAAGAGGTCAAGCGATATTTTGGAAAAGATAGACGATTATTAAAAAGAACAATCAAGTCGTTATATACGAATGAAAAAGATATAGATTATTGGAATAAATTCTTTAGTAATTTATGTCCTGATAAATATGAAGTAAATGGAAGAATCTTACAAGAGACAGTAGATGCAATATATTCGCAAAAATTTGATAATATTGATTGGAACTTTGTTGGAGATTTTAGCTGGGATGTGGATATTATTTTGAATAATGAAATTACTTCTCATTTAGATTTCGATAAAAAGCTAACTGCAAAATGCAAAAACAATACCGCTCGGTTTTTGAATATTTATATTTCTGAAATAATCCCGGCTTTTGCAATTTGCACTTTTTGTAAGTATTATAAAGTGAATGTATACGAGTTTGGACCTTTAAAGCTAAGTGAAGCTGAAAAAAACTTAATTAATAAAATTAAGAGTGAACTAAAGAAAAAAGGATATTATTATGTTAAAAAACAGATTGCGCTAAAAAAGTTTAAGGATTTAAGATCAGATCTCAACTCTGAGGGAAATGCTTCAATTTTTGATTGTTTATTTAATGATATGGATAATTATACTGATGATTATTTTAGATGTAATGACGAAGATATCGTTGATTCCTTTGGTAGAAAGACATTGTGGAGAGAATATTTTGATTCCAAAAGAAAATTGATAAAACGTGAAGATAGTAGGTGGTTCAATTCAGGTGATTTAGAACAGGTTATCACTAATGGAAAAGGTCAAATAATTGAGGTAAATGTTTACCCAAAGGAAAGTAAACCACGTTCTATTGAATTAAATATTGAGAAAACAAAGAAAAAATATAAAAATAAATATTCAGTAAATTTACCATAATTCCTAATTCGTAATTTATAATTGAACAATATTGCATTTTTCCAAAAAATTTAAAGGCGCTTTAAGAGAATCAAACTCGCATTTAGTTGTGGGACTCGATTCTGATATTACTAAGATCCCCGAATTCCTCAAAACCGAAGTGAACCCCATTGCCGCATTCAACAATCTGATTGTTGAAGCTACAAAAGAATTTGCCTGCGGCTATAAGCTTAACATTGCTTTCTATGAGCGGGATACCGACCGCGGCTTTGCCGCAATACGCTCAACACTTGCAGCAATTCCCGAAAACCTCATAACAATAGCAGATGCAAAGCGCGGCGATATAGAAAACACAACCGAGCTTTACGCTCAGGCTTTCTTTGATGAGCTGAATTTTGATTCAATTACCGTACAGCCCTATATGGGGCAGGACTCTGCCAGGCCATTCCTGAGAAGGAAAAATAAATTCGTATGGATGCTTGCGCTTACTTCTAATTACGGGGCAAATGATTTTCAGTTCCTTAAAGTTGAAAATAAACCCCTGTGGGAAGTTGTGGTTGAAAAATCACTCGGTTGGAACGACCATAAAACAGGTTTTGTGTTTGGCGCAAGTCATACTAAAGAAATTGCCAAGATGACAAAGAATTTTCCTGAAGTCCCGTTACTTATACCCGGCATAGGCGCACAGAAGGGCTCACTTGAAAAAACCATCAATTCACTTAATCATACATTATTTGTGATTAACCAAAGCCGCTCAATTATATACGCCGCACCAAAGGCTGAGACTGCCGAGGAGTTCATGACTGTTGTTGGCGAAGCTGCCATGAAGGCTAGAGACGAGATCAACGGCTTTTTGATGATGAAGAAGTAAAATATTAATCCTGAGCGTTAACTGCTGGAGCGATTGCGAAAGCAGTAAGCGAAGGATCACATCAGTGGAGCGTTTTTTAAAATACTGGTAACTGAATTTGCGTGTTTCTACCCAATAGAAATATGCGACCTAAATAATGTTAAATTTCCAAACAATTGTTGAAACCCAAACTTAACATCAACGAAGATTTTATCTGCCGTATCTGGGAAGGCGGCATTTCCTATTATACATCCCTTGTAACAGATTCCGGCGAAGATGTTGAAGTATTGGATCACGGTACCCGAAATTATGATTCGGGTCCGGATTACAGAAATGCGAAAGTAAAAATTGGCGTTAAGACTCTTACCGGAGATGTAGAAATACACCGTGATTTTAAGAATTGGGCTGAACACTCACACCCAAAAGACCGCAGGTATAACTCCGTTATATTGCACGTAGTGCTTTGGGATTCAGATGAACGCACTCCGCCAAAGCTCCGTATAAAACGCGAGCTTCCAACCGTCATACTTGCAAATCATTTAACTGCTTCTATTCACGATATCTGGCAGGATATAATATCAAAGCCTTCGGCTAAGTTCCGCCTGCCATGTTTTGATTGTAATCATTTAGCTGATGATGAACTGATTACCAAATGGCTCGGAAAACTGGCAATTGAAAGGCTTAACCTAAAAACAGAGAGAATCAAAAACAGGCTCATTGAATTATCAGGCTCAAATAAAGTAATATCAAAGAACAAAAGTATCTGGGAGCAGGTTCTGTATGAGTTTATTTTTGAAGCTCTTGGGTTTGCCAAAAATAAAGAACAGATGATGAAGCTTTCAGCAAATCTTACACTTGAGCTTATAAAAAAGCACACAGGCAGAGATATTACCGGTATCCAGGCATTGTTGTACGGTGCAGGTGGTTTATTATTTGATGTGAGGTCCAAAGACACCTATATTGATGAGATAAAATCGAAATGGAAGGAAATTGAACCAAAACTGAAAATTGCCAGGCTTGAACGAAGTCACTGGAATTTCTTTGGTCAAAGACCGCAGAACTTTCCAACATTAAGATTAGCGTACGGCTCACAACTCATTTACAATTTACTTTACAATGAGCAATTCAAAAGAATTATTGGTTTGTTCAGCAATAAGTTGCTTAAGCCACGGGAGTTATTTTTAGGCTTATTTGAAATGTTCGCTCCGCAAACAAATAAATACTGGCATAGTCACTATGATTTTGGAAAGTCTTCCAGATCGCCCAACACTCTTGGCGGCAAACAACGCATAACTGATATCATAATAAATGTATTGATACCTTTCGCGAAATTGTATGGTGAAATATTTGATGATACAAATATATCAGGCAATACAATTGAGCTATATAGGAAATTGAAGATAAAAGCTGATAATAATATTATCAGGGTTATGAATGAACAACTGATTAAGGAACGGAATATTAAGATCAATACTCCCGCCAATGAACAGGCAATTATTCAATTGCATAACTTTTACTGTACCCGAGAGAAATGCGGTAAATGCGAAATAGGAAAGTATGTGTTTGAAATGAAAGGATATGATTATAAGATTATTTATTACTAAAAATCATTTATTAACCCGAAGTGGATCTTACCTTCTAATATTGAATCACCTTTACCCAATGCGTAGCTTACTCCAAACATTCCCAGTGATGTTTCTATCCTTACTCCAAGTCCGTACCCGTAAATAAAACCTTCCTGTGAAAGAATATTGTATAGATCATCCTCGGGTTTCAGATAGTAACCCGCATCATAAAATACTGCCGCAAAGCTTCGGCGGGTGAGTGAGTAGCGAATTTCAAAGTTTCCCCATGCAGCCCTGGAAGCAAGAAATTGACCTTCCCGGTACCCGCGGATTGTGCTGTTGCCACCCAGCCTGAAAAGATCGGCCGCTTCAAAACGGGGTGAGCGTATTTCTATCCCGTGCAGCCCCAATAGAGAACTTTGCCGTTTAAAGAATGAATAATAGAGATCTATATCCATTGATCCTTTTTGCACTGTGAAATCTGCGGGTATATCCATGTTGGGAAATGACGCAGTATTGTAAATTTTTTTCTGTCCTACTGAGTAACTGGTTCTGTATAATATTCCTGAAAAGGGATTATAAACATAATCCCTGCTGTCATATCTGATCTCAGCGCCTGCCCCAAGAATTCTGCTGTCAAACAATGTAAACACACTGTTTTTGGTGTTGGGAATTACACGTTCATAATTGAATATTGCCGAAAGTGTGATCTTCTTTGATATCATTGCATCGGCCTTAAGGCTTAGATTGCGTTTGGTGTAAGATGAATCTTCAATTCTCTGCAGAAAAGCGAAATTCATATTTACGGGATATCCAAGTATCCATGGCTCAAGATACTCAAGTTCCAGTTCCTGTGTGGATTTAATTTCTTTTTTGAATCTTGCCTCTACTTTTCTGCCGGTACCAAAGAGATTCCGTATCGAAAGATTCACAAGTCCGGTAAAATAACCCCTGTCTTCACTTTGTGATGGCGGTACATATCCAAGTATACCGTCAAATGTATTTGTATTCCCTTCTTTTACTCTTATCAATAATACCGTTGAGTTTTTATATTTCAGAATCCTGGGCTGTTCAACAGTTTCAAAATAACCTAGATTCTCCAATCTGCGCCTTATTTCTACAAGATTTTCTTTGGTTATGGAATTATCTTCTCCAAGAGAAATTTCACGCAGCACAACATTTTCTTTTGTCTCGGTGTTGCCTTCAACTTTGATGTTATCTATCCTTACCCGGTCATTTTCATCTATCCTGATATTTATCCTCAGCATTTGCCGGCCGCCGCTTTCATATTGGCTTATATCAGTTACATTTACAGAAGCGAAAGTGTACCCTTTTTTTTCGTACATATTCAGCAATTCAGTCATATCGGCGCTTAATGTTAATGAGTTTAATACTGTTCCCGTCTTGGTATCAATGCTGTTCTTCAGCAGCTCAGTTGAAAAAAGCCTGTTACCTGAGATCTGTATTTCGCCAATTAACACTTTTGGACCTTCCTCAATTTCTGCTGAAAGAGTAACACCGGATGAATCAAAGTTAAATTCTGCCTTCGAGCTTTTTATGCGGCAGTCTGTAAATCCGTTGTCATTGTAGTTCTTTAAAATATTCTTCAGGTCAAGCTCAAATTGAAGGGGTGAATAAATCGTACCCGGTTTTGATGCTATGAATCCGTTAAGTTCTCCGTTGGAGAAAAAGCTGTTCCCCGCAAAATCGATCGATGTGATCCTGGCTTGTTCCGTCTGTGAAAATATACTGCACTGCAGAAATAATGCCAGTATATAAAGCCGAGGCGCGATATTTCTTAAGAATTGATGCATTATCCGGCTAATATTTGTGTGATGGTTTGAATATTCAAGTCATTAATAAACCATTCCTTTATTGATTGCATCTAAATTATGAAACCGTATTACTGACATTTCCGTCATAACAATAAATACATATATGAATTTTAAAATTACCGCAATTTGTGCCATTTTATGCATTTTATCAATTGATTGTTTCACCCAGGAATCAGTTGTTAATGATTCTGCAATTACCAACGCAAGACCTGAGATAACAATTTCAAAATGCGGAAATTCTCTTATCAAGATTGACGGAGTATTAAGCGAAACCGTTTGGGAAACCTGTGAAACAGCCGGCAACTTTGTGGAAATACAGCCCGGCGACAATCTGCCTGCTATGGTAAGAACTGATGTTAAAATGACGTACGATGATGACAATTTGTATGTTGCATTTATTTGTTATGATGACAGGATATCGAAGTTAAGGGTTAATCTTTCTGACAGGGATAAAATGTATCAGGATGATTTCGTGGGAATACTGCTTGATACTTATAATGACCACAAGCAGGCATATGAGATATTCCTTAATCCATATGGGATACAGGGTGATGGAATTTGGACGAGGCAGGGAGAAGAAATGAATTTTGATATGCTCTATGATGCTGAGGCAAAGATATACAAAGATAAGTGGATAGTTGAGCTGGCAATACCATTCAAAAGTCTTAGATTCCCTGAAAAAGATGAACAGCAGTGGGGAGTTCACATTATCCGCACCAGGCCCAGGGAAAGCCGAACACAGTTTTCTTGGGCAAAAGTATCCAGAGACAATTCAGAATTCCTCAGCCAGGCCGGCATACTGAAAGGATTTAAGAAACTGAAAAAAGGCAAGCAGCTTGAACTGCTGCCGTATGTTATAGGTTCGCAATTTGGTTTTCGGGAAGATCCCTACATCCCTGATTCTCCCTTCAAAAATGAGAAGTTTAAAGGTGATCTGGGTATTGGCATTAAATACGGATTTTCATCTAATCTCACAGGGGAAATATCATTTAATCCTGATTTCTCACAGGTTGAAAGCGATGCAGCTCAGATAAATGTAAATTCATCTTCTGCCGTGTTTTACCCTGAAAAACGTCCGTTCTTTCTGGATGGAGCGAATATTTTCAACTCTTATATAAATGTAGTATATACCAGGATGCTGAATAATCCTTTGTACACGGCAAAGTTAATTGGTAAAATAGGGGATGTTGACGTTGGCTACCTGATGGGATATGACCAAAGTACTCCATATATAATACCAACAAAGTACGGAAGCGATTTTTTACAGACTGACCTGAAATCTTTTGGCAACGCCCTAAGACTTAAGAAGAGCCTTAAAGGTTCATCATTTATCGGGTTCATTGGCACCGATCACGAAACAGGGGATAGTTACAACAGGGTGGCGGGATTTGACGGTTCTTTCAATTTCGCTGATAATTACTATTTCAACTGGGAAGCATTAGGTTATTTTACCAGGGAGATCAATGATACAGGTATCTATGACAATTCAACCGTAATTAATTCAAAAGGCAATGATGCCGGGTTTAATGGTGAGAGTCTTTTCGGATTTGGAGGTACCTTCTCTTTGGTAAGAAGCTCCCGTCACTGGAACGGTGAAATATTTATGAATATTGCACCACCGGAAGCAAGGCGCGAACTTGGATATATGTCAAAAAACGATTTTCGGGAATTAGGGATTTGGCAAGGGTACACTATCTACCCCGAAAACTCTGTGGTACTCAGGTTTGAACCGAATTTTAACGGCGGAGTTCAGTACGATTACTCAGGAAAGATCAAAGAACAATGGCTTGTACCGCAGTTCTATATTCAATTCAAGCACCAGATAAATATGAGCGGCGGGTTTTTAGCAGTTAACAATGAAAATTATTATGATGTTTATCACAAAAATGTGCACAGGGGCTGGCTGAATATGAATATAAATACTTTCAGTAAAGCCACAGGAGGCGCGTTTTTTGAAATGGGGAAGTATATCGTAAGGTTTGAAGAACCCTCATATATTGGCTGGGGCTGGAATGCTGAAGCGTGGCTGACCGTTAAGCCTCTGCATAACCTGGTCCTTGAAAATAACTACAGCTATTTTGAGCTCTCTAAAGAAAAAGGGGGTGAGAAACTTTATACCGGATATGTATTCCGGAACAAAACTTCATTTCAGTTCACACGAAGTTTCTTTCTGAGACTTGTAGTGCAGTATGATTCCTTCAGTAAGAGCTTTGATATTGACCCGTTGTTAAGCTATAAATGGAACCCGTTCACTATATTCTATATTGGGTCAACCCATAATTTAGCAGATATAGGTTCTTCTCAGGATCATGGCAGGTTCATAGAAACCAAAAGGCAGTTCTTTGCCAAGTTTCAGTATCTTATAAAGCTATGATTAATTGATCTATTTGGAAGGGTCCTGTAAACACTAAAACGGAAATCTCAGAATTGAATGTATCAAAAAATACGGACCGAAATTTCCGCTGCTATCTTGCTACTGTACTGATTAGATTCTGTACTGTTCCGTAAAGTGACCATACATACTGTACATTGTAGAACAAAATGTAAAGTATTACAATTGTAACCTGGAACATAGAGATGATAAAATTTACTGCTTTCATAATACTTCCCCTTATTTACTAACTGTTTTCAACTACTCAAATTTAGTAGTTATCGCTATATATTTCAATACCCCTTATTCGGGATATTAATAGATGAGGTCAGAGAAAAGATTGTTTAACTAATTTAAAGGGGCTTTTTTCGATTGTGCATACCGTGATACGGGTAGGTAATTTAGACAAAAACGCCGATCTTAAATCGGCGTTTTCTTAATTCATTTGACTAAAAATGAATTGCCCAGACATGATAATTATCTTATTTGGTCAGGATCATTTTCATTGTTTTGGTTATTTCCATTGAACCTGAATTCACTCTTAATACGTAGAAATAAATTCCGCTTGCGAGATTTGAAGCGTTAAAGCTTACTGAATATGTTCCCGCATTCTGGAATGTATTAACAAGTGTTCTTACTTCTCTTCCGGTCATATCATATACCTTGATGCTTACATTCGCGTTATCATTAACATTATAACTGATCACTGTAGATGGGTTAAACGGATTCGGGAAATTCTGGCTTAACTTTACCTGTTCATTCGCATTTTTGGATGCTGCCGGTGGCTCAATGCTTCCTATCCATGTAACGCCGCCATCTGTTGTGTATAACTCGGTGCTTTCGCTGCCGATCGAAATACCAAATGATTCACTTCCGAAGTTTACTGCGAATAGATCAACTTCTGAAGGTGTCAAAATTGTTGACCATGTCCCGCCGAGGTCTTCTGATCTTACTATGGTTCCGTTTTCGCTGGTACCAACAATTACATTTGCTGAAACGAATTTAATATCAAATATTTTTGTTGTAACGCCTGATGTTGCAGCTGCCCATGTTGCACCATTATCATCTGATTTCAGGATCGTACCATTATCACCTGCGCATATAACGTTGTTGCCCATAAAAGCCGCGGTAAGCAGATTCTCGGTAGTACCTGAAGCTATTTCGAACCACTCATTGTTATCGGTCGAAACAAAGATCGTTCCCCCGCTGCCTACTACAACTGAACTGATCCTTACTTCCATCAGGCTTGAACCGATCGATGCTATTTCATTCAGGTTTGCATTTGTATTGATTGTAACAGCTGTCCATGTTGCACCATAATCTTCTGATCTAAGCATTGTTCCGTTGTTTCCGCATACTAATATTGTATTTGGAGAGTAGATCGTTACATCATTCAGATGTTCGGTTGTGCCGCTGGTCATTACTTCCCACGTGGTTCCATCATCAAATGATCTCAGGATAACGCCGTTTTCGCCGACTGCTATCTGAAGTTTTGTATCTTCACCATTTTCATCAACATAATTTACATAATCATTGCTGTTCAGAACATTTGTGATGCCGCTTGTCTGCTCTGTCCAGTTAAGGCCGCCATCTTCAGTCCTGAGGATCAGTCCATCCTGGCCAACCAGTGTTGCAGTGGTTACACTTTCAAACTTTATGCTGTTTTCATTCAGCAATGATTGTGAAAATATCTTAACTGCGGATAAAATAAAAAATAAAGCGATTAAAGTTACAAGAGTTTTGTTGAGTTTCATTTTTTGCCTCTTTCATACAGGGTTTAGTTATTGAATTATTTTTGAAACAATTAGCTATCTGTTTTTAGATAGTCTAAAACTTTTTTGTCAGATTTATTGAATTTCTTTGTAAGCGTTCAACATTCTACTGCTTCAAACTTAACTTATTATTAGTAGGTTAACAATAGCTGATTTCGTTATATATAATTCTGTGAAAAAATTCCCAAATGCATGAAAAAAGCCGCCAGGTGAGGCGGCTTTTCAGGCAGAAAGTTCTGCCGGATCTGTAATCAAGTTTCTACTTGGCGAGTATCATTTTCACTGTTTTTATGAAGTTTCCTGCATTTATTGAATAGAAGTATACTCCGCTCGATAAGCCTGATGCGTCAAAATCAACTGTGTGAATGCCTGCGGTCATATCAGAATTTACTAAAACTGCTATTTCTTTTCCGCTGATATCGTACACTTTCAGTGTAACTTTGGAATCAGCAGGAAGGCTAAAATCTATCTTTGTTGAAGGATTGAACGGGTTCGGGTAGTTTTGTGAAATTGAATATTCTGCAGGAATGTTAACGTTAACCGGAGATGTATTGCCGCCGTTATGCCCTTCATTGCTGTTAGTGTGAAGTGCAGACGATTTTGAGCCCTGGAAAGGATTTCCAAATACAGGATTGTAATTAAATACAAATCCGTTAGTCAGTATTTCATATCTGTTTACCACAAGGGGGCAGTTTACAGTCAGATCTCTTTGAAGTGAAATAGTATTTGAAAGTGTAAATTTGCTTAAATTAACAGGTATAAGCAGTTCACCGCCCCCAGAAATGGTCTGAAGTGAACTTCCGTTCATGTTGATCATCAACCTGTTATCAGAAGCGTCAGAAAATTTGAGTGAGCCATTTGCGGTAATATTGCCGCTTACATTTACTGTAGGTATGAATGATGTGTTTGTATTCCTGATGAGAAGAGAACCACCGTTATTTACGGTAATATTGGATACACTCATGTCTGCTGTAAATGACTCGTTTATACTGATGCTTGAACCCTGTTCTACTGTCAGGTCAGCAATGTTTCTGCCTGATAGCTGCATTGCGTTAATGCTGGAGATCATAAGGTTGCTGGAACCTTCAAAAAGGACCTTTGAACCAGGTGCACTTAGTCCGAATGGGTTCAATGCTCCGTTATGGTTTATCTTCATTGCTGAACCGCTTTCAAATACAACCGCGTTGCTGACACCAATTGTATTAAACATGTTTCCCGGGCATAACTGGCTTAAAACAGAGCCTGACCTGAACCTGATAGCCATCTCGTCAGCGGCGTTCAGGTAATGGGCTATAGAGCCTTCAAATATCAGATTACCGTTAACAGATGCTGTTGCTCCGGTACCCAAATAAAAATTCAGCGCAGGGTCATTTCCGAAAATTCTGAGGCTTGAACCGCTATCAACAACCAGGTCTTCGCCGGCTGCTCCTTTTATAGTCACTAATTTAGCGTTACCTGATGCTGGTGAAAGCACCAGGTTTGTATTATTTCTTACTATCAGCTGACCTATTGTAACCTGGTACACATTGGTAACATTTAGATTGCCTGAGTTTTCAAATACAAGAATATCTGTAACAAGTCCTATCTGCCTGAAAGGTGTCCAGTTGCCCGCAGTTGAAAAACTTGAGTTAACGGAACCATTCCATGTA
Source organism: uncultured Ignavibacteria bacterium (assembly GCA_937873695.1). Lineage (GTDB taxonomy): Bacteria > Bacteroidota > Ignavibacteria > Tepidaquicellales > OLB5 > OLB5. The sequence continues at coordinate 361,039 of CALMYL010000008.1, forward strand.
TAAATGGTCTGAGCTTCAGATATGTTTCCGAATACAAAAAAAAGAAGTGATAACGAAAAGAGTTTAAGCAGTTTATTCATTTGAAAAGATTAGTTTTTAAAAGTTTTTAATCTTCTCTGCGTATTCCCTGACTAATTTTGATATACAAAGATAGCTGGAATTACCTCTAAAAGTCCATAAGTTTTAAGAGTATATATGAAAATGGGCTATAAACCGAATGCTACATTGTTTTACGGTATAAATCTACTAATTGAAATAGGGTAGGTGATTTGTAGGAATAAAATGTCTCAAAAATAATGAAAAACGCCGCTTTTTGAGCGGCGTTAGCAGTAACAATACGAAGGAGAAACAAGAATCATTCCGGCATATCGCTGAAATTCTGAAAAATTACTTTGTAAGGATCATTTTGTTTACTTTTGTAATGCTGTTAGAGCCATTTACTACATTAAGTCTGTAAAAATACACCCCGCTTGAAAGATTTGAAGCATTGAACTGAACACTGTGTTTACCTTCGTTCTGGTATCCTGAAAACAGTGACGCTACTTCTTTTCCTGTGATATCAAATACTTTGACAGTAACATTTGCATTATAAGGAAGTTCATAATTTATGACAGTCGAAGGATTGAACGGGTTTGGATAGTTCTGCATTAAAGAAACACTCCTTGGTTTGCTTCCTGTAAATACCAGGTTTGCCGGGGCTGATTCAGTCCAGCTTGCTCCGCCATCTACTGTGTATATCTCTTTGCCTTCGTTACCGGTCGAAATTCCGATATATGAATCATAAAATGATACTGCATGAAAATCATAATTATCAAGCCCCGGATCTTTTTCGCTCTGCTGCCATGAGTATCCGGCATCTTCTGTTCTTAAAATTATTCCGTTCATACCGGTTAATACACCTGTATTTACATCAAAGAACACAACATCCATAAAATCCGATTCATACATAAGTCCATTTGGTCCGTACCATGTTTCGCCGCCATCATTGCTCAGAAATATTGTACCGGCATCACCAACTACACATATATTATTCTGATCTATTACTTCAATTGCGTTAAAATCCCTGGTAGTAAAACCGGTATTCAGTAAATCCCATGTTGAGCCGCCATCATTTGTCTTCAATACAACTCCGTTATCGCCGGTCATATATCCGATATCAGCGGAATAAAGTTTTACGTCATTGATCCTGCTTGATGTCGGTACTGTTGAGCGTTCCCATGTTTCGCCGGCATCAAATGAAAAATAAACTGTTCCGCTATCTCCGCAAACTACCGCACTATTACCATTAAGCTCAATATCGTAAAAGTTAACTGTGGTTCCCGGCAGTATTATATCCCATGTTGTTCCAAAATCAACTGAACGAAGCACAACGCCGTTTTCACCTGCTGCCAGTGATACTCCATTCTTTATTGCAGTGCCGTACAGAACATTTGTTATATTGGTTGTTTGTTCTACCCAGTTTATCCCGTTGTTTGTGGTTCTCATTATAAGTCCACCTTCACCGACTATTGACACAGTTGTCGGATTTTCAAATTTCACCGCATATTCATTTAGCAGCGGATTCTGTGAAAATATTGCTGTTGATAGCACGAGTAAAAGGGTTAAAGATCTTAAAGTAAGTGTGAACATTTTTGTATCCTCCGTTTAGGGTTTGTTTAATAAAGAGTTATTGTTTCTGCTTTTTTCTTGTTTTTTTGTGTGATTTTTGTTACATAGGGAAATCTAACTACACAAAGTTAGCTGAAAGCGTGTAGAGAGGCAATAACGAAAAACGTTAATTATTGATTTATAAGAAAGCCGGTCATTTTAAATAACCGGCTGTATGGACTTATCAAATGAAAATAATGATTATTTAACCAGAACCATTTTCATAGTTTTGTTTAAAGTTTCGCTGCCTGAGCTTAGAGTTATTCTGTAGAAATAGATTCCGGAAGAAATGTTGCTGCCGTCAAACAGGGCAGTGTGGTAATCTGCATCCTGATAGCCATTAACAAGCTCTTTAACGGCTTTGCCTGTAATATCAAATACTGTCAGATTCACAATCCCTGCATAGGGAAGCTGATAGTCTATTCTGCTTACGGGATTGGAAGGATTAGGATAATTTTGATATAATCCAAACTCACGCGGTTCAGCAATCGTTATACTTTCTGAGTTTGAGGGGTAAAAATATTCAAAATTGCCGTTATAGTCAACCTGCTTCAAACGATACCTGAACTTTCCGGCTTTCAGTTTGTTATCCTGGTACTGGTATTCTTTAGGTTCATTTATTGTACCACAGCCGGGTACAAATCCAGTTTTATGCCATTGGGCAGAAGTGCTGCTGCCGATCTCGCTCCGTTCAATTTGGAAACCGGAATTGTTTATTTCATTCAAAGTGCTCCAGCTTAACAAAGCAGTCCTGCCAAAGCTGTTCAAAGTGAATGCGCCAAGTGTAACCGGCAGGGGAGTTCCTGCAAGATCATTGTGATAATCAAATTCATCCAGAAAAATATTCGCCGCGTTTCCGGCGCTGTTTAATCCGTAGAACATCCATGAATCAATGTTTACATCGTTAGCAATTTGACCTTTTGCAAGGTCATCACCGGCAAGAATTCCATCAATCCATATATCTACTTTTCCTGCTGCTAAAGATTGAGATGTCCCATAAGTATAAATTTGCGATGCTGTTGTATTATTAGCGTAAATTTCAACAGTATAATCAGTTCCTTGCGAAAATACCGTGCCCGATAGTCCGGTGTTTGACCAGGAACTTCCGTTTCTGTATTTAGTTGTTAGGCTGCCACCTGCGCCAAATGTAATTTCTAGACCTGTAAACATTTGCGCGCCAGTAAATGCATTATTATCAGAGAACGAAGATCCGTCACCAAGGAAAAAATACCATATCCCCGAGGAGACGCCGGAAGAACCGTTATTTGCTCCAAGGCGTATTCTAAATTTGATAGTTGCGGTTTTAGTGGGCGAATAATCATACACTGAGAATTTATTCACCGCTCCTGTGCTTGGAGCAGCTATTCTTAAATATGTATCCGAGCCAAACGGAATGATCTGGTTTTCTAGATTAAATGATCCGCCGCCTGAGCCGACCCTGACTCTTGATGTTCCTGAGGGAGCAGAAGGTAAAAATGTTGTACTTGGCGTTGTCGAAGTAAAATTACCCGTCGCATTACCAAAATCATAATGCCAGGGCTGGGCAAAAATATTTGTGCATGTAATGATAAAAAACAGAACAAAGAGTGTAAACGCTTTTTTCATAGTATTCCCCATAAATAGATTCTAATTGTATATCACAAAAATAACAATTGGAAATTAAAGTTTTGTTAGAAAAATTTTTACTTGTAAGAGTTTTGGCCCTAACTTTACAATTTATAATTGTTTGCTTTTTAAAATATTTTTAAAAAATCATTTGACTGCATAAAAAAAGACCGGGTTTTTAAGCCCGGCCTTTGCTGTTTCTCTCTATCACAAACACATTACTTGACAAGTATCATCTTCAACGTCTTTGTGAATTTCTGATTATCGCCCTCGGCAACTATCCTGTAGAAATATGTTCCCGATGCTATATTAGTTCCGTCAAATTCAACGGTATAGAAATCAGCCGGTTTAAATTCATTGATCAGAGTTGCTACTTCTCTGCCCAGTATATCATAAACCCTGATGCTTACCTTGCCGTCAAACGGCATCGAAAAATCAATTTTCGATTTCGGGTTTGAAGGATTCGGATAGTTTTGGCTAATATCAAATTCGCCGGGTTTACCTATTGTCACATCAGTATTGCTGGTTGGGTTGAAATATTCAACATTGTTATTGAAATCAACCTGTCTCAGCCTGTACTGGTAAACTCCTGCGTTCAGTTTAGAATCTTTCAATGTATATGCGTGCCTTTCATTGGATGTACCTGAACCGTTAATGAACCCGATCTCTTTCCATGAGCTGTAACCTGCATCGGTTTTCATTCTTCTTTCAACTCCAAAGCCTTTGTTGTTAATTTCACTTGCGGTTATCCAGTTTACCATAGCATCGCGTTTATTCACTGCGATATCAAAGCTTTCCATTGTTACAGGAAGTGCTGAACCGTCATCAGTCAAAGCGAAAGTAGAGAAATCATACAAGCCTGCCACAGCAACATTGAAAGTTTGAGTTGAAGTATTATACGTTAACACAGAATTACTGTTTGGCTGTACTAAATGATACACTTCCCAGGCCGCGCTTGAACCATATTTAGCAAGTATAGTACTTGCACCCGGCGTGCCGATTGTATAAGTTTCGTTATCACCAAAATAATAAGTTATATCATATGTTGCGCCGGTAAGCGGTCCGCCTACTTCATTCACTATTGTGTGAGAATTGGAGTAATTTCCGCCAAGTGTGTTAGGGGGATTTATACCTGAGTTGTAATATACATTCAATGAACCCGGATAAAGTGTACCGCCGGAACCCCATGCAATTCTTATAATAGGCCTTCCCCACAATGTGTATGTGGAAATTACGCCGTCACCGGGCGGATTATCAACAGATGCCGTGGGAGTATTCATTCCCAAAGGACCGAACTCATCACTGCCGATATCTGTTGTCCCGCTACCAACTGATACATACCTGGCATCACCTGAAAAGTCGGTGTTCTGTCCTGTAAGAGCAATTCCTTTGCCTGATGCTATCCAAGCTTCTGCGTTGGCAGTATTGATGTTAAGATTACCGGAACCTATTCCTGCAAACAGATTTGACGGATTGATATCAGAGGTTGTTGTGCCCCATGACTGCTGGTCTCTTGCCAAGGAGGTCTTCCATTGTGCGAATGTCTGGTCAGTGGTATTCCACAGGCCAATTGTTGCAGCATTTGAACCGATATAAACATTGTAATTTGCATTCAATGAACCTGCAGTTGTTGATGTTGAATATACTACATAATGTTTACCCGTTGCTGAACCGCTGTTTGTCCTTGCATTCACCATAAGGTTATTTATGAAATTATGCGCTGAACTGGTCTTCCTGAAAGCGTAGGAGTTTGTTGCACCCGAACTTGCTGAACCACCTATATATACAGAATTATAGTACAGAGTCTGTACCCCGGTTGCATCATTATAAATTCCGTAGATTGTCATTCCATTGGTGTGGTCAGTCTGCGGTTCATAGCTTACTTTTACGGAGTTTTCAATAGCCGGCTCATCTTCGTTTACCGTAACTAAACCATCAATGGTATTTTCTCCGTCATCTTTTTTATCGCCATCCTTGTTTCCTGAACCTTCGCCGCTTTTCTTTTTGATATTTTTGACAGGTGTTTTGTTAACCGGGTTTTCATTAACAGGCGATTGATACTGGTTAACCGGATTTTCTTTCACAGGATTAATATTATCATGATTGTTGATATATTTCTTGCCTTTAATGTTATCCAGTGTTGCTTCGCCATTAGTTATGGTTATCTGGTTGTTTGTAATAACACATCCTGCAGCGCCCCAATATTGATTGATACCTGTTATGACACCTGCGCCTGTGCTTTGATTTGTTAAACCATATATCTTGTTTCCGCTTTCTGTTACAGTGGCAGAGCTGCTTGTAATCTGCATACCATGGAGGTAAGTTGCATTTGCGCCCGTATAAGTATTGTTAATACTATAAATAGTATTGCCTGAAATTGATGCGCCCGTCCCTGTTGATGTCAGCGAAATTCCGCACATTGTCATCGTACCCGAAAAACCGCCTGTAAGCGAGCTTCCGCTGTTTAAGTTATTAATGCTGCAGTTGTTTATTGCAACAGGGGTTGCTCCAGAGTGGGATATGCCTGTCATGAAACCGCCGCCTGAGCCAAGATCGGTCATATTCCTTACCGTATTGTTAGAATAACTGCAAAGCGCTGTCGGACCAGCCTGCGTGGATCTTATCCCGGTAAACTGACCGATTGTCGCGCCGCCTCTTGAATCATACATGCTGTTCGATACCGTTCCGCCGATAGTATTGCCGGTTACGTTAATAACTGAAGTAGCCGCAGTAGAGCCTTCGTTTATACCGGCCATTATCAGTGTACCGGTGTTGCCGCCTGCAAATGTAAATCCTCCAACAGTGTTATTTGTTATTGATCCGGCTGCGCCTCTCATATCAATACCAAAGAAGGCAATTCCATTTACACCTGAGGTTACAGTTATCTTGATATTATCATTGGCAGACTGCGAACCAACTGTATTGCCTGAAATATTCACATACCCAGTAGCTATAAGTATCGCGTCAAAATAAAGTGTGCCTGCCGCAGCCGGCGCGTCAAAAGTTATATCAAAGTTCGCGATAGTATTATTTGATATTGTAGTGAGATTTGAAGTTCCTCCTGCTGCGAATCTGATAGGGTATACAAAATTAGTGACTGCCGCTGTAGATGTTGTTATTGTCCACGGTGTTCCCCCGCAGTTGGGCGCTGAGCCTCCAATAGAGTTGCCTGTTATTGTGAATCCGTCACCAAGTGAATTGCTGAGGAAAATTATGTTATATCCAGTAGCTGCTGTAGTTGTCCTGGTACTTGTCTGGTATAAGCTGTTGTTGGTTACTGTCCATGCAGTTGTACCTGTTGACATATAGAATCCCGCGTTTGCTGTTACGCCGTTTGTGTAGAAATCATGTACCATACAGCCGTCAAAGGTGTTATTGCTGTTTCCCTGTGCTACTGTTCCCGTGCTGCCTCCTGAAAATACCGCAATAGTTGGCTGACCTGTAGCGTCGCTGTTATCTCTTATCTCACAGTCTAAAAATGAGTTGTTGTCATTACCGTCTGTATATAGTGTTGTACCGAACAATATTGTGCCCGGCAGCGTAGCAATATTTGTATTATTGCTTTCAATTATACAGTTTTTGATAACATTATTTTTGGAATCATTGAAGAAAGAAAATGTCGGACCTGAACCGTTGTTATTTCTGAACCTTAAATACTGGGTGCCCGATGCATCAAGCCCGTTATTACCGTCTATTGTTACATAATCATTACCGTCAAATCTGATTAATCCAGATGCAGCATTCCCCGAAATAACCTTTTCAGTAGCGTCGTTAGGAATAATTGTAAGTGTATAATTGGCATTCGGAACGTCATAGCTTAAACTATTAAGATCGTTTGTGCCGTCTTCTGTTATACTGGTAGTTACTCTGACAGTAATATTACCTGTCATTACACCTGCGTTAAGCTGCGCAAAAAGACCTCCTGCACCTGTAAACGAAGTGAAATGATCGAATCCTGTTAAACCAACAGTGTAATTCCCTGAATAGGTTGCTGAAATAGTATACTGGTTTATAGTTCCGCCAAGAGGGAATATGTTGCCATAATCGGCTACACTCGATACTGTTCCTGCGGGAGTACCGGAATTTATTGTAACATTTGGTGTGCCCGCAAGATCCTGTGCCACTACAAAATACTGGATCTGATCGCCTGTGGTCACGCCCAATCCTCCGAATAATAAACTGTAATCAATCGTAAAATCAAAAGGTGAAGAACCGCCGTTGGATTCTACCCATTTCCATCCGTTATCAAAAAATGAATTTCCGGAATAACTGTTATTCTCTGTCGTTTTCTTATAATAGCATCTTGGTTTTGTCCCGGATGTCACGTTTATACCCGCTGCATCTGTGATTGATACACCTGTAAATGAACGGTTTGCAACACTGTTTGTATTCCCTAAAATTGTATATGATATCACCGGTGGAACCTGGTCTAAAAACTCGCCGCCAAATTCATCGGCGCCGATATCTGGAGCGGTTGCTGTATAAGTTGAGCACTGCGGGTATCCCGCGTTTGGATACCTTGCGCTGCCTTCGTAATCATCAGTTATTGAAAAAGGCGATGAAATTACATTACCGCCGCTCTCGCATTGAGTTGGTGTGCACGTGTTAACTCTAAGATCGTATGGCGATACTGCTGTATTAATAAATGTCGTGTTCTCAGTTACTGAACTTTGATCTTTTGTGCCCCAATATGATTTGTATGCGGCAAGTGTTTGAATTGAATTTGTGTAATCATAGTATACCAGCCTGCTTGCTCCCGGAGTTCCGGCGTAAAAATTATTCTTATCACTGCTTGCGCTGTAAGTACCCGGGCTAACGCCGTTCCTTACAAATGCAATTGTTAAACCGGCGCCGTTTGGCGTGGAATTATTGATGATAATATTATTCTGCATGTTCTGTGTAGGGGTAATAGAGCAGTACATACCCATAGAGCCGAAGTTTGTGCCAACTGATGTTGCGTTAAGATAGATTGTATTATTGAATATGTTGGCCTGTGAGCCGCCGTTAACCCAGATACCCATTATGCTGCCGTATGGGGCTGCTGCAGGGTTACCATTGGGTGCTTTGATCTCAGATACGAAATTATTATAAACATTATAGATTGAAGCTGTATTAGAGTTCTGAAGCAGCATTCCGTATGTCTGCGGAGCGCCTGTTGTTCCTGCGCTTGATACATTATAGATTTTATTCTTATAAATATTGCCTGTTGCTGCGTAGTTAGTGTAAAGCGCGCCGGTTTGACCCGTTCCGCCGGATATATTGTAAAAAGTATTACCATATATCTGCTTGGTTGGGAATGGGGCTGAAGCGCCTGTTGCAATATATGCGCCATAAGTCAGGCCCGTTGATGTTGCAGTCTGTGATATGTTATAAACTATGTTATCGTAAAAGTTTTCAACACCGCTGTTAGCTGAACCGAAGTTATAATAACCGTAAAATGAACCGGTTGATGTACCCGATGCCGTTGACAGGTTACTTATAGTGTTGCCATATGAAATAACGTTGGTTGTACTGTTGCTGGTGTACAATCCATACGTAGCACCGCTTGTATGACCGGCTAAACGCGTTAAATTGTTAATGGTATTGTTTGAAAATGTATATGTAGCCCCGGTAACAGTAACAGCGTTATATATACCGGCCAATATGCTTGTAGTGCTGCTTCCGTTTGAAAGGTTTTGAACGCTGTTGTTATCAACAGTTGTTGTGTAAGACATACCTCCGAACTGAATACCCATCATTTGACCGGTGCCTGCTGCAGACTGGTTTCTTGTCAATCCGTTAACTGTATTATTTGAAACAGTGAGCGTTGCCCCGCTGTTAGAATTACCAGTTGAACTTAAAATGCCCGTTATTGTGCCGGTTGAAGTTGATGTACCCCCGCCAACTATATTATTACTTATTGTATTTCCTGTTATATTAATTGTGAATGCGCCCGCGGAGTTCTGAATATAAGAAACAGTTGGCACTGTCGCGAAATTATGTACACAGTTTGAAATATTATTATTCTGAATATTAATTGTGTTATTTGTACCAGATGCTCCGAATGTATTTCCGATACCTATCTGCTGGGATGAGCCGGCAACATTTGTTGAATCTGAAACTGTATTGCTGATAATATCAATATTTGAATTTGTACCTGTTGATGTGAAAATACCGTAATGCGTGACGGCATTGGTACCTGTAAACATACGGATCGTATTATTATTGAATTGAACGCTATCCCCGTATATTGCGTAAATACCATATTGAGTAATTGTATTGGTTGAACTCCTTGACCCCGCGATAATAGTATTGCCGGCATTTACTCCAACCTGAACATTGTTCGTATACAGGTTATACGGCGCAGTTGCATCAGTTGTGCCGTCAAAATACATTCCTGTTACAGATCTTTCGATAGTGTTGCCGTCAATAAAGATATTTTCATGCCTTCCTGCTATTGAAGTGGCCGAAAACAATGAGCCGGAAGAGGAATACTGTGATACATAAATTCCATATCCAAGTGAAGTTGCATTTGTAAGCGCCAGCACTATTCTGCAGTTTTTTATGGTAATATTTTTGCATCCGTCTGATGCTGAAGCCCTGTTGAGCATAAAACCAGATTCTATCTTTGGCCCTGTAGTTGCCCCTGTATAATTATCGAGCAGATCAATTCCGTCAAATGTAACGTAATCTGTACCGTTCATCTTAAAAAAAGCGTCAGTATTTGAGCCATTGGTTGAAACGGTTACTGTTCCCAGTCCGGCTGCGGTGGTTGTACATATGGGATTTGCTCCGGCGCCTGATTTCTGAAATATGACCGGGTTCGAGGCGTTTGGCTGGTTAATTAATGTATTGATTACAAATCCCCCTGAGGGAATCTGCTCAACATAGCCTGCGGCAATATTAAATGTAACGCCGCCTGAACCTACACCGCTTGCGTTAAGCGCGGTTATTGCCGCTGAAATTGTCGCGTAATCACCCGGAATTGTTTTCGTTCCGCTGATCTGTGAAAAAGATGCCTGTGACATTACTGCAATCACAGCAATGATTGCAAAGAGAGAGAATAGCTTTTTCATATAATTGAATTAATTAAATTAAAAATCGATATTATGAAGCAAATAGCGGAAGCCAAAGCCCGCTATTCACAAAACTTTAATTATTGATGAAAAATGTATTAAATTGATGTTACCCCACACGCTATTTACTAAACAAACTCCTTATTTTCAAGGGTTTTCAAGCCAATTTGTAAAAATACCAGCTAGTGGTTATGTTTTTTGCATTGACTTATGGTTTTGGTTTAAAAGAATAGAACTAACTTTATATATTTATATAGTTTAATTTTTTGTTAGTTTTTTTGTTTTGTAGGAATTCAGGAAGTATGCAATTATGTGTATATTACTAATTCACGGTATAAGGGATATAAGTCATATGTTTTGAATGAGGATAATTCGGAATTTTCATTTGAGCCAATACATATTGTTTCTAAATGTAAAAGGGCTGCCTGAAACCGGCAACCCTTTTTTGATGATATGTTATTTTACTAAAAAGTTCTATTTAACCAGAATAAGTTTCATAGTTTTTGAGTAAGTTTCGCCGTTTACCCCGAAGGCTAGGATCCTGTAAAAATATACCCCTGATGAAAGATCCGTTCCGTTGAATTCCGCTGTATGGTAACCTGAATTTACATTTCCATCAGCCAGTACAGAAACTTCCTTACCTGTCAGGTCATAAACTCTAAGACTTACTTTCGCGTTAAAAGGCAGCTGATAGTCGATCTTTGATACCGGATTCGAAGGATTTGGATAGTTTTGTGAAATTTCAAATTTTACCGGTTTCCCTATCACAGATTCAGTTGTATTCTGCGGTGAAAAATATTCAAAATTTCCGTTAAGGTCTACCTGTTTTATCCTGAACCGGTATGTACCGTCAGTTAATTTCTTTGCCCGGTAAACGTATTCAATTTCCGTGTTTGAATTACCGTTGCCGTTTACAAAAGCTGTTTTTTCCCATGGTGAAAATGAACCGGTGCTTTCCTCTTTCCTGCAGTATTCTATCTCAAATCCTTTGTTGTTGATTTCCAATGAAGTTACCCAAGTCAGTAAAACATCCCGGTTTATCACGCTGCACGTAAACGATGCAAGTGTCACCGGAAGTGGATTTCCTGCAGAAGCGCCAATCGAAAATGAATTTCCGTTTCCATTGCTCCCGCCCAGATCAGTTATGTTCATTCCCTGCCTGTTCACTTCAGGTTTGGAAGGAGACCCGGTTCCGCTCAAAAACGTTCCTCCAGCCTTAACACTGTTATTAACAATTGTCAGGCCGCTGACGTCGTTAATGCCATCAAGTCCTTCGGAACTTATCTTAACTGAAATTGTTCTGGAACCCAGGCTCCAGCTGCCGCTTTGTGTAACAAGCCAGGACATTTTGCTTTTCTTATCTATTGTATATATTCCGTCATTAAAGGGCGGGATTGATTCAGAGCCGGGAAGGTCTGTGTGTTTAACAGTAAGCATTCCGCCATTTGTAATTGAAGAGTTTGAAAAGGCTAATGAAATACCCCTGTTATTTGCTCCGGCACCCATCGGGAAAGTGAATGTTAAAGTTGTTGGTAAACCTGATTTACTGAACCATCTGCTGAATGAGCCTGAACCCGTCAAAAAACCGGAAGTATAAGTTAACGTCCCGGGTTCAGTAGTACCTGAACCAAGGACTATATTGCTGCTTTGCATTTCTATGCTGCCGCCCTGCATTTTAAGTACGTTTGCTGAGCCTCTTGAGAGTTTTATATTTGAACTTCCACCTTTTTCAGAGAGTGTAATTCCTTCAGGGTTTAAAATAGTAAGACTATTGAGTTCCAGATCTTTATTGTTCATTTCAACTACCTGCATCTCGCTGCCCCTCATAACCAATTCAGCAAGATCCGCGAAACCGCTTGTGAGTGATGCCGAAGAGCTGAATTTTAAATTTCCGCCTATTTGCAGTTTGAATTTTCCGGTACCGTTGTTGTTAAGTCTGGTATTAACAAGTTCAAGATCTTTCTTTATCAGCAGGTCCGGCGAATTGATACTGAAACTGTAAGTATGTCCGCCGCCTGAGTTTAACAAAAGGTTTTCGTAAGTTGATTCAGCCGGAATTCCCGCAAGTGAAGATGAAAACAATACCTCTAAATATGAACCGGGATAAAGATTCCCGAATACCGGTAAATTGCTTGTTGACTGGCTGATAACCAGTTTTGAGCCCTTTCGGATATCGGTAACAGCATTAAGCTGCGCGCTGTTTATGGTTTTAAGTACGGTTTCGGTCACTCCGTTCCCGATAATTACTTTTGAATTTGTTCCGCTTACTGTCCAGTATTCGCTGAAATTGATCACAGTTCCGGTGCTTATTACAAAATTCTGGTAACCATCTGTGAAGTTGTCCGGCCTTTCACCATTACCCTCTGGTGTTGATGACCAGCTTCCGGTTGAACTTAAATTACCGGTACCTTTGTAATAGTAGTATGTTACTTTACCGTAAGCAGCAACATCAATGTTATCTATTGCAAATCCGGGGTAGCTGCCTGTGCCGGTAATTTCTCTTGATGACCATCTTACCTGAACAACGTTTTGATTGTCGCACTCAGCAGGTAGTTCAACAGAGAATATTTTGCTGTTTTGCCCTGATGTAGTTGTACCTGTTTGAGTTGTGGTATTATTTATATATACCCTTGAATTGAGCGATTTGAATTCACCGGATGTACCGACCCTGTATTGAAGCTCAACTCCGTTTATTCTCGTGTTTGTGGATCCGCTGTAAGGATTTCGTAATGTCATGATCTCGTACTCAACAACTACATTGGTGTTGCCGGCGGTTTTCAGGGAAAGAACGAGTGAATAGTCGCCATCTACGGCATTTAAGAACCCCAGCTTTCCATTGTAATTGTAAATGCCCTTTGCTGTGCTCGAAGCGTATCCTCTTGATGTAAGCGAGCTGTTGTTGGCAGCAGGATTTAGGTCGAAATCTGTGCCTGATTGCGAAGAAACTTTCCATCCCTGCCATCCTGCCGGATAAGTTGAGGAATTGTGACTTAATCCTGAAAAATCTGTGTTATATGGAATCTGCTGTGCTGCCGGATTGGATTGTGAATAAATAAATGAAGGTATTAAAACAGACGTAAAGATAAGTGAAAATAGGATAATAAGTGTTTTGTTCATTTAATAGATTTAATTAAAGATTAATATAAAGCTCTATTCTGCATCTTTAGTTTCCCTACTAAATTGATGATATACAAAAATAACTGGCTAATGGCAACTAATTCAATAATGCCGGCCATGAGTTCTCAAATTACTCTCTAAACTGATTTAGTAATACTTTCACGGGTTACAAAACTCTGAGTTTCGGTTAAAGTGTTTTAGTGAGGCTCTGTAAGAATTCAGGCAAGTTAGCTGTTTACAGCTATATAGGATTTCGTGAGGAAAAAGTACTTTTCTTTAATTATCCTGCAGCCTCGAAAATGATTTTTTAGTTCTTTTAGCTTTAATAAGGAGTTTTCTTGAAGAAGCCTTTGGGCTTCTGCGCTGTTCTGGCACTTTTTAAACCATCCCATATCGAAGTTTAGCAGAAAAAACATCTTAACTGATTTCGGCATAAACTGAAAACATGGGAATAAAAAATGCGGCTCAAAAGGAAAGTAGAAGCTTGGAGTCTGAACGAAATATTTCTTGCCAACACGTTTTATCTCATCTGCCATCTTCTGCCGGTTTTCTTTCAAAGGAATGTGCTCTATAACAGAATTTGAAAATACAACACCAAAACTGGCTGTTTTAAATTGCGATAGATCCGCAGCGTTGCCTGCTATGAATTTCAGATTTTTCGAACTACCGGGTCCCAAATCTGTAAGATTCAGGATAGTTATGAAATAATCACTGTTATCTATTATACCCATCTGCTTCCAGAAATCAAAAGTACCTCCTACATCAAGTATAGTAACAGGCGGTGGAACATCTTTTGTGTACTCCAGGAAATTTCTGAATCTTTTTCTGCGAAACTTGTTTGCAAGGGAATCACTATCAGTATTATCAAGCAGTTTCTTAAACACAACCTACTTAACTACTATCATTTTCTTAATATCAGTAAATTTACCCGCAGAAAGCCTGTAGAAATATACCCCGCTGGCAAAACCGGATGCGTTCCAAACCGCGCTGTATTTGCCCGGCCGCAAAGCTGAATTCACCAGTACGGCGGCAATTCTGCCGGTAACATCATAAATAACCAGCTCTACATCAGTGTCCACACCGGAAGGTATATCAAAATTAATGGTTGTAACAGGATTAAATGGATTCGGATAATTATTATAGAGCATATATCTATCCGGTATTATGGAGCTGATCGGTTCTATCCCGATTACCTGAGTTGTAAATCGCCAGGTTACCGACCATGGCCCGAATCCCCCCACATTGAATCCCCTTACACGCCAGTAATATACAGAACTTCCGCTCAAAAGACCTGAAGGCATAGCAGACTGTGATGGCACTATCGTAGTATCAAGCAGAGTTGTATTAAAAAGTGAATCAGAAGAAACAAGCAGTTTATAACCTGCTGTACCGAATACATCGTTCCAATCCAGTGTAAGATTGAGAGGCTGGTTAACCGCGCCGTTCGGCGGCGCAAGCAGTGTAGGCGCGGCAACAGGCGGTGATATCACAGTATGGAAGTGCCAAACCTGCGAATAAGGACCCGTTCCGGCATTATTGGTTGCATTTACCCGCCAATAATATGTTGTATTATTGCTGAGTATTCCGCCCGGCACATTATATTGCGAAAAAGTTAAACCGCCGGCATTTATTAAATTAGGAATAGTAAATGTTGAATCAGTTGAAAGCTGCACCCTGAATGAAGCTGCATACTGAACGCTGTCCCAATTCAATGTTGGAGTTGTTGATATATCCACTGCGCCGTTTGGCGGATCAACAAGTACAGGCGCAACGGGGGGAATAAGCAATGTCATAAACCTGAACGGATTTGCCCACGGACCCGTGCCTATAGGATTTGTTGTTCTTACCCGCCAGAAATATGTCTGTACATTAGTAAGCAAGCCGGTTCTGACAGGAACCTGTGAAATACTGAACCCTGAAGTATCCCATAATACTGTAGCAAATGTTGAATCCTGCGAGAGCTGCACCTGGTATGATGTTGCCGAAATATCTTCAACCCAGTCCAGCAGGGGAGTGAGGCTTACCCCTGTAGCAAAATTTGCGGGTGAAAGAAGTGCAGGCGCGGCAGGCATTCCAAGCAGCGTTGTGAAATTGAATATCGACGACCATGGACCTGTGCCTGCAATATTTGTCGCGCTAACGCGCCAATAGTACCTGAAGTTATTCTGGAGTTGGGGTGTAACTAAATTTAGAAATGACTGCGTTATGCCCGAGATGAATACCGGTGCATTTGAAAACGAAGTATCAAGTGCCGCTTGCAAAGTGTATGAATCAGCAGGTGAGGTGCTGTCCCAGTCAAAAAATGGCGTTAAAGAAACATTGGATGCACCATTTACAGGTGTGATCAGTCCCGGCGCGTTAGGAAGTGCAACAATCGTTCTGAAACTGAAGCTGTATGACCATGGACCTATTCCGCCTTCACTTTGCCCCCGAACGCGCCAGAAATAACGTGTATTATTAAGCAGGCTGCCTCCGGGGATATTAATATTACTGAAGACTATCTGCGATGAATCAACAACCGGCGAAGCATAAGCGGTATCTTCATCTATTTGAACCTGGTATGTTTTGGCAGTAGTTATTGAATCCCAGTCCAGCAGGGCATTCAGGTTCACATTCACTGCACCGTTAACCGGTGCGGTTAAAACCGGTGCACCCGGTATCTGGAATCCGCCGTTTACCGTAAAAATTATATTTCCTGCTGAGCCCGCAATGAAACCTGTTTGAACATTCACAAATGATACGCCGTTCCAGTCCTGACCCGCCAACGGGCTTACCTGTGATACCCAGCTTACCCCGCCATTTGTTGTGCGGATAATGAAATTACCATTGGCACTACCAGTGCCGGTGTTCGCGTTTAAAAAACTGAAATTAGTTATCCTGCCTGTTATCCCAGAAGTAAGTACACTCCAGCTTGTGCCGCCATCGGTTGATTTGATGAGTTTACCGCTTTCGCCTCCGGCGTAAACTACATTCGCGTTAATTACACTTAATGCAAAAAGGTGATCTGGTATGCCTGTTGTCATTGCTGACCAGTTTGCACCTCCATCAGTTGTTTTAAGTATTGTACCGCCATATCCTGAGACAAAACCTGTTGATGCATCAATGAACTTTATATTGCTCAGGTTCTGAGTTGTACCTGATGTTAACGCCGTCCACACTGAGCCGCCGTTGGTGGTTTTATCCAATGCGCCGACGCCCGAGCAGGTATATCCTGTATTTGCGTCAACAAAAAATATCCCGCGGTGCAGCCTTACAGGTCCGCCCGGGTCGACCCAGGTAGTGCCGCCGTTAGTGGTTTTATAAAATACAGCATCGCCGCTGATAAATCCAGTGGATGCGTTCAGCATAAATATTCCGTACAGGTTATCAGCCGGTACGGTTTGAGTGAACCAGTTTGAACCGCCGTTCGTGGTCTTTCGGATAGTACCCGAAAGTCCTATGGCAAAACCTGTGTTTGCGTCTGTAAAAAAAATATTCGTAAGCGGATTTGATGTACCGCTGGTCTGTGAAAACCACTGGGAATTAATTCCCGCAGTGGATATAAAGAATGATAATATTAATAATAAATATTTCAATTATTTCAATATGGCTAATTTCTGGATGGATGTTTCGGTTTTGCCGCTGCCTTCAAGTATTAGCTTATACAAATATATGCCGTTTGCCATAGTCTCGCCATCGCCATCTTTGCCATCCCAGTATATCTGGTTAAAACCAACTCTTGCTGAACCCGTGACATCTCTCACATGCCTGCCGGCAACTGTGAATATTTTTATCAGGCAGGATTGCGGCGCTTCTGATGCAAAAAGATCGAAAGTGAAATATGTATCACCCTGCATGGGATTTGGATAGTTGAAAAGATTGCGAACTGCAAAATCATAGCTTACATAGGCATTATCTATCAATGTATCCCTGTTGCCGTCCTTATCTGTACCGTAATACTGCAGAAGGTGTGTGCCTGCCGATAGCTCAGGCTTGTAAAGCACGCTCGTTTTCAGATTGCCGTCATTCACTGCGGTGAAAGTTATTTCCGGATTTTGCTGCCCTGCGTTATAATAATTTATCCTTCTGCCGTCAAGCTTAATGTAAATTCCTGTAGTATCTGTAATGCTGTATTCAAGTTTACTCTCATCAAAGAATCTGAAAAGTATTTCAGGTTTTGCAGCTATAAGATCACCGTTTAAGATCTTTATCCCGTCATAAGTAACATCTATTGCCGGACCCGTTGAATCACCATAAATTACAATATCCGTAAATGCAAAATTGTTGAAGGGGTAATAGTCGTTCTGGTTATTCAGCATCAATACTTCGAAATTAATATCCAGTGTATCAATTGTTGACTGAGGATTCTTTAACCCCTGTGTATTGAATGTTACCTGGGATAAATAATTGCTGTCAGGCATCAGTGGAGTATAAATTGTATCCTGCTTCAGGGTTACCAGTCCGTTATATGCATTTGCTGTCCATTTGTATACTATAGTACCTGCCGGAACAAACCCGATATTATGATTCCTGACGCTTATTGTTACCTGTGCTCCTTCATCAACAACTGAATCGCTGCGGATAAATGAATAATTATCAGGTATAATCTCAGCAGGTGGTGTGTACTTGAAGTATAATGATCTGAATTCCGGGGATTCCAGTCCGGAAAGAGTATCAATTTCAATATTCGCTTTCAATCTGAGATCAGGGTAAACAAAACTATTTACTGTATCAAGATTTGAGAATACATTTGAACTTAAATTTGTGTGCAACGGCACAGAATTTCCGAAAATGTCTATACCGGTTACATCAAAGTTTACTGAAGAACCGCCCGGCAATGTCCTGTTCCATGAAAAATACTTCCATCTGTGTGCCGGCCCGATCGAAAAATTAATTGTGCCAAGAGTGCTAAGAAAGACCGGATTCAAATTGGCAAATGAAGGTGTCCAGACAAAATTTGAAGAATATCTGTGGAATTGTTCGGAAGCGTTCTGCGGCTGAGCATTAAGATATCCAATGAACGCATATGAATCAAACTGGTCAAACCTGGTTACTGAATCGATCAAAGTAGCGCCAAACTGTCTTATCTTGTTTTTGGCAGTTTGTTTCAAACTATCAGAAACAGGTACAAATGATGCCATCATTATCATAACATAATGTGTGGTATCAAATGTATTCATGAAATTCAGGACTGAATCAGATGAAGAAGCAGATGACATTCTGAAGTTTTTTATCTCCACTATGCCGCCTGTCAATTTCCTTACTTTTGCTATATTCAATCCGGTGTTTTGACCACCATCAGCATATGATGAAAACTGATTAATTATGAAGTATGAAGCTTCGCTTCCGTTGCTGCCAAACGATTTTACTTCAAGCGAACCTGACGAATTATTCAGTTTAAACCCGCTGCCGGTATAATACAAGCCTGAATATGAATTAGCCGGAAATTGTCCCAATAACCGCGGATATAATGTTACGATCGAATCATTATTAACTGACTTTGATGAAGTCTGTACAATTGCGGGATTGTAAACAAATTTATTTGTTTCAGACCAACCGGCGCTATCGCCATTAATTATTGCGTTGGTTCTCCAGTAGTAAACTTTGTTTGAATCAAGCAGCGGTATACGATAACGTACTTTATTGGCAACACCGCTTATACTACTGTTTGAATAATTCAGCAACAAAGTGTTAAATGAAGATGATGTATCAACCTGTAAAATTACTTTCACGCTGTTCCTCCGCAGATCAACCTGCGGATTCAAACCCACAAACTCTACGGAATCTTCAGCAATTACTGAATTATTTATTGGTTTTAAGGGAGTATATGAAATATTTCTCAGTGGAAGCGGCAGAACAATTACATTGTTCGATGGATCCTCATTCGGATAAATATTACCGTAATCTATCGTAGCCTTCAGTGAATAATTCCCAAGAGTATCAATACTGAAAGTATATGACAGCGTATCGTAAATTTTAAAATTAACAATATTAGTATCTTTAAAACGGAACTGCTGTCCGTTTTTCAGTATCTCAAACCTGACCGGGCAATTAGGAACGAACAATCCGTAATTTTTAGGGAAAATTTTCCACGTAACTGTTTCACCAACAAGAGGGTACTGGTCTGTTATCCTGTAATCAGTTTGTCCAATCACAAATTCGGGTCCCGCAGGCAGCAGAAGTTTTGCCGCCGGGTCGCCCAGCAGGTTGTAACAATTAATCATATTACGTACCTGGAAATTGGAAGTATCCGGAAGCATTCTGTTATTGGCAAATTTTATAAGTGAACCCAGTCTTCTGATAGTATCCTGAGATAACCCTATAAATACGTGCTTATTAATTTCATTGCCTGCCCCTGAAAAACTCCAGCCGGTTGTACCCAGAAATCCCAAAGCTCCCCGGTTAGGCGTGAACACAAATTTCTCGCCAAAGCTCCTGAAATTCGCATCGGCGTTTATTCCGGTAAAACACGTCATGCTCAGAACCAGTGGCAGACGGTTACCGTTTGAAAGCGTCTGAGGTTCTTCAAGTCCCAGCTCCCAGTTTTGGCTGGCTGCGTGACCGATGAAATTAACAATCAGGCCGCCGCGGTTTATGGCATTTTTTATTGAATCGGCATAGTTGAATGTTATGTACCCCGCTGAATCATTCCGGTAAATCTTTTCTGCTATGCCTGATATCGGCGCGGGTGTGATATAGTTATTTACAAGCTCGTTCGATTGCGTCTGGTACTGTATCTGCTCAATTCGGTTCGGTCCGCCGGTTATCATATTAAAATTCTTCCACCAGCTTTGCGGCGGTTCATTTTCATAGGCAATTATCTTGTTTACCATATCCTGTGCTTCCTGCTGCGTATATGCGGGCAGCCTCCCTATGGCAGCTTCGTGAAAATATGTGAAACCATTCAGATTGAAATTAACAAAATACCCGTCACTTGGCGGATTGCCGTAAACTGGCACCATGTTCCTGTAATAACTGTTAGTTAGCCTGTTATTCTTCGGGTCAAGCGAGCCTCTGCCTAACAAAACAACATATCCGGGTCTTGGAAGCTGCCAGTTATCATAAGCAAATTTTACAAATCTTCTTACCGCAACCGGACTTTCCATCCCGAAATTGAAGATATCAATTATATCATCAATTGGTGCTTTAATTGAACGGAAATTATCTCTGCTCTGCCTGTATGAACGAAGCTGTTCAGCCTGAGATTCAAAAAGACGGTTGTAAATCACAATGTAATCGGCGCCGTTTGATGAAGCTGTAAGGTTCAATACCTGTCTGGAATGGCTTCTAAACGGGCGCTGTGTTATTGCCTGGTTATAAATTTCAAAATCACCGTTCTGCTTGCCGGTAAAAAACAATGTGTCGGCTTCGTTGCTTATACTGGTTATTTTGATATTGTTCTTTATATCGTAAATTGAATAGGGGGCTGATGAATTGAAACCGGTTACTCTGAATACCCTACTGGATGTATCAGTGGAATTAAGTGTTATCCTGCAATGAGCGTTAGTAAACCTGAACTGCTTTGGGTATGTAAGTTCCACCAGATCAAAATAAAGACTCGGCGTAGCGTTTGAGTTCGAAAAAGTAGGTGTATAAGTTACAGTTACAGTATTCTGTGAGGTGTTAAATAGACTGCTCTGGAATGTTACCGTAGTATCAAATCTTTCATAGTCATTTTTTGCCAGAGTTGTTATGTTGGTTGAGTTAAGTGTAAGTACAAGCTTGTGCTCATTAAAGGAAGTATCCCTGGAATTGGGATACGCGAAGATACGGAATGTGCAATTTACGGGGATTGTATTCAGCTGCGGCAATGAGAACACGCGGCTCACAGAGTAACCTTGTGCAGCGGTCAGGTTCCGCCAATACCAGCCTTCACCTGATATTTTTTCGTTGTTAAAGAACCTGAAATCAGTATTCGCGTTAATTGTCTGCCCCAGGCTGTAAACTGAATCTACTTCAAAGTGTATCTTTTCAAATGAATAATTCAGAGGGTACTCCGTACCCGCGTTATAAGATGACAGCGTATACCTTAAGCCGTTGCTGCCATCCCATCCTATCCAATATACACTTGTATCGGAATACAGGTCATTATACTCATTTGTGGAATAATCAAATACAGTAGGGCCGAAACTGGCGAGATACGTAGTTGTTAAGCCTCCGTAATTTCTCTGTCCGTAGAAATCTATATAATCATTCGCATCAAAAGAGCCATCCTGCTCGCCTTCAAAATATACCGGGATTTCGCTGCCTTTGTAATAAACTTTTACTGTACGGGGATCTATGTTAGAAGTACTTATTCCGGAATTTGTAAACTCATTACGGGTTATCCTGTTAATCCCATCAGCTGAAACATACATTTTCAGGTATGTTTTATTGGGCGTTATCCAGTTATAATTCTGGCTTAGTGCTGCACTGGCTAAAAGCAGCGTTAGTAATAAACAATAACGTAATTTCAGGGCACTCATTGTGCCAATTTACGCATTTTTGTACTAATAATTCTATATAAAAATAGTGGGTTCCCGATGATATATCTCCTGAAATACTTCACAGGATTTCCCAGAAATCTCCATAACCACTCTAACCCTACAGAGCGCAGAAAAGCAGGGCCTCGACTTTTGCTGCCCGCAAAAACTTTTATGCCTTCACCAACGCATAATATGACTTTACTGTTTATTTTGTCCCTGTTTGCCGCTGCCCATTGTTCCTGCTTTGGAGTACCAAGACCTACTATCAGAATATCAGCAGAATTACGGTTGATATCTTGAAGCACCTCTTCATCTCTGAAATTGTAACCTTCATGTGTCCCCGTCACTATCAATTCCGGGTTCACTTCAGAAATCCTGCTTAGTGTGCCGCTGTCATGTCCTAAAAAGTAAAAAGTAAATTTATTCCTGATTGCTTCATTTATGAGCAGGGGATACAGATCGCTTCCCGTGAATTTACTTGATGCTGTAAGCGGCTTATTCAGGATCCTGGCCGCGATACGTATACCTGAGCCATCGGGATGTATAATATCAAACTTGTTTAGCCAATTCTGCAGTTCAGGAAATTCATATAATGAGTTTATCGAATTTGCGTTTGCGTATGCTATTGCCGTTTGCCTGCCTTCTAAAATACTTTTCTTAATAATAGCCAGCAGTCCTGAGTACCCTATATTACTTATACTGATACCCCTGATTACCAATCCATTTGTATTTACAGGCAAACTACTCAAAATTACCTTAATAATGTTTTGTAAAGGTTTTCGATCTTCGGAATTATGAATTCCTGGGTATAATTGTTAATAACATCCCTGTGCAGGTTTACGGCGCAAGCTTCAGCGAATTTTTTATTGTTCTTAAAATGCATGATCTTTTCTGCCAGTTCTTCTTCATTACCGGCACTGAACAACAAACCGTTTTCTCCTTCGTTTATGAGTTCACCAATACCATCTACGTTAGCCCCAATAAATGGGACGCGGTGCAGCCCTGATTGAAGCATAAAGTTAGGGAAAGGGTCCCGGGTTGAAGGAAGTACGCATATATCCGCTATCAGGAAATACTGCAGCAGATTTTTCTGCGGCACAATGATCTCCACGTTCAGATCATTTTTAGCTATATATCTCCGGTAATCTATATCATTGTTGCCTTCACCTACCAGTATCAGCCCTATTTTTTCCTTTTTCAGGATATTCAGTGCTTTTAGAAGCGTTTCAAAATCTTTATCGTTATGAAATCTGCCTATGGCAAGAATGACGAAAAAATTACTATGCTCTCTGGCGCGCGGAGATATTATCTCGAGTTCGTGAATTTCATCTGTATCGGTAAAATTGTTTATAACAGATACTTTCTTCCTGCTGAGTCTGAACTTTTTCAGCAGCATTTCTTCTACCGAATTACTTACTGCTATGATGCGGTCAGAACGGTATTCTATATTATATTTCCGTTTAACTATGCTCAATGAAGTGAAAACAGATGCAGGCCTGTTCTTCTTTATCCGCTTAATTGACTGAAGGGCGATAACTTCAGCAAGCCTGTGATGTGTGTGCACTACGCGTATATCATTTTTAATGATGTATTGCTTAACGCGTGAAATGTTACCGGCAATAGAGATAGGATTTTTTGATTTGAGCCCTTTTAATATCCGGTAATTTATTCCTGATTCTTCCAGCCTCTCAATTGAATCGCCGCCATTGGTTATTACATGTACTTTATGCTTTTTGCCAAGATACTTGGAAAGAAGGTAAACGTAATAAGACCTTCCGCAGGCGTAATTAAAATCAGGAGTAATATGAAGAATATTTAATTTCAAATTATTTCAAAATATCTTTCTGAAACCCAGTTTCCCGGCAACAAAACACTCAATTTCTGAAGATAAGATCGCAAGATTAAGTTTTATCGGTTTATCAACAGTATTGAATTCAGTGAATTCTACAGATATATCTTTGTTCCTGAAACCGGTCCTTATGCGTTCACTGTTATAACCTTCAATATAAAAAAACTGTTTTGGCGCGGTGCATTTTATCTCAAATTCTGTAGATGAAATACTCTTAACTTCAAACTCTGCTCCTATAGAGCTTTCCTGGAAAGCAGCGGATTGAATTACATCGTTTATTGTATCATTAATTATGTACTGTTTATTCTTCCAGAAATTGTATGCACCTGTCATTTTGTCAAACATCAATGTCTGTTTATAACGGCCCGGGTTTCCTATGATCACCATTCTTTTTTGCGGGTCACGATCAGTTGAAATAAGATTATTAACATTAATCAATGCCTTGCTGTAAGAAGTATTCCAGTCCAGAACCGTTCCGCCTGACCAAAGACACCAGAAAAGAACGGTAACTGTAAATGAGACCCTGAGAACCTTCCTGTTGAGCTTCAGGCTCAGCCTGCGCTGCTGGCTGTATATATACATAACGAATATGCAAATCACCGCAAAAGGCAGCAGGATCATCTGGGGTCTGATATACCCCACAATCGCGTATGGAGTGATCAGAACAAAGAAAAATGAGGCTAACTGACCAATAATCCTGTATATATCTGTTCTTACCGCAGACCAAAGCAAATAAAACCCGGAGCCGTACAGCACAAGCAGATATAGAAGGATAAGTTTGTTATCGTTTCGAAGCTGGAAATTGAGAGTTATAAAATCCATGGGAATGGAGAGCGCAATAAGAGCTCTTGCAAATACACCCGGGGCATTGCTCAGCGGAAATGACTGGTAAAGAGTCGCTATTTCTGTCATGTTATTCCCCAGTATGATTATCCTGAATACGAAATATGAAACAAGTATAACCGCAAATGATATCACAAGAGGGAGTGTTTGTTTTATACCAGGTTTACCCTTTCTGAAATATTCAATGAGGAAAATTACTGCCGGAAAAGTTATGGCAAGCTCTTTGGTAAACAATGCTATCAGAAAAGTGAAAAGTGAAATGTAAAAGAATAGCTTTTTTCCTGAATCGCTGTAAAGAAGGAACAGCAGCACTGAAATAAGATAAAAAAAACAGCAAATAAGATCTACCCTTGCAGCCATCCAGCAGATATTATTGATGTTATTGGGGTATACCAGAATTGCTGCCGAGCTGACCAGCGATACAGATGCCCTTTTGGTTAAATAAAATACCGTTAGCCCGGCGGTAAATGCAATGAATATAAGCAGTACAAGGTTTTGTATCCTGAACCACAGGAAATTATCAGTAGAAAAGCCAAGCCACGAACTGATGTTTATGCTTTTTTCGAGGGAAAGATAGTAAACAGGCCTTATGTGAAACGCGTTTGTGAAAGGGAGCGCTCCGGTAAGCTTTTGGTAAAAAGTTGAGTTCAGCGCGTCGTAAATATTAAGGTAATCATCTGAAACCAGGCCAATATTGTAAAACCCGAGGAAATGCATTAATGCCGCATAAAGCGCGTACATTCCAAGTGAATAATAGATGAACTTCCTGGACTCTCTCAAATTATTCGAACTTTAAAATTCTGTTGGTATAAACTAATCTAGTAATGAAGCAAGCTCCTTCTTGAAGAAGCTCTTATTTTTGAAACAACTACCCAGCCTGTACCTGAAATGTGAATTTATAAACTTAAAGAAATATTTATCAGGTAAAAATGTAGTAAAATATGCAGTAAGGTTCTTCAGAGAAAATGAGTTTTTGAAGTAGCCTCTTGAGCTTTTCCTTGAACCGTAAAAATAGTTAAGCCATGCAGCCACAGATGCCCAGTAAAAATGATCACCTTTTGATTTTGAGTCTACCATTTTCCGGAATGCGTTGGTATTAAGCATGTCATACAGGTTATCGCGGCTGCCAGAAAGTGTTCTGGAGTTGGCGCGCAATCTGGTATATACCAGATATTCGGGCATATTTGCCAGTTTAAAATCGTCCCGAAGCCTGTAAAACAGCTCAAAATCTTCATTGCTGTTTAGCTCCTCGCTGAACTGATACCTGCTGAAGATCTTCTTCCTGCACATCAAAGCTGATTGATTCAACGGATTGTGCAGGTCAAGGTACTTGTATATTTCTTCATGTTCCAGCGGCTCTGCAAGCAAAAAAAGTATTTTTGCGGGATCTCTGAAATAAACTGACCATGATGAAAGTATATCAATATCCGGATTCTTTGCCAGGTATTGCACCTGCTTTTCCAGCCTGCTGGGGATGTTCAGGTCATCAGCGTCAATCCTCGCGATCCACTCATTGCTGCACAAAGTAATACCGTGGTTCAGCGCTGATGCTGTACCCCTGTGCCCGGTTTTATGATAAATTATTCTCTTGTCACTAAAACCCCTGATAATTGTTTCTGTATTATCTGTTGAACCATCATCTATAATTATGAACTCAAAGTCTGTGAAAGTCTGGTTAAGTACGCTTTTAACAGCCTCCCGGATATACTTTCCGCAGTTATATGCCGGCATCAGCACCGATATTTTTTTTATCACTTCAGGCATTGTTCATACAGTGATAAGTGTTTATCTATCATAACGGGAATTGTAAATTCCTTTATCGCAAACTCGTAAAATGACTGTGAAAGGGGAATGTAATCTGAGTAATTTATTATTACTTCATTTAGCAGCATGCTCAGCTTATCTGAACTGTTATTTCTGTATATCAGCCCGTTCACACCATGCTTTATAACATCTTCTGCCCCTGCAAAATCTGAACTTACAACAAGCGTATTTGTTGCTGCTGCTTCGGTCAGAATTGCCGGGAAACCTTCATTGGGTGAACGGGATGAATTGACAAGAACGTGCACTGAATTCAGGAAAGTATAAATATCAAGCACCTTTCCGGTAAAAGTTATTGAGCTGCCTAATTTGTAATTCAGATCTTTAAGTTCATCCTCAAGTTCGCCTTCACCGGCAATGATGAACTCAGCTTTTTCTCTTAAATCCGCAGGAAGTTTTTTTACTGCATTTATATATATATCCAGACCTTTGCCATGTGTGAATCTTGATGCCGCAGCGATCTTAAGTTTGCCGTTATTGACTTTGGGCTTAACATTCTTAACTACAGGTATTCCGCATCTTATGAAAGCAATATCGCTGCCCGATGCTATTCGGTTTTCAAGCAGGTACCTCTGAATGTGTTCATTTATCGCAACATATTTTTCAGCATTGAAGTGTTTAAGCCTTCCCATTTCCTGCAGGATACCGTGATTTGTCTGGATTGTTGGCCTGCGGGTAAGCTGAGACGCCCTTCGGGCGGCAGCTGCGCCGTAATGATAGTGTGAATGCAGAATTTCGATATCATTATTTCTTATAAAGCGTGTCAGGTAATTTATTGCTGAAATAAACCCTGAAAAGCTGCGGTTTATATGAAGGAATCTTTCATCAGATATAATGTTCACATCAATATCACTGAAGCGGTTTATGCCATTGCCGCCGCCGCAAATTATCCATAATTTTACTTTCCCGGTTGATGTGAGTCCACGTGATAAATGAAGCAGGTGGTTGGTAACACCGCATGTGTATCTAAGCTCATTTGCCAGCAGAAGTACATTCATTTCACAGCTTCCCTGTAGAGTTCCTCGTACATTTCAGTTACATACTCCCATCGCAGTTCCCGTGCGGTATCTGCTGCCGCGCTGCTGATCCTGTTTTTCTCCTCTTGCGGAATATTGCAAAGATTGTTGAGTATGGCAGCAAGAGTTTTGCTGTCAGTATAATCAAATGTAAATCCGTTTATACCGCTATCTATGTACCGGCTTATCCCTGTCTGTGATGTAACCAC
Organism: uncultured Ignavibacteria bacterium; assembly: GCA_937873695.1. Lineage (GTDB taxonomy): Bacteria > Bacteroidota > Ignavibacteria > Tepidaquicellales > OLB5 > OLB5. Next base: position 388,645 of record CALMYL010000008.1, read on the forward strand.
AGGTATTAACCCGGCAGCCATTGCTTCTGCGGAAGAAATCGAAAATGTATCGTACTCGTTCAGAGAAAGAAACACATGCTTATCAGCATAAAATCGCGGTAATTCCGCTGAAGGCATCATCTTATGTGTGAACAAGGCTACATACTCAGATTGCGGTATATTTATGTTCTCATCAGTTATCAAATGTATTTCAATTGGTAATTCAATTGCGCCAAGCGTCCTTTTAAGCAGCTCTATCCCGGACCGGTTCAGTTCATTCCTGTAATGTAATACTGCTTTGATAATTCGGGTTTTGCTCCTGTCATCTGATTTCATGAAGAATGCTTCTGATACTCCGTTAGGAAGTAAAACTGACTTTTTTTCATCAATACTGTAATATTTACACGCTATATCCATAGCAGGCTTAGAGGGAAAAATTAATTTGTCGGAATACTTCAGAAAGATCTTTTCACAAAAAGCATCTTTAAATCTGTTGTAAGCGGATAATTCTTTGAAACTGGAATTTTCATGCTGAATAATGCCGTGTGAATTATATATTACCTTCACCTTAAATAACATTTTATAAATGAAAAAAATTACGGCAAACCGTTCAAATGTTATTAAATGTATAACTTCAGGCTGCCTTCTGCGAACCTCAGGCAATAACCTGAATAACCCGAGAGTAATTATTTTGCCGCCTTTTTCTAAGGCTTTGCCAAAAAGTTTTTGAAAAACTGAAAATTTCCTTCCATCAAAAAAATACTGAATAAACACTGAACTGCAATTCTTGGTGTGCTCATCAAAAATGCTTTTTGCCGCGTTCCCCGGGCCTGAAATGATCCCGGTATCAGGATACCTGCCTGCGAACAGAACACTTATTTTACCCTCGGTTTTTTTCAAATCTTTCAATGATCTTTTTCAGTCCCAGCCTGTGTTTCAAAACATTCTTAAACCTGAAATACTTCCCGTATTTTTCAGTGAATTTTATCTTTTCATTTGAAATCAGTATCACGCTGTATTCGCGCTGGGTCAGGTCGTAAAATGTTTTTATCTTGTGATGCTTATACCCTGTAAAATCATTGTTATACCATATGCTTTTATGTTCCTCATATGGATTTTCATCCGTGCCTTCCTGTGCCCAGTTATTGCCGATCGGAATATTGATGAGCACATAATTTCCCTTCCGGAGGGCAATTTCGATCATCCTTTTGCCGTCTTCTTTATCGAGATGCTCAATTACATCCCCGAAATTTATCAGATCATAGTGTTTGCCGGTTCTTTCAAGATACGCTGCCGCGTTTTCTGTAAATATCTCGCTGTAAAAATACTTGTGATACTCCTTAATGTATCCCGGGTATATCTCAACGCCGTCAATAACCCTCTGCCATTTACCGTTGTATCTTCCGCCATCCCAAATTTCCAGAAATTCCCTGAAAAGAATTCCCCATCTGCCGAAACCAACACCAACATCAAGTATCGATGAAGGATCAAGCTTTCTGATAAGCCCAATATTGTATGAAATATTCTGCCAGTTGGATGTTCCCATACTATTGTTTACGCCGTTTCAGTTGTTTTAGACTGCAAGTTAACCAATATTTTCTTCAGGTAATACCACTCAAGGGCAAATATAAAAAATTCAGTAACTACTGTTAATACTGCTGATGCTGTTATTCCGTATTTGGGGATCAAAACAAAATTCAGTACTGCATTCATTATCAATGCGTATAGCGTAATAAACATCACTATTTTAAAATACCCCATTCCGTTTAGAATTATTCCTGTGAGATTGTTAAGTCCCATAGCAATTATCCCAATTGAAAGTATGCGCAGAATATTTACTGAATTTTCAAACTTGCCGGTATAAATGACAGTTATGATAAATTCAGCGAAAACAAATAGTATCACTGAACAAATGATACATATAATGCTTATCAGCGTTGCATGTTCTTTAAGGAATTCCCCGATAGAAGCCGGCTCCCTGTGTAATTCGGCAACCCTTGTAAAACCGCTCACAAGCAAAAAGGAAAATGCTATTGAAGAGGACTTAAATAAACCGTAAGCAATACTGTAGAACGCAGCCTCATCAAATCCGCGAAGTTTGGAGATCAGCAATATATCGATCTTATCGTAGAGCAGGTTGAAGATCACTGCGATGCCAAGCGGCAATGAAATTGCCAGTATCTTTTTTATTCCTGAAAATGAAAAGTATTTGACCGAAATTCTGATATCATTTTTGCGAAGTAACAATGCGGATATTAACAGGTTAAGCCCTGTCCCTGCAAACATAACTCCCAGCAGAATATTAACACTCATTGAATACAGGTATATACCCGGGATAAATACTGCTAAAATTAAAACCCTTGGAAGAACGAAAGACTGGAACTGCTTTTTGTATTCATTGATACCCGATAATGTTTTGTTATTAACAGTCACCAAAAAAGAAACATACATCATAAGTGAAATGATGATGAACAAAGTATATGGAATATCACTGTATACGACCAAAACTGCTGCTGAGCCCAGAGCGAAATATATTACAATTAACAAGGAACCAAGAATGAATACCCGGCTGTATATTTCAGAAGCGATCTGCCTGTTTACCGCAATTTCACGCTGAATGAATATAGGCAATCCAAGATCAAAAATTGATACAAGAACTATGCTTAAGGTAATAAGAGTTACAACCTGGCCATATATAACCGCCGTGAAATTGCGAGCCAAAAGCATCATAATGATAAATGAAAAGATCTTATCACTTAGATTGAGCAGGAATATATATTTGCTTCCCGCCAGTAAGCCTTTATATTTACTTAAATTAATTGCCAAGTAAGTAAAATTAACGATGTTTTTATGATTAATAAAGAAGAATTGAAGTGCCCTGTTTTAAAGAATCCTTCAGTCCTTCTTCTCGTAGGGAATGCCATCAGCTGCAGGTGGATTTGCCTTACCTATAAATCCTGCCAGTACTATTATAGTCAGTACATATGGCAGAACCTGAATGAATTGCGTTGGAATCCCTGAATCCTGGAACTGAAGTGTGAAACTTTCCGCCAGTCCAAACAACAGGCATGCCGCTGCCGCGCCCAATGGATTCCATTTCCCGATTATCATTGCTGCAAGTGCAATGTAACCCCTGCCGGCTGACATGCCGTCAGTAAAACTATGCTGATCCATTGCAAGCCATGCCCCGCCCAGTCCTCCCAGCGCGCCGCTGATAAGAACACCAATATATCTTATTCTGCTTACATTAATGCCCAGTGAATCAGCTGCCTCAGGATTTTCGCCAACTGCTCTTAATCTCAGCCCGAAACGCGTTTTATATATCACAAAATATGTTACAGCCAGTATTACTACAGACAGCAGTAAAAAAAGATTAAATGGCAGGTTTAATGTTTCAAGTCCGGGGATACGTTCGGAATTACTGGAACTGCCGAACAGGAACTTGCAGAAAAATTTTGTTATGCCGAAAGCGAAAATATTCAGCGCTATGCCTGAAACAATTTGGTTAGCTTTAAAAGTTATGGTAACGATGCTGTGTATCAGCGATATCAAAACTCCCGCAATTACTCCGCACAAAATTCCGAACAGGACATTTCCCGTGTAAAATGTACCTGTTGCCGCGGCAAAAGCTCCGCTTAGCAGAATACCTTCGAGCGCTATATTCACAACCCCGCCCTTTTCAGAATATACAGCTCCCAGGGACGGAAGAAGGTAGGGGATAGTTATCCTCAGCGTTTGTAATACAAATGTTATTGTAAGCAGTTCCTGCAAATTTCTATGTATTAGTCAGTTTGATCCGTTTATCGAATAACTTTGTGAACATAATTATCAGTAGTATAATTATGCCCTGTAAGATTGTAACAATTTCTTTCGGGACAAGTGTATTGACTGTTAAACCGCCGTACTCAAGTATTCCGAAAAATACCGCAACCAGAACGATAGCAAAAGGATTGTTACGCGCAATAAGCGCAACAGCAATGCCAACATATCCGGCATTTTCTGAAAAGCCAAGCTCGAAGTAATGCTTGTACCCATTTACAAAGTTCAGGCCTCCAAGGCCAGCAAATCCGCCTGCTATTGCCATTGCATAAACTGTAAGTTTCTTAATGTTCATTCCGGCGTATTCAGCAGCGTTTGCATTATATCCCAAAGTTTTTATCCGGTAGCCAAATGGAGTTTTTTGAATCATATAATACATCAGACAACAAGCTGCAAGAGCGATAACAAAACTCAGGTTAAACGGTGAACCCTTGAAAAGACCGGTAATTAGATCAAATCTAAGCAGTACAGCATTTGGAGAGATTTCCGGGGTATGAATTGTCGCGGGCACCATATATACATTATTTACCAGGTAACTTACTACAGCAAGAGCGATAAAATTGAGCATAATTGTATTTATTACTTCATGTGAGCCGAATCTTGCCTTCAAATATCCCGCTATTCCTGCCCAAAGCGCTCCCGCCAGAAAACCGGCAATCACACAAAGGGGTATCAGTAAAATCCATGGCAAAGATACAAATGTAAATCCCGTCCATGCTGAAGCGAAAGCGCCAATTGTCAGCTGACCCTCTGCGCCGATGTTAAATAATCCCGCGCGGAACGCAAAAGCCACTGATAGACCTGTTAATACCAAAGGGGTTGCTTTAAATAATACCTGACCAATTCCGTATGTATTGCCCAGAGTTTCACTAAACAGTTTTATGTATACTTCAATTGGGTTCTGTCCAATAAGTGCAATTAACAGACCCCCAATTACCAAAGAAAGAATTATTGAAATTACTGGACCCGCTGCAAAAAGAACATATTTATTCGGTTTCTTCAATTTAACTGTCCTTAACTCCCAGCATAAATTCGCCTATTTCACGTTCATTTGTCTGCTTTGCATTTAATACTACTGCAAATTTGCCGTTGTACATTACTGCTATCCTGTCACTCAGTTTCAGCAGTTCTCCAAGATCTGAAGAAACCAGCAGTATTGCCTTCCCTTTTTTGCTTTCGCCAAGCAGGGTTTTATATACAAAGTTTGCGGCTTTTATATCAAGGCCCCGCGCGGGATGACTTACCGCAATTACATCAGTTTGTTTTGTCATCTCTCGTGCCGCAACTACCTTCTGCTGATTTCCCCCGGAAAGCCCCGATATAAGTGTATTATTATCCCGTGGTCTTATATCATACTCTTCTATCAGATTATCAGTGAAAGAATCAATTGCGTTTTTTTTAAGGAGCAGAGTGCCTGAAAATTGCGGTTCATTTTCTCTGCCAAGCAGAATGTTTTCTGAAAGGCTGTATTCAGCGACCATGCCGTGCTTATGCCTGTTGGCGGGAATGTGCGCTATTGCGGTGTTTCGGGTGATTTCCCTACCATTTATCTTAATACTCCCTGATTCAATTTTGCGCAGACCGCAAACAGCCTCAATGAGCTCGGTTTGTCCGTTGCCTTCAACACCCGCAATACCAAGTATTTCGCCTGCTGAAATTTCAAATGATACATCTCTGACTGCAGGGAATGATCTTTCATTCTTTACCATAAGACCCGATACTTCAAGGATGATTCTTGCACCCGGATTATCAGTTTTTGAATCCTGCTGAATGAATTTCTCTCCGATAATTAATTCGGAAAGCTCGGTTCTGCCTGTTTTTGCTGTTTGCAGAACTCCGGTAACTTTTCCTCTGCGCAATACGGTTACCATATCGCTTACTTCAAGCACTTCACCAAGCTTGTGAGTAATGAGTATTATTGTTTTCCCTTCTTTTTTCAGTTCTCTTAAGGTTCTGAAAAGTTCATCAGTTTCCCGGGGTGTTAACACCGCTGTCGGTTCATCAAGTATCAGAATATCAGCATTCCTGTAAAGCAGCTTAAGTATCTCAATTTTTTGCTGTGTGCCAACAGGCAGTCTGCCTGTTGTTTCATCAAGATCTATACTGATATCAAAACTATTGAGGATACTTTTAACTTTCTGCCTGCATCTTCTTATATCTACAGTATCAAATGCACCTGTTATCTCATCACCCAGAATTATATTTTCAAGTACGCTAAGAGTACTTACCAGCATAAAATGCTGGTGTACCATTCCGATGCCAAGCTTTATTGCTTCAGCAGGGGAGTGAATTGAAACATTATTTCCATTTATTGTGATGGTTCCTTCATCAGGGTGATACATACCGTATAGTATGTTCATCAATGTCGATTTGCCCGCACCGTTCTCGCCAACTAATGCATGAATTTCACCGGCTTTTACATTAAGGTCAACTGAATCATTTGCCTTAAAATTATCACCAAATGTTTTGGTGATACCGTTCATTTTAACAGCAAGAAGAACCATTATAATTTTGCTTTTTTAATAATTTAATAATTTCAGAAAGAAAAAACGGGCGTTATTTCTGCTCCGACAAAATCTTAGCGGCTAAAGCCGGCTACTGCTACCGTAAAAAACCACGACCTGAAAGTCGTGGCAATTATTATATTTTAAGAAAATTTGTAATTTGGTTTTTGTTATTTGATATTTGAATTCATTTCGTGGGAATCGTTATCTGACCGTCAATGATCTCTTTTCTGATCAATTCTGCTTTTGTCCTTACGCTTTCAGGTATCATGTTTTTGTTCTTATCGGTATATGCGTAATCAACGCCTTTTGTATCCAGGCCAAATGTCTCAACCTTGCCTCCCTTGAATGTCCCTTCTTTTACTTGCCTGATCACTTCAAAAACCGAAACATCAACTACTTTTACCATGCTTGTAATAATATAACCCGGCGCTTCATCGTTTTGGTCTGAATCTACACCTATTGCGAATTTTTTGGTTTCGCGTGCGGCTTCAAACACACCAAGTCCTGTTACGCCGGAGGCGTGATAAATAATATCAACCCCATCGTTATACTGACCCAGAGCAATTTCCTTGCCTTTGCCCGGATTCTTGAACGCATCACCTGTAACCCCCGCATAACCGATCAGTATCTGGCAGTTTGGATTAACATGCTTTACGCCGGCTTCGTATGATACCTGGAATTTTTTGATCAATGGCGATTCCATACCGCCGACAAATCCCACTTTATTCGATTTTGTCATTAAGCCTGCAATTGCTCCAACCAAAAAAGACCCTTCTTCTTCTCTGAACTCAAGTGCAACCAGGTTTGGCGGTATAGTTTTAGATGGGTCAACAGTATAATCAACGCATGCATATTTTTTATCGGGGAATTCCTGCGCCATCTTTGTAATTTCATCTGTGAATATAAAACCGATACCGAATATAATGCTGATATCAGAACGATTGGAAAATTGTCTGAGCGCCGCTTCTCTATCTGCGCCCGGACCCGGCTCAATATACTCGAATTCAATACCAAGCTCCTGTTTCGCTTTTTCCAGTCCCCTGTATGCAGCATCGTTAAATGATTTATCGCCCCTGCCGCCGACATCAAAAACCAATCCAACCTTAAATTTGCCCGTGTTGTTCTGAGTTGTTTCTTTCTTCCCGCAGGAAGAAACGAAAAACTGTGATACTATTAATACTAAAAATATCTTCTTTATCACTATATACCCCTGATTCTTATCAAAAATCGATAGTTCTCTATCCCAAACTCCAGTTTGGGATAGTAAATACTGCAATCAATTGAATTAAACCTCTAATTTTTATCAAAATTACAGCATTTTTTTTACAGGTGCAATTACATAATGATTGAAAGAACAATTATCTCACCCCTCAGAAGGAGTCCGTTGGCCTAAACCCCTCCTGGAAGGTGAAGGGAACATAAAATCTTAAATTATTTCTCCCCTCTCCCTTTGGGAGAGGGGGTCGGGGGTGAGGGTCACGGTGTTCAATCCATTAACATTCTTTTAACAGATAATTGTTATATTTGTAGTTCAAACCAAATTATTTTATGAGAATTATACTAATATTACTTACGGCAATATTTGCCTTTAATACATATGCGCAGGAACTTAAAGAAGTGACAATTCTGCACTGGAATGACTTCCATGCGCGCAACCAGCCATATAAAGTGTCTAAGAAGGACTCAATTACCGGAGAACCGGTTTACTATTGGGTGGGGGGAGTTGGCAGCATGACCGGTTACTTAAATAAATACCGCACGCCAAATTCACTTGTGCTCAATGCAGGTGATGATTTCCAGGGAACACCTATTTCCAACTTTACACGCGGCAGATCGCAAATAGAAATACTGAATTCATACAATATTGACGCATTTGTTCTTGGAAACCATGAATTTGACTACAGCCAATACTCACTCGATTCAGCGCTTGCACTGGCAAAGTTCGACTACCTTAGCAGTAATGTTTACATGCAGTCACAAAACAAACTTATGGGCAAGCCTTATGTTATCAAAGAAATTAACGGTGTGAAGTTCGGTATTATCGGGCTTACACTGCCTGACCTCTTTGAAACATCACTGCCTGCCAATGTTACTGATCTTGTTATGCTGAATGTTGATTCAGTGCTCACAGTTAATATTAAAGAAGTAAAATCAAAGGGAGCTGATGTTGTTGTTCTGCTTTCACACTCAGGACTTGATGAAGATAAAATGATCGCCGAAAAATTCTATGCTGATATAGATATTATTGTAGGCGGACACTCACACTCCACACTATTTAAACCTGTCCGCAAAAACGGTGTTGTCATTGTGCAGGCTGGTTCATACGGCAGAAATTTGGGAAAGCTTGACCTGAAAATAGATACCGAAAAAGATACAGTTACTGATTCATACGGCACGCTTATTGAAACTGTGCTTGATTCCGCAATATACGATAAAAATGCCGCCGCAAAAGTTGATAATCTGATAGCGGAATATCTTCCGCAATTGAGCGTTAAGATAGGAAAACTCGAAGTTGACTGGCGCGCATCATACAGCGATGAAAGCAATCTGGGGCAGTTCGAAGCGGATGCATTCAGAACAAAAACAGGCACTGATATTGGCTTTGTCAATGGCGGGGGACTGAGGAAGAGCCTTCTGAAAGGAGATATACTGGTTGGTGATATTTGGGAGATAAATCCTTTTGGCAATGAGATACAAACCATTACTGTATCAGGCAAAACCCTGAAACAGATGTTAAAGAATAATATTAAGATAAGACTTGAAAAAATAAGTAAAGGCGAGGGGGCTGAATTACTGCATAATTCAGGCTTAACTTACAGCTATGATTCAAAAAAAGCAAATGAGGGCAGCGATGATTTTATTGTAAGCATGAATGTTGGAAGGGCAGAAGTTAATGATGAAGCTATGTATACAATTGCTACCAATAATTATGTTATCAGCCAGTTCAAAAAATTCTTTGGTGAAATAAGCGAGCCTATAACGCCCAAAGAAACTGGCTGGAACGACCGCGACCTGATAATAGAAGTTGTAAAGCAAACGGGTGTGATAAATAACGTAGTTGAAAAAAGAGTGGTAGATGTTTCAAAACAGTGAAAAATAAAAAGTGAAAAGGCAAAAAAGAAAAGCAGGTAATTTACCTGCTTTTTTGTTCTCCAAGCTTTTCGAACAAGGGGTTGCAACCCCTTGTTCATAAAATCCATTTACTTAACTAAAACCATCTTCTTTGAATCTATCCTAACACCATCAGCTTCAAGAATATAAAAGTAAACACCTGATGCCATGTTCAGCGCAGTCATATTCACACGGTAAGTGCCTGATACCTGCATCTCATTCACAAGTACCTGTACTTCTCTTCCTGCAACATCATATACCTTGAGCAATACATTGCTTGCTTTAGGCACGTTGTATTCAATGCTGGTTGAAGGATTAAACGGATTCGGGAAATTCTGCTTAAGCTCAAACCTATGCGGAATTTCCGCTGAGATCTGCTCAATACCAATAACAGCGGTGCCGCCTGAAATTTTGTATCTTTTGTACCATTCCTGCACGTACAAATTTGCAACCCTGGGACTGAATACAAAAAGCATGTTTTCATCATTGCTGTTGTTAGCGGCATTGCTGTAGTTATATGAACCTGTTTCAACAACAGGATTACTTGAAGTATGCAGCGGATCAAGTATCATATACTTATGATGATATATTCCTGAACCTTCGGCAAAATCAATGAGAACATCAGCCGGCGGATTCCATGCAAACGGACCGTATCCTTTCATTTCCTCGTAAACACCACCCGAAGTATCCCTGTCAAAAACGCCCTTAACATACCTGCCGTTTGTGAAACGCGATTTCATCCTGTTTGCGATATTGTAATCTGTAAAAACGTATATACTGAAATAACAATCATAATCAAAATTGGAGTTGATCAGGTTTTGAAGCTGGTTAGAACTGTTATCTCCGGGTGTAAAATAGCATTCAACAGAAGTTCCGTTAAGATTCAATTTCTTCGGCGTATTATCAGTCTTATTTGCGCCGAATTTTGAACGCGAAATTATAGGCTGGTCTGTTGCAGAGCCCCACATTTCTTCAAACTCGCGGGTGTAAACGGCTGCAAGCGTCCTGTCCTGCAATTCAATTACATTATTTGCATCCGTAAAAAATTGTGCATTTGTTATGTTTGTTGAACCTGTCCATACCCAGCAGTCATTATGAGAAGTGTTATACCTGTAATCAAAAATAAAGAACTTATTATGCATAATAGCGCTTGTTGTTGTGCGTTTTATCATTGGTATTCCTGCGGCAATAAGGTCATTAACAAGCGCCTGGTTATCCCGGGAATCATAAACGAACCTTATTTTTACCCCGCGTACCTTTGCGCTTATAAGCGCATCCCTTATCTGCGTAAGATCGTTAAGGCTGTATAGTGCCATATCAATAGAGTACTGCGCGGCATTTATCCGCTGCAGCAGCTTCGTCTGGAAGTTCACGTTACCCTGTGCAATTTCGCCGGAATTAAGCGTAGTATCTACCGAACGGTTGAAATACACATTTATTGCACCTGTTGAATTGGACTGTGTGCAGAAATACTGCGTGGAACTGGTTGTAGTGCCGTTGCCATCAGTTGAACTGACGTTATAATAATATATTCTGCCTGCCTGCAAACCTGAGAGCACTACAGAATGATTTGTTACATTGCTTTCATTTGTAACTGAATCGGTATATGCAATAGCCTGGTAATTGGAATCAGCAGCCTGCCAGCGAACCTTTGAATTTGATGCGGTAGAAGACTGCCAGTTTATTGTAACACTTGTCTGCTGTATGTTTGAGTAACTTATTGAGCTTAGTAATGGACCAGAACCTCCCTGTGTGTAAAAATCACTTAATGAGCGGGGGAGTATCTGATAACCTGATGTATAAGGCGCAGAACCATCAAACTGGCTGACAAGCGCGACAACATCAAACGGAAAGGATGGAACAGGTGAATTTGCAATATTTGTTGAAGAATATATTCTTATTTCTACTGAATCATTACCTACAAGAATCCTGTAATTTGTACCTGAGCCTGAAGTCGTCCATGTGGTTACGTTCGCGCCGGAAGTATTATGAACGGCTGTTACTCCGTTAATCCTTATCAACTGGGCTTCATAGGTTTCTCCATCCAGTCTAACATTGCCGCATGTTACTATTCTGGGAGTATATGGTATGTTTGTAGCCAGAACGGTCGAGCTGTTGACAGGTGTAAATTCAGTAAGTCCGTTATACTGAGTTACTACTCCTGTAACCTGAACGCTGTCACCATTATCAGTATTTGACCAGAAAGTGCCGTCATAACCTATAGTTCCACCGGTTGGGTCCTGCAGGTAAACCAAAGGAGTGCCAAGCTCCTGTGACATGGTTACTACTCCCCGTACTGTTACAGTCTGCCCTAAAAGCAATGGAACGCCATTGGCATCCTGCCTGCGAAGCGAATCAATAGGAATTACCTGGGCGTAAACTGATATGCACATTACTAAAAAAAATATTACTTTTTTCATAATGAAACTATTTAATTGAAATTAATTTTTGTTCTTAATTATTATCAGTAGAAAGTATAAATCTGAGTATGCGGTTATTGCCTGTATCGCAAATGTATAATGTCCTGTTGAAGAAGGCAACACCGAGGGGATTAGAGAACTGGGTTGGTGATATCCCTTCGCCGCCAAACGACTCTGATTTCAGCTTGCCGAGTGAATTGAATTTGTAAAGTGAATCCTTGTATGAATCGATAATATAAATATTATTGAACTGGTCAAGCGTTATATCAGCAGGTTCTATCAATAATCCGTTTCTCAGCAGATCAACCCCCGATGATGGCTCAAATTTTGCGGTATATATTTCGTCTATATCATCATATATGCACCACTGCACTTTAAATGCAGCATTTGATGATTTCTGTATGTAGATCAGATCTGTATTGCTGTATGTAAAAGTCGTGATGCCGGATATCTGCTGAAGTGAAAGTAAGCCTTGTCCTTCCACCTCGAATCCTGATAACCTTTCAGGCACGGGGATGGTATTATCAAACCTGTCTATTTTAAATATTGCGTTGTCGGGGTCAATAGGACTTGAATTATTATTTCCCGATCGTGTTACGAGGTAATAATTATCCTGGAATGTTGATATTCCGGTAAAACTGCCATGATCACCCGGTATCGGAGTTGGTTGGTTTGAACGGAATGCGATAGTTGGTGCAACTCCGCTTAGCGTGCCGCCGTTAGGCTGAAGCTTGAAGCGGTAAACTACATCCACAGTATCAAGTACATTGGGGGGAATAGTATCAATAACCGATGCAATTACAAGCAGGTCAAAATTCCTGTCCTGAGTAATTTTTTTGGGTCTTAGAATAAAGTTTGAATAACTTACAATCCCGCCAGCAAGATTAAGCTGAACAATCCTGTCATTATTTTTATCTGCAATGTATAGCTGCTGGTCGTATCCAAAATGTATATCTACGGGCTCGTTGAATCCCGTAATAACCGGTGTAATGGGAATATAAGTAGTATCGCCAATTGTACCCGGGTCAATATTTATAGGATAATCCGAGAGCTTTACGTTCTCATCATCAGCGCATGCATTAAAAAATAGTGCAAGTGCCATGATAACGCTTGCTGTTAGTAATCTCGTTGTATTTCTGAAATTGTATTTCAATTATTATTGTGTTGCCACGACCTTCAGGTCGTGGATAAAATTTGAGTTATAAACGGCTTTAGCCGCTAATGTTTTTGGTCCCAATCCGGGGCTACTTCTGAAGCTCCGCTTCATAAGTCAAGAAAGCCACTTGTGATATTTCACGTTCAAGAAAATGTCTTTAGACATTTTCGAACTCCCGCTGTAGCTGGATCACTTGATCATTTCTTCTTATTATTCAGCAGCAAATTAATGCTCAGTCTGTGCGTAAAGCCAAGATCCTTAAAATTAGCCACTGAATAATCCAGCGCAGCGGTTGTCATCGCTATTGGTGCTTTTACACCAATGCCTGCGGAATAATTTTCTGATTCAACATTAAACTTATATCCTGCCCTTAAATACAGAAAATTCTTGTAGGAATATTCCGCGCCGAGATTTAGATTCTCGGCGTTATCATTGGGATGATTAAGCTGAATTGATGTTGTCAGCTTGTTTACCGCATTATCTATCGGGTCATACGCAAAACCGATCCTGAACATTGTCGGCGGCGGAAATGCCTGGAAATCGGATACCGTTCCGCCTGTTGAAGTTGTTACAGACCCGCTTGGTTTAACCTGCGGTCCGAAATTCGAAATAGTAACTGCGAAGCGTGTATTCGAAAGTCCCGTCCAGTAATATGTCCCAAGATCAAACATAAATCCGCGCATCTTAAGTTCAGCAAGTGTTTCTTCAACATATCTAACCGTGACACCAAAGGAGAACTGTTGTGTTAACTTTCTTGAAAAAGTGAGACCCACACCAAGATCGCCGTATTTAAAATACTCTCCCGTACCATTGGGCTGAAATTCTGTTGTCTTCTGCATCGCGGGAGTATTGAGTGATATGACACTCAGTCCAAGCGCATTGTTGCCGCCAAAGCGGTACACACCGCCAAAAAATTCATGGTTCAGGTCAACAAGCCACTCTGTATGCGAAAAATGAACACCGTTCTCTTCAAACTGCATAAGTCCGGCTGGATTCCAGTACAGAGCAGTAACATCATTAGATACTGCAATGAATGTTTCACCCATACCTGTAGCCCTGCCTCCCACGCCAATTTTTAAGAATTGCAGTGATGAAGTTCCCGCACGCTGGTTACCAAGCTGCGGAATAAGCTGGCTGAATGAACAAGCTCCGGTTAAAATGAAAATCAGTAATATGTATGAATATTTCTTCAAACTCTATAATTCTCTATCAAACTTATTTTTCTTAATTGCCACGACCTTCAGGTCGTGGTTGAGGTTATTTTGTTATCCCGGCTTTAGCCGCTAATTATACTCTGTTATGGGCTGAATCCCAAATATTTTCAGACTTTTATCCACGACCTGAAGGTCGTGGCAACAATGATACTAAAAAACACGTTTGAGAATAAAACCTGCTTCAAATTTAACTTGAAGCTCTTTTACCACTTCATTATTTCGTTATCTCGCAAATCAATACTGGAACGAAATACCGAATCTAAGCTGGCGGGGTGAAAGGAACCTTGCCGGATTATACGGATATGGTGAAAGCGGCGCCTGAAGATCAGGATACAACGGGTCATTCCACCCGTTCGGAGTCGCATCGCCGTATTCATATGCTTTGCCCGTCACAGGATTAATTATAGCCGCATTCTTTATATTAAAAATATTCGTCACTTCAAAAGTTAAAGTGATCTTCATGTTGTTAAACCTGAAATACTTATCAATACTCATATCCATCCAGTACCAGTTAGCAGCAAGTTTACTAAGCGGATTGTTAATATCCGATTCATATTCAGGTCTGCCGTTACTCAGATATCCAACAAGTATCTGCGGTGTGTACCGTTTGCCTGACTGGAAGAACGCGCGGAACTTAAATGAAATATCATCAACAATATTTTTCCCAAAGCCAAATATTCCCGTACCTTTAGCAAAGAAGAAACTTGTGTTTGCAGAGACCTGGATGGGTCTATCCCAGCTTAAATAATTCTCTCCTATAGTTTCAAACGCTCCACCTGTTGCTACCAGGTATCCCTGATCAGGCGAGGAGCTCTTTCCCGTTGCTATAGAATAAGTAGCGTTAATATTTCCGTTAAACCATTTGCCAATACGCTTTTTGTAGTCAAGTTCAATACCGCGTGATTTGGTATAATCCTGGTTAACGTAGGTGATAAAACTCTCACCTGCGAATCTTGGGTCGCTTATCTTAGCCGAAACTGTTGCAACGTAATCGTAGATATCTTTATAGTATGCGGTAATTGTGAAAACGTCATCATTTGTGAACTGGTTACGCAGTCCGAGCTCATACGATACTGTCGTTTCGGGATTAAGGTTTGGGTTGCCGAATTTCTGGAATGATGACTTTGAGCTTACATTTGCTATCTTTGCGTAAACGAACTGCGGCTTTGGCCGCTTTGAAAAATGCCCGTAACTGAAAAACAGTGTCTGGTTATCCGTGATCGGATGAGAGATACCTATCCTTGGAGATAGTCTGCCTTTCCACCTTCTGCCGAACAGGCCGTAGGTATCTTCCATGTACTGCTTCTTAACTTCTTCGGGTATAGTAACTGCAAGCGGGTTGTTGATTGCGTCATCAACAAGTTTTCCGGGGAACCAGTAATCAAACCGTAACCCAAAATTAAGGATCATTCCTTTGAATGTAATTTTATCCTGCGCGTACAATGCGCCGAACATCGGGTAAACCCTGTATGCATCGTTGTTAAGCCCAAATGTTCCTATCCACGGTTTGTAAATATCAATAAGCTGCATATCCTGGTATGCTGCTTCAAATCCTGCCTTAAAGCGGTTTTTGGGGTTGAAAGTATGGCTTAAGTCGAACTTGAACCTGTACTCATCAACAAAGTGGTCATGCCATGTATAAGCGTTGCCTATATCAAAAAAACCATCTCCGGGTATAATGCCGTAAGGATTATTTGTATCACCCGTTGGATAATATACAAAAGGCGGCTTAATGATATCCTGAGGCTCAGTGTATTCATCCCAATTAAGTCCGTTTGCATCAACCCTTAGCTGTGTAAAAAATTTCGTGAGTTTTAACTCGTAGAATGTCTTTGTTCCAATTGCATGCTCCCACCCGATGCTGTTAAAGATATTGAGGTGAGTATAGGTATTCGCGTTATCCAGTATTTCCTGGAAGTTATACTGGTAACCCGGATCAGGTTCAACATACTCAAGATTCGTCTGCAGACTTTGTGAGTTCTGGTTTATCGCCACAGACTGGTTCCATGAATATGTGAGCTTCATGTTCTCTTTAAGCTTCCATGTGCCCTTGGCAAGCCAGTACCAGTTATTATTCTGTCTTGGCGCGAATTTTGTTCCTTTGAATATAGATGAATAAAGCTGCTTTGCTTTATAACCGGGGAAGTTATCGTCTGTAATTCCCGCAACTGATGTAAACCCATCGGAAATATTCATGAAGAAATTGCCAAAGAATGTAATTGTGCCCGGCAGTTTTATTCCAAGCAGTTTTTTGAAAATGTATTTTGTGACAGGCTCCGGACCGCTGAAGTTCGCTTCAAAAATTTCTGTGTTAAAAGATGATCTCGAATCTTTGTTAAAACCTAAATTATCGCGCTTGTATGAAAGATTGATATTATATTTATCGTATGCGCCGTCTTTTGTCTTTACGTTTACTACACCTGATGTGGCCTGGCCGTACTCAGCGTTGTAACCGCCGGTAATGACCTCAACCTCTTCAAGCGCCTGCGCGGATAGCTGAAGACCAAATCCTGTACCAGCAAGGGGATCCTGAACTGAAACGCCATCAAGTAAGAATGAATTATCATCAGACCTTCCGCCCCTTATAAAAAGGGCGTCATCCTGCTTAATAACTCCCGGCTGAAGTGTAACAACATCAACAACGTTTTCAACTATCTTGCCTTCAATATCTTTGGAGTTCATTACATGTTTGCTTTCGGTCTGCTCGATATCAAGCAGCGGGCGCTCGCCAACCACAAGTATTTCTTCGCCAACTGTGAAAGATGATGTGTTCAGATTAATGTTAAGCTCTGTAGTTTCACCGTTCTTAACTTTGATATCAGTATATTCAACTGTCTTATAGCCGATTGATGAAACTGAAATTGTGTATTCTCCTTCAGGCACCTTATCCAGGAAATATTTTCCGTCAATATCCGATGCTGTGCCGATGTAACTTCCTTTTATTTTAATGTTAACATCCGGTACCGGGTTCTTTGCGGAATCAACAACAACCCCTATGATCAAACCGCCCTGCGCATGTAAACCTGCGCTTAAAAAGAGTAGAAATAACAATATTTTATATATATGTTTCATCTTGTCAATTTGTGATACCCAGGTCTGTGCCTATGGCTCTTCTTAAGAAATAAGTAGCATTCCCGTTACCGTTCATCCTGTTAAGCGGGATGGATAAAAACATTACTTTTGTATTCACTGCAGCATCTTTTATGCATACAGTAAGCTGAGCCGGATCGTACGGCGGATTAAACGGTAAATTATAAATTACCGGGGTGCCGTTTGTAAATTTTATTCCTCTTACCAATTCAGGAGAAGGGGAACCCGCCTCGAGTACAGGATAAGAATTATCAACAACTACTATCTGTGTCTGGAAAGGCATATTTGCCTGAAAATTAGTAACACTATCAACAGGCGCAAAATTTATGATGCTGCCTTGTTGTTCAATTGCATTAGGAAAACCTGTAGAAAAGAATACTTTACCCCCGGTTGCAAGATAAAAGGGAAGCGTTTGCTGGGCCAGATCAAAATTTGCGTTATCTGCAGATGAATTACCCCGGTTTGCGTACCACACAACACACTGGAAAAGTTTCATTGTTTCGGTAAACATTGAAACTATCTTTGGTAAATTTGCTCCTGAAGAAGTTTTGATATCCAGTTTGCTGTACAAACCGAATGAATCCAGGGCATTCTGATAAAAAACTGCCGCTGCCCCGTTATCCAAAACCGTTGAGGGATAGTCATCGATCAGTAAAATTCTTCCCTGCGGCTGCCTTACATACCACGTGTCCGAAGAATCAGGCATTGTTACCACCTGACTGAATATTCCGGCGATATCTCTTACTTTTAAATAAAGCTTATTGTTTGAATTCGGTATAATCCCGTTGCTTTCTCTGAGAGTCAATGAATTGGTAGTTGCAGAAACTTCATTCCAGGCTGAAGTATCGTTTAAAGCCCAGTAATATTTACTGATAGAATTATTCCCGTCAGGATCACTGCCTGTCCATGAAAATACCCCAACTGTAAAAGAAGTATCAGGAATTTCTGTGCCTGTATTGAAACTTACACTCGGCGGGGAGTTAAAAACCGGATACAGATTTGATGCCGGCGTAGGATCTATATTTCCCTTATCATCAACTGCTGATACCCAAAAACGAAAAGTGCTGTCATTGCCGACAATCACTAACTGAAACGTGGAGTCGTTACCTTCGGAATAAGTCCAGTTGGTACTATCGAAGGAGAACCTGTAGCCCTGTATTAACCCGTCCGGGTCATCGCCCCACCATGTTATTTTTATTCTCGTTATATGCGGACTTATGATGCTATCCGGAAATAACGAAAGAAATGTCTCCGGCGCGGAATTGGTCACAAGACCTTCAGGCACGTCAGTGCAGTTGTACAATGTTACTGTACAAATAAAAAGTAATATGTAATATTTAAGTTTTTTGATATTCATTTCTTCCAATTCCCCTCCAGAGAGGGGAATTCATAAATCTATTATTTAAAGATTACTTCACCAATACCATTTTCTTAACTTCCCTGAAACGGCTGCCGCTTAACGAATTGGCTTCTATAACGTAAATGTACATTCCTGATGCGAGATTCATTCCATCAAACTTCACTTCATATTTGCCTTTGTTCTGCACACCGCTTACAAGTGTCCTTACTTCCTGTCCAACCAGGTTATAAATCTTCAGAGTTACTTCTGATTCAGCCGGCAGGTTGTAAACAATATTTGTTACAGGGTTAAACGGATTAGGATAATTCTGCCTGATCCAGTACTGAGTAGCTATTTCTCCTATTGGCTCAACACCAATAATGC
Organism: uncultured Ignavibacteria bacterium; assembly: GCA_937873695.1. Classification (GTDB taxonomy): domain Bacteria; phylum Bacteroidota; class Ignavibacteria; order Tepidaquicellales; family OLB5; genus OLB5. Next base: position 407,664 of record CALMYL010000008.1, read on the forward strand.
TGCCAAAATCTGCATTTGTTCTGGGTACCATTTTGTATTTGCCAAAAGCGTAATACAATACACCCTGCAGCGAAGCTATTCCGTCCCATTTCCATAATAATGAACCGGGCAGAGAAGGATTGTAATAGTTTGCTTTATTCCTGTCCCATCCGTTCACTTTATCATGATTACCATCCTGAAGTTCTATTCTTGCTTCAACGTTTTCACCCGGGTATACCACAAGTATCTCGCCAAAATTTCTGCGGAATGACGTATCAGGTACAGGAAATTCGCTTGTGCAGCCTGATGATGATGCAGCATTTACACAGGAAATTACTGATTGAGATGCGAACCTGATCAGAACACTTTCCCATTTCTCAGCAGTGGTATCGCCGTCTATCTTGTTATCTGCAACAACTGCCGGCGTTAAAATTTCAAAATTTGGCAATGGCTGACCTGTTGCCAGTATCTGAACATCACCCGGAGTTGCTATGATAAGCCTTGTCATTCCGTTTGTTTCACTTACAGTTCCGCGTACACGTACTCTTTGACCCTTTACAAGCGGATCTGTGGCATTGCCGTCAATCCATATTCCGCTCCAGCCTCCTGCTATGTTACCATCCTGAATGATCACTCTGCGCGGAGAGGTCTGAGTGCCGCCTTCACCGGTGAAAGAAAATGACGGAATGTCAGACGTGTCGGCCGTTACAATTCCCTCTGTTGTCACATCATAACCGTTGTATCCCGAAAAACCACCATTATTCGGGGTATACTGGATATCCTTTATTGACATTGTATCATTGCTTCTGACGTAATAAAAATATGTAGATTTCGATGTATCAGAAGGATTCAGTCTGGTAGCCCCCTGGTTATCTTTTGCTTTGATAAAATACTCAACTAAAGTACCTAATGGCTGTGCAGGCATTGTGGCAGAATAAATATTACCGGTTGGGGTCATATTCAGTTTTGTATATGCGCCCTTATTGATCCTGTAATAAAGCTGGCAGCTATCCACTGAAAGCGGACGGTCTAATGTATCAGCAACAACTGCGTTTACTTGTACTGTGTTTACCGGCTTTGGAACACCCGGGCTTCTGGAAACACTGCTGATAAACGGAGGTGTGTTGCCAAGTGTAAGATCATTTGGGTATAAAGGCACTATAACATAGCCGTACAGTCCATTGTTTGCATCTGCATAAGCACTGTTTATGATAACTCCTCTTATTGATGTAACTGTAGCCCCAATTGATGGAGGAGTCCATACTGGGAATCCAGTATCATTTGGAGATATTGAAAAGAAATTGGAAAAATCCCTCAAATAAATTTTGTTGCCCTGTGCATCAAGTAAAGATCTGATATTTCTTGCTCCTAGCGGACTCTGCGGACCAACAGTTACGTTGCTAATCTGAACATACATGCCTTCATATTTTTCACCTGAGAGAAATTTCACTGTCCCCAGTGAATCAAAATCAGAAATATTTACATTAATCGGTGCAGGGCGTTTTTTAATAGTAGGAAGTTCTGTTACTATCAGGGTTGTATCAAGAGCTATTTGTGTAGCACCTGATGATATAATGTCGGGAAATTCTCCAACTATTCCTGTTACTATTACTTTTGCCCCGGTATCAAGCGTAGTGAATTGTGTATTAGCTGTAATGCTTCCCTGCCTCACGATAATACCGCCAAACAGAGCATTACTGGTATCCTGAATATATGCGGTTCTGGATGTTGTTCCGCGCAAAAGAACCCTGTTATCTACACCAGATTTAACAAGCGGCGGTGCAACTACTCTGCCGGTAAAAGTTACAGTATCACCTGCTTTAAGAGAGCGGTCATGACCGATAGCAAGAGAATCATTCGGAACGGTCTGAACTACCATAATGGTAGTGTTGTAAACTAAGTAAAAACCAATTGCCGCTAAAAACAATATTGCTGCGAAAAATGGTATTATTTTTTTCATGTTAGTATAATTTAATTTTTTCCTAATCCTGAACGTAGTGAAGGATCTCATAGATAGAACTAATAATTGATCCTTCAATCAAATTCCCCTCTTGAGAGGGGTGGCACCGCTGAAAGCGGTGACGGGGTGTGTATTCTGATCCATTCTTTAATATGATCAACAACATCACCCAAATTCTGTTTTACATCTCCATCGTAGTATCTTAAAACAGTGAGATCAAAACTTTCCAAAATTTTCTGTCGTCTCTGGTCTTCGTCAAATTTATCATTGTGTGAATCTCCATCAATTTCTATAACAAGGTCTAACTCAGCACAATAAAAATCTATAACAAATTCGTCAATTGGTTTTTGCCTGTGGAAATCATATCCAAGTTTCTTTCCTTTTAATTCATTCCGCAACAATACTTCAGATAAAATTCCTTGTTTCCTTAACTTCTTGGCAACTTCCTTCAGCCTGGGGTTATATGGAATTATTTTCCGTTTTATCATAAACACACCCCGCGGCTAAAGCCGCACCCCTCTGAAGAGGGGAATTTGTTACTTTATCACCAAAAACTTACCTTTTTTGATAAACCCGGTTTTTTGATTCTTGACTGTAAATAAATAAAGCCCGGTTGCAATTGCCTGATCATCTTTTGTTATCAGGTCCCATGCATGCTCGCCGCCTGCAAGTATCTGCGTGCCATCAGCGAAAGTTTTGAACCATTGGATATCACTTCCGTTGTACGTCAATGCGTTATGTGTGAACTTATCAACTACATCACCTGCGACAGTATAAATAGTAATTTCAGCCTGCTCAGGGAGGTTAAAGAAATAGATCTTTCTCTCGCGCTCCTGCGCGCCGTCCCATGCCGCATTAACATAATAGGGATTCGGGTAAACACCTATCGGTGTTGATTCGTCATCCAGTGAACCTGTGCCGGGTATAAGCCTGAATGAATTTGAAAGCAAACTGCTTTCAAGTGATACCAGGTCGTTAGTTGTATCACCCTTATCATATGCCGTCAATGAATAGACATACTGCCAGCCTCTTAGCTGATTGTTATACTCAAACTTGTACCAATATTGGTTCGTATCATTCGGGAAGGTCTTAGCCTGCTGAAGCTTTATATAATTAAAACCCGTATTGTTGCCGATATTATTAATACTGTCAAAATCACCATTCAAGATAAATGATGAAAGCAGTGGATTTGTCGGGTCAATATCAGCGCCGGCATTTGTTCTGTATATTCTGTATCCTTCAAAATCCTGCAGCAATGATATTGGGTCAATGCTTCTTTCAGCATTTGCCGCCCAGTATACGGTTACTTTGTTTTCTTCGTTAACAACTTTAGTAACCGGACTGTTTGGAGGTGATGGAAGTAAATATCTGTCCAGAAAATTATTACCATTAATATCTTCACCCGGATCAAGCCTTCCATTGCCGTTTTTATCTTCTCCATTATATGCTTTTTGGCACCAGTCAGCGTGGCTGCGAAGTTCAGTGCGCTGGTAGCTGGAGTCCCAGCTTTGCGGGTCGTTACCTGTTTTCTTTGCGCAGATAATCCCATAAACAACTTCAAGCGTATCTAAATAATTCAAAGTTGTGTAGGGACCATTCGATACCATCACAGATCTGTTTGAAGGCTGCTTTATCTGGGTGTTGATAGAAGCATTCATTTTTACACCGTTTGTGAAATAGCCATTCATCTTGCTGTACCTGCCCAGGTTTACACCGTCTGCATCAGTTTGCGGTGCGAAATATGTAGGATCAACAGTGTTACGGAACTGCCATGAAACAAAATTTCTGCCGGTGGGTAAAGTATCAGCTAATGTTTTGCCGTATGGAGTAGATCCAAGTATCTTGACGCCAATGTAACTGTTAGTGTACCCAACATCGCCTGTTGCGTCAAATTCATAACCCATGTTATATATTGAATCCCAGCCATTGCCGCCCTTTGTGAAAAACGACGACCCTCCGGGTCTGGTTATCTGCGTATTCCTTACCACCAGGTCAGTCCACATGCCTGTAAATATGCTGTCAATCGGTGAGTTATCACCCCTGTAACCAATGTTAACTATCCTGTAGCGCATTATCACAAAAAAATCAGCATATGGGTAGTTCCAGCAGTAAGATGACTGAATAATTTTCAATCCCATTGGATTATGGTTCACAATCAATTGACCGCCGATAGATGTGGCTGTATCTGTATATTCACATATAAAATCCTGGTGAGAAACCGCAAGAGGCGAGTAAAATGGTGATGTTAACAGCGATGATCGCTGTGTTATGATCTGTCCTGCGGCATTTGTATATTCAAAACCTTCGCCGCGGTTTGATGATGATGCATCAATAGCTCCTGTTGTAACCCTAATCACACCGTTCTTTTTTCCGCCGATCCATAAACCGCCGTCAAATATATGCTCTATCTGTGAGCCTTTTGGATATTCACATGATGGCTGTCCCGGCCAGAGTGTAAAACCGTGACCGATAGTACCGAAATTAGTAATGGTCAAACCAATATTACCAACGTTGGTGTAATGATTGATATCGTCATCAGCTATAGCAAATCCGCCATACAAAATTATGCATGTCAGCAGGGTAGAAATGGAATATTTGAAAATACGGCTAAAAAAAGAACCTGTAAAAATTCTCATTCAATAATTTTATAGCTTTAATAGATGAACCTGTAGATGTGACCCGCTAAAGAGCGGGGTAGTAAATAACCCTTAAATTTACTGACGCAAAATAGGCAAAGTAGCCCAAAAAAGCAATTCTTAATTTATTAGTTAGCTTTTAATCTGTTAAGTATTTTCTGCAAATTAAGGTTTAAATTCAAAAAAGCAGTTAGAAAAGTGTTAAGAATTAGTTTGGCCTTGCTGTCCATGACCTCCTCTTATGAGATCATTCAGGCAATTTCCGGTTTCAGAAGTAAATATCAATTGTTATTCGTATAATCCGTGAAAACTATGTGCTGATTTTTACGCTTTCCTATGAGTTATTTAGTCCGTGTCCTCAATATAACAAAATAACCCTGCAAGGTTTTTATAACCTGGCAGGGTTGTGTTAATAGTAATCCAATTATATTATTTCAATAATTTCTTTATCTTCGGATTTAACCCTAATAGATTAATTACATACTTCCCTAAAAAATCAAATTCAAGATTTACCCTATCACGGACCTTATACCTGCCGAAATTTGTATAACGGTATGTATAAGGAATTATAGCCACCTTAATATCAAAATAATTACCCTTTGGTTTTGTAACTTCGGCTACTGTAAGACTCACTCCATCTACTGCAATTGAGCCGACATAAATTACAAATTTAGCATGCTTTTTATGAATCTTAATTCTGTATTCCCAGTTATCGGAATCTTCTTTTTTTACTGACTTTATCTGTTTAACTTGTGTAATTACGCCGGTATCGTCAACATGCCCTGCAACAAAATGACCACCGAGCTTTTTGTTCATCGTCAGCGATCCTTCAAGGTTTACTTTATCACCAACGTTTAACTCGCCGATGTTGGTTTTTTTAAGGGTTTCATGCATACTCACAAAATCGAACTCCGTTTTGCTCATAGATGTAACTGTATGACATACGCCGTTAATACAAACACTGTCAGATTTTGCAAGTTTTCTTCCAACCTGTTTTGCTCTGACCCTGAATTTAAAACCTTCGTTAATTTTGGTTTTCCTTACTACGATTCCCTGTTCTTCTACTATTCCTGTAAACATTTTTTCCTTATTCCCGCACAGGCGGGAAACTTAATATTTATTGAATAACGTTATGTTCACAAACCATTTGATTTTTCAAAAACAAACAGGTTTGTTTTGCTGCAAAAAGAAATTAATCTGTATTAAATTCATCTTTACTCCATTTTTGTGGATTGTAATGAATATAAGCTCTGATATTGTTTAGTTCTTTCTCGCTCCGTATTATCCGATCGTGAAATCTGCCTTGCCATCTAAATGAATTGTCAAATGTTGTAATTCTCTTTGTACACAGTGATTTAAACTGTCCGATTATTGAACCTATTGAGTTAGGTTTCAAGGTTCTCGATTCTTTTGTAGAGACGACCCGGTGGGTCGTCTCAGGGTTAGATTGAACAGAAGTCCTTTCCAATGCAATTATTCCGTGAAAATGATTCGGCATTACGACGTATTCATCAAGAATTACGTTTTCTCTTACAATAGCATTGTTCAGCCATTCTTCATTTACAATTTTTCCTGTTTCTGAGAGTATTACTTCACCCTTATTAATCTCCCCAAAAAACTTTTTCATTTTATATGTGCAAATTGTAATGTAATATAATCCTGTATTCGAATAATCCCAGCCATTTAACCTGGCAGATTCGACTCGATATTTATTATTAAAAAGTGTCATTGTAATTTAAGACGACCCACCGGGTCGTCTCTACAGGCAATATTTTCAATTTTCCAATTTCCTCAAATTCACCAATATATCCCTGCCGGATGTGTAATAATTCACATTCTTGAAATCCTTAAAACCCTTTTTATCATTGAATGCCGTAATTCCGCTGCCCATAATATCGGGGGCTATGAATATTAACATCTCGTCCGCCAATCCTGCTTTCAGGAACTCATTGTACACGAAGGCTCCGCCTTCTATCATAATGCTTGTTATATTATGTGCGGCCAGTTTCTTCAAAGCATCCGCAAGATCAATCTTACTGTTTCTTGTCTTACACGGCAGAACAATGATATTTTTCTTCTGTAACAATTTTATTCTGCTTATATCCGCATTCAGCGAAGTGAATACAATTGTTTTTCCATCTGCATATTTGTAAACATTGTAGCCATACTTTAATGCCAGGTCTTTATCAATAATAATTCTGTATGGATTCCTGCCCTTAACATCCCTCACATTTAGCTTTGGATTATCATATTTCACAGTATTTGCGCCAACCAGAACTGCATCATAAACTGAGCGAAGCTTATGCACTGTGCGGCGTGACTCAGTGGATGAGATCCACTTTGACCTGTATTTATCATCCGCGATCTTTCCGTCAATTGTTTGCGCAGCTTTAATTGTAATGTAGGGAAGTCCTGTGGTAATATACTTAAAAAAGAATTTATTCAATTCTTTAGCTTGTTCTTCAAGCACACCGGTTATGACCTTAATGCCTGCTTTTTCCATCCGGGCAATTCCTTTGCCTGCAACTTCATGGTAAGGATCTTTTACTCCAATTACAACCTTGGAAAATTTATGCTCAATGATCAGGTCACTGCACGGGGGAGTCTTACCGAAATGTGCGCATGGCTCAAGATTCACATAAATCTCGGTCCCTTTTAAGTTTATTCCTTTTTTTACCGCTAGATTGATTGCATTTCTTTCAGCGTGATACTCACCATACTTTTTATGATAACCTTCTGCAACGATCTTACCGTTTTTTACAATAACGCAACCCACCAAAGGATTCGGCGATACCTGCCCCGCACCTTTTAATGCAAGCTCAAAACACCGCGTCATGTATTGTTCGTCTTTTGTCATAAACCTTCCCTGCAAATGATGCGATATTGTCTATCTATGTCTAGTTCTTTCTTGATCTCTAATACTAATTCATGTAAATTGCTCATTGCTCATTGCTCATTGCTCATTGCTCATTGCACATTGAATCTAAACTTCCACTAATTTCGAAAACAAATCCCTGTCATCCAGATACCGTTTGATTATATCCAGACTATCCACCTGGTTTGGCCAGTGAATCATATCTTTTGCCAGTTCATACCCCGCCCACTGGAATTCCGAATGCTCCGCAGATATTTTTACGTTCTCATCTTCAACTATTGTCAAAAAAACGGGTGACATGCAAATCTTATCGGATATTGCCAGGTAAAATGTGTTTATCCTTGGAATGCTGTATATCTTCGCAGGCTTAAGTCCCGTTTCTTCTTCAAGCTCACGAATAAGTGTATCCTTTGTATGTTCGTGTGATTCAATTGTACCCGTTATCATCTGCCAAATGCCGGGATATATCTTTGCATCATCAGCCCTTTTAAGCAAAAGGAATTTATCGCCCTGGTCAGTTTTTCTGCAAATGTGAAGCTCGATGTAATTAGTTACTATCTGCGGCAATTTCTTTCTGTTAATATTTATAAAATCAAAAAAAATTTCAATCAAAAAATCAATAAAAGATTACATGAATCTCTGAAGATTTGCCCTTTCCTCTTCCCAACGGGACTCCTTCGGAGGAGTGAGGTTTAAAACCTATTTTACAATTATCATCTTTTTCGTATCCGTGAAATTCTGTGTAGTGCCCTGCAAAACGTCGTTGGCAAATATTCTGTAAATATAAACTCCGCTCGCAAGACCCGCTGCATCAAAATTAATTGTGTACCTTCCCCGGTGGAAATTATAATCAGCAAGTACGGCAACTTCCTTACCTGTTATGTCATACACGGCAAGCTTCACATATGATAACTTGCCTATATCAAAAGTTATTGAAGTGTTCGGGTTAAACGGGTTCGGGTAATTCTGTCCAAGCGAAAATGTTTCAGGATAAATTCCCTGGTTGTTTGAAATTCCCGTTGTTTGCCATTGGTTGAAAAGAATCTGCAGTGAATCGATAGGATCATGACCAGACAGCGTATTTTGAACATTGAGATCAAGCCAGTAAGGACCGCTTTGCGGATCAGTTGGTTTCGCAACTCTGATAAATGCTGAAATTGTTGATGTATTCCTCACGAAGCATCTTGTATCTGCACCTATGACTTTGGCTCCCTGCAAGGCCGCCATTAATTTTTCTGCCATTGTACCCGGTGTGTTTAGGTACCTGTTGTACATTGAATCAAGTATCTGCTGGCCGAGCAGAATATTCCCCTGTACTGTAAAAGTGGGTCCGAGATTATGATTTTTATAGTCTGAGCAATTTACACCCGTATAGCCTGCAGTTCTGACGGTGCTGCCGATAAAATCTGTAATACCGTATTGTCTAATTGCCGGGTTATTTTGCTCGTCATGTGCAACTAATGAATCAATAATTTGCTGAGGTGTTAGTCCCATATTCATTAAACCCCTTGCATAGATCTGATTTGCAGCGCGGTAATAAGCCTGCGTATGAATGACGCCGCGGTTTGGATGCACGTCGCTTAATATAATTGAGCCGGCAACGCAAGATGCACCCGCGCTGCCAACAAGTCCTGTAACCGGATCAACTGCTGTAATTGAAAATGTATCCTGCCCAAACGATGAATTGATAAAAGTTATAATGAGAAGTAAAGCTGCTATTTTGTTCATAATTTCAGATTATTATTTCCCCAAAATAATAAGAAATTAAGACTTTTTTAGCCCAATATTTATTGAATTTACATTAATTAACCTGTAACATTTATTTACAGTATGATTACATTAAAATCATAATATTTGTAATAGTTAAACATATTTTTGTAGCGAAAGTTAAGTTATAAAATTAAACAGCTGTTATAAATTGCTGGTAAATAAAGGAGCATTTAAAAATGTCTGATATGAATACGTTCAACAATCCCCCGGAAGTAACAGAAACTGCACCAAATAAGAAACCAAACAAAAGGAAAAAAATTATTGTAAGCTCAATTCTGCTTATAGTGATTATTACAGGTATCGCCGGACTTGGTTTCGCAAAAGGATTTTATGATAAACACAGGCCGCATGGTCCGTTGGGTTTCTTAATGGAAATGGCAGTAAAGGATCTTGACCTGAGCGATCAGCAGAGAAATGAAGTGGCAAAAATTAAAGATGAGATACAGGCAAAGATGGATTCCAGAAAGAAAGAGGACAGGAAAGCGGAAATGGAAGAAATGATGCAGATGTTCCGCGGCGATACTTTTGATAAAACTAAAGCGCTTGAATTGATGAAGAAACGTGATGCAGAGCGTGATGAGATGAGGCAATTTATGCTTGATGAGACTGCAAAATTTCATGCGATATTGACCCCTGATCAGCGTAATAAAGCTGTTGATAAGATGAAGGAATTCCACGATAAAAAACGTGAAATGAGGGATAAGTTCAGAAAAGAAGACGGCAAGCAGTGATCATTGATAAGTGAAACATTTTATGTGTAGTAACTGTATTTATTGATATGTATTTTTATAGTTAAAGGGGGGAGCGAATCCCCCTTTGTTTGAAGAAAAAGTGAATAATAGAAAGAGCAGCTAATATATAATGTCAAAATCAATACTGATAATAGATGATGATGCGAAGTTAAATGAGCTTCTGCAGGAATATTTGGGTAAAAATAATTTTGTGACAACTGCAGTTGAAAATCCAAAGGATGGCCTTGTAAAGCTTAAGAATAATCATTACGACCTCATCATCCTTGATGTGATGCTGCCTGAAATGGACGGATTTGAAACTGTTAAGCATATAAGGAAAGACCACGAGACTCCAGTTGTAATGCTTACCGCAAGGGGAGAAGTGACTGATAAAGTTGTGGGACTTGAACTTGGCGCTGATGATTACCTGCCTAAACCGTTTGAGCCGCGTGAGCTGCTTGCAAGAATTCAATCTGTACTCCGCAGAAGCGAGCTTAAACTGAAAAAGAATGAGAACATTTTGCTTAAAGATCTGGTAGTTGACCCCAACAAACGTACAGCATCTTTCCATAATAAAGATATGGAACTTACTTCAACTGAATACGAACTACTTCTGTTGTTTGTTAAAAATAACGGCAAGGTTCTCTCACGTGATGAGATAATGCAGAATACCCGCGGAATATCCTGGATGTCTTTTGACCGTTCAGTTGATGTTATGGTATCCCGCTTAAGAAATAAATTCAAGTCACTTGGCAGCAAAAAAGATAAGGAACAGGTCATAAAAACAGTGCACAGCATTGGCTATATGTTCTTTCTGGAAGAGGCAGCAAAGTGAGATTAGGAGCATTTAGTTGAAACTGAAAATACCAAATCTATCCATATTTATCAAACTGATACTGATAGTATTCATTTTTGGTATTATGCTCAATGTAATAGTGCTGTTTGTCTTCGAAGCTACCTCGGATAAAAAACCGCGCAAGTTCCTTCGCGATTTCTCACGGCGAATGGAGCGAAGCCTTATATATGAAATTGGAGTTCCGCCCGATACCCTGAAAGCCAAACAGATCTGCGATGATCTTGAAATTGAAATGAGGTATGAAGGCAGCCGGGGAGATCTGTGGTCAACCGCGGAAGATATGCCCCATCTGACTGATATACTTTCAGACACTGAAACCCGCAAAAGATTTGAAGAAGATGAGTCCTTTATAGTTTCATACAAGGGCAATCCTTATTCCATTATCAGGTTTCCTCAGGGAGTATTTATCATAAAGCCGTTTGATCCGCGGATGTTTAAGCCCGAAAGGGCTATTATTATGCTGATACTTTTTATCAGTATGATAATTGTAGTATTGTATTTCCTTTTAAGGAGCCTTTTCAGTCCGCTGAAAGAACTTTCGGCTGCTGTTGAAAATATAGGTGAAGGTAATTATGATGTCAAACTCCCTAAAGGAAGGAAAGATGAACTTGGTGAACTTGCCGATTCAATTGGGGAAATGTCAGATAAGATCAACAGTTCAATTAAATCCAAAGAACAATTGTTAATAGATGTTTCGCATGAATTACGCTCTCCGCTTACGCGCATTAAGCTTGGACTTGAAGTTGGCTCTTCAAAAGAAAAAATTGAAGAAGATGTGCTTGAAATGGAACGTATGATAACCGGGCTGCTGGAAAACTACAGGGCCGATGCGGGTTTTAATCATATTAAAGCTCAGAAAGCAGATGCGGCTGAGCTGCTTGAGGAGACCGTCCTTGAGTATGATGATCAATCAAGGCTTAACTTTATTAAGCCTTCTCAAGAGATCTTCGCCAATATTGATATGGATAAGTTACAGGTTGTCTTTCGAAATCTCATAGATAATGCGCTCAAATATTCAGAAGGCAAAATTGAAATTTCGATATCCGAACATAAAGGCAGCGTGGTGATAAGTTTTAAGGATTCCGGTACCGGTATATCTCCGGAAGACCTGAAGAATATTTTTGAGCCTTTCTACAGAGCTGATAGGTCACGCTCCAGAAATACCGGCGGTTTTGGGCTGGGACTTTCAATCTGCAAAAAAATTATTGATGCCCACAAAGGCGAACTTATTATCACCAGCAAAATAAACGAAGGTACCGATGTACTGATAAAACTTAAATCCATGTGATCATTTTTCAAAAGATACTGAATCAATAATCACTAATTCATTAGAAATTGAATCAAATATTATTCCGGCCTTTGAAAATTTCCGTACGACTGCATTTGCAGTCAGTGAAATTATTTGAGCAGATACAACACCATGAAAATTTGTTTGAGTCACGCTTGAAGCGTGACGAGCCGAAGGACTTAAACTGCATAGGCAGAGGAAGTTTATTTTCCTGTGAAGCGAAAATAATTTCAGGAAATTTTCAACAGCCTTGATTTTTTTGGTACTTTTTGTATCAAGACAAAAAGTACATAAACATTTTTTAAAAGTCTGGAAATTACACTAAGAAACCTTAAATGTTATACATTCTGGCCTAGATTATAATAAAAAAGAGCGTCCAACCGGAACGCTCTTTTTAATTGAGTAGTGTAACTATTAATTAACTAAGCACAGTTAAAAATCTGATTGTCAAATCTCTTTCTTAAGTAGATTCAATGCCTTATTGAATGATTCAACACTGTCAATTGTAATTTCGCTGTAATTGTTTTCCCAGAAAACCCTGCCATGTGTACCGTGAAACTGGTTCAGCAGTATTGTAGAGCGGTTCTTGAAAGATGTAAGTATCCTTGGTATATATTTGCGCGGATTTTCAAGCGCTTGTGAATTATCTATCATTATTATGCCGCTGAAAGAATCAGGGCATACTGAATAATCTCCAAGTATGCACACAGGGAATTTTGAAGGGAGCTCTTTCCACGATTTAACCACTATTTTGCCTTCCAGCTTTTCACGGAATTCGCCGTTTTCAATTATACCAAAGTAGTGTTTATCCTGCTTAGGTTTAAAAGAAACATAGCAAATGGTATATTTGCTGAATCCCACCGGCGAGAGTCCGCTTAAAAATTTGTAAATAAATATGTTTTTCTGGACCTGCTGAAGCACTTTTCTCTTAATTGGTTATTTTCACAAATATAAATTTTAGTTACGATATAACCCTAACGCAAATAGGGTATATTGTTAGGGCTCGTTTTTGCGGTTTTTGTAAATTTTTTAACTCTTTTGGGTTATTTCCAACCGCAAAAAAATAAATTGGACAAATACTCAAAGAAATCGAAAAAATAATCAGCAATTTCACTCCGGCCATATAGAGCAAAGCGAAAGAATGAGTTACACAAATTTTCATAATAGAATCTTATATGAATACTTGCCAGAAATTGAAGAACTATTGTTTAACATTTTGCAAAGCCATTTAGATTCGTTTCAATTGTAACTCCATTGGGTTGTTCGGTAACTAAGCCTTTGCCTTTGTCCGTGTCAAACAGTTGTATCGGTCAAATCCGTGTTCTGTTTCCGGAACTTTTAATTAAATTTTATCTTTCTCATTAAACTCATATCTTTGCTGATTCTAATAATATCACAAAACTAACCGGCATAACTGGTCTTGCCTGACTGGTTTTTCAGTTGGCCAACAATCATAGTAATAATGAAAACCAATATCACTCACGTTATCACGATCATATTCTTTACTATACTCTTCTCATCATGTTCAAAAAAGGAATCCTCATCCAATATCTTTCGTTATAATGAATCACAGGGCATAGAGAACCTTGACCCTATCATGTGCAGCAATTACCCGACGGGTTGGCCATTGCAGCAGATAACTGAAGGACTGCTGGAATATACACAGGCAATGAACCTGGAAGATAATCTCGCATCCTCGCACAGCATATCTGAGGACGGCCTGACTTATACTTTCATAATTCGAAAAGGGGTTTACTTCCATGATAATCCGTGCTTCCCGGATGGCAAGGGCAGGGAAGTGAAGGCAAGTGACTTCAAGTTCTGCTTTGAGCGGGTTTGTGACCCTTCAACCAAAACACGCGGCGCATGGCTTTTCCGTGATAAGGTCAAAGGCGCTATAGAGTATATCACTTCAATAAAAGAAAAGTATAATAATGTAAAGGAAATTACAGGCATTCAGGCGCCAAATGATACTACACTTATTATCACACTCACAAAACCTTTCGCGCCGTTTTTAAGCATTCTCACAATGCCGTACGCATTTGTTTATCCAAAAGAAGCCGTGGAGTATTACAAAGATAATTTCGGATACAATCCCGTTGGTACCGGTCCATTTAAATTTGTGAAGTGGGAAGTTGACCGTGAGCTTGAAATGGCGAAGAATCCGAACTATTGGAACCTGAACAAAGCGGGCAAGCCCGCAGTATATCTTGATGGAATTAAAGTAAATTTCATCAAATCCAGCGAAACCGCATTCCTGGATTTCCAGCAGGGAAAGTTTGATTACTACGAACCTTCGCCCGAAGTTCTAAGCCAGATAACAGATGAGAACGGTAAACTAAAACCTGAGTATGACTTTGAGCTTGTTAAACAGCCATGGCTTAATACAGTTTACCTTGGCGTTCAGCTTGATAAGAACGTTCCCGGCGGGAAGAATAATGTGCTTACAGATAACCGCAAGTTAAGACAGGCAATAAATTACGCTATAGATAGAGTGAAGATCATTAATTATGTTCTTAAGTTTCGCGGAACGCCGGCAGTTAACGGACCCATACCGCCCGGTATGCCGGGCTTTAACAAAGATCTGAAGGGCTATAGCTATGATGTTGCCAAAGCCAAACAGCTCCTTAACGAAGCGGGCTACCCCGATGGCAAAGGATTATCCGTAAAGCTTGTAGTATCAAATGATGATACTCAAAAGCTAATTGGTGAATCAGTTCAGGCACAGCTGAAAGATATTGGCATTGATGCCCAGCTTGATTTTATGCAGGCATCTACAATGCGCTCATCACAAGTAGGTGGAGAGCTTCCCTTCTGGCGCGGCAACTGGGGCGCTGATTACTTTGACCCCGAAAACTTTATGGCGCTTTTTTACAGCAAAAATCACTCACCTATGGGACCCAACTATACTCATTACCAAAATGCCGCCGCTGATTCTTTATACGAGCTTGCCATGAAGCTAACCGATTTTGAAGTGCGAAAAAAATTATACAATGAAATGGAACAGATAGTCCTTGAGGATTCTCCAATGATTATTCTGTATTACAACCAGATAGTTTATCTGAAGAATAAGAAAGTAAGCGGTATGTATATTGATGGATTGAATACGATGATACTAAAAAATGCTAAAATCACTGAGTGAAGCAATCATATATTACGAAACTTGCTTGTAGGCGTCACGGCTTAGTTTACTCCTTTGGAGCCTGACGCTTTAAGACTGTTCATACGTTTAATTAAAATGGTGTGAAGTAATAATGACTTCATTTTCTATAATTAAAACTTTCAATCCATCATGCCAAACTGCGATCATTTTAACTCAACCGAAATCAAAAAAGCAAAAGCTTACGTATGCGATGAGTGTACTTGTCTTAACACACGTTAGTGGAGGAAGATCAAAACCGGTGATAGCTGGGTGCACCTGCGTACATGCCAGACCTGCGGCGGCACACACTGTTGAGAGCAGGTCTTGACCTGATTGAAATCTGCTTCCGGCAGACTGCAATAACTCACCCAATAAACACGCAACCAAACATTACCACAGCACTAAAAATTCAGTAGTGATATCAGCCGAACCCGGCGAAGCATGGGCGTGGCATGCCTTACTCTGCGGAGCAGAGGAAGGTGCTGCAGTGACGAAGTATTCATCAGATATTGAGCTATGCATGGCGTGGTATGCCTTACTCTGCGGAGCAGAGGAAGGTGCTGCAGTGACGAAGTATTCATCAGATATTGAGCTATGCATGGCGTGGCATGCCTTACTCTGCGGAGCAGAGGAAGGTGTTACGATGATGAAGTGTTTATGAAGTATTGATAAAGTCCGGAAGTACACATTCATGTTCTCCATGTGTTGTGCTCACCGCAATTCCAGTTGAAGTAAACGAATACTTTGTGCTTCAGACAGAATTTCTGTCCATATTCATATTCAAGCTTCGCATCGGATTCTTCGACCATCTTCAATGCATCCCTTATAGATGTAGTTCTATTATAGTGCTGACATGTTAAGCATGGTTTGCTCAGGTCCATGTAATACGGAAATAATAGGCTGCTTATCATATTTGTTCGTTTAGTATAAAATTTATTACAAAAGCAATATAATGATCAAAGTTTTTGCATGTGTATCATTGGGTGATATTTGTAGATGAAATTACGTATTACTCCCTCTTAGTCTCTCCCTGTCAGGGGGAGATGTTAGTTGTATCCTGCAGGTCTTTAGTATATTTTTCAGAACACAATTTGTTATATATAATGCTGGTTTACAACTCCTGTGTCATTTTCGATAATGAATGGCAGCATTAGTGGTACATTGGCGCTTCCTGGCGTACTTGGCGGTTGTTAAATTAATGCAATTTGTGATTAATTCTTTGCTTTTCACTCAAATTCACACTTTCAAGTTTCTTAAATTTTCCATATATTTGTATTCTATACTAATAATAAATCAATAAAACATATCTTTTTAGGCATAAATGGCAGAAAATCAGCAGAATAAGGGCAAGATCGTACAGATTATCGGCGTTGTTCTTGATATCGATTTTTCAGGCGGAAGGTTACCTGAAATATACACGGCTTTACAGATTCCCAGAAGAAATACAGATGGCACAGATGACGTATTAATAGCAGAAGTGCAGCAGCACTTGGGCGAAGACAGGGTCAGGGCAGTATCAATGGATACCACTGACGGTTTGGTAAGGGGTATGGATGTAATCGATACAGGCGCGCCTATCACAATTCAGGTTGGCCCCGAAGTATTGGGACGATTAATGAATGTAACCGGCGATACTATCGACGGACTTGCTCCGCTTAAGACCAAAAAATCTCTGCCTATTCACCGCCAGGCACCTTCACTTGATGAGCTTTCTACACAGAAAGAAATCCTAGAAACAGGTATTAAAGTTGTTGATCTTTTAGAGCCATATACCAAGGGCGGCAAGACCGGTTTATTCGGCGGCGCCGGTGTTGGTAAAACAGTTCTTATACAGGAGCTGATAAATAATATTGCTACATTCCACGGCGGTTACTCAGTATTCGCAGGTGTGGGTGAGCGTACCAGGGAAGGAAACGATCTCTGGAGAGAAATGAAAGAATCCGGCGTAATTGATAAAACATGTTTAGTATTCGGACAGATGAATGAACCACCGGGAGCACGTCAGCGTATCGGCTTAACAGGCTTAACCGTTGCTGAATACTTCCGCGATGAAGAAGGTAAAGACGTATTGCTGTTTGTTGATAACGTATTCCGTTTCACACAGGCAGGCTCTGAAGTATCAGCGCTGCTTGGGCGTATGCCTTCAGCGGTAGGGTACCAGCCTACACTGGCTACTGAGATGGGTGCGCTTCAGGAGAGAATTACATCAACAAAGAAAGGCTCCATCACATCAGTACAGGCTATTTACGTTCCCGCTGATGATTTGACCGATCCGGCTCCTGCTGCGGTATTCTCGCATCTTGATGCTACAACAGTGCTTGACAGAAAAATCTCTGAGCTTGGTATTTATCCAGCGGTTGACCCGCTTTCATCAACCTCGCGTATTTTAGATCCGCTGGTTATCGGTGAAGAGCATTACAATGTTGCCCAGTCAGTAAAAGAAGTATTGCAGAAATATAAAGACCTTCAGGATATCATAAACATTCTCGGTATCGATGAGCTTTCAGATGAAGATAAACTCGCGGTTCAAAGAGCAAGAAAAGTCCAGAAGTTCCTCTCTCAGCCGTTCTTTGTAGCAGAGCAGTTCACAGGTTCAAAAGGAAAGTATGTAAAAATTGAAGAATCAATTAAAGGATTTAAAGCTATCGTCAGCGGCGAGTGTGATGATATCCCTGAGAATGCTTTCTATATGGTAGGTAATTTGGAAGAAGCCCTGGAGAAAGCAAAAACTTTATAAAAGATGTCAGATAGTTTGATCCATTTAGAAATAGTTACACCGGGCAGAATAGTTTTTACCGGCGAAGTAAAAAGTTTTACTGCGCCGGGCATTGAAGGTATGTTCCAGATACTCCGCAGCCACGCCCCGTTTATTTCAACTATAATTCCCGGTTCTGTCAAGTTTACTTCACAGGGTGATGAAACCAGGAATTTCGTTACCTCAGGCGGTACCGTGGAAGTGCATAATAATCATATTACAATGCTTGCCGAATCAATTATTCCTGTCGAGGATATTGATATTGCACAGGCTGAAAAAGAAAAAACTGAAGCCGAGAGGGTGCTTGAATCAAAGGAACCCGGATTGGATAAAGATGCCGCAAAACATATGCTTTTGACGGCCAAAGCTAAAATAAAGGCAGTTTCTGCCTGATCTTAGCGCATAATTGCGGAAATAATTGATTTATCTTATTTTTGCAATTATTTTTTAATTATATTGCTGTTTCAGTAAATTCGATCTTTGAAAAATACATAGATTTTTATTTGGCGGGGCCGGTAGCTCAGTGGTAGAGCATCTCCCTTTTAAGGAGAGGGTCGGAGGTTCGAGACCTCCCCGGCTCACAAATTTTTTTTGCTAAAGCATTATTTTTTAATAATATTTTAGTATATTTGCATAGATTAATTCCTGCATTTTGCGGGAATGTATTACAGGGCGTTGATTTTCGTAGTTTTTGACGCTTGAATTTTATTACTTAGAAAGGAGGAGAAGCCGAATGCAGAAAGGTAAAGTAAAATGGTTTAATGCTGATAAGGGATTTGGATTTATAACTGGTAATGATGGAAAGGACGTATTCGTGCATTTCAAGTCAATAGTCGGAGATGGTTACAGATCACTCGAGGATGGACAGGAAGTTGAATATGAGGTAGAAGAAACCGACAAAGGTTTACAGGCAAGAAACGTCACTAAAGCATAATTTTGTCTTAGTACACGAGAATAAATGAAAAACCCCGCTTACAGAAGCGGGTTTTTTTTTATTCCATATTATGATACCCGTTACGGCAATGTCTATTACGGCTCTATACAAAATCTCAGATCTGTTTTATAGATCCCTCCGCCTGTGCAGGCGTATAACTTCGTGCCCGATATCAGAATATCCCATACCAATGCCTTCTTCATATATGTATCTTGACCTAAACAAGATTCTTGCCAATTAATCCCATAATCAGTTGAGCATATTATCCCATTTACATAAGTACCTGCAAAAACGATATTGCTGATGTTGAATAGTTTGTATATATCTCTTCCTAAAGAGTATACTTCGATCCAATTCTCATTTGATCTTTTTCTCCAAATTGTTCCGTCATTATTTGCAATTAATATTGTATCGTTAAATGCTATAATGGAATTAGTTGTTCTATCAAAAATTTTAGTCCATTGACCGGTTAAACTTGATGCAATATGCAGCCCTTTGTTAGTACCTGCGTAATAGTTCATTCCGATCTCAGCAATTGAATATGTAACATTTTTCATGCTTGTTTCGCTCCAGGTGATACCATTATCTGAAGACCTGAAAATACCGTTTTTTGTTCCTGCTAATAAGTTGGTCTTATTATCAAAAACTGTAATGATCACCTTTGCATTTATAACACTAGGTTTCCAGTTTAAACCGGAATTTGTTGAATAGAATATGCCGTCATTAGATGTACCTGCTACCAGATTGTTACCGCTTATAACAAGTCCTCTGATTTCTTTAGGTGAGTTGTATATGCTTTTCCATTTTTCTTCATAATTTGCCCTTATAAATATGCCTGAATCTTGAGTCCCGGTGATCAATGTATTACCAAACAGTATTAATCGGTTTGCAGTAATTTTCCCCATTCCCAATGTATCTGCGCTCCACTGAGAATTTATCATGCCCGGTAACGCTGAGATCGTTAACAGGATGAGTACCGCTAAGACTCGTTTACTTTTCATAAATTTTGAAAATAGTTAATAAATTGTGTGCAATATAACGATTCCAAATAATTAATTTACATATGTTTTAAGAGTTAAATCAAATTCATAAAATCTAACCCCTTTACGGTATTAACTTTGTACCATTTATGCATTAATTTTGTTACGTGAATGAATAATTTAAAAGGGAATAAAATATCATGAAAACAACTCTTATTTTAGCTATTATCTCAATATTTGCAGTTAACAGTTTCTCGAATCCTAAATATGATAAATGGCAGGACCCGTCATATTTCAGGGGATACAATGTTCTGTATGAATCACCAAAGAACCTGCAGGATTTTATAGATTTTAAAAATTACGGAGGAAACCTCTTCCACATTCAGCCGGATGGCTTTTATGCCTGTGATGCGCCGTACGATGTAGTGCAGGCTAACATTGACGGATGCGATATGCTTGTAAATTACTGCAGGCAGGTTGGGATATACTACGTGATCGGAATGCGCTCCGGTCCGGGAGCCTATGATACTTTTGATGAATCACAGGGGACTACCGGTGAATCAAGAGTATGGAATGACGGCAACACCACAGAGCAGACCAGGTATGCCGAAATGCTTAAAATGGTGGCAGAACGATATGGAGAGGATACCCTGTTCGTTGGTTTGAACCTTGTAATAGAACCAAGACCGAAAGTGAGGGTTATACCCGCCAATACTTCTGCAGCATACAAATTCTTTCTGGAAAATATATATAATATACATATGGATAGGGTTTACTCTTCGTGGGTAGCTGTTATCCGTGAAACTGAACCGGATCTTCCGGTGATCCTGGAAAGCTTCGCGTACTCAACACCTGAGCTGTTCCCTGCATATACTGTAAACGATCCGTATATAATTTATTCGGCGCACAACTATCAGCCTGTTGAATTCAGCAAGGAAGCCGTGCCGTTCAATAAAACATACCCGGGAGTATACTGGAACATATCCACACTTTCGCAGGTGCTGTACGACGCCGCGTTTTTGCGCCTAACGGTGTTTGGCAAGCTTCGCGACTTTCAGGTCACAACCGGCGCGCCCGTATTTATAGGTGAAATGGGAATGTACAAACCTCAAAACGGCGGTGAGCAATACCTGGATGATCAGCTGAGTATTTTTAAGGATTATGGATGGCATTTCGCTTTCTGGGACTGGCGCAGGGGACCCGGCGCTGACTGGAATATTGAAAAATTTGGTGACCCTGACAATATGCACTGGAAAACAGTTCTCGCGAAATTTCATGCGCCGCCCGTTCCGGGCATGATAGCACCGTTGAATGATGCGATGGTATCTTCAGCTATTGTATTCTCGTGGGATACCATGACGGCCTTTACACTTTTTGACCTCGAAATAAGTATGATAAATGGCTCAAGGCTGGATGTGTTTGTTATCTCAGATATTAATCAAAGTACCTATACCCTGGCTGAAAACACTCTGCAAAATGGTGAAAGATATTCATGGCGCATCAGGTCTAAAAATCCAGGAGGAGAGCCCGAAAATAATTCTTCGTGGTCAGAACCAAGAACATTCACGGTCGGTTCATCATCATCTGAGAAACACCCCATTGCAGGTGACAAAAAGAATGAATTAAGCCAGAACTTTCCTAATCCATTTAATCCCTCTACAAGGATAAGTTACTCGCTTGCTGTTAACAGTAATGTGAGACTAAGGATATATGATATGACAGGCAGGGAAGTGGCAAGCCTGGTGAATGATTACATGCTTAACGGTGTTCACAGCGCGGAATTTAACGCCTCGCAGCTGGCCAGTGGTGTTTATATATACAAACTTGATGCTGTGCCAGCAGATGGCTCGCCGGCTTATACAGAGATCAAAAAAATGATATTAATAAAATAGCATCATTATATTACCGGACCCTGTTTCGCAGACTGATATTGCAGCTTCGCTTTTAAATATTATTCACAAAAAAACAAACCCCGCATATTATGCGGGGTTTTTTATGAAACAGAACTAATGTGATCTTACTTAACCAGTACCATCTTTTTTATATCAGAAAAGTAAACTGAATTCCCGTTAGGGCTGAATGCTTCCAGTTTATAGAAATAGATACCGCTGCTGAGCCCCTTGTGATAATTTGCATCGAATTCTATATTGTGATTTCCTGCATCGCGAACGTTATTCAGCAGTACTGCAACCTCTCTTCCAATTGCATCAAAAACCCTCACCCTAACCAGCGATTGCTTCTGCAGTGAATAGTGTATCACGGTTGCCGGATTGAACGGATTGGGATAATTCTGACTTAACGAAAATACCAACGGCGTTTCAATATTACCTGTACCGGTTAAGGTTGAACCATATGGAAAGTTGGTAGCCTGTGCCACGGTTGTATAATAACTCTTGAAATACGTATTATCTGGCATTCCAAGTATCACAGTATTTGTTCCGGTTGCTCCGGGTTTTGTCTTCGCGCAAAGTATTACATGCCTAAGCGAATCTGTTACTTTGAATTTAATAGTATCCATTACTATCTGGTTTGCCGGATCAAAATTAACCTCATGCAGCAGCCTGTCGCCTGCATCAACAATATTATTCCTGTTCACATCCCAAAACAGCCTGAACTTCTCAACATCACTTGCGGTTGCGGTTCCGCTTCTTGAAAAAACAAGCTGTTTCAAAGAACCTATCCACGGCGAAGCGGTATTCTTCAATTTTAAACCAACAAGCTCCCTGGCTGTATCGTTTGCCGGTGTAGTTTGGTTTATCAGCCAGTTGCTTCCGCCGTTAATGCCTTCTGTCAGGCAAGCCGGTGATGTTGTGGCCAGAAGCGCGTCAATTCTTCCCGCTCCGTATCTGTAATCCTTGCCGGGATCGCCTTTTTCGATCGCGGTAAGTTCCAGGACCCTGTCAATATCCCCGGGCAGCATTTCCGGATTGATGGAAAGCATCAGTGCAAGGCAGCCCGCAGTGTGCGGCGTAGCCGATGATGTACCGCCGAAAGTAGATCCGTAACCTGTACCTGAGCTTACGTATGTGGAAATTGAATTCTGACCTGGTGCCGAAACATCCGGTTTAAGTAAACCCATTGAATCCGGCATTTCTACCGGAGCAATGCGGCTATATGGGTAATCCATATGCTGAGGCAGAATTGGATAAGTATATGTTGCCCATAATGCCCAGTTGCCCCAAGTGGTAGGGCCCCACGGTGAAGTTGAATATATAACATCTGTGCTTACATGAACATTACCAACTCCAATAACTCCGCTTAAATTGCCAATTTTCAGCTGGTCAGGATGGCGCCAGGGAGCAGGGTTACAGCCTGCTGAAGAAATATTATGCGGTATTCCGGTTGAATTTCCGTCATTGCTTGTTGAGTGTGCGTGGATCATCCCTCCGGCAAGTGACATGTCTGTTGCAAGTCTTACCAGTGAATAATCCGGCTTGGGATTGAAGTACCATTTAAAGCTCAGTGAGCTTGTTACTACATCCATTCCCATTTGAAGCGAATACTGGAACGCTGATATCTGCTGAGTATAACCGCTGGGGTTGCGCATTATCATGCATTTTGCCCAGGGGGCAACGCCTGTCTGTGTTCCCATAGTACCATCACCTATAACATGCCCCAATGTTGCTGAGCCATGCGAAGCGGTTGTGATAGTTCCGCTGTTGGTGCCGTAATCCCATCCCATAAAATCATCAACCTTGCCGTTGCCGTCATCATCAATTCCGTTCACGTCGCCCGGGTCAATTGTTGAGCCTGTTCCCGTTGCCCATATTATTGTCATGCCATTATTATTTGCGTCTTCACCCAGATTCTGCCAAATACCCTTAACCAAATCAGGGTGTTTCCACCAGAAACCGTCATCTGCATTGGCTACTTTGATGCCCCAGCCTTTGTTGCCGAGTGCCCAGCAGTCATCCGCGTTCATAAGTATGATACCCGGTTCAGGAGCAAGCAGGCTGAAGGGAACAGGCGCTAAGGATTCATCAAGCAGTAATTCTGCGGGATACTGCGGGTCAAGATTAATGCCCGTAATTTCCGAGTAATTGCCCGCGTCAAGCGCGTATATCAGGTTTGGTGATGCTTTAAAACTGATAGCATTAACTATCCATAACACTTCCATGTTCTCAATTTCTGTGCTGCGCAAGTTCAGAAAACTCTTAACCCTTGACTGCGAGTTATTCGCATGACTCATCAGCCTTTCAATAACTATCTGCCTGCGCTCACGCTTCGGCGTATCATACGGAATGTCCCCGAAATCCTGCAGTCCAAGAGGCGCATTGAAAGTTATGTAAACAGGTATGAAGCTGTTATCGGTGTTTTTGCTTAATTCCTGCGCAAGGTATGCGTTTATCTTTGTGCCTGCATTAAGTGAAACTGCAGTTAATAACATTAAAACGATCAGAAGAAAGTTCTTTTTACACATTATGGTATAAATTTAATGTTCCTGAAAAAGCTTCCCGAAATTATTTTATTTCGTCCTCCGGAAGTTATGTTAATTAAACTTTTTTCGAAGTGAACTGAATCTCTCCGTAATGCTCAAATATATTTAACAATTTAGGCTATAACAATTCAATAATCTTTTTACAGCCTCAATAAGATAATTTTTATATGTTTAGCTTTGCCTATAAACTCTGCAAGCCCCCTTGAGCTAAAAAAAAGCCCGGCACAACTTGCCGGGCTTTTAAAAATTTCGAAATAATTTTGTTACTTTATCAGCCTTAGAAACAAGGTTGTTAAATAACTTCGTTATTTAATTAACATCATCTTCTTTATGGCTGTATATCCCGGAGTTTCAAGTCTGTAGAAATAAACTCCGGTTGCAAGATTCTGCGCGTTGAAATCATATGTATACTTGCCGGCGTTATAATTGCCGTTAATTAGCTCAGCAACCTGCCTGCCGGCTATATCATACACTGCAAGTTTAACATTTCCCTGTTTGGATATATCGAACCTTATGTTTGTTGTCGGGTTGAACGGGTTCGGGTAGTTCTGGTACAGGTAAAATGATTCAGGTACTTCATTGCTGATAGTATGAATACCAATCACGTTATTGGTAAGTATACTTACTGTCCTGGTATGCAGCGGAGTGCCGTTAGGACCCGCGCCTTTTACAGTGACAGTATATGAACCCGCAGTAACGTTGCCTGAAGTAACAATTTTCATTCTAAGTGAATCAGGGTAGCTTGTTAATGAATCAAGCGGAGTATCGGTAGCCTTGTTTACAAATGAAACTGAAATTGTGCCCGTTGCGGGAGGCGGAGCCACTGTTGCGGTAAACTTAACGGAATTGCTGTAAAGTTTAACTGCCGGCACAGATACCCAAACATATGAACTATCCTGAATGCTGTTAAGCGAATCAGTAGCGGGATTTACTTTCATAGCATAATCCGGGAAGTATGAACCCATTGTTAAATAGTTGCAATTCCTTGCGTCATACCAAACGGCATATCCTGTTACCGGATTCGCTGTCATACCGTCATAATCACCCCTGTAGCAATTTTGATTCGCGCCGCAGGCAGGGCAGGGATATGTAAATGTAGCATTAGAAATTCTCTGGTTTGGCGCAAATGTGGTTCCGCCTGTTGTTGAGTATGTTCCCCATACGCCTGTTGTATAACTGGCGGGATTCTCGCGGGTATCATACCATTTTATATATAACTTGCCTGTTGTTTTTTCACACCATATTGCAGGGAACCACTGGTCGCTTAACTCCGGATTAGCGTTATCATTTACCGTAATTTTTGATGACCAGTTAACCCCCTGATCAGAGCTGTATTGCAGGATTATATCCGGTTTATTTCCGTTACCGGAAGGAACATTAGAAGCATATACCAAATACAGCCTGCCCCTGTATGGACCGTTTGAATTATCCATTGCAATCATTGGATAGGGGCGGGTCCTGGCATTATTGATAACAAGTCTTGAAGCAGAGTTTAGTGTTCCAACATAGCCTGCAACGTTCAGTGCTGAGACTACTGAAAACGTAGCCCCGCCATCAGTAGAACGATGAAAAGTATAATTTACAGCGTATTGCTGACCCGTATTGGTTACATAAATAACGCATCCTCCGTTTGTACTGCCGTTTGGTCCGACTGCTATCATTGTTCCCGGAACCGTATTGCTTGAGCTGTAAGTCTGTGCCCAAGTTAAACCCATATCGGTGCTTCTTGAAAAATTACCGGGTGTTATTGCGGCATATAAATAGTTTGCATAAGGTCCTGTGCCTGTTTCTTCAGCGGCAACTGTATTCCTGTCATTCCCGGTGACAGTAAAAATCGGCGCTGTCCAGCTGTTACCGTTTGTGGTTGAAATGTAAATATACTGATTAGTAACACCTGAAGCGTATATTAAGGTACCATTAGCCAAATATGCTGTCCATGGGTCACAGCAGGTGCTTGGATGGTAGCTGGGTTGATTCAAAGTCCATGTCAATCCTCCATCCATTGTATTTCTTGCATTTTGCGGTGAGCCATTGGAGCCCATAAATATCTGCAGCGGATTTAATGGATTGTTTGTTACATGCTGCTCTGCTCCATCTACACCGATGTTATGGTTATCAAACCCATCTGCATCAGTAATCACATCTAAGCTGCCATCTGGCTCAAAAGCCTTGTGGTGGCTCATGTATTCCCAGGTGGGTTGGTCTATATTAGGATTATTATCGTCATAATTTCTGCCGATAAAATCCTGAGCCTGGAATAACAAAACGCCTGCTGTTACAAAAAAACATAACAAAACAATTTTGGTAATATTTTTCATTTGCGGTATTTTTGGTTTATGGATAAACTATTCTTTATGAAAATAATATAACGATATTTCAATACTAAAAAAAGTCCAGATGTTTGTTTCTGCTGTTTACAAAAAAAGCCTGCTCTTTTAGAGCAGGCTTTTTGGATCAATACTTTATGCTTGTTATTTTACTACCTTAGAAACAAGGTTAGCAAAATAACTTCGTTATTTCACTAATATCATCTTTTTTATGCTGGTGTAATCAGGTGTTTCAAGTTTATAGAAATAAACACCTGTTGACAAATTTTCAGCGGAGAAGTCAAATGAATATTCGCCTGCTGAGTAATTGGAGTTTACTATCTCAGCAACCTGTTTACCTGAAATATCGTATATAGCTAACTTAACGTTACCTGATCTTGCCAGATCGAACCTGATCTTCGTTGTCGGATTGAACGGATTTGGATAGTTCTGGTATAAGAAGAACTTCTCGGGAATTGTTGAACTGTTATGGTTTATTGCAACCGAGCCGACATTCACAGTCAGAGTCCTAACATGAACAGGTGTACCGTTTGGACCATTACCTTGTACTCTTATGGTATAAAGTCCTGAAGGAACTCCGCCGGAAGTTTTAATCCTTAATCTTAATGAATCAGGGAAGACTGTCAAACGGTTCTGCGCTGCAGGTGTTGTCCTGTTCAGGAAGGATAATGTCAATGTACCAGCACCCGGTGGATTAGTTACAGTTGCTGAAAAGAGTGCGGTATCAGTATATAATTTTACACCGGGGATACTTACGTAAGCGAATCCGCTATCATTTGTACCATTTGAAATACCAACAACAGGTGTTGTTTTCATAGCAAAATCCGGGAAGTATGAACCCATTGTCTGGTAGTTACAGCCTCTGGGATCCCACCATACAGCAAATCCTACTTTTGGATTAGCTGTGAAGCCGTCGTAATCTCCTCTGTAGCAATTCTGGTTTGCCCCGCACGCTGGACAAGGATATGTCCATGATGCATTCGAAATTCTCTGGTTTGGTGCAAATGTGGTACCGCCTGTTGTAGAATATGTAGCCCATACCCCTGTTGTATAAGATGCCGGATTCTCACGGGTATCATACCATTTTATATAGAGCTTACCTGTGGACTTTTCACACCATATTGCAGGGAACCACTGGTCACTCTGCTCCGGATTCGCATTGTCATTTACAGTGATCCTTGATGACCATGTAGCACCCTGATCGGTGCTGTACTGTAAAATAACATCAGGTTTGTTGCCGTTACCTGCAGGTACATTTGAAGCGTACACAAGATATAATCTGCCTCTGTATGGGCCATTTGAATTATCCATTGCTATCATCGGGTACGGTCTTGTTCTTGCATTGTTAATCACAAGTCTGCCAGCTGAATTCAATGTTCCCACATAACCCGCAACGTTTAAGCTTGACATAACCTGGAATGAGCCTGAAGCACCTCCGTTTGTTGAACGGTGGAATGTATAGTTAACAGGTACTGTTGAGCCTGTGTTTGTTACGTAAATTACACATCCGCCGTTTGTTGTACCGTTTGGACCAACTGCAATCATTGTTCCGGGTACCGTATTACTTGATGTGTATGTCTGTGTCCATGTCAATCCAAGGTCTGTACTTCTCGAAAAATTGCCTGGTGTAATTGCCGCGTATAAGTAACTGGCAAATGGTCCGGTTCCTGTTTCTTCAGCTGCCAAAGTGTTTCTATCATTTCCGCTGACTGAAAGAACAGGCGAGGTCCAGCTGTTACCATTTGTAGTTGATCTGTAAATATACTGGCCTGATACTCCTGAACCATAGATCAACGTGCCGTTTATCAAATAAGCAGCCCAGGGATCGCAGCACGTACCTGACTGATATGATGGGTTGTTAAGTGTCCATGTCAGACCGCCATCCATTGTGTTTCTTGCATTTTGAGGTGCGCCTGAACCATTTGCGCTTACAAAAATCTGTAATGGATTTAATGGATTATTGGTTACATGCTGTTCAGCGTAATCAATGCCGATATCATAATTATCATATCCTGAAAGGTCTGTAATTATATCGCCGGAATTATCATTCTGCTGAAATGCATGTAAATGAGATTTGGATTCCAGTGTCGGACGATCAACCAAAGGATTATTATCGTCAGAATTGTGGAAAATATCCTGTGCCTGAAAAAGCATTACCCCCGCTGCTGTTAAAAAGCTCAGCAGCAGAATTTTCGAAAAATTTTTCATCTGTGATTGGTTAGTTTAATAGAAAATGTTAATTGATTTCCGAAATATAAATGCATTTCTCTATATATGCAATAGTTAAGCAGGGCAGAACAACTAACGTAATTACGTTAGGCTTTTCCAAAAGCAAAAATGAGGGGTATAGCCCCTCATTTTGTCGTGCTGCTCTTTATGTGTTGTGAAACATCAATTCATCAGTTTAATTTCACCGGTTTTATTTTATTATCAGTCCCTCAAGCAGGATTTTCCGGACTCTTTGGTAGAGTCCTTTGGACTTATCAAATAGCAGTTGCTATTTGATAAGCAGCATCTTTTTTGTAGAAATTGTTTTGCCATCGGCTGTCAGTGAATAAAAATAGGTGCCGCTGGATAAACTTGATCCGTTGAAATCAACCCTATATTTACCGGGTTTCATGGTCTGCGCTACAGGAACGGCAATTTCATTTCCCAGGATATCAAATATCCTGATCTTTATATCAGATGTTCTTGCCACAGAAAAATCTATCTGTGTTACAGGGTTAAACGGATTCGGGAAGTTCTGTGAAATGGAAAACTCCTGCGCAGCAGTGCTTAAATTTATGATTCCTATAGGATTATAAATCCTTACAGGTTTGTTCAGGCTCCAGTTCCATTTATCACCCTCGCTGTTAAGGCTGTCATTCGTGCTGTTCGATGTTGCGTATAATGTATCGTATCCCGTTACAGATGATGCCGTATATCGCACTATCCATGAAACAGTATCATTGCTGAACATTTTAGGATGTGTATGGGTAAGCTCACCTTCCTGTTTCCTTACCATGGTGTCACCGGGCACGCCGCTAAGGGTAAGCGTATCGGCTCCGCCATCCCTGTAATTTGCAAAATTAAATCCGCCCGTTATTGCGGGTCCGCCTGTCGTTTTTATTCTGTATAAAGCTGTTGTGCCGGCGGGAATGCTGTCAGGTCCTATTATCTGCACACTTACTGTTGAAGTAGCAGTATCACCGTGGCAAACGCAGCCAAGAGGCGGAAGCGTTTTGCGGGTTGTACCAACATACCCTGTGGGGAAAAACACAAATGAATATAAAATTATGCCAACTGCGAATAATGCAAATGATAAAATAAATATTTTTCTTGAGTTCATTGCTGTATTAGATGTGTTATTGCAAATTTACTTAAATATTGAGAAATAATAAACCCCGTTCAATACTTCTGAACGGGGTTTGAGATCTAAAATGTTCTTTTTGCTTATTTTACAAGTATCATTTTCTTTGTATCTATCTTCTGTCCGTCAACTGAGAGTGAATAGAAATATATTCCCGTTGCCAGATTTGACGCGTTGAAATCAGCTGAGTATTTACCCGCTGCAAGATTTCCGTTGAAAACGGTGGCAACTTCGTTGCCAAGCACATCAAATACTTTTATGGCAACATATGAAGCTTTCGCGATATCATATTTTATCTGTGTGGTTGGGTTAAACGGGTTAGGATAGTTCTGTTTCAGACCGAACGTTGCCGGCACTTCTGAGGATATCTGTCCGTTTGATACAACCGGTGTAACATTATAAGTAATGTTCAGCTTGCATACGCCGCTGCCGTGCTGGTACAGCACTGTAGCCTTATCCATAAATACAACTCCCGCTGCCGGTGAGCTTGTTGCTGGATACTGCGTAAAAGTAGCGCCGTTATCAAGTGATAAGTAGGTGTTTGTGCCGTACTGATCGTATGTAACCGCTGTCGGGTCATCCTTTGCTATATCGGTTGCCCAGAGTGAACCGCTCTGGTTCAGATTTGAATATGATGTTCCCATATTATTACTTTTCCAGAAACTGCCTGATGACCATGTTGTGTGATATAACAGGTTTACATCCTGTGATGTATTGGATATCATCGGAATTTCTGAACCTGTTACTGTATTTATAAGTGCCCAGTTCATACCGCCGTTAACTGATTTCCATACTTTTCCTGAACCTGAGCCTGTTGTCCCGTCGCCAATTATGATCGTGTTCGGATTATCGAACTGAATAATAACATCACAGGGACTTCTGAAAATTCCGCCTGCTTCGCCGCCGCTTAAAAGGGTCCAGTTGGCTCCCCAGTTTGTTGATACTCTCAAAGGTGCGTTATCGGGCGCCAAATATACAGTATTCGGATTGTTGGGGTCAACTTCCAGTGGCATACCATATGATGTTAAGTTGATAGGGTTAATTGAATTTGTCCACGTTGTGCCGTAATCTGTGCTTACAATAACTCTTCCGCCCGATGAACCCATTGAAGCAATCATCAGGTTTGTATCAACTGTATTCACAAAGAATGAGTGGCATGAACTTCCGGGAACCGAAACATTGAGTGTGACCCATGTTTCACCTTTATCAAGGCTTCTTCTTAAAACTGTACCTGATAAAATGAAGACACCATTTTTATTTTTCGGATGCAGGCAGAAAGGATTGCCGATATTTCCGCTTGTTGATTGTTTTGTAACGTAAGATTTAGTTACAGTTACGCCGCTCTGGAAGTTCCATGAGGCGCCGCCGTCAGTTGTCCTTAAAATTGCTTTGTTGTTGTTTGCTACTGCCCAGCCGTTATTTCCGTTAAAGAAAAATATGTCGCTTAAATATCCCTGCATCGGATTCTGCTGGTATGCTCTTGTATTTCCTGCATCGCTTGAAAAATTAATGAAACCGCCGCCGCCGCATGTGTAGAATGCAGACGCGTTAAGCATTGAGACCCCTCTGACTTCGGGTCTTACAACGCTTTTGTAATCCTTTATAGACCAGTTTGAACCGTTATATACAGCAATAACGCCATCTGCACCGGTTGCTACTATAGCGGGACTGAATGCGTCAATTGAAAGAAGGTTGGTTGTTGTGCCTGTTGAGTAACTTGACCATGAAGAACCGCCATTTACGGTGTAAATAACTGTTCCGTTGTTTCCGCAGGCATAGCCTGTGTTTGCATTCAGGAATTTTACACCATTAAGATCGTTTGCAGTACCGCTTGTCTGCAGGTTCCATGAGGCGCCGCCGTTTATTGATTTCATAACTCTTCCGCCTGCGCCTACTAACCAGCCGGTGTTTTCATCTGCAAAGTAAACGCCGTTCACATCCGCTCCGCCAACGCCGTAATTTGTGTAGCTTCCGCCGCCGTTTGTGCTCACCTGTACCGCGCCGCCATCACCTACAAGCCATATCTTCTGATTAATAGCATGCACTGAATTAAAGTTTGAAGCTCCTGCGTTAGGGTATGAGCCAAAGTTCGCGCCGCCATCGTATGAAATGAAAATCGCTCCGCCATCGCCGGCTGCAATAACAAAATAACCGTCTTTGGAATAAACAGAGTTGAATCCTGTTTGTGAATAGGAGCTTACAGCGAACATAATAAGCCCTAAGAAAACTGTCAGTAGTTTCTTCATTTTTCCTTCTTAGTGTTTAAATATTTATAAATTTTAAAATAATTCCGTAAAAATATGGAAACATTTTTACTAATGCAATAGGCTGAAATTAAACATTCTAACAGATTTGGTTACTAAAAATAAGAAAATCTGTTGAAAAACTTTCAAAAATTAAATAAAATCATTATCTTTGCCTAAATAATGTAAAATTTGTGTAAATTTATAAAAAATAGGAATTTTTGAGTATGATCCAGCTAATTGAAAAACTGTTGTGGAAAAGCCGTTACATGGTATTTTTTGCTGTTTTATCCGCTATCATTTCTGCTTTGATTATGATAGTAATGGGTACAATTGAAGTTATTGGCGTTTTAAGGGAGTTTGGCCACGCTTTTTCAAGCGCTGAAGCTTATGAGGAATTCGGGAAAAATACTGTATCGCACCTGGTTGGCGCTATAGATTATTATCTTATTGGTACTGTATTCCTTATCTTTGGTATCGGGTTGTACGAGCTTTTCATCAGCAAAATTGATATTGCCGAAAATGATGAAACATCATCAAAAGTTCTTGTTATACATGACCTGGATGCTTTGAAAGAAAAAATAGCTAAGGTAGTTATTATGGTGTTAATAGTGACTTTCTTTAAATACGCCATAAATTTTCATTACACAGAAATGATCAACCTGCTTTACCTTAGTATAGGTATTTTGCTTATTGCGGTATCAATTTATCTGACCCATAAATCAAATCACCCGGCGGGACACAGCGGCAAGTAGCAAATTGCAAATAACAAATACCAAATAGCAAATAACAGATAGCAAGTAACTTTACAAATAAGGACTTAAGGCATTTCCGGTAAATCCGGAATTAACAATTTGTATATATGTATATTGAGTGGCTTAGAGATTATTGTATGAGCTTTGCCGGGGCGAGTGAAGAAATTCAGTGGGAAGATCATTTGCTGTTTAAAGTGGGCGGAAAAATATTTGTGATTGCCGCAATTAATAGTGCCGCTGAAAATATCATGTCATTAAAAAGTGATCCTGAAGAGTTTGATGAACTGCTTGAAATTGAAGGAATAGTACCCGCGCCATACCTTGCTAAAAGTAAATGGATAGCTGTAAAAAAGAACTGCAGGCTTAAACCAGCGGAGCTGAAGGAACTTATCAAAACTTCGTATGAGCTTGTATATGGAAAACTTCCAAAGAAAGTAAGACTTTCAATTGCTGATGAACAGAATTGATCAAGTGAATCAGTTACTCATCACCTTGCCTGTTTTATAGTTAATAAATTTAGAATCCTTACCGGGCCTCTGAAGAAATGAGATCTCGCCGGTAATATCCTTCTGCTGTAGCACAGTATTGCCTATTATAAAACCATTCACTGTTGTTTCAGCAATAGAATACTTATTGCCTTCGAAGGTGAATGTCAGCCCGTTTGAATTGTTATACTTCCCCGAAACACCAACAGAAATGTGCCCGGGTGAATAAACCAGAATGTAATCAATTCCTGCCTGTTCAAGCAGAGATGCGTAAAGCACTGCCGTTCCGCTGCAGTCAGATACTCCCGTCATCAGCACTTCATTCGGCCGCTTCAAAACTTCATACCCGCCGTAGGCTTCTTTTTGGCTGAACGAAATTTGTGATGTAACAAAATCAAGCAATCGCTGAGCGGTTTCTTCTTTCGATGAACCTTCTTTTACTATCATTTTTACAAGGCGGGTCAGACTTGTCTCACCCGGCACTGAAACAAATGCACCGTGATCTGCCAGGTGTTTGTTTTTCTTGATCTCGGGGTCGCTTTTGCCTCCGTAAACTGAAATATCATCTGCGAAATCCGCCAGCTCATTTAATGATTGAGTATATTCAATACCATTGCTGAGTTTTACAGTTATATTTCTTGTACTATCAGGCTTAAAATCATTTTTGGGGAACCTGAATAGCATTCTGCCTGTACCTTTTAGAGTGTATGATCCCAGGAATACGTCACCGTTTTGTTCAAAACCGAATTCAACCGCGTTCCGGTCAATAGTAAGCTTATTCAGAGTTGTACTGCTGTCATAATCCTTTTTGTTAATACTGAAGTAGAGGGTTTTTTCATCAAGGTCATACAGCTTCAGGTCAGCTTCGGTGCTTGTTGCCTGCTGAACAAAATCCTTGCAGCGGAATAGCGGCTCAGACATATAACTTACCACCACATCGCGCAGCCGTTTGTTGTTATGGGTATCGGTCAGCTCATCAGTTTTCTGACGGCAATCAAAACTTATGGCGCAAATGAGCAGGAGGGCATATATGAATAATTTATTTTTCATTATGCTTAATAATTTTATCCAATATAAAAAGTATATATGATATCTGAAATTGATATATTGGAGCATTATACTTTTTGCATCTAAACCGGAATAATTTAAGTAAGCGTTTCATAGTAAACTTTTCATTAAATTTGCAGACCGGTATGAATAATTCTGCTCCCGTAGTGTAATGGATAGCACGTCAGGTTCCGGTCCTGCCGGTGAGGGTTCGAGTCCTTCCGGGAGTACAAATTCAAATATCAATTAGCAATGAGCAATTAACAATTATCAATATTCTGTTTCATGTATTTGTTTGTTGATTGTTAAAGGTAGTTGAGCCGCAATTTCTTTGCGGCGAAGTCTTACTCACCAGGAGGAAGGCTCATTGTTCATTGTACATTGTTAATTGCCAAATGGAAGCATTACTTAAAACCATCGAGATACTCGGGATATTCGCATTTGCCATCACGGGAATTATAGAAGCCCGCAGGAAGCAGATGGATATTATCGGCACATATTCCGTCGCTATGATAACAGCCTTCGGCGGGGGAACCCTGAGGGATGTTCTGATAAATCATTACCCCTTATTCTGGATCCAAAATTACAAGTACCCCATAATGATTCTTGCGCTTGCTGTGATTTCAATATTTATCCTGCGGAAATCAAACAGCTTTTCAAAACCGGTATTATTAATACTCGGGCTGCTTGATGCACTTGGCCTGGGACTTTTCAGTGCCGTAGGCACAAGCTACGCTTTAAATGCGGGTGTATTCTGGTTCAATTCCGTGTTAATAGGGGTTGTAACAGGTGTTTTTGGCGGCGTCATGCGCGATGTGATCTGCAACGAAGTACCGGTATTTTTTAAGCAGTCACAGTTATATGCAACCTGTTCCTTTATCGGTTCACTGGTATTTGTAATACTTGCTAATTATTTTCCGGTTGATCCTTTTGTACCGCTTGCTGCCTGTATAGCAACAGCGTTCGCTTTGCGAGTTATTTCCATTAAGTACAACGTTCAGCTTAAATTTTAAATCCCGTGCAGAAAGAAGATAAATTTTCGTATGAAAAAACCCTTAAGACAGATAAAGATAATTCATTCCTGAATCTGCAGCAATTTCTGTTCATTACTTCCAAACAGCTCACAAAGTTCTTTTATTATACCAAAGTTACACCGCACCAGGTAATATTGCTTTCTATGTTATTCGGCATCACTGCTTCATACCTGATTATCCAGCCGGTAAAATTGTATGCTGTAGCCGGAGCCATCCTGTTATTCTACAAGAACGTGCTTGATAAAGTTGACGGCTCGCTTGCGCGCGCAAAAGGACTCGACTCACGCCGCGGAAGGTTCTACGATTCAATTTCAGACTTCATGGTAACATTTACCAGCTTTACGGCAATATCATACAGCCTGTATGTTCAGTACAATTCAGTTTATGCTTTCGTTGCGGGATATGCCGCTATGATATTTTCTATGCTGCAATGTTCATACTTTATTTATTACCAGGTATCGTTCATCAGATCAACCGGCAAAGATACAGTAAACCGCATTCTTGAAAATGTAACCGATGAAGATATGATCCGGCAGGATAAATGGACAACTTTCCTGCAGCGGATATTCATGCTCATTTACGGCTGGCAGGATAAATTATTTTATTTAATTGATAAGAGGCTTATTTCTTCATTCGGCGGTGATGAAATTAAACTGCGTGCATGGTACCAGAACAAACCTTTCCTTACGCTTGCAAGCTCACTTTCCATAGGTACTCATATTTTCTTAATATGCATTTCAGCCGTAATTGGCAGGTTTGAGTACTATATATTAGTGAATTTAATATTGATGAACTTATTGCTAATTTTAAGTGTTGTTTATCATTACAAATCAACGGTAAATAAATTAAAAACATAAATTTTGTTTTATATAACACGCAAATTCCATTTCTCGGCGTCTCACAGGGTGTATGACCCTATGCTAAGCGATGAAGATAACCTGAAGAAGTACGGCAAGTGCTCAAACCCCAACGGGCACGGGCATAATTATGAAATGGATGTTACCGTGGCAGGTGAAATTGATCCTGCTATTGGTTACGTTATGGATCTGACAGAGCTTAAACTGCTTGTTGAAAAGATCATTATTGAAAAAGTTGATCACAAAAACCTTAACCTGGATGTGGATTTTATGAGCGGTGTGCTTCCTTCCACAGAAAATATCGCGCTTTCATTCTGGAACCAGTTAGAAGGTAAAATAAACTCTAATGGCAGGAAGCTGTATTCAATTAAAGTCAAAGAGACTGTAAACAATTCCGTGGAGTACAAAGGAAATAACTGAAATATTTAAAATGGCTGATAAAAAAAGAACTAGCGGCATTACGCAGGATGATGATAATAATATCATCAGTGTGAATTACAGTGATGAATCACTAAAGAAGCTTGAAGAAAGCGTTGAGACTATTTTGGCTGAAATAGGCGAGGACCCTAAACGTGAAGGACTGCTTAGAACACCAAACCGTGTTGCCAAGGCATATAAGTTCATGACCAAAGGCTACAGCGAAGATATTGAGAAAGTGCTTAATAACGCGATCTTTAATGAGCATTACGATGAAATGGTAATTGTAAAGGATATCGATTTCTACAGTCTGTGCGAGCACCACCTGCTGCCGTTTTTCGGCAAATGCCATATTGCGTATATACCCAATGGTAAAATTGTAGGCTTAAGCAAGCTTCCCAGGATTGTGGAAATGTTCAGCCGCCGCCTGCAGGTGCAGGAGCGCATGACGCGCGAAATTGGGGATATGATTAATAAGGTGCTTGAACCCAAAGGCGTAGCCGTTGTGACCGAAGCCTCACATTTATGCATGATGATGCGCGGCGTTGAAAAACAGAATTCCGTTGCAACAGCATCAGCAATGCTGGGCAGATTTAAATCAGATGAAAAAACCAGAACGGAATTTTTGAAACTTATTGGGAAATAAAGTTCTATATGGTGGGCATTGACTGTGCGTGCCCGGCTCTGATGTGGTCAGTGCGGCATCAACGCAGTTGATGCAATCCAAAAAGTCTGTTAACTCCGTTGTTGGTCTTATGACCAACAATAAACTATCAATAATAAGATTCCCCGCGTTGTTGGTCTTGTTGACCAACAACAGCAATTAAGTTCCCCGTTGTTGGTCTTGTGACCAACAACAAATAATCAATAATAAAATTTGTTAACCACTAACCAAATAAAACTATTCGCTTCGCTCAAACAGAAGAAATTCAGGCTTGAGCACGGCAAATATTTAATTGAAGGCTTTCATTTGATAGAAGAGTGCCTAAGCTCGCCGCATGAGCTGGAATATATCATTCTGCGAAATGAAGTTGACCTTCAGGGTCATACAGCAATACTTGAAAAGATCGCGCAGAATAAAACCATTGTTGAGCCTTTGCCGGAAAAATTATTCAATAAGCTTACAGATACTGAATCCTCACAGGGAATTGTTGGAGTAGTGAGCCGCCCGGAATATAACAAAACTAAATCATCCGGTGACCTGATAATCGCGCTTGATAAGGTTAGCGATCCGGGTAATTTAGGTACAATAATCCGCACAGCTTATTGGTTTGGTGTTGACTGGATTCTGCTTAGCGATGGCTCGGCTGACCCGTATAATCCCAAAGTAGTTCGCTCAACACAGGGCGGAATTTTCCATACCAATATTACAGAAGATGCTGAGCTTGCAGCTGAGCTGAAGAAACTTGAATCAAAAGGGTACTCAGTTTACCTGTTTACACTTGATACCGAAAGATCATTATCTCAAATTAGCGAATCAGGCAAATCAGGGAAATCAGTGTTGGTGTTTGGCAGTGAGGCTCATGGGATTTCAAAAGAAATTTTGGATATGGGCTTTGAGAAAGTGAAAATTGAAGGATACTCAGCTAGTGAATCACTCAACGTAGCAATTTCTACGGGAATTGCTTTATATGAGTTCAAACAGCATGCAAAAGAAAAATAAAACAATAATTTTCTGCATACTGCTCAACGACTCACCAACTTACCAACTCACCTACTTAACAATAACCATTTTTTTTGTATCACTAAACCCTTCAGCTTCAAGCTTATAATAATACACACCGCTTGGCAGGTTAGTCGCATCAAAGATAGCTTCATAAGTATTTGCCTGCTGATATTCATCAATCAACACTTTAACTTCCTTTCCAAGCTCATCGTAAACTGTTAGCTTAACATTTCCATTTTTCGGCAATCCGTATCTTATTTTAGTTACGGGGTTGAACGGGTTGGGATAATTGTGGTAAAGTCTGTAGGTATTTGGTATCTCTACAGTTTGTATTCCGCCCGTTGGACAGGTAAATGTTAACTGAATGCACCAGGCATGCAATGAACCTGTATCACCGGAATTACCCGTATCTGTTACAGCAATTTTCCAATATCCATCAGTACTAATGCCATTGAAGGGTGTAAGCGGACTTGATGGTCTGTAAGTTCCTGTAAACGGAGCTGTGCCGGATGAAAGAGGAATCAATGCAGAATCATCCAGTACCGTATTTATAAAATTATCTCCTGAACCGCCCACAAAATTAACTATCAGTGAACCTGAATTTCCTTTTCGTAAATATACTCTTAAATCAGAAACCCATGTGTGATTGATGTTTGTCAAAATCGCATTAACATCATTTACAATACAGCCGTTGCCAAGAAATACATATATAGAATCTGTGGCTGTTGAATGATCCAACACTAGTATATTCAGTCCGCTTCTGCAAAAACTCTGCTGTGAGCTCTGAGGCAGAACATCTTCAGTAAATATAGTAGCAATAACAAAACAAAATATAACCTGTAAGATTTTCATTCTCAAAATTCCATTTATTTAATTATGACCATTTTTTTGGTATCGCTAAATCCTTCAGCTTCAAGCTTATAATAATACACACCGCTTGGCAAATTAGTAGCATCGAAGACAGCTTCATACGTATTAGCCTGCGAGTAACCATCAGCCAAAACTGCGACCTCTTTGCCAAGCTCATCGTAAACCGTTAGCTTAAGATTTCCATTTTTCGGCAAGCCATATTTTATCTTGGTTACAGGATTAAAAGGGTTTGGATAGTTTTGGTAGAGTCTGAAAGTATTAGGGATTTCTACTGTTTGTATACCGCCCGTCGGGCAAGTAAAAGTTAACTGAATACACCATGCTTTCAAAAACCCGGTATCACTTGTGGCGGTATCGGAAATAAGTATTCTCCAGTACCCATCAGTACTAATTCCGTTAAATGGAGTCAGCGGAAAAGAAGGTCTATATGTGCCGGTGAAAGGGGGTGTGCCGGATGCCAGAGGGATTGTGGCGGAATCATCTAGCTTAGTCCGTATAAAATTATCGCCCGAGCTTCCCACGTGATTTATTACCAGCGAACCGGCATTATCCTTCTGGAAATAAACATTAATATCAGAGATCCAGGTATGAACCAGGGTATCCATAATGAAATTCACATCAGTTACCATACAACCGTTTCCTTTGTTGACAAGCATTGAGTCTCTGAGAAAACTGAAAGAGGGGATATTCATATTCAGCCTGTTCCTGCATTGTGATTGCTGAATTGACTGCGAAAGTGAATTGAAAGAGATGATTAGAAGCAAAAAAGCAAAAATGTAAAATTTTAGTTTCATAATACTTACTATTTTATTATTACCATTTTTTTTGTATCACTAAACCCATCTGCCTCCAGCTTATAATAATAAACGCCGCTTGGCAAATTAGTAGCATCGAAGACAGCTTCATACGTATTAGCCTGCGCGTAACCATCCACCAGAACAGCGACCTCTTTGCCAAGCTCATCATAAACCATTAGCTTTACATTTCCATTTTTCGGCAATCCGTATTTTATCTTGGTCATGGGATTGAACGGGTTTGGATAGTTTTGATAAAGCCTGAAGGTATTGGGGATTTCAATTGTATTTATTCCTCCCGTATAAAAATAATATTCCACAATTATACACCATTCATTTAGATATCCCGTATCACCCTGAGCTGTATCTGTGATGGTCAATATCCAATATCCCCAACCAGTAAACAGATTGTTAAAAGCTGAAAGAGGCTGGTTCGGTCTGTACGATCCCGTAAAAGGTGCTGTTGCACTGTCTATTTTTACAGCTGCTGAATCATCAAATACAGTTCCAATGAAGTTATCACCTGATCCGCCGGTTTTATTAAATAGCCTTACCCCCAACGTATCTTTTTTCAGATAAATTGAAAGGTCACTAACCCAACTATGAATCAATCTGTCTATTCGAACTTTAACATTCGTTATAACTGTTCCAGGGCCAATATTCACATTAATACTATCTTTAGCAATTGAGAGGTCGTTTATTTGAACATAGATCCCCGACCTGCAGAAGGGTTGCAACGGTTGAGAGCAAATAAAGAATGAATTTAAAATGATTGCTAAAGCAAAGATGTAATATTTTGTTTTCATAATTCTTACTTTTTCAGGATTGTAAAATATGAATTGTCAAAACATAGCAAATATGTTATGATAAATCAATGTAAAACCATTTTGTTAATTCAGGGTGGTTACCTTTTTACCGTTACATTAAATCTTGCTAATTTGCAAAAAATTAGATAATTTGTATTAATAGTAAGTAATTAAGTTAGAAAAGCTATCCAATCACTAATTGAAAATATTAGCTTTTTCAGACTAATGCCCGAAAAACTCGGTTTTACTTTCTATTTCTCAATAATCCTCTTGCTATTAGCTGTGCATACAGATACCAATTCCCAGAAAATACAGGTTGATGACGGCGAGTCACCGGAATACTATTCCAATATTGTAAAGCTCTACGCTCCCAGTGAAGATGCCTTCATTGCGCTGCAGTATCTTGCCGCTCCCTCAGTATTCAAACATGACTGGAAAAAAGCCATTAAGATATACGAAGATAATAAATTTAAATTCCTCGGACTTGATGAACGTATCGACAAAATAATTTCTATTCTGAACGATTCAGCCAAAAATATCAGGCTCTACAATATGGGCGGTAATATTAACTCGCTGGGTAAGGAGTACAGCCCGGTAATTTCGCCTGACGGCAAAAAAATATATTTCACCGGGCGCGATAGGGAAGATAACGTAGGAGGTGAAGATATCTTTATTTCGCAGTACGTTAATAACCGCTGGATAATCGCCAAACCGCTTATTGGAAAGATAAACACCGAAAGCAATGAGTACATTAACAGTATTTCCGCTGACGGGAATACGCTCGTACTTTTCGGGAACTATTTAAACGCACTCGGACGCGGAGATAACTTCTACACTGAAAAAACTAAGAATGGTTTCACAGAAGTGCAGCAGTATCCTGAACCGATAAATTCCAAGTGGTGGGATGCCGATGCATACCTGACTGCTGACGGTAAAGCGATAATTTTTTCCAGTGAGAGGCCCGGCGGAGTGGGCGATTATCACCCCAAAGGCGATTATCATCACGGCATGTATTGGGGCAACACTGATCTTTATGTAGTGCTTAAAGAGGCCGATGGCTCATGGAGCAAAACGGCAATTAACCTGGGTGATTTTATCAACACTCCCTATACTGAGCGCACTCCGTTCCTTCATCCCGATGGTAAGACATTGTACTTTTCTTCTGATGGTCACACGGGACTCGGTAAAAGCGATGTGTTTAAATCCGTGAGGCTAGACGATTCTTCATGGACTCACTGGAGTGAACCGGTAAATCTGGGCAAAGAGATAAACACACCAAACGAAGACTGGGGATTTAAGATATCCACCGATGGCAAGCAGGCGTATTTTTCAACAGTAAATGATATGGGTTTTGGCGAAGAGGATATTTATTATGTCGAGCTCCCGGAAGAAGTGCAGCCTGTCAGCGATGTTGTGACCATCAACGGCAAGGTGCTGGATGAGAATGGTGACCCGGTGGAAGCAACTATTAAATGGGAAGACGTTGAACTGAAAAAGGAAGTTGGTGTTGCCAAAACTGACCCTGTGACAGGCGAGTATTTCATAGCGCTGCCTACAGG
The DNA here is from genome assembly GCA_937873695.1 of uncultured Ignavibacteria bacterium. GTDB lineage: Bacteria > Bacteroidota > Ignavibacteria > Tepidaquicellales > OLB5 > OLB5. The sequence goes on from CALMYL010000008.1 coordinate 450,217, forward strand.
CAGGTATTACGCTTATTACGCTGATGTAAAAGGATTTTATTCAATTGTTAACTACCTCGATCTGACCGCAGCAAAAGCATTCGAGCAGATAAGCACTAATATGAGCGTTATATCTGTTGAGGAGCTCAAGAACTCAGGTAAAGCAATTAAGATAGAGAACATATTTTTTGATTCAGGTAAGTTTGACCTGAAGGAAGAATCACATGAAGCATTGAACCTGCTTTACCGCTTCATGCATGCAAATCCCGATGTAATGGTTGAAATTAACGCGCATACCGATGATGTTGGCAGCGACCATTTTAACCAGGATCTCTCCGATAAACGCGCAGCTTCAGTGGTAAGTTACCTGGTGAGTATCGGTATAAATCCCGCTAACATTATCTCCCAGGGATTTGGTGAAACACAGCCCGTTGCCCCAAATGATACTGAAGAGGGCAGAGCCCTCAACCGCAGGGTTGAGTTCAGGCTGCGGAAGTAATTAAATTCGAAATCTTTTTAACGATGTTTATATTGATAATTATAACTTAGAATTAATTTTTCTAATCCCGGCATTCATGCCGGGGATTTGGCATGGTACATGCAGGGCTTCAGCCCTGAATAAAAAAAGTCAACGCTCCGCACTTATATTTCCCCCTTACGGCTTTGTTACAGTAAAACATGTTTTCAGTGATATAACTACCCCCAAAAAATGAAATCCCGAAGGGATGGAATTTTTGTAAATTTCAGGATATAGCTTAACAGAACCCTGAAAGGGTGAAATTATTTTGCAGATTTATAGATTATATTTGTAGGTAGAAAATGAATATAAAATAAAGAAAGTATAGAAATGGTACTCCGTTTATCACTTATCATATTCATTTCCCTTTTAACCATACCAATCTGCGCCCAGCGTGATCTTGAAACTATCCAGAGCGATGAAGAGCTAAGGCAGTTCATACTGCAAACCGCTCCGCAGGAAGACGCATTTGTTGCCGTGCAAAGACTTGCCAAACCCTACATTGATAAAAAAGACTGGAACGGCGCCATTAAAATTTTTCTTGAATACCGTGACCTGTTCATTGATGAAATAAACCGAACCGATAAAATCATATCATTGCTTGGAGCTATGGAGCAAGGGCTGACAGTTACCAATATTGAAACCGTTAACACGAAAAAAAGCGAATACTTTCCGGTACTTTCTATCGATGGCACATTAATGTACTTCACTTTTGCCGAAGGCAAAAAAGGCGGCGAGGATATTTACTTCTCGCAGCTGATTGCTGATACATGGATAAAGCCCAAAAACCTCGGCTCACCATTCAGCACAAGTGAAAATGACGCGATAAACAGTGTATCAGCGGATGGTAACACAATGGTGCTCTTCGGGTCGTATAAAGGATTCATAGGCGGCGGTGATAATTTTTACACCGAAAAAACCACAACCGGCTGGTCACAGATAAAACCATTCCCCAAGCCGCTCAATACGCAGTATTGGGAGTGTGATGGATTCCTGACTGCTGATGGAAAAGCTTTTTTCTTCACGAGCGATAGACCCGGCGGGGTAGGTGATTTTGTTAAGGGCGGGCAATTCTACCATGGTGAGTATGAAGGCAACACCGATATCTATGTTTCGGTCAAGAGTGATTCAGGATGGGGTAAGCCAATAAATATTGGTACTATGGTCAATACCCCCTATGCGGAGCGTTCACCGTTCCTCCACCCCGATGGGAAAACTCTGTATTTTTCAAGTGACGGGCACTACGGACTTGGGAGCCTTGATGTTTTTAAAACCGTGAGGCTTAGTGACTCGTCGTGGGCGGAGTGGAGCGAGCCCGTGAATCTTGGTAAGGAAATAAATACCTCGGGGTATGATGTTGCTTATAAAATCTCCACCGATGGCAGGTATGCGTATTTTTCAAGTGACCGCGAAGGCGGCAAAGGGGGATACGATATTTACCGCGTTGCCCTGCCAAAGGAAGCAATGCCTGAGAAGAATGTACTGACAATTAAAGGCAAGGTCACAGATGAAAATTCCAAACCGCTTGATGCTAATCTGCTTTGGTATAACCTGAGCGCAAATACTAATGCGGGCGCGCTTACCAGCGATCCCGAAACAGGCAGTTATATTATTACTCTGCCCAATGGCGCAAACTACAGCTATTTTGCTGAACGCACAGGATATTATTCGGTAAGTAATAATATCGATCTCACCGGGCAGAATGAATTCAGTGAACTGACTATTGATATTGTTATGCAATCCGTTCAATCGCTGCAAAATACTTCAATTGTACTGAATAACATTTACTTCGATTTCGATAAATCTGAATTACAGCAGGGCTCATTTGTTGAGCTTGATAGAGTAGTGAAATTCCTGAACGATAACCCGGATGTTAAAATTGAGATATCAGCGCATACCGATAGCAAAGGTAGCGATGATTACAATTTATCCTTATCGCAAAAACGGGCGGAAAGTGTTGTGGCGTTTTTGGCAGGGGCGGGGATAGATCCCTCAAGACTCATTGCCAAAGGTTACGGCGAAAGTGTTCCGGTAGGGGATAACTCCACCGATGATGGCGCCGCCAAAAACCGCAGAGTTGAGATGAAAGTGCTGAATTAAAATTTCGTAAGTATGACAAGACTATAACAAAAAAAGCACGGATGGAATCCGTGCTTTAAGACAAGATTTCTTCTTTACTTAATCAATATCATCTTCTTGCTTTCGGTAAAACTGCCGCTTTCGATCCTGTATATATAAATACCCGAAGGCATTTGTGAGGCGTTCCAGTCAGCCTTGTAGCTGCCGGGTGCTAACTGTGTTTCGAAAAGTGTATGGACAAGCCTGCCCATTATATCATATATCCTGATCGAGGTATAACCCGCTTTTGGAATACTGAAATTTATATTAGTTACCGGATTGAACGGGTTAGGATAATTCTGTTCCAGCATGAAATCCTTTGGCACTTCATTACTTATTGGTGTAATCCCAATTGGCGCGCCGCCGCCATCGGTGGTTTTTAATACAGTGTTATTATCACCAGAACAATAGCCGGTTAGATCATTTAGAAAAAAAATGCTTCGTAAAGAACTGCCTGTACTTGTAATTTGTAAAAACCAGTTAACGCCTGTATTGGTTGTTTTAATTATTTGCCCGCTGTAACAGCTTGCATAACCGATGTTGGCACTGGGAAAGTGGATTGAATAAATGCCGTTTGCAGTAGGAATATTATATTGCAGCCAGTTTACGCCGCCATTTGTAGTTTTTAGCATATAATTATGTGAAGCTGCGCCAATATAACCTGTAGAAGAATTAACAAAAAACATGGCAGTAAACCATCCCCAATTAGAAGGCAAATAATACTGAACACTCCAGTTATTTCCTCCATTTGTAGTTTTCATAAAAACGCTGGTATCTAAAAAATAAGTAATACCGGATACATAACCTGTTTCTGTATCAGCAAAATGCACATTGTACAGATTGTAATTAATGTTCAACGGATTATTAACTATAAACCAGTTATCACCGCCATTGTTAGTTTTTATAATTTTTCCTGCTTCACCGCAGGCATAACCTATATTTACATTTGGAAAATTAATACTATTTAAATTTTGGTTTGTTGGGTTGCTCTGAGATACCCAATTGTCTCCAAAATTTGTAGTTTTAGCAATAAAACTACCACCTATTCCGTATCCAGTATTTGGGGATGGGAAATTAATAAAGTTACCGCCTATTAAAGTATTCATATAGCTCCAATTAATACCAGCATTAGTAGTTTTATAAGGCACAATAATCCCGTTATTTATATCTTTAAAATAAATTCCACCTACCCCGGTGGAAAAATTAAGATTATACCAGCCTGTTTGGGCAAATGTATTGAAATGAGAAAGAAAAGCTATAAATAGTATTATAATTAAATTTAACTTTGTGAGCAATCTATTGCTTAATTTAGTATTCATGTTTATTCTGCTAAATTTCATTTATTTGAACATATCATTTAATAATTACCAGCTTTTTCTGATCTACAAAATCACCTGCGGTTAATTTATAAAAATATACTCCGCTTGATACCTGATTACCATATTCATTTGTTCCGTCCCACAGTACTTCTTTTAATCCTTTGCTCTCAAAACTATCAACAACTTCTTTAACCAACTGTCCAAGGATATTATAAATCGTCAAAGTAACTTTAGAATCGTATTTTAATGTATATTTTATTTTAGTAACCGGATTAAACGGATTTGGGTAATTTTGAGATAATGAATATTCAAATGATGTATCAATAAAGACAATTAAATCTAAAAGTGGCTTTATGTAAAGTGGTAGCATAACTAAATATAGTTTAGAAGTAAATAAAAATCATCAACTTTTTGGCTAAATGCAATGCTTAAATTATGAATGATATACAAATCTGGAGAAACTGCAAATTGATTGTTCACAGTACTCCGATTTTTTTTCCCCCTATCCACTGAAATTTGCCTAAAAGATGCGTATTTTTGTCAATCATAAATAAAAATACGAATTAGAACTTATCGAATTCCCAAGTAAAATAAGACTTTCGCTGCTGTATTTTGTGATCGTTGCCGCAATTGGCGCTTTCCTGAGGATGAAGTTCGTTTTCCCTATTGAATTGCTCAACTTCGAAAATACCCTGCACTCACATTCACACTTCGCAATACTCGGCTGGCTGTACAATGCGCTATACATTGCGATAGTTTACACGTATGTCAAAGATCCCGCTAAACAGAAAAAGTATAATTTACTTTTTTGGATAACACAGGTATCAATTATCGGAATGCTTTTCACTTTTGCATGGCAGGGCTATGCGGCTTATTCCATAACTTTTTCAACAATGCATATTTTCTGCTCGTATGCATTCATATTCTTTGTGCTTAAAGATATTTCAGGGATACAGCACGAAACCCTTTCATTAAAGTTCATATACGGCGCTTTGTTTTTCCTGTTCCTTTCGTCATTGGGTCCATGGGGTTTAGTTGTAGTAGTCATTCAGGGCTCCACTGGTACTGATCTTTACAAACAGGTAATATACTTTTACCTGCACTTTCAGTATAACGGCTGGTTCATTTTCGCGCTCATTGGGTTATGGCTTAAATACTACGAAGCCAAAGGCGCGAAGTTCAATGAAAGAACCGCTTCATCAGCCTTCAATATTCTGTTTTATACCAATGTTGCAGCATATACGCTTTCTTTGCTTGGATTCAAATTACCGGCGTATGTTTACTGGCTGGCAATTCTCACTGCATTTGTTCAGCTAGTGGGCTTGCGTTACCTCTACAAACTTCTGTTCGCAAATGAAATCAAGGTCTTTCACGATAAAAATACCATAACACACAGTCTGTTTCGTTTCAGTTTCCTTGCACTGTTTATAAAATATCTGCTGCAGCTAGTTTCAGCATTGCCAAATATTGGCGATGTTGCTTTCCTTAGCAGGGAAGTGACCATCGGGTTTATCCATTTGGTTATGCTGGGAGTGATATCTTCGGGTATGCTTGGCTGGTTCTCGGGATTTGATCTGATTGCGGCAGGCAGTAAATGGTTTAAATACGGAATGGTTTTATTCCTCATTACATTTGCGCTGAGTGAAGTGCTGCTCTTCTATCCCGCTTTAGTGATTTGGTTTAAAATTTCCGGTATATCAAACTATGCTATGTATATGTTTGTGTTATCGGGTGGAATGCTTGCGGGTACAATTGCTGTGTTTATTTCTTCGCTCAAAAAAACATCTCCCCACTGTTAAAACAATGAATTCAGAAAGATGAATAAATTTCTATGTATCCGTCAACTGTTAACTATCAACTGTTAACTATCAACTGTAAAATATCAACTGTAAACTATCAACTGTAAACTATCAACTATTAAACTACCTGTTTCAAATGATACTCCATATGAACAACATAATCCTCTATCAGCCAAAGCAGATTTTTTTCTGATGTATCTTCACGGAAGGCAGCATTGGCAAGCTCGATTGTTACCGCCAGTTTTTCTTCAGGAATATTGGAAATTATCTGTACTATTTGCCTATTCAGGCTTACCCAATAATTCAATAGCTCGCCGGTTTCCATAACATTATAATGATTTATCCTCACCCAGTCATCCTGTGCATATGGAATAATCTTAAATGGCTGTTCTTCAAACTGAGCGCGTACGAATCTGCCAAGATTGTTTACTGCAGAATCACACAGGTGACCAAGAATTTCTTTCTTCGACCATTTTTCGGGCGATTTTTTGAATACAATCTCTGCAGGTGCGATACTCATAACCTTTTCCGGTACTTCGTTTAGCAGACTGCTGATACGGTTTATGGAGTTACTCAGAACGTTTATTTGCATTATTTTTTTATGTTGGTTGAATCATTAACTTTTTCTCCAAGGAAATACGGCATACAGTTCGGATGTTTTTCTCTTACATATTCTATGAACTGTTTTGTATATTCCTCGCTGTTGCTGAATTTATTCTCAAGCTGATCAGCGTTTTCAAGGCATGGTGCAAGTTCAATGATCTTCACCTCAAAAGAATCTGCATAAATTGCCTTTGTAAGTGAGTCCTCTGTACTCACCATTTTATCAAGATATGGTTTAAGCGGCTCCATACACTTGCATATCGATTTAATTGCCTTCCTGTCTTCACTCTTAATAAGGTCATATTTATCATCACTTCCCGAGCATCCCCAGATATATACAAATACTAGAATAAACAATACTACACTTTTACGCACATTACCTCCACTGGTTTTTCAAACCCTTTAATTGAAACTTCGCCAAGTGACTCCACCGCCTGGCCGTTAGTATTAATTTTGTTTAAGAAATCTCTTGTTACCAGAAACTGGGTCCGGTACTCTTTATTAAGCTGTTCAAGCCTTGCGGCAGTTATCACTGTTGTGCCTGCAATTGAATACTGCTTGCGTATATCATTGCCGATATTCCCGGTAATAACTTCGCCTGAGTGAATGCCGATACCGACCCTTGTAATTGGTATTACACCAACTTCAGCCAGTACCTTAATTTTATTAATTATCTCAAGTCCCGCATTGAATGCATTTTGCTCATGGTTTAAAGTTTGTAACGGGATCCCGAATGATGCCATAAAACCATCACCCATAAACTGGTTTACCAATCCCTTATGTTTTGAAATTATCTCTATCAGCGGATCAAAGATATTATTCTGGAATTCAATTATCTCCTGCGGGTCCCTGGTTTCTGCGTATGTACTGAAATTCCTTATATCAAGGAACATTATTGTTGCGTTAACCCGTTTAACATCAAGCTCATCTTTCCTTTGTATAAGTTCATCCACAATTTCACGGGATACCTGCTGGCCGAAAAGATTTATTATTTTCTGCTTTTCCATCAGCTGCTTAAATGAACTTTGCACCCTGTTGTTGATCTCAGATGCTATCATTCCCGATGCCGCGCCTGTGAAAAGCATCATTACCGCCCTCACGTAGTATGAAGCAATTGGCATGTGGGCTTTTATATCACTTACAGGAATAATGTAATTATAAATGTAATAAGTTAAAGCTGAATACTGCAAGGCTGCAACAACACCGAGGAAAAAACTCAGTTTAAAATTAAGCTGCAGAGATGAAATTGCAATGAGCAGAAAGTAAGTCAGGAAATACGGCGCATCAAGGTAAACGGCACGCTCTTCAATTATAGTAAGCATGAACATCAATATGCCGGGAAAAATTATTTCAATAAGGGTATGTGCAAGCTTTACGTGGTCATTTATTGATAATTTATTCTTTATGTACCTCCTCAGCAGGAAAAGAAATATCAGCTCATAGTTAAGGAAGAAAAATACCCAGATTATTATAGCGTAACCTGAAGTTTTGTATTTGAAGAATTTCTGCAGGTCTAAAAAATCGAGGTAGTTGTTGATGATACTTACAGCCATACCTATCCCGAGGATATAGCAGATCAGCTTTACTCGTTTATATTCGCTCAGAGTTTTTTCAAACTCAAATTCTTTCTTAAAAGAACTGTCCTGTATCAATATTCTTCCGGTTTTAAAATGTCAACATCCTTCTGTGGTAATTTATCTGTCCAACATGGTAACCCAAATGCAGCGCCAGTCTTACCAATGCATCATAAATAGCCTGGTCTTCACCGTGAGAAGCCTCAGGAAAAGGTTCGATCAGATCATCATCGGTTAATGAATCAAGAATAGGTATTACTATGTTTGTTGTTGAATCAATATCATCTAATATCTCTGCTTTTGATATACCCTTTGCTGAAAATTCCAGGTCTCTATTCCGCACATATCCGTTTTTTCCGAGTACTGAACCAATGTTATGTTTCAAATTACCGCATAAATGTAACGCCAGGTTACCCGGTGTGTTTTTCAAGTCACCTGTTAACTTCCACAGGTCACTCTCGTTCTGGTAGAGCGAAATTTCTTTTTTTAGACTCTCGAGGTATTTTTGGTACTGGGATGTAATGTATCTCATTTTATGAATTGGATTTATTAAATTATTTTTAGCAGCCAAAAAATATATACAACTGCAAGGATGAACATTACGATAGTCATTATTAATCTGAACTTAAACCCGGGGCGCAGTTCCTGCTGCGCTTCATCCTTTAATTCCTGCGGCATATTAGTTGTTGTTTGATTTATTGAATTGTTCATGTTCTCAGCTTTCGGCATCATTATGCCAAATCCTGAGCTTTCAAGCTTCCCTAGTCCCTTTGTGACCATTTCCTTAGCTTCCGGCGGCATTTGGTCAATGCTGCTGTACTGCTTACCGTTGTAGAAAAATGAGTTAAAATTCGCAACCAGCGGTTTACCGCTTCCGGCTGCTCCTGAGTTAAGCAGTCCTTCAACGAAGTCGGGTATTCCGTTATTATTCTCATCTTTGAACATAACTTTGAACTCGTCTGGTATATCATTCAGGCTGTTATATTCCTTGCCGTTAAAATTTATTTTGCTTTCAAATGACATTTTTTTTAGCCTGCCTTTTTAATATTCGATTTCCACTCTTCATTATTTTCTGCGAAACCAACTACCTGCATCCATTTATGATCGGGGAGGGTTTCAATTCTCATTCCAAGCCGTTTTAACACCGCCTGTGATGGATTATTATATTTATGAGTTATACCAATTATCCTTTGCAGCTTAAGTGTATCGAATCCGTATTTTATAAGTCCAGATGCTGCTTCATGCGCAAAACCACGGCACTGGTAGTGCGATGATACTGCGAAAAATATTCCTACTTCCGGATAGTTCTGCTCTGTATCTGATGCGCCTGCTATGTAGCGGTAATATGGCACAAGCCCCAGCGGTGCAAGCACCGGCACAAAACCGCATGCGCCTATGAGCTGAAGGGAATCCTTAAGTACAATTGCATGGTCACCGTAAGGTGGATTTAACAGAAGGCGGTTTTGTTTATACCCCTGTATGGTCCATTCCAGCCATTGTTTCCTCTGAGCAATCGAGGAATCCTGCTCCTTTGAATCAATGAATTTAAGCTCAACATCCAGTATTCTGTAAATTTCCCCCAGGTCGGCCGGGCGGAATTCACGGATTATCAAACGTTCGGTTACTATTGGTTTCATACTTTTTTATTAATCCTGCAAATTACAAAATTATTTGGATAGTTTGTATAGAAGGATATATATTCATTGTCGGCCCAAAGCTTCTCTTCTGCGAGGAGCAAAGCGACACGGCAGTTGCTTGCGGTGAAAAATTGATTTTATTATAGGTGTATAATATTAGTATAAGGAAGTGCTCAGAATTTAAACTTATTTTTTCCCAAAAAATAATTACAAATATTACTAACTTTGCAAAATGCTAAATTCCTTCAGCAAAAAATATCCCGCTGCAACGGCCGTATTCCCTTTAGGTACCGGAATACTTATCAGCTATTATCTTAAACTCAATATATCATTTCTGCCTGACTGGCTGTTTCTTTCAATCCTTGTTTCTCTCGGATTATTCATCGTTGTACTTTACTCACGTATTCCAATAGGTGAGTTATATCTTTTCCCGTACTTATTCCTTATTATATTATTCGGAATATTTTCGTTCCAGTACAGGTATTACAAAACTGATCCTGATAATATTTCTGCAAAACTCAAACAATCCACGGGTAACTCAATTATTACCGGAGTTGTCGCAGAACAGCCCGAAATTAAAGAGGATAGGATAAGGGTATTAGTTGAACTAAACAGTGTTAATGATTCCGCAGCCGATGGATTTGTACTTGCATCCATATATAACAACAAATTCAAAGAAGATGTGCCTGTTGGCTTAACTTACGGCGATGTTGTTGAGCTAAAAGGAAAGATTGAACCGCTTCCGCCTGGGCGTAATCCGGGTGAATTTGACTATGGCAGGTATTTAAAGCTGCACGGAGTTGATGCCGTATTCAGCGCGTACGGATTTGAGAACATTACCCTCACAGGACACGAAAAGCAAAATCCGTTTCATAGTTACATAATAATCCCTGTTAAGCAGTATTCCATAAAAGTTATCAATGAAAATGTAGGCGGAGCGGAAGGGGAGTACTTAAAAGGGCTGCTGCTTGGCGAGAGAAGCAATATCTCAAAAGAAATGAAGGATAATTTCATCAATGCGGGAGTTGCGCATATCATCGCAGTATCGGGGTTAAATGTAGCTTATGTTATGCTAATTATCTGGGGGATCTTGTTATTCATCCCGGTTCGTCAATCAATCAAAATATTCTTAACTATCGGCTGCCTTATGTTTTATATGGATCTCACCGGCAATACTCCGTCAATAGTGAGAGCTGTGATCATGGCTTCAATTTTCCTTATTGCCCAATTGGCTGAAAGAAAACCCAACAGCTACAATATAATTTCATTTGCTGCATTGGTAATATTATTTATCGATCCGCGGCAATTGTTTGATGCGGGATTTATACTTTCCTTTTCAGCGCTGTTATCTATTGTTGTGATTTATCCCGTATTCAACAGGTGGGTGAATTTAATAGCATGGTATAAAAATATGGATAGCAGTAAGAACACTGTAAAAGCTTTCAAAGCAGTGATTACACTCTTCTTAGGTACACTTGCGGCGCAGGCAGGTACACTGCCGGTTACTGCAATAATGTTCAAAAAAATATCAATTGTATCACTGGCTTCAAACCTTTTTGCTATTCCGCTATCAAATGTATCGCTGGCTATTGGCTTCATCATGGTGCTGGTTTCACCGCTGACCGGCTGGTTAGCTGCAGTCTTCGGCGCGATAAATTCCATGCTGCTGTTTCTGCAGATAAGCTTAATTGAATTCTGCGCGAACCTTGATTTTGCGTTTGTGCAAACATATTTTGTTGATTGGATGATGTTTGTTGTGTATTACATAATGCTGGTGCTGCTGCTTACAGTTAAACAGGGGAATTATAAACTGCGTATAGCCGTAATTCTGCTATTAGGATTAAATTACTCAATATGGAAAGATGTCTCCGGTATGACAGATGAAGCTGAGATCACATATCTATACACAGGTTCAGCAAACAGTACGCTTATCAGAATGCCGGGAGGTTCAACGGTAATGATAAATGCAGGTACATCAAATGATAAGTATAACACCGCGCAAAGGACTGTTATACCATACCTGAAAGGCAGCGGTGTTGATAAGCTGGATCTGCTTGTGATGAATGCACTGGATAAAAATGAATTCCGGAACCTGCTCTACTTTGCGCAGAATTTCGAAATATCAAAAGTGATGATGCCGGTACACTACAGAAAAATTGTAAATGAAAAGGGATTTGCCGTTAACTTCAAAAATACCAATGTTGAATTTGTAACTGGCTCAAAGATAGTGAATCGAAACGGGAATTTCAGATTGTTCATTTACTACGATAGCCTGCTGGCTGGAAGTTCAATGATGACTCAGTTTTTGTATGGCGACCAATCATATGTATTTAATGATGCTTTTACGCCCGAAGAAAATATTTTTAATACTGCTTATATTAACACACTTGATCTCAACATGCAGGCAATCAGGGTCACGGGTTCAGGTACATTTAACACAACGCCTGCGGCTATGATCACTGATATAAATCCCGAATACATTATTATTGGCGAAACAGTCACAGGCAGAAGGAAAGTAAGTTCAGAGATATTTTCCGCCGCGCTGAATGAAACGGGTTATAATATTCTTGATGTAGGTAAATCCGGCGCGGTGATATTTAAAACAAACGGTGATTTTACAAGAAGGGTAGATTGGAGATAATAACTCATCCCCGCACCATGCCTGCGGCAGGCAGGAAAGCGGGGGTCTCTGGCTTGATTGTCTCCGCAGATTATCCTGCTTTTGGGACTCTGCGGCACACTCATCAGTTAACGCAGATTCATGCTTAAGAGAAACTCATGCATACCCAATCAATACCATCAATAACCCTGACTTAATCTTAACCGAAAATAGATTCCCAACCGCCTCATTCAGCGCGCCTTCGCGCACACCGAATTCAAGTGTACTGCTCTTCAGCGGGTATTTTAATCCTTTAGTGGTAACGCCAACGGCCTTCGGCATAGGGATGAGTGAAACTATACTCCCAACGCCGCACGCAAACTCTGCACTCCTGCTTATCAGCTCCCCGGTAAAACCATTCTCGTAAATCTGTATTCTGGCTTTCCGGAAAAACTTTTTTATTATACTCAGATTATTCAGGGTATGATCAAGCCTTTTGCCTGCAAACCCGATTATAGAAATGTTCTTGATCTTCTTCGATAGGGCAAATTTTATTGCTTTCTCAAGGTCGTTTTGGTTCTGGTTAACTATTTTCTTAATGACAACATTTTTCTTTCTGAAGTAGTTCAGAACCTTCGGGCTTATACTATCCATGTCGCCGATGATAAAATCAGGGGTAATTTTATTCCTGTACAGAAAATCAGAAGCCCCGTCACAGGCAATTATTGTAATTGCCCTGCGGGGCTTAATTTTGCTAAACAGTTCTTTAAGGTCTTTTGTAAAGATCTTTCCGTTACATACAATTAAACATTCTTTTAAATTGGAAGATCTCACTATTTCACTATTTCTCTATTTCACATCTTACGGAAGCATAACGGCGGCTGCAATAACAGTTGTCCATATACCTGCCTTATCGCCTTCGGCTGATTGAGTTATGTTGAATGTTTTATATATTTGCCCGCTGGCCTTGTAGACCTGCTCTCTTTCATCCCAGGCCTGCGCAGGGTCAAATTCAATGCCAAGAGTAGTTGCCAGCATCTGGGCTGCTATATCCTCAGCATAATCGCCGGAAATTTTTTCCGATTCACCAAATGGATGATGCTCAGAAATATACCCGTACTGCTGAGCGCTTGCGCTCGGAAGCGCAACCCCTATAGATGATGCTATCAGGCGGTTAGCTTCGTTGGTTGAATTTCTTGCCATAACACAGAAAGTTATCTGGCCCGGCTCCAGCAGTTTAACGCCTTCTTCCTTTGAGAGCCTTTTGCAGCCTGCAGGGAATATACTTGATACCGATACCAGGTTGCATTTTTCAATACCTGCCATACGCAGTGCAAGCTCAAATGATTGTAAATAATCCTTATGCCTTCCAACACCCTTGGTGAAAAAGATTTTAGTAGGTTTGAACAATTTCTGTTATTTCTCCAGTTAGATAATTAATTTAAAATAGGTGAGTTATACAGCGCAAATATAATAAATAAAAACTAAATCCGTTATATAATAATTGTTAGGAACCCTCACCCCCGATCCACCCGACTGCCTATGCAGTTCTCCCGGAGGGAGAGGGGGACAACTACATGAAACTATAGGTCTTTCTCCCCTCTCCTTACAGGAGAGGGGAAGGGGGTGAGGTCGTAACTAAACCAAAACCCGCAAAAACTTCCTTTTGCCTACCTTCAGCACAAAATCCTTTTCAGCCTTTACAACATACTTCTCGTCTGTTATCTTCTCGCCGTCTATTGTCACGCCACCCTGTTTTATCAGCCTTATTGCTTCAGACGAAGTTGCCGCCATATTATTTTCTTTAATTATGGTAACAAGTTTCACTTCTTTGGCGGCAAGTTTAAATTCAGGTATATCGTCGGGAATTTCCTTCTTCACAAATATCGTTTCAAATTCGTTTTGCGCGTATTTGGCTGATTCTTCATCGTAATACTTCTTAACCAGCTCATAACCCAAACGAACCTTCAGGTTGCGCGGATTAGTCGTAGGATCATCAAGTTCTTTCTTTATCTCGGCAAGCTCAGCATCATTTAACATTGTGCCAAGTGAGTAGTACTTGTATATCAGCTTATCGGGTATGGACATTGATTTACCGAAAATATCCTTGGGCGAATCAGTAAAACAGATTGCGTTGTTAAGCGATTTGCTCATCTTCTCAATGCCATCGGTGCCTTCTAGCAGCTCGCATGTTACAATGCACTGTGAGGGCTGCCCGTATGCTTCCTGTATAGCCCTGCCAACAAGTAAATTGAATTTCTGGTCAGTGCCGCCAAGCTCAACATCGCTTAGCACTGCAACGGAGTCATACGCCTGGCTTAACGGATACAACAGCTCATGCAGGCTTATGGGAGTCTTGCTTGCCATACGTTTTGTAAAATCATCCCGCTCAAGTATCTGCATTACGGTGTATTTGCTTGAAAGCTTAATAACATCACTGAAAGTCATTTTATCCAGCCACTCGGAGTTATACCTTATCTCAAGATCTTTCTCAAGCAGTATCCTTGAAGCCTGCTCAAAATATGTTTTACCATTTACGCGGGTTTCTTCAAGAGTCAGCGCAGGGCGCGTTTTGCTTTTCCCAGAGGGGTCGCCGATCATCGCGGTGAAATCACCAATAATAAGTACAGCCTTATGCCCCAGGTCCTGGAAATCACGCAGTTTCTGCAGCACTACTCCGTGGCCAATATGCAGGTCGGGTCTGGAGGGGTCGCAACCAAGCTTCACCCTCAAGGGTTTATTTTCCTTTATGGATTTTTCAATCTTCTTAGCAAGCTCATCTTCGGGAATAATTTCAACTGTATTCCGTTTAATATGATCTATCTGTTCTTTTACCGGTGGAAATGACATGTTTTTTCATTCCCGCGAAGGCGGGAATCTCTATTTAAAATTTATAAATTAATTCCTAAGCTATATTTTGCGAGCGAAGCGCAATGCCTTGCTGACACGAAGTGGAAGAAAGGAAGCAATCTCATAGATTGAAACTGAACTTACAGATAAGATTGCCGCGTCGCTCCGCTCCTCGCAAATGTTTTATATTTTAACTCTTTTCAACTGTCTCTGAACATCAGCTTTTTTGATCGATTCGCGCTTATCATATTGCTTCTTGCCTTTTGCTAAGCCAAGCTCAACCTTAACAAAGGGACCCGAAAAATAAAGCTTGAGCGGTATTAAGGTCAGACTCCTATCTTTCAGCTTGTTTTCTAACTTCCTAATTTCACTTTTCTTCATTAAGAGCTTGCGGGTGCTGGTCGGCTCGTGATTGGTAAATGTCCCAAGCTTGTAAATCGCAATATTGGCATTATTGAGCCACACTTCATTTTTCTTCACGCGGGCATAGGAATCAACAAGGCTTGCCTTGTGGTCACGCAGTGACTTCACCTCAGTGCCCGAAAGAACAATACCTGTTTCGTATTTATCCAGGATCTCAAAGTCATGGTAAGCCCTTTTATTTAAGGCAATTACAACCTCTTTTCGCGGTTTTGGGTCTAGCGGTGTACCGCCTGAAACCTTATTGCCTGTTGGCTTTTGTTTGACTGTTTTTTCCTTGTTGTTCATTGTAAATTGCAAAAATATTCAAAAAAGTAAGTAAAAACTATACTATAAACCAGTAAGCCCGAACGCTGTTTCGGCTGCCGAACGAGTGGTTCGGCATAAATGAACCTATGAAAATTAAAACATTCACTGTAAACCCGTTTTCTATGAACTGCTACATCTATTGGGATGAGAATTCTAAAGAGGGAGTGATCATTGATCCTGGTGCTTATGAGGATTTCGAAAAAGAAGAGATCTTAAATTTTATCAAATCAAACGGAATTGATATTAAGCTCATATTATTAACTCATGGCCACATCGATCACATCATGGGTAACAAATGGGCTATTGAGACCTTGGGAGTTCCCGTATTAATGCACAAAGATGACCTGCCGCTTATTGATAGGGCAATGGATCAGGCTGCGATGTTCGGCGTGCAGTTCCCAAAACCGCCGGCGCCGGATAAATTCATAGATGAAAATGATGTTATCAAAGTTGCCGGGAATGAATTTAAAATAATCCACACACCCGGTCACTCACCCGGCAGTGTATGTTTTGTAGATGAAAAAGAAAAAGTAATTTTCGGGGGTGATACAGTTTTTCGCGGTTCCGTCGGGCGCACCGACCTGTGGATGGGTGATATGGACGTACTGCTGGATTCCATACAGAATAAAATATTCAGTTTTCCAGATGACTTCGTCATTTACCCAGGACATATGGAAGAAACTACGATAGGGGAAGAAAAAGAGAGTAACCCTTTTTTGAATGGTGAATTGAGGATGTAGATAAGTTCTTATTCTTTATACTTTACCGCCTTTTTTCTCTGCAGCCATAGATTGTAATTGGTATCATCAGGCTGCCTAGCAATGAGTAAACAATGATCAGAAGTATATCAACTGTTTTGATCATTCCGGCAGAGTAGAATTTATTAAAAGAATACAAACCCAGCGGAATGAAAAAAATTGCTGCAGTCACTACCCCTGGATTGTAGCCCCTTGTCTTAAACGCTGTAAAAAAATGCATTATTCCGTTAATGAAAATAATGCCAATGGCTGTCATAACAGCCTGTGGATTATCCCTGAAGAAAAGCAATACCGCGATATTCAGGCCCCATCCCAAAATAACATTAACCCAGAATATTCCTTTGTCAGTAAGTTTGTTCCTGAAAAAACCAAACGGATTATATATCCTTGTATTGAAGTATTCCTTGAATGTTCCGGGATAAACATATTCTTCAAACTGATGGATCATCAGGAATGCAAGGTTCAGCAAAACATATTTTTCAAGCAGCGGCATGCTATGTTTATTTATAAGATATATATATGCCAGTATGAACAGTGAAAACAACAAACCGGCTTTTGCCCAGTTTCTGTAAATCAGGTTGATCATTGTGTAATTATTATTTGTTCTTTGCGTTAAGGTTTGCTCCTTTGTAAAATCCGGTATCAGTATCTTTCAGAGATTTTGTCAGATAAACTATTTGCCCGGTGTGATACGAGTAATGCTCTGTGACGTGTACTACTGCCGCAATACCGCTCATGCTGCTGCCTTGAATAACGTAAGACTTGCTTAGTGATCCTTCATCCAGTCCGCTGATAATATTAAGACATTCATCATTTACTGTTTTCATCAATTCAAGCAGCTCAGCTGCTGCATAACCTTCTTTTGCCGAAAACTCCGCATCTCTTACCCGCGTATCTTCTCTGCCGCCCAACGCGGAAATAATATACTGCGTCATATTTCCCGATAGATGAAGAACTAGGTTGCCAACTGAGTTAGATGATGGATTGGGTCTGTGCCAGATCTCTTCATCACTCAGCATATCAATACAGGTTTTTATCCTCGGGTAATTCAGGCTTATCCTGTAAACAGACTGATGCAGAAATTCTTTGTAAAGCACTTTTAATATTGAAATGAAAAGTTGGAAAAATGTTTTTTTGCTTATGCAAAATACAAATTTGTATGTTAAATTAATATGAAGAGAATCACCAAAACAGTTAAATTTAACATAAGAGTTACCGGAAGTTTAAGGTTCAATATTGTTTTTACGCGGAGTTACTTTCCGCCTTTATTCATTCTTGCTGCAATTTCATCATGCGAAAGATCTTCTATATGCGTTGCTACCCACCACTGGTTCCCGGAAGGATCTGTGAAGCCGCATGTACGGTCGCCGTAAAACTCATTGGTCGGCTCACGCAGTGATCTGCCCCCGGCATCTATGCCTCGTTTATAGATCTCATCGCAGTTTTCCATGTATAAATACATCATTGTCGGGTATGCCGGATATTTTTCACTGCCTTCGCTCAGCATAACCGCGGAGTCCCTGATCTGAATGGAAGCGTGCATTATTATGCCGTTATCATCTTTTGATATATCCATTATCCTGGCGTCAAATACTGTTTTGCAGAATTCAATTACTTTATCTGCGCCCGTGCAAATAAGGAACGGGATTACGTTCGAGTAGCCTTCAGGTATTGGTTTTACGCTCATAGTTAATTTTAATTTTATTATTCTGCGGTTGAAACAAATGTCGCTGAAATATCTTTAATCGATTTTTCTCTTTCTGCGCTGTAATCCTTCGCTTCGGTTATAAATCGCAGCATATATACATAATTGTTCGGCGCATCCGGTAACTTAGTCCTGAAATAATAGATCATCTCATCAAATTTATTATCTTTATAATGAGCGTTCTTCATATCATATTTCCCAAAATCCTGTTCACTGTAATCACCGCTTTTGGAAGGTATATTCAGCGAAATATCCTTTTCAAGGTTATATATGAAATCATCAATATTCTTAACGCTGTTCAGTTTAAAAGCAAGAAGCATTATTGTCATTTTTTTATCCGGGCTCTCGAACGAATATGAGATCGCATCTTTATCTGTAGTCTCTTTCATATCCTTCATTTCCCATCCGGCAGGCATTTTGAATGTGAATTTATATATAAAATCGTCCACAATCTTTTCTTCGGTTTGGGAGAAACCTTTTGCTGAAAAAATGAATAAAAGTATTAGTAACGCAAGTCCTGTTTTTCTGAACATTGAATTTTTTGGTGTTAGATTAAGAAAAAACAATTAACGCGAGGGCAGTTTCTGTTTCATTGCCTGGTACTCATCTGTGTACAAACCTTTGGTAGGGTCAGGTTTCGGGTTCATTTTGCCAAGCTCTTTATTTACAAAGCTTATCCTGTCATTAGGCAGGGGATGTGTGGAAAGCAGCCTGTCAAGATCGCCGGGTGTTGTGCCTTTCTTGCGCTGTTCTTCCTTTATCTTATCAAAAAAGAATGTAATACCCCCGGGGTACCACTTTGTTGATTTAAGGTACTGAATGGAGTAATAATCAGCTTCTGTCTCATCGTCACGCGAATTTTTAAGAAACGCCAGTCCCACAAATAGATTCGCCGCAATTTCAGCAAGAAGGCTTGGGTTGCCGCCTAGTATAAAGCTTAACAGCATGCTTACACCGTAGTAAGCAGTTAATCTCTGGGTTACATGCCTGCGTTCGGCATGCGCTATTTCATGACCTACTACACCCGCGAGCCCTGATTCATTATCAAGGAACTTCATCAAACCGGTATATATATAAACATAACCGCCGGGTGTGCAGAACGCGTTTATTATTGTGTCATCTATTACCTGGAAATTATAGGGATATATGCTCCTCTTTGTTATTTTGGGCGAGTTTAAGATCTCTTTGCCTATTCCGGTAACATAATCTTTAATATCCTGGTGTCCCTGCAGCATTGGGAATTCTTTAGGGTTTGCCTTGATCTCTTTATCAAACTGTTCTCCAAGTTCTACATCATCCTTATCCGAAAAAATATTTGACTGCTCGCAGCTTTGGAAAACAGCAGAAGCAACAAGCAGGGCAAAAAGAAATGCAAAAGGGTAAAATCCTTTGTGCTTCATCTCATTTTTCAGAAAGTTCATAGGTTTTTAATTTAATTTACCCTGTAATGTATAGTACAGCTTTTTTGCAAGTTCATATTTTGGAGACATGTTCATTGCTGTCTTGTATTCATCCAGAGCTTCAAACCATAAACCCTTCAGTTCGTATGCTCTGCCAAGATTAAGATGAGCAAAGTGGTATGAATCATACCTCTTGGCTTTAAGGGCCATTTCAAGCCAGGTTATGGCTTCATCATACAGCGCCTGCTGAATGAGATATGATCCAATATCGTTATACGGATTGCCGTAATCCGGGTCAATTTCTATGGCTATCTTGCATTCTTCAATTGCGCGGTCAAGATCCCCCAAGAAACTATATGCCCAGCCAAGAAAAGTATGTGCTTCGGCGGTCGGAAAGAATTCAATTGAAAGCTTGTAATTCCTTATTGCCTCTTCATAATTGCCATCCATCTGCAGTTTGTAAGCTCTTTCCAGGTATTCCTGGGCTTTAGATATGCTGGATTCGGTCACTAATTATAATATCTGGTTTATAATAAAATGCTTAATAAATTAAACAGATAATCTTTACTTATTGTTTCAATTTAGCAGTTTTGTTACAATTTGTAAAAAACGGTCTGTTTTAGGGCTCAATTTCGGGGAGTGTACCGTATTTTCACGTGTAAATTTGCAAAAAATAAAATTATTTTGAAACATAAAAAGAATTATTCAGTAAATTGATAAATAATAGCAAAATAGCGCTGGCTTTGATACTCGGAAGCGGGGTTGACCTTGATGATGATCTTATTTCCGGCAAGACTGTCATTCTGGAAGATAAAAAAGGAATCCATCACAAAACCATTTATACATGCAGTGTGCAGAATAAGGGAGTGCTGGTTTTCAAAGGAAGAAGACATTTCTACGAAGGGTACAGCCTGGAAGAGATTACATTTAATATAAATTTTGCTATAAATATGGGTGTTGAAAGAATCCTTATCACTAATGCAGCCGGCGGTCTGAATGAGAATTTTTCTGAAGGGGATTTGATGCTAATTACTTCACACATAAATTTTCTTGATAAACTGAGGTTCACTTCTAAAAAAGCTCAATTGCCTTTTTACAGCAAAGAACTTCAGGATAAGTTCAGGTCATCCTGCAGGATAATGAATGTAAAACTGCATGAAGGCACATATGGATGCTATTCGGGTCCTACGTATGAAACCAAAGCTGAGATTCGTTTCCAGAAAAAAATTATGCTTGATGCCGCCGGAATGTCCACTGTCCCGGAGGTCATTGAGTCTTCATCTAAAAGGATAGAAGTTATTGCTCTTTCAGTCATAACTAATTTGCTGAAAGAAAATTCAGCCGCCGAAACTTCCCACGATAATGTTTTGCTGACCGCCCAAAAAGCTTCTTTGAACCTCAAAAAAGTACTGCCTGTATTCATTTCTCAATTGAATTAGTGCTAATTTTTGCTTAATTTTAAGGATATTACATTAAATTCCGGGCAGTTTTTTTACAATTTTTTAATGATCATCCATCATTATGGGAACAGAAAATTTGAACCCCTCAGCAGCCTATTTAAGTGACCTTAGACAGTTTACTGTTGATAAGAATTTCTGGCAGGCAAGCCTGCTTAAGCAGATAGAAGGACTCACAATGTCCCAGGCCCTGTACAAACCCTCTCCGGATAGACACGGCATTTGGCAGATTGTAAGGCATATTTCATACTGGAAGTACTGGGCTCTTACTTACCTGAATGAAGATATAAAGCTCAATGCCAGAGATGATAACTGGGCTCCTTTGCCGGTCGTACAAAGTGAAGAATCGTGGAGTGAAGAAATTGAGAAATTAAGAAAACTGAACAGCGATTGTATGAAAGCCGCGGAGAAACTTGGTGAAAAATTGTTTTCAGATGAAGAAAAGATCGCTTTTTTCAGGCAGTGCCTGTATCATGATTCATATCACTGCGGGCAGATAGGCTTTTTAAGAGCGATGCAGGGGATAACCCCTGTTGAGTGATCCGTTCAGGTAACATTTCTTTTACCGGAAATTTAAGAAAAAACAGCAGATAAAAAATTTTATACTTATTAAATATATAGATGGCTAACGAAAAAATTATTCCTGTAAATATTGAACAGGAAATGCAGAACTCTTACCTGGACTACTCAATGAGCGTAATAGTTGCCCGTGCGCTGCCGGATGTAAGAGACGGACTTAAACCCGTTCACCGCAGAGTGCTTTATGGTATGAACGAACTCGGGCTTCAGCCAAACCGCCCTTATAAAAAATCCGCAAGGGTGGTGGGCGATGTACTGGGTAAGTATCATCCGCATGGCGATAAGGCTGTGTATGATACAATTGTGCGTATGGTACAGGATTTTTCTCTGCGCTATCCGCTTGTTGACGGGCAGGGTAACTTTGGCTCTGTTGATGGCGACTCTCCCGCAGCAATGCGTTATACTGAAGTAAGACTAGCTCAGATATCCAACAGTATGCTTGCCGATCTTGACAAAAATACCGTGGATTTTGTTGCCAATTATGATGATACTGCAAAAGAACCCTCTGTGCTGCCCACAATTCTGCCGGGACTTCTGGTTAATGGTTCAAGCGGTATTGCTGTTGGTATGGCAACAAATATCCCGCCGCATAATCTTACAGAAGTAGTTGATGGATTAGTTGCACTTATCAAAGACCCTGCTATCAGCATTGATAAAATAATGAAACACATCAAAGCCCCTGATTTTCCTACCGGAGGTATTATATGGGGATTTGATGGAGTTAAGTCGGCTTACTTAACAGGCAGAGGTAAAATAATCATCCGTGCCAAAGCAAGGATAGAAGTGGCGAAGAATGACAGGGAAACCATTATCATATCAGAGCTTCCTTACCAGGTAAATAAGGCGAATTTGATAGAGAGTATTGCATATCTTGTCCGCGATAAAAAGATAGAGGATATTTCCGATGTCAGAGACGAATCAGATAAAGACGGCTTAAGAGTTGTAATAGATGTTAAACGCGGCGGTGCAGCAAATGTTATACTTAATAATCTCTTCAAGCATACACAAATGCAGGTTACCTTTGGGGTAATTCTGCTTGCGCTTGTTGATGGAATACCCAGGGTGCTGAATCTAAAGGATATGATGGAGAGCTTTGTGAAACACAGGCTTAATGTCATCATCCGCAGAACGAAGTTCGATCTTGATGCCGCCGAAAAACGCGCACATATATTAGAAGGCTACATGATTGCACTTGATAACATTGATGAGGTCATCGAGGTTATCAAAAAATCAAAGGATGTACCCACAGCCCAGGAAAGATTGATGAAACGATTCAAGCTTTCCGAAATTCAGTCCAAAGCAATTCTTGAAATGAGATTGCAGCGCTTAACCGGACTTGAACGCAAGAAAATTGAAGAGGAATACCGTGAGCTTATCAAACTTATCGAAAAGCTCAAAAGAATTCTGGCAAGTGATGCATTAAGAAGAGAGATCTTAACCGATGAGCTTAAACAGCTGAAAGAGACTTATGGCGATGAAAGACGCACTGAAATTGTGATGAACGCCGTGAAGATAAGCGACGATGAGTTTATAAAAGAATTTATTAAAGAAGAAGATGTTGTTATAACTATTAGTCACAGCGGTTATATTAAACGTACACCTGTAAGCGGTTACCGCAGACAGTCCAGGGGCGGCAAAGGTATAATCGGGGCAACAACCCGTGAAGATGATTTCATTGAACATATGTTTGTTGCATCAACCCATAACCACCTGATGTTCTTTACAGATCTGGGTAAGTGCTATATGCTTAAGGTCCACGAAATACAGGAAGCTTCAAGGACGGCAAAAGGTTACTCTGTGGCCAATTACATCGGCAAAAGCAAAGAAGAAGAGATCACCGCGATACTGAATGTAAAGGATTTTGGCGAAGAACACTACATCACTATGGTTACTAAACAGGGTGTGATGAAAAAAACCGACCTGAATAACTTCGAAAATACACGTAAGGGCGGTATTATCGCTATAAGCCTGGGCAAAGATGATAAGTTGATAGATGTACAGCTGACAAACGGCAAGCAGGAAATACTAATTGGTACAAGAAGCGGAATGGCTATCAGGTTCAATGAAAGCGATGTACGCTCAATGGGCAGAACTGCCGCCGGTGTGAGAGCGATTAAACTGGATAAAAAGGATTATGTTGTCGGACTTGTTGCAGTAAAACGGGCAGGTACTTCTATACTTGTTGTGACTGATAAAGGTTACGGCAAACGCAGTGACCTGCAGGATTACCGTATGACACGCCGCGGCGGCAAGGGCGTTATTACAATGAAATCCAGCGATAAGAACGGTTCGCTGATCTCTATCCGCGAAGTTGTTGATAACGATGACCTGATGATTATCACTACCAAGGGTATAATGATAAGGCAAAATGTTGGCGAAATAAGGGTAATGGGCAGAAATACTCAGGGCGTAAGGCTTATCAAGCTGCATGATAACGATACAATTTCCGCTGTTGCCAGCGTTGTTGGTGATGACGATGAAGTTGAATAATAGATTCAATAATATTATGAATATTTTTCATGAAATCTGAAGAATACAATTTACCACCTTGTTCGATACCTAAACCAGGCGAAAGCGTTACTTGGTTCGAGGGGAATAGACGAATGGAAGGAATTCTTTTAGGATATGATATTGACGAAAAACCTCTGATTCTGAACAAATTTAACGTACAAACTAAAGCAAATTCATTTAGGTTAATTCGTGTTACTAACCCCTATGATAGAATTGATCCGAACTGGAAAAGACTTCCAACCAATGGAAAAATTATTAAACCTCATAGTACTATTATTTCAGCTTTTAAGAAAAAAGTCTATGAAAGAATTCCGCCAGGACCAAGTTATATTGAATTAATCTCGGAAATATATTATAGAGGTTTTGAAGTATACCTAGTAGGTGGTACTGTGAGGGATGTATTACAAGAAAATACATCACAAGATATTGATATAGTAACCGCAATGCCTTTAAAATCATTTATTCCTTTGCTAAAATCTATGTTTAATGAAAATGTTCATTATTATAATAAGACTGGTTTTGTCAGAATTGGGGGAGCACCAGCATCTGGTGATCCTTTTATAGATATTAAAAACTTCCCATTGTATAATCCAGGTGGTCAAACTGCGTTATTTGGTTCCGATATTAATATAGATCTAAAATTTAGAGATTTTTCGTGTAATGCAATCTATTATGACCCTATAAATGAAGTGCTTATCGATCCAGCTGGTTCAGGTATTGATGATGCAATGGATAAAAAACTAATTTTAGTTAAAGATGTTGATATCCAAGGTCCTCTGCATCATACTGCAACGGTAGTCATTCGGTTGATAAAATTTGTGGGACGTGGATATAATTGCCCGAAGGAAACTATGCTAGAAATCAGAGATAAATTCTGTCCACTCCTTTCAACAATGAGTGCCGCAGAAAGAATTAGGTACATGAATGCTCAAATTTTTAATAAGAACAGAGAAGGCAAACGGGTTGAGATTTATGAAGCCTTTGCGGAAACTATGAGTGAATTGGGTTTAGAAGAAGAGTATCATAAGTATTTTAAGCCAATTGAAGAACTATTAGATCTAGGATAATGCAAAAATTTTTTTATTTACCAGTTAAACATATTATTGATAATTATTATCAAAAAGATAATATTTTTGATGATGATATCCATACTTTCGACTCCCAAAATTACAGCAAAATTATAGAGAAATACTTTAAGAAAATATATGGAATTGTTAAACTAGAATCAGGTAATTATGAGACAGAAATCTTCAAGCCAATTTCTGATAAATATGACATTTCTTTTTGTTTAGTTGATACTGAGTTTTATCCTAAGAATCAAAATAAAATATATGTCGAGGAAGATAAACAAAACTTTCTATACGATAAACTAATAACCAATTGCAGATACTCTGAAGGAATAGTCCCTGAGCAATCAATATACATAGAGTCTTTTTTTGTTACTCCAAAAGTTAAAAAAACATTTAATGATAAGGTTTATTTTTATTCGAAAGATATCTTCCATGACAGCTGTATTATTACAGGCAGTGCTGGGTCAGGTAAGACTACACTTCTTCGAAAACTAACACTTGAATATGCGAAGCAGACATTTGATGAAGATAATAAGATTAATAAAATTCCTATATATATTCAATTAAGATATCTAAACGATAAAGACGTGAGTCTTGAGCAATTTATTAAGAATATTATTACAAGTATAGTTGATAAAAGTATATTAACGAATGATGTAAATTTTATTAACTCAGGGAAAATTCTTTTGTTGCTTGATGGTATTGATGAAATTAGATATCAGAATCTTGACACCTTTTATGAAGAATTACAGAATTTCAGAAATAAATATCCTTTAACGACATTTATCTTGTCATCCAGACCACATGAAAAAATTAAAAATCTGCAGAATTTTGATAGCTTTGAGCTATTATCTTTTGATCTTAACCAAATAAGAGAGTTGACTTATAAAAAACTAACTAAAAATAGTTGGAAAAATTTCATAAGCATTTTAAAATACTCTTCTGAAATTATTAATATTCTTGGTAATCCATTACTTTTAACAATTACTCATTTTCTTTTTGCAAATAAAGTTGTAATTCCTACCAATATGGGTCAACTTTTGAAAGAATTAGTTGAAATTATGATTAATAAATGGGATATGAATAGAAGTATAAAAAGAGAGTTTTCAGGGATTGATTTTAATTCTATTCGTATAAATAATTTATTAGGGGCCATATCTCATTATTGTCAAATTAATAATAAAACGATTTTTACTGATAGTGAGGTCATTCCTATTGTAAAAGATTTTAAAACAGCAAATGAAGTTTCCAGTTTTTTAACATACTTGGAATTATCGACAGGTGTTATTGTTAAATGTGATAATAAAAATTGGCAGTTCTCCCATAAATTGTTACAGGATTATTTTTGTTCTAACTACTTGGTTGAGGGCATAAGCACGATTGAGGACAAAATTTTTATTAATAGAGAATGGCAAAGGGTAAGTTCATTAATAGCTGGCCTCAGTTCTGAACCTGAATACATTCTTGATAAGGTGTTAGAAAAGTATAGTACTGATATAATCTTGAAATTAGAAAACCAATTTTCTATTCTAAACGAATCATTACTTATAAAAGATAATGATATACTTAAGGTCATTAAAAACCTAGATGTATATTTGACCACAGTTGAACTGCAATCAAAACTTGTAGAGTCAGATATCTGTTTAAATGAAAGTGAAGTTCTTGTGAAAAATCATAAAGTTAGCAAAATTATACTCTCTCTTAAGAATATTTTTTTAGAATTGTTTAAAATACGGTATACTAACTATGACACTATTCTTAGTCATGGATTAACTTCTTCAAAGTCTTTAATTTTAAGATCCATTAACAAGCTTATTAATAAACAAGGAAATATAAATTTGTTAATAGAGGAATCTACTGCTTTGTTTGTTGTTAATGAGGAATCACCAGAAATTGACTATTAGTGATAGGAAAATTTAAAATGATTGATCTACGTTCCGATACAGTTACCAGACCTTCGGCAGCAATGCGCGAAGCGATGGCAAATGCAGAAGTTGGTGATGATGTGTGGGGCGATGACCCTACAGTAAATCAGTTGCAGGATAAATGTAAAGAGCTGACCGGTAAACCGGCGGCTCTTTTTGTTACCTCCGGATGTATGGGTAACCAGCTTGCAATAAAAAGCCATACAAACCCATCTGAAGAAATTATTGCCGAGTGGGATTCTCACATAGTAAAATATGAAATTGCCGGTCCGTCTTTTATTTCAGGTGTTCAGGTAATGCCGCTGAAGGGCGTTCATGGAGTTATGGATCCCGGGGAAATTGAAGCACACATAAGACCTGACTGGTACCATTACCCCAAGACTTCGCTTGTGTGCATTGAAAATACTCACAACCGTGCCGGCGGTACTATCTACCCGCTTGATGATATTAAGCAGGTAAGCAAAGTATGCAGTGATAACAACCTGAAGCTCCATTTAGATGGCGCGAGGATATTTAATGCTTCTGTTGAATCAGGTGTAAGCGTAAAGGATTACGCGGCGCAGGCTGATTCCATTACATTCTGCTTTTCCAAAGGTCTCGGCGCGCCGATTGGCTCAATTTTATGTGGTGATGACGATTTTATCACCCGCGCGCACAAGTTCCGCAAGATACTTGGCGGCGGCATGCGCCAGGCGGGAATAATCGCAGCCGGAGCATTATATGCCATTGAAAATAATGTTGAGCGCTTAAAAGATGACCACAAAAACGCAAAACATTTTGCCGAAGAAATTTCTAAGCTGCCATATGTTGTTATCGATATGGAATCAGTCCAGACAAATATAGTAGTCTTCAATACTACCAGGGATGCCGCTAAGATAAAGGAAGTACTTGAAGGAAAAGGGGTGCTTGTTACAAATGAAGGTAAAGACAGAATGCGGGCAGTTTTCCATATGGATGTAAGCTCTGAGCAAACCGCACAGGCAATAGAAATCTTTAAAACATTAAAAGCTTAGATTATTACAAGTGTTCTATAGCCAGCCTGTGATTCGTATTTGAAATGTAAGAAAGTTTAATCATTATCTTCATCTTCTATGTTGCCACGACCTTTAGGTCGTGGATTAAAGTGTAAGTAAAAGAGGGCTTCAGCCCCTAAGATTTTTAGTTTCTTTCATAATTAAAATTAGCGGCTAAAGCCAAATCTAAAGCAATCATCATCCACGACCTGAAGGTCGTGGCAATTATTATATTGGTAGTTATATTTTGTTTGTAAAAAGCAAAATACAAAAATATTTCTATGGAACTCGATAAATCAAAATATAAACATAAATTCACTTTAAGAGTCCGCAATTTCCAGGTTGATTCTCAGGGCATTGTTCACAATGCCATTTATTTGGAGTATTGCGAAATTGGCAGGGTTGAGTATGTCCGCGATCTCGGCATTCAGCTTTTGCCAACCGGAATATTTGACGATGGCGTAAAGATAAATGTTAAACGCAACGAAATAAATTACGAATCGCCCGCAATGGTTGATGACCAATTGGATATTTACACCCGTATTTCATACATAAAGAACTCAAGCTTTTGTTTTGAGCATCTTATTTTCCATCATGAATCAGGCAGGCTGCTTGTTACACAGAAATCCGTGCAGGTTAACCTGAACGCCGAAACTAACCGCCCTGAGAGACTTCCCGATGAACTTCGGAAAATAATAATTGATTTTGAAGGTGATAATGTTGAAGTAATGGGGTAGTTATTAAGTTTCTGCTTTTCCTGGAGTGCATTGACTGTGTCAATGCTTTAAAAGTTCAATGCAAGAATAGTAATGAAAGGATGGGAGCTTTTTTGTGATAATCCTAAACTTCCTTATTATACTTATTTCTGTAATCGATAGGAGATAGCCCCGCAATCTTCTTAAATACATCACGGAATGCTTTGGTATCTGTATATCCAACATCATACATCACTTCATTAACGGTTTTTCTGCCCTGCTCCAGCTCCTTTTTTGCCGCTTCAATTTTAACTCTTTGAATGTATTCCACAATTGTATTGCTCGTTGCCCTTTTAAATCTGCGCTCAAATGTACGCCTGCCCACTCCGAACAGGTCGCATAGCTCATCAACTGTAATTTTATCTTTGTAATTGAGCTCTATATATTCCTGCGCGTTCTTTACGGCTTCATCCCCATGATCCTTTTGACCCGTGAAAATTATGAACGATGATTGATTCTGTTTGCCTATATCAAGCAGAAAGAATTTTGAAATTAATATTGCCGTTTCTCTGTCAGTATATTTTTCAACAAGGTAGAGCAGCAAATTCCAGTAAGATGTAGCGCCGCCGCTTGAATAGAGTCCGTTCTGTTCGGTTACTATCTTATCATCCGCAAGCTTAATATCGGGGAACATCTGCCTGAACTGTGCGGCATAAAGCCAGTGAGTTGAGCATTGTTTGCCCTTCAGTAATCCGGTGGAAGCAAACAGGAACGCACCTATACACAGACTCGCTATCTCCGCTCCATTTTTGTACTGCTCAACGATCCATGGAATATAGTCCTTGTTCATTTCAATAGCCTTAACAACATCCCTGCCTAAGGCGGGAATTATAACCAGGTCAGTTTTTTTGATATCTGCAATTGCGGCATCAGGGTGTATGGTTGCTGTTCCGTCACTCAGTGTAACGTCGCTTCTTAGTGAAGCCAGCTTAACGCTGAACATTTCTTTTTTGCCGGTATTACGCAGCATTTCGTTTGCAGCAGTGAACATATACCGGGGGTCCGCAATACTTGCAAGTACCGCACCTTCAGGTACTAAGATAGTAATATTTTTCATGATACAAAGTTAATAATATACCTTGTCGCAATCAACCCGTTAGATTGTCGTATTTACATATTGGCTATGTCGCAAAATGACCGTATGTTTGTAGGACTTTTTGCGACAGAGTAATTTATATATCAAATAACAACAATATAAATGAAAATCAAAAACCTGCCTGAAAATATTAATGTTCTATGTATAAAAGCTGAAAGTTTCCCATCGGGAATAAAAGCGGCCCACGAAAAATTGCATTCGCTGTTTATCGAAGATGACAGGAGGGAATATTTTGGTATTTCATGGATGGGAAAAAATAATGAAATTATATATTATGCAGCTGCAGAGGAGATCTTACCCGGAGAAGCATTACTGTACGGCTGCGATACCTTTATAATTAAAAAAGGGGATTATTGCGGGATAATGCTCAAAGACTGGCGTAAAACGCCGGATCTTGTTGGTATTACTTTTCAGGAATTGCTTTCATCACCGGATCTTGATCCGGATGGCTATTGCCTTGAGATTTATCACGGCGAAAGTGATATGGAATGCCTTGTAAAACTAAAAGCTCAATAATAAAACCGCAAATTCAATGATAAAAACAGAAACATTCCGCGAGCTGGCCCTGGCAATGCCCAACGCAATTGAACTCCCGCATTTTGATAAAGCGTCGTTCAGAGTGAATAAAAAGATCTTTGCAACGCTTAATTCTGAACGAAATATTGCAACCATAAAACTTAATGCTGTTGACCAGAATGTATTCGCATCCGTGAATCCCGGGATAATATACCCGGTACCAAATAAATGGGGGCAGCAGGGCTGGACACATATAGACCTGAAAAAAGTGCGTAAAAATACTTTGATAGATGCGCTCACAACTTCTTACTATGTTGCTGCAAGTACAAATAGCAAATGATAACTGTAAACTATCAACTATAAAAGTAAAATAAAAATATGGCTAAACAGATCTTCATCAACTTACCGGTTAAAGACCTTAAAAGGTCAATGGATTTTTTTGCTAAACTCGGTTTCACATTCAATCCCCAATTCACCGATGAGAACGCAGCTTGTATGATAATCGGTGAAAATATCTTCGCTATGCTTCTGGTTGAGAGTTTTTTTAAAACCTTCACCAGAAAAGATATTGCGGATGCTTCTAAAACCACTGAGATCTTAACCTGCATTAGTGTGGGAAGCAGAGATGAAGTGAATAAAATGGTGGATGCAGCTGTTGCTGACGGAGGTGTTGAGTACAGCGAGGCAGCGGATCACGGGTGGATGTATTACCGCGTTTTTGAAGATCCCGATAAACACCAGTGGGAAATTATGTTCGGTGATGAAAGCCAAATTACCGAAAACAAATAACATTATTTAAAAGAAAATCTTTAAGGAGCAGCCATGCAAAAAGTAAAACCATGCCTTTGGTTCAATTATAACGCAGATGAAGCGTTGGATTTTTATTCAAAGGTATTTAAAAATTTCGAAGTAACAAGCAGGTCAAAATACGGCCCCAATATGCCCGGCCCCGAAGGGGCACTTTTAACCGCTGAATTCAGGATTGAAGACCAGGAATTAATGGCCTTAAATGCAGGTCCGGCATTTAAATTCACTGAAGCAGTTTCAATTGTGGTGTATTGTGAAGATCAGGCAGAAGTTGACCATTACTGGGAAAAACTTACAGAGGGCGGGGAGGAATCAATGTGCGGATGGCTGAAAGACAAATTCGGGCTATCATGGCAAATTGTGCCAAAGAGGCTGGGTGAACTGATGAGTTCAAAAGATGCTGCAAAAGGCGGTAAAGTCATGCAGGCTTTGCTTAAAATGACAAAGCTTAATGTTAAGGAGCTTGAAGAAGCATATAACAGCTGACAAACATCAAATTCCAAATAGCAAAAACCAAATAACAGCTAGCAGAAAACAGATAATAGTTATCAACTGTCAATTATCAACTGTCAACTGGCAAGTATCAATTAAATTTTCATCCATAAACCAATTAATATAATACTATAATGAAAAAAATGTATCCGGTAGTACACTTTGAGCTGCCCTGTGACGACAGGGACAGAATGTCAGAATTTTATTCACAGGCATTCGGCTGGGAAGCCCAGAAGCTTGGCCCTGAAATGGGGAATTACACAATAGTTAAAACATCTGAAACCGATGAAAAAGGTTATCCTAAACAAAAAGGTATAATTAACGGTGGACTCTTTCCAAGAATGAAAGATGCGCAGTATCCCACTGTTGTTATTGCAGTAGAAGATATATACGCTTCTATGAAAGATATAGAAAGTGCCGGCGGTAAAATTATAGGCGGCGGCCATAAAGCCGGAGAGCCTGATGATATCCCGGGTGTGGGTCTTTATATTGCCTTTGCAGATACTGAAGGCAACCGAATCGGAATACTGCAGCCAAAAGGAATGTAATAAGGAAGACAGGAATAAAGAAATATGAGAAAATTAAAATTGCAGGTTCAAATCTCTATTGATGGTTTTGTCTGCGGACCAAACGGCGAGCTGGACTGGATGACCTGGAACCTCTCAGATGATCTGAAAAAATTCATTCATGATCTTTCAGAACCCATAGATACTATTTTAATGGGTAAAAATATGACAGATGGATTTGTTAATCACTGGAAAAATGTGAAAGCGGATAAAGATAATCCTGAACATTGGGCAGGTGTAAAATTTACTGATACTCCCAAAGTCGTGTTTTCCAGGACACTCAAAGAATCAGCCTGGGAAAATACAACACTTGCATCGGGCAATCTTACAGATGAAGTAAATAAACTTAAAGCCATTGATGGAAACTATTTAATGGTATATGGCGGCGCGGGCTTTGTAAATTCACTGATTAAAGATGACCTGATTGATGATTATTATCTCTTCATAAACCCCGCGGTTATTGGCAATGGCAAAAGAATATTTGACGGGGTAAAAGGAACCAGGAAATTGAAATTATTGGATTCTTATAAATTCGGGTGCGGTGTTGTTGTGAACCATTATGAAAAATAAATAATAAATTTTATCTCAATCTGAAATGAATACAAAAGTAAACTGCAACAGAATAGAACCGTTATTGTTCCTGTATGACCTGCATACTCAATTATTTCCGAATGTAATAACAGGTATCAGCGCTGATGATGCGCATAAAAGGCTTGATTCAAAGGCTAATCACGTGGCATGGTTAGCCGGCAGCCTTGTACAGCAGCGGGTTGATCTGGTTAACGATTTCGGAGGTAATGCCGGGCACAGCGCGGAAGCGCTCTTCAGCAATTTCCAGGGTATAAAAGATGATACAAGGTATCCTGAACTGGATACTTATGACAAAGATTGGCAGAAAGTCTCGAAGCAGCTAAGAGATATTCTTGCTGAAACTACCGGTGAAAAGCTCGATAGCATTCATAAACAACCCGGAATGCCTGAAATTGAAATGCCATACTTTGATATGCTGGGATATTCAATTCACAGGGAGTCTTACCTGATAGGACAGATCGGTCTGTGGAGAAGAATTCTCGGTTATCCCGCAATGAAGTATCCCGGAATGTAATAAATTTAAAAACTATAAAATGAAAGGAAGCAGCTCCAATGGAAAAACTGAATTTTTCAATCAAAATAAATGCACCGCGTGAGAAGGTTTATAAAACTATGCTCGAAGATGAAACTTACCGCATTTGGACAGAAGCGTTCCATCCAGGTTCGTATGCTGAAACTGACTGGAAGAAGGGAAGCTCTGCCCGCTTTTTATCACCGGAAGGTGACGGCATGGTGAGCAGAATTGCCGAAAATATTCCCAATGAATATGTTTCAATTGAGCATTTGGGTATGATAGTTAAGGGTGTTGAAGATACTACAAGCGACGAAGTTAAAAAATGGGCAGGGTCGATGGAAAATTATACTTTCCGTGATGCAGATGGCGGTACTGAAGTACTTGTCGAAATGGACTCTGATGAAAATTATTCCAAGATGTTCAATGAAATGTGGCCTAAAGCATTAAACAAACTTAAAGAGATCTCAGAAGAGTAATAAATGAGAGAAAAATTTGCGACAGTAAAAGACTATCTGAATTCTTTGGAGCCTGAAGTAAGAAAAACACTTCAGGCTGTAAGGAAATCAATAATATCATCTTCAAAAGGAATTGATGAGGTGATCAGCTACAATATTCCGGGTTACAAGATCGAAGGAAAGGCAGTTGTATATATTGCGGGATTCAAAAATCACTGCAGTCTTTACCCGATGACAAAAAATCTGGTAAATTCGCTTGGCAGCAAGCTTGATAAATTCACAATAAAGGGCTCAACCCTTCAGTATGAGATTGGCAAACCTTTGCCGCCTGCTTTGGTAAAAATGATTGTTAATGAAAGGATCAAAATGCTAAAATTAAAATAATTTGCATGGATATCTAAACAAAATCAGTAACTACTTACCCTTCTTAAACGCGTCTTTCAGTGAATTCCTGATTATCTCCCTGTTTATTGCTCCCCCAAAATTTATTGTGATAGTTCCCTGGTGGGTCAGTCCAAGATCCTGGTGATTATAAAATCCATAATCAATTTCGAATATTGAATAATACAAACCCACGCCGCCTGAGAATTTTGTCGGTTCTGTCCCAATGCCTGCTCTTAAGTCAATCATATCGTACAATGAATACTCTACTCCTGCTTTAACTGATGCTGTATATCTTGTATCTTTTTCCACATCAAGCACAAAGTTCAGTTCTTTGCGCGGCTGTATTGATACTCCTGTGCGGTAAACCTGCGGCAGTTTGTCATCCTGTGTTCCGATTTTGGGTCTGTTTAAATTGAATGCCGCGAACCCCCATCTTAAAAAATCTGTTAAGTATGCAAGTCCGCCAATATCAATTCCAAAAGTCGATGCCGAGCCGTAATTCTGAATTTTTAAATTGTAATAATTTATATTCGCTCCATAGAAAATTTTCTTTTTGTAATTGTTTGAGTAAGTGGCGGTAACCGTAATTTCTTTGTACAACTCAAATCCGTAAGTCTTTGCTGAGAGGCCGAATGCACCAAATTTAGTAGGTTCAACATAATTAACTGAACCATTAGCCAGCTCCTTTAAACCAAACGGGGCAGGGGAGTAAAAAACCGAAACTTCCCTGAACGGGATCTGTGAAATACCTGCCGGATTATAGTAAACAGCATTTGAATTATTAGCCAGTGAAGTAAACGCTCCGCCAAGTGATATGGGTTTCGCCCCGATATCTATCAGCTCAAACTGTGAGTATGTAAAACGGAACGAAACTGATAATAAAACTATTATAATTTTTAAGCTTATCTTCATAATTATTATATTATAGCACAAAAATAATCAAAAAAAATCACTAAAATAGTGTGGATTGATTATATTAGCTCATTTGATTAACTTGAAATGTAAAAATATGAATTATTTGTTGAAAATGCAAAAAATATCGTTAAAATTATGCATAATTATTGCATTAATTTCAATCCCTTCATTCCACAGTACCCTGATATCACAGGAGCTTGAAGCCACTGTAGACGTTGATGTTTCCGCAATTAATATAGATATCAGGGACAGGCTTTCTAATTTTAAGAATGACGTGCAGAATTACCTGAACAAAACCCGCTTTACTGATGAAAATATTGTGAATGATGTTAGGGGCAAACCATATAAGATCAAGTGCACATTTTCTTTCTTTTTCCGTAATGCTACAGGTATTGATAGCTACGAAGCGCAGCTGGTAGTAAGCGTGCAGCGTAATATATACAGAACCGATAATTTTACGACAGTTTTCAGGATAAAAGATGAAACCTGGGCGTTCAATTATGTTAAGGGACAGAGCTTCTACCATGATGACCTGAAGTACAATAACCTCACAAGTTTCCTGGATTATTACGCTTACATGATAATTGGTTATGACGATGATTCCTGGGAGCCTTCTCTTGGCACTGCCCGCTTTCAGAAAGCGCAGAATGTTGTGAATCTTGCCATTGCCAACAGTGACGGCAAAGGCTGGGTAGATAACTCAAGTCTTAAACAGTCAAGAAGCGCTTTCCCTTCTGAACTGCTGAATTCAAAGTATGATAATTTCCGTAAGGCTGTATGGATTTATCATTTTGCGGGAATTGATTCGCTGCAGTATGGTAAAAAGCAGGCACTCGAAAGGATAGCAGAAGCTTTGCAGATAATAGGAAAGATCAAGAAAACTGAGATCCGCTCATTTATTATTAAACAATTCTTTGATGCGAAGTATCTTGAGATATCAGCAACATTGGTAGATTATTACGATAAATCAATTTACCGTAAGCTGATGGAGTTTGACCCGGACCACTCATCTACCTATGAAGAGTACGGCAAGAAATAGCGCGTTATACAGCATACGAAAAAAATATTTTTAATTAATTATATCTAAAGGAGAACATGAAGTCAACTAATTTCTGCAGGAATTCATTTTTAGCATTAATTCTTATTTGTTTCACAGCCACATCTTTATATGCAGGTGACCCTTATAACAGGGTAAACAGCAAAGATATTAAGCCTCATTTCAAAGAAGCTGAAAAGCTTCTTGCAAAGCGCAACGCGCTTTTCAGTCTTGATGCTGATATTAAACTGGGTGTAGGTATTGCCAGTACAACTTTCGATCTTAATAAACCTGATTCCACAGAACAGCTTACAACAACATCATCAAAAGTAGGACCGTCATTCGGCGCAACACTCTCTCTGAATTTTTTTGGTTTCGGGTTTACAACCGGATTCGCATATGGCAGCAAAGGTTATGAAAGCGGAACAGGGCAGAAAACAAACCTGAATTATTTCAATATTCCATTATTGCTTTATTTTGATTTTAATGTGGGACAGAAACTGAGAGTTGAAGGTAACCTGGGACCATATTTCGGTCTGCTTATGTCTCAGGATAATAGCACTTTATATAAGGCCAAGAATTTTGATTTCGGGTTAACAGGCGAACTTCAGTTCGCGTATATGTTCAATAAGTATATGGGCGTATTGCTGGGCGGCAACTACGAGTACGGCGGTTTAAATAACCTCAGCAATAACGATCTTGTAAAAAAAATGACAACTTCTACAATGAACATTTACACAGGATTGAAGTTTGAATTGTAAATCTGTATTTTTGTACTCTGTTGGAGGAAAAAATTAAACTATAAACGAGGAGAAAAAATGCGCTTTTTAACTAAATTTAAATACTTTTTTGCACTGGTTTTTTCAGTAGCACTCGGCTTTTCAGTCTTGAATGGCTGCGATGATGCTGGTAATACTATAACACCTACAGTTGATTCCGGCGTTGTACATTTTGACAGCATCGGTGTAACGGATGGTATTGGCAATGTATTGAACAGTATAAATCTTTATAACGGTACAACTGTTGAAAGAGACAGTGTTTCAAAAGATGCTAATTTGACAGATTCAAGCGGAACTTCTTTTAACTTCATGCTTCGTTCAGGTGACTTGACGGATATGAATACCAGGATCGCAGGTTTCCAGACACGATTCAACCGTATCTATGCATCAATGACCCAGGCTGAGTTTGATACAATTACCAAACTTCCTGTTGGAAGAGATACAATTTTACCCGACCTTGATTTTACTGCCGATGATACTTACGGTAACGGTGCATGGGGTTATTTTAATGCTCCTATGAGTACTTCAGATATGAAACCGGTATTTTCATTCTGGTTAAAAGGCAAATCTGCTAATTTTATCGGCAGAAATGTTTACGGTATTTTGTATCCCAGAGAAGCTACAATTGATGGCGGAACATACAGAATGTCATTTGAAGTTAAAATAAATACAATGGGATATAATCATTTTTATCACTCCCATTAACAGATACTGAGTTTTAATTTAAAAAGCCCGTCAATTAGATTGACGGGCTTTTTTTAATTTCACTTTTCTTCGCTTTTGTGTATATCCGTAAAGTAAAGATCAGTTGAGATGATTGCCATCTTAATGCTCACCAGTTCTGTATGCTCCTTATCAAAGCCCACCGTTGAACATTTCTGCCTGTAATATTCTTTCTGCCGGTCATACATTGAATTAAAATTCCGTTCAATATCCGGCTGCTTCAAAAAATCAGTATAGTTCAAAGCTCTCATGAATGTTTGGTTTCTCAAAAATAACATTCAATGGTTAAGGAAATATTAAGTTGGCATTAATAATATTTTTTTATGATTAAGAATATTAGGGATTGGTTAAATATATTGAAATCAATAGTTAAGATGTTGTTCCCTTTCTCTCAATATACAGTGTCTATCTGGTTTTTATCTTGATCAGCCGTGGGTACCAGATTCATATTGTCATGCTGAACTTGTTTCAGCATCCGCTAACATACTGGAAAATTCATTGGTAATACTTCAAACCCTGTATCCCAAACTCCAGTTTGGGATACACAAATCATATTATCTTATGACTTCAAAAGTCTATTGGTTTCTTCCCGAAGAGAAAAGGTATCAGGATTTTGTAAAATTGGTAAGTATTGCAGGACTTTTGAAGTCTTATCGATTACCGTATCCGCAGTGTCTCCGTTTTGCGGGACTCTGCGGTTAAACTAAAGCTCAAATCCCATACAGCCTTTTCGCATTCAATGTAGTTATCCTTCCCAATTCTTCAACATTCATTTCTTTTAATTCAGCAATTTTGGCTGCGGTATGCTTTATATAGGAGGGTTCATTCTGCTTGCCGCGGTAGGGTACAGGCGGCAGGTAGGGTGTATCTGTCTCCAGCAGCAAATGTTCTGCGCCGGTTTGCTTCACTATATCATAAGCAATTAATGTTCCTTCATTGGGTTTATATGTAATGTTGCCGGTAAATGAAATATAGAATCCCATTTCAACGCACTGCCTTGCTTCTTCAGGCCCCGCACTGAAGGAATGAAACTGACCCTTTAGTTTTCCCTCCTCAAATTCATCTTTAACAATTCTCATCAGGTCATCAGTGGATTTCCTGTTATGTAATATCACCGGGAGTCCCGTACGTTTTGCGATGCGGAGCTGTTCGGTTAGTACCAATATCTCAAGTTCTCTGTCAAATGGTTCCCAGTAGTAATCCAGCCCTATTTCGCCGATAGCCACAACTTTATTTTCTTTGGCAAGTACTTCAATTCTGGATAAATGTGATTCATCAAAATCCTTCAGTTCAGTGGGGTGAATACCAACGGCGGCATAAAGTA
The DNA here is from genome assembly GCA_937873695.1 of uncultured Ignavibacteria bacterium. Classification (GTDB taxonomy): domain Bacteria; phylum Bacteroidota; class Ignavibacteria; order Tepidaquicellales; family OLB5; genus OLB5. The sequence goes on from CALMYL010000008.1 coordinate 489,312, forward strand.
TTTTATGCTTTTGCACAAGCTCAACAATTTCAATTGATGTTTTGTAAGTGGTGGCGGGCACAACAATGGCTTCCACACCTGAATCCATAGCGCGTGAGAGCACGTCATCAATATTTTTAGCAATATCCGGATAATTTAAGTGCGCATGTGTATCTATGAACATATCAATTTCTTTTTTGGAGTGCGCTGACTGTGTCAGTGCTTAAATATGGTTATATTTTACTTGTTATTCTTCCCAAATTTGGCTTTTATCCTCTATAATTATCTGCTTCCTTCCTTTGTATTCAGTCAGTTTTCCCTTTGCGTACAGGTAATAACCCTTCGGGTCATCAAGCCTCAGTTCCTTCATCAGGTCATAATGTTTCTGGAAGAAAACCAGATCAATTGTATCATCCTCATTTATTTCCAGCTTCGCAATATGCGGATTGTTATCAGTAATTACCCTCGCGATATTCCCGAATATAGTAACCGAATCACCCATATGAGCCGCCAGTTTGTTAAAATCACTTTGGTCAAGCATGCTGTAAAAGCCGGGTTTTCCTGCATACTCGGTTTCAAAGCGTTTTATCTGGTCGCCGCGTTTATCCCACCACAATATTCTCTCCGGGTAATCAGGGTAACATAGTTCTTTTCCGCTCCATATACCCAGTTTTTTATCCTGCGCGTATTTCTGGGCGGTTTTAAATTCCTTATCAAACCTTGCAACATATCCATACTTACTGAAGTAAGGCGAGTAACCCTGCTTAACGCATTCAATGTTATAATTAAACTCTGTGCCATCTTCTTTTATGGCTATAATATAAACAAGGTAGCGGTTAAACATATCTATTACGCGCTTATAATCATCAACTTCAAGCCTTACCTTAACCACATTTTTGAATAATTTCTTTGTCCATTGCCAGGTGTCGTAGCCAAAAGGTGATTCAATCTTGGCAGGCTTGCTGGATGAATCCTTTTTATGCGCGTAATATTCCGCCCAATATGATGCAATATCATTCACCTTCATTTCGGCGTCACTATCCTTAAAGGTTTCCTCTGTATCAATCCCCATCAGGCGGGTTGATTTATCAAGTCCTTCGAACCTGAATGTATCGCCATCAAGAATTTTTGAAACGGTGAATTCACCGATCACAAATTCATTTTGACTGTAACATATCTGCACTGCTGCAAATACAAGCAGTATCGGCAGCCATAATCTGTTTTTTCTTATCATATGAAGCAAATTAACATTAATTATAATAATTTATAAGGGATGAAATTTGTACAAATTGAATGATCAGTGGCACAGACATTCTTCTATGTGACGACAGGGGACTACTTCCAAAGTCATGACTTGGAAGTAAGGAAAGTCCCTGATATTGGGGTTCGTATGCTTTCCCGCTCTAAAAGCGGGGCTATAAAGAACAACCTCTAATTTGACTTTGTCATGCTGTACTTGTTTCAGCATATGCTAACTTACCGAAAGATTTACAGGTATGGCAGCAGACCCTGAAACAAGTTCAGGGTTACAAAAATTTTAACGGTGTCACAAACATTTGCATGACCTTTAGGCCTGTCTTTGCTTGAACAAAAAAAATGACGACCCATCATTACCTTTTGCAATGCATTGCGGGTAGTCCTGAACCAAATAAAAAAGCTTCCCAAACTGGAGTTTGGGAAGCAGAATTAACTAGTTGTAAATATTCAGTTCTCTTACGGTCTGAATTCTTCACTAACAAACGGCATCAATGCAAGCTGACGCGCTCTTTTTATAGCCATGGTCATCTGTCTCTGCATCTTCGCGCTGATACCTGTTATCCTTGAAGGAAGTATCTTGCCCTGTTCATTAACGAATCTTGCAAGTAAACGGGTATCTTTGTAGTCTATATATTTAATACCTCTTGTTTTCAGAGGGTCAACTTTTTTTCTCCTCTGCTGCTGCTGCTTCTGGTTCATCTGCATTGTTTTGTATGCAGATTGTTCTTCTCTTTTGTTTTTTCTCATTTGTTAATTTGAAATATTTTTATTTGTTTATTTTTCTATTTTCTTGTTAATAAACTTTTTAGTTTGGCAAAGTATAAAAACTTATTTTTGCCTTTTTACTTCTGCCTATTGCCTTGCCTGTCAATTGCTCAAATTCATCAAATACTGAATAGCGCCTTCCATGTTAAGCTTGCCGTAACCCCATTCCGGATTTGGTACATCTCCTGTGAAATTATCTTTCCTTGCGGAATTAAGCAGTATCATCCTTATCTTCTCATGCGTTAAGCTTGGGTCATATTGCAGCAGAAGTGCTGCCGTACCAACCACATGCGGCGCCGCTGAGCTTGTTCCGCTGAAGATCTGGTATGTATTGTTCTTTTCTGTGCTGAAAGTTGAGTGACCCGGCCCGGTCAAATCAACTCCAAGTTTACCTGTTATGTTATAACCTTTGCTTGAATAACTTGCAAGATCGCCAACCTGGTCCATCCAGCCAACATTAAAAACATAAGCGCCTATTGCCATGCAGCTATCGGCAGTTGAAGGGAAACAAATGTTCGATTCATCTGTGATTGCGCTGCTGTTAACCCATCTTGCGCTTCCGCTCCATGATTGTGTTACATCTACAACATAACCGCGGATTTCCTGTTCCTTATCGCTGGTTACTTTTATCTTAAACTTTCCGCGCACTATATCTGAATCCTGTGTTGATGCGCCGAACTTCATCATAACCGTGCCTTTTGGTGATACCTCACGGCTGTAAAATATCTTATATTGTCCTGTTTTTAAGATCCCGCTGCCTTCAGAAAGCTCACCGGTTGATTTGCCATCGGGAGTTTCCACTTCAAACTTAACATTACTCGATGCGTCTTTCCAAAGAAAACTGAAAAACACACCGTCATTTTTTGCCACGTCTTCATCCGGTTTGCCTGAACAGCTTGCTGTATAAGTAACCGGCTTACCGGCTTTAAGATTATCTATCAGGACCATGTTACCACCTGACATATTGCCCGCGCCGCCAATAATCGTAACCCCATCCCTTGCCATCTGGTTAACCATCTCCTCTTCGGGTGAAGAGCCGTCCATAAATTCCCACATCCATTCGCCGTCTTCAAACAAAAGTATGTTCACTTTTTCATCCCGCAGAAATCCAACCAGATCAGTGAAGTTGCGCACAAAACGGGGAGTGTAATCATATCGAATGCTTGAAAAAACCATTTCCGCATCAGGCGCTATTCCGTGAATCTTCTGCACGCCGTAATGTCCGCCAATTATCAATCCCGCAACACCGGTTCCGTGTCCGTTCTTATCTTCTTCAGTTTCAATAAGGTCAATTCCGCGTCTTCTTACAACATCATCGCGCTGTCTTACTGATCTTATCTTTGATGTCTTTAATCCAACAAGCTTTTCGCCTGCTTCAATTTTTCCGTTCTTGTTATCATCAATTGAAATGAAAAACTGCTCGCCGTATGTCGGATCGTTTTCTGTGAATCCTGCTTTCGTTCCGAAATCCCTTTTTTTATTTCCGTTCACATCAACATAAAGGAAATCAAATTCAGGGTTATATTTCCCCGGAACCTGCCCAAGTGATGAGAGCATTCCCCATGTATTATCCCGAATCTCCTGGTATCGCAGAATCTCTGAGCTTTCAATCTTGCCGTCGCTGTTTTTATCTATGCCGTCTTCACCGATTGTAAGGTTGCCGTCACCATTTACATCTACAAAAGTGAACTCTCCGCCATCGGCAAAAAAGAACATCGGGTGAAATACATCAATACCTGAATCAACATCGCCGATAATTACCCCTTTGCCCGTTAATGGGGCACCGGATTTATCAGTAAATTTCTCTTTCAGAATTGTTGATGCTTCAAATTTACTCTGCGCAAAAGCAGAAGAAACCGCCATAAATGAAAGAATTACGGCTGCTGCAACGAGGTTTTTGATTATCATACGAACTGTTAATATAGTTTAAAATTTACGAATTTTCAATGAATTTCTTAGTCATTCCCGCGAAAGCGGGAATCTTGAATTCAGATCCAGAGAACGCATTAGGCTTTATGTAATGACTATATCGAATACATTAAAAACCCTCAAAATGTTCCGTAATACTGGATATTCTTAACATGTAATGGGTTTTATGCAGATCTTCTTGCTTTTGTGTCAAGAAGCATAACCTTTTCTATTAGCCAGGGCTTAAATGCTGTAGCTTTGTGCGCCAGAATGCGATACTTGAGGTAGCCGATATCGATATTTTTTGTCCCTGCCCTGTGCAATACCAGATTTTCTGTGAATTTTAAAAAGCTGAAGTACCTTTTTCTTTTTTCCATGTTAAGGAGCTTATCTTTTCTGAGGTATTCCTTGTATGATTTTATCTGGGTTAGCGCTTCTTCATAGTAACCAAGTTCATAAAATATCTGAACCGTCAGGTTCTTTATATCAAGCTTGAATGCGAAGAAATCAGGAGTTATTCGGTTAATGTTCTTTAAAGCCTCATCATACTTCGCAGTATTGAAGTTAAGGTAAGCAAATCCAAGCTGTTTCATGTTCTCTCTATCGGCAGGGTGGACCTTCATGTAATTTTCATGTATAAAATCATTTACCCAGTCAAATTTCCTTAGTCTAACCCCATGCAGCAAAAAATTTCTGAAGAATTCATGCGGCAAATGTTCAGTGTTACTGTTCTGGTAGTATTTGTTTTTAACGGTAAGTTCTATCAATTCAAATAGTTCATTGTTGAATTCTTCAATTCCTGAAGAGACTTTCCCGGTGCTGTATGATATAAGGTTTACGATATGCATACTGCATTCATCGCCAGAAACCCTAAAGGCATATTTATAGAAACACTCTTTGTAATCGTAAAAATATTTTGTGTCATCCATGTTCCTGTACATGTTGACCATACTTTCATACAGCTCAACAACAAAATAATATTCATCATCATCAGCTAACACCTGTTTTATGCTCCCAGGATCAAGCACTTTGAACATTTTCAGTATTATATCCGGGATCTTCTGAATGTCATATGTATTCTGAAGAATTCTTACTGTTGTGTAAAACTGACTTATTTGTGAAACGTAAAAGAGATGCAGGAACTTCAGAGAGTCTCCTAGGTAGAGCAGTTCAGTTTCGATATTTTTAAACTTTGTTACTTTCCTGCCGGAGATCGAAAAGTTAAAATTATATGACTCAAGAAAGTGCTTGTTCAGGAAATATTTATAATCGGTACCGGTATCAATGGTCGGGTATGAACCTTCATTAATGTTGAAAGCGGGCAGGTTCTTTTTGAGTCTCTCAACATTTAGATATCTCTGTTTATCAAGCCCTGAATTCCTGAAATTTTCGAATGTCATAAATTCATTTAACTGCCTGTTCAGTTCAGAAACTAGAACCCGAATTGTTGAATCATTGAATTCTTTCCCGGGATTGAGTTTTAGATATATTTCTTCTTTGAATTCCTGTGTGAATTCCTTGGATGTTGTTCTGGATATCATGTTAAATAAGATGAGCAGCTTATTACTTTTCAGGAAATATGGTGATTTCAGGAATTTCCTGAATAGCCATGTTTCTTCATCCGAAAAACTTCTTATTACCGTAAATACATTAGATTCTGACATAACAAAAAAGGCAACAATTTTATAAAACTATGAGTAGTAAAAATAGCGAAATTTTGTAGAAAATCAAATATACTTAGAATGAATAAAGAGATTTTGTTGAAATAGAACACAGCAAACTTTCAATAAAATGGTGGAATAATGTCAAAATCTGAGTGATTTTGCCTTCACAATTAATGATATCCCAATAAAGGGCGAACTAAAAAAATTAATTAACGGAGGCTAAAATGCTTAAGAAATTTTTTTACGTATCATTAATTGCATCAGCGTTTGTATTCGGTAATCCAGATATCAGCGCTGAAACTTCAGCAGCAGCGAATTATTTCAAGATCGAAGTAATTGCAGGTATAAGTTACTTATGTGAATATACTGAGGACGGAATCCTTGTCCACATTATTGAGATAGAAGATTAAATTTTTATGATACATTTACCTGCTTCATAATGTATAAGTTTCATTACGGGTTTATTGCTGTTTTTTGCCACCCATTTAAAACCAACCTCTACACGCGTGAGGGCGCCGTAAGCGATGACATCGGCGCAAAATTTCAAACCCCTCCTCCTTAACATGAGGGGTTATGAGATTTAAAATGCTGCACTTCGTTATTACTGCCAATTCCTGTACGAAGAAGAATAAGAAGAAATGCTAACACAGAGACATAGAAGCACAGAGAGAAGAAATATAAACCCTCAAACATCCGGGGGGAAAATCCATTAATAAAATATCAATTTTAACACTAAAAAATGAAACATCCAAGATTAGAGTCAATTAACAGAATAATATTGCAGGCAGGACATGGAGGATTACAAGGTGAAAACTATGATCCCGGTGCTGTCGATCCTAAAACGGGAGCAAAGGAAAATTTGGAAGTGAAACAAATCATTACAAGATTATCACATAAACTAACACAAAGTGGACTAACTGTTGTAGTCACACCTGATTTCGGCTTAAGAAGAGCTGTGGAGTTCATAAATGCCAATTATGACAGTAATACAGATTGGGCATTTGAAATACATAAAGATTCAGCAGCGAATTTCAATGACAAAATGATAAAACGGATGGGTGTGTACTACCACCCTGTTTCATATGGCAGTAAAGATATTGCTGAAGTTATGGTTGATGGATTCAAGAGATCTGGAGCCAATCTAACATCATGGGCTAGAAGTGATACGGAATCAAATCATGGCAGTCTAGGGTGGATAAGGAGAACGAAGATGTTAGCGCATTTGATAGAGGCCGGGTTCATTGAAGACAGAGTCGATGATATCGCAGATGAATTTTTCGCCGAAGCAATTGCCAGAAGTATTTGTTTTGCATTAGGGATTAATAACAGAAAGTAAAGTGCTTCTTAAACAAATTATATTTGATGAAATTCTAAGTCATTAAATGGTACAATTTGAATAATTAATTTTCGCAAATGAAAATGAAATATATTAACAGTAATTTTTTAAAAGCAATCATTGTACTCGTCGGGACCTCGCTTTATGCTCAAAACGATAATGGTAAAAACTATATTGCTTTAAAAGATAGTGTTCTAAAAGATAGTGGTATAGTAAATACTTCCGACCCAAGGAATTATGTAACAATTTTTGTCGAAAGTTCTAAAGATAGAAAAGTATGGAAACAGAATAATCTAATCACATCTTCTTATACATTCAAAAGGGAGATAGATGCAAATTCAATAGTTTATATTCATTTTGATAAAGAATCTTTAAAGAAAGTCAGATTAGACTACAATGTTTCGATTGGTGCAAAATTGAACGATAGAAAGATAGAATTGTCGCCATTTTCAGAAGTTGGAGAAAAGCAAAAAATTATTAATGATGTTAGACCAATTGATGAAGTTAAAACGAATATAACGAAATTGAACAACCTTCAAAGCTATGTGATCAGTAATGATGTTAACAATTATTTGCTCTTGGAAGACGATATTAGAAAAGAAGCAATCCAAAACGGGACAAGTAAGCTTAATTTTGATTCTAATAAAGAAAATCTAAAAATATATTTGGATTTATTAGAGCATAAGAATTTTACCGACACCACTGTAAAAAATCGGTCAGAAATTTTAGAACTGAAAAATAAAATAAATGATAACGCTAGATCAATGTACCCGTTCTTAAAAGATAATGGGAATACATTCAAAGTGTTTGTTGAAGAGATAAATTCATACAACGATGCAAGTCAGATCAAAAGCATAAATGCTAAGTTTAGAGAACAATTAGTTGGCGCAAACTTCTATATTGATGTTGACAATACTTCTATAGCTAGAAAAAGAACTTTAAACCAGTTAAGGAACAACATAGAAATGCTCCTTAACTTGTATGATTATTTCAATAGTAAAGGGAAACAAACTCAAATGATTTTCAATTCACTAACTAGTCATAATGTTATATTTACTAACAAAATGATTGAATCATTAAAGAAATTCATTTCTTTGCTTGATATCATTAAAATTGATTCGCCCATAACGACGGATAGTGTGTTAAATGCTAATTCCGAATTGCTTATATCAAATACTTTATTGATTGTGGAACTGTTTAAAAATTTTGGAAATACTATCCAACCTAATATTGATCTTGAAGAAATAATTAAAGAATTAATATTTAGCACTTACTTTTACGGAACAATTGATTTGAAAAAATCTACTGCCTTGGAAGGCGATCAATTGAACATATATTTAATACTGACAGATCCTCAAGACCCAAATATGAAACCCATTGAACTACCAGTAGCTGTTTTTGAAGTGACTGCATTAGGTTGGAAATTTTTCAAAGTCTCAGATTCTTTCAATTTAATCCATAGTAATTACAACACAGATGACAGTACGGATAGTTTTGTATCAAGTAACTATAAACCGGTTCCTGGAGTTTCACTTTTAGCTTCTTTTGCTGGCAATGAAAAAAGTGATTTTTGGAACGTTTTATATCCATCAATCGGTATAAATTTATCCTATTTAGATTTTTATAGCAATAAAGATGTAGAAATTGGCGTAGGTCTAATCGCAGGTCTTTTTAACAACAAATTATTTTTCAATATCGGTTATAACCTGCAAGCTTCAAAGAAGAAATCTCTTTATTGGGGCATTGGTTTCAGTTTTGTAAATTTATTGAATACTCTTGTTAAACCTAACAATTCTGTAGGAACTGCCAATTGATCACGTATTCATATTATACTTTTTTAGAGTGGTAACGCTTATAAAATATTCAAAGTCGAGCAATAGTAGTCTCTGAACTAAATGCCAATTTTTTCAAATTAAAGAACACAAAAAATAATCAAATTTAAAATGGAAGAAAAAAATTACTACAGCGACAATTCGATTTCGGTAACTTCAACCAGAGTTATGATCGGGTCAACAACCTATTCATTGAGAAATGTTTCATCAGTACGAACGATGTTTACAGCACCTAGCCATATTATTGATATATTGTTGATAATTACAGGAGTTATTTCCTTAATTATTGGTTTTGCGATGATAAAAAACAGCGGTGGATTTTGTGTCGGTATTGGTGTATTATTAGGCATTATCGGTGTAATTGTATTTAAATCGAAGAAAAATACTTATTATGTCCTTTTAGGAACTAACGCAGGTGAACATAAAGCACTAACTTCAACGAATCAACAGTATATTGACACAATTGTAACTGCAATTAACAATGCTATAATTGAATATAAATAAAACTAATTTAATCTAAAAATATGAGTGATTTAAAGTCTTGTCCGAATTGCGGTCGCGAAGCTGAAAAGGCAATTAGTTCAAATTTTTTTGAGGTACATACTTGTCTGGATTGTAAAGAAAAATATTGCGATGAGTGCAGTAGTGATGATAATTGTCCTCATTGCGGTTCGAGAGAATACGCAGATTATGATAAAGTCTATGCTGACTGATTGAACTCCTATAAACTCTTGTACAGGCTGAATTGTACAAAGTACGCAATGAACTATCTTTTCCACCGTCTCTCCCCAAAAATAGGAGCCGTTTATTTCTATGAAGAAGAATCTTCCATCGCTCCGCTCTATATGGCTGGCAAAAAATTCCCAGCCGGCTTGACTCGGTGGCAGAAGTTCGTGTAATTAGTGTAATTCGTGGTTGCTCTTTTTTTGCTTTTTTTTGAGCCTTTGAGCCTTGCTGGTAAACTCTTGTTTTGATTCTGTACGGGGGCTTAAGTCCCCTTTAGGGGGGGGGGTGCATTAACCCCGCTCTAAAGAGCGGGGTTAGTCTGAAAAATATTGCTTTTTCATATTTGTTTTCTATTGCTTTGCTCCCTTGGCGTTCTTAGCGTACTCTGCGGTTATTATCTTTTGCTTTTCTTTGAGCCTTTGAGCCTTGCTGGTAAACTCTTGTTTTGATTCTGAATGGGGACTAAAAGTCCCTTTAATAGGGTGCTTGCAGGTCCCCGCCCTAAAGGGCGGGGCTAATCAATGAAACACTTGTTAATCGTTTTGCTACGCCTTACTGAGCGAAAGCGAAGGAAGGCTTTTCTTTGAGCCTTTGAGTCTTCGTGGCGGTCTTTTATTTTGATTTGTTATCACTGCCCGGAGGGCAATCGCTAAGTCAAATCTCAACCCCCGCAATTAATATTGAATTTTCCAATACTTTACATTATTTTCCCCTTACAGGAGGCCTTAAATAAATGAAAAAGCCTATATCCTATCTGTTCACCAATCTAATCATAATTTTAGCTGTAATTTTTATTGCCGCACCGAAGGTGCTCAGCCAGCAGGCTGATGAAGTATTCGTCAATGTCAACGAGGCGATAGTTGTTGTCGAGGCATATGACTTCGAAGGTAACAAATCAGCGCAGGGCAGCGGCGTAATACTGAAGGATAAAAATATCCTCGTCACAAATTTTCATATCTTTGCCGGCAACGAAAAGCTTGTACTTAAGCATAAAGATAAGGAAATCAAGTACACTGAGATCGTCGGGCTCAGCATCGATAAAGATGTACTTGTACTTTCACTTGAAACCACAGATTTTCCGCAGGTGAAAGTTGGAAGCTCCGCAAACATGAAAGTTGGCAATAAAGTGTACGCTATCGGCAGCCCAATGGGACTCGAGAACACAATCACCGAAGGTCTCGTTGGCGGCTTCAGAAAGTTTGACGATAAGAAAAATGATATCGAGTATATCCAGATCAGCGCGGGCCTCTCGCCCGGCTCAAGCGGGGGTGCCGTACTTAACACCGATGGTGAACTTATCGGTATCAGCACTATGGGGCTCAAAGAAGGGCAAAACCTAAACTTCGCAATTAAGATCGAAGATGTACTGAGCGTTGATCTTGGGGAGTACAAAGATAAAGTTAAACTTGAATCGATTAATTATTTCTTCAAAGGTAAATCACTTTACGAAGATACCAAATACGAAAGTGCAATTGAGTATTTCAACAAGTTTCTCGCCAAAGTCCCAAATGATGCCATTTGCTTAAACTTCCGGGGACTCGCTTACCTTCAGCAAAAGAAATATGAGGAAGCATTAAAAGATTTCAATCAGTCTTCAAAAATTGATCCCGAGTATCTTGCCCCTGTTATCAACAAGGCGGATATTAATTACAAAATGGAAAACTACGAGAAGGCTGTTAGCGACTATACCAAAATAATCAACAAATATCCCGATCTTATCGGACCCGTGTACTCACGTGGTTTGGCAAGAATGCAGCTTGGCGACTGGGGAGACGCGATAAAAGATTTTACAAAAGCTATCAAAATTGATAAAAATTATGTTCAGGCATATCTCAACAGGGGAATTTCCTACTATTACGATAACCAGTATTCAGAGGCAATTGATGACTGGACTAAAGCCAAAAACCTGAACCCAAGCATGGCACCGACACTGAATGACTGGATAGATAAAGCAGATTATTTTATGAGCAATCAGTAAATTGCATTTACTAATTTTTATAAAGAAAAAAATGAGAAATTATATATTCATATTATTCTTCGTTGCTGCCGCAAGCACCAACATCTTCACTCAGACTGACAGTCTAAGTGCCGGATGGAAAACAAAAGAAGATTTTGAGGCAGCCGAAGGGAATGTAAAGAAGTTTGTATTATGGCTCCAGAATAATACCCCGGCTCAGGATAAAGAGCTTCGCAAAGATGTAAGCGCATACGTATTAAAGTGGTTTATTGATTGTCCATATATTTCAATCAGTATTGATGAAAAATTTGAATTGCTTAAATCAGGTTATACTTATGAGCCTTATATGCTTGGGATATATATGTTTGGAATAGGTTATTACCTTATAGAACATAAAAATGAAAAAATGGGATTGAAGTCTGTTTACGCGGGATATAGATCAATGTTAGCTCTTTATGATACTATCCTTAAGTCTGAGCCAACTGCTACAAATAAGCAGCTTGATGAATATAAAAAACTTGAAGGTAGCAGCGAGCTAAAAAGCTATATTAAAGATAAGTACTATTAAGAACTAAATGCAGTCTATGAACTGTGACTGCCCGCTGGGAAGTCATTGCATCTCTTTGCGCTGCGCCTTAAGATGCGCTGTGTCGCGCTTTAATCCGCGAAACGGGAGGCAGGGAGAAAGGTTTTGGTTCTGATTTTGACTTTGAATGGGGACTTAAGTCCCTATTTTTTTGGGGAGAACTTTAACCCCGCCCTAAAGGGCGGGGCTAATCAATGAAACACTTGTTAATCGTTTTGCTTCGCCTTACTGAGCGAAAGCGAAGGAAGGCTTTTCTTTGAGCCTTTGTGTCTTAGCTACGACTTTCGATTTGTGTAAGTTGGTAGTCTTTTGCTGCGCCTTGCTGCACGCAGTACCGTGCCTTAATCCCGCATAGCGGGAGGAAGGGAGAAAGGTTCTGTTTTAGATTTTGATCATAAAAAAAGACGCATTCTCTGCGCCCCTGCTTTAACCTGCAACCTATAACCTGCAACCTGTAACCCTTAAGATCCCCAATCTCTGTTATACCTGAAATCAACATTTATCGTCCTGCTGCTTACTTTCGCAATTACAGGCGGAACGCGTTTAAACTGGTTAAACCTGATCTTATCACGCAGCGTTTTTATGAATGCCTTCTTAAATCCGATATCAATTAATTCCTCATCGCTGTATCGCTGATCAATCATATAATATAGCAATTCATCCGCTTCGCGGTAGGTGAATCCAAGCTCGCCTTCATCTGTCTGACCTGTCCACAAGTCAGCCGAAGGCTTTTTCTTGATAATTTGTTTCGGACACCCGAGCAGTTCTGCAAGCTGCCATACCTGCGTTTTGTACAGGTCGCCCAGCGGATTTATCGCGCTTGCTGAGTCGCCATACAGTGTTGAGTAACCCAGCAGTATCTCTGTCTTATTACCTGTTCCCAACACCAGCGCTTTTTTTTCATTTGACTGGTCATACAGGCATATCATTCTCATGCGAGCCATAATATTGCCAAATCGAACCTTGTTTTTCAGTATATCGGGGTCGTTCTCAGCCAGTGCGTCAACTGAGCCGGTCAGATTAAAAAGCATACTTTTTATTTTAATATCTTTTACAACCGAAAGGGCATCGCTGACACTGTCAGCACTCGATGTTTTGTAAGGCATCATTACTCCAAGCACGTTTTTGGGTCCAAGCGCCAATGCCGCAAGGTATGCAGCTACAGTGGAATCAATTCCGCCGCTTAAGCCAAGAACAACTTTCTTAAGCCCGAAGCGTGTAGTCTCCTGGTATATAAAGTTAACCAGGACCTTAACTAAGTCCTGGTTAACGGGTATATCAAATGGATTTTGTCTTTCTGAAGAGTTTTTGTGTGCTGCTTTTATATCGGGTTCTTCCAATTAATTTATCAATTTATCAGCCATTAGATCAAAAAAATTGCAGGTATTACTCACTCCTGTGTATTACTTCTTTGAAACCTGGTAAACTATCTTTCTTATTGTATCGAACTGAAGATAGGGGAACATTTCCTGTATCTTATCAATAGCTTCGCCAGCACTCATTTCTCTTCTCATATCCTTGTACATCTGGCGGATCTTGTAATCACGGATAGCTTTTTCATCCAATAATTTATATTTCTTTAAATTATTATATGTCTCATCGTCTATCAGCTCACTTAACGGATTATCGGTCTTTGACTTAACTGTCGGCTTCATTTATGCCCTCCCGTCCTTTCGGACTATTAGTTTATTATTATTTATCATTAAATACGTCTCTGTAACTTACTTGTAAATAAAGTCTTCTCGTCACCTAATGTTACAAATATAATTAAAAAGCAAGTTAAAAATCAAGTAATCCAATAATTTAGCTCTCTTTTATTATACTTAACTTTAAATAAATATATAGTTACAAAATAAATAATTCTTTGTAAATTTAACCTTAAGATGCTGTTAAACGTTTCAATTTGGGTTATAAGACTTGCAATAACTTTCAATTATTGCTATTTTATTCAAAATTTTAACGCATTTATGGAGAGGTTTTTCAGGATATTCTATTACACCGCATTCACGGTATTTGTTTTATCCTGTATTCTGGTCATATTTTCAATTGTAGTTTCAGCAATTGCGTTTTTATACTGGTCACTAACGTTAGTTCTGCAGTATATTTTACGCATTTTGTAAGTGAAAAGTCTAACTAAATCCAAAATTTTTTAATGCGCAGAATCAATATTGTTAAAACAGCCTTTTGGGCTTCATTCATGTTCGTTATACTCATCTCTGCTTGTAAACAGGGTGATGATATTGTAACTACCACAGATCCTCCCGTTGTTATTGATACTACCAAAATTTTCTCTAATACATACGGAACTTCATTATCAGACCTCATTACAGGGGCAAGGCAGTGCAATGATGGAGGCATTATAGTTTGCGGCTATACAATTTCAGGTGCCTTTGGCGATAATGATATCTTTATTATGAAGTTAAACGGTAATGGTACTGTAGTCTGGTCAAATCTTTACGGCGGCAGCGGAAATGACCAGGCCACTTCAATTGAAAAGACCGCTGACGGAAGTTTTGTTATAAGCGGTACCACTTCCTCATTTGGAGGAACCTTCGATCCGTTCCTGTTGAAGATCGATCAGTCCGGTGCAATAGCCTGGAGCAATATCTACAGGTGGTGGAATGAAGATTACTCAAACGCTGTGATCCAGACAGGCGATTTGGGTTACATTATCACCGGCTATTCAAATTCATTCAGTATTGGCGGCTATGATGTTTTTTCGCTCAAGCTTGATCAATCAGGCGGTTTAATGTGGGCAAGATGTTACGGCGGCCCTGAAAATGACTACGGAAACTCGATCCGTACTTCTCCTGAAGGCGGTTACATTATAGGTGGTTATACCTTCAGTTATGGTGTTTCAGGTGATGCTTATATTCTTAAACTCTACGGCGATGGCGTTTTAAGATGGTCAAAAACATACGGAGGCGCCGGATTTGATAATATCAAAGATATACAGAATGCCTCCGGCGGTTTCATAGCTTGCGGCTCAACAAGTTCTTTCGGACTGGTTGATGAAGATGCTTATGTATTCAGTATTGATAACCAGGACGGTTTTGTTTACTGGACAAGAACATTTGACGGTAATGCAGGAGGACCTTCACAGTTCTATAAAGTTCTTTCATCAGGTGATGGCGGCTTCCTGCTTGCAGGCAACATGCAGAATGATGTGAACAATCTTCAGGATATTTCTCTTGTTAAATTATACGGAGATGGAGCATTTAATTACGCCAAGCTCTTTGGCGGTTCCTCAAATGAAATTGCTTCATCAATCTCTGTGAAATCTGACGGCGGTTTACTTATGACCGGAAGTACTTCATCCTTTGGCGCAGGAAGCAACGATATGTACCTGCTAAGTCTTTATAATAACGGAACAGGTTGCCTCACTGATAACCCGGTTACTCCAATAGGCGGTACTCCGCTAACTGAAGTCAACGAGCAGACTTCTTCGTATCTTGACATAAATTTTTATGATACTTATGTACCGGCGTGGAACGTTGCCTCATTCAGCGTTCTGCCTAATACCCAATGCATCCAGAATCCGAAATAAATGAAACACTAAATTGAAAAGAGCGGCAATTTGAAAGTACCAACATTCCGGAAATACGGCATCACAAAAGCGCAGCTTCGCTCTGCTGAATCACGGGATAAAAAGATTTCGGATATCTTAACCCATCATTTAACCATTGGTATAGGCATAGCGTTCGGTATGGTGGTATACGTTCTGTATTTTAATAAAGTACAGCCTGATAATTTTATCCAGATAGTAACCCAGGTCTTTATTTTCGCAAGCCTTGGTATTATCTGCATCGGAGTTCCCGCGCTGCTCTTTAAGCTTGCTGAAATGTATTATATCAAACAGCGCTCCAGGACCGATGAGCATAAGGTGATAACAAAATATAATGAAGAGAGAGATAATTACGAATTCTGGAAGATCAGGAAAGATTTCAGTTTCTGGAACATGATGGACGGTTTGAGTTTTGAAAAGGAAGTAATGAATATTTACCTGCATCTTGGTTATGAAGATAAGGCCGAATTAAATGATGAAAATTTTGACCAGGACCGGATTCTCAGCTTCGGGGATAAACTCTATTACTTCACATTCTATACAAAAATTACTGAATTTAATGATACTTCTGAAATTGATAAATTGCTCGAAAGAAAAAATAAAAGTAACTGTGATCTCCTTCATATTTATTCTGCTAAAGGATTTCACAAAAGCTTAAATGAATTTATTAAGGATAAACCTGTAAATTTGTTTGATATAAACGGGATAATCAAAGTTGTTAGAACAATCAAAAATTAAGTCAGAGGTAAACAAGAAAATAAGCAACAAAAACACCAAGATCCTTGCGACATTGGGTCCCGCGGCGGATACCAAAGAAAAAATTATAGAGCTTATTCAGGCAGGTATAGATGGCGTACGGCTCAATTTTTCACACGGTGGCCACGACTATTATGACAGGGTTTTTAAGAACGTTAATGATGCATGCGTGGCAACAAGTGAACCTATTGCGATACTTATAGATCTTCAGGGTCCCAAGATACGTGTCGGCGAGCTGCTTCTGCCGGAGTACGAACTGAAAGAAAACGACCACCTTGAAATTACAATGCATGATATTGTTGGTACGAAAGAAAAATTTTCATGTTCTTATAAAGAGCTTGCTCACGATGCAAAGATAGGCGATCATATCTACATTGATGACGGTCTGATCAAACTGCTTGTAATTGCTATTGACCACGATTCTATCTTCTGTGTAGTGCTTGAAGGAGGAACGCTTAAACCGCGCAAAGGAATGAACCTCCCCGGGATGGAACTGAGCCTTCCTTCGCTTTCTGAAAAAGATTTTGAAGATCTGGATTTTGCCTTAACACACCGGGTAGATTTTATCGCTTTATCATTTGTGCGAAAAGCCAGTGATATAACTGAACTCAGAAAGTATCTTGAAGATAAAGGCTATGATAAAAACATTATTGCCAAGATAGAAAAGCCGGAGGCGGTGAATAATTTTGATGATATACTTGAAGCAGCCGATGGAATTATGATCGCGCGCGGCGATCTTGGTGTTGAGCTTCCTCCGCAGGAAGTGCCTGTGATTCAGAAAAGCATAATCCGCAAATGTAACCGCAGGGGCAAAATGGTTATAACAGCCACACAGATGCTCGAATCAATGATACATAATGCTGTTCCAACCAGGGCAGAAACAAGCGATGTTGCCAACGCAGTGTGGGACGGTACTGATGTTGTAATGCTGAGCGGTGAAACTTCTGTAGGCGAGTACGCCATTGAAACCGTTGAAATGATGCAGCGCATTCTTGTGCAGACAGAAGCCAACATGGACCTGGTGCAGTATGAAAGAAAAGAAAGACCGCTTACAGTTGAAGAAACAATATTTGATTCAGTTGGAAAAGCGCTCTCTGATATGGCGGTTCAGCTTCACGCAGAAGCGGTTGTATCATTTACCCGCAGAGGCAGAATGGCTAAGGCTATGAGTAAATTCAGACCCAACACCCGCATTGTTGCAATGAGCGATAGCTTTGAAGTAATGAATGTTTTAAGGCTCATTTGGGGAATCATCCCGATATACTTTGAAGATCTGCCCGATGAGCAGACCGCAATAAAAATTGCAAAAAAAATCCTTCTTGATAAAAAGATCGTAAATGAAGGCTCAACCATTATCTTTACTTCAGGTGCGCCGATTGATGAAAAAGGTAAAGATATATGGATAAGATTTGCCAAAGCTTAACCCTGAACGAAGTGAAGGGTCTCATCCAGGCAGCAATAATTTTTGTTTTTTCCAAAAAAATAATAATCCTTTTTTGATCTTTTTATACACCACTTAATCCCGCTTATCTTAAATAAGTTATCTAAACGGTTTTTAAATCTTCCGGCTTAAGACCTGCAAATTGTATTATGAGGTCATTCGCTGCGCTCAGGATATCCGCAGGAAACTGCGTTTTTCTTCTAATATACCGTAATTAATTGTACTACAAACAATTCGTCCTAAGGACTACATACAAGTCTGTTTTGAAGGGTTATATTTGTATAGATTAATTAAGGAAAGAATATGATACATCAACACTTACAATTTGCAAAATATAAGATTAACCCCTTCTGATTTTTACCTCCATTTTTTTCTCCTATATCCTCTTTAAATCCCTGTCTAAGAAACTTAGACAGGGATTTCCTCTTTTTGACAATAATAAGGCTTATAATTACAGGTAATTGGCGATTTTTCTGAACGTAAACGGGTTTTGATATGTTTTAAATATTAGATAATATTTTTAAACATTCCCGGACTATTCAGAAAGTTCAGGATGTTTTGAAGCCATGAAAATGATCAACTGGAGGGCAGAACAATGAAAAACATAAAAAAAATATCTGATGTATTGTTTCAGCCGGTAAAAAATTTCTGGAAATTTCTTACAACAGGTAATTATGGCATTAGTTTATTTAATGTACAGGGTGGTGTACTTGAGCTTAAAAAAGTATACCGCAGAAGTTTTGTGTGGGGTATAATATTCTCTGTGGCACTGCATATTATGGCAGCCGGGGCTTTTTTAATTTCCTCTGTCATTAATTCGGAAGAATCCGCTGATGAGAAAACTTCAACGCTCAGGGAAATTAATATCGTTGAGCTTCCTCCTCCGCCTGTAACGCAAAACGAGGAGGTATTTATTCCGCCGCCTGAGCCGCCTAAGAGCGAAAATGTAACAACAAAGCCTAAAAAGGATATGAAAGCGTTTGAACCGGCACCTGTGAGAAAAGAAAAGGCAGAAGAACAGACTGTAAAAACCCAGCAGGAGCTTGACGAAATAAATACTCCTGTATCAAAGGATGGTGATACAAGCGATTTTGTATATTCAGGTGAAATAGGATATGTTGAAGAAAAAAAGATCGAAGAAAAAATTGAAGAAAAGAAGATTGAACCTGTAGTTGATAATAAGAGCTATGACTCCTTTGAAGTAGAAAAAGCGCCTGATGCTGTTAACCTTTCTCAGGTCAAAAGTTCAATTGAGTACCCTGCAATAGCGGTAGAGGCCGGAATTGAAGGCAGAGTTACTGTAAAAGTTCTTGTGAATAAACAGGGAAGGGTGATTGATATTGGCAAGATCACCGGACCGGTCGTATTCCATGATGAAGTATCAGAAAAGGTACGCAAACTTCAGTTCACACCGGGTCTGCAAAATGGTAAACCTGTTAAAGTGTGGGTCACCGTGCCGTTTAGTTTTAATTTGAACTAAACTATGTAATTCAGTATGGTTTTCTTTTTCATTAACATTTCCCCCAAAGTGATCCCTTCTGAAAAGAAGGGGTCACTTTTTAATTTATATGTAATATATGTTATTTTAGGGTTTAATTATTCATAATGTATGAATAACTTTGCCCCGTGAGAAAACTTTTGGTAATTTTGCTGCTTCTGTTAATTTCTGCCGTAACAAGGTCAGATTCCCCGATCGATAACAGTACGGTCACCTTCACCCAATTCATCAACGAAATGGCAGCGTGTACGAAGTACACAACATTTGAGAATGTTAAGATCCGCTACAAAATGCCCGATGATAAAGAAGGTATGGATAAACGATTTAATGGCGGCGAACCTGAGCTTTACATTAATCAAAGTATAAGGCTTGTTAACTGCGATTTTGATGTTGATTACTGGCTTGTACTTCGTAATATTACTTTTAACGATTACTTCGCGATTGCTAATTCAACTCCCCTGAAAATTATATTTAAAGAATGTACATTCAAAAAAACTCTTAGATTTTATAATAACAGTATCGATTTCATTGATCTTGACAGCTGTAAACTTGAACACGGATTTAAGTTTTTCAGGAATGACGTTAAAGACCGCTTAACATTTAAGAACTGCAGTATATCTGTTAACCCAAATCTATTTGGTGATACTGATGCTCTCGATATGGAACCCCGCCTATTCCGTTTTGCCAACAAACAAAACGGGTTTGACGTTGATATTGCCGACTGCGTTTTCGACCTCCCCGAAAATTTAAGGAACAATCCGCAATTCTACTTAACGCTTACGGAATCAGACTTCAAAAATCTTAGCTTAACCGGAAATATATTCAACTGCACGGTTGATCTATCAGAATCAACAGTGGGCAATGCATTTGTTACCAATGAATGTAAATACAACGGAAGCCTGGTGCTTGATGCATTTAATATTAACCCAATAAATACCAGGGTGCAATGGTCAACCGTTGCCAATAACCGGTTATCTATCTTTGATCATAAACTGCAGAAAACCTATAACGGAAATTCAGTTGATAGTATTTCGAGCGAAGTAAGATTTGCAAGCCTGATAAGCTGCTACGCTAATTTTTATAATGCGTTCAAATCTCAGGGCAACAGGATTGCCGCCAATTCATGTTACGTTGAGTGGAAAGATATTGAAACGAAATATCTTGACAGGCAATACACAAGCGGAGTGGATAAAAGCATTTTCTTTAATTACCTGATGAACGTTTTCCTTAAGACGTTTTGTGATTACGGAACAAATCCGCTGAAGGCAATTCAAATTGCCTTCTATGTGCTGCTATTCTTTGCGGGGATATATTGTTTCTTCCCCAACTCTATACTTTCATTCCACAAGCGAAGCATGTTTGATCAGCTTAAAATTTACGGCAAGTATCTTTCATCACCGCAAACTCTCCTGGAAATTGAAGACTCCGTCATTGCAAAGGAAAGCAAGACTCCCACTTACGATGAATACATGAGCTTTGTAACGGAATCAAAAGGCAAAGTGCCGTGGTATTTCAATTTGTTCGGCAAGCCGCTCTATTTCCTGGAGCTTATACGCAATAAACCGACCAAGTTATTTTATAAGCTGATAGATATTTTCCCTGATGAATGGGAAACAATGAGTCAGACCAAAAAAGTAATAGCAACTGTTATGTATGGTATGGTATTTATGCTTACGGTTGTGTGGTTTTTCCTTATTCATGTACTTGATTCCGTTGCGCTGAGCTTAAACGTGTTCTCAACTCTTGGGTTTGGGCAGATACCGATAAAAGGAATTCCCCGTTACTTAACCATCCTCGAAGGATTCATAGGCTGGTTTTTACTGAGTATATTTAGCGTTTCATTGATAAGTCAGGTAATACAATAGAAGCGAGATGTCAAATGTCAAAATCCAAATGACAATTATTAATGTGCAATTATCAATGAGCAATGAACAATGAGCAAATAACATATAATTGGATAAGTATAACAACTCCGTTTGGAGAGGGATGTTAAAAATTGAGAATTTTCAACTTCAAATTCATACTCGCTGCAACATTTACATTCATACCATTTACTGCATTATGGTTCTTATGGCATAATAACATTTTCCCGCATGTGTACTATGCATCGCCTGAAATTAACTCCGTTATAACCCAGAACATATGGTCCATGAACTTCGCCAATGCTCTGCTTGTATATGGCTTTGTGTATTTTTACTGGCGTATGGCGAAAGCCGAATTACGGATTATTCAGCCGGTTATGTGGGGAATATATTACAATCTTTCTGTAATAGGATTCTTCAGCTTCATGATGCTTGGCATCACCAAATTCTGGAATATCACATACATTATATATGATATACTCTGGTGTATAGCCGGCGGCGCATTTATGGGAGCTATGACATACTACACCCATAAAAGATTAACAAAATAAACCCTCGAAACCCTCAAAATTGCATTTCTGCTGCAATTTCCCCTGTATTTTTTTATCAATTGTATTTTTACTGTTTATACGCTAAATTATTGGTTTACTAACAGAATTTTGCAAGGCACGCCGCCGGAATTAATCAATTATAATGGCTTTTAACGAACCTACCGGTTCAGATAAAAAAGTACAGGATCATATCAAAAGTTCGGGTGAAATACCCCGGCATATTGCTATAATCATGGATGGTAACGGGCGCTGGGCGCAGGATAAGAACCGCCCCCGTACATTCGGCCACCGCGAAGGTGTCCACTCAGTCCGCGATATTGTTGAAGCATGCGGACAAATTGGCGTTAAATACTTAACTTTATACACATTTTCAACAGAAAACTGGCGCAGGCCCAAAACTGAGGTCGCGATTTTGATGAAGCTCCTTATCCGCTCACTGCGCAGCGAAACCGATAAGCTGCACGAAAATAATGTGAGACTTATGGCAGTGGGGGATATGTCCTCAATGCCGCCTCAGGTCCTAAATGAACTGAACGAAGCTATAGAAAAAACAAGGAACAATAAGACCATGACTTTGGTTTTAGCTTTAAGTTACAGCGGCCGGTGGGATATCCTAAACGCGGTTAAAAATATATCCGCTGATGTAAGATCAGGCAGACTGGCTAAATCAGATATTGACGAAAAAACATTTTCAAATTACCTTGTAACGGGAGATATCCCCGATCCTGACCTGCTCATAAGAACAGGCGGTGACTTCAGAATAAGTAATTTTTTGCTATGGGAATCTGCATATACTGAATTCTATTTTGATAAAACATTCTGGCCTGAATTCAGAAGGCAGCAGCTTTATGACGCGATTCGCGAGTTCCAGAACAGGGAGCGCAGGTTCGGAATGACCACTAAACAAATTCAAACAAAGAAAAAAGCTTAATGAGAGATATAAAGAAAGTTCTTTTTTTATTTTTTGCCCTCATATTCACACTTCACCTCAATGTTTTTGCCCAGGATGGACCGAGAACATATAAAATACTTTCCATAAACGCGGAAGGTAATAAATTTTATGATTCCCGTATCATTGTTTCAAACAGCGGATTGAAGGTCGGCGATGAGATCATGATACCTTCCGAGGCGACACAGTCTGCAATTATGAACCTGTGGAACATGAAGCTTTTTAGCGATGTGGAAATTGTTGTTGATAAAAAAGTCGGTGATGGCGCATATCTTGTCATTAAGGTAAAAGAGCTTCCTAAACTTGATAACATAAAATTTTCAGGAAACGATGAGTTCAGCGATAAGGACCTTGAAGAAAAGATTCCCCTCGAAACCGGGCAGGTTATCACACCGCAAACGGTTAAGGATATTGAGTATAACATTACCAAACTTTACGAAACCGAAGGCTATCCGCTTGCGACCGTAAAGGTTGACCAGTTCGTTAATTCTTACAACGAAGCGCAGCTTCGCGTAAAGATATCTGAAGGCAAGAAAATAAGTGTTCGGCATATCAGGTTTGCCGGTAACAGCAGGATCTCATCCGGCGATCTTAAAGGCGCGATGGAAGAAACTTCCGAACGCAAATGGTGGAAGTTCTGGGATAAAGCCCGCTTCAACAGGAACGATTATGAAAAAGATAAAGAGTATATTATTGATTACTACAAGCAGAATGGTTTTAAGGATGCGACAATAATTGAAGATAAACTTGATTATAAGAACAACAAAGAGGATGTTGATATACTTATAAAAGTAGCCGAAGGCCCTAAATACAAAATAGGTAATATCACTTTTGAAGGCAATACTGTTTATAAGGATTCTGTTCTCATTGAAAAGCTTGATATGAAACGCGGCGATGTATTCAATTACATGAAGTTCAACCAGAACCTTCGCGGAAATGAAAGCCAGTCTGATATAGCTTCACTGTATCTTGATAACGGTTATCTTGGCTTTAATGCAGATGTTGATGAAACCGTTAAAGAAAATAACTATGTTGATCTGAAGATAAATATCAGCGAGAACCGCCAGTACAGGGTTGGACTTATCAGCTTTTCGGGAAATTCCAAAACACAGGATAAGGTTATCCGCAGAGAGCTGTTCACGCTGCCGGGGCAGTACTTCAACAAAACCGCTATGGTAAGAAGCATGCAGCAGATATCCCAGCTTAATTACTTCAACCCCGAAGCGCTTAATTATGATTTCGTACAGAGAAATGACAGCACCGTTGATCTGGTGTATCTTGTTGAAGAGCGCTCAAGCGATCAGCTTAATGCATCAGTGGGTTATAGCCAGACATTCGGATTTTCTGGAAGCCTTGGGCTTACATTCAATAACTTCGATATACTCGACCCGCTCTCCGGCGGGGCCGGTCAGATACTTTCACTGCAATGGGATTTTGGCACTGAAGGTACTTACCGTACATTCAGAATTGGCTTCACTGAACCGTGGCTTTTCAATACGCCAACATCCGCCGGTATAGATCTGTATGATACCAAACAGAACTACACCTACGAGATACAGGAAACAGGTTCCACTCTGAACATAGGCAGACGCTTCCGCTTTCCTGATGATTATTTCCGCGGCGACTGGTTTTTAAAATTTCAGCGCACTAATGTTATAAATGGCGCAGGCATATACGAAACAGGCTTAAGAACGCAGATAAGTATCGGGCAGGTTATTTCAAGGAACTCTACCAACAGCCCTATCTTCCCCTCGGTTGGTTCAAAAATTTCGCTCTCAGCCGAAATTGCAGGTGCCAATATTATCGGCACTACAAATTTCTACAAGCTGGGTTTTAAAAGCGAAGCTTACAAGAGCCTTGATAATGCCGGTAAACTTGTACTTGCATCATTGTTTGATATAGAAAGTATTTCAAGCCTTTCAAGCGATAACTACGTTCCGCCAAACGAGCTCTTCTTTATGGGCGGCAGCGGACTTTCATATAATACGGTAGCGCTTCGCGGATATGATGACCGTTCCGTGGGACCGGTTAACTCGATTCGCTCGCCCGTAGGCGGAAGGTTCATGATGAAATACGGCGTTGAGCTAAGGTATTCATTGTCTCAGGATCCTATCCCGATCTTCCTCACTATGTTTGCCGAAGCGGGCAACCTGTGGTCGTCATTCAAAACTGCCGATATTTTTGACCTCAAGCGTTCGGTCGGTTTTGGGGCAAGGCTCATGCTTCCGGCTGTTGGTATTATAGGATTTGATCTTGGTTACGGCTTCGATAGAAAAGTTGTGGATAACGAAGATCCTTCTTGGCTCTTCCATTTCCAGTTCGGCAGGGGATTCTAGCCGCTGATCTTTAAATGGGGTAAAATTTCAAAAGGAAAAAATTAAAAATTAATTCATATTTAAGGAGAAACAATTGAAAAACATTTTAATAGCATTATTCTTGTTCGCTGTTGTGGCAGCATCAGCAAACAGCCAGGTAAAAATAGCTTTTGTTGATAGCGAAGTTATCATTGCCCAGCTTCCCGAAGCTCAGGAAGTTAAAAAGAAACTCGAAGACCTGCAGAAGTTATACATTGATACTATCACAACCAAAGAAAATGATATAAAAACCAAAGCTGATGCGTTCAAAGCCAAATACGAAGATGCGCAGAAACAGATCGAAGCGGGCAAACTTAACGCAGACCAGATAAAATCGCTTGAAGGAGAGCTTGGCATGATGCAGGAAGAAGTTCAGGCACTTGATCAGGAGCTTTCTCTTTACAAGCAGAATATCCAGAAGCAGCTGTATGATGTACAGGTTGAGCTTTTTAAACCCGTTAAGGAAAAGATAACAAAATCAATTGAAACGCTTGCAAAAGAGCTGAAGTACAACATTGTGCTTGATAAAGCCAGCGACGCGCTGATTTACGGCGATAAAGATATTGATATCACATTCAAAGTTTTAGATAAACTGAAATAAAATTGTTGACGGAAAAACAGCTCCCCTCCTTTTTTAAGGAGGGGAAAATCCGGTGAAACCGGATTGGGGTGGTTTCATTCATTGTGATTAATTCGGAATAGTAAACTCAGAAATCCCCATGCAAGTTAACTGTTTTCTATATTAGCTATAAATTTCATATTGAATTTCAAATCAAATTAATTCATATTTCATAAAATTATACGCTTTAATTCAGTCATTTTCCCAGAAATTAATACTAAAGCGATGAAACTATCATTTGCGGTAATATTTGCTCTTATTCTTTTGGCAGGCTCAGCTTACAGCCAGCAGAAGATAGGCTATGTTGATTCCAAAGTTATTCTTGAAACTCTGCAGGATGCGCGCGACGCGCAGACAAACCTGGATAACATGGTGCAGAAATGGAAACTTGAGCTGCAGTCGCTCAACGATAGTCTTTTTATTATGAAAGATGATTACGACAAGAAAAAACTTATCCTCACCGAAAAGATAAAGCAGCAAAAAGAAGAAGAAATAAAAGTGCAGGAGCAGAAGATCACCGATTTTAAGCAAAATAAATTCGGTGAGTCAGGCGAGTACTTCCAGAAGCAGACCGAACTTATGAAACCCGTGCAGGATAGAGTTTTTAAAGCAATCCAGGATGTTGCCAAAGAAGGCGGGTATGATTTTGTTATCGACCGCTCAACCCAGCTTATGCTGCTTTATATGAACGACCGCTATGACCTGACACAAAAAGTAATAAAAAAACTGGAAGCACAGTAAAAGGCTCTGTGTAAGCGCAGCGAACGAATGATTTTTTGAAGCTTTTGGAGTGCGCTGACTATGTCAGCGCTAGTTTTTTATAGCCGCATCAACATAGTTGATGCATTCCAAAAATAAAAGGAAAAGTATCTCACTATCACACAATGAAACTTCACGAAATAGCAGAACTTTTATCAGGTGAGCTTTCCGACCCCGATTTTTCCGGTAAGGAGATCTCCGGTATAGGGAAAATTGAACAGGCCGGCGAAGATGAAATTACTTTCATCGCGAACCCGGTTTACGAAAAATATTTTTCAGGTACTTCAGCCGGGTGCGTTATTGTTTCAAAGAAGTTTAATCCCGTGCTTTATCAAAGGCTTGATGACCGCCGGGTGCCCCTCATAAGGGTCGAAGACCCGTATCTTTCATTCTTGACCCTGCTCGATATACTCTCTCCCCAAACTGAACTGCAGAAAGTCGGTATCGCTGAAACCGCCGTTATCAGTGAAACCGCCGAGATCTCCAATGACGATGTGCGAATAGGTGCGCATTGTTTTATTGGGGAAAAGGTCACTGTTGGAGCCCGCGTCTCAGTTCTGCCTAACACAGTCATTATGGCAGGCTCCGAAATTTCTGATGATGTGCTCATTTATCCTAATGTTACAATTTACCAGGGCACAAAAATAGGTAAACGGGTTATCATTCACTCAGGCACTGTTATAGGCAGCGATGGATTCGGGCAGGCAAAAAATCCCGATGGCACCTTCCAGAAAATTCCGCAGAAGGGGATTGTTGTGATTGAAGACGATGTTGAAATTGGAAGCAATTGCACTATTGACCGCGCCACGATGGGGGAGACCATCATAAGGCGGGGAGTTAAGCTTGATAACATGATACAGATAGCGCACAATGTTGAAATTGGCGAGAACACCGTCATCGCCGCGCAGTCAGGTGTTGCCGGCTCAACAAAGATCGGCAAAAACTGCATGATTGGCGGCAAGGTTGGAATTGTTGGCCACATATCAATCTGTGATAACGTAATACTGACCGCTGCGACAAATGTTTCCAAATCAATTAATGAGCCCGGAATGTATTCCGGATACCGCTCTCAGCCCATGCGCGCCGAGCTTCGCCAGGAAGCAGTAATACGAGCCCTGAATAAGAAAGTTAAGTAGGTAAGTAGTTGTGTAAGTGAGTAGGTAAGGTGGTAAGTAGGTGAGTAGGTGTGTAGGTAAGCAGTAATTAAATGAGCAGATTGGTCAGAATTCAGATGACGCAATTATCGTAACCAGTATTACACAATGACCCCATAGGGGTCACATGTTTATAGCAAAACAAACAGAGTAACACACGACCCCATAGGGGTCGCACATTAATCACCTCAATTGCCTGGTTCTCCATAGCCCATTCACCTTTTGTTAAACAGCACGTGTGACCCCTCCGGGGTCAATTTTTTGTTCATTCTTTTCTATAAACGTATGACCGCTATGCGGTCAAAAAGATCGTTTACAGAAACGGTTATTGATAACAGATATATCACAAATTATTATACTGTCTATTTTTTTACTGACCCCGTAGGGGTCTAACATTTATAGCCAAACAAATAGCCGCAACCACGACCCCACAGGGGTCGCACATCAAAATCTCTCTTGCATAAACACAGAATTTAATATATGTTTGTATTGAACATTTAGGGGGTTCGAATCTCTGCATCTATGGTGCGGGGATCGGGCTCCCTTTTGTATTATATAGCACATGATTTAATTTGGGGAAATTAAATATATAAAACTATGCCAACAAGATTTGAAAAGTATTCCGGACCTGACGGTTTACACTATGTTAAAATGCTTGATGATTCAGGCAGAGCCATACTGCAGTGCACCGGCTGCCCTGCGGAAAGCAATTACACCAACTGCGTAAACAGGATACGCAGCGCGGCGCAAAGTGACGCGCTGTATGAAAGAAGATCAACCCCTGAAGGTAAATGGTACTTCACACTGCGCTCGCCTGAGGGAGTAACAATAGCGGTAAGCCAAATGCACACTTCAAGCGCTGAGCTTGAGCACGCCATCGCTCTTGTAAAAAACAGCGTGTGATGGGTGGTCCTGGAAGCTGAATTCCTTGTGGGAGTTTATGCAGGAAGATTTTTGATTTCTGTGATTTATCAGTGATCAGAAAATCTTCCTCGATCTAAAACAGGGGTTTATTGTTTATAACATGACAAGAATTTATACAAGAAAAAACCAGCAGGAAAAAAGAAGAAGACTTCGCAGCGAAATGACAAAAGCTGAAATTCTGCTTTGGATGGAATTGAAAAATAAACGACTTGGTGAGAGATTCCTAAGGCAATACAGTATTAAAGCATATGTTGTTGATTTCTTTTGTCCTTCATTAAGGCTAGCCGTTGAAGTATTTGGCGTAACTCACTCAACAGAAGAAGAAATAGAATACGATAAGAAAAGACAATCTGAAATTGAAGAACTGGGTATAATATTCCTGCGTTTCACAAACTCTGAAGTATATGAAGAATTGCATTTGGTTTTAGAATGTATAAGCGCTAAGATAGCGGAGATTCGTAATTCCAAAAAGGCCTGAACCCCCATTGAAGATTATCGGTTAATCATACGATCATTTCAATCGGCATTCATTCATAATGAGAGTGCCCGTCCTCACATGCAGGGGCAGTCCTTCGGCCTTTGTACGAACGGTCGCAGAACTGGCTTTGACAGTGGGGAGTAGAAGCCGGAGGAATTTGAATTATGCAGATTTAACGTAAAATACTGATTTGCCAGAAACAAGATTGGGGGTTCGCCTCTAAAAACACTATTTACCATTGCGATAAATGAAAATAAACACTAATTTTGTTCACGCGCGTTTAGAGGAGTTTACTCTCTAATGGCATTTTATGCCCTGAGAGAGTGAACTCCTTTTTGCGTTATTAACCTTTTATAAATTGATGTAAATTGTTAAATTTGATTGTACTATTTAGAAATTAAAACTAAGGACTAATATTCTATGTCCCTTGAATCTGCGTACAGCACCATTGAAAAACTTGTAAACGACTTCAAAAATGCACTTGACCGCTAGATTGACCGACTTGTATATGAACTTTACGGCTTAACCGATGAAGAAATAAAGATTGTGGAGGAGGAGTAATTAATGCGTAGGATTGAAATTTGTCCTTTGACAGGACTGCAAATTAACAATGAAGATATTGTCCCACATATAGAAAACCAATTTTTATTTGAATATAAGAATCGTATTTTGGGGGGTGTAATTTTTACTGAACAATCATATTTAGCCGTTGAGAATTTAGAAGATTATGAAGTTAAATCAATTATTATTGGTATTTGCAGAAATCATTTTGAAAAATATAAAAAGGGTTTTGAAGTAAAATACGATTTTGTGAAGAACGGCTATAAAGATTTTGAATATCCCAAGAACTTTAAAGAAAAATCACTGAAGTTTATGAATTATTTATATGAAAATGGAGGTGACGAATACAAATCCTTTACTATACGACCAACAATTGACTTCCCACTCGCCTACGCTTTAAATGGAGATGAATTCACAAGAATACTTACAAAACTTGATAGGGAGTATATATTGGAAGTGAAAGACATACAGTATGCAGCAGGTGGAATGAATGTATATTGTGAAGTCCTATTTACCAGTAATGGTATTTCTGAAATAGAAAAGGATAAACCGGTTGTGCCGATGGTTGGGCTAGTAGATCAAGATGTTAGAACAGGTGATACAAGTATTGATGATAAAATTAATCATGCGAAAAAATTATTTTTCAAAAGTAATTCTAACTTTGATGACAAAAGAAGCGCATGTGAAACATTAAGTTATGTATTAGAACCATTACGAGAAGAACTAAAACATTACTTTAGCAATCCTGATGTTAACGATTTCTTCAGAATGGTTAATGATTTTGATATAAGGCACAATAAAGAGCATACTAAAGACATCAAAACTGAAGAACAGCTTGAATGGGTCTTTTATGCTCTATTGAACACTATCAGTTGTTTTGTGAAAATCAAAAATAAAAATTTGTAAATTAAAAATGGAAAATTCTGAAATATCTCCAGCCAGGAAAACAGCTACTAAAGTACTTTTTGAAGCCTTTAAAGTTTTAAAAGAAAATGGCGGTCAGTTAAGATCAAAAGATGTCATAAATCAAATAAGAAACAGAATAGAACTGACTGATTGGGAAAAAGAGAGATTTGAGAAATCCGGTTATGTCAGGTGGGAATCAATACTGCATTTTTACACCATAAATGCAACCAAATCCGGCTTTCTGCGTAAAGATAAGCGTATGTGGATTCTCACGGAAGAGGGTGAAAAAGCAATGAAGAAAGGTCCGGCAGAGTTTTTTGAGTTAGCTAAAGAAGGCTATAAGAAGTGGAGACTTGAGAATCCGGTTGAGAATAAAGAATCAGAAGATGCTGTAATATCCGAGGAAACTGAAGAACTCCAGACATTAAATCTTGAAAAAGCAGAAGAGCAAGCTTTTGAAGGTATTAAGGAATTCATTTATAAAAAGAATCCATATGAGTTTCAGGATCTTGTCGCTGCACTTTTGAAGGCTATGGGATATTATATTTCTTTTGTCGCGGCTCGTGGTAAAGATGGTGGTGTTGATATTATAGCGTACCAAGACCCGCTTGGGATTAAAACACCGCGTGTAAAAGTACAGGTCAAACATAAGCCAAATACTGCTTCACCTGTAGATGATATTCGTAAATTACTTGGCATTATGAATGAGGATGTAGATGTTGGTATTGTAGTTTCTTCCGGCGGTTTTACAAGTGAATCAGTTATCAAATCAAGGGATTCTCATAAACATGTTGAGTTAATAAACATTGATCGCTTTATAGAACTTTGGATTGAATTCTATCCAAAACTAACAGACGAAGATAAAAACCAGCTTCCGTTACAATCGATTTATTTTTTAGGGAGTCATGATTAATAAACGAATTTCATCAAATAACTGTTTATTCAAAACTATTTGAGAGTGATTTTTTCTTTTTACAAAAACTGGCAATCCAATAATTATTATCGTTAAATTAATTGTGTGAATCTAATAATCACAAACATATTAAAATGGATAGAATAGAAGTATTGTTAAATTATCATAATGCCGCACGCGAAGAATGTTTGTTAAGAGTAAAATGGCGCGATAATTGGTTAAGATATCAGTTTATTATGCTGTCAATAATTATTTCAATTTCTTTGGGTATTAAAATCTTTGGCGTAGAGTTTTCAGGTTATCATCCTGAAATATTGCTTCTTTGCTTACCTTTAAGTGTTATTACTTGTTCAGCCTATGTAACAGAAGAATTCAGTATTGCAAATCTCACAATTTACCTAAAATCGATAAATAAAGCCGAATTTGAATTAAGAAATCTGAACGACAAACAAATAAATAGCTTTATTATTTATCATTGGGATGGGACCAAAACCCAAATACAGGAAAAAAAAATAAAGCACAATCTTAAAAAATTATTGAGAACTTCATTTATCAAAGTTAGGTTTCTGTTGTTGATTATTGCTTTTGTGATGTTACCGTATTTTTTAAATTATATTGCTTTAGTTCTAATAGAGAAATCAGATAACCCTGCATTAGAAACAATCAAAAGCATAATTAGTGATTACAGTTCTTGGATTGAAGTATCTTCTTGGATATTAATTATCATATTGTTTCTTCTAATTGTCAATTCACAATACTCTAGGTTTAAGGTTAGAATGTCAAATTATCAAATTGTATCAAAGATTTTTGATTGAATAGGTCTTTTGATCAATCAAAGTAGTTGTCAAGCCTTTGATGTTTGATATAAATAAGTTTATCATTTCCCCCTGCTTTAAGCAGGTCTTTGGTTTGCAAGCACTGCTTCGCAGTATTTGGCTTATTGTTTGACTTGACAATGCAATTAGCATATAGTATATTGCACTTAGTATGCAGAAAGCATATTAATTCTTAATTTATCCTTTATTTTATATGTCCGTACCAGTTTCAACCAAAATATTTTTCTCAACACGAATAATTTGCCCGTTTTTCAGTATTCATCTTGAGAATGTTATTCTCATTTCCGCGCTGTTTTTCTGCTTTCTCACTATGATTAATCATCGTGAGAATGGATTCTCCACATGAATTATTTATAATGAGAATGATTTTTCCGCGGAAAAGTTTCGATTATAGACCGCAATCGGCATTCTCATTAAGGAAATCCCTCAAAAAAAATAATCGATTCATCGTGAGAATTTGGGGGGGCAAAAAGATTTGTTTTTTACCAACTTCCTCCCACTTCGTGGTTGTAAGGTGTAGCCGCGGCACTCCGTGCCACCGCTGCTTGATCCCGCCAAATCGGGACTTCTTCAAGGGAGTTCCTTCGGAACGAAATCTTTCTGTGATTTCTCGAAAGCATTCAGGGCTAAAGCCCCTTTTTATTTGATTCTTACCCCCGCCCTAAAGGGCGGGGCTACAATAATTAAGAGTCTTAAATTTAAAGCTTTTCTTTGAGCCTTTGTGTCTTTGTGGTAGTCTTTTGTTTTGCTTCTATTTTAGCACTTAATTATTTGCATAAAAATCTGTATTTTTGCGTGTTTTGTTGTTGGTGAGAACACCAACAACGGGGAAATGAAAAGTGTTTTGTTGTTGGTAAGAGCACCAACAACGGGGAATCTAAAAAATAATATGCTGACAAAACAAAGAACTATAGCTAAAGAAGTATCAATATCCGGTATCGGACTGCATACCGGCAATAAATCAAATATGCGCTTTTTACCCGCGCCTGAAGATTACGGCATCCGCTTTAAGCGTGTTGATATGCCCGGCTCACCTGAAATTCCCGCTGATATTGATCACGTAACCGATATATCACGCGGCACAACAATTGCCGTGGGTGATGCCGAAGTTAAAACTACCGAGCATGTGCTTGCCGCCATCATGGGTGCGGAAATTGATAATATCGTTGTTGAGCTTGATGCCAACGAACCGCCTGTCATTGATGGCAGTGCCAAACCGTTCATTGACCTGCTGATATCAGCCGGATTCACCGAGCAGAATCAGCCCAAGGATTACCTCGTAATTGAAAATACCATTCATTACCGCGCGCCTGACGGCACCGTTGATATAGTTGCCTTCCCGCATGATGATTTTAAAATGACGGTCATGATAGATTACCGCAATCCCGCATTGGGTTCGCAGTACACAAGCTTATTCAACATGGAAGAATTCCCGAATGAATTCGCGCCCGCGCGTACATTCTGTTTTCTGCATGAAGTAGAAGACCTGCACGCCCAGGGACTTATACAGGGAGGCAAGTTTGAAAATGCTGTGGTAATTGTTGACCGTGACCTGAACCCTGAGGAACTTAAAGGACTGATGGGTAAGCTTGGAATAGATCAGAGTGTTGTACTCGGCCAGAACG
Organism: uncultured Ignavibacteria bacterium; assembly: GCA_937873695.1. Classification (GTDB taxonomy): domain Bacteria; phylum Bacteroidota; class Ignavibacteria; order Tepidaquicellales; family OLB5; genus OLB5. The sequence goes on from CALMYL010000008.1 coordinate 523,073, forward strand.
GAATACTGAATAACACGCAGCTTAGATTCACAAATGAACCCGCCCGCCACAAATTGCTTGACCTGATAGGCGATATGGCTCTGATAGGCGCGCCAATTAAAGGACATATCATGGCAGCGCGTCCGGGGCATAAGCATAACATAGAGTTCGTAAAGATGCTCCGCAATCTTTACAAACAGAATAAGCTTAAAATGAAGTACCAGTCCAAAACCACCGGTGATGTGATATTTGATATCAATGCCATCAAAAAGATGCTGCCGCACCGTTACCCGTTCCTGCTGGTTGATAAGGTAGTAGATATTGATATCGGCAAACGCATAGTAGGGGTAAAGAATGTAACGGTAAATGAGCCGTTCTTCCCGGGTCACTTCCCCCAAAAGCCCGTTATGCCGGGCGTGCTGATAATAGAGGCTATGGCGCAGACTGGCGGCCTGCTTATTCTTAACTTTTTTGATAGCTATGAAAATAAGCTTGCTTACTTCACCTCAATTGATAAAGCCAAGTTCCGCAAACAGGTTATACCCGGCGATCAGCTGTTTTTTGATGTGGAAGTAACCGACCGCAAGCGCAATATCTTCAAGCTTAAGGCCAAAGCGTATAAGAACTCAATTAACGGTGAGCTTGCCGCTGAAGCTGAATTGATGTGCGCCATAGTTGATGAATAACGGCAGCTTACAGCCCGGAAATTTCAGCCGGCGTATAATGTTTAAATGGCTTTTTCACTTTAACTGAAATTACTATGATCCAAAAACGCTTTTGATGCCCTTATTGCACTGCCGAAACTTACGGCAAAATTAATCATGCTTAAAAACAGGAGTTAGAAATTTTTCAGTTTATATGGAATTTTTAACTTTATTACGTTATTACAATATTAACTTTACTGTTTATATTTGTAGAACATTTTTAGGGGGACAACTATCATGCAAAACATTCGTGAGAGAGAATCACTGCAGAATCTCATTGAAGTTCTTAATCACAGGAACAAAGAGCTGAAACTGCTTTACGAAACATCCCGCTTCTTTTCTACCACACTTGATATCAATGAACTGTACAATAAACTTTTTGATGTGCTCCGCAATATTGTGGATATGCAGGATATGTTTGTTGCGCGGTTTGATGATACCCAGCGGAAGATAAAGTATATCTTCCTTCGCAGTGTGCTTGAAGATAAGGAGATCGATGTATCCGTTATCCCTGAAATTCCGCTTGCCCCTGAAGGCAAGGGTATTCTCAGCGAGGCTATCCGCAGGAATGACACAATAATCGTCAAAGATTACCAGAAGCGCCTGGAGCAGTCAAAGGTTAAGTATCACGTAACAAATGCCGGTAAACTGGCAGAAGAGGATATCGGCAAGGAATATGTCATTGAAACTGCAATGATAGTGCCGATAAAACTGAACGGGAAGATACTTGGCTTTATCACATTGATGAGCAAGAACAGGAACGAGTTTGATGAGCGTAACCGCGCGTGGATAGAAACCATGGTAAACCAGGCGGCTATTGCCAATAAGAACGCAATGCTCTACGGCGAGGTAATAAGTGACGCAAAGGAAAAAGATAAACTTGCCGAAGAGCTTACCAGGGTATCCCGTGAGCGTGAGCTTTTTGCCACTGAAGCCGCAGGCAGAGTAAAGGAAAATATGAAGATCATTTCTTCACTCCTTCAGTTCCAGTCAGATTACGTTAAAGACCCGGTATATAATGAGTATTTCAAAATAGCGCGCTCCCGCGCGCAGGTGCTGGCAATGATACAGGATAAGCTGTATAACGGTTCCAGCATTACTGATATTGAGATTGAAGGTTTCCTTCATACATTGATACCGTTCCTGTATGATACTTTTGATATCAGCTTGAACAGGATATCAACATACGTAAATATAAAACATGTTTACCTGCCTGTTGATAAGGCTATAACATGCTCTATGATAATAAATGAGTTGCTCAGCCATTCACTTCTTCATTCATTCCCCAATAAGAAAAAGGGTAATATTACAATAGATATGCATGAAGAAAAGGACGGCAAATATTACTTATCAGTACGCGATAACGGCGTGGGGGTTATTTCGCCCAAGGGCAGACCCCATACTTTCAGTATGGTGCTTGTGGGAATGTTCGTGAAGAATCTTGGCGGTACATTTGAAATTGACCGCAAGTCAGGTACAAAAGTTGTCATCAGGTTTTAAGCAGTTGATAGTTGTGAATTGACAATTGATAATTGACAGTTAAGAATTGTTAGTCCGGTATAATAAAATTGGGGCTTAGGCCCCAATTAAATTTTTTAAATTACTTTAGTTTTCACATTCAGGTTCACGTTCTTGATTTACTCTGCTTCTGCAGAGGAAGTTCACGTTTTCATTTTTTCATTCTGCTTTGCGCCTTATAAAGATCGTTCAAGATATCTTCCGGTACAGGGTCGCCTTCATCAATTTTGTAATATGCAATATGGATATGTGTTTTACCGCGAATTGCTTTGCGGCCGGTTCTGCCAATGTAGCCGATCTTATCACCGGCATTAACAAGCTGCCCGGGTTTTACAAAAACGCTGTCAAGATGCGAGTAGTAAAAAATAGCTTCGCTTTCCGGGTCAAAAAGCTTAATGTAATTACCGCTTCGCAGAAAGTCAGCCCTGAACCATGTGTCATACGTGGAAAGAACAATCCCCGTAACCATTGCAATGGCTGGCACCTGCCTGCCGGTTGAATCTTCAAAACTGTTTGTATCCTTATCAATAATAAAAATATCATGTGCCGGATGTCCTTTAAATTCACCCCCCTGAAAATAGCTGAAGAACTCATCTTTATAATCCTTGCCGTCGGAGCGGTACGAATACCATGTAAAGTCACTCATCGGAAACACCCAGTCGCTGCGCTTTGTGCCCGGTACATTGTAAGATCTGAATTCCTGCTTGCCAAGTTTAACATACATTATAATGGAATCCATGGCAGCATCTTCATCAATTTTACGGTCACGTATAAGCTGGTCAGTTTTGTGCCACCTTTCAAATATACTTTGTGTAAAAACAGCTGGCGCAAGAAACAACACGAAAACGACGGTAAAGAAAAGTTTATTTGGCATATTTACAAATTTAAAATTATGAATTGTATTAACTTAAATAAACTGCTATTATTATGTAACATACCGCCCTCTTTGAAACAAATGGAAGAAAGCAATAAGTCATCTTATTTAGAGCAGCTTGCTAACCTAACATTTGACTATACCTATTTGCTAAAGGTTGGTTCAAATGATGAAATTGTTCCCGAGATAATAGCAGGTTCATTTGAACACATCACGGGATTCAGTTTAGAAGAACTGCGCGAAAAAAACTTTTTCCTCAGTACAGTATATGAAGAAGATCTCGTCTCCTTCATTGACTATTGGGGAAAAGTTATCAGCGGAAAACCTGAAACAATAATAACCAGGATTCTTACAAAATTAAATGAAATTAAATGGGTAAAAATATATTCCAAACCTATAGTTGATGAAGGTTCCGGTAATATAAAGATGATAGTAGGAGCTGTTCAGGATATTACCGAACAGAAGCTTATGGAAGAAGTTTTGAGGGAAAGTGAGTCTACTTATAAGTCATTGCTTGAAAGCATGGGTGAAGGCTTGATACTCGCCGATAACAACGATCATATTCTTTATGTTAACAGAAAATTTACTGAACTAGTTGGCTACAGCAAATCTGAACTAATCGGTAAAATTGGCTATAACATATTTGTTGATACAAGCGAGCGTAACAGGCTGATTGCCAAAAATGCCCTTCGTGAAACAGGTATCTCTGATTCCTATGAAACTGTATTTATAGCTAAAGACGGCCGTAAGATGCATGTTGTAGTTAGCGGAAGCCCCTACAAAAATTCAAGCGGAAAGGTGATAGGCTCTATTGGAGTTGTAAAGGATATTACAGACCATAAAAGAATACTTGCGAAGATAAGCAAACAAAAAGATGAAATAGATACACTCTACCAGGCCGGCAAAAGGCTTACTTTGGAACTAAATGCTGAATCGATCTTCAATACGGTTTTTGATGTTATCTTGGGTGTGGTGGATTTCTCAGAGCTCTTTGTCGCAAAATACGACCCTGAGGATGGTATGATAAGATATATTTATATGCGCAGCGTAAACGGAAGCGAACCGGTTGATGTGAGTACGGTGCCTGCCATACCGCTTGCGCCGGAAGGATACGGAATACTTAGCGATGTTATTAGGAAATCAGTTCCAATTATCCTGAATGATTACCAGCAGACCTTAAAGAGGTCCAAAACAATTGTAAAAGTATCCGTTTCCCGTAAGCAGGAAATGGCTGCCATGGAAGACAGCGTATCTAAACCACAATCCGCTATCATAGTCCCGATTAAACTTGATGAAGAAGTAATAGGAGTTATACAGCTTTATTCACAGAATAAGGATGCATATAATCTTGAACAGATGGTATTCCTGGAAGCTTTGATGCAGCAAGCTTCGCTTGCGTATCATAACGCTATGCTTTTTCAGAAGGCCAACGCTGAGATACGCGTCAGAAAGCAGGCGGAAGAGGAGCTCAGTTCGGCATTGGATGAAAGGGAATTGCTGCTGAAAGAGATCTACCACAGGGTGAAAAACAACCTGCAGGTTGTTTCAAGCCTGCTTAAAATGCAATCTGAAAAGATAGCTGATCCCGATGTGAAAAAATATTTCCTTGAAAGCAGGGATAAGGTTAATGCCATTTCGCTCATTCATGAAAAACTGTATAATATGCGCGATCTCAGCAAGATCGATTTTTCGGATTACATCAACTCACTTGTAAGGAATATTAAAGGCATGCATACATTGAATGAACCTGTAAATATAAAGGTGGATTCAGAAAAACTTACGCTGCCAATTGATATAGCTATGCCTTGCGGTCTGATATTGAACGAACTTATACTAAATGCGCTCAAACATCCGTTTTCAAATGAATCTAAAAATCCTGAAATACAGATCAAGTTTTCTTTTGATAGCGCAAAAGGCAAGTATTCACTGAAAGTCATTGATAATGGAAAGGGATTTCCTGAAGGTATAGAGCTTGGTGCAAATGATACTATGGGGTTAAAACTGGTTGCAACCCTTACATCTCAAATTGACGGGACAATAAGACTTGTAAGAGGTAACCTTACCGAAATTGTTCTGGAATTTCCGCCATCAAGTTACGAGGAAAGAATTTAACTGTAATTCTGCGGGGTTCAGCTGTGACGGCAATAACGCTAGTCTGTTACACCGGCGGCAATTTCTTCTTTTATTGTTGATTTGTCTTTTTCCGAAATTTTGCGGTGTTCTTTAGGCATTTCCCTGAGCTTATAGTAGGCAAGCACAGAACTTGAAGCAAGGATTATCCCGCTCAAGATGAACATGAAGTCAATGCTGGTAACCGAAGCAATGAAGCCGCTTGAAATAGGACCCAGCAAATTTCCAAACATAGTGAAACTTGATGCAATCCCCATAACTCCGCCTTTCTTGTTTCCGGGTATGCATTTGTTAATGAAAGAAAATAACGAGGGCATCACTCCGCCAATGCACAAGCCAAGCAGAGCTCTGATGGGGATAAGTTCCCAAACTCCGGTAGTAACAACATGAAGCGCGTATCCAGCGCCAGCGCCAATTAGAGCCCAGGCGAGATTCTTTCGGATTTCCTTTTTATCATTCAGCTTACCCCAAAAAGAGGATGAAATGACCTGGAATAACCCGACTACTCCGAAAATTGAGCCAGTGATCGTCGCGAGATACGGGGTAGAACCCACGCTGCGCTCAATAAACAGCGCAAACAATGGCTGGATCATTGAAATTGCGGCAGCAGATATTACAAGCAGCAGTAACGCGTATTTTAGCCGCTCATTACCGAAAACGAATCTGTAATTATCCCATAGATGCCCCTCTTTGCTGCGCTCTTTATTGATCTCTTTAACGAACATGAAAACAAGTATGCCGCTTACAGCGCACATAGCAGAAGTGATGAAAAAAACATTTCTGTATCCAAATGCATCTGCCATTAGCCCGCCGATAAACGGTCCCAGCAGGTTTCCTGCGGCAGTTGAACTGGCAAGGAACCCTATTGCATACCCGGATTTCTCTTTCGGAGTATTTGAAGAAACCAGCGCAAGCGCTGCGGCTATAAATCCGCTGAGAGCGCCCTGCACCATCCTGAAAATAAAAAGCTGCATTACATCCTGTGAAAAACCAATTAGCAGCTGGGATATTGCAAGTCCAAATATGGCACGGAGCACCATTTTCTTTTTGCCGACCCTGTCTCCCAGCCACCCCCAAATAGGTGTGGCAATAAATGCCGTAATAAAAACACCTGAGACAACAAGTCCGCTCCAGCGTTTCACTTCAGATATTTCTGTAACACCGAGATCTTTGACAAATAGGGGAAGAAACGGAATAACCATGCTCATCCCGATCATTGCGATCAATTGAGCACTCCAGATAATGTAAAGATTCTTGCGCCAGCTAAATTCCAAACGCTGTCCTTATCATATTTATGTTCATCAAAATATATAACTTACGTACAAAAATAATAATTCCTGTGCTGCAAATAAATGTTGAAATTTTGCATACTTTTTAATAAACTTTGCTCTAAATTTGTATTCAGCAATTAATTTTCAGGTAAATTTTGTCAAAACAAAGAAAATATTTCGTCATAATACTTGTATTTTTTGTACTTTACTGCTTTTTCCTTAGCTGGAGCTTCTTGTTTCAAAATGTGGATGATGCATATATCTCTTACAGGTACGGGAAAAATTTGATGGAAGGAAAAGGTTTGGTATATAACCAGGGTGAATATGTTGAAGGGTATACCAATTTTCTATGGACTATAATAACAGCTCCTTTTACACAGATTAAGTCTGTTGATGTTTCAATTTTTTCAAGCACTTTGGGATTACTTCTTTCAATGGTAAATATCCTTCTGGTTGCTCTTATAGCCCGGCAATTCAGCGATAAACTTGCCGGTTATCTGAAATATCTTATACTGCTGCCGGCGCTGTTTCTGGCGCTCGATGATTCAATAGCTTTTTGGGCTATAGGAGGGATGGAATTCCCAATGTATACTCTTTTCATACTTGGTATTGTTTACAACTATTTTAAGCTGAATGAACATAAGAAACATCTTACGTACCTTATTATATTTTTGATGTTGTGTACTCTATCCCGCCCTGAAGGGAACATGATCATAGTTGTTACCCTGGCGCATATGTTTCTGTTCAGAAAAAGAATACATAATTTCAGCAGGAGTATTTTTACTATAGTTGGCGCTTACGCGTTATTTTGTACGGCTTATTACGGATTTAAGTATCTCTTTTACGGACAGCTTATACCTAATACATTTTACGCCAAAGGTGTTACTGATATAAGTATGAATTTGGTTTTGGGTACCAAATATCTTGCGCTTTGTATCGGGACCAGAATTTATATATTTATCTTCATTCTGTTTATCCCGTTTAAGAAAGCCTTTGCAGATCAAAAGCTATCGTATTTGCTTAGTTTTGTCCTGATATATATCTTATACCTTGTTGTTGTCGGCGGCGACTGGATGATAGCAAATCGTTTTTTTGTCCCAATTGTTCCTATGCTGTATATTTTGAGTACCATTGGCTTTCTGAATGTTATCCATAAGTTCAGTATATATTTCAATAATGAGAAGAAGGCTTTCAGGATCGCAAATATCTCTTCCTCGGTGCTGGCAATACTTCTGTTTGTTTTAACTTTAAGCCTGCTTGAATATAAACAGCTTATTATCAAAGATAACAACGCAAGATACGAAATGCAGTGGTCTATGTTTGGCAAGTGGCTTAAAATGAATGTTGATCCTGGTACTGTAATTGCAGTTGGACCCGCGGGGAAAATACCCTATTATTCTGAACTTTACACAATTGATATGTGGGGTTTGAATAACGATTACATTGCAAAAACCAATTCCAAAAGGCTGCAGGCCGGGCATAAGAAGTTTGATATTGATTATGTACTTTCTCTGAATCCTGAATTCATAATCGGTTACGCCGGTTTCACCGATGCAGATATAGCGCCCCGTTATGAAAAATTTAATGCGCCAGAAGAAGAGTACAAGTGCGATGATGTTGTTTTCAGATTGAAACCGGAGTTCATAAAGAAGTGATGAGTGAACTTAGTGTTAAAAAAGCGTTCATACTTGCGGCCGGTTTCGGGACACGACTGAAGCCGTATACTGATGATATACCAAAAGCGCTTGTACCTTACAAAGGTAAACCAATGATAGAAAACGTGATCGATAAACTCCTTTCATATGGCTTCGAAAAAATTGCTGTTAATACTCATCACTTTTCGGAGAAGATGAAAGTCTATTTTGCAGGCAGAAGCGGTAAACCTGAGATCACGCTAATCCATGAAGCCGAGATATTAGGTACCGGCGGGGCACTTAAGAACGCTGAAACATATTTTTCTGATACTGAAGATGTATTGATCTACAATACTGATGTGGATTGTGAGATAGATCTTAATGAATTTTATCGCTTTCATATTAGGGCAAAGGGTATTGCTACTCTATGTGTCCAAACCAGAAAGACCTCGAGATATCTATTGTGTAATGGCATGGGTAAATTGGTTGGAAGAACGGAAAATGGCATAGATTCTGTGTATTCTTCTGACAGCACTGCGTATGTTCGCAAAGCCTTTTGCGGGATACACATTGTAAATAGACGAATATTTTCATTTTTGCATGAAAAAAGCGGGAATTTTGACATAATTCCTGAGTATATGCGTATGATAAGGGCTAATGGTGATTTATTTACTTATGATATTACCGGAATTAAATGGAAAGACTTAGGAATACCCCAGAATCTCTAATTGTGCCCTAACTAATATATTTTAAATATACATACAAGAACCAAAAACATTCCCAAATATATTTCCGAGAATTTTTGAGATAAAAATTTGGATAAAGTAATGGCATTTACTATATTCGTATCAATTGGGGGAATCAAAAAACAATTAAAAGGAGAACGAAAAAAAATGAAACAATTCAAACTTTTTGCAGTTTTGGCTGCATTATTGTTTGCGGGAGTATTATCTGCACAGGATAATATAGGCTCAAGTGTCAGCACTAATCAGCCAACCGCAATAGAGCAACAGCGTGGTCAGTTCAATGAAGGCGACAGGTTTTACCCGGCGAACCTTGATGACCAGCTCAAAGCGGCCCAGGAACAGGGCAATACTGTTGAAGCAAACAGGATTATGCAGGAAATGGATAGAATGATCCCTTCTCAGAACAAATTTGATGCGTTCCGCGATATGCCGAATATAGAGGCTCCAACTGAATCTAAAACAGCGCCTGCGCCTTTTAATCAGGATTGGTATAACTCCGATGTAACTGTTTACTCGGGTTCAGTTAAGTTTGGTGACCCGTATTTCAGACAGG
>CALMYL010000009.1 GCA_937873695.1 uncultured Ignavibacteria bacterium
TCTTTTCTTTAACTCTCTTTAATTCTTTTCTTTAACTCTCTTTAATTCTTTTCTTCAACTTTCTTTTTTCTTTTGGAGTAACACTTGCTTTCTGGTTAAATAAACTATCTGGCTTCTGCAGGTAATGTTTACATAATTCATTTTTAAGGAAATCAAAAGCTTCATCAACCGTATCAACAACATTGAACAATTTGAGGTCTTCCCTATCGATCAGTCTTTTGTTGGCAAGCTCTTCAAGATTAATGATGTTATTCCAGAACTTTTTATCATAAATAACAATGGGCATTTTTTTACGGATCTTTTTGGTCTGTATGAGTGTAAGCAGCTCAAACAGCTCATCAAGCGTGCCAAAACCGCCCGGCATTATAATAAGCGCTTTGGCAAGATAAGCGAACCAGAACTTGCGCATAAAGAAGTAATGAAATTCAAAATTCAGTGACGGGGTTATATACGGATTCGGGTTCTGCTCAAACGGCAGACTTATGTTAAGTCCAATTGATTTACCGCCTGCTTTTTTAGCTCCCCTGTTAGATGCTTCCATGATACCGGGTCCCCCGCCTGAACAAACAACAAACCTGTTACCGGGCTCCTGTTTAATTGACCACTCAGTAAGCATTTTTGAAAGCTTAACGGTATCTTCGTAGTAACGAGACATTTCCAGGTCAACTTCGGCGTTAATTACGCGCTGCATGCTTGGATTCTTAAGCTGGGTTATTGCCTTGAGTCTTTTTTTTGCTTCAGCCTTTGGCAGCAATCTAGCGGAGCCATAAAACACAATAGTATCCCTTACATTTTCCCTGCGGAATCGGTACTGCGGTTCCATATACTCCGCAACAATTCTAAGTGACCTTGCCGCCGGACTCTTTAAAAACTTTTCATCACTATATGCTTTTGGCGCCTTCTTAAGCATGCTTTATTATAATTTGATTTATCTTCTAATCTATAAAAATTTCAAAACATTCAGCGTTTACTTTAATATATCGACTATACACTATCGATTTTAAACTGTCAATTGTAAACTATCAACTGTAAACTATTAATTGTTAATCATTCTCCCGCCATCGATCGGTATCACATGTCCCGTTAAATAGCTGCACTCCAGAATAAACTCAACAGCGTTAATGATATCCGCCGGTGAGCCGTATTTCTTGAGCGGAATCTTCGAAACATCGGTCTTAGCGGGCGTTCCTTTTTCTTCACCATCAATGATTATTGTCCCCGGAGCTATTGCATTCACCCGTATTTTTGGCGCAAGTCTGCGCGCGAGAAGGTATGTCAGCTTAACAGCTCCCGTTTTGGATAAGCTGTAGGGCATAAATCCCGACCAGTTCTGCAGCCCCCCAAGCGAGGCGATATTAATTATCTGGGGAGCTTTGGCTTTATTCAGATACTTAACAGCATATTGCGAAACAAATAAAGGCGCTTTAAGATTAACAGAAATTGTATCATCAAAAAGATCTTCAGTGATATCAAGAAAATCTATTTTCTTTATAACACCTGAATTATTCACAAGTACATCTATCTTTTTGAAGTCACTGCCAATTTTATCAATTGTTTTCTTAAGCTGCTTTATGTTTTTAAGATCACATTTGTAAAGCTTGTATTTGATGCCGAAGGCATTGAGCAGAGCTGATGTGCGTTTAATTTCTCCGGGCGAGCTGGAATTGTAAATTATTGCCAGATCATACCCTTTTGAAGCTAGGTACAGTGATATTTGCCTTCCGAGTCTGCGTACCCCGCCCGTAATTAGCGCAACTTTATTCATTTATTGCCTGAATCATTAATTTTAAAGCCAAATATTCCAAAATTTAGCATTTGGAATTTTGGCTTTGGCATTTTTTATTTCTTTGTACCCACGACAGGAGTCGAACCTGTGGCCTGCGGTTTAGGAAACCGACGCTCTATCCTACTGAGCTACGTGGGCAATTTACTACTGAGCTATCACGCCTTTGGCGTGACTTTATCACGATTTCATCGTGATTTCGCGCGGGCAGAATTAAATCTTGTGTTTCTAATATCCTACTGAGCTAACTTCTCTCACTTCGTTCGATAAGTCAGGCGTGGGCATGATTAAATCGTGATTTGTTTACGCCTGTGTAAAACTTATAATTCTAATAATTACTTAAAACACATAGCCTGCTGCGGACTTTAGTCCGAAGTCCCGCTGTGCGGGACGGTTTAGGAAACCTACGCTCTATCCTACTGAGCTAACTTCTCTCACTTCGTTCGATAAGTCAGGCGTGGGCATGATTAAATCTTGTGTATCTAATATCCTACTGAGCTAACACGCCTTCGGCTTTCATCACGATTTCATCGTGATTTCGCGTGAGCAAGTGAAAAAACGCTATAATTAACAAATATAACAATTTTCTGATACAGATAAAACACACAAAATCCGTAAAAATATTATTATATGAGTTATAACTATTGTTTCGGCAAAATATGTCCAGTCGAGTCAGTTAAAAGCAATGAATAATTAACTAATGTTTGAACAAGGGGCTGCAACCCCTTGTTCAGATAGCAGAATGATTAACAGACCCGATAAAAATATCATCAGATGATACCCTTTTAGATAAAAATTCATTTATATTTATATGGGAATAAGGTATATTTAGCTATGCCGAAAATTGAGATTTATACTTACGAACCTTTGAAGAAGGTTCTGATCCCGTTTATTGATTCCAAGGTCAATGCGGGGTTTCCATCTCCCGCGCAGGATTACGCTGAGCAGAAACTCGACCTGAATGAGCACCTTATCAAACATCCTTCATCAACTTTTTTTATAAAAGTGAAGGGTGAAAGCATGATTGATGAAGGAATAAATGATAAAAGTCTGCTGATTGTTGATAAGAGTCTGGATTTTAAACAAAATTGTATTTGCATAGCTTGTATAAACGGTGATTTTACCGTAAAACGAATTGAAAAAGTAAAAGGAAAGTTTTACCTTAAATCAGCCAATAAAAATTTTGCGCCAATTGAAATTAACGAAGAAACTGAATTATTAATTTGGGGAATTGTCACCTGGGTACTGAATCCGAAATACTGAACAATAAAATTTTCGCACTGGTTGACTGCAACAACTTTTATGTTAGCTGTGAGCGTGTCTTTAATCCGAAATTGAACAATGTACCGGTCGTGGTGCTATCAAACAACGATGGCTGCGTTGTTGCAAGAAGCGAAGAGGCAAAAGCTTTGGGAATAACTATGGGTATCCCCTACTTCAAGGTTCGCGGTATAATCGAAGCAAATAATATACGGGTACTGAGCAGTAATTATGTATTGTATGGTGATATGTCTGAACGGGTTATGAATATTCTGGCAAAATTTACACCATGCATTGAGTATTACTCAATTGATGAGGCATTTCTGGATCTGAAAGATATATCGGTTAATAATCTTACTGAGTATGGCAAAGAGATAAGAAAAACTATTTTTAAAAATACGGGAATACCGGTAAGTGTTGGCATAGCCCGAACAAAAACGCTTAGTAAAATAGCCAATGAATACGTTAAGCATAACGCAAAATTAAACGGAGTTTTTGATATTGTCAATTTCCCCAAAATGGATAAATTGCTGGCGCATGTGCCGATCCATGAGATATGGGGTATCGGCGGCGCATTCGGCAGAATGCTGATGTGCCGGAAGATCTTAAGCGCAAAGGATTTCAGGGACGCATCGGAATTCTTTATTAAAGATAAGATGGGAATCATCGGACTCAGAACAAAGTATGAATTACAGGGTGTAAGTGCAGTTGATCTTGACGAGGTACTTGAACCTAAAAAGGTTATAATGAGTTCCAGAAGTTTCGGCAGGTATGTGAGTGAGCTTGGTGAACTTGAAGAAGCTATAAGTCAATACACAATAAGAGCCGCAGAAAAACTCAGGCAGCAGAAAAGCAGCTGTAACAGCATCAATGTATTTGTGATGACAAATCACTACAAGCTTACCGATAAGCAGCATGCTAAAAATAAAACCATCACACTGCCGGAACCAACCAATTATACACAGGAGCTTATAAGGTATGCAACATTTTTGCTGAGGAAGATATATAAAAAGGGATATAATTATATTAAAGCGGGAGTAATGTTAAGTAATATTGTACCTGAATCACCTGTTCAATTAAATGCATTCATGTTTAACCGTGACCATGAGAAACGCAGCAGGATAATGAAAGCTATGGATAATATAAATAACACATTCGGGAGGGATTCACTTAAAATAGCATCAAGCGGTATAGCACAGGAGTGGGCGATGAAACGTCAGCATATATCGCAAAGGTACACAACAAACTGGAATGAACTGTTAACTGTAAATCTAAATTAAATTATAATGTGCGGAAGGTACGAGAACGCGGCGGATGATGCCGCTTTACAGGCTGAATTTGAAAAACACATAGGCGAGCTTAATATCGCATACGATCTTGATGAGGTTCTGAAGGACCTGAAAACTGATTTTTTAAGAACAGAGAACATTGCGCCAACTAACCTGGTAAAGATCATAACGTTTGATAAAAATGATAATGTATTTAAGCTTGAGCTTAAAAAATGGGGCATCAGATCACAGGTATATGATCCATCACGGGCAGCTAAGGGAAAGGATCCCATGATAGAAAAGGATATATTTAATTCCAAAATAGAAACGATACTTAAAAAAGGCAGTAAATGGAAAAAGATTTTTGATGAAAGCAGGTGCATCTTCCCAATGACTGCATTTTACGAATGGACAGGTGAAAAAGGAAAAAAAGTTCCGCAGAGGATATCAATTCAGAGAACACCGGTATTTTTTGCAGGCGGCATAATGAAAACAGGCATAGATGAAAATGAAAGCGCAAGCATAATTACATGCGAACCAAACACATTTATGAAAAACATACATAACAGAATGCCGGTACTGCTAAAAACCAAAACAGCGGGTGAATTTTTAAGGGCACAGTCAGATAGCGCGGGGAAACTGGCGGAACCGCTGGATGATGATATAAAAATGAAATCTGAAAAGGCAGTAATTTAGTGATATACTTCGGCTGCTCACAGTGGGGTTATAGTAAGTGGGTGGGTAAAATTTACCCATCACATGCAAAGCCGGGCAAGTACCTTGCCCATTATTCGCAGCAATTTAACTGTGTTGAGGTTAATTCAACCTACCACGATTTTGTTGATGTTGAAAGAATTGAAAGATGGCGTGATGAAGTCGGAACAAACTTCAGGTTCTGCCCAAAATTCCCTAAGCTCATTACGCATGATAAAATGCTCATAGGGGCTGCGGAGTTAACAGATGATTTCATTAAACGTGTTGGTTTCTTTAAAGAAAACCTTGGGATATCATTTTTGCAATTGCACCCCGATTTTGCGCCTGAGAACTTTGATGTACTGGATAGCTATTTAAAATCGCTGCCGCGTGATTTCAAGGTCAGTGTAGAACTGAGACCCTTTTGGCTGGAATATGATAATATTCTGAATGACGCGTACGCAATACTCAGAGAAAACAATGCGGGACTTGTGATAGTTGATAAATTTGAAACCATTAAGTACCTGAATAAGCTTAAGCTGACAAACCACAGCGCGTTTATAAGATTTGATACTTACGGATATGATATCGATAAAAAAAGGATTGACGTTTGGATAAATATGATCAAGAAATGGCAGGATAAAGGATTGCCGGAGGTTTATTTCTTTCTGCACTTCCCGGAAGAGAATGATAATTTTGAGATGTTGTACTATGCAATGGATCAGTTTGCGGAAAATTTCTTCAATAAGTGATTTGGTTTATTGTATTCATCAATTCTGAGCAAAAGACCTCTCCCCTGCCCCTCTCCAAAGGAGAGGGGTTTCAGGAAATTAGTATGATCAAAAATTTAAATTCAATTTTATGTACAACACATTCAAAACTGAACTCTGGAAGCAGTATGGCGCAGCGCTTGATATGCTTGAAAATGCGCTCGTGAAATGTCCCGAAACCCTTTGGGATGATGAAAATAAATTCTGGTATAACGCGTACCACTGTTTATTCTTTACTGATTATGACCTTACAACCGACCCTGAAAATTTTCATCCGCCTGAGCCGTATACTATGTCCGAAATGGACCCATCGGGGATAATGCCGGAAAGAACTTATACAAAGGATGAGCTTATTGCATACCTTGGACATTCGAGAGAAAAAGCACGCAAACTTATTGGCAAACCAATTGAAGAATTAATGAATATGAGATGGAATAACGGACGGAGAAATTACAGCTTGACAGAACACCTGCTCCACAGTATGCGGCACGTTCAGCATCATACGGGTCAATTGAATATGATGCTGGGCAAGATTAACCATGACCTGCCGAAATGGGTTTCGCAGACAAAGCATGAGTTATGAGTGCGTTGAGTATATTAAATGTAAAGAGAATACAACAATAAATACACTATAAAATAATCAGAATTATACAATGATTGACACAGTTAGAACAGAATTGTGGAAACAATTCGGCGCGGCGCTGGATATGTTTGAAAATGCCATAGCGAAAGCGCCGCAGAGTCTATGGACATACAATTATTCCACCGGTAAGGATACACTTAATGCGAAGCATATTGATGAAGTGAGGAGCAGTTACTGGTATATTGCATTCCACACGTTATTTTTTACTGATTATTACCTTGATATGAACCCGGATAACTTCAAAATGCCTGCCCCGTTTACTATGAAGGAAGAGGATATTGATGAAGTTATGCCTGAGAAAATTTACAGTAAAGCTGAATTGCTGGCGTATGTATCTTATTGCCGTAATAAATTGCAAATTTTATTGAAGGATATGGATGAAGCTAAAGCGGCTCATAGGTGGAAAAATCCCTGGAAGGATTACAGCATGCTTGAAATTACTATGTACAATATGCGTCATGTAATGCATCATACGGGTCAATTGAATATGATGCTGGGAAGGATTGATCACGATCTGCCAGTTTGGGTTTCCCAGACGAAAGTTGAACTCTGATATTTGTTCAGGAACAGTATATTAACAAAAAAGGTCAAAGTTTTCACTTTGACCTTTTTTTATATTCATTGTTTAACTCTTAATAACTGAACTCATCATCCTTCTTTGGGTTCTTTGATTTCTCAAGGGCATCCAAAAACATTATAATGCGGTGATTGAGGCTATCGAGCAGCTCAATCACTATACCAAAACTCAGGTAAAGCATACCAGAAACAATTGAAGAAAGTATAATGGCACCGCCTGCTACAATTTTTATGAGGTAAACCTGCTCCATATACGGATTTGGCGCGCCTTTTAAACTTGCATAAAGACTCAATGCATCCGATATAACATAAATTCCGGCAATTATTCCTATAAAAATTGTTACAAAACCTAAAATCTTCAGTAGTGTTTGCATTTGTTTTACGCTGTTTGTTTTCTGCTATACAAAGATAATAAAAAATAAAACAAAATTACTGTAATTCTGATTACTTATCGGCCTATTTATGAGATCCTTTCTCACTTCGTTCGTCAGGATTTAATCAATACTTATAAAATCCCTGTTTGGTTTTTCTGCCAAGCAGACCCGAATCAACCATCTTCTGCTGTATAGGACTTGGTTTATATTTCTGGTCATAAAAGAAAGCTTCGTAAACCGATTTGGTGACGGAAAGATTTACATCAATGCCAATTAAGTCCATAAGCTCAAAGGGTCCCATAGCGAAGCCGCCTTCTTCTTTCATAACGGTATCAACAAGCTCAGGATCCAGGTTTTCTTCACCCATTATCTTCAATGATTCACCGTAAAATGCCCGGGCTACCCTGTTTACAATAAAAGCGGGAGTATCCATACACAAAACGGGTACTTTACCCAGCTCTTTGCAAAGCTGTGTAACCGTATTCACGGTTTCTTCACTGGTGAATTCACCTTTAATAACCTCAACCAATTTCATAATGTTCGCGGGATTGAAGAAATGCATTCCCGCTACCCTGCCGGGATTCTTCTTTACAGCAGTTGAAATTGATGTGATTGAAAAAGATGATGTGTTTGTGGCAAGTATAGCATCCGGTTTTGAAATTTCATCAAGCTTTTTGTAAAGCTCTTTTTTGAGATCGATATTTTCGATAGCTGCTTCTATGATAATATCGCAAACCGCAAGACCCGTCAGATCATTAATCTGAACAATCTTCTCTTCGGCGGTCTTCCTTTTGGCTGCATCGATCTTCCCTTTTTCTTCAAGCTTTTGGAAGCCTTTGGAAATGCCTGAAACTGCCTTTTGAACTGCCTCAGGGGAAATATCATAAAGCAGGGTTTCAAACCCGTTTATTGCTGAAGCCGCGGCTATGCCGCTGCCCATTGTTCCCGCCCCGATAATACCTATCTTTTTTATCATTACTGCAGTTTATTTAAAACTGATCTCTTTGCCTGCTTTAGCTGATTCATATATCGCGTCAACTATTTTCATTCTGTCAAGCGCTTCAGAACCGTCAGAAAGTGAACGCTTGCCGGTGAGTACTGAATTAACAAAATTGTTCAGTTCATACTCATAAGTGCGTTTAAAAAGGTTTGCGGGTTTTTCTATCTTTACCGGCGTAACATTAACCAGTGTATCGTGCATATTTTTATAAATGCGCAGCGGATTTATGCTTGTTGAGCCTTCTTTACCGTAAACGTTGCAGTAAAACATATCGCTTGCCCGGTGGAGGGTCCAGCTTGTTTCTATCGATACAATTGAGCCGTTTTCAAACCTGAGCAGTACAAATGATGAGTCTTCAACATCTTTAAATGAATGGTTAAAATTCACAGCGCTTACACTTTTTATCCTTGGGAACTTCATCATCCAGAGAGCAATATCCAGTATAACAATGCCAAGATCCATAAAAACTCCCCCGCCTGATTCGGACTTATTAACCGACCATTTTTCAGCAGTACTTCTTTTTTTAAGATACCCGGCTTTGATGTAAAATACATCCCCTATTTCACCAGCCGAAACAAAGCTTTCCTGCATCATTACTTCAGGCAGGAAGCGGTTATTCATACCTACCATCAGCAGTTTTTTGGCCTTTTTGGCGGCATCAACAATTGAAGCGGCTTCCTGAAAATTGCGGGCAAGAGGCTTTTCTGCAAGTACATTCAGCCCTTTCTGCAGCCCTTTTATAGCCTGTTCATGGTGCAGACTGGTTGGCGAAGTTACAACAAGGCAGTCGGCTTCGGTTTTATCAAGCATTTCATCAATTGAAGTGAAAGAGCTTTTAACGTTATATTTTTCTGCTATTGATCGGGTTTTGGAGCGGTCGATATCGCAGACACCCGCAATTTCAACATTGCTCATTTTTGAAAGTATGGGCAGATGAGCAATCTGTGCTATTCCGCCTAATCCTGATATTAATATCCTGGTTTTTTCCATTTGTATATATTAGTAATATTCAATAAAGTGCTGTATAGAAATAAAACTCAATATTCATAAATAAAAAAGGTCAAGTTACCCGGATCACACAATCTTTTGCTTACCGTTGCTTTCTTTCGAACCTGGCGGGGTTAGGCAAAAAACCATTGCCCGGGACTTGACCATTAAATATCAAACTGGCTTAACTTTAATTGTTTTAATTTTAAACAATCTTTTTATGTTTAAGCTATCCCTGAAAACCAAAAATAAACCTGCTGAACCTAAAACTATGTTTGCTGCCCACATGCTTAAAAACGGACTCAAAAGCTCTCTATCTGCCAGCTTTTCGCCTCCTATCAAACATGCCCAATATAATAAGAAAAATCCTAAACTCATTCCTGCGGCTACTCCAAAGCCACCCTTTCGGGTTATCATTCCAAGCGGAGCGCCAATAAGTACAAATATAACACATGCAAACGGAATAGAGTACTTTTTGTAGATCTCAACCAGGTACATATCAATCTGTTTGCTGTTTGAAGCTAAAACAGAACTTTGCATGCTGTACTTCTGTTTCAATCCTTTATACCTGTTCAGGATTGACATGATCTTCATCCTGTTTACACTGCTCTGCGCGCTATCTATCTTTGCTGTATCATAATTTACCGCTGAAAGCTCTTTTGCAAGACTCTGCAGCTGCAGAATCGCATTATCACGGTCTGTTACGAATCCTTTGGAAATATTATCAACAATACTCCGCATTGAATCCGCACTAAGCTCGCGGTCTCCTCTTGAAAACGCGCCTTCATCAGAACTGCTGAAGCCAAAGCCCGCAGCATCTATTGATACAATGTGTTTTTCAAATTCAATTTTCCGGTAGGAGCCGCTTGGCTTCTTTTTATCTATCTGGTGAATTTCACCGTTATAGAGATCAAGGATAATTTTTGAATAATCCTGCGAAAAATTGATCTGGCCGCTGTCAGCGGTCAAAGTGTTTGAATAAACAGCATTGGAATTATCAATGATAAAAACACCTTCGAGTTTATTGGAATTCTCAAATGTTTTCCTCACTAGCATATTGTAACCGCTGATATCATCAGTGAATCTGCCTGCTTCAATTACGAAAGTCGGCCTGGTGCGCTGAATATCTGTCATTAAAACCCTGGTTCTGTGATTGGCTTCGGGGAGCACTTTATTGTTAAAAAGTATCAGACCGTAGCACAGAATACCTGCTGCTGCAAGAACAGGGAGAATCAGCTTTACCGGGCTTAAGCCCGATGCGCGCATTACTGTTGTTTCATTAGTACTTGACAAAGAACCGAAAGCCATCAGCGTGGCAATTAAAACCGCCATGGGACCCGCCAGGGTCACCATCCACGCCAGGTTGAGCGTAATTAACTGTGTGATAATCCACCAGCTTAAGCCCTTACCTACCAGGTTATCTATATACTTATAAATAAACTGGAACGTAAAAACAAAAATAACAATAAAAAAAGAAATTATAAATGGCGCAAAATGTGCCTTTAATATGTAGCGGTAAATCAGCAATTAACTTCTCATTTTTGTTATGAATTCCATTCAGTTAAAACAAAGATATGTATTTATAAGTTTTAACTGAATGCCAAAAGAAAGTGGATATTCTGCGGTAATTTTTTAAACAAAAGACGACCCACCCATACCTTTCGGCAAGGCGCAGCAGGTCGTCTCTACAGGTTCAATTTTGTTGATACTGTTTGCAAAATAGAGAAACTATTTTGATGGCGGCAAAACGACTTCATCAATTAAATGGACGATTCCGTTAGTTGCTTTTATTGATGCCGATATTTTACCTTTATCAATCATTATAACCGCGTCTTTTTTAGATATCTTAGTGTTTGTTCCATCAACCATATTAATGGTCTGTCTGTACTGCAGCATATCTGCTATGACTTAAGTCAAAAATTAAAATATTGAAATTAAAAACTGTAATTACAATTTTTGTATAAGTATTCTAAAAAAAAATGAACCGAACTTTAAATGCCTATAAAGAATGGGCAAAAACATATGATGTACATCCTAATCCGCATACCCTGGTTGAGCATAACGATTTTATCAAATTAACAGATCCCCGGAAGAATGAGTTTATTTTGGACGCAGCATGCGGAACGGGAAAATATACAAAGGAATTTCACAAAGCAGGAGCAAAGGTAACTGGACTCGATTTCTGCGAACAAATGCTGGAGATCGCAAAAGAAAAAATTCCTGAAGTTCAGTTTATAAATCACAATTTAAACAAGAAGTTTCCTTTTAAGGCATCGTATTTCGATAAAATAACCTGCGGACAAACAATAAAACATATTAAATATCTGAATCCTGTATTTGCAGAATTTTATAGAATATTAAAAAAAGGAGGGAAACTAATTTTCTCTGTTACACATCCGGAGATAAATTTTGAAGGATTTGCAATGAGGTTTAGGCCCAAATTCAGGCTCGCTCAGGTTTCAGACATATTTCATCATAAGTTTGCAGATTACTTTGATGCATTTGAATATTCAGGTTTCCGGATTGATAGGATCAAACAAGTTCCGGTAAACAGTTCTATTAAACATCTTTTAACAGAAAAGTCATATAAGATATTAAAAGGAAGATACGAAGTAGTTATTTTTAGATTAATTAAGCCATAACTATGTAAAGGGTTATTTAAAAGCTACAACAAAAGTCAGATTTCAGTTCAAGTTTTCATTATTTAAGATCATTTTAATAAAATCATCTTTTTTGTATCACTAAAGCCATTAATTGAAATTTTGTAGAAATATACCCCAGAAGAAAAATTACTTAAATTGATATCATATGTATATTCCCCGGGTGTATTGACATCAAAATATTTCAACACTATCTCTTTTCCGTTAATATCATAAATTCTAAGAGATAACAATCCAGTTTCTGGTAATTCAAATCGAATATTTGTGACAGGATTAAATGGATTTGGATAGTTTTGATGTAATCTATAATTACTAGGCACACTACTATTGTTCGAAACTAAGGACGTGAGATGTGAATATTTGATAATTATACCATCAGAGTTTAACAATCTATTTGTATTACCAGCAACATAAATATTGTTATTCGGATCAACACAAATTTTCTTACCTTCATCATAATCATTTCCTATGCCATTAAATCGATGCACCCATTGCTGCTCACCGTTAAAATTATACTTTATAGTTGCTATATCAAAACCATTATCTTGAGATGAACTACCACCTGTTACAAAGATATTGCCAAAGGTATCCAAAGCAATAGAATTGGCTGCATCACCGCCTGTTGGACCGTTATAAATTGAAATCCATTGTTGAATTCCTAAGCTATTATATTTTATTGTTGTATAAGCTGTTCCGAACTGTACGCTCAAACCGGTCACAAATACATTTCCATATTCATCACAAATTAAATCTGATGCCTGATCAAAAGAAGATGTTCCGTAGATTGCCTGCCATACGAAATTTCCTGATGAGTCATACTTTATAGTCAAAATATCTCTGTTCAAACCGCCGTCTCCCCTTTCACCGCCAACCAATATGTTTCCTTCCTTGTCAGTTTTTACAACAAACCCGCTTTCACCAGTATTTGAATTTCCATATCGTTTCATCCATAATAATTCACCTTCAGCCGTATATTTAAAAGTCAGAGCATCCCACAAATTATTATCTTCACTATACCCAGTAATTATGATGTCATCTTTGTATAAGGCTAGTCCAAGGCTATAGTCGTTTTTGTTATATTGACTATTGAATATGTTTCTCCATCTTAAATTCCCTGATGAATCTACTTTCATTGTAATCATATTTTCATCTGCATTTAACCTCGAACCATAACCGGACAAATAGATATCACCAAATAAATCAATGCCCATAGCCGAAACATAAGAATTTCTATAATTTGTTTTAAACTCATTACCCCAAATAACATTTCCGTTATTGTCATATTTTACAACCAAAAACAAACTATCATTTCTCCTGCCGCTTAAATATATGTTCCCAGCAGAATCCAACGCCATTGAAGAAGCATATTCATTTGAATTGGATAACTCACTGAAAATTCTTTGCCAAACTACCAATCCTTCAGAATCGTACTTACCCACAAAAAATTTGAATCTATTGGAAGAGTTTTCTGTGATTCCGCCACAATATATAAACCCGGAATTATCCACAATGCAATCATAATAGAAATCATCTTTATTTGATTGACCATTATATATATTGATCCATTCCGGTGAAATCTGGGATACAACAACAGAATTAATTAGAAAAGCGAAGGGCAAATATATAAATAAATCTCTTAAAGGCATAAATTTACAATTAAAAATTTAACCGCACATTCAAAGATAACAAAACTTTTCGATCTTTAAACCTCCATTATTTAAACAACTTTCAATTCTTTACCAACTTTTTTAAATGCAGAAATTGCCCTATCCAGATGCTCGCGGGTATGGGCTGCTGAAACCTGCACTCTGATACGCGCCTGACCCTTTGGTACGACGGGGTAATAGAATCCAATTACGTAAATTCCTTCATCAAGCAGTTTTGTGGCGAAATCCTGTGAGAGCTTCGCGTCATAAAGCATAACTGGAGTTATAGGGTGAGTCCCCTCTTTAATATCAAAGCCAAGTTTACCCATTTCACCGCGGAAGTACTTTGTGTTTTCTTCCAGCCTGTCACGAAGCTCAGTTGTGGATGAAAGCATATCGAATACAGCTATTGATGCTCCTACAATTGCAGGAGCAAGTGAGTTTGAAAATAAATATGGACGAGACCGCTGGCGAAGCATTTCAATAATTTCTTTTTTACCGGTTGTGTAGCCGCCCATTGCTCCCCCCAATGCTTTGCCAAGCGTACCGGTTATGATATCAACTTTACCCATTACGCCGCAGTATTCAACTGCTCCCCTTCCGGTTTTACCCATGAATCCCGCCGCATGGCATTCATCAACCATTGTAAGGCAGTCATATTCTTCAGCGATCTTTACGATCTCATCAATTTTAGCAATGTATCCATCCATGCTGAAAACTCCATCTGTAACTATCAGGATATTCTTCGCGCCTTCTCGTTTGGATTCATCCAGCTTGCGGCGAAGGTCATCCATATCGTTATTCTTGTAGCGGTGGCGTGTAGCTTTGCAAAGCCTGATACCATCGATAATACTTGCATGGTTAAGCTCATCGGAAATTATCACATCGGTATCATGCAGGATTGGCTCGAATACTCCCCCGTTGGCATCAAAACAGGCGGCGTAAAGAATTGTATCTTCGGTGCCGTGGAAATCAGCTATCTTTTGCTCAAGCTCTTTATGTATATCCTGTGTGCCGCAGATGAAGCGGACTGAGGACATGCCGAATCCGTGGGTATCCATTACTTTTTTGGCTGCATCAACCACTGTAGGATGAGCTGATAAGCCCAAATAATTATTGGCGCAGAAATTAAGCACCTCTTTGCCGGTATCCAGCTTAATTACCGCATCCTGCACGGAAGTGATCACGCGTTCATGTTTATAAAGGCCATCTACCTTCATGTTATCAAGCTCAACTCTTAACTTACCGAGAAAATTAGACATATATCTTAAATTATTTGAACACAGACAGGAATGTCTGTGCTACTATTTTTTTAAATTCCACAAAGATAAAGATTTTAGAGGAATTAGGTGATACCAAAATACAAGTAGACAGTATTCATTACTGATTACTTTTTAAATTGAATAGTAAATGAACTATAAGTATATTTCTTTTACGAAAGATTAGAAACTAGAAATTACGAAAATATATGAATAAAGAGATTAATTTCGCAGATGAATTGGAAACAACTCCGTTAGGTGTCGAAGAAGAAAATGAAGAATATCAACCCTTTGATCCTGAAAAAATTTCGATTGATACAAAACCCATTACAATGGATACTTGTTTAAGGAGATTAGAACAGGGAACCATAATTTTAAACCCAGACTTCCAGAGAAATGAAGTTTGGACCATGGAAAAAAAATGTCGATTAATTGAATCACTTATGTTAAAAATACCAATTCCCATGTTCTATGTTTCTTCAGACGAAAAAGGAATATTTTATGTAGTAGACGGTTTGCAAAGATTAAGCACAATTAGGAGTTTTGTATTAGGCGACCAATACTTAAAAACAAAGGTTGCAGAATATAAAGGAAAGGGATTCAAATTGGAAGAATTGGAATTTTGGGGCAAACAATACAATGATTTGGATTTCAATAATCTGCCAATTAACATACAAAACAGAATTTTAGAAACTGGTTTTACCTTTACTATAATTAATCCAGGTACACCTGAAGAAGTTAAGAGAAACATATTTAAGAGAATAAATACTGGTGGAGAACCTTTAACATCACAAGAGATTAGACATGCTCTTTATATTGGTGAATCTACAAAGCTTTTATTAAAACTATCTAACCTGAACTCTTTTATTTTAGCAACAGATAATTCAGTTAGATCAGAAAGAATGATGGATAGAGAATTAATATTGCGATTTATATCTTTCACTATAAGGTCCTACTTAAATTATCCCAAAAACAATGATATGGATAAGTTCTTAAGCGATACTATGCGAATAATCAATGTAATAAATGATACAAATAAAAAAGAGTATTCCAAGCTTTTCAGAGATGACATTAATAAAGAAGATATTTTAATTAACGATACTTCAAAATTAGAAAATCTATTTTCACAAGCAATGAAAAGAGCATATGACATATTCGGTAAACATGCCTTTAGGAAAAGTTTACCTGGACAAAGAAGAACCCCGATAAATAAATCTTTATTTGAAGTATGGAGCGTCTTATTGGGAAGGCTTACAAATAGCGAATTTGACAAGCTTGTTATTAATAAAGTTAATTTCATAATTCAATATTCGGTATTATTGAGCAGTGATAATTTCAACCATATCATTTCCAGAGATAGTCTTAAATATCAGTCTGTAAATGAAAGATATACTAAATTAACTGAATTACTAAACCAATTCATATAATGCTAAGAGAATTAAGTATTAACGGCTTCAAATCTTTCCTACATAGAACTCTCAACTTAAACCAATTGACTGTCCTAACTGGCTTGAACAGTAGCGGCAAAAGTACCGTTTTACAGTCTTTGCTGATGTTAGAGAAAGCATATGATAATGAAAATACCGTTTTATTAGATGGGTATGGTTCAATTGAAGAAATAAAGAATAACTATTATAATAAGAATATTACTTTCAATATTGTTGACGATAAAGATAATTTTTTTAATTTGGTTATACCAGAAACAAGAGACGATTTGATAAATCATAAAACATATTCAAATGAGTTCGCTTTTCCAGAGATCATTTATATTTCTGCAAATAGATTTGGTCCTAAAACATCAGTACCAATATATAATGATAATTACAAAAAGCGTAAAATTGGCCCAAAAGGAGAAAATTTATTTCAATTTATAGATTTCTATGAAGAATCTACTTTGCATCAATCACTTGTTCACCCAAAATCGGAAGGTGATACTCTTGGATATAATATCAGAGGTTGGTTAAGTGTCATATCGCCAAATGTCAAATTTAATTATTTTTTAGATAATAAAAGTGATAGTTCATATTCATTGTTTAATGATCATCGAGCAATGAATGTTGGTTTTGGGTTAAGTTATTCACTTTCTGTTATAGCCGCTCTATTGATCGGAACACTTATTAGAAATAGTTTAATTATAATAGAAAATCCTGAAGCACATTTACACCCAAAAGGTCAAACTGAATTAGCTAAATTAATTTCATTATGTGCAGAATCTGGAACTCAAGTGATAATTGAAACACACAGCGATCATATTTTTGACGGAATAAGGATAGCTACTAAAGAAATAAAAGATTTCAATAAAAAAGTGCAGATACATTGGTTTGAAATGAATGAAAATTTAAACACAGAGGTAGTTTCTCCAAACATACTTGAAGATGGAAGATTAGATGAATGGCCAAAAGGTATGTTTGATCAATTTGAAATGAATGCTAGAAAGTTAATTTAATTATGTTTATTTTTGGTTTTAATTCATGTATTCCAAAAGATTATCAAAATGATGTTTATGTTAAATTGTTGACTGACACGTTTTTGCATTTCAAAACTATTAAGGACTCTTATCCTAACGAAATTGATGGTATAATTACTCATCTTTATGCCTCAGATTACATCCTAAACAAGAACAAAATTACTTTAGCTGATTGCATCGGATACTTGAACCGGGAAATAAGAATATTAGCATATACATATTTTAGCAAGTTTCCAATCGAATCCTTTTATCATATTGTAGATGAAGATAGTTTGCTTAGTAATAAATACTCTATTGTAGTTGATAACACTTCTTATGATGCAACAAGAGAGAAAATTGTTTATGACAATACAGGGATATTGTTTACATTAGCTTTACATACCGACCTACGCATTGATAATTTGACAATTCATGATAATAGTCAAAACCATTTTTCAGTTTTGAATCTGTTTGGCGAAGATACTAATACAAAGTATCTATTATCTGTTATAGAGAAAGATATTTTCAATAAATTAGATAATTTTAATAAGTTTACTGCATTGATAGGTAAATGCAAATATAATTCCAAATTCAAAAAAGATTTTGAAGCATTGACATATGAGACTCAGATTAGACTTTTATCGAGAATCGTTGAAGCAAAAAACAGAAAGTTAGTTACAAATTTAGCTTCAGATAATCATTTAATTAAAGATGTCACACCTACAAAAGAAAATCAAATAAGATTATTTGAATTACGTATTTTCAATCCTGTTGCAATTAGACTTTACTTTTTCGAGACTACGGATATGGTTTTTTTGGCTAGTATAAAAAAGAAACCGCAAACTAGAGTTCAAGATAACGATATCGTAAATTCACTTTCTATCATAAAAGAAATGATTTCTATAAGTAACTAAATCTCTGTATATATTGGCATGAAAGAAAACCGGTTTTATTGTTAATATTAGCAGAGTATTATTGTTCGCCAATTTCATTCACTTTCACTACCAATATTTCTAAGTTCACTTGTTTCTTTACCCCTCAATTACTTCCTGTTTGTTTAATGTAAAAACATATATTATGCCGTTGTTATGAGAAAACCCAGAACCGAGAAGGAAAAAGCTGATTTCCTGGAATTGCGTGAAAAACGTGAAAAGATAAGCAAAGAAATGAAGAAACTGAATCCGGAGGAGTTAAAGGCATATATTGCCGAACGGCTGAATCAGAAAAAGGAGTTACCGGAAAATAACTAAAAGGCTCTCAATAGTTAAATTGAGAGCCTTTTTTGGGGTAATAACAAAAAACAATACAACCATAAGGGAAAAGAACAAAAAAAAAAATCACATTCCGTACATTTCAATAATTTCCTGCTTGGTCTTGCCAAGTATGCCGAATTTTTTACCGGCATTTGTAAACGCAGCAAGCGCTTTTTCGAGGTGATGCATTTCATGCGCTGCCGATAGCTGTGTACGTATCCTTGCCTGCCCTTTAGGAACTACCGGGAAGAAAAATCCGACCGCATAAATACCATCATCATACAATGTCTTGGCGAAATCCTGTGAAAGCTTGGCATTGAATAACATTACCGGCACTATTGGAGTCTCGCCATCTTTAATTATCAGCCCGGCTTCAGTCAAGCCTTTGCGCCAGAATGCCGTATTGCGCTCAAGCTTATCGCGGCGCTCTGTAGTTTTGCTGATTATATCAAGCACAGCAAGCGCGCCTGATACAACTACCGGTGCAACAGTGTTGCTGAATAGATACGGTCTGCCTTTCTGGCGGCACATTTCAACTATTTCTTTTCTGCCTGATACACAGCCTCCCGAGGCGCCGCCTAATGCTTTACCAAGTGTAGTTGTGATAATATCAATTTTACCGAATACACCGCAATGTTCATGTGTTCCTCTGCCGGTTTTTCCTATAAATCCGCTTGCGTGGCTGTCATCAACAAATACCATAGCGTTATATTTTTCGGCAAGTTCAACTATCTTATCAAGCTTTGCCAGGTCACCATCCATACTGAATGAACCATCGGTAATAATAAGCCTAACGCGTTTATCCTGGTGCAGCTTCAGCTTATCTTCCAGGTGAGCCATATCAGAATGCTTGTAAGTATCCTGGTGTGCTTTGCATAAGCGCATACCGTCAACTATTGAAGCGTGCACAAGCCTGTCGGCTATCATAACATCCTGCTCTGTCAGCACAGCTTCAAATACGCCGGCGTTTGCATCCATACATGACGGGAAGAGAATTGTATCTTCTGTACCCAGAAATTCGGTTAATTTGTGCTCCAGTGTTTTGTGTATATCCTGTGTTCCGCAAATAAAGCGTACTGAGGACATTCCGTATCCGCGGGAATCAAGTCCTGCATGAGCTGCTTTAATTACATCCGGGTGTGATGAGAGTCCCAGGTAATTATTTGCGCACATGTTGATCTCCTGTTTTTGCGGTGAGCCTATGGGGAACTCAACTTCAATATCAGCGTTCTGGGGACTGAAAATAGCGCGTTCTTCTTTAAAAATTCCCTGCTTCTTCAGCTCATCAAGCTGAGAGCCGTATATACTTCTTATATCCTGTGGATATGACATATAAATTTAACCTTCCTTTTGTAGTGATAACTAAAACCGTTAAAACGGTTTACATTTTCTGTGCATTAAATACCCACGGATAGATCAGTGGGCTAAAAAAATGTTATGGATCTGAAGCGATGTCGGGTAAATACCTGACACCACAATTAGCAGACAATCTTAATTTACACCGAAACCTTTTAAAAGATCAACAATATTATTCACGCTGTCAAAAGCTTCAGGGGTAGCTTTATCATCGGGTATTGAAATATTGTATTTTGTTTCAAGGAACACTTTGAGTGATACCATTGAGAAAGAATCAACAAATCCGCCGGTAATTAAAGCAGTATCGTATTTAATTTCCCTGTCATCACCATCTTCAAGGTATTCCTTTTTTACATAATCAAGTACTATATCTTTTACGTTTTCCATTGTTATTATTTATTAGTTTTGTACCCTCACCCCCAATCCCCTCTCCCAAGGGGAGAGGGGGGAGAGTATTTGAAAATTATTTGTTTACTTAAAGTTTCATTTTTAGCTACCTAAGCTGTCTCATTTCTAATACGGTTCAGGTGAGGTTTCTATTTTACATATCATTTTCGAGAGTTGAAATATCGCCTATTTCTTCTCCCCATTCTTTAGCCTTTAAAACGCGGCGCATTATTTTACCGCTGCGTGTTTTAGGAAGTGATTTAACGAACTCAATTTCCTGCGGCATTGCCAGCGGCGAGAGTTTCTTGCGGATGAAATTCATTATTTCAAGCTCAAGCATTTTAGTCTTTTCATATCCCGGTTTTAAAGCAATAAAGGCCTTTACAACTTCCATATTTATCTGATCGGGTTTGCCAATTGCGGCTGATTCAGCCACTGCAGGATGCTCAAGCAGCGCGGATTCAATTTCAAACGGACCAACCAAATGGCCCGCGGTATTAATAACATCATCATCTCTGCCAACGAACCAGAAATAACCATCCTCATCAATGCTTGCTCTATCACCGCACAGGTACCAGCCGTTAACGAATTTCTGGTCATAAGTTTCTTTCCTGTTCCAGTAACCGCGGAACATTGCAGGCCAGCCCGGTTTAATTGCTATAATGCCTACAATACCTTTTTTATCAAAGTACTCGTGAGTGTTAATATCAACCAAGCCTACTTCCATACCGGGGAAAGGTTTACCCATGGAGCCGGGTTTTACTTTCATACATGGATAGTTGCTTATTACCATACTTCCGGTTTCGGTCTGCCAGTAGGTATCGTGGAATTTCATACCAAATACTTTATCGCTCCACAGAACAGCTTCAGCATTCAATGGTTCACCTATGCTTGCAAGGAATCTTAGTGAAGAAAGGTCGTGTTTTTTAATAACCTCTTCGCCTTCTTTCATCAAAGCCCTGATTGCTGTTGGAGCAGTGTACCATACTGTAATTTTATGTTTTTCTATGAACGAGTACCAGCCATCAGCTGTGAAGCCTGAATCAAGCACGCATTGTGTAATACCATTGGACCATGGTCCTATAATGCCGTATGATGTACCTGTAACCCAGCCCGGATCAGCTGTACACCAGTATATATCATCCTCTTTCAGATCAAGTGAATACTTGGTTGTAATATATTGAGAGATTATTGAATAATGTACATGCTGTGCACCTTTTGGTTTGCCCGTGGTGCCTGAGGTATAATGCAGAACTGAGGGCGTTTCTGCAGTGGATCTGTAAATATGAAAATGATCCAGCTTCGGAAGATTTTCAATATCCAGAATATGTTCGCGGTCTTTTAAATGAAGCTCATCTGTCTGGTCAACAATGATTATATACTTAAGATAATCTGTATCTTTTAAAATATTGCGGATCTTTGGCAGATGTTTTTTCTGTGTTATAATTGCCGTTGTTTGCGCGTCTTCGAGCCTTGTTTCAAGCGACTCAGTGCCAAATGCGGAAAAGAGCGGCTGTACTATAGCACCCATTTTCAGAATGCCAAGGAAGCCGAGATACAATTCAGGAACTTTATCCATGAAGAGGCAGACTCTATCGCCCGGTTTTATTCCCATATTTTCAAGATACCATGCAATTGAATTTGTATCGATTCTCATCTGGTCAAAAGTCCATGTCTTTACATTACCGCTGTGGTCCTGCCAGATCAGAGCTTTTCTTCTTCCCATTCCAAGCCTGCAAATTCTATCTGTGCAGTACTCACCAATGTTTATAGGATCACCCGGCTTATAGCCAAGTTCTTCTTCAACCGATTTCCATGAAAAATTTTCTATAGTTTCTTCGTAAGAGCTGATGTTGTGCATATAGTTAAACATGATAAAAACCTCCGGTTTTTTGTTAAGTCAATTATTTACATATATCAACTATACAAAAATACCTGCATTAAGAGGTAAAAAGGTATGATTTAGGTCAGTTTTTGAAGAATTTTATGAAAAACTTATGGTCTGCCAATTGTGCCTAAATGGGTATTTTTGAAATTATCGCTGTATTTCAGTCCATACCCAAGGACCCTGTCAAAACTTGAATGTGCAAAAAGAATTAAACCGGCAAACATAAGAACAGGTATATCAAAAAATGTACCGGACAGATAGCTGGCAATTGCTATGCCCTTATGATGGGTAATGTTATATGTAAAAGCCCCTATTTTAGCATTCGCAAGATATCCAAGCATACCAAGATCGGGGGCCAGGAAGAATGCAGCGAATAGCCACCAGTTGTAATCAAGGAAAGTGAACAGATAAATTGCCAATGCGAGCATAAGAAGCTCTTCAAGCTTAAGAATATTCTTCATTAATTATTATCACCTTTATTTTTGAAGCCCGCCATTCTTATCAGCATAAACATTTGTCCGCGCGTATGCGCTTCATGCTCGATAAGATGGTATAATATCCACTTTGGTGTGAATTCTTTTGACTTTTCCTCACCGTTATTGGTCCACCTCATGTAAACTTTAGTTTCAAGATCTTCATCTGAAATAGAGTTAATATATTCATATACTTTGGCCCTGCATTTTGACATGGTTTCAAGATATTCATCAATTTCAATAATTTCAGAAGGAGGAGCGCTGTTTTCACCGGAATCAAACCAAACATCAGCATATGAACGTTTTTTGAGTTCAGCGTCAATTTCCTTACCGTCCATAATGCTCAGCCAGAAAAGATCCACTTCTGCCAGGTGCATTAAGTAGGCACCAATGGGGAATTCACCCGGAAGAGGCTCTGCGAATAACTGTTCTTTCGTTAATCCATCAATTCCTTTTAATGTAACTTTTCGGATATCTTCCAGCATGTAGACAAGCAGTTCTGTGTTCTTCATTTTTTATTTACCCCTGTATACAGAGTTATCGTTTGTTAATTTCAGTTTATTGGCAATATAATACTTTTCAAACTTGCTGTATTGATCTTTGTTTTTTGAAGCCCATTCTGTGACAAAATCCTCATCGCCGTATCCCATAATATAGTAATCGTAGGCATCACCATAGCCATTATCATAAATATCTTTAATGTAATCGAACAAACCTATTTTATATTTTTCATTAAATCCTTTTTCATACCATATTTTGAAAAAGGATTGTCTCATGCTGCTCAGTGATTTGAGAGATAATGACTTATCATCGGCGGTAATCATAGCCAGAGAAAAACACGTTTCATAATTGGTTTCAAACAGAAGCAGTTTATTGGCGGTTAAATCAGGACTTTTGGATAAGCTAATATATGCTTCCTTCTCACTTTTAATAATTATACCCTTTTTGTACGTATCATACAGCAGTTTGCTGATATCTGCTGTTCTTTTGGAGTTTCGTTCAAGGTTAATAAAAGTTTCCGCGTACACAAGCGCCCACAATTCTTCTTCGCTGAAATAATAGAGCTTTGAAAGGTCATAGTAGTTTGATGAGTAATTGGGTTCAGCTTCAATCCCCTTCTGAAATGAATTTATAGCTTTTTCATATTCTTTCATACCGGAATAACATACGCCTTCTTCATGGTATAGTTTACCCGATGCCGGGAATTTTGATATTCCCTCCCTGTAGGTTTCAATTGCCTTGCTTTGATTACCTGTGAAATCATAGCAATTTCCAAGCAGCCTGTACACTTCATCCAAAACATCCGTTCTTTTTTTTAAACTTTCACAAATTTCAATGGACTTACTGTAATCGTTTTTTAAACAGTAAGCATAAGCAATTTCATACGGGTAAATTATATTTTCGGGATCAAGTTTTCCTGCTTTTTCAAACAGTTCAATTCCCTCATCTAATTTACCGTTATCAACAAGTTTTATACCTTCTTTTCCGTATTGCAGGGCTTTTTCTTTATCTGTTTGGGAATACAGACTAAATGAAATGAGCAATAACAGAAGCATTAATAACTTCTTCATAAATTTTGGGTTTATTTAAATAAAAAAACCGCCCTTAACTTAAATAAAGACGGTTTGGAATAATTTTTTTTCATAACGTTTAAGGAAAAACAGCAGGATTTATGAATTCATCACAGATTTTATTTTAACATTGCCGGATGGCTGATTAGAATCAGGAACAAGCTCGGTTACATTGCTGGTTTCATCTTTCATATGGCACTTACCGTTAAAGGTGCAGCCCTGTTCAGTTATAAGATTATTAACAGTAACATCACCTGACATTCTTGAGCCCTTTTTCAGCTCCAGCCTGTTGGTTTCAACATTTCCTTCAACCGCGCCATACACAATAACTTCAGCAGCGCATACACTTCCAACAACTTTGCCGGTGTGTCCTATCACTATACCGCTATCGCCGGTGAGGTCACCTTTGATAACGCCATCAATACGTGTAGCTGTGGGGATAAAGAAATTGCCTTCCACTTTACATCCTTCACCTATGAGGGTTTTTATATCTTTGGATGAAGCTGATTTACCTGATACCGGGGCTGATACTTCCGGCTGATTTGATGATTTGTCTTTGCTTCCGAACATTACTTACCTCCTTTTGAAGGAATATATTATTGATTAAACTCTTTTACTTGACTTATTAGCCCTGTTAGTACACTTTCAAAAAAGGCTCTGGACTTATATCGTTGCCATCTTTGCGAATTTCGTAGTGCAAATGCGGACCCGTTGAGCGGCCGGTTGAGCCTAAAAATCCTATTACATCTCCTGCTTTAACCTGCTGTCCCTGTACTACGTTCACTTTAGATAAATGTCCGAACAACGATTGATACCCGCTTTCATGATCTATAACTACCGCGTTGCCATAGCCGTTGTACCAGTCACACCTGTTAACGGTGCCATCCCCTGTGGCGTATATGGGGTCACCCAAAGGGCCCTTCAGGTCAACGCCTGAATGGAATTCACTTGAAAATCCCCCAAACGGATTCCTGCGATAGCCGTAATCTGAGCTTCTGACTCCGTTATTATAAGGATAACCAATAGGCAGATCTCTCAGGGTATTGTAGAACACATCTGACTGGTTCTCATAAAAATTTATCTTATCCATCTGGGTTTCCTGCCTGCTGCTGCTTGGCACGCCCCCCATATTTTCGATCTTGAGCAAACCTCTTTCTTTAAGGTAACCGTCTATCATAGAGAGGTTATTATCGATCTTCTTCAGTTTTTGGCTCAGCTGCAGGCTGTCATAAGTTTCAAGCTTTGAGTTAACCTGAACGAGCTGAGAGTTCAGTCCGCTTTTATCAATGCTCACTTTCACAGAATAAGCGAACACAGCAAAGAAAATGACTATTGCTGCTGTAAAAGCTGAACCTGCATAAATAAGATATTTTTTGTAATTAATTAAAAGGGCTCTGTTAATAGAAAATGTTTTTACTTCTTCATCATCGTTACCGACGATCATTACAGTGACTTTGTTTGTATCCATTGGAAAGCTCTGGTTAAATAGTATTTATTTCATTAAATATTATTCCCCGGAAATTATTCGCAAATCAGTACAGTAATTGGCAGATAATTTCTGAAGAATACACTCACCCTTTTCCCCAAAAAGGCCTTCTCCATTAAAACTTTATGTGTGGATTGAATTACAAATATAAGTAATAATCAAAGGAAAATCAATAATTTACGGTAGGAATAAGTAGTTTAATTATGAAAATTTAACCATCATAAAAATATAGCAGTTAATAAATTGAGATAAAGTGATAGTTAATATATGAAGGGGAGAATACGCTTTGTAACTTTCCGGTACGCAGTGTATTCGGGAAATTTCTTAGCGAGGTAAGATTCTTCTCTTGTAGTTTTGAATACCAGGAAAAAGAATGCTATCACAAGCCAGGCAAGACTGTAGAATGCCTGGAAGTACAAAATAACACCCAACAGCAGCACAAGTACCGTAAAATACATTGGGTGCCTGATAAGGCTGTATATACCCGTTGTCTTAAGAACTGAGTTATCCCTGGGAACGGGATTCGGCGTCATATACTGCCCAAAACTTATGAGAATGAATGTGAACAGCAATGCGCCAATTAGTATTAACGTTACACCGATATAGTGAATTGCGGGCATAAGTTCCCTGCCGGAGTACTTAAATTCATAAACGGAAGAAATAACTACTACTGCCAACAATATGAATTGAACTACAACCAGCACCCACCCTTTTGCTTTATCAGTCATGATATATTACCTTAAGCATGTGCTTCATACCAGTTAATTCCTTCTCCCATTTCAACTTCAATGGGGACATTCATTTTGATAGCATTCTTCATCTTGTTCTGCACGATCTTCTTCACACTATCGAGTTCACTTTTTTCGCAATCAAATACCAATTCATCATGAACCTGCAATATCATTTTGGATTTAAGCTTCTTTTTGTTGAATTCATTATAAATATCGATCATAGCAATTTTTATCATATCTGCAGCGGTGCCCTGCACCGGCATATTTATGGCAATACGTTCATCACGCTGCCTTACCACTGAATTGCTGTTATTGATATTCGGCAGATACCGTCTTCTCCCCGCTAATGTTTCGGTGTATCCCTTTTTACGGGCAAATTCCTTGGTCTTTTCAAGCCAGTTGTTTATTGTCGGGAAGTTCGCAAAATATGACTGGATGATATCCCTTGCTTCGCGCTGGTCGATATTCAGTCTTTGTGCAAGTCCGAATGCCTGAATGCCGTAAATGAGCCCGAAGTTAACTTCCTTAGCCTTGCGGCGCATGTTTGGGTCAACTCTATCCAACTTGACCTTAAACACTTTGGCTGCCGTTTCTGTGTGGATATCATGCTTCTTTTCAAACGCCTTTATCATGTTCTCATCCCCTGATAAATGAGCCATAATACGGAGCTCGATTTGCGAATAATCCGCTGATAATATGATATTACCCTTTTTATCCGGTACAAACGCTTTCCTTAGACTGCGCCCTATCTCAGTTCTTATAGGAATATTCTGTAAATTCGGATTTGCGCTCGATAACCTTCCCGTAGCGGCAACAGTCTGATTGTAGCTAGTATGTATCTTGCCGGTGCGCTTGTTGATAATTTCGAGCAATCCTTCAGTATATGTTGAGCGCAGCTTTGTGACTGTGCGGTAATCAAGCAGCTTGAGAGCAATCGGGTGCTCATTTCTCAGCTCCTCGAGTACCTTGGTATCAGTTGAAAAACCTGTTTTAATTTTCTTCTTTGCTGCAAGTTGAAGTCTGTTGAACAGAATATCAGAGAGCTGTTTGGTTGAATTGATGTTGAATTCAGTGCCGGCTTCTTTGTATATTTCCTTC
>CALMYL010000010.1 GCA_937873695.1 uncultured Ignavibacteria bacterium
ACTTTGATATGAATAGTGATAGTGACATAACTCAAAAAGCGACCTCCCCAACCCCTCCAAAGGAGGGGCTTGAAAAGCAAAAGACTTTGATATGAATAGTGATAGTGGCATAACTCAAAAAGCGACCTCCCCAACCCCTCCAAAGGAGGGGCTTGAAAAGCAGAAGCCTGGCTATATTACGGCTAATCCGTTGAGCTATATTATCATCAAGCAGATCAGAGATGAACTGAAAAAGAACCCTACTGAAGCAGAAATCATAATTTGGGAATATTTAAAGAATAAAAAGACTGGACACAAGATTAGAAGACAGCATATAGTTGATAATTTTATTGCTGATTTCATTTGTCTACCTAAAAAACTAGTTATTGAAATTGACGGTAAGATCCATAAATTTCAAAAAGAATATGATCAAATGAGAACTGAAAGACTCACCGAGTTGGGATTTAAAATTATAAGATTCACAAACGAAGTGGTTAAAGCCAAACCCAATGAAGTCTTTTCACAGATCAAGCATATACTTGATGATACCGTAGATCCAAACTCCCCTCCTTTGGAGGGGCTGGGGGAGGTCAAAGAAAAGGATTACAATTACTGAATTGCTTAAGTAAATTTAAGAACTCCTATCTTTTAGAAATGTTTGAGGTCATTTGAAAAAAGTCATAACATCATTCGGTTCTGCATTCATCAAGCCGGATGAAACCTTGTATTCCGAAATTGAAGCAATTGGCAAATATATAGCCGAAGCAGGTTACAGCGTTTGCAGCGGCGGATACTACGGCTCAATGGAAGCAATTTCAAAAGGGGCAAAAACAGCCGGCGGTAAGACTATAGGTGTGACGGTCAATGGCTGGGATACAGTGCCGAACAATTACATTGATGAGGTTGCAGCAATGCCTAATCTAATGGAAAGAATTGTTGAACTCATCGGCATTGCAGATGCATACGTGATATTTAAGGGCGGTACTGGTACCCTTGTTGAAATTTCAGTTGCGCTCGAATTAATGCACAAAAGATCAATGCCGGAAAAGAGGATGATATTTTATACTGATTTCTGGAAAAATATGATTGAAATTTTGAAGCAGGATTCTGAAAAACTGAAAGATATGATAAACAGGAATGTGTTTTTTATCGATAATCCTGAAAATATCAAGGATCTGTTCTAATCCTGACTTCTTACAAACTTTTATTTATGAAATTTTACAGCTAAATTAGTAAAATTCCAGGAGGTAAAAGCCATGAAAAAGAGTCTTGTATTGTTTGCCTTACTTTTTTGTGTAAATTTTTCAGGACCTGTTCTGTTTTCACAGTGGGTTGAGCTTAACAGTGGAGTAAGCGCAAAACTTAATTCCATCAGTTCCATAAAGGATATAACTACCTGGGTTTGCGGCAACAATGGTACTATCATAAAAAGCACCAATATGGGCGATAGCTGGTCAGACGGAAATCTTTCCGGAATTCCGCCTGCAGTTACACTTAATCACATATACAGCCTGAATCATGACCTTGTGTTTTGCGCAGGTAACGATGGGTCAACCACCTTCCTTTACAAAACTGTTAATAGCGGTATTTCATGGAATATTGTTAAACAGCAGTCAAACGGCAGATTTAACGCAATCCATTTCATTGATAACAGCACAGGTATCCTTATAGGAGACCCTGTTGGCGGAAGATGGTCTATCTGGAAAACAATAAATGGCGGCAGTACATGGGATTCGGCCGGCTGCTATTTGCAGCAGAACGGAAATGAGAAGGGTTTCGCAAATTCATTGTGGGCATCCGGAAATAATATATGGTTTGGTACAGATAATTTCAGAATATATAATACCGATGACTATGCATTAAGCTGGCAGGCTCTTTCAACAGGCTCTGAAAAAAACTCAGCTTCCTTGTGGTTTGATTTTGACTTCAATATTGGTTTATCAGGCAGCATTAATCTTATCAAGACTGTAAACAACGGCAATAATTGGAACACCGAACCGCTTCCGGGCAGCGGTAATATAACCGGGGTTAGCGGCAGCGCTCACTCAAGGTTTAACTGGGTAATAAGAGCCGATAACAGGATCTATCTGAATCCGCATAACAGCAATAACTGGCAGCATGATTACACCGCGCCTGACGGTAATTATACATATATTTCCATTGAAAGAAACGGTTATTTCAGCGGAGCGGTATTTGCATTAAGAGATAACGGGGGAATTTCGCGGACATATTTTCTTTCACTTGGAATTAATACGATCTCTTCAAGTGTTCCCGAAAAATTCAAACTCGATCAAAACTACCCCAATCCGTTTAACCCTGTAACAAAAATCAGGTTTGAAATTCCTGAATCGGGCCATGTGAAGCTTATTGTTTTTGATATTACTGGCAGAGAAATTGAAACAATTGTGAACGGAAAAATGGAACCGGGAATTTTTGAGGCAGATTTCAATGCATCAAAACTAAATAGCGGAGTTTATTTTTACAGAATGAGTACTGAAAAATTTTCTGAAACAAAAAAAATGGTATTAATTAAATAGATCATTAAGGCATCTGGTATACCACCTGGCGCTTTTATGATCCGTTTATTTTCTCTTGTAGCTTATTTCTGTAGCTTTTGCTTCTTCGCCATTAGGAGTAACATTGTAGGCTGTTAAAACGATATTGTTGTTATCTATGATATCCAGTTCACTTCTCCATCCCCATTTTTCAGTACCTTGTTCGTTTGTGTCATAGTACCCCATAACGTTCAATTTCTCTGACCCGAAAGAGCTTTCTGAATGCATTATTGCTGTACCCATATGGAAACTATCCACCCATACTGATTGGTACACCCCGCGCATACAGTCAAATCCGTAAATTGTGATGCCTTCAAGGGTCTTGCCCTGCATACTGCCTGTGTATTCATGGATAATGAACCTTCCTCCCAGAATTGATCTTATTTTACCGGTCATTTTTGATTCATCCCCAATCACTCCGGGTTCAAACCAGGTTTTTGCAGTTCCTTCCCACTCCCCTTCAAGCTCTTTAAGCTGTTTGTGAACGCCTTCTTTGATTGATTCACTGAATTTGAATTTTGCCATATTGATCTCGTGGATATTATTATAATTATATTTTGTTAAATCAAAAAGGAGTTTCATAAACTAATATGCTACTCCTCTGATTATTGCTTTAAAACACTTTGTCTTACTTCGTCTAATGCTGTTAGTTATAATGCTGTTACCATCAGAATCTGATTTTACTTACGCCATCAACCAGAAAATCGAAACCAAAGAGCATTGTGAAATAGAACTGCCATTCCTTGCCGTATGTAACCGTCTGGTTAGCCCCTGTGGTTGAGGGGAAAACATTTGAGAACTGATCTAAACCGTAACTGGCATTAAATGTAAATGCAGTTGGGTACACATAATATGAATATGTCAGCAGTCTCAGCTCAAACCCGACATCTTTTCTGAAATCCTTAAGTTTTGTGGCTTTTCCGTTCCATGCATTACCGATATCGCCGTAAACCGAGAAATACAGCTTATCAAAGTAGAACTGGAGGAAATTGAAATCAAGATCGGTCGCTATGGGGAATCTATACGTTAAATTAGCCGTTGCGTATCTGTTACCGCCTAAGGCATAGAAAGGATAGCCTTTCATGTTCGGGAAGCCCGAAGCGTAGAAATCGAAGAAATTATCCTGCTGCGGTCCGAAAATTGTTCCTGCGCGCAGCCTGAGACTAAGTGAATGCGAATTGTTAAACAATCCAAATCCCTGCAGCAAGTCGCCTTCCAGCCTGTGGAATTTAGCCTTTTCAAAAGCTTCTGTGACATTCCCCTGGTCATCTATTACGAGTTCCGGATTCAGATCGTTTATTTCATAATCATACTTCAGCCTGAAATACCTGCCTATAGGGTTAATATCATCATTTTTATTGGGCAGAAAGCTGCTGTATGAATATGCCAGTGACAGATCTCTTCCCTTAAAATAATTGGTGGATGAAGCCGAAACCTGCCTGTTAATGGATGGTATTACAAATGTGCTTAACTTTGAAGCATATGAAGAGTAGGTAAAACCCGCTCTCATGTTATGATTAGCGTTAATTATCTTGAATGCCATTCCGAATTCAAACTGAAGAAGGTCGTATGTAACATCAACCGGCAAAGTGTCAAGTCCGGCTACAAGATCAGCTTCTGTTTTTCTTGATACATTGTACCCTGCAAGCTGGAATGACGGAGAAAAACCAAGTTTCTTTAAAAAGAAATCTTTCAGGAACGGTACACCGTTGTTATAATCAAATTGCAGGAAGAGGTCGCGCTCAAAATTGCGGTTTATAGATGCACCGCCAAATATACCCATTCTGCCAAGCACATCCTGAGAATAGAAATAAAGTCCGGGTTTTATGATATCAAGGAACTTGCCGCCCTTGGTGTAATTATCAAATCTCAATACCGGAATAATAAAAAGCGGCGTAGCAACATTATTATACTTTGTTGAAGAATATGATTTAACGCTGTCATCTTTAAAATCTTTAAGTCTTGGGAAATCAAATTTGTTCTTGGAAAAGCTTGTATTCTCACTGTTTTCCTGTGAATATTTAGGTAATACTTTATCAGGTCTTTTGTAATTAGCGTTCTTTTCTGTTATTAATGAATCAAGTACGGTAAAGTCTTTCAGCTCATTTATCTTATATCCGCCGGTCTGCCAAGTTGAAAACGTCAGGTTTGTTCCATCAGCAGAAGGCATGAAAGCCCCGCCAATAACATTAGTAAGCTGCTGCATGTAAACTATATTGCTCTCTTTTGACATTCTTGAGTTATTGATAAGGTCATACTTGTAAATATTGTAAATGCCGGTTCTATCAGATGCGAAAAATATTGATGCGCCGTCTTTTGAATATACGGGGCTGCGGAAATCAATTGCGGGGTCACTGAACATAAAAGAAACTTCCCTTGTATCTACATTTATCTCGCATATCTTACGTGAATCTTCCTTGCTGTAATCGTACACAATCGTATTGTTTACGGGTGACCATTTAGGCGCATAAACCTGTTCGCCATTTGTATAAGTTGTTATCTGCTTTATCTGATCTTTACTAATCACTTTGCCGTTTGGCGCGGGTGCTATGAACAGATTTTGGGTTCCGTCATTATTCCGCACAAAGCAAATCCATTTGCCGTCACCTGAATATGCCGGGGCGTGAGCTCTAAGACCGTTTGATAGCTGGGTTTCTTCTTCCTTAGCGATATCATATTCATACATATCAAAAACTACAGCATCGTGAATGTTTGGTTTATTTCTGCGTGAAAATATTATCTTCTTCCCGTCGGGTGACCAGCTATAAGCGCCGCTGACTGATGCAATTAATAATTCATCATCTTTACCTGAGCCTACATTGTGAATGAACATAGATGTTGAGCCGTAATCATATTCCTTATTTGAAAGATACGTTATCTTTTTGCCGTCAGGCGAAAACTGAGGATAGTAGTTAGCAAATCCTACATCGGCAATAATCTTTCCTTCTACCTGTAGTTGTTTAATTCCTGCAACTTTTTCTTTATAATCCTGCTTTAAGTACGCTTTCCACTCATTGTAAAGACCACTGCCATCTTTGCCAATTGCTTTTTTGAATGCACCTTCGGAGTTAATTCTGGTCAGGTCTCCCAGATTTTCTGATACTTCGCGAAGTTTATCCTCACCGTATTTTTCTGCAATGTATCTTGTAAGCGCGAAACCGGAATTATATATTGATTCAGCCTTGTATGTTGTAACTGAAGCGAACTGTCCCATATCTTCCCATGAAAGCATTTTATCGCCAAGTACGCGCATACGGAGTATCATATCCCTGTGCGCATCCCAATAATCATATCCAAGCTGTTGGCGCTGGTATTGTGCTGTTCCTTCTGCATACCATGCAGGCACTCCAACACCCGAGATCGGGTATGAAATAATTGTATTAGGATAGCCGTACAGTACATCAGGTCTGCGTTCTTTTTCGTAGTTTAAGAACTGAATGTAGAGTGAAGGAAACTTTGTTGAGAACTTCATTGAAGCCTGAACCTGTATTACGTGTGTGTATTCGTGAGTAATAACATTCCTTAACCAGTTATGCGTACCTCGCAGGTCAAAATCAAGCGAAGCAGAAGCAATTTCTATCCTGTTACCGTAATAATCAGTAGCTCCGTTGGAAATATCAGATTCATCGTTGATTATCCAAGAGGTCTTGTCTTCAGGGGCATATTTATACAATGATGTTATTGGGCCGTAAATTTCTTCAGCAATCTTTGCTGTAAGTTTAGCCGTTCTTTCTGTTCCTTTGTGATAATGGATATAGAAATGGTCGGTTTCAATTGTGAACCACTCAAGCTCGGGATTTGGCTCAAACTGTGAAAATGTAACGGTTGAGATCAGTAATAGTAATAACAGGATTCTGGATATCATAAAAAATATTTTAAATTTAGCTTATTAAGTAAATAAACGCATAAATACACTTTAATCGTTTCCCGGCTGTTTTGGGTACGAAAAAGACAAGATTAACTGAAAATCACAGTTATATCAATGATAAAAAATATAGAAAAATTGAGAATTTATTAAAAACGGGTAGATTTGTATGCTATAATGTAGTATTAAATATTTAACAAATTTAGTTGTAATTGAATAAAAAGTAAAGGGGCAGAATTTTTCCGCCCCCGATATGGCGCCACAATAAGGGTGCACTTTAATACTTGGTAAGGTTTACCCGTTTGTAAGGTTTATTTCCAATGATATAAGGTTTTGCTGCAGTGTTAAGGTTTTATGCGAATTCAGTAAGGTTATGATTCCAATTCATTAAGGTTCATTTAAGGTTATTGTTAATGGTTATGTTATTTTATTAAGGACATTTTTTTCACCATACTGAAATCATTGGTAACAAGTCTGTACATGTATATACCGCTTGAAAATTTAGCGGCATTCCAGTTTACTTCATAAGTTCCCGGCGTTAGCTGCTGATTCACCAGAGATTCCACTTCCCGCCCCAGCAGGTCGTATACGGCGAGCCTTACATTAGCAAGCTTTGGAATTGCAAATTTTATGTTTGTTGTCGGATTAAACGGATTAGGATAATTTTGCTCCAGGTTAAATGAATTTGGTATCTCAGTTGAGATCTGATTGATACCTATTACTCCGCCGGTTGTAGTTTTAAATACCCTTCCTTTAGTGCCGGCAACATAACCAACATCTGGATTAAGAAAATATTCGGAAAAAAGAGTATCATTGCCCTGCTGAAGAACTTCCTGCCAGGAATTGCCGCCATCACTTGTTTTTAATATACCGCGGTCTTTACTGATGTATCCTATGAGCGAATTCGGGAACCTTATGGAATACAATGATTCACTTGTACCTGCTGAAACTTCCTGCCATGAATTACCCTGGTCTGTAGTTTTTATCATTCTTCCTTCAAGACCAACAGCAAACCCGGTTAGGTTGTTAATGAATGTAATATCTCTGAAGGTAATATGTGAAGTCAGATAAAATACCTGCCAGTTTATTCCCGCATTTGATGTTTTATATATTTTGCCGCTATCCGATAGTAATATCCCCGTATTAACATCAAAAAAGTGTATTTTTTTGTATGATAAATAATCTGAAGGACCATCGGCAACAAAGAAGAGCAGATCCCAGTTGTTTCCGCCGTT
Source organism: uncultured Ignavibacteria bacterium (assembly GCA_937873695.1). Lineage (GTDB taxonomy): Bacteria > Bacteroidota > Ignavibacteria > Tepidaquicellales > OLB5 > OLB5. Next base: position 7,635 of record CALMYL010000010.1, read on the forward strand.
TACCGTTGTGAAAATTCCATTATAGCTTGAAAGATAACCTGTAAGAGTGTTTGCAAAATATATATTATAAAAATGCGTATACCCCGGAGTAAAATAATTAATTATTACGCTCCAGTTTAAACCGGCATCAGTAGTTTTTAACAGCTTACCTGAAGAGGCATAAGAGCCCCCGACGGCAAAACCTGTATTGTTATCAAAAAAGTAAAAACTCTTTACTCTCAAATTACTATCAAGCAGTACTCTTTGCCAGTTCGCTCCGCCGTTGGTAGTTCTCAGGATTTCACCTCCGACAAAATTGTTGTTAATAGGTAAAGGAGCTGCAGAACCGATAAGGCCTGTATTTTCATTTAGAAAATGTACGGCGCTTAAATAGAATGTTGAAGTTGAATTTTGTTCTACCCATTGAGAAGCAATCTTGCCGGGGAGAAACAGACATGAAATAACAAGCGATAACATAAGGCAGCGCTTGAGTGTGAGCTGATACATAAATTACCTCCATAATTTTATGTTGCGGCCAAGTAAAAGGCTAAGCCCGTACAAAAAATTTAATTGATTCTCCTTTTTAAATTAAATGAATAATTTAAGCAGTAGCTCTTTTTTGAGATGATTTATGTTTAGTTGTTAAAAATGAAAAAAGGTAGTGTTTTGTTTTATATCGCGGTTTTAGTTATTACTTTAATTTTACGATATTCAAATATAATACAACAATTCAGAAAAAGCAACTATCTTTAACAAAAATTATTCCCTAACATATTTACGGCATTATTAGCTATCTTTGTAAATATGTCAGAATTTACAGACGAGATCAAAGACATCTTCTCCCCTTCAGGATTACTTTCAGGATTGGAAGGATTTGAATACCGCTCACAGCAGCAGCAAATGGCGGTCAGTATAGCGGATTCACTGGAATCAGGTGAGCATAATATAATCGAAGCTCCGACAGGCGTTGGTAAATCACTGGCTTACCTTGTGCCTGCAATACTGTTTGCGCTGCAAAATGAACGCAAAGCTATAATATCGACCTGTACAATCAACCTGCAGGAACAGCTTATCAATAAAGATATACCTGCACTTGCTAAGATACTGCCTGTTGAATTCAAGTATGAAATTCTAAAAGGCCGGAACAATTATATTTGCACTAAACGCCTGAATAAGGCAATGATTGAGAAGAATTCCTTATTTATGACAAGCGAGCAGCAAACCCTGCAGAAGATATATGATTTTGTGAACAAAGAAGGCAAAGGTACAAGACAGGATATACCATTCCCCGTTGATGATGCAGTATGGACTGAAATTTTCGCAGAAGAAGGCGTATGCACGCAGAAATCATGCGGCGGAGCAGATACAAACTGTCACTACCAGCAGGCTAAACAAAGAATGAAAGATGCCGACCTGCTTGTGCTGAATCATCATTTATTTTTTACATTGTTCGGATTTTACGAGCGCGATTCTGAAGGTTACCTTTACTTCAATGACTTTGTCATATTTGATGAAGCACATACAGTCGAGCAGATAGCGGCTGAAAGAGTTTCGCCATCGGTATCAAAAGAGCAGATAAGGTTCTGGCTGAATAAGTTATACAATCCCCGTACACAAAAAGGCTTTTTTTCAATGAAGCCTGCAGACAGATTAAAGAAAGCAATTGAAAATACTTACCAGGATAATGAGCATTTTTTCAAAATGCTGCATTCGCATGTTAATAATGTATACTCAGCACAGGCGCATAAAAGCGCAATCAGGATAAAGCAGCCGATAACTCTTGGTGTTGAACTGATGGAATCGTTACTTGAACTTACAATTGAGCTTAAGAAGGCTACTCCCCTGGCCAAGAATGATATTGAAGCAGATGAAATCAAAAATTATTTCACCAAGTTCACAAGAATAAGAAACAATCTCGTATTTTTCCTTGAGCAGAAAAGTGATGAATATGTATACTGGATTGAGTATAAAGGCAGGGCAAGGAATAATATTGATCTTTGCATATCACCTATTGATATGGCGGAGTACTTCCGCGAAAATATTTTCGCCAAGAACAGGCAATCCGTAATGACATCCGCAACACTTTCGACAAATAATACACTTGAGTTTTTTAAAAATTCAATCGGCGCTGTAGAAGTGCGCGGCGAAATTATCGAAACTCCGTTTGATTACGGCAGACAAATGAAGATACATGTATACAGAGACATTCCGGAACCCGAAAAAGGCGCGAAGAAGAATATAAGTGAACTGCTGAATGAAAGTGACTTTGAAAAGATTCTTACAGGCAAAATAAAAGAGTGCGTAGAAAAAACAAGCGGCGGAGCACTTGTGCTTTTTACAAGCAATAAGCTGCTCAAATCAGCTTACAATAAACTGCTCGAAGAGTTTTTAGGTTCAGGTATCAATCTATATGCGCAGCATAACGGAATGCCGAATAACCGAATATTGCAGGAGTTCCGGGATGATGAAAATTCTGTTTTATTTGGTGTTGATAGTTTCTGGATGGGTGTTGATATACCGGGTCACAGCCTGCGGAATGTAATTGTTACAAAACTTCCCTTTGAAGTACCTGACCACCCGGTTATTGAAGCGAAGCTTGAATTCCTGCTGCAGAAGGGCGGCAACCCGTTTATGGATTACTCATTGCCAACTGCAATATTGAAATTTAAGCAGGGTGTAGGCAGACTCATACGAAGCAGGAATGATGAAGGTATTATCTGCATACTTGATAGCCGCATAATAAAAAAGCATTACGGCAGGCATTTCCTAAGCTCACTGCCTGAGTGTGAAGTGATAATTGAAAGTGATGATTGAGATATCAATAGATCCTGACTGAATCAAGTAAAAAAGTATTTTCAGGATTAATTAATTTTATCTTGTAATATCCGGGTTTTTCCGGTAATACATTATATGTTTCACAATAACCCGCGATTGCCTGAAGGCAGGCAGTATTCAAAATGTGTTTTCCTATTATTTTAATCGAAATACCTTCGTTTATCGGGTTAACTTCATAATGTGAAACACTATAGCACAGATCAGGTCCAAGAGTGCCCAAAATTCCAATTCTCAATGAATCTAAAAGTGATAATGAATCAGGAATATTCAGCGCATCAACTCTAGCATGGAAGTATTCTACATCTTTAGTTTCTTTGTTTACAAGAATATTGTTTGTATCACATGAAGCCAAAGTACTAATAAATGAAAGTAAGATAAGATATTGCCGTATCATTTTAGTATGTGTAATTTTTCTGATATTTTTTTTAATCGGCATGAACTGAGCCGGATTCTGAATTTTCACCACAGTTAACACTTAATCAGTCTTAGTAACAAAGTTGCTCAACAATTTCGTTATTTTATCAAAACCATTTTTTTAGTCTCTGCAAAATCCCCTGCCTGTAATTTATAAAAATATATACCGCTTGGATAATCCGAAGCGTTCCATTCATATTTATAACTTCCAGGTGAGAGTTGTTCATTCACTAAAACTTGAATTTCCCTGCCAATCTGATCAAATACGGTCAGTTTCGAAAATGATGAGTAAGGAATATCAAAGTTAATACTTGTTACCGGATTAAATGGATTAGGGAAGTTTTGAGAAAGTGAAAATGTTTGAGGAATTTCTGTACTTGTTTGCTGAACAGCGGTAACTCCGCCGTTGGTAGTTTTTAAAATTGTTCCTGCATCGCCTACACAATAACCTACAGTATCATTCAAAAATTTAATGTCATAATAGACTATGTTTGTAAATGAAGCAGAGGCATTCATCCAGTTAATTCCTCCGTTGGTTGTTTTATAAATCTTACCGTACCCTGCAGAATATCCTGTATTTGCTGAAGGAAAGCTGAATGCTCCTTGCAGACCTCCGGGGCAGCACTGAGCTATACTCCAATTAAATCCACCGTTGGTAGACTTCCATATATATCCGCCTTCGCCTCCTGTGAAGCCTGTATTAGCATCTCTAAAAATAACGGAATATGCATTTCCGCCGAGCGGATTATATGACCAGTTTGTTCCACCGTTGGTTGTAACATAATGAAATCCATGTAGCGGAATTGATGTCCTGCGGGTTACAAAATGTCCGGTCAGTTCATTAACAAAATTCACCTCTGTAATGTATTCGGTAGGAACTAAAAATGTTTTTCTAACCCAATTCAGTCCGCTATTTGTGGTTTTATAAATTGCTGTAGCAGTTCCGTAAAACTCAACATCTACTAATGCTATCGAATACCATATATTTTCAGAATAGAAATTGCATCTGAAAAAACCCTGCAAAGAATCCATTACAACAAAGTTTCCTGACCAGTTTTCGCCTGAATTCGTAGTCTTGTAAATGACTCCTTCTGTTCCTGTCCCTCCAATTGCATAACCTGTCTGTAAATTAAAGAACTTAAGGGTGTAAAGAGCACCAAAATTTGAACTATTTTTTGAAATCCAGTTTAGACCGCCATTGGTAGATTTCAGAATGGTGCCGCTAAATCCGCATACTAAAACAGTATTTTCATCCAAAATAGCTAATGATTTTAGTGAAGAACCTGAACCACTGAATTGTTGAACCCATGATTGTGAGTAAGAAATGCCGTAAGTTAAGAATATAATTGTAAGTAAAACGTTAATCTTGGGGTGTTTCATTAGGTTACCCTCCGTTTAAACGTATTAAACATAAATTCTTGTACAAATATAACATGAATTGTAAAAAAATGTTCTGTATAAAACGGGCTGATTAGTAGGTAACATATACTACGCCCTCACCCATTTCAGCTCCATGGGGCCAGCCGAGAGTATCATTTCGCCGTGTTCAAAGCGGTATTTGCGGATCTCCGTTCCGCCTACCAGACTCTGTACAATGGCACCTTCAACATGATGCTTTATGACATGCTTTTCTTCATCTATTTCGTATTTCCCGAAATAGCCCATGTAACCAAGATTTTTTAAAGCCCATGCTAGATCCTTTAACTTCAACTTCTTTTCAGGCATATGCTCCAAAGGCAAGTCATGTGGCATCATTATCTGCGCTGACATATATTCTTCATCATAGAATAATATCGCTTTTACATGTCTGCCGAAAGGGAAAATTATTGTATCTTCGTGTCTGACAATTACTGACTTTAATTTCCACCTGCCTAAAAATTTTTGCTTTATCATGTTTGAATAAATTTATATTTTTATACTCCCCTCTCCTTTGGAGAGGGGCCGGGGGTGAGGTCTTTTTTTATTTTAACGTATCCTGTAAATCTTATCATCCCCTGATTTCGGAGAACCCCTGCCATCTTTATTACTGCTTGAAAAATATATAAAGCCGTCCGGACCCTCGGTAATATCCCGAATCCTGCCATACTCCGTGGCAATTTTGGTGAATGATAATGCCTTCGTCCTGTCATTGGGGTCAATTTTTACTACCATTATTCCATTCCCGCGCAGGCAACCAAAAAGGAAAGTATCTTTGAACTCAGCCAGCTTGCCTGATTTGTACACAAGCCCTGATGCAGGGGCTTCTGCGGGAGTAAATACAAGTATGGGTGAAACCATCCCTTCTTTGCTGTCGGTATGTGATACTTCCGGCCAGCCGTAATTGCCGCCTTTTACAATAACATTAACCTCATCACCGCCGCCCGGTCCGTCAAATCCGCTGGGACCGTGCTCGGTCTGCCACATAATGTCCGTGCCGGGTACCCAGTCAATTCCCTGGGGATTGCGGTGACCGTAACTCCACACCGGCGAATTAGCAAACGGGTTATCCGCAGGTATTGTGCCATCGGGATTGATTCTGAGTATTTTTCCTTGAAGTTTATCCAAATCCTGCGCAAATTTCCTTTCACCTGCATCGCCCGTTGTTATGTAAAGCTTATTATCGGGTCCGAATTTGATACGGCACCCTGCATGGAATCTTGCTGCAGGAATATTATCGAATATTGTCGTTTCTTCAGTTAATGAACTGCCATTATCTTTATATCTGACCACTTTGACCCACAAATCGCCCTCCTTTTCGTAAGCAAAGCTTACATAAATGAGCTTATTTGAAGCATATTCAGGGTCAAGAGTTAACCCCATAAGCCCTTCTTCAGAGCCGCTGGATACTTCTGAGAACGTTTTAATTGGCTCATCCTGCAATATACCACCGGTAATAACTCTCATTCTGCCTGGGCGTTCGTTTACCAGAATTCTTTCGTTAGAGATAAAAACAATACTCCATGGTACTTCAAGATCCTGCACAAATACTTCAGTTTGTGCGGCAGTTTTTTCTGAATTTTTAAAGCCGTTTTTATTGTTTTCACTTTCAGACTTGCAGCCCCCTGAAAACAAAAATGTAACAGATAGTATCAGATTTAATAATATATTCATAACTGTAATAATATTTAAAGTTAGCTAACTAATACTAATAATGAAATACATATATGAGGTTAAAGGTTGCAGTTTTACATTTGCTTTAAATGAAGCTGATTATTACAATAAATTTTAAAATTTGACTTATTTTTTGAAACTAAATCCAGTAATTTACCGTCATAATAACTATAAAGTACCATTTTTATCTCAAAAAGAAATATGAAGATATTTAAACTCTCAGTATTAATTATTGCGCTGAATATTACAGGCTCACTTTATTCCCAGGAAATACAGGTTTCCTTAAAGGAAGCTATTGAGCATGCCTACAAAAATGACCCGAATATAAATAAGCTTGAAAATACTATTGAATTGCAGGAAAGCAGCCTGCGTGCTAATTATGGTAATTTATTCCCTGACCTGAAATTCTCAACCGGGTGGACACGCTCAAATACCGTGATCAACAACAGCTTTATAAACCAGAACGGTATACCTATTCCTGAGAGCAACGAAACATCAAACAACTTCTCACTTTCGTTAAGATCAGATGTAACAATTTTTGACGGAATGACAAATTTTGATAAGATAGATCTTGCCAAGCAGACTAAAACCCAGTACCAGATACAGCTCCGCCAGCTGAAGCAGGATATTGCAGTGAAGATTATTTCAAGTTACATAGCCGTTCTAAAAAATCAGCAGATAGTCGTTATAAACGAAGCAACGCTGGCTGATTCACGTGCGCAGCTTGATCGTATTAAAATATTCGTTGAAGTGGGAAAAAGAACTCTTTCTGATGTTTATCAGCAGGATGTTGTTGTGGCACAGAATGAACTATTGGTTGAGCAGGCTAAAAATAACCTGAATAAATCAATTAGTGACCTCGCATATAACTCAAACCTGCCGCTTGAAAAAAATTACGCAGTAAACCCGTCTGAATTCAACACAGAAATTGCCTATGAGAACCTTGAAGCTTATGTTATACAGAATCAGAACACTGAAGGACTCGTCAGCAACGCTTTCAGGAACAGGTATGATATCAAAGCCAGAGTGCAGAACCTTGATCTGCTTCAAACCAATATTGATATCGCGAGGGGAACTCAGTACTTCCCTACTTTGACCGGATTCGGTTCATATTCCATGAACGGGAATAAGATTGACAATGTGACAAATCAGCGTACATTTACCATTGGTTTAAACTTAAGTTACCCGATCTTTCAGGGATTCCAGCTTGATTATCAGAGACAAATTGCGTTAATAAATTATAAATCAGCCCAGGAAGATATTAAACTGGTTAAAAACCAGGTAGAGCTTCAGATAAAAAAAGCTATCCAGGACCTGAGATCATTACTTAAACAGATAGAAATTACTGACAGGAATCTGGTGAACGCGCAGCAGAACAAACTGCTCGCTGAAGAGTCCTACAGGGTTGGTATTGGTACCGTACTTGACGTAAATACCGCAACAACCAACCTGAACAATATTTTGATTAATAAATCAAACCTGATATACGATTTTATCAATGCCCAAAAAACTTTAGAGTATTACCAGGGAATATTGAATTATTAAACATGCTGCAAAAAGTATCAAATTGATATAAAAGGAGAAATTTAAAATATATTTTTATGGCAGATATTAAACCCGTAGTTAAGAAAAAGAAAAAAAGCAAAAAAGTACTCCTGTTTTCAATAATAGGAGTAGTTTTGTTGCTTATTATTGTTGCTGTGATCGCATCAGGTAAAAAAGATAAGATAGTCACTGTCCAGTCTGAAAAGGTAGTGAAACGCAGCATTACACAGGTGGTTTCCGGAACCGGTACAATCAACCCTGAAACTAAGGTCGATATCTCGGCTGAAATAAGCGGTGAAATTGTACAGCTTCCTTACAAGGAAGGCGATACCGTAAAAAAAGGCGACCTTCTTGTGAAAATTAAGGCTGAAACATACGGCGCAAGGATTAACCAGCAGCAGGCAGGCGTACAGTACTCACGTACACAAGTTGAAGTTGCTGAAAACAATCTTAAAAAAGCTGAGCTGGAGCTTCAGAGAACTGAGCAGCTTTTCCAAAGCGGACTTGTCTCGCAGTCAGATCTTGATAACGCAAGAATTGCTTACCAGGTTGCAGTATCAAATGTAAAAAGTTCTAATGCCAATGTTAGGCAAAACCAGGCTTTGCTGCAGCAAAGCTCACAGGATCTTTCAAAAGCCACAATACGCTCTAACATGGATGGTATTGTGACAAAGCTGAATAATGAGATCGGTGAAAAAGTTGTAGGTACCCAGCAAATGGCGGGAAGTGTTATTATGACTGTATCAGACCTTTCAACCATGGATGCTGAAATTGAAGTGAGCGAAACAGATATCACAAGCGTTAAACTTGGTGATACCGCAGAAGTTGAAGTTGACGCGTTCCCCGACAGGTTGATAAAGGGTTACGTGTACGAAATTTCCAATTCGGCCAAATCAAAAGGCACAGGTACACAGGAACAGGTAATTAATTTTATTGTTAAGATCAGGATCATTGACCAGGACGTTCAGCTTAAGCCGGGAATGTCATGCAATGCTGATATTAAAGTTAATTCCAAGGCAGATGTTATTGCTATTCCTATACAGTGCGTTACAGCCCGTGAAGAGGAAAAACAGGAGAACACTGAAAATGAGGATGTAAAAAGGAAGTCAGATGAAAACCTTAAGAAAAAAGAAAAGCCCAAGGAAGTTGTTTTCATTGTTGAAGAAGGCTCGCCTACAAAAGTGAAAATGGTTCAGGTTAAAACAGGTATATCAGATGATAAGTATATTGAAGTTCTTGAAGGCTTGCAGCCTGAGCAGGTTGTTGTGAAGGGTCCGTACAAAGCAATAAGTAAGGAGCTTGAAGAAGGAACTGTAATAAAAGTTGATAACGAAATTAAGAAAAAGACTGATAAGGAAGAGTAATCCTCCGGAAGGAACAGCATCACAGTGGAAGAAATCATAAAAACCAAAGATATTGTTAAGCTATACGTTATGGGTACCGAAGAGCTTTATGCTCTCAAAGGTGTATCAATGACAATTCACAAAAATGAGTATGTCGCAATCATGGGTCCTTCGGGTTCGGGTAAATCTACATTCATGAATATTATAGGATGCCTTGATACACCAACATCCGGCTCATATGAGCTAAGCGGGCAGAATGTAAGCGAAATGGATGATAATGAGCTTGCAACAGTCAGGAATAAGGAAATTGGATTCGTTTTCCAGACTTTTAATCTCCTCCCCCGCTCAAATGCCCTTCATAACGTTGAGCTGCCTTTGATATATTCCGGTATTTCGCGCAGTACAAGAATTGAAATGGCAGAGCAGGCTCTTGTGAATGTTGGTTTGCAGGATAGAATGACCCATAAGCCAAATGAACTTTCCGGCGGGCAAAGACAGCGCGTTGCAATTGCCAGAGCGCTGGTGAATAACCCATCAATAATCCTGGCTGATGAGCCGACCGGTAATCTTGATTCAAAGACCGGTGATGAAATAATGGAATTATTTGATAACCTGCATTCGCTTGGAAATACTATTATTTTAGTAACCCATGAAGATTTTATAGCTGAACATGCACACAGGGTTATTAAACTTAGAGATGGATTGATTGAAACCGATAAGATCACAGAAAAAGGTCTGAAGTATCAAAATAACAAGGCAGCAGTAACTGCTTAAAGTTAATTGTGTAAAAATAATTTTTCATTAAACAAATGAGGTAATTTTGGTAAAGGGTTATTTTAGGATTTTCGCTTTTTTAACTTTCTTAACGGGCGCATTATATGCGCAGGATTTCGGGAAAGTGCATGAACTTGTTATCCAGGGCATTGATGCGGAATACAACATGGATTTTTCGCTTGCATTGACGAAATTCCAGGAAGCCAAAAGCATTGCTCCCAATGACCTTAGGGGTCCGTTCTTTGAATCCACTATCTATTTCTGGAAAAGCACGCTCACAAGGAATAAAACTGAATATGAAACATTCATGAATTTATCTGATAAGATAGTTGAGAAATGTGAAGAGATTATAGATAAAAATGAAAACGATCTGGATGCGCGGCTTTACCTTGGGTGGATCTATACAATGCGCTCATTTGCGCTTGCATATATTGACCAAAGTTACCTTAAAGGCGCCTCTGAAATAAAAGACGGGAACAATCATCTCCAGTTTGTAATTGAAAAGAATCCTAATTATAACGATGCTGCTTTAGGACTTGGTGTATATAACTTTATTACAAGCTTCATTCCCCGTAAGCTGCAATTCCTGACTTCTATTCTTGGATTTGAAGGCGACCGGGAGAAAGGAAGAAAGTACCTTGAACAGGCATCAGAAAAGGGAACCTATACTAAAAGTGAAGCGAAATTCTACTTAACAATACTTTCATGGCGCGAGGAGAATTATCCTGCCGCTGAAAGTTATGCGGCCCAGTTAAAGCAGCAATACCCGCAGAGTCCCGCCGTATGGATGTTATGGGGCGGGCTGTTGTCTCAGCAGGATAAAATGGCTGAGGCTGTTGAAGCGTATGAGCAGTCTCTTGAGTATAACAAAGGCAAAAATTCAGAGATTATCTTCAGAACCGCGTACGGCGCCCTCGGCAGTGCTTATTTCAGAATGAATGATTACAGTAAATCAGCGGAATACGGAAAATTATTTATTTCATATCTAACCAAAGATGATAACATGAATAACCGGCTTTACAGTACCGGTGTTTCGCTGGAATTTATGGGTGATAGGAACGCGGCTTTGGAATACTACCGCAAGGCAAGAACTGACATGAAGGATGATAACCAGTGGGAAAAATACTGGCTGAGAAAGCTCAGGGAAAGAGAAGCAGCTCCCCTGACGGTTACTGATTCATTATTAATTGCTGCAGATAACAACCGCGCAACCGGCAAACTAACTGAAGCTGCCAAAGACTACAGCACTTTGACGAATACGCAGAATGCGAATTATAACGATGATATTAAAGCGCAGATCAATCAGGGTCTTGGCCAATTGTATTACAAACAGAAAGATTACAATAAAGCAATTGAGCAGTTTAAATTGAACTCATCGCTTAATCCCCAAAACGAAAAATGGCTGGTGCCTGAATCATACTTCCAGATAGGCAGATGTTATTTAAAACTTGGAAATAAATCTGAGGCTCAGAAATATTTTGATAAGGCGCTTGATATTGACTATGATTACGACTTTAAAGATTCAATGGACGGTAAAATTAAGAATGAACTCACTAAATAATTTTTTGAAATTTGTAATTGAATTTCTTCACTGAAATAAAAGAAGCTGTTATAATCTCACTGAATTCAATCAGGGCTAATAAAGTACGTTCATTTTTAGCTACGCTTGGAATTGTTATAGGAATTATGACTGTCACAATTCTGCAAACGGCAATTGAAGGAATTAATACCGCATTCGAAAAAAGTATTTCCGCAGTAGGTGCAGATGTGCTCTACATACAAAAGTTTGAGTGGTTCGGCAAGGATGACTGGGAAGTTTACCGCAACAGGCGCGATATTACCTGGCAGGATTATGAATCGTTTGCTGAAAATATGAATAACGCTGAATCCATTTGCCCCACAGTCGGCTCGGCAGGATTGGTTACTTACCAGGATTTCACAAGCGAGAATATTCCAGTGTTTGGAACGACAGAAGAATACCAGAAAACGCTTGGTCTGGATGTGGATGAAGGCAGATTTTTTACAAAACGCGAGTCAGATGGCGGCTGGGGCGTTTGTGTTATAGGTTATGATATAAAGGAATCTTTTTTCCAGGGTGTTGATCCAATTGGTAAAGTCATACAGGTAAACGGGCACAATTTTAAGGTTATTGGCACATATGAAAAAATGGGTTCAATGCTTGGACTCTTCAGTCTCGATAACAGGATAATAATTCCAATAAAAAAATTCTTTAAAATTTTCGGAACAAGACGCTCATTGACTATTAATGTAAAGGCTCCCACTGTTGAGGCTCTGGAAGATACCAAAGAGGAAGTACGCTCTGTTATGAAGCGCGCACGCAGGATACCGATTGGCGGAAAAGATGATTTTGGCGTGAACCAGCAGGAAGCTTTTAAACAGACATATGAATCATTAACGGGTCTGATTAAGACTATTGGTACTGCTATAACTTTGCTTTCGCTTATTGTTGGCTCAATTGGAATTGCTAATATCATGTTTGTAAGCGTTAAGGAACGCACAAAAGAGATAGGAATCAGAAAAGCAATTGGCGCAAAACGGGTGACTATCATGCTTCAATTCCTGATTGAGGCTGTTACAATATGCGTAGTTGGCGGAATGGTTGGACTCATGATAGCATTTCCGCTGAGTCTGGTTATTAACGCAGTATTACTGCCAACAGTAATGCCGTTATGGGTGGTTGTACTTGCACTTGGTATTTCAGCATTTGCCGGTATTGTGGCGGGATTCTTCCCTGCCCTCTCGGCATCAAAACTTGATCCTGTGGATGCATTGAGATATGAGTAATAAATCCTGAACGAAGTGAAGGATCTCACAAATTGAACATAAATCTAATTAGATTTTACTTTTCTGGAATAATAGTTCTTTTATTTTGCACTCTGGCTGTAAATTCACAGATCATCGATAAAGATACCAGTGATGTTATAATACGCAGAACCAAAAAAGATATTCCCGCTGAATACAACATCAGCGATGTGATAATCAAGCTTGATAAGCTTCAGACAAAATATATTATAAGAGTAGATCTGGATATCCCGCTAAAAACAACTCTCAAGCTTTCTGTAAGTGATACCACTGGGAACACTTTGATGTATCTTATCAATGACCAGACCCTAAAACCTGGCGTATTCAGGGTCAGATGGGAAATGGAATTCTGCAGGTCAAGTGACTGCACTTATCCCCCGGGCAGATACTTGTGCGAGTTTGAAACGGACCAGTTTATTTTTCAAAGAGATTTTTATATTAAATAGATTGTTAATTTAATAAAAATTGAATTGCGGCTTGCCAAAGGCACTCCTTCGGAGAAAGCCGATATAATATATAATATTTGATCCACGAGCTAAAGCTCGTGGCTACTCAAAAAAGGGCAACACTTTTAAATACAATTTGCATGGTTTTTGATTAGCCCCGACCTTTAGGTCGGGGGATTAGGATACTCCCTAAATTTGGGACTTTAGTCCCGGATAAAAAATAATAAAGAGAAAACATTTATGCCGGTAATAAAATCAACAGCAGCAACACAACTACTTGTTCGAAAGAAGAAGAAAAAAAATAAATCTGTTGATAAGTCAGATGCACAAAAAACACGCATCAAAAGCATAAAGAAGTCATTGAACGGTAAAGTTAAAAACAGGTAAATATAACAATAAAGTGAACATCAAGGAATCATTCTTTTCGGCCCTCAATTCCATAAGAGCAAATAAGCTTAGGGCATCGCTTACCCTGCTTGGAATTGTTATCGGTGTATTTTCGATAATAGGCGTAATGACGCTGCTTGATGCTTTACAAAAAGGAATTGACAGCGGGCTCAGCCAGCTTGGTACAAGCACCTTCCAGGTGCAGAAATGGCCGGCGACGTTTGTCAGCGGTCCCGGAAAGTGGCGCAAGTATGAAAAGCGCAAACCCATCACAATTGATGAAGGATACAGGCTTAAAGAGCTTGCTGTATTGCCAAAGTATATCGGACTTGAAGACTGGTCAGGGGGAAAGTCAGTTAAATACGGCTCAGAACAAACAAACCCAAATTTTCAAATGGGCGGAGTGACAACGGAATTCCTCCCTGCGAACAATCACACTTTAAGTGAAGGGAGGTTCTTCACAGAAGAGGAAGTTAAATCAACCCGTAACATTGCAGTAGTTGGAATGGAAGTTGTTGATAAATTGTTCCCTTTCACTTCCCCGCTTGATAAAGAAATTGAAATTGATGGCAATCGTTTTACAATAATCGGTGTGCTCACCGCAAAAGGTGAAAACCTTGGACAAAGCCAGGATAACCTTGTCTTAGTACCGCTATATACGATTGATAAAATATACGGTGCGCGGAAAGATCGTTCATTGAATATTACAGTATCAGCTTACAGTAAAGCGCAGCTTGATGAGACACAGGAAGAAGTAATCGGACTCATGCGGCAGATTCGCAAAGTACCCCCGGGTGAAGAGAACGATTTTGATATATGGTCAAATGAATCACTTGTGCGCGAAGCTAATAATTTTACCGTATATTTTAAATACGGCGCAGGTGTTATTTCGTTCATTTCATTAATTGCTGCGGGAATCGGCATAATGAACATTATGCTCGTTACCGTAACAGAGCGCACCAAAGAAATCGGTATCAGAATGGCAATTGGCGCTAAGCGGAGTAATATATTAACTCAATTCCTGTTCGAAGCAATCCTGCTTTGTGAGTTGGGAGGTTTGATCGGCATTGCCGTTGGAATTGGCATAGGTAATCTGTTGGGCTCTATATTCAACTTCCCGGTTACTATTCCGTATGACTGGGTTGCAATAGGCGTGATAGTCTGCTCGTTAATTGGAATAATTTTCGGCACCTACCCTGCTTTCAAAGCAGCCAAGCTCAATCCGATTGATGCATTGAGGTATGAATAAAAGCTATAACCACGAATTTCACTAATTGCACGAATTTGTTTTGAATAATGAAAATTTTCCCGTTATTAGTATTTGTTTTTATCAATTACCAAACTAATGGTCAAACAGATTCCATTTCTTATAATTACCTCTACGTAACAGATAGCAAGATTACTTCAGAGATTAAAAAAGAAGCAAAAGGATATATTAATCCATTTGGGCCTGTTTCAACAATAAAGTTTGAGATACCTTATTCAATGGTACTAAAAATCTCGTTATTTAAGGGCAAGCAAATTAGTGATGTTAAATTTGAAAAAGACCTATTTGAAAATACACTAGATTCGGGTTTATATAAAATTGATTTTGATTGTTTGAAGTATTATGATTCGGGAGTTTACTTCTTCAAGTTTGAAAGACCAGATACTACTTATGTCATAAGAACTTTATTAGTTAATTAGATTTCCTTTTCGTGTAATTTGTGAAATTCGTGGTAAGTTTTTTTATAATAAAATATGACTTTTATCGTTTCTACTTTCATACGCGCTTATCTATACACAAGTGTACAGATTAAATTTTTGATTTAATTGACATTTCAAACATATTTCCTTAACTTTACATCATAAAATCAACCAAAATTTGAATATATTACTTCAAATAAAATTACTGCTTAAGAGCGAATTTCTGGCAAAAGTTATATGGGTTTTGAATAACTTTCTGACCATGGAGTTCTACCGCAAACTGTGCAATAATCTTTATTGGAAGCGCCTCAAACCTCATACTGCGTCATATAACACAAGATTCTGGATGATTATTTTCACGGCAATATCTATGATATGGCTGGCATTTTTCTACAATCCCACTGACCCGGCTAACGCAAATTCTTCAGGTTTCATAATTCTGCTTTTTGCGCTCATCTTCAAACGCTCGGGTATTTCGTTTCAGTCAATTGCTAAAAATATATCAAAATCTGTTAACCATAAAATAGATCTGATAACATATCGTATTCTTGATTCCCTGAATATTTCCCTGTGGCGTTCACAGGAAACATATTTACGGAAATCCACACTTCTGATCTAATTTCAATTACTAATTCGGTTATTATTTAATCTGTATTTAACAATGCAGGCAATAATTACACATAACACTAAGGTTAAAGCACTCATGGTAAGTTTGATGGATTTCATCTTACCGGTGTTTTATGCAAAATGATAAAGAGCAAAGATAACACTGTTAATACAGGAAGCAATAACAGTTCAAACAGTGCTGATTCAGTAAAAAAAGATGAACTTTACAATAGTTCTTTCAAATACTGCGAAGATATCGCAAAAGGGCATTACGAAAACTTTCCGGTAGCATCACTGCTGCTGCCTAAGGATAAGCGCAAATATGTTTATGCCATTTACGCTTTTGCAAGGGCTGCAGATGATTTTGCCGATGAAGAAGGCATTGAAGGCGGCGTTCCTAAAAGACTGGCACTGCTTGATGAATGGAACGGAAAGCTTAAGGATTGTTACAACGGCAAGGCATATGATCCGATATTCATTGCCCTGGGCAAAACGGTTAAGGATTGTGAAATACCTATCAAGCCCTTGGAAGACTTGTTGAACGCTTTCAGGCAGGATGTTGTTAAGAGCAGATATAACAACTTCGATGATGTTTTGGATTACTGCACACGTTCAGCTAATCCGGTTGGCAGGCTTGTACTGATGATATTTGGCTGCCATGATGAAGAGTTCTTTAAATATTCTGATAAAATATGCACTGCGCTGCAGCTAACGAACTTCTGGCAGGATGTTGAGGTTGACTTAAGGAAAGACAGGATATACCTGCCTGAAGAGGATATCAAACAGTTCGGTTATTCATATAAGGAGCTTGAGCTGAAGCAGGATAACGATAATTTCAGGAAACTGATGAAGTATGAAGTGGACAGAACACAGGAAATATTCGATGAAGGCAGAATGCTGATCGAACTGACATCCGGTAGCGAAAACACAAAGAAGCTTTCAAAAGAGTTAAAATTGACATGGCTTGGCGGTACAACAATTTTAAAGAAGATACAGGAATTAAACTATAACGTATTGGTTCAAAGACCCCAAATATCAGGGTTTGATAAATTAAAGATTTTTTTAAGTTCACGATTCTAAATTAAAGCATGAGACCTCACCCCCGGTCCCCTCTCCTTAAAGGAGAGGGGTGCCAAGAGGCGGGGTGAGATGTAAATAAGCAGAGTATAGCAAAAGCAATAATTTCAGCAACTATCACAGAATCATTTGTCAACAGAACACATTGAAATAACGCAATCGAGCAAAACGAATTTCCTTTATTCGTTCTCGCTGCTGCCTAAGGATAAGTTCGAGGCAATCAATACTGTCTACGCTTTTTGCAGGCAGACCGATGATATTGTTGATAATGAAATGGATACTACAGAGCTGAAGTTCAAAAAGATACGTGAGTGGAAAAATGAGTTTGAGAAAGCTTTAAAAGGCTCATCAAGTTATGCACTACTTAACCAGGTCACTAAAATAATAAGGAATTTCAATATTCCGGTTGAGCCGTTCTTTGAGCTTATTAAAGGAATGGAAGCTGACCTGCAGGTCTCTCGTTACAAAGATTTTAACACTCTATACCAGTATTGTTTCCGCGCTGCGGCAACAGTTGGACTCATGTGCATCGAAATCTTTGGCTATAAGACTGAAAGCGCCAAGCAGTATGCTGTTAATCTCGGCATAGCGCTTCAATTAACAAATATATTAAGGGATGTAAAATTTGACGCTCTTAACGGAAGGATTTATCTGCCTGAAGAAGATATGAAAAAGTTCGGCTACACCGAAGATGATCTGATGAACTTCAGATATAATGAATCATTTGTGGAGCTTATGAAATACGAATGCAAACGCGCCAGGGAGTATTTTGAAAAAGCTAACAATGCGTTCGCAAAAGAAGACCGTAAACAGCTCTTCCCTGCACGAATAATGCAGAAGATATATTTCAACATTCTCGAGAAAATTGAGAAAATGAATTACAATGTGTTCAGCAGGAAAGCAAAAGTATCAAAACTAAAAAAATTGTATTATACATTCGGGGTTTATGTTAAGTATAAACTGGCATATTGAATAAAAGCGTTTCAGTTATTGGCGGCGGCATTGCGGGTCTATCTTCAGCCGTTTTTCTCGCAAACAAAGGATTTAGGGTAACATTAATTGAAGCATCACCTAAATTCGGCGGAAGGGTTTATTCGTTCTTTGATAAGGCATCTGGTTTTCAGATAGATAACGGTCAGCATATTCTGGCTAGCTGGTATAAGAATACCTTCGATTATTTAAAACTCATCGGTACGTATGATAAACTCAGATTCCAGAAGCAGCTTGAAGTGATTTTTGCTGATGAGAAAGGTAACCGATATTCGTTAAAAGCTTCAAAGCTCCCTCCCCCATTGCATTTAGCAGGCGGAATAATGGGATATAAGGCTCTTGGCTTAAGCGATAAACTGGCAATTGTCAGATTGGTTAACCGGATCAAGAAAAATAAGTACTCAGAAGCTGATCTAAAGAGCGCAAATACAGATAAGTTATTTGAATTAAGTGCACAATCTGATAAAGCCATCAATTACTTCTGGAAACCGTTCATAATAGCGGTATTTAACGCCGAACCCGCGAATACTTCAGCTTTCATGTTTGCCAACATGATCAGGATGGGATTTATTGAAAAAGGCGGCTCGGAACTGGTTCTGCCAAATGAATTCTTGAGTGATATTTTCGTTGAACCGGCCATTGATTTTTTGAAGCAGAAAAACGCAGATATTATTCTCAACAAAAGTGTAAGTGGATTCAAATTTAACAATGATAGCATATCTTCAATTATACTTGAAGATAGCACAGAAATTAAAACCGATTTTTACGTTAGTGCTGTACCGTTCTTTAATTTTAAAACGCTGCTGGGCGAATCATACCGGAAATATTTCAGCAGACTGAATGAACTCCGTTCATCACCAATTGTTAACATTCACTTAAAATTTGATAAGGATATAAGTCATATTTTTACATCAGGTTTTATTGGATTGTTGGGTACTTCATCGCAGTGGGTGTTTAAGGTATCAAATGACCAGGTTTGCGTCGTCATCAGCGCAGCTGAAAAGATAGCTGAAATGACCAAGGAAGAAATTGCCGGCCTGGCTGAAAATGAGCTGAAAATGTGCGTTACTGAACTGAAAGATCACTCAGTTATTAAAGCTAGAGTGATAAAGGAAATGAGAGCCACTTTTGTACCTGATAAGGAATCATTAAGCAGCAGACCCGCGGCAAAGACCGCTGTTACAAACCTCTTTTTGTCGGGTGACTGGACTGATACCGGACTCCCCTCGACAATTGAGGGCGCGGCAAAGAGCGGAAAGAATGCAGCAGATGAAATATTGAGATCGAATTAAGCAAAAAGTTTAAGTATTAATAATAAAGTTTGAAATAAACATACAAACCAAAAAATACCTAAAGGAAGGGTAAAAAAATGGGATATCAAAATCAGAACGAAGATACAAAAACCGGAAGTGCGCCGGTAAGTATCAGTTTGAAGAAATCTGAGAGCAAGGAAGCTGAAATTCAGCGATTATTGCTTGAAGAAAGAATGCGTCTTGAAAAAGAATATGGCGTTGAATCCAAACCCATCGATCATTTCAAAAAACCGCTTGAAAACACTTTCACAAAAGACCAGAGAGCAAACACTACCATATTATTTGGAGGTTTAACATGGAAACATGAAAAGCTGGTTAAAGGTGTGTTACAGGGATTAGGTTATAAAGCCAGCGAGATCCCTACTCCCAATAAAAAGGCCTTCCAGTTAGGTAAAGAGTACGGTAATAACGGGCAATGTAACCCTACTTATTTTACTGTTGGTAATTTAGTGCAATACCTTCAGGACCTCGAAAAATCCGGAATGACAAAGGAACAGATCATTAATGATTATGTATTCTTCACAGCCGGTGCATGCGGACCCTGCCGTTTTGGTATGTATGAAGCTGAATACCGTCTTGCATTGCGCAATTCCGGTTTCGATGGATTCAGGGTACTTATATTCCAGCAGACAGGCGGCTTGGAGCAGGATGAAATGGAAGCGGGACTTGAAATGAACCTCGACTTCTTCCTCGGCATACTGAACGCTATGAATATCGGTGATATTATTAATGATGTTGCTTACCAGATAAGGCCATTTGAGATCAATGCAGGTGAAACCGATAAAGTGCTTGCTGAATGTATGGATATGATGTATGAGAGAATGAAAACCAAAAAATATTTTGATTTCAACAGCAAGATGGGATCATTTCTGAACAAGGTGCCCGGTTCAAACTATATTCAGAGATTTGTTGATCAGGTAATGAGTGATTACTACATTGAAACACTCACAGAAATACGCAACAAGTTCAATGAAGTGAAAGTCGACAGAACCAGGGTTAAACCAATCTGTAAAGTTACCGGTGAATTCTGGGCGCAGACCACAGAAGGTGACGGAAACTTCAACATGTTCCCCTTCCTCGAAAGAGAAGGCGCTCAATTGCTAGTAGAGCCTATCGCAACATGGATACTTTACATGCTTCACCAGGCCAAGAACATGTACCACGATAGAAAAGGTATCAAAGAAGGCGAAGAAGCTCCAAAAGCATTCCAGGTACTCAAGAAGTTAAAAAATCTGACAGATTACAAAAAAACAGTAACAATACTTTCTATTGCAGAAAGTGTATTTGACCGTGAATATAACAGAATAAGAAAAGTATTCAACGAAATGCCTCATGAGCTGGCAAGCCAGCTTGAAATGCAGAGATTGGGTCACCCATTCTACAATTCAAGAGTTGAAGGCGGCGAGGGGCATTTGGAAATCGCCAAAAACATATACTATGTGAACAAAGATCTTTGTCATATGGTGCTTTCTCTTAAACCATTCGGTTGTATGCCTTCAACACAGTCAGATGGCGTTCAGTCTGCCGTAACTTCAATGTTCAAGGATATGATATTTATTCCCATTGAAACATCAGGTGAAGGTGATGTTAATGCTCATTCAAGAGTGCAGATGGCTCTTGGCGAAGCTAAAGCCAAGGCAAAAGCAGAATTCAAGAAATGCATTGATGAAACAGGGTATACAATTGAAGAGATCAAAGCGTACGTTGATGCGAATGATTACCTGCAAAGACCTTTCTACCATGTTGCCCACAGAAAAGGCGTAATCGGCGTTGCTGCAAATTTCGTTCTTGATGTTGCCGATAAAATGAAAAAAGACGGGATCAAATCTGTAGTGTCAAAATCAGATGCTGTTAAAGCATAACTATTCTTGAACTAAGAAATTAATTTTTATATGACAAATAACGTTAATAATAACGGTAAATCACCACTCTTTATCGGGTTCGATGTCGGTTCAACTACTGTAAAAGCTGTTGTAATGGATATTGATAACGATAAGATACTGTGGTCCGATTACCAGCGCCATGATACCAAGCAGCCCGAAAAATCACTCGAGCTTCTGAAAGATATTGAAGATAAACTCGGCAAGGATGCTCTTGAAGGTGCAAGGATATTCATAACCGGCTCAGGCGGAAGCAATATCGGCCGTTTCCTTGGAGCTAAGTTCGTTCAGGAAGTGAATGCAGTATCGCTCGCGGTGGAAAAATTCTACCCCAAAACACTTTCTGTTATTGAGCTCGGCGGACAGGATGCGAAGATAATTGTATTCAAAGAAGACCCTGAAACCGGCAAAAAGAAGAAGATCCCTTCAATGAACGATAAATGTGCCGGAGGAACAGGCGCGGTAATTGATAAGATCAACGCTAAGTTAAAAATTCCGGCAGCGGAGCTTTGCAACATGGGTTATTACGGATTAAAGCTCCACCCTGTTGCAGGAAAATGCGGCGTATTTGCTGAAACCGATATAAATGGACTTCAAAAATCAGGTGTTCCCGCTGATGAGCTTATGGCTAGTCTGTTTGAATCGATAATTCAACAGAACATGTCTGTGTTAACACGCGGACATACATTAAGACCTGAAGTACTGCTCTTGGGAGGTCCTAATTGCTATATCAAAGGAATGATGGACTGCTGGAGAGCTAATATTCCTAAAATGTGGGATGAAAGAAATGTTCCATATGATAAAACTGTGCCGATTGAAGAACTCATAAGAGTTCCTGATAACGCTCAGTATTTTGCGGCAATCGGAGCAATTGAATACGGCAAGGAAGAAGAACCGGAAATCGGCAGATACAAAGGCTACGGCGATCTGGAATACTACATAAATGTTGGCAGAGCCGAAGAGAAGAAAAAACTGATGAAGCTCTCCGGCGGCGGTGGACTATATAAAGATGAAACTGAGCTGGATAACTTCAAAGAAAAATACAAAATTCCTAAATTCACCCCGGCAACTTTTAAACCGGGTGAAGTTGTAAGGGGTTTCATCGGACTCGATGGCGGTTCAACATCAACTAAAGCCGCGCTAATATCAATGGATAAACAGGTGCTGGTAAAAGCTTACCAGCTTTCCAAAGGTAACCCGATTGAAGATACCGTTGATATCCTCCAGAAACTGCATGACCAGGTAAAAGAACAGGGTGCAACCCTCGAAATACTTGGAATAGGTACTACAGGATATGCCAAAGATATATTGAAAGACGTTTTGCATGGTGATGTTGCGCTGGTTGAAACAGTTGCTCATACACAGGCGGCACTTCATTTCTACCCCGATACCGACGTAATTGTTGATGTAGGCGGACAGGATATTAAATTGATTATACTTGACCAGGGACGCGTTACTGATTTTAAACTGAACACACAGTGTTCAGCCGGTAATGGTTATTTCCTGCAGTCAACTGCACAGGGCTTTGGCTACGCTGTTGAAGACTTTGCTGATATAGCATTTTCTGCAAAGCAGTACCCTACTTTCGGGTACGGCTGCGCGGTATTCATGCAGTCCGATATTGTTGATTTCCAGCGACAGGGATGGAAGCCGGAAGAGATTATGGCGGGACTCGCAAACGTACTGCCTAAAAATATCTGGCTGTATGTTTCGCAGATCCCCAACCTTGCAAAACTTGGAGAGAATTTTGTGCTTCAGGGCGGCACACAGCATAATCTTGCTGCGGTTAAAACACAGGTTGATTTTATTACTGATAGATTCAAGGGCAGCGGAATTGAGCCCAATGTGTTTGTTCACAAACACACCGGCGAAGCCGGAGCGATAGGCTGCGGTATTGAAGCGGCTAGGTTATATGAAAATGGTATGAGAACACAGTTCATAGGGCTTGATAAAGTCGCGAAGATTGTTTTCAAAACTACCAGGGATGAAAAAACAAGGTGCTATTTCTGCAAGAATAAATGCTTAAGAACATTTATTGATGTAGCAACTGATGAACGGGCGATTCCTTTTGTAAAAGATGAATCTGTTGTTCTGCCTAAAGAAAAAATAGTTAACCCTGATTCAAAAGTTCCGCTTGTTGAAGGAACCCAGAGGCTTATCATCGCAACCTGCGAAAAAGGTACCGTTGAAGATCTGAGTTCAATGAAGGATATCAAAAAAGGACTCGATGCGATAAAGGATATAACACCAAACATGGTTGAGTATGCTGCCGTTGAAGTATGGAAATCACAATCACCCAAAAAGGTAATGGATGAGATCCCCGGACTCAGCAAGATGGAAGAACTTAAGATGAAGTTCGATAAGAAGGCAAAGGAAGCATTTGATGCACGCGTTGAGCTTATGAAAAAGCGCAGCAAAGTTGTTATAGCAATGCCAAGAGTGCTTAATATGTATGCTCAGACACCGTTCTATACAGCTTATTTTGAATCACTTGGTGTAAACCCGGGTAATATCATATTTTCAGAATATACCAGTGAGGAACTTTACAAAGAAGGCGCAAAACGCGGAGCTATTGATCCGTGCTTCCCATCAAAAATTGGCATTCCGCACATTCATAACCTGATATATAAGATCCACAAGAAGAAGAAAATTGATTACATCTTCTTCCCTATTGTTGATACAATACCTTCAGATCTTGTCTATGCACAGCAGCATCATGCCTGTCCAACTGTTACAGCAACTGTTGAGGCCGCAAAAGCCGCTTTCATTAAAGAAAGTGATATGTTCAAAGATGTTGGTATAGAATATGTTAATACATATTTATATATGACTGAAAGAAAGCTTTGCGCAAAACAGATGTTTGATGAATGGGGTCCGAAACTGGGCCTAAGCAAGGAAGAGAACGACCGCGCTATTGAACAGGCTTACTGGGCATTGGATAAATACCACGTTGATATGCGCAAAGAGGCACGCAAGGCATTAGAACAGCTTGAGAAGGATAATAAGATAGGTATTGTGGTGCTTGCAAGACCTTATCACAACGATCCGGGCTTAAACCACGAAATACTCGAGGAATTCCAGAAACTTGGATATCCCGTGTTCAATCAGGATTCATTACCAACCGATGAAGATATGCTTGAAAGGCTCTTTGGCGATGAAATCAAAGCCGGGCTGATAAAGGGCGGTATGGATGTGAGCGATGTCTGGAAGAACTCATACAGCGAAAACACAACCCGAAAAGTATGGGCAGCCAAATACGCAGCACGGCATCCAAACCTTGTCGCATTGGAGCTTTCATCATTCAAATGCGGCCATGATGCCCCGATATATACTGTGGTCGAAGAGATCGTATCCAACAGCGGTACACCATACTTCTCATTCAAAGATATTGATGAGAATAAGCCCACCGGCTCAATTAAGATACGTGTTGAAACCATACATTACTTCCTGAAACGCTACAGGGAAGATATGATCTCAAAAGCGAAGAAGATTATGACTATAGAAGAAAAAATGAAAGAATTCGAAGAGAAAATTAGAAAGCAATACGAGCTTCAGGAAAAACTTGACGTGATCCACAAACGCCAGGGCACAGGTAAATATCATAACGGCAGCTTGAATTCAAATGCTGTTGATATTGACCTGAGCAAAGTTAAGAAAGCCGAAAATTCAGAAGTTAAAGTTACAGAAGAATTGGAAGCTTAAGAATCAAATAAGTAATATTCAAATCAGCCGGTTAAGCAATTAACCGGCTTTTTTATTTGCTGAAATTGTATAATTCTACTTTAGTTGGTGCAAGGAAGTAAGTTGTTCTTTCGTTCATTTTATACATTTTTCTGAGACCATCTATGTAACTCTGATATCGGGAAGTATCTACCGCGCTGTAATCGAACACTACCCAGAATCTTTCGGGGTCTTGCACTGAAATGGAATCAAGAACTTCATTCCAGCCATATCGTACGTACACAGGATCAGGAATTGATAATTTTTCCTGCTTTTTGTAGTAATTTATGACCCAGCCGTTGAAGTGAGGTTCAACGTAAATTCTTTCACCCGGTTTGAATTCAGAATTAATCTTCGTTATTAATGACCTGTAGTCATCATTCTTGAATCCAAATTTATAGTGAATAGTGACTCCGTAAATATTGACTGCTATAAGTAAACCAACTATTGCAGTTGTGAAATATTTATTGTTCCATTTAGCAATTCCGTATACAACAAATAAGGAAATGTATGGTACTAAAATACTCAAATATCTGTAAAACTCAATCTTTTGCCTCAATGAGATAACCCCTGCCAGAAATAACGTTACAAATAGAACGAACATGATCAATATTGGATTGCTGTTCAGGCTCTTTTTCTTCAAAAACAATCCTATAATGGCAATGAGTATGACAAGAGCAGCGAAATAGGTTATGTATCTGACAACCGTAAGATTTGAGTAATAGTAGTATAAACCAAGATTCAGATCTCGTATATAATTTACATATTCATGCATCACTAAGCCTATGGTTTGCGGTGAACGCCATGACTGTCCCCTGCTGAAATGTGAGATCAGCTCCGGTACCCACACGAGATAAACCAATCCAATAAAAAACAGCAAATACAAATATGCTATATACTGCTTTGGATTTTTTCGGTAACTATAAACAATATATAACAATTCTGCAGCTAATATAAAAAAAGAAAAGTAATGTGTATAAATAGCGGCGACTGAGAACAGAACAAATGGTATTGCATACTTCTCTTTGAATATCCTGTGATAGTCGTGGGGTTTATCCATCAATTTCAGAAGAAAATAAACTGAACCCAGATTAAGGAACAGGTTCATTGCAGCCATGCGGACTTCCTGTCCGTAATACAGGTTGAGCGGCGAAACAGAATACAGCAATATCACAAGCATTGCTTTAGAAGGATCTAAATATCTTTTGCTGAGAGAATAAAGGAAGAATACGGATGATGATGTGAATAATGCAGAAAGCAGGCGCATAGCGGCAACCGAATCACCAAAAACAAAATTCCATATTTTTAATGTAAAATAGAATAAAGGAGGGTGTATATCGTTGGAAGTTCTGACTATGATCCCGTAGAATGAATCAAGGCTTAAGTGCCAGGAAAAAACTTCATCAAACCAAAGATTCTTCTGGGATATAAAGGCCAGCCTGAGAGACAGGCAAACCGTAAAGACAAGGAAAACGAGAATTTTCTCTGTTTTTGCGGTCATTCACCAATAAATTGAAAAATGACTTTGCGGTTACGGGGTCTTTCATCAAAATCAATAAGTATCACCTGCTGCCAGGTACCCAGAAGAAGCTCGCCATTTACAAAGGGAATGGTTTGTGAACAGCCAAAAAGTGTAGAACGCAGGTGTGCATGTCCGTTGTGATCTCCCCATGTATTATTATGATGGTATTTCTTTGCTGAGGGAATAAATTTCTCAAGAATTTCAGGCAGGTCCTTTCTTAATCCGGGTTCATATTCAATAGTACTGATAGATGCAGTAGAACCCACCACAAATACTGTAACATTGCCGTTTTTGAGGCCTGTTCTTTCAAGGGAATTAAATAGTGAATCTGAAAGATTGACGATATCACAGTCACCCTTTGTATTAAATGAATGATTTTCTGTTATTATATTCATGATCCAGATTTCCGTTGTTTCCCGGAATTTAGAATGATATTAATACCTTCTAAAACAGCGTTCTTTTTAGAAATATACTTAAAATCCAGTTTACTTACCAGTAATCCCGAAGATCCGCCTGTGAGAACTATAAGAAGTTTATGGCCATACTTCTTTCTAACCGCAGCTACGATTCCTTCAGTTGCAAATTTCATATAGTTCACCAAACCTGATCGTATAGCATCAAATGTATTTCTGCCAATCAAAGGAGCATTTGAGGATAATTCAGTATAGTCCAGCAATGGGAGTCTGCCGGTATTCTTATTCAGCGCCCTTGAAGAGGTCATTACGCCGGGAGCGATTATCCCTCCGACAAAATCACCATTCTTAAGAACAAGATCATAAGTGTTGGCAGTACCAAGATCAATGATAAGAACATTTGACTTTCCTTTTGCCTCAGCGTATCCGCACACAGCATTGCAAATTCTATCTGCACCCAGCGTATAAGAGTTTAGGATTTTAATATTTATAGGTAATTTACTTTTATTATTGATAATTACAGGTGAAATCTTGAACTTCTTTCTAACAATATCATCAATGTGATTTGTGCGATCTGAAGCGACAGATGAAATCCCAATTCTTCTTAGATCCTGCTTTTTAGGAAGCAATTTAAGTGCTTTCCTAAGTTCAGCTGAGGAATGTGAATTGAAGTTTTGAGAATAGATCATCCTGCTCTCTTTAAAGACAGCCAGATGCGTAAAACTATTTCCAATATCAATTGCTAAGTTCATATTTTAAAAAAAATGCCTGTATATGACAGGCATTTAGAAAAAAAGTCAATTTCTGAAGTAATCTACCTGCTTAATTCAAGTTTTTTGATCTCATCCCTAAGTGATGCTGCTTTCTCATAATCTTCACTGTCTATTGCAGTCTTCAGATCAGTCTGCAGCTTATTCAGCCTTCGTGTATAAGGATCAGCAGGCTTTTCGTGGAGATCAGCTGTATCTGATTGCTTAAACAGATCTTCTTCCAGGCCTTCCTCATCGCCTTCTTTATCAGGAAGGAAAGCCACTTCATTCATAACATCTTCATTAACATAAATAGGAACAGCAAATTTAAGAGCGAGCGCAATAGCGTCTGAAGGTCTTGAATCCACTTCATCTACGCTTCCTACATCCATCTTAATTTTTGCGAAAAATGTACCGTCCCTTAATTCATTAATATAAACATACGAAATTGAGAAACCCAATTGTTCAATGATATTCTTTATCAGGTCATGGGTTAGCGGCCTTGGTGGTTTGATGCCTTCAAGTTCAAGGGCAATATGCTGGGCTTCGAAACTGCCAATAATGATAGGTAAACGCCTGTCACCGCCAATTTCCTTAAGTATCAAAGCATATCCTCCTCCACCGGGCGCCGGTGTAGGCGAAAGTCCTAAAATATCAACCTGAATTTTGTCGTTATCCATTAAATTCTGATATTTTCATTTTAATTTGAGAGAACCTTTTTGAACTCTTCTGTTAATGCAGGCATAATTTCAAGCGCATCTGCAACTATGCCATAATCTGCTATCTGAAAAATCGGAGCGTCTTTATCTTTATTTATGGCAACAATACATTTTGAAGATGACATACCTGCCAAATGCTGAATTGCTCCGCTGATACCAACCGCAATATACAGGCTTGGTGAAACAGTCTTTCCTGTCTGTCCAACCTGGTCTGAGTGAGGTCTCCAGCCGGCATCCACAATCGCTCTGGATGCACCCGCGGCCCCTCCAAGCACTTTTGCAAGGTCTTCAACCAGGTAGAAGTTTTCAGGACCTTTTAATCCCCTTCCACCTGAAACCACAACATCAGCTTCTGTTACATCAAGTTTTTCATTACTTACCACAACCTCTTTTACTTGTACTGCAAAATCAGTCTCGCTTAATGAAATATCTACTTTTTCAGTTTCAGCAGATACTCCGTCAATCTTTACTGCCTTAAAAACATTCGGTCTGAGGGTAAATATCTTTACAGGTGAAGTAACTTTCACATCAATGAACGCTTTACCTGCATAAACAGGTCTTGTGGCTGTAATGTTTCCGTCTTCGGCACTGATTTCTGTGCAGTCAGCTACAAGTCCTGCTTCCAGCTTCGCTGAAACCCTTGGGGAGATATCTTTGCCCATTGCTGATGCTGAAAGTATAATTATATCAGCACCCCTTAGTTTGGCAGTCTCCGCCAGTATTTTAGAATAAGCAGTTGTAGAGTAATTTTCAAGTTTTGCATCTTCTGATACAACTACTTTCTTGATTCCATATGCACCAAGCTCACCTGCAATTGATGAAACATTATTGCCTATAAGTAAAACTTCAATATCAGAACCAATATCATTCGCAAGTTTTAAAGCAGTTGATGCGGTTTCAAACCCGGAATTCTTGATCTTATTTTCGCGTGATTCAACAAATGCAAGAATTTTGCTCATTATATAACCTTCGCTTCCTCTCTTAACAGTTTTACAAGTTCAGGTACTGCAGAAACATCAGTCCCAACGATCTTACCCTTTGGTTTTGATTTAGGCATCTTCATGCCGGTAATTTCAGTCTTATTTTCAGTGTAAGTAGGCTGTCTTTCTTCAATTGCTCTTGATTTGGCAGCCATAATGCCTTTAAGATTTGGGTATCTCGGATTGTTAAGTCCGCGCTGAGCGCTTAATGCGACAGGTAATGTTGCTTCTACTATTTCCTTGCCGCCTTCAATTTCGCGTTCACACGTAACTTTGTTACCTTCAATAGATAAGGAAACAACAACACTGATGGATGGAATGCCTAGCATTTCTGCTGTGATATTTCCTACCTGCATATCATCATAATCAATTGATTGCTTTCCGAACAGAACTACATCAGCGTTCATTTCCTTCAGTACATCAGCAAGATTTCGGGCAACGGTGTATGAATCCATTTCAGCATCTGTTTTAACCAGGATGCCCTTTTCGATCCCCATAGCGTAAGCCTTCTTGATCGCTTCTTTATTACTTTCTTTACCTACTGATATAACAACCGTCTCTCCGCCGTTCTTTTCTTTCAGTTGTAATGCAGCTTCAACCGCAAATTCATCATATGGGTTAATAATGTACGTTACACCTGCAGGGTCAATAGTCTTTCCGTCAGGACCGATCTTCACCTTTGTGGTTGTATCAGGAACCTGCGAAACACAAACCGCTATCTTCATTGTTTTACCTTCCTCTTAAGTATGCAAATTTTGCTAATATTTACAAAAATAACGATTTTTTGATAAATTTTCAATCTCCAAATATATACACAATAAGAGACAGAAATGCAAAAGGAACAGATATACTGTTCCTTCTGCTGTTTTATACATCCTTAAATGACTATTTTACAAGTACCATTCTTTTAACCTGCATCAGATTCTCTCCTTCGAGTGAGTAAAAATAAATACCTGAAGCCAGGTTTGAACCGTCAAAATCAACGCTGTACTTTCCGGCTTCAAAATTTCTATCAGCAAGCACATAAACAACTTCACCCAGAGCATTATAGATCTTGATCCTTAAACTGCTCTTTTGAGGTACATCAAAATTAATGATCGTAGAGGGATTGAACGGGTTTGGATAGTTATTATATAACATAAATGAAGCCGGAATGCTGCTGCTTATTTGTGTTATGCCAATTGTAGATCTTCTTATGGTTAACAGGTTTGAACCGGATGATAATATTGTATCTACTCCGTTTGTTGAAGCCGCCCTCCAGGAACACCTGACTGAATCGCCGGTGTAGCCAAATATTGTGCCTAAGCTATCCAGAAAACTCTTCCTGACAGATATTATTGTATCAAGACCTCCATTATTGCTGGTATAAGTGTATTCAGCGCCGGCTCCAAGTTTCTTGATCTTATACATATACTTTATTGAACTTCCGGGTGCGGATTTACCCCAAACAAAATCTGTTGTTGAAGGATCTTGCGCGGAAACCATTATTGTTGTATTTGTAGGCGGTGAAATAAGCGTAAAAGCATTTAAAGGCAATCCTGCTACTTTGATATAATTCAGCAAAGTATAAGTATTTGAACCATACTGATTAGTCGCAGTAAGGCTAACTGTGTAAGCTCCGGTCTGAGTATAACTTATATTGGCCGGATTCTTTACATTGGAGGTTGACGGTGTACCCCCGGGGAAACTCCAGCTCCATGAAGTAGGCACGTTCATTGAAAGATCAAAGAAATTAATGCTGCCTCCGCCCAATGGCAAATTTGAAGTATCAGATGTAAAGTTTGATACCGGGGCAACTCCGGTTAAAGCAGGAATGCCATCAAGAGTTATGACATTTGAATTTGTCGGGTCAAGCCAGTCTTTCAGCTGGTTTCCCGCAGAACCCCCATAACCCCATGATTGCGAGAACTTACCGAATACTTTCGTTACAGCCTGTGGATTTTCACACTGCGATGTAACACCACCCAGGTTTTGTCCTACTACTCTTTTGTTCTGGTCATACAGCGGGCAACCGGATGAACCGCCTTCTGTCATGCCAAAATCCCATACAACTTGCCAAAAACCATTTACCAGTCTTCCTCCAAAACCATTGGAGTTTGTAGCGGGGTTATTATCAATTGATATTTTTTTGTTGGCTCCGCCAGGGTGATGGATCGCAACTTCATTTGTCGGCTGATTGCCGCTCCTATCCCACCCGTTAAAATATCCATTGAAAGAAGCAGGCAAAGTTCCGTTCAGTAAAACCAGCCTGAAATCAGTTGCATAATTAGATGCCTTTAATGTTGCCCCTGAAATAGTCTGTGATAATGAACCGGCAGATCCATAGCAAGTAGGATTTTCATAATTAAAGAAGAAAACCATACTTGAGTGATTATCAGGAGCGCAATGTTCTGCCGTTAAGTAAAGCAAACTCCTATCCTGTGTCGTATTATTGATCAGTGAACCTGTACACAGGTAGCCGCTGCCGCCCTGAATGAATGTTATCCTGGTAACTGACCTTTTTTGCTCAACCCAGGGTGCGCCGATTGGACAATTAATATTTATGTTACATGAAAGTTCGGCTGGGCTCAGCAAACCGTAAATATCCTTATATGCATGAACAACCTGCGAGATCCTGATTACCCCTTTGCTTTTTGAGTATTGGGGCTCATAGTATTCCAATATTGTTGTTTCTCCCCTGGTGGGAGCTGTTGAAAAATATTTGTCAGCAGTATTATTTAAATCAGAAAAGGCACCAAGAAGCTCGCTTTTATCTTCATTATAAAGATAAAAAAGTGCGCCCTTGGGCATATAAAACTCCTTGTAGAACAGGTTAATTGATGCTGCATTTTCAGATCTAATAGCCAGTCTCCAAACCCTGCTGCCATCGGGAAGTATATACCAGCTGCCTGAATTAGTTAAGTCGTAATCAACTTCAAAAACTTTACCGTACCTGTAGGGTACATCAGTATAAGCTGAATTTATTCTGTCTTCATTAATCATACCTTCAACATCAAAACCCGGCAAAGTTTTAGTCTCGAATTTTTTTCCAAGATCTGTCAGTGAACTCAACGGAAGACCTCCGGAATTCACCTGCGAAAAGACAATCATTTGTGACAGAAGAAGCATAAGTACGAGGGATGAGGCTGCAATGAGTTTTATATTCATAAATTTTTTGAATTAAATTTAGATATTTTTAAATATGATTTGATCTTCAGAATCATCGTAGTTAATAATAGTTGACAATATATCATAAATTATTTGTTAAGAAAATCCATTTTACAAATTTCCGGTAAACAAAAAAGCCGTTTTCACGGCTTTTTTGTAGACACATGAAATTTAATTTTATTTCTTATAGTTTTTCATTATCTCTTCCATCTCTTTTGTCTTATCTTTCAGGTCCTGAAGGTTCTTCCCGCCATCTTTCATATTTTTCATATCCTCTAGCATATTTGTCATATCCATATACTTCACATCTTGCGGAGCTTTAAACATATCATCTGTCACTTTAACATCTTTCTCAAATTTGGTGGCCTTCATGTAAGTTTTTCCGTCAGCAGATCCCATTCTTAAAGGTACAGTTTTTTCATATAGACTCACTGTAAAATTCTTTTCTTTGTGTTTATAAATTTCGCACTTATAGCCTATGATTTCTTCTTCACCGATCTTTTCCATCTGATCAATATAATCACGGAAGGAATTTACATCAACATTATCCTTTGTATCACTGAATTTCTTCTTATCAAATTTCATACCCATCTTAACGCCCGCAATATCACTTACTGTGTAAACTATATCGCCACCGTCAAAATATGCTGTAGCTGAAAACTTCTTTCCGTCCGCATCAAACGTACTGGTTGAACGGCACTTCTTTCCGTCGTAAATTGCACTTACAGTGCCGTTGCCTTTTTCCTTTCCGGTCACTTCAAATTCAACCATAAACGGTTTATCTTTAGAAAATGATGTCTTATCTGTAGTTTCTTTGCTATCTGATTTATTATCATCAGATTTCGAAGTTGAGTCTTCCTTTTTACCGCAGCCGGAGATCATGAATGTTGACATGAGAAGAACCAGCATGACTCTGAAAACAGGTTTCATTGAATTTAATTTTTCCATTACAATTTGTTTAATTTATTATTTCCTTGGTTTCTTATAGCTGATCATTAATTCTTATAAAGAGGTCGTATTACATAATCTATTGGATCTACCAATCCTGCTTCCTGAAATCCCTTAAGTCTCAAGG
The DNA here is from genome assembly GCA_937873695.1 of uncultured Ignavibacteria bacterium. Classification (GTDB taxonomy): domain Bacteria; phylum Bacteroidota; class Ignavibacteria; order Tepidaquicellales; family OLB5; genus OLB5. The sequence continues at coordinate 41,148 of CALMYL010000010.1, forward strand.
CGCATGAGTCGCACTCACCGCAAGCTTTTTCCTCATTCTGATAACAAGACCATGATAGCCTGAAAGGAGCATTAAGTAATGCGCCTTTCATTATTATTTCATACTTTTTCATGTGAATGATCGGAGATTCGATCTTAATATTAGTATCCGGTTTTGTTCCCAAAGAGATCATTTTGTTAAATGCGTCATAAAAAACTTCCCTGCAATCAGGATATCCGCTAGAATCTTCTTCAACTGCACCAATAAATATCTTTTTCGCTCCAATCACCTCAGCCCAGCTTACCGCAATTGCAAGAATATTTGCATTCCTGAACGGTACATAAGATGTCGGCACTTCTTGATTGTGAATATTTGCCTTGGATACTTCAATTGACTTATCTGTTAATGATGAACCTCCAATCTTTGCAAGGTAATCTATATTCACCATAAGTCTTTCAGCCACATTATAGTGATCAGCTATATCATTAAATGATTTCAGTTCTCTTTTTTCTGTCCTTTGTCCATAATTGATATGGAGAAAAGCCAATTCATATTCTCGTGAGGCGATTGCCGCTGTCACAAGTGAATCCATACCGCCACTTACCAGGATTATTGCTTTATCAAAGCTCAACTTTTACACTCCCCTTGTTTCAGGATGCCAGATATATTTATGCATCTGAAGCTGAAAGCGGACATTAAGTTTATCTTTCAATATCCACTCGGCTAATTCAATATTATCAACTTTATCAAAAACAGGTGAAAGCAATACCTGTTCAACCCTCTTTGCAATATCGTATTTAACAAGAATTTCTTTCACCCAATCATAATCTTCTCTGCTGCCAATAACAAATTTTACTTCGTCTGTGGGTTTTAAATACTGAATATTTTCATACCTGTTTTTCTTTTCCATTTTGCTGTAGGGTGTCTTTAAATCCATAATTATCTTAACACGCTTATCGATATTTTCAATGGGTAAAGAGCCTCCTGTTTCGATCAAAACTTCATGACCCAAATCGCAAAGTCTCTTCATAAGTATATGAACATTTTCCTGAACCAAAGGTTCTCCGCCGGTAATCTCTACCAGCTTACATCCAAAAGATTTCACTTCATCAACAATATCGTCAATTGTCCTGTCAACTCCTTCGTAGAATGCATACTCAGTATCGCAATACACACAGCGTATGTTACAATACGTAAGGCGCACAAATACACATGGCAATCCAGCCTTGGTTGATTCACCCTGGATTGAATAAAAGATTTCGTTTATTTTAAGTACTTCGGAATCCATTTACAGCAGCATTCCCTTCGCCAGTAACCTTGATTTTTCTGCATAGCTATTCGGACTCTCGTATATCTTCACTGTCAGTTCTTCGAATTTATGACCTTTGATATCGAGCAATTCATCTGTTAGCTTATCAGTAAAATCAGCGCAGATATTTTCAACTGTAGAGTGGTAATCAACTACAACTTTTTTCATTTTGTTTTTGGTAAGGAAATTCAATACTTTTTTATCACCCTTCCAACATAGGAATGCATGGTCATATTTTTCAATAATCGGCTTAACAATCTTATTAAGGTCAAAAAAATCAATGACCATACCGTTCTTATCCAGTCCGCCCGTAATTTCAACATTCATGCGGTATGAATGACCGTGGACATTTTTGCATAAACCCTTGTGAAACGGCAAACGGTGACCCATTTCCCAGTGGTATTGTTTTGAGATTTTCATAATTCAGCAAAGTTAACTAAATTTGAAAGTAATATAAAGGAAATAACAATATGTCACATGGGCTGCGAAATACTTGAAGCAAATACTCCCGAATTAATAAATGAGACGAAAACACTTTTCAGAGAATACGAGAAATGGCTCAACGTATCCCTGTGTTTCCAGGGATTTGAAGAAGAAGTAAACACCCTCCCCGGCAAATACGCTCCGCCGGATGGCAGACTATACATTGTGAAGTTTGATGGCAAATATTCCGGCTGCATTGCTCTTCGCAAGATTGAAAACGACGTTTGCGAAATGAAACGGCTCTTCCTGAAAGAAGAATTGCGGGGTAAAGGTATCGGCAATACTTTGGTAACTAAGATAATCAGTGATGCCAGGAATATTGGATACAAGATAATGCGCCTTGATACCATCAAGGAAAAGATGCCGAAGGCGGTTGAAATTTACACTAAACACGGATTTGTTGAAACTGAGCCATATTATCACAATCCGAACCCCCACACACTGTTTATGGAGCTTGATCTCACTAAATAGCCCTTTCTTCTTTATGGAATTGTTTAACACCTGTATTTGTTATATTTTTGTAAGCTTCTAAATACATTGTTCTTTTAATGGGGATGAATTTGGTTTCGACGGGAATGCAGATGTTCAAGACAGCATTCCGTGTTCTCAGCAAGCACGTTAAAAAGGCTGAAAAGTCAAAATAAACGACAACTATAATTACGCTTTAGCTGCTTAATAAATAAGCCGCTCGTCTTTTACCGCTTCCACCGCTCATTTGGATGGTAAAAGGCGCCAAACTTTTGAGCTGGCCGTAAGGTGTACTTGAGCCGAGCGGCGAGATAACTTCAAGTGTAGGCTATGTGCCGCTATTTCAGCGATGCAGTACAGGGCTGAATTCCAAACGCTGAATATGAATGTAGACGTCTTGATGGTCTCGTTTTCGGACCCGGGTTCGACTCCCGGCATCTCCACTAATTTTTTAATTGTACACTCCCCTTCCATCAAAACATAATTATAATTTATTATGAAATTCGATCTATACAGATCAATTGAGATATTAGCCAGCACGCCCGCAGTGCTGGAAGCACTGCTGAGTAACTTAAGCGATGAGTGGCTGCACTCAAATGAGGGACCCGATACATGGAGCCCGTACGATATCGCCGGGCACTTAGTGCACGGGGAGCGAAGCGACTGGATGGAAAGAACCAACATCATCCTGTTTGGCGATGATAAACGCTTCAGCAAGTTTGACCGCTTTGCCCAGTTTACCGAAAGCAAAGGGAAAACTATACATGTCCTGCTTGCGGAATTCCGCAAGCTGCGTGAAAAGAACATTGAACATGTAAAGAGCCTCCTGTTAACCGATGATAAACTTAACATGACGGGCATCCACCCGGCATTTGGCGAAGTAACCCTAAGGCAGCTTCTGGCAACATGGACTGTACATGACATGAACCATCTGGCGCAGATATCACGGGTACTCGCAAAGCAGTACCGTGAGGAAACCGGTCCGTGGATTGAATACTTACCATTACTTTCTAAATAAATTTTGAAAAGGTTTATATAAGATCAAAGGTGAGTTTTTAGCTCACCTTTGTTTTAATTCAAATTTATAAAACTACTTCTTACCCTTGTTCTTCAATACTTGTTCCTGCTTTACTATAACTGCTCCCTCTTCGCCTTCTTTCTTTCCCTTCTTCTGAACGAAATACTGCTCAATAATGGAAAGTAAGTTGAACATGAAGTAATACAGGTTCAATCCTGCCGGAAGCGTTGTGAACAGGAACGTTAACATGATTGGCATGATATAAACCATAGCCATCTGCTTGGGATCCTTCACGGTCATCTTCTGCTGAACGAACATTGTTGCGCCCATTAGCAATGCAAGACCTGATAAGTAATCAACTCCGAAGAGTGGTATTTTGAACGGTAACTGCAGAATTACATCAGGTACTGCAAGGTCGTGAATCCACAGGCCAAAGTATGCCTGGCGAAGCTCAATGGTGCTGCTGAATACACCGAAGAGCGCATAGAGTATAGGAAGCTGCAGCAGCATTGGCAGGCATCCGCCTGCGGGATTTATCTTCTCTTCCTTATACATCTTCATCAGCATTTGCTGCTGTTTCTGCGGGTCATCTTTATACTTCTCTTTCAGCGCGTTCATCTTAGGCTGAAGCTCACCCATCTTCTTCATGGATTTCATCTGGTAGCGCGTGAACGGTGTAAGCACTACCTTCATCACAATCGAGAAAATGATAATCACGATTCCCCAATTCGAAATGAACTTATGCAGGAATAAGAAGAACGGCAGTATAGCATACTGCGCTATTGGTCTTACAAGGAAATCCAGTGAGAACCGCATTGTTGACTGCAGGTTCATATCGTAACCCTTAAGAATCTCGTAATCAACCGGACCCAGGTAAACATTAAACTTATTCCTTTCAGACTTATCATTCTTAATAGCCATCTTAAGGGCTATTGAATAATTTTTTTCATGCCCGTTATTTGGCAGATCTGAATATGTTCCGGTGATATAACTGCCATCAGCCTTCTTGCCATCGGGGATAAGGAACACTGTGAAGTACTTTATCCTTGAACTTACCCAGTTTGTCTGACCGTTCAGGTCTGACTTCAGCGGCTCATCCTTTTTGGTAACATCAAGTACTTCAAGCTCATCACCCATTTCGGCGAATGCCTGCGCGTGACCACCCTCGCCATCACTGCGGTACTCGGTAAGCTTAAGCGAGTTCTCCCAGGCAAGCTGGTATTCATAATTGGAAATATACTTGCCTGAGTTTTCCAGACCAATTTCAACACCGAACATGTATGTATCGTTTTTGAATGTAAAGGTCTTTGTAATTTTTGCGCCGTTTGTATCAACGGGCATTTCGAAAACTATCTTAAACTCTTCATTACCGGAAACAGTTTTCCTTTCCCATGCTTTGTAATTGGAATTAAAATAAAGGTCCTTCGTATTTATCAGTTTGCCCTCTGTAGAGTTGAACAGAACATTAAGCTCTCCCCCTTTATCAAGGTAAAGCAACTGCACAGGGAAACCATCCCATGTTTTGAATCCCTTAACTTCATACTTTATCAGCGAGCCGCCTTTGGTAGAAAACTCAGCGTGATATTTATCGGTTTCAATAATGATTACTTTGTCTTCGCCCTTTTCAAACTTGCCAAACAATGCGCCGTATTTTTCGGAAACGGGTTGTGTTACTTTTGATGTATCGCCTGTGACATTCTTCTTCACCGTATCCTGCAGCACCTGCTGCTGCTTTTTCTGCTGCTCATCCTGAACTTTCTTTAAGCTATCCTGGTTGACCTGCTGTTCTGTTTTCTGTTCATCTTTATTAACAGGCGGGGTGTTCTTATTCTGGAAATACAGCCAGCCTATCAGGATGACGCCTATTAAAACAAAACCAATTATCGAATTTCTATCCATTGTTTATTTAATTCACTTTTAATTTTTTTTCGGGAACAGGGTCATATCCTCCTGAGAAGAAGGGATTGCATTTAAGTATCCTTACCGAAGCAAGCCAGAATCCTTTGAAGAACCCGTGCTTTTCAAGCGCTTCCACGGCATAGGTTGAGCACGTTGGATAGTGCCTGCATGATGGCGGAAACAGCGGTGATATAAAATACTTGTATAACTTTACAAGTAAGATCAGCAGGTATTTGGGGTTCAGATATTTCAGTGGATTATTGATGTTATGTACCGGTTAAGACGTTTGACAAATTATTTTATTCTTTCAGAAATTTTCCCGAGAAGCTCTGGCATTCCCGATGAAATTTCAGCGAAGCTAAGTTCTGTGTGGCTTTTGTATGCTGAGTTTGAAAGAGTAAACAGAATTCTGAGGTAAAGCTCTTTATCCCGCGCGGCATTGAGTAATGTTAACTTATTGAGCCTGTATGATTCCTTTAACAGCCGCCTCAGGCGGTTACGCTCAGTGGATTTTTTAATTTTTTTTTTGATAACAAAAAACCGACTTTAACTGGAAAGCCGGTCTTTGGACCCGAAAAATCTAAAAATGCGTTAACGTATTTGGTTTCAAGTTTTGCTGATGCGGAAAGTATTTCTTCGAATACACCGAATCCCCTGATGATCTCCCCGCGTCCTAATGTAAATACCTTACTCAAAGTTCAATGTTTTAAGTTAATTTTTGGATTAAACTTAAATTACCTTACAGGTTCAAGTTAGCGTGTAAACTTCTTTTCATCGCTGACTGTGAGCTTTTTTCTGCCTTTAGCTCTGCGGCTGGCTAAAACAGCTCTGCCGTTCTTGGTAGCCATTCTTTCCCTGAAACCGTGCTTGTTTTTCCTTTTTGTATTGCTTGGCTGAAACGTTCTTTTCACAACTACTCCTGTTTACCCCTTTGGGGTTTACCCTGTGGGTTTATCCCTATGGGAGGCCGCGATAGCGGCGGCTTGTTTATAAAAATTTACTTTTAATAAAACGCTAAAATAATGAAAAATTTCAACACTTTCAAGGCTTGAAAAGCAGGATAAATAAAAGCTTTAACCACGAATTTCACGAATTTTTTAAATATTGTGATTCCGTAGAATCTGGTTACCTATCAAATAGTGTTTTTTGTGTAGCCCCGCCCTTCAGGGCGGGGATCAGAGAAAAAAAATGAATGGGCTTTAGCCCTGATTGGATTAACCTATAGTGGTAACATAGATTTCGCCACTGTCAGAGCCAGTCCTTCGGCACTTCGTGGCTTCCAGCCCTCTCCTTTGGGCCGAAGGCCTTGTTTCTAAGGGAGGGCAGCCACGCCAAATGCGTGGCGGGAGGGGTCGATTTGAAAGTCATTCCCCTCACTCCCAGTACTTCGATCTCTCCCTTCGGGGCCCTCCCCCTCCCTCATTCTCATTATGATTCTCACGATGAATACGATTTTTTATTTTGCGGGGGATTCATCTTGCGAATGTCCGTTACGCGCTATAATCGCAATATTCTCACGATGAATCCATTCTCAATATGAATAATTGATGGTGAGAATACGCTTGCTCCGTGAGAATCATGATGAGAAAACCCCCAAAACAACCCGTAAACAGCACCTCCAAAATTCTCATGATGATTATTCATGTTGAGAAAACTGATCACCCTGTGAAAAACAACAAAGAAAAGGAAAATTAATTTTAATGCGGTTATTATGGACATATAAAATAAAGGATAAATTTGAAATAAATATGCCTTCTGCATACTACTTGTAATATAATATATGCTAATGGCATTGTCAAGTCAATCAGTAAGTCACATTCTGCGAAGCAGTGCCTGCAAGCCAAAGAGCTGCTTAAAACAGGGGAAAAAATCAAAACCTTCCTTCGCTTGCGCTCAGTAAGGCGTGGCAAAAGACTACCAACTTACAAAAAACGCAAGTCGTAGCCAAGGCTCTAAGGCTCAAAGGTGCACAAAGAATCAAGAAAATATTACCATTTTTGAGTAGCCCCGCCCTTTAGGGCGGGGGTTAGAATAACCCATGAATGAAAAGCCCTGAAAGGGCGGAATATTCCGTTACAGATCAAAGTTTATAAAATAACTAATTTTGATTTCGCCACTGTCAGAGCCAGTCCATAGGCTTCCAGAGCTTGTTTTTATCTTGCTTTCATAATTCGATGGGCTTTGCCCATCGCTGATGTATTGCGCCCTTTCAGGGCTCTCCCCCAAAAAAAATATCACCGGATGATACCCATGTAACCCCTTTTACGGCTATTTTGGTATAAAAGGAGAAATGAAAATGAAATATTTATTTATCTTACTAATATCGGCGGGCTCGGTTTATGGGCAGGAACCGGTTTACTTCAGGGTTTACGCTGAAGTAAAAAAATGATCCGGTGTTTACACGGATACTGAATGAAACCAACCTGGAAGATGTATTCCCTGAAAAATTTCAGTTGGTGGTAAATACCGCTGATAAAGAACCGTTTGTGGTTATTGGCAGGTATGACTCACCCGACGCGGAGCTGGACCCAAACGCATACAGGTATGACTGGCTCTTTTTCAGTCCGGCTGCCCGCGGAATGATATTGAAGTGCAGGAATAAAATAAATTTACATTAGAATGCAGCAATTTTGTGGTGGGGGTGGGTTTAGAATCCGTAGGTTGAAATGAACAAGTTTGAAGGCTATAAAATCTTTCTTAATATCACATTAACTGCCTAATACTAACGACTACACTAATTTCATGAATTTAACTATATTTGTAATATGCAAATAGATAAAATGAAAGTAATTCTAGGTCTCGAGAAAGAAATAGAACAATTTAATGAAAAAATTGAGGAAGTAAAAAATATGCCGAAAGATATGGTTTACGTTAGTAGTGAACCAAACGAAACAGCAGAGGATTATATTAAAATTTTAGAGAATAGTATAAAGTTAAGAGAAATGGCAATCCATGCATTGAAAAAACTGTAATTTGTAAGGTTTATTTTCTCTTTCCACCCGGCTCATACCCCCTATATCTTAACTCATTTATTGCCAAACGAAGAATCTGTTCAATATAATCATAACTGCCTTTTGGAAACCAAATAGGTGTTATCCCAAAACTAAGAAGATAAGCATTTCGTTTTGATAATTCTTCTTCAGTATCTGGAGCCGATTCCAAAGAAAAGTGCGGTGGTCTATCAACATCACCAATTTCCTTTTTTATAGCCTGAAATACCTGCATTGTTCTATCATGATTTAAACTGCAACCTATAAACAATAAATTACTGGTGCGGTAATGAAATGAAAGTAATTTTGGAATAGGCTTTGTTAAATCTAAAGTACCTTTACCATAAGCATCATCATATTGGTTTTTACCCAAAATACACTGTGCCGGAATTCTAATATCTCCATGCAGTTTTACTACTGTTGTTTTATTTTGATCAGGCAAATCAGAAATATTTGCAATATCGATTAATTGAATATTGTTTTCAACACCTGTATCATAAGCTTGTTCAATTAAATGATCATAATTAGTTGTAATAATTGTATCTGTAAATAATTCAGCTAGTCTTAAAATTGTCTCAGTGAGTTTTCCCGTTTTAGAAAATACATCCTTAATTTCCTGAATAAATGCATCCCGATAGCCCTTCTTTTCTATTTCTTCAATTACTTCTTCATACTGGCCACTATTCAGCAATGAATCAATATGTGTTGCGCCTAGCCCTGAAGTCCTGCCTTGTTGTTTCAAATGTTCTTTCCATGTGGGAAAACCTCCTTCAACAGATATACCGGCACCTACAAAGGGCACAACATTTCTTTCAATTATACATTTTTCAAGTTGTTCAAATCTTTCTTCGTTACGCTGAAACCAATGGTCATCTGTAAAATGTTCTTTGATATAATCGGCACACAAAACCTGACATTTTCTTTCTTTACGGAAAACTTCAAATTCCTGATTATAAGCTTCCAGGTCGCTGGCATAAAGTGCTTTACATGGTTGTGTTAAATCATCAATTCCCTATTTCTTTCTTACATCAGTTCCTACTTCACCATCTATCCATTCATTAAAATCAGCATAATTCTCAAATAGGTGATGTTGGTCTTCATTACACCAGATTTTCTTTACTGGTTTGACCATAGTTTCTACAACAGCATCTTTATATATGGAATCTAGAACACGCATTGAACAGCTTGTTTAACTATAGTTTTAGAAAGTAAGACTTTAAAATCTTGTGATGTTTGAAGCTTTTCTTTTAAAGAATCACACAATGTAAAGAGTTCTTCTACTCTTGCAACAATACGGTTTTGTTCAGCAATAGGTGGAAGTGGAATGATGAATGTTTTTACATCAGTTGCCGATAAATTAGGTTGGGCTGTACCATTGTCATGTTTTCGGACCAAATCATTTCCTAAAGGACTTAAAAAGTAATTTAATAAGAAGTTATAGCTGATTCCAGAGAATGGCCTAACAATACAAAGAGATGAAGCAATTGCACCTTTATCTATTCTATCAACTATAGCACATTTACCAAGAGAACCTCGAAGGCAATATAGAATATCATTTGCTTCAATTTGTCCACTTCGTAATAGGGAATATCTATCTTCTGTTATGTAGTTTAGCGAATCGTATTTGAGAAATCTTTCTCCTAGATTCGCGGCAGTTATAAATGGAATTCCAGACTCAACATAATGTTCTTTTGACGGATAGTTTTTACCTCGGTCACCATTTATTAATATCGAGATATCTGCTATTCTACACCAGCTCCAACTTGTAGGTATAGAAAATGGTATTTCCTTAGATTCTATTGGAGGGAGTTTTTTTTCATCCTTTATTATACCTTTATCATTCAGATGTAGTTTCTCAATATTGATTTTTTTCAACAATTCACCTGCCGGTTCATCGTTCGGCTCTTGTTTAACTAACTTTCCCATCACTGCCAGTTGAAGTATAGTTTGTTTGAGTTGTTCAATACTGTCTTCTGTGCAAAACAAAACATCAAAATGTGTTGACATGCGCACCCATGCAGATTGTAATTCATTGGCATCTGCAGCTTGAGTTAAAGTTTCAAGTAAAGTTTTAACTAATACTTGATGAGTTTTTAAGTTAGAGAATTGTTCCTTTTCGAGTTTATCGCACAAATTCATAAGCTCATCAACTTTGGCTACTATGCGTGACTGCTCTTCAATTGGTGGTAAAGGAACCGCAATGCATTCCCATTTGGATCTGTTAATTATTGGAGTCGCTGAACCTGTTGACTTTTCTAATATTAAATTTTGAAATAGATTTGAATTCAAAGCTAAATATAAATAGGTTGACTTTACTAGCAAAGGCCTAATAGAGTTTAGTTGTTGATTAAATGTAATTTTAGATTTTACGATTGCACATTTACCGATTGAACCACCAATACAAACCATTACAATATCACCATTTTCAGCCGACGAACTAAATTTACTGCTTAGTTCTGTTAAAAACTTATCTGTCTCCTGAATACTACCATTCTTATTTATCTGGCCAGGGCCAATAAACGGTATTTCTCCTCCATCGAAATACTCCAGAATAGTTGTTTTAGGTGTTGAACCTGTCTGCGTAGTACCTAAACTCACAAGCCTTGACCATGTCCATCCATTTGGTAATTGAAATGGTTTTTCATTTGAAGCAATTATTGATTCTGTAACTTGTTTTCCACTCGGAATCAATTTATTTTTTTCTTTGGTAATTCTCTCTAATAATTTAGTTGCTGGCTCATCTTTTGAATCCTGTGTTGTCAATTTGCCTTGTATAGCTAAGTCTAGTATTAGTTTGCGTAAGCTTGCAATGCCTTCTAAACTTATATTTTCAATATTATCAACCCGACCTTTAGCTTTTAAGCCTAAAGCATGTACCCAAACATCAAAACCACTTATAATCGGATTACTCATCTTATTTGCCGCCTTTATTTAAGGCTTCTGCCAAAACAGCTTTTAGCTGATTCCTTAAGACGGAGATTTCCTTTTGTTCTTTGTTATAGAAGGAAAGCAATACCTCCGGGTCATGAGTTATTTGTTCGCCTACATGAGGATTCTTGATATCAAGATTATAGTTACGTTCAATAATATTTATCGCTGATACTTTCCAGGCCTGTTCTGTTTCTACTCTTGCTCTAAAATCATCTTCTTCATTACCCCACCATTCTATTTCGTTTTGAAACTCTTCAAAACGCATGGGTTTGGTTTTATTATAGTTTACAACACCCTCCGGATAAGGATGTTCATAATACCAAACATGTTCAGTAGGTTTTCCTTTGGTGAAGAATAAGATATTTGTTTTAATCCCTGTATAAGGATTAAAAACTCCATTTGGTAATCGGACTATGGTATGCAGATTACATTCTGCAAAGAGTTTTTCCTTTATACGTGTTTGAATTCCCTCGCCAAACAAAAAGCCATCAGGCAATACAACTGCCGCGCGCCCTTCATTTTTTAGAATATGAATAATTAAGGTTAGAAATAATTCCGCGGTACTACGAGTTCTAAAAGTAGCAGGGAAATTATTTTCAATACCATCTTCTTCCATACCGCCAAAAGGCGGATTGGTTACAATTACATTCACTCTGTCGCTACTTGTATAATCTCGGTATGGCCGGGCTAGCGTATTATCGTGCTTAATATTTATAGGGACATCAATGCCATGCAATATCATATTAGTGGTGCAGAGCATATGCGGCAACGATTTCTTTTCCACACCACGTATTGAGTTAACTAAAATCTCTTCATCTGCGGGTGACTTTACAAAATGTTGCCTTTTATATTCAATTACATTTGTGAGAAAACCGCCAGTTCCGCAAGCTGGGTCAAGAACTGTTTCTTCTAATTTTGGAGCAACTCTGTTTACAATGAAAGTAGTTACCGCACGAGGTGTATAAAACTCACCTGCATTACCAGCACTTTGTAAATCTTTGAGTATTTGCTCATATATATTTCCAAAAGTGTGACGGTCAGCAGAAGCATTGAAATTAATTTCACAAATTTTATTAATTACCTGTCGCAATAATGTACCAGATTTCATGTAATTGTATGCATCTTCAAATACATTTTTTATGACTAGTGCTCTATTTCCATCCTCACCATCTATTCTCAATTTGGTTTTTAAAGAAGGAAACAACTGAAGATTTACAAAATCAAGTAAACCTTCGCCCGTCATGCCTTCGGGATCTTTTGCCCAGTTTCGCCAGCGCAGATGCTCGGGTAACGGTGATTTATAATTATCTTCAGTCAATTCCAGTTCATACTCTCTGTCATCTACAATCTTTAAGAAGAAAAGCCAAACCATTTGGCTGATGCGCTGCGCGTCACCATCAACGCCAACATCCTTACGCATTATATCCTGAATGGATTTTATTATACCTGAAACATTACTCATGCTGATAATCTTTCTCTAAATAATTCGTTTTCTAATTCTCTTATTGCGTTTTCATAGTTAACTTTACCCTTGAAAACATCATTTATAATTTCCAAAGGGGTGCCAATATCGCTAAAAGGCTTTAATTTAAGTACCTTTGCGTTTTCAATACTTTGTACACCTTTATCAGCATACATTTCAAGTAAACTGTTAAGAACTTCTTTTGCCTGTCTGCCATATTTAGTAAAGTAATCCCTTTTCTTTACATTCAATGCACGTTCTTTTCTGGTTAAAGGCGGCTGACCAAATGCAACATGGCAAATTAAGTCAAAGTCGCCATATTCTTTGCCTACAATTTCGGCTAGGTTTTCCAATATTACGCCATGCTCTTCAAGCAGTTGAATAATTGCCTGTTTTTTGCTTGCATCATCCCAATTACGCAGGAAATCATCAAGAGAGGCGAATTCTTCTTTAATTTTTTTCTTTGTAAAATCTTTGTAAGATTCTGTTGTTAATTGACCATCTTCACCTAGATATTCAATTCTTTCGTATTTAATTTTGGCGGGTACACCGCTAACCATAATTTTTATTCTGCCTGTTCCTTCATCATCGCCGTTATCCTCAGTGTCATCAGCATCTTCTCCTTCCGGGTCCGGAGGTACAGGGTCATCATCAGGTTGCGGTTCATAAATGACTACAGGGTCACCATCAAATTCAGGATCTTTGAAGTGTTCAGTCGCCTTTTTAAAATCCATTATCGTAAAGAAAAACTTATTAAAGTCTTCGTCAATTCGTGTTCCTCTTCCAATAATTTGCTTGAAAATGGTCATAGATTTTATTGTTTTATCTATAACTATCAATTTACATGTTTTGGCATCAACTCCTGTAGTCATTAGGTCAGAAGTTGTAGCGATTACAGGATACCTGCTTTCAGGATCAATAAAATTATCAAGCTCAGCTTTTCCTTCAACACTATCGCCGGTTATCCGCATAACATATTTTGGATTATCTGTAGCTAATTTACCTGCTGCATTTACAATTGCTTTACGCATCCGTTCAGCATGTTCAATATCTTCGCAAAAAATAATTGTTTTTGAAAAGGGGTCAGTAGCATTCAAAAACTGCATTACTCTTTTTGCTACTAATTTTGTCCTCTGATTTAGTATCAATATCCTATCCATATCTGATTGATTGTAGGTGCGATTTTCTATCTCTGCGCCTAAATCATCAGTCATACCCGGTGGAGGTGTCCAGCCATCAACATCTTTATCAATATCAATTCTAACCACTTTGTAAGGCGCAAGAAAACCATCTTGAATACCTTGCTTTAAACTGTATGTATAAACAGGGTCATTGAAATATGTTAGATTAGAAACGTATTCAGTTTCTTTTGGAGTTGCAGTCATTCCTATTTGAATGGCGTTTTTGTAGTAATCCAATATTTCGCGCCACGAAGAGTCTTCGGCTGCACTACCCCTGTGGCACTCATCAACAATAATAAGGTCAAAAAAATCAGGTGATACACTTTTAAATATTTTGTCTACTTCGTCTGGTCCGGTAAGTGCTTGATATAACCCTAAATGTATTTCATACGAAGGATCAATTTTCCGGTTCTTGATTTTTGTCATAACCGAACCAAAAGGTTTAAAATCATTAACCAAAGTTTGATCCGCTAAAATATTTCTATCTACCAAAAACAAAATTCTTTTTGCAGCTTTTGCTTTCCATAAACGCCAAATGATTTGAAATGTTGTATATGTTTTGCCAGTACCAGTTGCCATAACCAAAAGGATTCTTTTCTGTCCCCTAGCAACTGCTTCAATTGTACGATTAATTGCTTCTTCCTGATAATATCTTGGCTTTTTAGTTGAACCATCTAAATAATATGGTTCTAATACAAGTTTTTCATTTGTTTCTTTTATATTGTGAAACTTTTTATACTTTTCCCAAAGATCGGCAGGGGTAGGAAAATTTTCAAGAGGGAATTCTGTTTCAATATCTTCGCCTATTTCAGCTACTCTATTAAAGTAAGCAAAGGCATCACCATTCGAACTAAATGCACTTGGTACTCCCAATATTTCAGCATATCCTAAAGCTTGCTGTAATCCATGACTAACTGTATGGTTATTGTCTTTGGCTTCTATAACTGCAATTCTTGTCCCGGGTTCAATAGAAAGAACGTAATCAGCAAACTTTTTCTTTTTCTTATTACGGGCAGACATTTCACCACGTACAATAATAGGTCCGGGAGTAAGTGTCACTTCACGTCTAATTTGTGTGTACATATCCCAACCAGCTTTTTTAATTGCAGGTGTTAAATATTGATCACAAATATCAATTTCGCTAAGTTCTTTTTTATTCATAACCTATATGAGTTTTTGTAATCCACTAAATTACCAATAAGTTAATATAAAGTAAACGGTTAAGTGAGTGCCTTGGTTCAGACCCCCTCTCATGTCGGAGCCAGACCTTCGGCCGGCTTCGCCGTACTCCCACGTGTCTTACGGCCTTTCAGGGGGTGATGTTTTTTATCGTAATCTTTCCATCCGGGGAGATATCCAGCGGGGTATCGGGGAAATCGTTTTGGGTCATAGCTTTCATAAGATTTACAGCACCATAATCATCATCATAGACCGGAAAACCACGCCTTATCTGTTTAAAAGGAAAAATCCTGCCGTGGGAGAAATCGCCGGTTTTTGTAATGTAGAGTTTTAAAATCGGAGCGAGTCCCAGGTTACCGCTTAAGCCAAACTTTCCGTATGTGCAAAAGTTACCCAGCGAATACGCGATGAATTTATTTTTGTAAAGCTCCACACCGCGCGGCACATGTGGTCCCTGCCCGAAAACAATATCCGCTCCCGCGTCTATCATATCGTGGGCAAACTCGTAGCAGTTGCCTCTATCTTCGCCAAGGTAAAACTCGCGTTTGCGGTTTACATGTGTAGCCCCGCTGCCCTCGGCTCCCCCATGGAAAGCCACAATGAGGATATCACACTCTTTCCTCAGCTCACTTACAATTTTGGCGGCTTTTTTGTGATCGTTGATGCTTAGCGTTCCGTTATTGGGCGCAAAGCCGGTAAACCCGAATTTAATTCCATCCTTAATGAATACGGCAGTTGGCGCGCTTATTTGCCCGGCATATTTTATGCCGTATTGCTTGAGCGTGTTCTGTGTTGAGGTGCGGCCAATATCACCCATATCACCGCTGTGATTATTGGCGAGGTTCATCATGTCGAAGCCGGCATCCTTTATGTAGCCCGCGTAATGCTCAGGCATGCGGAATGCCACGCAATTATCGGGATTGGCGCACACCTTAGGTGTGCCGCCGGAGTTGAGCAGTGTGCCTTCAAGGTTGCCAATTGTCACATCGGCAAGCTCCAGGAATTCTTTGGCTTGGCTGAGTATATCGCGCCCGTCACCGGGCGGCAGCGATGCCGCGGAGGGGTAGTTGGTGCCCAGCATCATATCCCCCACCATGATTATGGAGTAAACGGAGTCGGGGTTGGTTTGGGTGGTGGTGGTGGGTTTTTCGTTTTTATTTTTTTCGGTTAAGGTGTTATCTTTGGTGCATGAAAAAGCCAGCAAACAAAGCAGTAAAATGACCTCACCCCCAACCCCTCTCCCAAGGAGAGGGGGGATGATAATTTTCTTTAATTTGGCTTTCATGAAGATATACGTTTAAAATTTGTTGAATGGTTATCGATGTACTCTATAAGTCAGGGCTGAAGCCCTTTTTTTGTTGTTTCCTTGGATCCCCGCCATGAATGGCGGGGTTAGGACCGTCGTGATTTTTGTCATGCTGAACTTGTTTCAGCATCCTGGCTTTTTTGCCAGTCCCGCACCAGCGGGATGTCCCCCTACTCTATAATTTTCGGGTTTGGCAGCAGACCCTGAAACGAGTTCCGTTCCTCCACTCGTGTGGAGTAAGGCACAGCAGGGTTACAAAGTTTTTTTCTTCTGGGGTTTGCCGGTGACTTTGGCTTTTTCCATAAATGTTGTGGGCTTGCGGTAATACAAAAATGCACCCAGTCCAATCAGCACAACGGAAATGAGCTGCGCTTCTGAGAGTCCGAGCATGTACCGCGGATTTAAGCGGATGAACTCTACCAATAGCCTTGATGCCCCTGAGAGCATTAAGTACAGCCCGAAGAGTTTGCCATCACCTAAAAATACGCTGCGCTTTTTCCACAGCAGCCAGAAGATGAGGCCGCCGATTATGAACTCATACATTGGTGTGGGGTGGCATAGAGTGTTATCCGGCACCACGCCGCCAAACTTGGCGGCAATATCGCTGCCACGGAACGCGACTGATGGCGGGAGCGTGCCTTTGGAATAATCGGTGCCCCACGGTACCCATGACATGAACTCCGAGACGGGCAGGCCGTAGTCGCCATCACCCGAGAGGTGACAGCCAACCCTTGCTATGCCGTAACCTATCGCCAGCGATGGCGCTGCCGCATCGCATACACGGAGGAACGGTACTTTCTTAACACGGGTGTAAATGTAAATCAGCGCAGTTGCGAGAATGAGTCCCCCGTAGAACGTTAGCCCCGCGGGCGAGAATAATCCTTCGGTGGAAAAGATCTGCGATGCCGGCATGGTGGAAAATGATTTCCATTCTTCGATGACATAGAGGAGTTTAGAACCGATGACTCCCCCCACCAGCGCGAGGAATGTTATGTTAACGGCTGCGCCTTCATCAAGCTTTTTGCGCTTGAACTCGCGCTGCAAGAGCCAGCTTGCCACGATGAAACAAATGCCCAGCATTAAGCCGTAGCTGTAAACAGGTATCGGCCCCAGTTGAAATAGTTTAGGAATCATGATCTGAGATAATTTCTATAAAACTTTTTTTGGATAGATGCGAAAGTTTCAGCGGCTCTGACTTTGATCTTTGAATTGCCATCTTAAATTTGGTTTTATCGGAATCCTTTTTATCGATGGTCACGCAGTACTCGGTGAGCTTGTAATCATAGAGCCTGTATTCATATCCCGCGGTACCGCTTGAGGATAGATCGCCCACAGGTGCGGTAAAGCCCAGGATGTTAAAGAAAATATTTTTATCCTCCACATGGTTTTCCATCTTCAATATATAGCGGAAGGTGAGGAATTCCTTGGTAGTCTGAAAGCGGAAAGAGATATAATCTTTCTTTTTTACTTCGTCGTGCTCCTTAGAGATATTCAGGATATATTCAAACTTTTTTGGAGGCGGTTTAACTTTTTTGGTACGCACTTAGTTTATGGCCTCCGCAATTTTATCGAAATCAACTTCACTTTGTGAGCTCGTGCTCATATTCTTTAATTGTCCTTTTCCTTTGGTAAGTTCATCTTCACCAAGGATGTAAACATTTTTTACGCCCAATTTGTTCGCATCGCGCATTTGCGCTTTGAAGCTGCGGTTAAGCATATCGGTTTCACATGCAATATTATTTTTCCGCAGTGCCTGCATGAGCTCAAATGCCTTATCGCGCGCGGCATCGTTTAATGAAATGAAATATATCTGAGGCTTGTTTGGTTCACCGAAAGTGAAGCCGTTCTTTTCGGCGACGATGAGAACGCGCTCCAGTCCGCTGCCAAATCCAACGCCCGGGCAGGGCTTACCGCCCAGTTGTTCTATGAGTCCGTCGTACCTTCCGCCGCCGCCCAAGGCGTCCTGGGAGCCAAGATCCTCGGATACAAACTCGAATGTGGTATCGGTGTAGTAGTCGAGTCCCCGTACGAGGCGGAAATCAACTTCGAGATTGACCGAAAGTTTGGTGAGTTCATTTACAACTTTATCAAAACGGCTGCGGGATTCCGTGCCTAAGTGATCAAGTATCTTCGGGGCTGCATCAGTTATCGTTCTATCGCCGGGATTCTTTGAGTCAAGTATTCTGAGCGCGTTGGTTTCAAATCTGCGTTTGCTGTCATCGGATAGCGCCGTGAGGTTATCTTTGAGGTAATCGCGCAGCTTGGCAACATATGCGTTTCTTTCATCCGGCTTGCCAATGGAATTAATTTTAACCTTAAAATTATTCACTCCGCAGCGGTTGTAGACTTCTTTTGCGAGCAGGATGAGCTCAACATCGGTGTAGAAGCTATCGCTGCCGAGGATTTCACCGCCAAACTGGGTGTGCTCGCGGTAGCGGCCCGCCTGCGGGCGCTCATAGCGGAACATATTTGTGATGTAATATAATTTGTGCAGGGGCGCATCGTTTAACATCGAGTTTTCCACGAATGCACGCATAACAGGCGCGGTTCCTTCAGGTCTGAGCGTTAATGAATCGCCGCTTTTATCATCGAAAGTGTACATTTCCTTGCCAACAATATCGGTATCGGTGCCTACTCCCCTTTTGAATAGCTCGGTGTATTCAAATGTGGGTGTGCGCACTTCTGAGAAGTTATATAAGGCAGTAACATCGCGGATGACGCGCTCAGCATAGTGCCATTTGTAAATATCCTTCGGTAATATATCCTTGGTGCCTTTAGGCTTCCTGAAATTCATATTTATGCTAAAATTATCCTGCAATATAAATTTAGTAATCGGTAAAATCTATGAAAATACGACCGTATATGGTAATTTCTAATCAATTCTGAAAGCAGTATATTCGTAAAAATTAAAGGATAAAATTATGCTGAATATCAATAAAAACTATATTGTTGATGAAAACCAGGTGCCGATTGCGGTTCAGATACCTATAGATGAATTTGAAGCAATGGAAAGTACGATTGAGAATTTCGGATTATCGAAATTGATGGATGAATCAATAAATGACGAATCATTTGAAAAGACGGCGGCAATTGAATATTATAATACCCTGAAGAAAAATGTGGAAGATTGAATATAAAAAGATATTCCTTAAAGAGCTTTCCGCGCTTCCGGGTGAATATAGAGAGAAGATTGAAAAACTTGTGTTCAATGAAATTGCTGAGCAGAATCCCTTTTCACTTGGTTTCATAGAAAAAATGCAGGGATACAAAGATAAGTATAAGGTGAGAGTCGGTAATTACCGAATTGGTTTGACTATAGAGAAAGATAAAATGTTGATTACAGTTAACAGAGTAGCACATAGAAAGGATATATATAAAATTTTCCCATGATAAAAGCAGTAGTTTTCGATCTGGATAATACACTCATTGATTTTATGAGGATGAAGAACACGGCAGTTGAGGCAGCTACCAAGGCTATGATAGATGCCGGGCTGGACTTTCCGTATAAGGAAATAAGGTCTAAAATTGATGCCATTTATAATGAAAAAGGAATTGAGTACCAGCAGGTTTTCGATAACCTGCTGAATCATTTCATAGGCAGGATTGATTACAAGATACTTTCAGCGGGAATAGTAGCATACCGCACTGCCCGCGAAGCGGAGCTGAATACATATCCGCAGGTGATACCAACACTTGTGAAGCTGATAAAAATGGGAATCAAGCTGGGGGTAGTATCCGATGCGCCAAGTAAGGAAGCGTGGCTGAGGCTGACATATATCGGGCTGCACCATATGTTTGACGGCATTGTGACTTATGATGATTCGCGCGAACGCAAACCCTCGCCTGTACCGTTTAACCTGATACTGGATAAGTTGGGAGTAAAGGCAGCGGATGCGCTTATGGTCGGTGACTGGGCAGAGCGTGATGTGGTTGGAGCCAAGAGTGTTGGGATGAAAACCGCTTTCGCGAAGTATGGCGATACGTTTGATACCAAGGTGCACGGGGCTGATTATGAGATTAACTCAGTGGCGGAGCTGGTGGAGATAGTGAAGAAGGAAAACACATAAATGATACCCGCGAAGGCGGGTATCTCGATCATGAAGACATATTATGTGTACATACTAACGAACATTAATAAAACAGTTTTATATATAGGATTCACAGATGATGTTATACGCAGGATACAAGAACATAAAAATAAAAAATACGAAGGTTTTACTAAATTCTACAATGTAAACAGATTAGTATATTTTGAAAGACATGATACTGTTGAAGAAGCTATGAGGAGAGAAAAACAATTGAAGAAATGGAACAGGAATTGGAAGAATAATCTAATAAATAAACTGAATCCGGATTGGAAAGATCTATCAGAGAATTCTGAAAAAAGTTAACTGATTTAGAGTTTTTAGAATTGTTATTTAGAAATTCGAAAGATTAGAAATAGAAATTCCCGCCTTCCATGCCATAGGCAGGCACGGCGCGGGAATGGATAATAGACATGATAAAAGGCGTAGGAATAGACATAATAGAAGTAGCGCGGATAAAGGGCATCATGGAAAAGTACGGTGATAAGTTCTTTAAGCGGATACTGACCGATAACGAGATAGCTTACTGCAAGAAATTCAGTGATGCGGAGCTGCATTTTGCAGGCAGGTTTGCATCAAAGGAAGCATACAGTAAAGCCATCGGCACTGGGATATCAAAAGATTTCGGGTGGAAAGATATTGAGATATTGAACGATGAAAGGGGCAAGCCGTATATAAATCATGTTAAGCAATCGGAATATTCAAAACTCAAGTTTCATATCAGTATTTCTCATACTAAGGAGTATGGCAGCGCGGTGGTTGTTTGTGAGGAGTAGCTTTACCTTCCCCGCGAAAGCGGGGAACTCTCGCTTCAATTATAATTTGATGTTTTCCTCAGAAAGGATTATTATGTACAGAAGTAACTAAGTTTACAGAGTTGAAATTTAAACCATGATAAACTTTAACCGGAAGAATAATAGTTCAGTTCACAACCGAGATACCCGCCTTCGCGGGTATTGTTTTTTACACATCCAGCGGTCTTGCGACCATAATTCCGGTCTTCTTTGAGTCCCCTGCTACATATTCCTGAAGTTCCTCACCCGAAATTATCACACGTTTGCTCTTGCTTGAGGCATGCATAAAGTATGTACCGCCGCCTTCTTTGTAAACATAGCCGGTGTGAGTTACATCGAGTCCCCCGATGCTTGTTGTTGTAGCAATAATATCCCCTGTCTGCATCTGGTCATATGATTTGGAGATATCCTTTGTGGGTATGTAATAATAATAGCGTGAGTTAATTGCATTTTCGGCTGCTACTATGCCATCAAGCTCACTGCTGTTTGCCAGTTGCTTGTATGACTTGGTATGGGTGGACATAAAATCGATATTTTTGTTATACTGAACCCCGCCGATATCGGCAGTAATGTTCTTAACAATACCCTTATCTTCATTATTGGTGATCCAGTCACAGAAATAATGCAGGCGGCTGGAGTAACCATCAATTTTGCCATCGCGATAGCGTACTTTTTTGAGCTCAGCCTTATAATCATCAAAACTTGTTTTACCCTGCTTAATGCAGCGGGCAAAAACCAGGCAATTTTCAACAAATGTTACGCAATCTAACCCGGTTAGGTTTACTACAAGACTCTCGCTCATATTTTTATCCAAGGTGCCCGCGACGTAGTCAGTATCAATAAATGATTTACCTACTTCACCGATTGCATCACCGATTGACATTGATTTCACATCGCCATCAATTAAAAGCTTAAATTTCTTCCTACATATAACTTCATCATAGTCATCCCAAAAAGGGTTAGTCATTGATTTAAGCGTACGTGGCACTGAGCTTAAAAATATAGCACTTAAAGCCGATGTTTTAATGAAATTTCTGCGTGTTAACTTTGACATAAAATATAAATTATTGTGGAAATTTGTTCATATTATAGCTCAGTGTAAAACATAGAACCGAGATCCTTTCACTTCTTTCAGGATTAGAAAGGTGCATCCTGCGGAGCGTAATAAGAAGGCTCAGTATCCCTAGCCCGGTTGGTGAACATAGCGTAATTGTGAATAAACGTCAGTTTGGCTTCGCCAATTGGACCGTTACGCTGCTTGCCGACTATTACTTCTGCCAGTCCCTGTACTTCATGGAATTTGGGGTCATCCTTGCTGATATACACTTCGGGTCTGTTAATAAATATAACCACGTCAGCATCCTGCTCAATAGCGCCTGATTCCCTAAGATCTGATAGCTGCGGACGTTTTTCCTTGCCTGCGCGCTCTTCCACCTTACGGCTTAACTGGGATAACGCTACTACGGGGATATCAAGTTCCTTTGAAAGCTGCTTTAAGCCTCTTGTGATATATGCAATTTCAAGATGCCTATCGAGATTACCTTTGTTCGATACTTCCATGAGCTGAAGGTAATCGACCATTATCATATCAATGTTCTGCAAAGCTTTCATTCTGCGCGCCTTGGAGCGCAATTCAAGCAGACTAAGAGGTGAAGAGTCATCAATTACCACATTTATCTTGCTGCTCATTAATCTGGGAGTCTGTTTGGCAATCTTAGCCCAGTCTGATTCCGGCAGCCGCCCTGTTTTAAGCTTTGAAATATCTACCTTTGATTCAAGGCAGATAAACCTCAATGCAAGCTCACGGTTACTCATTTCAATCGAAAATATTCCGATATTCTTGCCATGCTCTACTGCGGCATTCCTTGCGAAGTTCAGAGCCAAAGCCGTTTTTCCGTGGGAGGGTCTGCCTGCTATGATAATTAATTCCGATTTCTGGAATCCGCCTGTTAAAGCGTCAAGCTCATCATAACCGCTGGGTACGCCAAACACTGTAGCGCCTTTTTCGTGGCGTTCGTGTATGGATTCAACATACTCCATTGTATCACGAACTTCATCTTTGATGTGGGTATAATTCTTCTTCTGGAGGTAATTTGTAACTTCAAGTATTTCCTGCTGCGCCTTATCAAGCAGGCTTTCGGTGTTCATTGTGGGATCGTAACACTGCTCATTCAGCGAATATGTCAGCAGTATCATATCACGCTTAATCCAGTTTTCGAGCACCTTGTTTGCCGAAAACACAATACTTTCCTGTGAGGAGAACGCTGTGGATAGCTCCGCCAGGTAGTATGAGCCGCCTACTGCATCAAACTCACCCCTTGATTTAAGCTCTTCTGAAAGAGTTATTATATCAACGGGTTCATTTCTATCCCTCAGATCACTAATAGCCCTGAAAATCAGTCCGTTTGCATTGACATAAAAATGTTTGGGCTTTAAAATAGTTGTAACTGCGTCAATCAACGCATTATCAATTATCATACCGCCCAGTATGTTCATTTCAAGTTCACGGCTGTGCGGAGGTATTTTCCCGCCGTAGAGAACCTCATCGGGGATATTACTTATTTCAGTAATATTATTTTTACTTTTTCTTGCCAATTGTACTGTTATGCCTTCTATTAAGTATTCTTTTCTGATTCAAGTTTTTTGCCGGTCATTTCTTCGTAAAGAGCTTTGAACTGCTGCATATCTTCCCAGGTCGGGCGTTTCCAGTTAGGGTTTCTAAGCAAGGCTGCGGGGTGGAAAGTTATCATAAGCTTCCAGCCCTTATAATCGTGTACCTTGCCCCGTAATTTATTCAAAGGTTCCTTAGTTTTCAAGAGAGTTTCCGAAGCCACTTTTCCCAGCAATAACAACAATTTTGGATTAATTAGTTTAAGCTGCTTATCCAGATAGGGGCGGCACAATTCAGCCTCATCCGGTTCCGGATTCCTGTTCCCCGGAGGGCGGCATTTTAAAATATTGAGAATAAATACATCCTCACGCTTAAATCCGGTAGCTTCGAGAATCTTATTAAGCAATTGCCCAGCCCTGCCAACGAACGGCTCACCCTGTGCATCCTCATCAGCACCGGGAGCTTCGCCAATCACCACTACATCAGCGTTTGGATTGCCTACGCCGAATACAAAATTGGTTCTAAGCTTGCTCAAACCGCACTTTGTGCATGTGTTTATTTTTGCGTTAAGCTCATCAAGTGTTTCCGCAAATTCCCACTCTTCACGCTTTATATTTTCATTGCCGAATATATCTATTTCAGCAACAGCACTTTTATCTTTTACAACTACACTTTCAGGTTTTTTTCTAATTACTTTTGGTTTTGGAGCTTCACTTTCAACTGACTGGATGCTTACCTTCGCAATTTCGGGAATATCTTTATCGATGTATAGCTTACCCGCATAGAATCTGTCAAAATTCTTTATGATATTTTCAGTATCGGCAATTAATGTCTTTATCTTTTCAGTGCTCAACTGTTACAGTGTTAAAATTTTATCAAGAATTTTTCCTGCCGCATCAAACTTTGACATTTTGGGATATTCGGTTTGGCTGCCTTTATTATCAATTATAGTTATTACATTTGTATCGGTTTTAAATCCCGCACCTGCAACTTTCGGATTATTCACAACGATCATATCAAGATTCTTCTTTTCAATTTTACCTTTTGCGTAATCAATTTCATTTTCAGTTTCCAGCGCGAATCCAACAAGTTTATAACCAGATTTATTTTTTCCCAAGTACTCCAGTATATCAACTGTCTTTTCAGTTTCAATGGTCATGTTACCGGCATTTTTTTTGATCTTACCCTGAACAATTGTTTTAGGTTTATAATCAGCAACAGCGGCGGACATTATCACAACATCTACTCCCTGCAAATTATCCTTTACCGCATTAAACATTTCTTCGGCTGTGTTGATATCGATCCTGGTTACATTGCGTGGAGAGCGAAGCATTGTGGGACCCGCAATGAGTGTTACTTCCGCTCCGCGCTGCGAAGCAGCCATAGCAAGGCTGAAGCCCATTTTCCCGCTTGAGTGATTTCCAAGAAATCTAACATCATCGATTGGTTCATAAGTAGGACCGGCGGTAATCAAAATTTTTTTGCCTTCCAGATCTTTTTTAGCTCCTGCGAGTAACTGTGCTGTATGCCGGTAGATCGTTTCAGGCTCCGGTAATCTGCCGATACCGCTAAGACCGCTTGCAAGCTCACCTGATTCAGGTTCAATTACCCAATAGCCAAGCTCCTTTAACGCAGATACATTCCTGGAAGTAGCTTCATTCAGATACATATCTTCATCCATTGCGGGTGATATAAGTACGGGTGAACGTGCAGAGAGCACTGTTGCAGTCAGGAAATTATCACTTATACCGTGAACTATCTTTGCAATTGTATTGGCGGTTGCGGGAGCAATTACAAATACATCTGCCCACATTCCCGTATAGATATGCCACGTTTTGGTTTCCACTGTTTCAGACCTGTTGGGGTCAACTTCGGGAAACATGTTTATCATTACTTCATTTCCTGAAAGCGCTGAAAGGGTTACGGGTGAAACAAAATTTAAAGCGGAGGGCGTCATTATTACTTTAACTTCCGCTCCGCTTTTTTTATATAATCTAACAAGTTCACAGCATTTATACGCTGCAATACCGCCTGAGATACCAAGTAATATTTTTTTTCCTAATAATTCCACGGGTTTTGTATGATCTGGTATTTACACTCAGCCGGCGAAATAAACCGCGGGAGTGTAAGCGGCATAAAAAAAATTAGTCTTCGGGATTTTCGTTCCTTATCCTGAACTCGAGACCATCAGCGAGCAGTTCATTAAGACCTGATTCAGTGGTTTTGGGTCTCTGTTCAAACTCAACGCTGATATTCATCTTATCTTTGCTGACTACAGTATCATCGCTGTCATCATCAACTTTGATGAGAGGCTCAACCCGCTGATTGTACTCAAGCTTCTGCTCGTCGTTAATCTGCCTTGCGCGTTTAGCCGCAACAACAACAGCCTCGTAGATATTCCCTGCTTTTGATTCAACTTCTTCAATTTCAAGAGGGGTTATTTTCATTTTACTTCTCCTTAAGCTATATATTTATTTATTATTTTTTCTGTTTCACTAACTGCTTTATCAATTCCCGCGCTGTTATCAACAATATAATCGAATTTATGCTTCAGTTCAGCTTCCATCTTTATCCTCGAAGCCCGTTTTTCAATTTCGGTTTCGGTTTCGGTGTTTCGGTTCTTAAGCCTGCTTACAAGTACATCGTACGGAACATCTATGAAAACCGTAACAGCTTCCGGGTAATGAACTTTAATATTCAGCGCACCTTTTACATCAACATCCAGTATCATAATATCTTTACTGTTCAAAAAAGGCTCAACTTCGCTTTTTAAAGTACCATAAAAATTACCGTGTACTTCTTCTGTTTCTATGAACTCGTTATTTGCCTTTTTTGCATTGAACTCATCAACGGAAATAAAATGATAGTCTTTTCCGTCTGTTTCCAAAGGCCGTTTCTTCCTGGTTGTGGCAGAAACCGAAAAACTGATAGCAGGAAATGTTTTAAATAATTCCCTGATAATAGTTGTTTTACCGGCACCGCTTGATGCGCAAATTACAAAGAGCATATTAGCGTAATTCTAAATATCGTGATTTTTTTGGTTTATTAAAAGTCGATTAAAATGCCTCTGAAAATCTGATTTTCATCAGAATTACTCAATATTTGCAAGCTGTTCTTTGATCTTTTCAAGCTCTTCTTTCATTTCAACCACAAACTGTGATATTGATGAGCTGTTGGATTTTGAGGCAATTGTGTTAATTTCCCTGTTAATTTCCTGTACAAGGAAATTGAGTCTGCGGCCGGAAAGCTCTTTCTGTTTAACGTTATTCCTGAAATAATTGATATGTGACTTTGCCCTTATAACTTCTTCGGTTATATCAAGCCTGTCGCTTATCATAATAAGCTCATATTCAAGCCTGTTATTATCCGCCTGGATATTTGCTTCGCTGATAAGGTTATTTACCTTATCCATCATTTTCTTTTTTGTTTCAGCAACATTATTTACCGAGAGTTTTACCACGATATCAAGCTTTTTTTCAATTGAGCTGAGCCTTGAGAGAATATCTTTTTCCAGTACTTTCCCTTCTTTGGCTTTCATAACAAGCAGGTCATTTACTGCGGCAAAAATAATTTTTTTGATATCATTCCAGTACTCCGCCAGGTCATCGTTATTATCTCCTTTGAATATTTCAGAGAATTTAAGAATATGTTCAAGCTTAATTTCTTCTTTTATGCCGGTGGTTTTTTTTATGCCCGTAAGCAGTTTGTGATATTCCTTAACCGCTTCGGGTTTTACCTGGAGAGTAACTTCACTTGCAGTATTTCTTTCAATTGAAAGCTGTACTGATATTTTTCCGCGTGAAACTTTCTGGCTGATAATTTCCCTGATATCGGATTCCTTATCAGAAAAGACCATAGGCAGGCGGCATGATACTTCAAGATATTTGCTGTTTATACTTCTTAACTCCGCGCTTACTTTTAATTTCTTCAGGCTTTTGGAAGCTTTTCCGAAGCCCGTCATACTGATTATCATATATTATAGTATTTATGTTATGCTTCTTTAATTCTTTTCTTTAACTCTCTTTAATTCTTTTCTTTAACTCTCTTTAATTCTTTTCTTTAACTCTCTTTAATT
>CALMYL010000011.1 GCA_937873695.1 uncultured Ignavibacteria bacterium
ATAATTATGAAAACCATTTAATTAATTTTGGCTTGCCTTTTTACATAAAAGGGGGGAGTATGAAATATATTTTATCAGTCTTAATTATATTTGTTTTATTGTTTGCTGCAGCAGAATTTAATGCAGAAAATACTGCAGTTACAAAAACTGCGTATGCCGCATTTTATGTTGTACCGCCAACCTACGCAGGTGTTCAGGGAACAGGAACATTTTTAGGACCATTAAGTAATGCGCAAAGGACATACCAGATGCTTATCAGGGATTCAATTTTAACCGGACTGGTTGGTCAGCAGATCACTGCACTCACATTCAGGCTGCTAGCCTCTGCAAGCAGTAACTGGCCGGCATCTGATGTTACTTTTACAAACTACGATATTTATTTAAGCCAGAGTGTTGCGCCTGAAAACAGGAGCTTTACTTTTGCTCAAAACGTAGTTGGGGAACAAAAAAGGGTCCGTTCAGGAAGTTTAACCATTACAGCAGGTTCATTCCCGTTCGGAGGTTCACCTACGACTTTTGGTACAGATATTACTTTTGATTCCGCTTATGTATACAACGGCGGACATTTACTCATTGAGATAAGACATACAGGTTTTACCGGTACATCAGCATCAACTGATGCGATATTGACATCTACTGCAGGTTATGGATTTTTATTCAGTGCATGCTGGGCTGGTAGTTATACCGCAATATCCACTACTACACAGGGAAATTTTGTGGTTACCAGGCTTAATGCAAGTCCGCTTACAGCTATAGAAAATGGTTCTGAGACAGCAAAGTCGTTTTCGCTTAAGCAGAACTATCCGAATCCCTTCAATCCAGTTACAAATATATCATTTGAGCTCGAGCGTTCTGCTGTAGTTTCTCTGAAGGTCTATGATGTATCGGGAGCCGAAGTAGAGACCCTGATAAACAATGAAACCATGAAGGCCGGCAGCACTACAATGCTTTACAATGCTGAAAAACTGAGTTCCGGAATTTATTTCTACTCATTGTATATTGATGGTCAGAAAGCAGATACCAGAAAAATGATGCTGGTAAAGTAACAAAACAGGAAAAATAGATAATTTTGCAGCAGATTGCAGTTTATGATTTGACCCGGAGGCGGACGTATGCCGCCTCTGCTGTTTTTTAGTAACTAATTGTCTGTGGGTCTAATGATATTTATCTCTTATAATATAGCTATATTATCTAATAAGCACCTTTATGTTTGTAAGATATTCTGAAGTGGCAGTAGCTATTTTCTCTAATACAAGTTTTTGTACTTGTAAGATATTTTGAGGCGCTGATAGCTTAAGTAATTAGAATTTAAATGTAACTACTTGGCAAAAATTTAGCTTGCCAAAACTTTTTATTCCCTTTATCTTGAAACTCAATTTACAATAATAATGAAACTTACCAGAATCTCGAAAGGGGGATTACTATGAAGAGAAATTTACTCTTTGCTGCTGCATTGATGTTAATTACAGTTGTCTCATATTCACAGCTTTCATGGAAGTGGATGCATCCTACACCACAGGGGAACACTCTGAGGTACGCAAAGATGTTTTCGGCAACTGACTGGATTGCCGTTGGTTACGGTGGTACGTTTATGAAAACAACCAATGCCGGAGTTAACTGGTATATAACCCACGATGCGGCCGGAGTTAAAACAAGCTCGCAGATACTGCTTTACAATGCGTGGTTTTTTAATATGACAACAGGTATTGTATGCGGTTCCAGCGGACAGATCTGGAGAACAACAAACGGAGGTCTGAATTTTGATTCCATTCCAAGCGGTGTAACCGCTACTTTGTACGGAATTCATTTTATTGACGCGAACACAGGTTATATTGGCGGTACTTCAGGTACGGTATTAAAAACCACCAATGCAGGCGCAAACTGGACAGCAACACCGACAGGCACAACTTTTACTATAAATAATATTTTCGCTCTGAATAACAGGGTATATTGTCCAACCAGCACTGCATCAATTTTGCTTACATCTTATGATGGCGGTACAACTTGGTTTAACGATACAACTGCTGCTACTGCAAATTCATTATACGATGTTGCATTTAAAGATTCATTAAATGGAATTGTTTCAGGGGCAACCGCAACTGTAAGGAAAACTACGGATGCCGGTTTAACATGGGTTCCGTTTACCGGTCTGCCTTCAACATCATTCTGGAGCATACTTTATAATACGAATACATGGTATCTTTCAGGTAATTCAAGCTGGATCTTCAGAAGCACAAATGACGGTGTTACCTGGGATTCGCTTGCTCAGACGGGTAACCAGTATTATACTTCGACTTATTATTATGTTGACAGAAATGCATCTAACATGCTTAATGTTGGAGCCTTTGGGCTGCTGAACAGCACTACTAATTCCGGCGCAAACTGGACTGCTCACAATTACCTTGGTTACTCAAGTACATTTAATGATATATGGTGTGATAATATGAATGGCAAAGTTATTGTAGTTGGCTCTGTTGCACCTACACCGTTTTTGGTATCAACAAACGGCGGAACGAACTGGATATACGATGTAGGAACAGGTATCACAAATGCGATATACGGAATTAAAATGGTTAACTCCAATACAGGCTATGCTTCAGGATCATCCGGTAAGATGTTCAAAACAACAAATGGCGGTATGAACTGGGATTCAGTTTCATTTGTTGGCGCAACCAGTACATTGTACAGCACTGATTTTATCAGTGTAGATACGGGCTGGGCAAGCGGTTCATCAGGAACTGTGTACAAAACGGAGAATGGCGGCGCAAACTGGACATTACAAACTACCGGCGTAACTGCAACGCTATACAGAATTGATATGGTAAACGCACTTACCGGTTACTTTATCGGATCTTCGGGAACAGTTAAGAATACTACTGACGGCGGTACGACGTGGAATACGCAGAACGCTAATTACACATCAACTTTGTACTGGATAAATATGGTGAACGCTACATCCGGATATCTCGCCGGAATTGGCGGTACTTTGAGAAGAACTACGAACGGAGGCGCAAACTGGGATACAGTGTTAACACCAATTTCAGCTTCGCAGTATTCAATTTCGTTCCCGACGATGAATACTGGATATGTTGTAGGAGCTTCGGGATATACATACAGAACCTCTAATGGCGGAACCAGCTGGGAGATAAAAAACAGCGGCGCATCTACTCTGAATACTGTTTTCGCAAAAGGGTATGATTCAGCTTTTACGGCAGGTTCAAGCGCGATGGTACAGAAATACTACAACGGACTTGTAGGCGGAATTACATGGCATAATACTGCCCCTGAAAAATTCACGCTGGAGCAGAATTATCCTAATCCTTTTAACCCGGTTACTACTATTAAATTCGGATTGCCAAAAACCGCAAAAGTAACGCTTAAAGTATACGATATTCTTGGCAGAGAAGTAAGTATTCTGTTCAACAATGTCGATCTTAATGCGGGTACTGTTGTCTATAATTTCGATGGTTCTGAACTTGCCTCAGGAGTTTATTTCTATTCGCTAATTGTAAACAACTCAATGATAGATACGAAGAGAATGGTGCTCATAAAGTAAAACAATAGTTCAATGAGCATTTCAAAAACCAGGGTCATTTGATCCTGGTTTTTTTTTGTACAAACGTAAACGTAAGATAGAGATCATCAAAAGAACTGATGGGTGTAACATAGCTGTAACATTTTAAATTAACTGTTTAATTCATAAAACTCGTAATCCGTTCAGCGATGCAGTAACTTATGTAATTAAATAGTTTTATTAACTAATAGCATAATTATTACGTTGCTTATAGTGATCTAATAAATATCTTAAATATTCTGAAGTTGTTTTTTCAGCTCATCGTTAGAAGTCCCAAAACTAAAAATAGAATGAAAAAATATATATTGTTTATACTGTTTTTATTTATTTCATCTGTTTCTTTTTCACAA
This sequence comes from uncultured Ignavibacteria bacterium, assembly GCA_937873695.1. Lineage (GTDB taxonomy): Bacteria > Bacteroidota > Ignavibacteria > Tepidaquicellales > OLB5 > OLB5. The sequence goes on from CALMYL010000011.1 coordinate 3,925, forward strand.
TTTGATTGGAAGTGGCTGCATCCCAGACCGCAGGGAAATGCGCTTAAATATGTCAAAGTTTTTTCCGCAGCAGATTGGCTTGCCGTTGGTGATGGCGGAACTTTCATGAAGACTGCCAGCGGGGGAGCTAACTGGTATATTACACATGATGTAACAGGTTATAAACCATATGGACCGGTGTACACCAATGACGCATTTTTCTTTAATATGACAACCGGTATAGTTTGCGGACCCGGCGGAATGATCCGGAGAACCTCAAACGGAGGGTTGAGTTTTGATTCTGTTCCAAGCGGTACTGTTTCCGGATTGAACAGTATGCATTTTATAAATGACCTTACAGGATTTATAGCGGGTGATAGCGGAATTGTACTGAAAACAACTAATTCCGGTGTGAACTGGAATATTATCAGTACAGGTTCAAGCCAAAGGATCTCAGGCATATTTGTTATAGATAACAGGATATATTGTACAACAACTTCAGGCTCAATATTGCTCTTCTCATATGATGGAGGAAACGAGTGGAGAAGCGCGGCTGTAAGCTCAGGTTCGTATTCTCTGGAAAACCCGGTTTTCAGAGATACTTTGAATGGTTTACTGAGCGGTTCTTCATACGTTTTTTCCACTACCAACGGCGGGATAAACTGGACTCAACTTCCTATAGTAACAACCAACAGGAAAATTTATTTTCATGATAATAATTGGTATATAACAGGTAGCAGCAGATTTATACTTAGAAGCGCCGACGACAGGGTGAACTGGGATTCACTTCTTATTCCTTTAACAACAAATTTTTCTTCATTAAATGGTCCTTTAGGAATAAGCGGCTCTTATTTTCTCCTGGGTGGAGATCTGGGGTCGCTGTATGTTTCCAAGAACAACGGGAATAGCTGGAGCCAGGTAACATATAAAGTAAGCGTATCCGGTTTTCGTAATATCTGGTGTGATAACATGAACGGAAGGATCATAGCTTCGGGTACATTCAGCACTCCGTATCTGGTTTCAACTAATGGCGGTTCTATATGGATACCTTCAGAAGGTGATAATATTTCAGGTGATATTTATGGAATGAAGATGATAAATTCAACAACAGGATATTCATGTGGTGAAAATGGAAAAGTATATATTACAAGAAATGGCGGTTTGAACTGGAATACTATAGCATCCTTAGATGATGGAAATTCAATATTGTTTAGTATAGATTTTGCCGGTCAGGATACAGGATATGTAAGCAGTGAATACGGCAAAATATACAAAACAATTGACGCGGGGTTAAACTGGGTACTTGTACTGGCACAGAATCCCATTGGAGTTTACAGGATTGATGCAGTTGATGCAAATAATGTATGGATGGCCGGTTACTACGGGATCTGCCGTTACACTACAAATGGCGGTGTAAACTGGATCTCAAGCACTAGTAATACTAGTTACGATATTGCATATATTCAGATGGTTGATAAACAAACAGGATATATCGCCGGGTTAGAAGGCACAATACGCCGAACGACGGATTCGGGTATCAGCTGGGATACTATCAGAACGCCATATACAATAACGTACAGGAGTATTTCTTTTGTTAATGAGAGTACAGGTTATGTTGTGGGAGATTATGGCTGTGTCATGAGGACTTCAACCGGCGGAGAGGATTGGGAAATTAAGCACAGCGGAGCTGAATGGCTGAATACTGTTTATTGCAAGGGGTATGATTCAGCATTAGCAGGCGGCGGCGGCGGTACTATTCTCAGACTTTATAATTCACTGACCGGTGGAGTAACCTGGAACAATCATGTTCCGGAAAAGTTTACCCTTGAGCAAAATTACCCCAATCCGTTTAATCCGGTTACCGCTATTAAGTTTGGATTACCCAAAACTTCAAAAGTTACATTGAAAGTATATGATATAGTAGGCAGGGAAGTAAGTGTGCTCATTTATGAAAATGAGCTTAATGCAGGCACAGTTGTTTATAATTTTGATGCAGGCGGTCTTGCTTCCGGGGTTTATTTTTATTCACTAATTATAAACAGCGAAGTTATCATCACAAGGAAAATGGTGCTGATCAAGTAAAAATATATTACCTGGTTAAAGGCGTTACTATTAGCTTAGTAACGCCTTTTTTTATAAGAAAATCACAACAACCTCCCTAACAACGTATATCACGTAAAATTAATAAGTTAGGTAATTCTTTCAAAGAAGCTCTTAAAGTAGGAAAACTATTAAATACAATGTAGGAATTTATTACCCTTGCTGTAGGAGAAAAATAGATATATATTAGTTTGTCTAACTAACTTTTTAATAGCAATTTAATCAACTTTTCATTAAAGGAGAAACTTAAGATGAAATTTCTAAATTTACTTTTGTTGTGTTTGCTGTTGGTGATTTCAAATCTTGAAGTGAATTCGCAGGTGAATTCACCGTGGAAATGGGTGCACCCTACACCACAGGGCAATACATTACGTTATGTGAAAGCGTTCAATTCAACAACTTTCTACGCCTTAGGTTACGCAGGAACGTTTATCAAGACGACGAATTCCGGTACAAACTGGTTCATTACTCATGATGTATTCGGTACTCAGGAAAATAGCCAGATATTTGCATATAGCGGCTGGTTCATTGATCAGAATACAGGATTTGCATCAGGCGGGTCAGGAAAATTTGCCAGAACTACAAACGGCGGCACAACCTGGGATACAATTTCAACCGGGCAGACAGCGACACTTTACGGAATGCATTTTATCAATTCAACAACCGGTTTTATCTGCACTTCTACAGGCGGTAATATCATAAAGACAACAAACGCAGGTTTGAACTGGACTCCGATATCTACGGGAGCTTCTGCTACGCTGTACAATATTTTCGCTTTGGATGTTAACCATATTTATTGTACTACAACCAGCGGAAACATAAGGTATACAACCAACGGCGGTACAAACTGGAGCATAGTTTCCACCGGCGCTTCAGTTACGCTGTATGACATAAATTTTAAAGATATGAACACAGGCTGGGTTTGCGGTTCATCTACATCAATTAGGGTAACAACAAACGGCGGCGCAAACTGGACACAAACAAGCACGGGATTGCCGACAAGCACATTTTATGAATTAACTTTTTCGCCGAATGTTCTGAATTCAGGTGTTGACCACATATACGTATCAGGTAATTCGTTTTATACTTTCAGAAGTATGGATAATGGTAATACATGGGATTCTGTTTCTATTGCGGGAAATCAGTTTTACGTATCAACGTACTACTCCCTTGACAGGAACGCGGCCAATATGGTAACCGGCGGAGCATTTGGTTTGATAAATACTTCAACCAATGGCGGCTCAAACTGGATTGCTCACAATTACCTGGGATACTCCAGCACACTAAATGATATTTGGTGCGATAACATGAACGGCAGAGTAATAGCTGTAGGGTCAGTTGCACCGGTGCCGATAATTGTTTCCAGCAATGGCGGAGCCAACTGGAATTTCGACGCGGCATCAAACGTAACATTTACATGTTACGGCATTAAAATGCTTAATGCCAATACAGGTTTTGTTTCGGGTGCATCAAGCAAGCTGGCAAAAACGACTAACGGCGGATTGAATTGGGATACTTCAACAGTTTATTCAACTGCAACAACCATGTATAACCTTGATTTTGCTAACAGCACAACAGGTTATATTTCAGGTTCATCGGGGAGGATATTTAAGACCACTAACGGCGGTACCAACTGGGAACTGCAAACAACAGGAATTACCAATACTCTTTACAATATAGAAATGCTGGACGCTAACACAGGATGGTTTGTTGGCACCACAGGAACTATCAGGAAAACCACAAATGGCGGAACGAACTGGGTAGCGCAAACTCCCGGAACCACTTCATCTTTATATGATGTACAAATGTTTGACGCTAACACAGGATATCTTTGCGGTTTAACCGGCACGGTAAGAAAAACCACAAACGGCGGCGCAAACTGGGATACAGTTGCGGTTCCGTTTACAACAAGTCTATATATGGTTTCGTTTTCAAATGTTAATACAGGATTTATTGCCGGAGCTTCAGGTCTAACATACAGAACTTCGAATGGAGGGAATGTATGGCAGATACTGAATACAGGAGGCTCAACAACCAACGGAATTTATGCCAAAGGGTATGACTCAGCATACGCATGCGCTTCATCTGCAGGTATTCTGAAGTTATATAATCCGTTAACCGGAGGAATAACATGGCAAAATCAGATCCCTGAAAGATTTACGCTTGAACAAAATTATCCTAATCCGTTTAATCCTGTAACGACGATAAGATTCGGTTTGCCGAGGGCTGCGAAAGTAACCTTGAAAGTATATGATATACTTGGACGGGAAGTAAGTATCCTGTTTAATAACACAGATATTAACGCAGGTACAATAACGTATGATTTTAACGGAACGGATCTGGCATCAGGGGTCTATTTCTATTCATTAATAGCTGATAATAATCTGGTAGAAACTAAACGAATGGTATTGGTGAAATAAATTATAATTCATTTGAAGGATCTGAAATCGATTTAAACTTCTCACGAACAAGGGGCTGTAAGCCCCTTGTTCATTTTATCCCTCGGAGATGTTGAGCATGTATGAAATCTTTATTTTTAAAAATGAGTAACATTAATTTGGTAACGCTGAAGATTATTTATTTCTCAAAAGTTTGAAATTCTCTTTTAATTATTATACTTAGCGAAACAATTAATTAGTTCACGGTAAAAAAAATTATGATGCACATCATTGTTCTGCCTCAATTGCTGTATTATATTTGTATTGACTCTATAAATACTCATAGTTAACTGTAAATACCCGAGCCTTGATGCTGAAATATACCGTAAATATATCATAAAATTTATTATACAAAAAATTACAGGAATTAGCGTTTTTTAATAAACAATTGGAAATCACGTTAATCAAGAAAATCATGGTTGTTAATTGCTAAAAAGTGTATTATTCTAAATAAACTTACTATATATCCTGTTGTTTCTAATGCGGAAAATTTGAAATAAACAAATATGAATAAAAATACTCAATATAACCTGAAATCCAGCCAAAAGTTTAAAGTTATGCTAATTTTAATTTTAAGTTTATTGTTTTGCAGATATGCATACAGTCAAAGTATTACATGGCAGCGGACATATGATGGACCATATGTTGTAGATTATGGATACGAAATCCTACCTGCACCCAATAATGAATTTTATTTAACGGGTTACTTATCAAATACAAATGACTATGCTTATGTTATAAAACTTAACCAGTTTGGAGACACGTTATGGAGTAAAAAAGTATTTGCGGGGAACAATGGCAGAGTCTACAGTGCAACAAATTCATCAGACGGAGGATGCGTCTTTGCTATTGAAATGTCAGATTCTTCACTTCTGGTAAAGTTAGACCCTGATGGTAATGTGATTTGGGCTAAAGGTTCAAATGTATCAGCAACAATATGGGAAATTAAATTAGTTTCAGATGGCGGTTTTATAGCTTGTGGCAATCAAAGCCTTGTCGGCTATGTGGCTAAATATAATTCCACAGGTGAAATGGTTTGGCATCGTCAGTATTCAGGAGGTTCAGGGAAAAGTTTTCAATCAGTTCTCGAAAAAACCGGAGAAGGTTATATACTAACAGGTGATATAGATTTGCGACCAGTTGTTGATTCTGCTAAAGCTCTGTTGACAAAACTTGACTATACAGGAAATATTATTACTGAAAAGTATTTTGGTGCTGATAAATTATCTATAGGTATTAAAATAACTGAAACTGGAAATGATTTACTTATTGGTGGAAATTGCTTCCTTAATACGAATGATAATAAAATTTTTATATTAAGAATTAACGAAAATCTTGTACTATTACAAACTAAAATCTTACCGCATAGTGCATCTACAGACGAATTCTTGGATGATTTTGAAGTTGTAAATAATAACAGATATATTATTTGTAACAGGCTTGATACAAACCAGCCTGTTTTTCAAACCCATGCTAAAGTTAGGATACTAGATTCAAATCTTAATATTACCCATCAGTGGTTGTCACCCAGTTATGGTTATTCATCTTTTACTTCGGTAATTCCTTTAATTAACGGAGACCTTATTTTTGGCGGAACTTTTGAATATGGAACAGTTTGGGTTGAAAGAGGTTTTGATTATTATGCCGCAAGAACAGACAGTAATTTAAACCTGCCGCCATTGCCCCCAATTTCAATAAATTCCAATTCTAATGAAATTCCAATAACATCAACTATTTATCAAAATTATCCTAATCCATTCAATCCGGCAACTACAATAAAATACGAAATACCGAAGGACGCCGAGGTTACAATTAAAGTATATGACTTATTAGGCAGGGAAGTATTTAGTATTAATGAATACAAAAAAGCCGGAAGTTATGAATTTCAGTTTGATGGTTCTAATTTTGCATCGGGTATGTATTTCTATGCATTCGAGGTTAATGGATATAAGGATACGAAAAAGATGGTTCTGGTTAAATAATCCAACAATGCGGGAACATTCATAGCAAGGTTTCTGCTTCGGGAATTTAATAAAACCTGTCAGGTCTCAAAACTTGGCAGGTTTTGTTACCTATATTATATACGTCATACGTCATACATGCGGTGCATCTGTAACGCACCGTTTACAAAACCTTAAAAAACACCCATAAACGCATTTTTTATGAGGAGAACTAGTTATACTATATATAGTATGAATTAGGTTTTAAAAATCGCCAAAAAACAGCCATTCTGACTTGACAATTGTCATAATTGAAGATGATTAACAATCCCTATCCTACCTAATATAATACCTTAGCTATGGAGTTTACCATCATTCCTTACATTGACATTAAATAATAAAACCGCTATATTTGTCTTCTGTACCAAACTATTTCAATCGTTTTTTGCAAATTTGTGTAATTTTTATAAAATAGACTAAAATCTGATCAGGATTATATTGTAATGGCATTAAAAAAGTTAAAACCAATGACACCGGCAACAAGGTACTACACAATTTCTTCATTCGAAGAAATTACAAAGTCCACGCCGGAAAAATCTCTGTTAAAACCTTTAAAGAAATCCGGCGGTAGAAATAATACCGGAAGGATAACTTCAAGACGCAGAGGCGGCGGGCATAAAAGAATGTACCGCGTAATTGATTTCAAAAGGGAAAAGACGGGCGTTGAAGGAAAAGTTGAGGCTATTGAATACGATCCTAACCGTTCAGCGAGAATTGCGTTGGTAAAATATCCTGACGGAGAAATTGCCTATATTATTGCACCCGATAGTCTAAAGGTCGGAACATCAATTTTTTCAGGCGTTGATTCCGATATCACAGTAGGAAACACATTACCTCTTGCAAATATACCTCTTGGAACGTTCATACATAATTTGGAATTAAAGCCCGGTAAGGGCGGACAGCTTGCGCGCAGCGCCGGCAGTTCATGTATTGTTGTTGCCAAAGATGAAAGGTACTCACAGGTTAAGCTTCCTTCAGGTGAAGTTAGAATGGTGCTTAATACATGCAAAGCCACAATTGGTGTTGTAAGTAATCTTGAGCATGAAAACATTTCGCTTGGTAAAGCGGGACGCTCAAGATGGTTGGGCAGAAGACCAAAAGTTAGAGGTGTTGCGATGAATCCGGTTGATCACCCGATGGGCGGCGGTGAAGGTAAAACTTCAGGCGGCGGACATCCGGTAAGTCCGTGGGGAATTCCTGCCAAAGGTTACAAAACAAGAAAGAAAAAGAATCTGTCAAATAAATTCATAGTTAAGAGAAGAAAGTAATTCTATAATAAATGCCAAGATCACTTAAAAAAGGACCGTTCATAGATCCAAAGCTTCTTAAGAAAGTTGAAGATTTAAATAAAGCTAACCAGAAAAAAGTTTTAAAAACCTGGTCAAGATCAACCACTATTACTCCGGATTTTGTAGGTCATACTTTTGCTGTGCATAACGGCAATAAGTTTGTGCCTGTTTTTGTATCAGAGAACATGGTTGGTCATAAGCTCGGTGAGTTTTCTCCGACAAGGATCTTCAGAACACACTCAGGTAACAGGAAAGACGAAAAATAGTTTTACGGCTTTTTGTTAAAAGTTAAAGTTTCGCAGAATTATTAAGAAAAAGTATAACACAGGAAAGTATAACTCAGAAAAGTATAATGGAAGCAAGAGCAATTAAAAGATATATCCAGAGTTCACCCAGGAAAATGAGACTGGTCGTTGATCTCATAAGAGGAAAAGCTGTAAGCGAAGCGCTTAACATACTTCATTTTTCGCCCAAGCACGGTTCAAAGGTTGTTGAAATGACCCTCAGGTCAGCGGTATCAAACCTTTCGAACAAGCTTGATTCAGGCAGGGTGGAAGAAAAAGATATTTTTGTTAAAACGGTTTATGTAAACGGCGGTCCGGTCTTAAAGAGAATGCTTCCTGCTCCGCAGGGAAGAGCATACAGGGTAAGGAAACGCTCTAACCATTTGACGATTGTAGTTGCAGAAAAAGAAAAAAACTGATTTTAATACCAAACAATTATATATATAATTAACAGGAGATTTATTTGGGACAAAAGACACATCCGGTAGGTTTCAGAGTTGGAGTCATAAATGGCTGGGATTCAAGCTGGTATGACGATAAAAGCTTTGCAACAAAGCTCATGGAAGATAATATGATACGCGGCTATATCCGCAAAAGATTTGATAATGCCGGCATATCTAAGATAGAAGTAGAAAGAACTCCCAAGAAGATTACACTTACTATTCATACATCAAGACCGGGATATGTGATAGGTAAAAGCGGAAAAGAAATAACGCATCTTGAAGGTGAGCTGAAAAAGGTTACCAATAAAGATATAAAAGTACTGGTTACTGAAATAAAGAAACCTGAGCTTGACGCATATCTTGTGGCTGAAACAATAGCAAACCAGATATCGAACAGGGTTTCATACAGAAGAGCTATAAAGACTGCCATTGCATCCAGCATGAGAATGGGCGCAGAAGGCATCAAGATATACGTTGGCGGCAGGCTGAACGGCGCGGAAATTGCAAGGGCCGAGCAGTTCAAAGAAGGAAGAATTCCTTTGCAGACTATCAGGGCTAATATAGATTACGCAAGTCTGGCTGCAAGTACAATTTACGGTAAGATCGGTGTAAAAGTGTGGATATGTATTGGCGATAAGCTGATAAGAAAATAATTTAAGTAAGTATAATTTTAGAATTTTTCTTGTTTAGGAGAGTGTTTTTATGGCTTTAATGCCGAAAAGAGTTAAGTTCAGAAAAGCGCACAGGGGCAGAAGAGCCGGTAAAGCTACGCGCGGCTACACAGTTTCATTCGGTAACTTCGGATTGAAAGCAATGGAACCGGCATGGATAACCCAGAGACAGATAGAAGCTGCCAGGGTTGCAATTACCAGGGAAATGAAACGTGACGGTAAGGTGTGGATCAGGATATTCCCTGATAAGCCGTACACAAAAAAGCCGCTGGAAACACGAATGGGTAAAGGTAAAGGCGCTCCTGAATTTTGGGTAGCGGTAGTAAAACCCGGTACTATTATGTTCGAAGTTGGCGGCGTTACAAAAGCTATTGCTGAAGAGGCAATAAGGCTTGCAGCCCACAAACTTCCTATAAGAACCAAATTTGTTGTAAGGCACGATTACGCTGAATAAAAGGATTTATTATATAGTTTTTTAGAGGCAATAACAATATTTATTTAGAATGAAATACTACGAAATAAAAACAATATCAACTGAGGATCTGAAAAACAGACTGAAAGAAGAAAACGAAGGTCTCGAGAACCTTAGATTCCAGAAATCAATTGGTCAGCTTGAGAACTTTAAAGGCATTCAGAATACCAAAAAACTGATCGCCAGGATTCAAACAGTTCTTAAAGAAAGAGAATTATCAGATAAAAAGGATAAATAATTAACTAATGAGCGAAAATTTAGAACAAGTTAATAATACACCGGATGCTTCTACGGCTCCAGCCAGCAGCGAAGCTGTAAACGGTTCTTTGGTTAAACGAGGCAGAAGAAAGACCCGTATTGGCAAGGTTGTAAGCAATAAGATGGATAAGAGCATTATTGTTGCCATTGAAAGAAGGATCATACATCCTATCTACAAGAAATATTTCAAGAAGACAACAAAGTTTATGGCTCATGACCAGAATAATGTTGCCAATATCGGTGATATAGTCAAGATCATGGAAACCAGGCCGCTTAGCGCCCGGAAAAGATGGAGACTTGTGGAAGTAATTGAAAAAGTAAAATAATATTATATCTAGGATTATAAAATGGTTCAGGAAGAAACAAATCTAGTTGTTGCTGATAATTCCGGTGCAAAAAAAGTAAGATGCATAAGGGTATTAGGCGGTTCCGACAGAAGGTATGCCGGAGTCGGAGATCTTATCGTAGTATCAGTAAAATCTGCTATCCCCGGCGGTAACGTTAAAAAAGGCGAAGTTTCTAAAGCCGTTATCGTAAGAACAAAAAAAGAAACAAGAAGAAAAGACGGATCTTATATAAGATTTGATGAAAACGCTGCGGTTTTAATTAACGCAGAAAATGAACCCCGCGGTACCCGTATTTTCGGGCCGGTAGCAAGAGAGCTAAGGGAGAAGCAATTCATGAAGATCATATCATTAGCTCCGGAGGTATTATAATTATGACAAAACTAAGAAAAAACGATAAAGTAAAAGTTATTGCGGGCAACAACAAAGGAAGAGAAGGGAAGATCCTTAAGATCTACCGTTCAACTGACAGAGTGATAGTAGAGGGCGTAAATATTATTAAGCGCCATACGCGTCCAAGCCAGAAGAATCCGCAGGGCGGCATCACTCAGAAGGAAGCGCCGATACAGGTATCAAACGTAATGCTGATAGACCCTAAAGCAGGCGAGCCCACAAGGCTTGGCGTGCAGGTGATTGTTGAAGGAGAAGGCAAGAAGAAAAGAATGAGATACGGTAAAAAAAGCGGCGAAATTATTTTAAGTTAAAAGTATAAATTATTCATATAGATGGCTAACGAGAAAAAAGAAAAGAAAGCACCTAAGACGGAAAAACAGGAAGATCCAAAGGGTAAAAAATCCGCAAAAAAACCTGAAGTGAAGGAAGATTTTATTGAGGAAAAGTTACCCGTAAGGATGCAGGATTTTTACAAGAGTGATGTAGTTAAATCACTTTCAGATAAATTCGGATATAAGAATCCTTTCCAGGTGCCAAAGCTTGAAAAAATCGCGATCAACGTTGGGATTGGGGCTGCTACCCAGGACCCCAAGATGGTTGATGTGATTGTTAAAGAACTTGAAAATATTGTGGGTCAGAAGCCGGTTGTGGCAAAAGCCAAAAAATCAGTTTCTAACTTCAAACTCAGAGAAGGAATGAAGATAGGCTGCAAGGTTACTTTAAGGAAAGCAAGGATGTATGAGTTCCTTGATAAGCTGATAAATATCGCAATTCCGCGTATCAGAGATTTTAAAGGTATCCCAGATAAGTCATTTGACGGCAACGGTAACTACACTCTTGGACTTAAAGAACATGTTATCTTTCCTGAAGTAAATATTGATAACGTTACAAAACATTTTGGAATGGATATTACCTTTGTTACATCAGCCCAGACAGATGATGAAGCAAGAGAGCTTTTAAGGGCTTTTGGTATGCCGTTCGTTAAAAGAGAAGTATCACTAAATTAAAATACAACTAATTTACAGGAGCATATATTGGCAAAAACATCACAGATAGCCAGAGAGAACAAAAGAAAAAAATTAGTAGAAAAGTTCGCTGAAAAAAGAAAAGCGCTTAAAGCTTCAGGTGATTATGACGCTTTAACAGAACTTCCTCGTAACAGCAATCCTATTAGGCTTCATAACAGGTGCGCTGTAACAGGCAGGGCAAGAGGTTTCTACAGGAAGTTCGGTATCTCCAGGCTGACTTTCAGGAAAATGGCGCTCGAAGGAAAGATCCCCGGCGTTAAAAAAGCAAGCTGGTAATAAATTTAAAAGTTAAAATAAAGTAAATAATGTACACCGATCCAATATCAGATTATTTAACAAGAATAAGGAACGCTCAGAAAGCAAAGAAAAAAACTGTTGAAATACCGGCTTCTAAAATGAAGCTTAGGATAACAGAGATCCTTAACAGGAACGGCTTTATAGGCGATTTTAACGTTGTTGAAACCAAAACAAAGCAGGGCAGCATTGTTATTAAGCTTAAATATAATAACAGTGAAGGCGTCATAATAGGGCTCGAAAGGGTCAGCCGTCCGGGCATACGCAAGTATGTTGAAAGTACCGCGATACCTAAAGTGCTCAATGGACTTGGTATAGCGATAGTTTCTACTTCCAGAGGTTTGATGACAGATAAAGAAGCCAGGAAACTTGGTGTTGGCGGAGAAGTTGTCTGCAGCATTTGGTAATTTAAATAAGTTTAAGAGATAAAACATCAGAAATAAATGTCAAGAATAGGTAAAAAACCGGTTAAAATATTAAAAGGCGTTAAAGTTGAGAAATCAGGCGATAACATTACTGTTAACGGCCCCAAAGGTTCTTTGAGCCTGTATGTTAATCCAGTGATCAAATCAGAGATCAGAGATGATGAGATCGAATTTACACGCGGCTCTGAGCTGAAAAGGGAAAAATCACTGCACGGGCTGTATGCTATATTGGTTAAGAATATGATCAATGGTGTTACTGAAGGCTTTTCAAGGAAACTGGAGCTTGTGGGTATAGGTTACCGCGCGGAAATAAAACAGGGACTTTTATATCTGAGTCTTGGATTTTCGCATCCTGTGATCTTTACACCGCCAGAGGGAATTAAAATAGATGTACTTACTGATACGTCTATTCAGATATCAGGTATTGATAAACAGCTTGTTGGACTTGTTGCTGCAAAGATAAGATCACTAAAGAAACCTGAACCGTATAAAGGCAAAGGAATCAAGTATGAAGGCGAATTCATAAGAAGAAAAGCCGGAAAAGCAGCAGCAAAATAACATTATATTCACAGTTAAATAAGAAAAGAAATTAATTTTTATCGATAATGCCGACTAAAACAAAATTAGAACCACGTAAGAAGATCAAGTTAAGGATCAGAAAAAGAATAATAGGTACCCCTGACGTACCGAGACTGGTAGTATTCAGAAGTCTGAGCAATGTATATGCGCAGCTGATAGATGATATAAACGGCAAAACACTTTGTTCAGTTTCATCAATTGCAAAGGATGTCAAATCAGAAACGACCAAAGCGAGCAAGACAGATAAAAGCAAGCTGATCGGCAAAAAGATCGCGGAAAAAGCCGCAGAAAAAAACATCTCGAAAGTTGTTTTCGATAGAAACGGCTACCTTTATCACGGTAGGGTCAAAGCAATTGCAGATGCCGCCCGCGAAGCAGGGCTCAAGTTCTAGTTTCACTGCATTAGCGGCCCTAACTCCACTTGAATTATTAGTTTAAATTCTCGGGTCGTCTAATGGCAGGACAGCGGCCTTTGGAGCCGTTAGTGGAGGTTCGAATCCTCCCCTGAGAACACAAATCATTAAAAAAGTAGCATATTGTGGATTTTTATATTTTTTTTATATATATTTGTAATTAGAATCGTTTAGGAAAATATCGTTTAATGGCAAAAAAAGTAAAAGCAGGCGAATTACAGTTAAAAGATAAGTTAGTCTACATTGGTAGGGTAGCAAAAGTTGTTAAAGGCGGAAGAAGATTCAGTTTTACCTCGGTTATTGTGGTAGGCGATGGTAACGGGCATGTTGGTATAGGCTTAGGCAAAGCCAACGAAGTATCCGCGGCAATTGCCAAAGGTTCAGATGATGCAAGGAAGAACCTGGTTTATGTACCTTTAAGAAAAGGCACTTTACCCCATGAAGTAATAGGCAAATACGGAGCAGGCAAGGTTTTATTGAAACCGGCAACACCCGGTACCGGGTTAATTGCTGGCGGCGGTGTTAGAGCCGTTTTAGAGGCTGCCGGAATTCAGGATGTGCTTACAAAGTCACTTGGTTCTTCAAATCCGCATAACATGGTTAAGGCCACAATGAACGCTTTGAGGAACATTTTTGACGCTAAAACACTATCAGGCAGAAGAGGCGTTGATATCCAGACAATTTTCATGAATTAATTTAAGTTTCGTATAAAATGGCAAAGATAAAAGTAACTCAAATAGCAAGCACGATAGACAGACCAAAGAACCAGAAATTGGTTATTGCGGCACTTGGTTTGGGAAAGATCTCAAAAGTCAGAGAGCACAACGATACGCCTCAGATAAGAGGAATGATCAATAAAGTTAAACATCTGGTAAAAGTTACCGGATAAAGATTATACACTTAAGACGGAAATTGTCATGAAAGACGTCATCGTGACTAAAGTACAGATTGAGTGAATTAAACAACATTAATAAACATTATAGGAGGAAAAAAAGTAATGTTAAAACATTTTCTAGCAGTTATGTTACTGTTTGTTTTAGGCGTGAGTGCTTACTCACAGTCTATACCAAGCGGAACTGGTAGATACACAGCTTTAGGCGGTTCACCGTTCATATTGGATGCTCATGTTGATATGTTGAACAACCCGGCTTGGAACAATTATTACAGAGATTATGCATTTGCAGATCTTACACCTGAAACAGGCGCCGGCTTTGACGGACATGCTGGTGTAACATTCGGTGTAGGTAAAAAATGGAACCTCGGTTTCGTCGTTAACAGAAGAAGCGATATGTGGGAAAACTTCAGAGATTCAACAAACACACTTTTCCCTGGTAACGTTCAGTCACCAATAGTACCTTTCATGGGTCTTATTGGAACATCTGTTAACAAGAATTTCCACATTGGTTTAGCTCCATATGTTGCTATGTGGAACAGCAAAACAACATCAACAGATACATTAGTTGGTAACAACGATGCAAGTTCAAACTCAATGGGTGCTAACTTAGGTTTCATCTACATGATCAAAAAAGGATGGATCGAAGGTAACTTCACATTTAGAATGAACAAATACAAAAACGAAAACACACTCGGAAATACAACAACAACAACTGAAAACGATGGCGGCATTCAGTTTGGCGCTAACTTTAGAGGATGGATCTATCCTTCAAAAGGCAGCAAAGTTGCTTTAGTTCCGGTATTAGGTTTCAACACATTCAGCTTCCAGCCAAAAAGCACATCAGGTTCAACAACAGTTACAGGTTTAAACTATAGCTGGATGAGCATCAATGGCGGCGTTGGCTTGAACTGGCCTATAATGGATGATATCCAGATCGCTGGCGGTGTTACAGCATTCTATAACACAGCTAAAGCTGATTCAGGAAACATAGAAGTAAAGAGCACAGATTTCATCGCTCCTAACTTCCATATGGCAGTTGAAACAAGGATCGCTGACTGGTTAACAGGCAGACTTGGTTTCTCAAAAGGTATCAACTCAGAGAACACCAAAGTTACTTCAGGTTCAACAACCGGCGAGCAGTCAGGTTTAAGCGTAGTGAACTCATCATCAATCAGCCTTGGTGCTGGTTTCCATTTCGGCAGACTTAGCATTGATGCTACAGTTTCCGAAAGATGGTTCAGACACGGCTTTAACTTCTTAAGCGGCGGAGATAACGAAGATATGTTCGGTATTATTTCTGCTTCATATAACTTCGCTAAGTAAAATAATATTTTAATATTAATTTAGGCCCCTCGTAGAAATACGAGGGGTCTTTATTGTAAGACTTTAGGAAAAGATAATGGACGTTTTAAGCAATCTAAAATACGCAGAAGGCTCAAAGAAAAAGAGAAAGAGAATCGGAAGAGGTGTTGGTTCCGGTCATGGAAAAACTTCAACCAGAGGTATGAACGGTCAGGGCTCAAGATCAGGCAGCGGAGTAAGAGCCTGGTTTGAAGGCGGACAGATGCCGATACAAAGAAGACTCCCGAAGTTCGGATTTACTAATCCCGGCAGAATAGAATTTCAAGTTTTAAATCTTGGTAAACTTCAAAGCTTTTTTGATAAAGGCAAAGTAAGTGACCAGAATTTAAATCCTGAAACACTGTACAAATTAGGGATAATTTCCAACGGAAAAATGCCGCTGAAGATTTTAGGAGAAGGTGATTTTAAACAGAAACTGGAAATAAGCGCTCATAAGTTCAGCAAAACTGCGCTCGATAAGATTGAAAAAAGCGGGGGCAAGGCAATCACTTTATGAGCAGTTTGGTAGATAGCTTCAGAAATATATTTAAGATTCAGGAACTGAGACAAAGGATAATATTTACAATATTACTCCTTATTGTCGTTAGAATAGGTGCCCACATAACTTTGCCCGGTATTGATACCGGTCTGCTTGCTGAGGCAACCAAGAATCAGGCTGATAATACTCTATTTGGATTGTATGACCTTTTTGTAGGCGGCGCATTCAGTAATGCGGCTCTGTTTGCATTAGGTATTATGCCGTATATCAGCGCATCCATTATCATACAGCTCCTTGGGGCTGTTGTTCCGTATTTCCAGAAACTCCAGAAAGAGGGAGAAGCCGGAAGAAAGAAAATTAACCAGCTTACAAGATACGGTACCGTGCCCGTTGCTTTAATGCAGGCATGGGGCGTAAGTGTTCAGCTAAAGAGCAGAAACGTTGCCGGAGTAAGCATTGTGTCACCGGATGTATCCCCGGTTCTCTTTGCGATCTCTTGTATAGTTCTTATGACAGCGGGAACTATCTTCATGATGTGGCTTGGTGAGCAGATTACAGAACGCGGAATTGGTAACGGTATTTCTCTTATCATTTTTGTAGGTATTATTGACAGATTGCCATATGCATTCTTAGATGAGTACCAGGTAGTTGCTTCAGGAGCAAGAAGTATTATTGTTGAGCTGATCATTATCGCAGGTTTGGTTTTCATAATTGCCGGTGTTGTTATGGTAACGCAGGCAATGAGAAGGATCCCTGTTCAGTACGCAAAACGTGTTGTTGGCAGAAAAATATATGGCGGTGTCACACAGTATATCCCGCTTAGAGTGAACCAGGCAGGTGTTATGCCTATAATTTTCGCTCAGTCAATTATGTTTGTTCCTAATACTATTCTGACATTTTTCCCCAACAGTCAGTTCATGCAGGATCTTTCAAAATACTTCGATCATACAAGTTTGGTATACGCGTTTCTTTACGGTACGCTGATAGTATTCTTCACTTATTTCTATACAGCTATCGCGTTTAACCCTAAGGATGTTTCTGATAATATGAAGAAGCAGGGCGGTTTTGTACCGGGCGTTAGGCCGGGTAAGGCTACTTCAGATTTTATAGATAATATATTAACAAAGATAACATTGCCGGGTTCAATATTCCTGGCAATAATAGCAATTATGCCTGCATTCATTGCGCAGGCGGGCGTAACCCAGGGGTTGGCCCAGTTTTTTGGCGGCACCAGTTTGCTTATTGTGGTTGGTGTAGCGCTTGATACTCTTCAGCAGATTGAATCTCACCTTGTAATGAGGCATTATGACGGCTTTATGAAAAGCGGCAAAATAAAGGGCAGAAGAGGATAGGAATTTAAATTGTTGATCAAAACCCCCGGCGAAATAGATGCCATAAGGGAAAGCTGTTCAATAGTAGCGGGTGTTCTTTCTTATACAGAAAAATTCCTGAAACCGGGAATAACAACTTTGGAAATTGACAAAATTGTTGAAGATTTCATTAAGTCCAAAGACGGGATTCCCGCATTTAAAGGTTACAAAGTTCACAAAAACGTATTTCCGGCAAGTTCCTGTATATCAATAAATGAAGAAGTTGTTCACGGTATCCCCGGCGGCAGAAAGCTGATTGCAGGAGATATTGTAAGTATTGATGTAGGTGTTAAGAAAAACGGCTATTTTGGAGATGGCGCCAGAACCTACGCAGTAGGAGAAGTTGATTCCGCCAAAAAGAAGCTGCTGAAAATAACGGAAGAAAGCCTTCATCTTGGGCTTGAAAACGCGACTGACGGAAATTACATAAATGATGTTTCACTGGCAATACAACAGCATGTAGAGTCAGCAGGTTTTTCAGTTGTGAGAGATCTGGTTGGACACGGAATAGGAAAAGAACTCCACGAAGAGCCGCCCATTCCAAATTACTATCACAGCGGTTACAGAACAAAGTTCAGAGAAGGTATGACGGTTGCAATTGAACCGATGGTTAATTACGGTACTTATAAGGTTAAGGTTTTGAACGACAAATGGACATATGTAACTGCGGACGGTAAGCCAAGCGCGCATTTTGAACATTCAGTCTTAATTACCAAGGGGCAGCCTGAAATTTTAACTAAGGAGAATTAAAGTTAAGTAATGTCTAAGCAGGGAACAATCAAAGTTGACGGCATCATTACGGACACTCTGCCCAACGCAGCATTTAAGGTAAAACTTGAAAACGGGCATGAGATCATTGCTCATATATCAGGCAAAATGAGAATGAATTTTATAAAAATACTTGAAGGTGATAAAGTTTCAGTAGAGCTATCGCCATATGACCTGACCAGAGGCAGGATAACATACAGGTATAAATAATTTTTTTTTAAAAAAAGCAAAATCGTAACAACAGCATCATAGATTTAGAAATTTCCAGGCATTTTTATAAAAGCTGAAAAGAGGTAAGTAAAATGAAAGTAAGAAGTTCTGTTAAGAAAATGTGCGAACACTGCAAGATCATCAAGAGAAAAGGTGTTATCAGAGTTATTTGCAAAAACCCGAAACATAAACAAAGACAGGGATAATAAATTTATCAGGAGTAATTTTAATTGGCAAGAATAGCAGGAATTGATCTTCCAAAAAATAAAAGAGTAGTAATAGGTTTAACTTCAATTTTCGGTATCGGCAGAACCACCTCCGAGGATATACTTAACCGTACCGGTATCAGTCACGATAAAAAAGTTGCTGACCTGACCGATGACGAAGTTAACCAGATCCGTAATATAATTACATCAGAAATTAAAGTGGAAGGCGCTTTAAAATCTGAAGTACAGGCTAATATTAAAAGGCTTATGGATATTGGTTCTAACAGAGGAAAGAGGCATAGAAGAGGATTACCTGTTCGCGGCCAGAGAACTAAAACCAATGCAAGAACCAGAAAAGGCAAGAGAAAGACCGTTGCAGGCAAGAAAAAAGCAGCAGCCAAGAAATAATATAGCTGCATAGCCGCGTAAATCTCAGTAAAAAAAGTTAATTAATTTATAATGACACAGCAGGTAAAAAAAGTAAAGAAGAAAGCAACCGTAGAATCGACCGGTGTAGCTCATATCAAAGCGACATTCAATAATGTAATTGTCACTTTAACTGATGTTACAGGAAATACAATTTCTTGGGCATCCTCCGGTAAGATGGGGTTCAAAGGTTCTAAAAAGAACACACCGTTCGCTGCACAGGTAGCCGCAGAGAGCGCCGCAAAAACAGCACTTGATGCAGGATTGAGAAAAGTGGATGTGTTTATAAAAGGTCCCGGCTCAGGACGCGAAGCTGCAATAAGATCACTTCAGACCTCAGGGCTGGAAATATTGAGTATAAAGGATATTACCCCTATCCCGCATAACGGCTGCAGACCGCCGAAGAGAAGAAGAGTATAACGAGGCTTTTATTCCAGGCCTACACCAGTTTAAAAAGAATAAAATTAATATATATAAATGGCAAGATACACAGGACCAAGCTGCAAACTTTGCAGAAGAGAAAAAACCAAATTATTTCTTAAAGGGACTAAATGTTTCACTGAAAAATGTCCGCTTGAAAGAAAAAATTATGCGCCGGGTCAGCATGGACTTTCAAGAAGAGCAAAAGTCTCTGATTATTCGATCCAGCTGAGAGAGAAACAGAAAGTAAAAAGAACGTACGGTGTTCTTGAAACGCAGTTCAGGAATTATTTTGAGCTCGCTTCAAAGCAGAAGGGCAGAACCGGTGAGAACCTTGTAAAACTTCTTGAAAGAAGACTTGATAATATTGTTTACCGCTCAGGTCTGGCTCCTTCAAGAAAAGCTGCAAGACAGCTTATTCTGCATAAACATTTTAAAATAAACGGTTCAACCGTAAATATTCCTTCATTCCTTTTGAAGGCCGGAGATTCTATACAGGTAAAAGATAAGAGCAAACAGGTAAAAGCATTCCATGAATCCATGAAACGGGTTAAGGATGATATGCTGCCGGGATGGATCTCAGTTGATAAATCTGCTTTAAAAGGAACACTCTTGGCAATTCCGGAAAGAATTGATATTCCGTTTACAGCCAACGAACAATTAATAGTTGAATTATATTCAAAATAGAAATAAACATGACAAATCAATATATTCAGTACCCCGAAAAATTAGATTTAGAAAAAGAAACTAATACGCGTTATTTCGGACGCTTCACGATACAGCCGCTTGATAAAGGTTACGGCATCACGCTTGGCAACGCATTGAGAAGAGTGCTTATTTCTTCGCTGCCGGGTACAGCCATAACCGGGATAAAAGTGAATAACGTTCCGCACGAATTTACAACTATTAAGGATGTTGTGGAAGATGTTTCTGAAATTATTCTTAATTTAAAAGAAGTAAGATTTAAACAGAACATCAAAGGGGCAAATAAAGTTGAATTAAGGCTTAAAGGTCCCATAGATTTTATTGCAAGGCACATACAGGAAGCTACTGAAGATTTTGAAATTCTGAATCCGAACCATCACATAGCAACACTTAACAAAAACGCTGATGTGAGCATTACACTGAAGATAGGTTCCGGCATCGGCTACGTTCCTTCTGAAGAGAACAAGGATCCCGAACAGGACCTGTTAATGCTGCCCATTGATTCAATTTTCACTCCCATAAAGAATGTGAAATATGAAGTGTTAAATACCAGGGTTGGACAGAAAACAGATTACGAAAAACTTGTACTTGAAATTACCACAGATGGTACAATTATTCCTGTTGATGCTCTGACACAGGCAGCTTCTATTCTGAATGAGCATGTTGCGATGTTTGAGAATTTTGGAAAGGTTACTGAAGAGAAGAAGGCCCCGGTTAAGGACGAAGAAACTGAATTTGCCAGGATCCGGAAAATGCTTCTTACTAATGTTGATGAACTTAAACTATCCGTCAGAGCTCAGAACTGTCTGCGCTCGGCAAATATTAAGACACTTGGCGATCTTGTAAGACACCAGGAAGTTGAAATGCTGCAGTTCAGGAACTTCGGAAGAAAATCACTGGCTGAATTGGGTGAAATTCTCCAGGAAAACGGACTTTCCTTTGGCATGGATGTTGATAAATATATTAAAGAAGAAAATTAAACTAAAAGCTGGATTGAACTGATATGATACACAGAAGAAAAGGCAGAAAATTAAAAAGAACAGCTACGCACAGGAAAGCATTACTTTCCAATCTTTCTGTTTCTTTGATAAAACATAAAAAACTGAAAACTACTTTAGCTAAAGCTAAAGAGCTGAGAGTATATATTGAACCCATAATTACCAAGTCAAGAAAAGCGCTGAATGCAGATAAGACTGAAGCGGGTGTACATTTAAGAAGAGAAGTGAATAAATTCCTTCAGGATAAAGGCGCGGTAACTATGCTTTTCAATGAAATAGCGCCTAAGGTTGCAAACCGTAACGGCGGTTATACCAGGGTTCTTAAAATGGGCAGACGCCTTGGCGATGGAGCTGAGCTTGCCCTGATTGAGCTTGTTGACTATAATATGGAACAGGCACCTGAAAAAACAGAAACTGCTGATAAAGAAACCAAAGGCAAACCAAAGGCAAAGACAACCAAAACAGCGGCTAAGACAACTAAATCAACAAAGACAGCGAAAACAAAAAAAACCGCGGCTGCTGAAGAAACAAAAAAGACAACA
Source organism: uncultured Ignavibacteria bacterium (assembly GCA_937873695.1). Taxonomy (GTDB): domain Bacteria; phylum Bacteroidota; class Ignavibacteria; order Tepidaquicellales; family OLB5; genus OLB5. The sequence continues at coordinate 25,715 of CALMYL010000011.1, forward strand.
AAGCCCAGAAAGAAAAAAGAAGCAGCTGAGTAATTAACGTAATTAGAGGTAAGAAGCACTTATCAGATTTAATGAAAATAACAACAGCTGAATTCGTAAATAGTGTTTCAGATCTGAGCCAGCTTCCAACGGCTCATTTACCGGAGATTGTTTTTATTGGCCGTTCTAATGTTGGTAAATCTTCCTTAATTAACAAGATCTGTAACAAAGCTAAGCTTGCAAAAACAAGCTCAGTGCCAGGCAGAACCAGAATGCTGAACTACTATCTTATAAACGAGGAGTTCTATTTTGTCGATCTTCCGGGGTACGGTTATGCAAAAGTTCCCGAGCAGATCAAAACCGGCTGGCGCAAACTTGTAGAAGAGTATATAAGCACAAGAAAGAACATTAAGCTTGTTTTTGAGCTTATGGATTCACGTCATGACCCTACGTATCTTGACCAGTTAATGGTTAACTGGCTTGAGTATTACGAAATAAACTACGCTATAGTTTTAACCAAAGCAGATAAGATATCATCAAACAAAATGGAGCGCCAGATCTACCGCACCAGCAAAATTGTAAGTAATGATGAGCTCTGCAAAGATTACGTGCCTTTTTCCGCTATTACTGCCGAAGGCAAAGATACTGTAGTTAAACTTATCACTGAAAGTCTGAATTCATAAATCTTTTAACCGGAGATATCTTTGCTGAACAAAAAGATATTCACCCCGGGACCCACTCAGGTCCATCCCGACGTTTTAAAAGCCACAATATCATTTGATACATACCACAGAAGCCCTGAATTTAAGGCATTCCACGGAGAATTAATTGCCAAGCTAAAGCATATTTTCCAAACCGCACAAAATCTCAATATATTAACAACCTCAGGAACGGGTTCACTTGAAACCGCTGTAATCAATTTCTGCAATCCGAAGGAAAATGTACTTTTCATAAATCAGGGAAGGTTTGGTGCAAGGTGGGGAGCGATATGCAAAGCATATAACATTAATGCAGTTGAGCTGCCGATTGAATACGGCAAAAGTGCAGATGTAAACGATCTTGAAGGTGTGAACCTCGAAAATATATCTGCGGTATTATTAACTCACACCGAAACTTCCACTGCCTCACTTACTGATATTAAAAAACTAACAGAATATATAAAGAGCAGATCAGATGCGCTCGTAATTGTTGATGCGGTAACTTCTGTAGGTGCAATTGAGTTCAGATTTGATAAGTGGAATATTGATGTTGCGGTATCTGCTTCGCAAAAAGGATTAATGACTCAGCCCGGAATAGCAATCATTGCTTACAGCGAAAAAGCCCGTGTAAAAATGGAAAACAATGATATGCCAAGATTTTTCTTTGATCTTAGGAAGGAATACAAGTCAGTTAAGGAAGATGGTGTTACCATGTGGACTCCTGCTGTTGGATTATTCTACGGTGTAGATAAGGCATGTGATATTATTTTAGAAGAAGGACTTCCCGACAGGTGGAAAAGAACACATGAAATGGCTGAGTATTTCAGAACAGAATCATTGAAGAATGGCTTTGGGTTGTTTTCTTCATCACCAAGCGATTCACTGACTGCAATTACATTGCCGGGAAATATCCAGACTGGTAAGCTTATTAGAGCGATGAAGGATAATTACGGCGTCCAGATGGCAAACGGTCAGGCAGAAATGAAAGATAAAATTGCCAGAATTTCACATATGGGTGACCTGGAAATGAATGATTTTGTGGAACTTAATAAGATGCTCGTAACAGAATTCAAAAAACTTCAGTCATGATGTTAAATGAATAAGAAAGTAAAAATCTTCCTGGCAGATGACTTGCATCCCGCAGGGATAAATTTACTTAAAAAACATTTTACTTTAATTTCCCTTAAAGGACTTGATAACAATTCATTATTACATAAAATAGCAGATTACTGCTCTGGAGCGAATACTTGCTCTGCGCTGCTTGTTAGATCAGTAAGGAAAATTTGTAAAAGTGAACTTACTTTTATTAAAAACAATACTAGTGTTAACTTGATATGTACAGTATCTGCCGGATTTGATAACCTGGATATTCATCAGGCAGAGAAGCTTGGCATCAGAATTATGAATGTAGCCGGTGCCAACAGTATTTCCGCGGCAGAATTCACATGGGCATTGATCCTCGCCATAACAAAACGCCTCCTCAAAGCGGATTCATTGATGAAACGGGGGATATATGATTACAGCAAGTTTGCTAACACAGAACTTAATGGCAAAACTATCGGCATAATTGGCGTGGGTAATATTGGTTCAAAGGTCGCTAAAATTGCAAAGGCATTTGGCATGAAAGTGCTGGGAAATGACATTAAACCTTCCCTGAAGAACAGATATCCTTTTATAAAGTTTGTTTCCCTGAACAAGCTGCTCAAAATGTCTGATATTGTTACAATTCACACACCGCTTGATGACTCAACAAAATACCTGTTAAACAATACTAACATTAAGCTGATGCAGAAGCACTCAGTTTTAATAAATTGCTCGCGCGGAGGTACAATTGACGAAAAAGCGCTGCAAACAGCTTTGAAGCGCGGCAGACTTTCATATGCGGGTGTTGATGTGTTTGAAAAAGAACCAGCATTCAATAAGACTTTTTCTAAACTGGATAACGTTATTTTATCACCGCACCTGGCGGGTAAAACAGTTGAAAGTAAGGAAAGAATGGCGCGCGTTGCGGCAGAAAAGATCATCAATTTCTACAAAAAATCGGGTAAGAGAGCAAAATTAATTAATTGAAATAGACAAGAAAAATCCGTAAATTTGTCAAATTAAGCAATTTTTGGGAGGTTTAATGAAGTTCACTGTTAAGAGCAATGATCTCATCAGCGCTATAAATAAGGTTATTTCCGTCACACCAACACGCTCCACATTACCAATTTTAAGTAATTTATTTTTCAGCCTCGAAGGCAAAGAACTCACTATCATGGGCTCTGACCTTGAAGTATATATTGAGGTAAAAATGAATGTTGATGGTAAAAGCGACGGACAGGTTGCACTGCCTGCAAAAAAACTTGAAACATTATTGCAGAATCTCTCAGGTAAAGATCTGAGCTTTGACCTGCAGAATGGTTACAAAACCATAATTAAAACTAAAGGCGGCAAATGGACCCTGACTGGCGAAGACCCCAATGACTTCCCGATGCCTGCCGAGGTTGAAGACTCCAAAGAAATTGATATATCAGGTGCGCTTATCACAAGATATCTTCCAAAAGCAATTCACGCTGCAAGCAATGATGAGCTTCGCAGAAGCATGAATGGCGTTTACTTTGAAATCAAAAAAGGTGAATTCAAAGTAGTAGCAACTGATGGTCACAGGCTTGTAAAAATTATTAACAGCAACTTTGATTATTCCGGCGAAAAAACTACAATGCTTGTTCCCATAAAGACATGCCAGCTTATGACCAAGCTGTTTAAAGGTAAACAGGGAAGTGACGCTGAACCTTCTGCCGAAGGCGAAGAAATTAGCGACAGCCAGAAAGTAAAAGTTTTCTTCAGTAATGAATTTCTGAGATGCTCATTTAATAATGTTACCATCAATTCCAGGTTAATTGATGATACTTTCCCGAATTATGAATCAGTTATACCCAATGATAATGAAAAGATCCTGAAAGTCGCTAAGAACGATCTGATAGGCTCGGTAAAAAGGAGCATAATCCTTTCTGACCAGGTAACGAATAAAACTTCATTCAGTATTTCTGAAAGCGAGCTGAAAGTAAGGGCGGCTAATAATGAATACGGCACAGACGCGGATGAAACAATTGACTGCAGTTTTACGGAAAGTGAAGAATTTGAAATAGCCTTTAACGGTAAATACCTCCTTGAAGCAATTCAGCATTTTGAAGCTGATGAATTGCTGTTTGATTTTTCAACACCGCTTAAGGCTTCGATAATAAGGCCATCTGAACAGCGTGAAAATGAAGACCTGATGATGCTTGTTATGCCTGTTAGAAATATCTGATAAGGTGTAAGTGGTAATGATATTAGATGACCTGCTATTAGCTGATTTTAAAAATTATCACAATTGTTCTTTCTCGTTCAGCCCGAAACTGAATTTTATATACGGTGAAAACGGTAATGGTAAAACAAACATCCTTGAATCAATTTCGATGCTTTGTTACACCAAAAGTTTTCTTATGAACTCAGAGGCTGACTGTATTAAGCACGGTGAGAATGCTTTTGAGATCACCGGCAGTTTCAGAAATCGTGTAGAAACCAAAAGCAGTGTAAAGTTCCTGTACCGCCGCGAAGAAAACTCTAAACAGATCATTTGTGATAATGATAAAGTAACGCGTTCAAATGAATTTTTGGGGAGATTTCCTCTTGTTGTTCTTTCACCATATGATCTGAAACTTACAATGGGACTTCAGCAGGATAGAAGACGCAATTTTGATCTGCTGATATCACAAATAAGCAGAGTATATCTTAACGACCTGAGGAAGTATTCCAAGATAATCAAGCAGAAAAATTCGCTGCTGAAAGAAAATCTTGTTACAAGAAGATACTCTAACGGTGAATTGAAAGAACTTGTACGAGTGTGGAATGCTGAGTTACTTGATCTTGCAGTTAAGCTAATGATAAGGCGGCTGGATTTTATAGAGGAGTTCAAAAGTTATATAACAGCCTGTTTCTACAGAATTGTCGGATCAAAATATGTACCGGTTATTTCATATGAAAGCGAGATACTTGATGAAAACGACCTTGCAGGCTACAGCATTGATACTTTGAAAAATAAGCTGCAAAGAGTGCTGGAAGAGAAACTTGATACTGAGATCAAAAGAGGTATATCCCTCTCCGGACCGCATAAAGATAATTACATGTTCTGCATGGATAAGGCCGGCGAAATTTTTGAAATGCGCACATCTGCGTCGCAGGGTGAGCACAAAACCTTCGTAGTAGCATTAAAACTTTCAGAGTTTGGTTATTTAAATGCGAATCTGAAACATACTAATACCGGTGAACCGGTTTTGCTGCTTGATGACGTTTTTTCGGAACTGGATAAGAGCAGGATCAATAGAATTTCTGAGCTGATCACAGATTTTAACCAGGTGTTTGTTACCACTACGGATAAGGACCATTTTGGGATATTGAAAGATAACTTCACCGATTCAAGAACTTTTCATATTGTAAACGGACAGGCCGAATAGTGTTGATCGATTATAAGGAACACCGGAAAAAACAGACTACACTAAATGATGAGATAGGTGAGCTGCTGGGTGCAATAAAGAAACAGAAAAAGGACCGGTTCGATTTCTGGTACCAGGCGGTTGGCGAAAAATTAGGCAAAATTGCCGTACCGACTTTCAAAAAACATGGAGTGCTTTACGTAAGTGTTGTAAACCCTGTTTCAAGATTTGAACTGACGCGTATGAAACAGGAAATACTGGAAGAAGTTAATAAATATTTAAGCGAAACTAAACAAATTAAGGATATAATTTTTAAATAATGGCAGATAAAAAAAGCAAAGTTGATAAGAAAACTGAAGTGAAAGACGGGTACGGTGCTGAAAGTATCCAGGTCCTAAAAGGACTTGAACACGTTCGTAAAAGACCGGCGATGTATATTGGCGATGTTTCAAGCCGCGGACTTCATCACCTGGCTTATGAGGTGGTTGATAACAGTATTGATGAGGCTCTTGGCGGATTTTGCGATAAGATCTCGCTTACTATCAATAAGGATAATTCAATTACCGTAGTGGATAACGGCCGAGGTATCCCTACAGGTATGCACCCGACCGAAAAGAAGTCGGCACTGGAAGTTGTAATGACAGTTCTTAATGCAGGGGGTAAATTTGACAGGAATACCTATAAAGTGTCCGGCGGTCTGCATGGCGTTGGTGTATCGGTTGTAAATGCGCTCAGCAAATGGCTTAAGGTCGAAGTAAGACGAGAAGGTAAAATATTTACACAGGATTATAAAGCAGGCGTCCCGACAGGTCCTGTAAAAGAAGCCGGAAAAGTAAACATAAAAGAAACGGGAACTACAACTACTTTTATGCCCGATGATACAATATTCAATACGGTCAATTTCAAATTTGAAATTCTGGAAGACCGTTTGAGGGAACTTGCTTATCTTAATAAAGAAGTTACCATAACTATAAAAGATGAGCGTTCAAAAAAGCAGAATATTTTTCATTTTGAAGGCGGCATAAAAGAGTTTGTTAAGTATATTGATTCTGCCAGAAAATCTTTTATGAAAGAACCGATCTTTATTAAGGGAGAAAGAGATAATACACAGGTCGAAGTAGCTTTCCAGTATAATGAATCATACAACGATAACATATTTACTTATGTTAATGATATAAATACACATGAAGGCGGTACTCACCTTGTTGGTTTTAAAACCGCACTTACAAGAACACTTAATAACTACGGCGCAAAGGCAAATATTATCAAGACCGATAAAATTCAGCTTACGGGCGATGATTTCCGGGAAGGATTATCATGTGTTATCAGCACAAAAGTTCCTGAACCGCAGTTTGAGGGCCAGACCAAGACCAAATTGGGCAACAGTGAAGTAAAAAGTATTGTTGAAACAATTGTAGGCGAGCAGCTGCAGGAGTATCTGGAAGAAAATCCTTCGGTAGCCAAGAAGATCATAGAAAAATGTCTGCGCGCAGCAGAAGCCCGTGAAGCCGCAAGAAAAGCAAGAGAGCTCATCAGGCGCAAGAATGCGCTTGAGTTTTCAGGGCTTCCAGGGAAGCTTGCTGATTGCTCGATCAGCGACCCTGACCACTGCGAAATTTACCTTGTAGAGGGAGATTCAGCGGGCGGTTCAGCCAAACAGGGAAGGGACAGACGCTTCCAGGCAATTCTGCCTCTTAAAGGTAAGATACTGAACGTTGAAAAGGCCCGCATGAACAAGGTTCTTGAAAATGATGAAATAAAATCTATCATTACTGCCCTTGGCGCCGGTATTGGCAATTCAGATGAGTTTGATGAGAGTAAACTGCGTTACGGAAAAGTTATCCTTATGTGCGATGCCGATGTAGACGGTTCTCATATCCGTACACTTCTGCTCACGTTCTTTTACAGGCACATGAAAGAAATAATTGAAACCGGCAGGCTTTACATTGCCCAGCCGCCTTTATATAAGATAAAGATCGCAAAAGAAGAACATTACGCTTATGACGAGAATGAAAAAGACCAGATACTGAAAAGATTTAAGATCAGCACAAAAACAGTAAAAGAAACAGTGCCATCTGAAACTGAAGTTACTGAAACAGGCGAGGTTGTTACCAAGGGTAAAGGTTTTGCAATTTCAAGATTCAAAGGACTTGGAGAAATGAATCCTGAACAGCTTTGGTCAACAACTATGAATCCTGAAACAAGAACAATTCTACAGGTATCAATTGATAGCGCAGTTGCCGCTGACAAGGTATTTGAGACCCTAATGGGTGAAGAGGTTGAGCCCAGAAGAGCTTTCATAGAAAAGAACGCTAAATACGTAAAAAATCTGGATATTTAATTTTTGAAAAATAGAATATTTATATTTCTGGCAGCATTTATTTTTATAAATGCTGCTTTGTTTTCTCAGGGTAAAATTCCGTTTAAGAAGCATCTTGCTTTTTATACAGGGATGGGAATTAATTACGGTATTACCCCTGAATTCAGGGATTATCTTGTAGCAAGTATTCCTTACAGTACCTCTGATAGTATCAGATCATTTAACGCCGGCGTGGAATTCCTTGGCGGATTGGAGTACGATCTTTCTGCGGATGTTTCAGCTGGCATTGATTATTCATATTACATCCGTGGACTTTCCTATGTTTATTCGCCGGCTGTGTTTGATTACACAATTACCAATCATCAGCCGTATTTGTTCGTAAATTATAATATCAGGAAACTGAAGTACCATATGAAACTCGGTGCCTCAGCGGGATATCACTTTCAGCAGCTGGATAACAAGATCAATAATTCCACTACGCTGAAATATACTTCATCGGGGCCCTCTTTGAGGGTATCAATGACATTTATGCCCAAGTTTTCTGAGAACTTCTTCATTTACCTGAATGGTTTTGGTTTTGCAAATCTGTACGGGAAACTGAAGGATGAAAACGGTGACCCGGTTACCGCGCCAAACTCAACTGTGGAAGCAGATCTGAGAGGTTATGGAGTGGGCGTAAGACTTGGTATTTTATTTAACATTAATTAATGACGGAGATACTAAAAGCTATATTACTGGGGGTTGTGCAGGGGCTGACAGAGTTCCTCCCCGTAAGCAGTACAGCTCATTTGAGGATAATTCCCTCATTCTTTGGATGGGGTGATATCGGCGCTTCTTATACGGCAGTAATTCAGGTAGGAACAATGATCGCCATTATTCTATACTTTCGCAATGACCTAATGAATATGACAAAAGCGATGCTGCTGAGCCTTAAAACTAAGGATTTTAACAGCAAAGATACACGCCTGCTTTTAATGATAATAATCGGAACTATACCGATAGTAATTGCCGGATTCCTATTGAAGGACCTTATCAGGCATCAGTTCAGGAATATGTATATTGTCGCGGCCAGTTTAATATTCTTTTCAATTATACTAATGATAGCCGACAGAATCACCAAAAAGAAGGTTGACCTGAACAGTATAACGTATAAAGATGGTATTATTATTGGAATATTCCAGGCTATGGCGCTGATTCCCGGTGCATCACGCTCGGGTTCAACAATTTCAGGCGCGTTTTTCAGAAATATGACCCGTGAAGATGCTGCCAGATTTTCATTCCTGTTAAGTATTCCTGCGGTATTGTTAAGCGGTGTTTACGAGCTTTTCAGTCAGCGGGCGACGCTGCTTAGCGGTGAAAGCGCTGTTCTTAGCATTGTAATTGCCACAGTTGTATCTGGAGTTGTTGGTTACTGGTCAATCTGGTTTTTACTTTCATTTATTAAAAAACACTCAATGATGCTCTTCGTTGTATACAGGGTGTTTTTTGGAATACTCATCATTGTTTTGCTGTCATTGGGTATTATTCAGAACTAAAAAACATAATTTAAAATATATACAGAAAGGAATTTAGACTAATGAAACTAACTGCAATAAAATTAATGCTGTTACCGGCATTTATCTTAAGCTTTTTTGCATTCGTTTGCGGAGATAGTAAAACTGATCAAACAGAGGTGAAGAAACAGGATAATACTACTCAGCAGCAAACACAGCAGCAGAACACACAAACACAAAATACTCAACAGAAAACAGACAGTATGACGACTAAAACAGATTCGACCGATTCAAAAGATAAAAAAGATTCCAAGGAATCAAACACAGTGATTCTGAAAACCAGCATGGGTGATATTGAAATTGAACTTAACGAAAAAGATGCCCCCCAGCACGTAGCAAACTTCAAAAAGCTTGTTAAATCAGGTTTTTACGAAGGAACAACATTTCACAGGGTAATTCCCGGATTTATGATCCAGGGCGGTGACCCCAATTCAAAAGATAGCGACAGATCAAATGACGGACAGGGCGGACCCGGCTACACAATACCCGCAGAAATCAAAGCAGGACATGTAAAAGGCTCAATAGCCGGCGCAAGACTTGGTGATGCTGTAAATCCCAAAAAGGAATCAAGCGGAAGCCAGTTCTACATTGTTACAGGCGAAGCTTCTCATCTTGACGGTCAGTATACAGTTTACGGAAAAGTAACAAAGGGTATGGATGTTGCTTTAAAGATAGAAAATGTTAAAAGAGATGAAAGGGATAACCCTATCGAAAAAGTAGTTATCCAGAAAGTTTCATTTAAATAGTAAAGAAGTTAAGAATTATGCGTACATTTCTCGATTTCAGGAAAGAAATATCTTCAGGAAAGATGAGGAATGTGTATTATGTTGCCTCGGTAGATAATTATTTTCTGCTGAAGGCAGGCGAAATTTTAAGGGAGAAGTTGTTCGGCTCAAAAGAAAGCAAAGAGAACTTCTTCCTTAAATATGCCGATGAAACCCCAATGCAGGAGTTGTTCGATCTTACCGGCGGCGGAGCTTCGCTTTTTTCATCGCAAAAGCTTGTAATAGTTAAACGATGCGAAAAGTATTCCCGGAAGATGAGCGAATTTATTGATCATACAAAAAAAATATCAGAGGATTCATACGTGCTGTACGCTTTTGATACATCCTTTGTTATCGAAAAAAAGCTGGATCAGGCAAAGGACATCGAATTCTATGATTTTTCGGAGCTTCCGCAAAGAGAGCTGTATGACTGGGCTAAACAGGAATTTGGCTCGCGGGGAATAATGATAGATACAGACGCGCTTGATCTTTTCATAACCTCAATACCATCTTCGTTTGACCTTTTAAGCTCTGAAATAGAGAAGGTTAGCAATTATGACTTTGAAGGTAAAGAGCCCCTATTAACAAAGGAGATAATCCTGCAGTTCATAGGATATGACAGGGATTACAGCCCTGAAGAACTGATGGTTTCCATTGTAAAAAAGGACCAAAACAGGGCTTTTACTATCCTCAATAATTTGCTTAATACAAAAGGTTTAAATGAAGTATATTTGCTTTCGTTAATCAGCAATTATTATATGGATATGCTTTCTTTTAAATCCCGGGGTGTTGATTCAATGGATAGCAGAATGATCTATCAGAAGTATAAGATTTGGGGAGACCGTGTAAAATTCGCTAAAAATTACCATAAATCACTTAATATCAGTGCATTAGAGTCGAGTTTTGAGAAGATCATAGATACAGATAAGAAGCTGAAAACAAGTATGCTAGATCCCAAAATATTATTGACATCCCTTGTAGATGAGCTTATAAATGCTTAATTTTTGTAGAACCGGAACAAAAAACCAATTTTTTCGTTAAATTAATAGGGTACAGATGGCGCCTTCGAAAGAAGGAATAAATACTAAGAGACTGACTGATGAAGAACTGATCTTCAATTTTCAGGAAGGCGATATTACCGCCTACAATGAAATAGTTGCCAGGTATAAAGACAGGCTTACAAACTATATATACCGCTATGTTGGCAGCTATGATGAATGTGATGATATTGTTCAGGATACGTTCGTGAAAGTATATACGTCTAAACATCTGTACAAAGAGATCGCTAAGTTTTCGACATGGATATATACCATTGCCATAAACCTGGCGAAAACAAAGTTAGTTAAAGCACAGAAGTACAAAACATTTTCTATAAGCGATGTATATGATGACGAGAACAAGGATTTTGACCTGCCCGATGAAGCATACGGCGGACCCGAAGTTGACGCAAATTCAAAATTTTTAAGCGCACATATTCAGAAGGCGCTGGATAAAATAAACGAGAATTACAGGGAGCTTGTTATACTGAGAGATATAGAAGATTTTTCATATGAAGAAATTGTAGATATGACAGGATTACCGATGGGTACAGTTAAATCAAGGATCAACAGGGGCAGAGAGAAGCTGCAGGAGCTCCTGAAAGATATTTACAAAGAAGAATAAAACAGGATCGACCATCTCCTTTAAAGGAGGAAAACAATGTTACAGGAAGACGAAAAATATAAAGCTTTAAGAGATCAGCTCAGAACGCTGCCGCGTGTAAAAGCAAAGCAGGATTTTGAGGACCGTCTTTTGCGAAGGATCAGGGAAGCTGAAGCCCCGGCTGTTAAGCTTTCAGGGGCAGTATCGCAGCCGGTGATAAAACATCAGCCTGCCCGGAAAAGCTGGTTTGAAAGTCTTTTCAGGCCTTCTTTAGTACCTGCGCTGGGCTTAACGGTAGTACTGCTTGTTGCGGTCGTTGTTTATTTTGGATACTTCTCGAAACTGAACCAAAGCGATACATCGAATACGGAGCAGTTTGTGTCATCTACTAATCAGGGCGACCTGATAATCTACATGAAAAAAGACGGCGAAGATATAAGCAGCAATTATCCGAAGGAGTACAGCGCGGTAAATCCCGAAGATACCAGGAGCGGTGATTATGCTCCTTCGCCCACCGAAACATCTACTGACTTTTTTGCTAAGCCGGATCCGGGAAGAACTATTGCGCCGGAATTGAAGCCTGACAGGGTAAGCGAAGAACAGAGGATCGAAATGCAGCGCTCAGTTGATCTTGATAAAGACAAGGGCGTTGATGTTAAAGGCGAAAGAAAAAGTGACGATGGGATAATGAAGAAGGAATCAAAAAGTGATTTTAAGACCGAAACGAAAGGTGAAATGAAGAAAGACGTCAATCAGCCGAAAAAGAAAGTTTCTGATGAGAAAAAGAATATTTTGATCGATGAGGAATCGCCTAATGTGAACCAGGAACAGAAAGTGAAGGATAAGTTTGAAGGCAATCTGAGCAATGAAGATGAAACCGGAAACAGAATAAGCCGGGCAACGAAAAAAGACTCTACAAAAAATAAATCTGAAAGCGAAGCTGATGAAAAGGAAACGATCCGGCAGAAATAAGATTTGATCTAAACGATTATCCCAAATAAAAAAAGGATACTTGAAAAAGTATCCTTTTTGTTTTATATAAATGAATAGTATTATTTTTTATCAATAATTCTTTTTTCAAGGATGTTATCAATAAGACCGTATTCCTTTGCTTCTTCAGCCGACATGAAATTATCACGGTCGCAATCACGTTTAATTGTTTCAAAATCCTTTCCTGTATGCCTTGAAAGAATGTTATACAATGCATCACGCGTCTTTATCATTTCCTTTGTGTATATCTCAATATCAGTAGCCTGACCCTGTGTGCCGCCCAAAGGCTGATGTATCATGATCTTTGAATGGGGAAGAGATGTCCTTTTACCGCTTGTACCTCCAGCAAGAAGAACAGCGCCCATTGATGCTGCCATTCCGGTGCAAATAGTGGCTACATTAGGCTTAATGTACTGCATTGTATCATATATAGCCAATCCCGCGCTAACGCTGCCGCCCGGAGAGTTAATGTATACCATTACATCTTTATCGGCATCTTCTGATTCAAGGAAAAGCAGCTGCGCAATAACAAGACTTGCAGTATGGTCATCCACCGGGAAGCCAAGGAAAATTATTCTTTCCCTTAGCAGCCTTGAGTAAATATCCATGCCTCTTTCGCCCCTGGCAGTCTGCTCAACCACCATAGGTACTAACTGATTTGTAACATTGAGGCCTTTTTCAATTTCCAGCTTATTGCCGGATATTATTTTCTGATAATTCATTTATTTCCTCTTAATTATGAAATTTTCTAAATTCCCGGTGAAAACAAGTGTACATTTGCTTATTCAGCTTTTTTCTTCCTCGGTTTCTTTGGTTTTGCTTCTTTCCTGGTTTCTTTTGCTTCATGGTCATGGTCATGGTCGTGGTCGTGATCATGGTCGTGATCATGGTCGTGATCATGGTCATCGTGTGAATGATCGTGTTTTTCAACATCATTTATCTTTGCATTTTCTATCAGGAAGTTCATCAGTTTATCATCAAGCACCCTGTATTTAACATCAGGATTGTTTTCGTAAACACTCTTTATTTTATCAACCGGAAGGTTATATTTCTTCGCATCAGCTTCAATTACCGGTTCAATATCCTTATCGGTAACTTCCATTTTCTCTGCTTCAATTATCTTATCCCTTATGAGATACCATTTTACCTGCAGAATAGCATCGACCCGTTTCTGCTTCCTGTATTCCTCTTCATCAAATTCCTTCGGAAGCTGGCGTTTGGGGCTCTGGTTCTTTACATCTTCTATGTATGAATTAAGGATATTCTCAACCAGCGCATCCGGAGCTGTAACATCATTTAATTTAATCAATTCATTAACAATATTGTTCCTTATTTCCTGGTCGCCAATGTTTTTATAGATACCTTCAAGGTCATTTTTCACTTTTTCCCTGAATGCTTCAATAGTTTTTATCTCATCATCCTTATAAATATTCTTAAAGAACTCTTCATTCAGCTCAGGGAAGATAACTTTTTCAACTTTTTTGCAAAGAACCTTATACTTTTCTGTTTTTCCTTCTTCCTGCGCAGGCAGGTTAAGTATTCTTTCTTCACCTACAGCAACTTCTTCAAGCTGTTCTTTAAACTCCTTATTAATCTGCGGGTCGTTCAGGTAAAATCTAACGTCTTTATCACCCTGACCTATTATTTCAATACCCGTTTCATCAAGCTTCTGTACATCCATTGTAATCGTGAATTCATCACCGTCAGCTTTAGGGGCCTCTTCATATGTGACGTGTTTGGACTGCAGATATTTTACTTCATCATCAATCATCTTTTCGTCTACATTATGTATTGTCCTGTTTACTTCAACGGCTTTATATTCAGCAAGCTCAAAATCAGGTCTCGTTTCATATTTTATCTTAAATTTGAAGATCTGTTTTGCCTCATAATCCATATCAACCATTTGTGCTTCGCCAAGCGGCTGAACCTTGTTCTCATCCAGATAATTCTTGTACACTTCGTTTGCTACATCTTCCAGCGAAGCCTGTTCAATCATATCGCCGTACATGCGTTTTATCATTGATACCGGCGCTTTTCCTTTGCGAAAACCTGGGATTTCAGCCTTTTTTTGATATTTTTGGAATGCCTTTTCAAAGTGGGGAGCCAAATCAGCGTATGTTAATTCAAACTCGACTTCCTGTTTTACCGCGTCAATTTTATTTACCTTAAATTCCATATTTATAAATTAGTTATCGGCAAATATAGCTTTATTTAGATTTTCGTTCAATGCACTCTTTTTTGTCACTGCACTGTAAACTATTACAGCAATCGAAGCCCATTATTGTGTAGTTTATTCTTCATTTTATGAATAAATTTGCAGTAATATGAATAAAAGGCTCATAAAATTACTAAAGAAGAACAAAAAGACAGTCATCGGACTCCTGTCCGGAACTTCTGTTGATTCCATAGATGCTGTCCTGGTTCAGATCGCCGGAAGCGGTTTAGAAACAAGGATCAAGGTCACTGATTTTACAGAACTGCCCATTCCAAAGGATGTCAGGCAGGCAATATTCAGGAATTCAGATAAAAAGACCGCAAGAGTTGATGAGATCTCAGGACTTAATACCATTATAGGCGCATTGTTTTCTGATGCTGTCCTGAAAATCCTTAGAAGAAACAAATTGAATCCGGCTTCCGTTGATCTGATTGGTTCACACGGGCAAACCATTCACCATTTACCCGCCAAAACTGATTATGTTGGCTACAGGATGAAATCAACTCTTCAGATCGGCGATCCTTCAATAATTGCTAATTTGACAGGTATTACCACTGTGGGTGATTTCAGAATAGCGGATTGCGCAGTTGATGGCGACGGTGCTCCGCTGGTGCCTTATCTCGATCATGTAATGTTCACCCACAAAAGCAAAAACCGTGCTTTGCTGAATATTGGCGGAATAGCAAATATTACGGTACTGAAAAAAAATGCCCGTAAGCAGGACGTTTTTGCTTTTGATACGGGTCCGGGTAATATGCTTATTGACGGAACAATGTACCACCTTTTTAAAATGAAATATGACAAGAACAGTTTTGCCGGCAAAAGAGGAATTCTTGCACCTGAATTGTTCAACTTTCTGCTAACTGACCCGGTATACCAGGCTCAGCCACCAAAATCAACCGGGAGGGAGCATTACGGAATGGAATTCCAGAAAAGGCTCCTGGGAAAATTCAGGAAGGTGAATAAGTTCGATTTTATCAGAACGGTCACGGAATTCACTGCATTTTCGATCTGGTATAATTACAATAATTTTATTGAGAATGAAGTCAAGGTAGATGAGCTAATAGTAAGCGGGGGCGGAGCGCATAACCCGCTTTTGATGAAGTTACTGAAGAATTATTTCAAAGGAGTAAAAGTATCAAAGTTAGAAATGAACGGAATAACAGCGAAGAACAAGGAAGCAGTGTTGTTTGCTGTTCTTGCAAATGAGTGTATTGCAGGGAATCCGGCTAATATGAACCGCGTTACAGGCTCAACCAAGGATGTTATTCTGGGGAAGATATGCCAGTAAAATGATATTTATTCAGAGTCCTTTTTGGGGGAGACTTTGTTATTAAATTTAAGATTTACGAGCCGTGAATTTGCGGCTAAAGCCATTTCTTTCTTTGTAATTATCCACGACCTGAAGGTCGTGGCAATACATGCACATAAGCAATGACTGGTATTGCATTTTTTCAGGAATTAAAGTGAAGTGTAAATATTTATTTAATAGCCACGGTCTTCAGACCGTGGGTTTGATTAACATCATAAATAGGGCTTTAGCCCTGATTTCTGTAGCTTTATTAAAGACAAAAGCAGTTCAGTTATTTTTATCATTTCTTTAAAACAATCTGAATACATTTATGTACAGACAGGAATCTCTGTGCTGCTAATTGGAATAAAATTTATGTTCAAAGATAAAGTAGCAATCGTAACGGGCGGCACGGGAGCATTAGGCAGGGTAATTGTCAATCATTTTGCGGCTCAGGGGATGAAGGTCTATGTTCCTGTGCGCTCAATGCCTGAATTTATGAAGGTTTTTGAGCAAAATGATGAAGCAGAGTTCCGGGGATTACCCAAGCGTTACGGATTGCCATGTGATGCCACCAATGAAGGAGAAGTAAAGGAATTCTGCGATAATGTGGTTAAGCAGGAAAAACGGATTGATTTCCTTATCAACACCGTCGGTGGTTATCACCCCAAAAAAATGATAGCTGATACTGACAGAGAGCTTATTGAGAAGCAGCTAATGCTGAACTTCTACACTACGTTTAACTTTACGAAGCACGCATTAACTTATTTCAAAATAAATAACTTCGGGCGGGTTGTCTCGATCGGAGCTAAGCCCGCAGTTGAAACAACTGCCGGCAAGTTTGCATATTCATTCAGCAAAGCAGGAGTAATAAATCTGATGCAAACCCTCGTCGAAGAGCATAAGGCGGATAATATCACATTCAATTCCATCATACCAAGTGTTATTGATACTCCGGCAAATCGCGAAAGCATGCAGAACCAGGACTTTTCGACTTGGGTAACTCCACAGGAAATTGCCGAAACATGTTTATTTTTGATGGGGGATGGAGCGAGATCATTCAGGGGTAATGTTGTGAAGATGTATGGGGCAGCGTGATAAAAAATAAGGTGTTTTTTAAACTCATTTTTAATTAATTTGAATTATGAAGAGTAACAATTTTTACATATCTAGTGTTAGCATAACTGATTACAAATCAATCCAAGAAGTGGAAGTTGAATTAGATGATAGTCTAGCAATAATAATCGGACCTAATGGCGCAGGAAAGTCTAATTTTCTAGAAGTTCTAAATCATATTGGTTATAATCAAATTCTTTTTCCGCGAGGATTAAATAATGTCCCACGAAATTTAAGCTATTCTGTTACGTTCAAGAGGAACTCTAAAGAAAAAGTAAAAGAAGTTATATTATCGATTTCACCTACAACTAATCTTAAAGACAAAAACAACGAATTCCTTTCTTTTAATGTAACCGTTATAATGAAAAGTGAAGGTGAAGATAACAAAGAATTGACTTTTAATACTTCAAATGAAGAGGATACACAAACCAAATTAATTGAAATAAGAAAAGAAGTCCGACCATTATTGAATAATTTTGTTAGATTTATTAAATATAATTTTGACTATAACTCTGTTTTTTTGAGTAAACCGCAATCTTATATCTTCAATAAACGAAACGAAACCATAGATGCTAAAGAAAAAATAGATGGAAGTTTATTCTTGCTTAGGTATTTGAATTTAAGATATCAGTTTTCAATGGATGATGAGATAACGGATATAATTACTTCGGAAGGTACTGTTGATGAAAATCTCATAATTGAAAATAAAATACGAGAAATATTGTTGACTGAATTTAATGACACAATAAACGAAAGTGTGAGAGAGGATTTTGCAACATACAGCCCCATCAAAGATATTAGATTAAGCAAGAATATTAATGTCAATCTAAACGAGGATAATATTATTATATCAAATATTATTATGGAATTCAATGTTAATGATGATTGGGTTCCTTGGGATTGGCTTTCTGATGGAACTAAAAGATTATTTTATATAATTTCTGAAGTCTCTTTAACTTATGGTGGAATAATTTTAATTGAAGAACCTGAACTTGGTATACATCCTCATCAGTTACATATATTAATGGATTATATAAAAAGCAAATCTACTAATAATCAATTTATTATCTCTACACATTCACCCCAAGTTTTAAATTGCCTTAAACCCAATGAATTAGAAAAAATCATTATTTCGAAGATGTCTCAAAATGGATCAACATTTAGACATTTGAATGAAGTTGAAATTAAGAAAGCAAATGTGTATATGAAGGAAGTAGGTTATCTCAGTCAATATTGGTTGCATTCGACGTTAGAGGATGAGAATGACTAAATTAAAAATAGGTTTGATTGGTGAAGACCCTAATGATACAAACTCTATACAGAATTTATTAATTCGAAAATATTCTGAAAAAGTATATTTCAAAAAATTGATAAGAAATATAAAAGGGTTCTATTTGGACAATCCTAAAACACTACGCTCTTTAGAGATAGAATTTGAGGATCAAAAGCCTTTTTTTGTAATTGTGATAAGGGATTTAGATGGATTACCAGAAGATAGTGCAAAAATAGGAGTAATAACAAACTGGTTTGATTCAATTAATAAGAAGCTCAATAACACGGGCATTTTTTTACTAAATATTTTTGAATTAGAAGCTCTGATTTTTGCAAATATTGATGTGTTTAATAAAGCATATAAAACTAAGATCAAACAAAATAGGAATCCTATGTATATTAAGGAACCAAAGGAAGAATTAATGAGGAAATCAAGGCAAGTGAATATTAAAAAGGAATATGAAGAGAGTCACGCACCAGCTATATTCGAAAAACTAGATTTAGATGTTTTGGCAAAAAATTGTTTGTACTTCAGGCAATTTATGGATGCTTTTGAGAAACAATTGAGCTAAATCGTTATGAATAACATTTTAAAAAACGCAATTCGTCAATACTTATAATCGATCCTAAGGATCTTCAGTTTATTTTCGTCTGTAGCCGCATAAATAAACTTACCATCTACTACCGCTATCCTGTTCAATTTATCTTTGAATTTATAGTTCCCCGCAAAATAATATGAGCCCGGAGAGTCGTTGTAAAATCCTTCAATTGACTTATCATCGGCTACCCATACATAAAAATTCGAAGCAACTACCTGGTGTGAGTTCTTCCTGCCGAAGATGTTAAATTCCCATTTGGGGTTGGGCAGTTTGGAAATATCAAGCACCTGCACTCCAGTAGAGCCCTGCGGAATGTACGCGGTAATGCCATCTACATATGGCTCATAAAAGCTGGAGCCTGAGCTGTATGAACCGACAATTTGTAATGTTGATTTATCCGCAACATCGATAATTGAAAGATTTCCGCTTGAGCTTGATATATATGCTTTATTATTTGATACAAATAAGCCATTTGAATTAAATGGTACTATCTGTGTGTTTTTGTAAACGGGAAAGTCAGCTACATTTACATCATAAACCTGCAAACCGGCGTCTTCGTTGAGAGCATATAGATAACCTTTATCTATCACAATTTTCTTTACAGATCCGTTAATGCTGATAGATGTCCTTTTTGCTATTGGTGATTTGGAGAAATCAAAAACACCAATAGAATTATTGGAATAAAGGGCGTAACAAAAATGTCCAATGAACGCAATACTCTTTGCCCCGCTAATTTCGCTTAATTCAGTTGCAGTTATATTATAGGGGTCTTTGATCGAAACCGCGTAAACTGATCCTTGTGTGATTACGTATGCATTATCAAATAATACTATATCATAGGGTTCGTTTGTGAATTTGACCTCATTTATCTGTTCTAAATATATCTTACCGGCCATTGTATTGCTGAATAAGGGCGAAAGAACCAGAATTACAAGTAATGCTAAGAGAGCGTTTTTCATAATATTTTTCTAATTTAGGTATAGTACAAAATTGCAGAAAAATACAAAAAAATCAAAGTGAGATGAAGTTTTGAAGTTGTAAATTTTTGTAAACTAAAAACTGACCTCACCCCATGCAGCACTTTGAGTGCCGTATACCCCTCTCCAAAGGAAAGGGGTATAAATGCACAGCCTATAAAACTGACTTAATTCTTTTTATAGCTTCGTTGATATTTTCAACTGAATTGGCATATGAGAATCTTATATAGCCTTCGCCGTAAGAACCGAAAGATGTTCCCGATAGACATGCTACGCCTGCTTCATAAAGCAGCTTATCAGCCAGTTCCTTTGATTTATATCCTGTTCCGGTTATATTGGGGAATGCGTAGAAAGCGCCATCCGGGGTTGAGCAGTTGAATCCTTTAATTGAATTCAAGCCATCAACTATGATATGCCTTCTCCTGTCGAACTCAGCTACAATTGCGTCAACCGCATCCTGCGGACCTGTTAATGCTTCAATGCAGCCTTTCTGCACAAATGCGTTGTTGCAGGAATTACTGTTAACCATAAGTTTGGTTATTACCGGCGCAAGTTCAGTATTCATGATGCCGTAACCGGCTCTCCAGCCTGTCATAGCATATGTCTTTGAAAATCCATCAAGGATGATTGTTCTGTCTTTGTATCCGGGTAATTTGGAAATTGAAAACGATTCAGCTCCGTCATAACATATCCTTGAATATATTTCATCGGATAGAACCATGCAATCTCTGTTCTTAAGTATCTCAGCGATAGCTTCTATATCTTTCCTTGGAATTGTTTTACCTGTGGGATTTCCCGGTGTATTAATAATTACAAGTCTTGTTTTATCTGTAACATTTTTCTCAAATTCCTTCAAATCAATATTAAAGTTATTTTCCTGTGTTAAAGGAATCGGCACCGCTTTGGCACCGGTGAAGTTGATCATAGATTCATAAATAGGGAAACCCGGATTTGGGTACATAGCTTCATCACCATGCTGCAGAAGAGCGAGTATTACAAAAAACATGATAGGCTTTGCTCCTGGGGTCATAACAACGTTATCTGCGGTAAAATCTACACCGCGTGTTCTTGAAACATATTCAGCAATAACTTTCCTGAGCTCAGGTGTTCCTGCTGCGCCTGTGTAATGAGTATCACCTGCCTGTATCGATCTTACAGCGGCATCGCAAATGTTTTTTGGGGTAGGGAAGTCCGGTTCACCTATTTGTAAATGTATAATATTTTTGCCTTCTGCTTCAAGTGCTTTGGCTTTTGCAAGGACCTCAAATGCTGTTTCTGTTCCCAGTCTGGATATTCCGTCAGCGAATTTCATGATTATTTAATTTTTATTTTGTTTTGAATAGGTCTTTAACTGATTTATTGATACAATAATTTTTTTCTTATTAAATTTCTGATTCCGCAATCCGCAATCCATCATGTTTCTCCAAGGTACGCTTTTCTCACCTCGGGATTGCTTTCAAGCTCTTTTGCGGGACCCTCAAGAATTATCCTCCCTGTTTCAAGCACATAACCGTAATTGGCAACTGATAAAGCCAAGTTAGCATTCTGTTCTACAAGCAGGATTGTCATTCCAAGCGTTTTATTTATCTCAACAATTTTTTCAAAAATTGTTTTTGTGAGTAGCGGCGCAATTCCAAGTGATGGCTCATCCAGCAGAAGCATTTTTGGTTTTGACATCAACGCCCTGGAAATTGCCAGCATTTGCTGTTCGCCTCCTGAAAGTGTGCCGCCCGGCTGTTTTATTCTTTCTTTAAGCCTGGGGAAAATGGCGAATATAAAATCAAGGTCTTTAGCAAAGTTCTCTTTATCTTTCCTTAAGTACGCTCCCATATCCAGGTTCTCTTTAACAGTAAGGTTAGCAAATATCAGCCTTCCTTCAGGTACCTGGCACAGACCCATTTCAACAATTTTATGTGCAGGCAGAGATGTGATATCCTTGCCGTCATATAACACTTTGCTGCCTTCGGCAGCTTTTACAATATTTGAAATGGCCCTGAGAGTTGTGGTTTTACCGGCGCCGTTAGCGCCTATGAGCGTAATGATAGACTTTTCAGGAACATCTATAGAAATTCCCTTGATTGCATTAATAGCGCCGTAATTTACCCGCAGGTTCTCTACTTTAAGCATACTATTTTTTTGCCGGTTCTCCTAAATACGCTTCTATTACTTTGGGATCGTTTTGTATCTCTGCCGGTTTGCCTTCGGCTATTTTTTTGCCGTAATCAATAACATATATGCGCTCGCAAATACCCATAACTACGTTCATATCATGCTCTACAAGTAATATAGAAATATTGAACTTATCCTTAACTGTCTGAATCAGTTTCATCAGGTCCTTTTTTTCAGAGGGGTTCATTCCGGCAGCGGGTTCATCAAGCAAAAGCAGCTTTGGTTTTGTGGCAAGCGCCCTTACTATTTCAAGCTTTCTCTGGTCGCCGTACGGCAGATTCTTAGCATATTCGTCTTTATCAACATGCAGGTCAAATATTTCAAGCAGTGAGTGGATCTCATCATCAATTTCCTTCTCTTCTGCGTGATATTTCTTAAGCTGGATCACAGAACTGAAAAGTTTTGACTTACAGCTATTATTGTATGAAACTCTTACGTTATCCTTAACCGATAAACTCTGGCAAAGCCTGATGTTCTGAAAAGTTCTGGCAATTCCTTTATGCGTAACCTGGAAGGGTTTATACTTTACAATACTCTCGCCATTAAACAGCACATCACCTTCGGTGGGGTCATAAACGCCGGTAATAATGTTGAATACAGTAGTTTTGCCTGCACCGTTTGGACCGATCAATCCAACGAGTTCGTTCTGCCGCACAACTGCATCCAATGAATCGACCGCCGTTAAACCGCCGAATCTTATAGTGCAATTATTTAGTGTTAATATATCCAATATAGCTTTCTAGTCTTTTAAAGTTACATCCGGTGCTTCTTCAGGTGTGATCTTCTTCTTTTTCCGCTCAAGCTTTATACCAAACAATCCCTGCGGCCTCAGCAGCATCATAACAATAAGGAGAAGTGCGTAAATGATCATTCTGTATTGCTGTACATCTCTCAGAAGCTCGGGTAAAACAGTAAGCACAATAGCTGCAATAACAACGCCAAGTGTCGAGCCCATACCACCCAGTATAACCATTGCTACAATTTCCACAGATTTCAGGAAATTGAAATCTTCCGGATTTATATATTGAAGGAAGTGCGCATACAGGCCGCCTGCAACTCCCGCAAAAAATGCGCCTATAACAAATGCGTTAACCTTAAACTTAGTAGTGTTAATACCCATCGCTTCGGCCGCAATTTCATCATCTTTCACGGCAATAAATCCGCGGCCGTAGGTTGACCGCATAAGATTGGTTATTCCGAAAATGATAACCGCAACTATCAAAAAAGCCCAGAAGAAATCCGTGTATTTGGGAATATCGTAAAATCTGTATGCAACATTGCTCAGTTCAGGAACCATCTCAAGGCTTCTTACACCATTATCGTAAATGTACACCCCGCGGAAACCCTGTGAAGCGCCGATGACACTGAGATTCTGTATGACCACTCTTATTATCTCACTGAAACCAAGTGTTGTGATGGCAAGATAGTCGCCTTTTAACCTTAGTGAAGGAACACCTACAATTATTCCTGCTAAAGCGGCTCCTCCGCCGCCTAAAGCAAGCACGGCTATGAACCAAATTGACCTGCCAAACACACCATCACCAAAAAGCGATAATAATGTTGGCGCGAAATAAGTGCTTAGCGCGGCTGATACATATGCGCCAATTGCCATAAATCCCGCGTGACCAAGCGAAAACTGCCCTGTGTAACCGTTGATTAAATTCAGACTTGTTGCCAGTACAATGTTAATTCCGCAGTAAATAATTATTTGATAGTAATAAGAGTTTATTGAGCCTGAAAGTAAGTTAACTCCAAAAATCACAGCTATGGCAATCAGTAACAGTATCTTGGTATTCTTCACTTAATCCCTTAAAAAATGAATGAAATTAACTTTACATATATACAAAATTAAGGGTTTTTAGGTCATTTTCAAGGTTAAATATATTAAATCTTTAGATAATTTAAATGAATTGGTCTCTGATTTAACGGATAAAAACGGATTTTGTTAGAAGGATAAATTTTAGTGTCATACCTGCGAAAGCAGGTATCCAGAAGTTTATTGTTTTAGAAACTTTTAAGGAGGAATTGATTTATTCTTAAAGGAACGTCAATATCTTTATTTGATCTTAAGTGATTAATCTATTATTGTGGTTAATGATCTTAGATGATTTATCGGCACCTGCCTTCGCAGGTATGACAAGCGTCTAACAAAAAAGCTCAATTCTTTCGATTTTAGCTTTTTCTGTGGGCAGTGCCACGAAGTGGTCACCGTGGGAAGGGATTCCTGCGAAGGTCCAAAGGACCTGAAGCAGTCCCTTTGGGGCTCCAAAGGTCAGTAGGACTTAAAAGAATCACTGCGTGAAACCCCTCTACGAGTCAACGACTCTTTGAGTCGTGTACCGACATCTTGTTCCGCAAGGCGGGACGCTCTTGAATCGGCGAGCTAACCTTTTAAATTTACCCCGTTGTTGGTGTTGTCTCCAACAACATAATCAAACAAAAAAGCCCAAATCTTTCGATTTGAGCTTTATCTGTGGGCAGTGAGGGATTCCTCCAAAGGAGTCCCTTCGGGAGAACCCCCGACATCTTGTCCGGCAGTTGCCAGACGCTCTGAACCAGCTGAGCTAATGGAGTAAAAATAGAAAAGGACGCATATTGCGTCCTTTCTGTGGGCAGTGAGGGATTCCTCCAAAGGAGTCCCTTCGGGAGAACCCCCGACATCTTGTCCCGCTAAAGCGGGACACTCTTGAACCGCTGAGCTAACGGTGTAAAAATAGAAAAGGACGCATATTGCGTCCTTTCTGTGGGCAGTGAGGGATTCGAACCCCCGACATCTTGCTTGTAAGGCAAGCGCTCTGAACCAGCTGAGCTAACCGCCCGTACTTTTGGTAAAGTCATACAAAATTACAGCTTTTTTCAAAACCTTCAAGTCAGTTTTTGGTAAGTTTTTTACTTTCTTTCCACATCATTATTCCCCCAAGCATAAACAAAAATGCTGAAAGGTAGAAAGAATACTCAATTTCGAATATCTTCATAACGGCATAGCCAAGGGCTGGACTGAACACGCCGCGAACACCTGTAAGCGTAATATGAACCGCCTGGTAGTTGGAAACCTCATTTTTGGGAGCGTAGAAAATCGAGCTTAGAGTCCATGCAATAGTAACACCGCTCATTGCGAATCCAAAAATGAAGTATGATATATAGACGGTAATTTCTGTGTTTGTTATGAGTCCTGCCGCTGCGAAGTATTTTGCCGAAACCAATACTAATGGAAATAATGCCAGTATACTGAATACATATCCGCAGAATTTTGTGGGATTGCCCGTGCCGTGATACCTTCCCATTATGGGGGTAACAAGAATTAATGCAGTGTGAAAGATCATTCCTTTTGCAAATGAAATAGGGGAGTACGAGAGCTTAAGGTCATCCACCAGGAAAACAGGTATGACAGGTGAAAGTACCATGAATGCCATTCCGTATAAAAAGAAATACGCTTCGAATCTGAGGAACGCTTTATTTTCTTTGAATATCCTGAGGGTATTTCTTAATGGCAGTATTGCGATATCTTTTATAAGCCTGAGGTTATAATGTGACTTATGTACTTTATCTTTGCCGGAATAATCATCAAGGCTTAATGTGATCATTCTTGCAAGGCTCCAGTAAACAAGTATGCCGAATACTCCGGCTACAGGAAAAATCACTTTATAGATATTACCATTGATATCAAGAAAATAACCGGTGACAGTAGTCACAATTACAACAAATAAAGTTTGCAGTGATGATGCGTATGAGTATAGCTTACTTCTGTTCTTATCTGTGTAGTTATGCTTAAAGACAATGTTCCAGATCGAAAGCAGTAATGCATCCAGGTACGCGCCGATAGCAATACAAGTGATATAAAAAACAGGGTTATTAAACAGCGGGATGATAATGAGGAAGAACTTTGCAGTAACACCAATTATTAAAATAGTCCTTGCACGGCTGCGCGAGCGGTTAACAAGTTCGCTGCCATAAATGGAAAATAAAAATGATGAACTGACAAGGAAGGTAAGTATCATCACCTGGAAATTACTGCCTCCAAGTGTCTTTTTCAGTATAACATCCTGCAGCAGGATAATGCCAATAGCAATTCCGTTAAAAACCTGTGATATTAAATGAAGTGTAAAGGTCCTTTTTTCCAGTATTTGAAGGCTGGAATCTATCTTATCCAATCGTATGAATTACTTTCCTCTATATGTTTTAATTCTTTATTGCCTGAGATCCTGACTGTTGAGTTCAGGAAATTCATTGTGTGAAACAGATACGTTTATTTTATTTCCGTACTTTTCCTTAAGATATTCCGCGAGTCTTTCAGCTGAGTAAACTGAACGGTGCTGCCCCCCTGTGCATCCAAAACTGAACATCAAATTGGTAAAATTTCTGTGAAGGTAATTATCAACCGCCGCCGATGAAATTGAGAAAACGCTGTTAAGGAATTCCTGCATTACATTATTATTATCCAGAAATTCAATAATAGCTTTATCTTTCCCTGTGAGTATTCTAAATGATTCTTCTCTTCCCGGGTTGTAAATAAACCGGCAGTCGAAAACAAAACCACCGCCATTTGAAGAATCATCAACCGGTATGCCGCTTTTTTTATAGCTGAATGAGTATATCTTTACATTAAGCAAATTTTGCCAGGTCCTGTTATATGTGAGCGGGAGACGGGGATCGAACCCGCGACGTCCAGCTTGGGAAGCTGACATTCTACCGCTGAATTACTCCCGCTTATCTGCAAAAATACTTAAAAATTAACCACTATTCAATTTATAATATTATCAGTTTGCTATAGATTTAAATATTGATTTTTTGTAAATTAAAACAATTAATTTCCCGTAATTTAAAAATTAATATATGGCTAAGAAAAATATTGCTATTGTTGAAGATGAAGGTATTGTAGCAATGGATATCAGCAAGTGCCTTACAAGCCTTGGCTATGATGTTGCCTTTATATCAGATTCCGGTGAAAAAGTCCTTGAATTGGTCGAAAACGCGCAACCTGATCTCATTCTGATGGATGTTGAACTCAAAGGCAGACTCAACGGTCTGGAAACAGCAAAACTTCTTAGGGAAAAATATGAAATTCACATAGTCTTTCTTACAGCGTTTGAAGATGAAACAACGCTGAACAGAATCGGTGAGTTAAGTCCCGATGGTTACCTTGTGAAACCCTTTGAGGATGAACATTTGGAAAAAACATTGAAGAGAGTTTTGAAAGTTCAGGTCTAAGAGTATTTTCAGTCACCTCCGCTTATGGTATTTATAACTGTGCCGAATTCACCTGCAGCCCAGCCTGTTTGTGCGTTGATAAAAAAGGAGCTTCTCAGGTAATTCTGCGTTACCGGATTGCTTCTTGTAAACGTTTCGCCGCCATTCACAGTTTTAACTATTAATCCTTGATCTCCCGTAAGAAATCCTGTGGTTTCATTAATAAAAAATACCGAAGTAAATTCACTGCTTATGGGTGAGTTTAACAGACTCCAGTTTGCGCCTTTGTTGGTAGTTTTTATTATTGTTCCGGCCTGTCCGCATACATAACCGGTATTTGTATTTACAAATGAGATCGATTTTAATGTATAACTTGTTCCTGATGACAGCAGGATCCATGTAGTTCCAAAATTGCTGCTGTACAGAAGTGTGCCGGCATCACCGCAGGTAAATGCTTCTCCTGCCGGACTTGCATATAGGCAGTACAATGCATTCTGTGTGCCTGTTACTGCAGGTGACCAAGTTACGCCTTCATCTGTGGTTTTTATTATTGTCCCTCCCGTTCCGCAGGAAACTGCGTTCTGTGTATCAAAAAATTTGATGTCATACAGGTAGCTGCTGCTGCCGGTTGGCAAATTGATCCAGTTCTCTCCGCCGTCAACAGTTTTGTTGATCTTTCCCCGGGAGCCTGCGACATATCCTGTTAGCGGATTCCTGAAATAGACTGAATTGTAGCTGGAAGTATCATAAACATCCAAAGGTGTCCTGAACCAGTTATTCCCGCCATCTGTTGTTTTAATTAATTTGTTTGTATCATTCGGGAATGAGTTTCCTACCGCATATCCTGTTAAAGCATCTGTGAAATAAAGAGCTTTTAGGTTATTAGTTATGTTAGTATTTTGAACGTTCCAGGTTATAAGCGGTTCTTCCGGTATTACGGGTGAATCGTTTTGTTTGCAGGAAAAAAGGATGAGAGAAAAACACAGAAATGCATGAGAAAATAATTTAAGAATGGGTGCAGGTGCAGCTTTACTCGGGATCTGATCTTCTTCCATATATTAATACAAATTAGCAATTTTGCAGCAAACTTTCAATTTAAATTCTTCAAGCATTTTGCACAGCAGATATGCAGAACTTTGAGTATGTAACTCTTGTTTTATTGATGATTAATGAATATATTTATACAACAAATTTTTTAAAATATCGGCTAAAAAAATGAAAAATCTAACTTCTGTATTAATTCTGCTCTTGCTGCTCTCATTTACTTCAATGAGTTTTGATTCAAAGGATGATTATTCAAATGAAAGCATCGGTAAAATTTCAGGGGCTTTCCTGGAAGGCAAACTTGATTTTGAAAACCCTGTAATGGTAGATGTAGATAAGGACGGAGATTTTGACGCCCTGAAGTTTGATAATGGCAATGTTTCTTATTATAAGAATTTAGGTACAAACGAGAATCCATCTTTTGTGCTGGAAAATGAAAATTATGAAACTTACAGCCGCACTTTTTTTATAGATCCTAAGATGCCCTATCCTATGTTCTTTGCTGATAAAGATGGCGATGGCGATATGGATATGTTTGTTGTGAAGGATAAACAATACAATAAGCAGCAGCAGAAATATGAGTATAAAGTTTCAAACGCTGAAAACTCGATGGATCTAAGCACCGGAACCCTGATAACAATAATACTGGTATTGGTAATTGTGCTGCTTGTTCTTGCGATAATAAGGTAATATTTATGATATGATTTTAGATATAAAAAATGGGAGTGTCCGGCTCCCATTTGTTTTTTTTGATTTATGGTTATTTATTCAATAATTACCTTTGAACTTTCCTGCACATCTGCAGAAGAAAGAACACAGGTATAATTTCCTTTATCCAGGTTTGTTGAATTGATATTTATTTCATAAGTTCCTGCCTTCAGGTTATTATATAAATAAGTTCTGATAAGATTATTGTTATTATCATAAAGACCTATCTTTACGAATGATACTTCAGGAAGCTCAAATTTTATCACATTCTGTGAATATTGATATATTCTGTAATTGGCATTGGTATTGATCCTGCTTTCAGTTCCGGCCACTGAACCATCCGGGAAATTGACTTCTTTGAATTGCTGAGCAAATAGAATATTTGTGTTCGCAAAAATGGACAAAGCGATCATCATTGCGAATGCAAGTATTATATTGAATTTTTGTAACCTTTTGTTTTTTAATTCCATTGATGACATTTATAACTCCATAATTGTTAAATTACCATAAATACACTACATAAAAATATTATCTATCTACCCTGATTTCAATACCTTGTATGGGGTATAGTTTGCATAAGTATGTTGTTTTTATGTATTTTCATTGAGTTTTTTGCATATAAATGATATATTCGTAAAAATTCACTAAAGAAAAGATGAAATTCAGCCAGTATTTTTTACCCACATTAAAGGAAGTACCCTCAGATTCAGTGATTCCCTCACATATTTTGATGGTTCGCTCAGGTATGATAAGACAGCTGACTTCCGGAGTATATTCTTATTTACCGCTTGGATTAAGGGTTTTTAAGAAGGTTGAAAAAATAGTCAGGGAAGAAATGAATGCTATTGGCGGGTGTGAGTTTTATTTGCCGGCTCTTTCGCCAAATGAGTTGTGGGCCGAAACCGGCCGACTTGAAGATTATGGAGATGACATATTCAGGATAAAGAACCGCGAACTGGTGCTGGCGCCTACGCATGAGGAAGTTTTCACTTCAATTGCCAAGCCCAATCTAATATCATATAAGCAGCTTCCGCAGATTTGGTATCAGATACAGACGAAATTCCGCAATGAACCCAGGCCCCGAGGGGGCGTTCTTAGAGGCAGGCAGTTCACAATGAAGGACGCATACTCATTTGACACAACATGGGAGGGATTGGATGGATCATACGATAAACATGCGCAGGCATACAGAAATATTTTCACAAGGTGCGGATTGAGGTTTTTTACCGTATCAGCATTCAGCGGGGCAATGGGCGGAAGTGAATCTGAAGAATTTATGGTTGAAGCAGAGGCGGGTGAAGATACTGTTGTGCTGAGCAGCGATAATAAATATGCCTCAAATATTGAAGTTGCAGTTTCGCACTCAGAACTAATCGGGAGAATGAATACAGACCTGCCGCTGGAAGAATTTTACACTCCCGATATTAAGAGCATAGATGAACTTGCCGGATTTCTTGGCATTACAGACAGATCAAGGCTGGCAAAATCAAGGTTATTTGTTGTTCCATCGAAGTCAGAACGTAAAAAAGATGACTATGTTCTGGCTCTGGTTTGCGGTGATGATGAGTTCAGCGAAACAAAACTAGCGAATAAGTTTGCAGGTATAAGACCCGGTCACCCTGAAGAACTGCTTGATATAGCGGGCGCAGATGCCGGTTATATAGGTCCGGTAAATTTCCGCAATAAGGATGTGAAAATAATCGCAGATCTGAGATTAAGTGATGCTGATGAACTGATCAGCGGGGCATGCAGGAATGATTATCACATAAAAAATATCGATCTTAAGCGCGATGTACCGGGGATTACTTATATGGATATCAGGACGGTTAAAGATGGTGAAAAGACATATGATCAAAGCGCAAACTTACGGATGACCAAAGCAATAGAAGTTGGCCACATATTTAAGCTTGGTACAAGGTATGCCGAAGCGCTTGGGGCAAAATACCTTGATGTTAACGGGAAGGAAAATGTTATTATAATGGGAAGTTACGGGATCGGTATAGAGCGTATTGCTGCCGCCTATATTGAACAGAATCATGACAAAGATGGTATTGTATGGAGCGGTGAGATCTCACCATTTGATATCCACCTGGTAAGTGTTAACAAAAAATCAGACCCTGTAAAGGAAGCAGCTCAGAAATTGTATGAAGAACTATCCGGAATGGGTTACGAAGTATTATTTGATGACAGGGATGATATAAGCCCGGGCGTGAAATTCAAAGATGCAGATCTTATCGGAATTCCCATTCAGCTTGTAGTTAGTGATAAAAACATGAAGAATGATGAAATTGAAGTAAAATTCAGAAAAACCGGTGAACGTGAAAGGATAAAGAGGGAACTTATGCTTGAAGCAATTCCGGATTTAATGGCAAAGTTATAATATTGCTAATTAATCAAAAAATTGTAATTTTACGCCTGATTCAGGTAAACTCAACAATCAATAATTCCACAAGAAAGTAAATACAACTCTATAGCTAAAAGTTTATACCATTCTATTTTAAACTAAATTTATATTTTTGGGCTTAAGTTTATCTAACAGGCAGCTTTTTTTATTCGGGCTTGTAGTTATAATTGCAGGAGCTGTTTTTGGAGGCGTCAGCCTGACGTATCCCTTTGGTAGAGACCAGGCAATTTATGCGTACGCCGGAAAACTGCTGCTTGAAGGAAAGATGAACTACCTTCATGTATTTGATCTTAAGCCCCCGGGAATTCATTTCCTCTTCGCTTTTATCCAGTTTGTTTCAGGTGAATCCATGCTCAATGCAAGGATCTTTGATATTGCATGGCAGGTTATAACTGGATTTGTATTATTTCTGATTTCAATCAGGCTCACTAAGCAGAAATATTTATCCCTTCTTTCTTCTCTAATATACCTGTTCCTTTACTACAGGCAGGATTACTGGCATACTTTGCAGGCAGATGGTTCATTAAATCTTTTGTTTGCTCTGGTTATACTTTTGCTGCTTTCAAGTTATGAGCAACATTCATTTGTAAAGATATTTTTTGCCGGCGTATTATTTGCTCTTGCCTTAATATTCAAATATACTATAATTTCCTTTGTTCCATTGCTGTTTCTTGTGTTTCTTCTGGATAGAAAAAGCCTGTTTTCCATCAGAGTCAAAAATGCAGTAATTTTTACTTTTGGACTAATGATAACCGGTGGAGCGATGGTTTTGTTTTATTATTTCAGTGGTGCGCTGAGCGCTTTCTGGGATATTCAGTTCACACAGACTCCACTTTACACAAAGATTGCATATGAAACTGAAACCAAAGGATACATTGCCAGCCAGCTCGTGAAGTTATTTACTTACTCGGTCTATAGCCCGCTGATAGTACTTTCAGTTTTTGCTTTTCTGTTCGTGAGCTTCAGGAAAAAATTTGAATTCCCGAATTTACTTCTCTTCATATGGATATTTTCATCTCTGTTCAGCCTTATCATACAATGGAAATTCTATTATTATCACTTTCTTGTAATTATTCCTGCACTTTCGGCAGGTGCTGTTTTTGCTTTGTCGAAGATAAAAGATATTCTGAAAAACAGGAATATCCTTTATATGTTTTTTGTGGCAGCATTTTCAGCAGGATTGTTTGTTTTTGCGGTAAAACCATATTTATCCGGATATCCTCTACTGATAAGTTATTTATCGGGAAATGAAGATCTGGAGAGTGCATATATAAAGAATGGCTTTACAGCAGA
Organism: uncultured Ignavibacteria bacterium; assembly: GCA_937873695.1. GTDB lineage: Bacteria > Bacteroidota > Ignavibacteria > Tepidaquicellales > OLB5 > OLB5. The sequence goes on from CALMYL010000011.1 coordinate 58,392, forward strand.
TTCAGTATTTATGATAGGTAAGACCCTGAAAGCAGCTGAGATAGTGAAGAATGAAACAAACATTGATGATGGAATTTTTGTATGGGGATTTGATCCTCTCATTTATTACCTTTCAGGAAGAAAGTGTGTTTCAAGGTTTATTTATAATTTTCCTTTATTGTGGAAAGGAGAAAATTCCTCTTTTAAAAGGGAGTTTCTGAATGAAATTGAAAGAAAGAATCCTAAATTGATTATTGTAGCCTCAAATGACCCATTGTATTTTATTTCTGGATACGATGAAGATTCAAAGAAACTTATTAAGCGATTTCCTGAATTCGATTCATTCCTTAGTTCTAAATATGAGTTTCTGGATATTGCCGGAGATTACGAGGTGTATGAATTAAAGAAATGGTAAAAAATAAGAAAATAATCCTCGCTTCGGCTTCACCCAGAAGAAAATTGCTTTTAAATGCATTATTAAAGAATTTTGGATTGAAGTTTGATGTAATACAAGCTAATATTGTTGAATATATACCTGAAAAAGTCAAAAATTATGGCAAATTTGCAGCTGATTTGGCTGAGCTTAAAGCGCTTGAAGTTGCCGTAAACAATAATGGATTAATTATAGCAGCTGATACCATCGTAGTTTTCAACGGAAGGATTCTGGGGAAACCGTCATCACCCTCAGAAGCTGTGAAAATGCTGAATACTCTGAGCGGAAATCAACACAGAGTATATACTGGTTTAGTAGTTTTTGATACGGAAGGCGATAAGTTATATAAAACATTTGAAGTTACTTCTGTTAAGTTCAGGAAGATCCAGCGTAAAGAGATCAATTTTTATGTGAAATCCGGTTCACCTCTGGATAAAGCGGGGGCATACGGGATCCAGGATGATTTTGGAAGTACTTTTGTGGAGAAGATAAACGGTGATTACTTTAATGTTGTTGGATTGCCGGTTTATAAACTTTATGATGCATTGAGTGATTTTATAAAATTGATAAATTGATTGTACCAGAAGTATAAAAAAAAGATAATATTTTCGGTGGTTTTAGGGGCTGTAGTGTTCCTTGGGTTGAGCATTTATGCAAATTTTGAAGAATTGATGGAGGCGTTTGCCTTGTACAACTGGATCATGTTTCCGGTTATTTTGATTCTTTCGCTGTGTAATTATTGTTTCAGATTTTTGCGGTGGGAATATTATACAAAAGTGCTGGATATTAAAATTGACAGAAAAATGAGCTTTGTGATCTTCCTTTCATCATTTATTATGTCAGTTACTCCGGGTAAAATAGGCGAAGTGTTTAAATCTTATTTACTTAAAGAACAAAATGGTACACCCGTAAGCAAGAGTGCGCCCATTGTTTTTGCAGAGAGAATTACTGATTTTCTCTCGCTGGTTCTGCTGAGTTTGACTGGTGCGCTTATGTTTGGTTATGGTACAAATCTGATTATTGGGTTCGGGCTTCTGTTTGTATTGACAGTTTTTGTCATAAGCAATAAAAAACTTTCATACGCAATAATAGGTCTGCTTGAAAAGATCAGTTTTATTTCCAGAAAATCACACAAAATTCATACCGCTTATGACAGCATATATCAAATGGTAAAATTTAAGGAATTAATAATAACCATAATTTTGAGTATTTTTGCCTGGTCATTTGAATGTTTGAGTTTTTACCTGGTTATAAACGGTTTCAGTGTCTTTGGGGCGCCGCATATTGATATTTTTATAGCTACTTTTGTATATGGCTTTGCTACTATCGCTGGCGCCGCGACAATGCTTCCGGGCGGATTAGGGGCAACTGACGCAAGTATAACCGGTTTACTGGTTCTTCTTGCAATTCCAAAGAGTGTTTCAGTAGCGGCTACTTTGATCATAAGGGCAGCTACATTGTGGTTTGCCGTAATTGTTGGAATTGCGGCAGTTATGATTTATCAGAAGATATCTCATAAAAATATTAACGAAATTGTTTTGGAATCATAACAATTATATATTATGGAAAGAAAAATACGTGTAATTATCGCTAAAGCCGGTCTTGACGGCCACGATAGGGGTGCGAAAGTAATTGCAGCTGCATTCAGGGATGCAGGAATTGAAGTGATTTATTTAGGCTTAAGGCAAACCCCTGAAATGATAGTGGAAGCAGCCCTTCAGGAAGATGCAGACGCTATTGGAATAAGTATTCTAAGCGGGGCTCACATGACTGTATTCAGGAAGATACTTGACACCATGAAAACAAAACAGGTGGATAATGTACTGCTTTTTGGCGGTGGTATAATTCCTAAAGAGGATATTGATAAGCTAAAGGCTATCGGCGTGGGAGAGTTGTTTACACCGGGGACTCCCACAACTGAGACTATTGAATATGTAAAAAACTGGGTAGCAGAACACAGGAAACTTGAAGTTTAAGAACAATTATTAATTAATATCAGAAATGGCAATCAAATTTGGTACTGATGGCTGGAGAGCAGTCATTGCAGATGAATATACTTTTGATAATTTAAGAAAGATATCTAAGGCAACGGCAATAGCTTTTGAAGGTCACCCAAAGATAAAAAACGGAATAGTTATCGGCTATGATACAAGGTTCCTTTCTAAGGAATTTTCCGAATGCGCTGCAGAAGTTTTCGCAAATCACGGCGTGAAGGTATTCCTTACCGATTCCTTTGTAACTACCCCAACAGTATCTCTTTTGAGCAGAGATAAAAATCTGGCTTACGGAGTTATGATCACATCTTCACATAATCCTGCAAAATATAACGGCTTTAAACTGAAAGACGAATTCGGCGGCTCAATGGGGCCGATTCATCTGAATGTTATTGAAGAAAGGCTGAAAGATTCCGATAGTTTTGACTACGGCAGCGGTACGCTTGTTGAATTCATAAATTCGGGCAAAATTGAATATATAAAAGGTAAGGAATATTACAGGAAAACTTTAGAAGAAAAAATAGAAACCACAAAGATAAACTCATCCGGAATAAAGATCATTTATGACGCAATGTATGGTTCCGGTCAGGGAATGATGGAGGGTATTATTAATTTTACCGCGCTTCGCAGTGAGGTGAATCCCTCATTCGGTGGTTCAAGTCCGGAACCCGTAAGGAAGAATCTGGATCTTATATCCTCCGAGATCAAAAATGGCAGTTATGATATTGGTATTGTTACCGATGGTGACGCTGATAGAATAGCTATTTTTGATGAGAATGGTGAGTTTGTTGATGCCCAGAAAACATTTGCTCTGCTGCTTACTTACATGGTGGAAAATAAAAAAATGACCGGCGGCGTTGTGAGAGGATTTTCCTCAAGTGATGTTATAAAAGAAATATGCGATGAGTATGGTCTAAAGCTTTATACTGTGCCTATCGGTTTTAAGTATATCAGTGAGTTGATGATAAAAGAGGATATTCTCATTGGCGCAGAAGAAAGCGGCGGCATAGGTTTAAAGCATCATTTGCCTGAACGTGACGGAATCTTTAATGGTATGATGTTTTCTGAGATGCTTGCGGTTAAAAAGAAAAAAATGAGCGAGTTGATTTCTGAAATTGAAAAGAAGTATGGTAAGTATTATTACAAAAGGATTGACCAGCATCTTTCAAGCAATGAGCTTAAATCCGAATTGATTGAGCTTACAAAGGGATTGAAAGAAGTTGCGGGACTTAAAGTCATTGGGCAGGATACGCTGGATGGCTGCAAACTGCTGTTTGAAAACGGTTGGCTTTTAGTCAGAGCCTCGGGAACCGAACCATTGCTGAGGATTTATACGGAAACCACAGGTGAAAACAAAACCGAAGAAATATTAAGTGATATTAAAAAGAAGTTTAAACTATAAGAATGAGAATTAGACTAAATTTATTTTTGGCATTTATATTTACTGTAGTAAATCTAAGTGTATTTTCGCAAAGCGGCTTGAATGATAAGGACCCCACTTCCAAAAGCAACCCGTTAAAGCAGTTGGATCTGAATATGAATACCAACAAGATGGATCTACAGAACATGGATATTCTGAAACAGATCGAGCCATCAGCAAATACAAGTACAATATATAATGATCAATTGCTGGAAGGTGCAGTTGATGCAGGTAAGTATATTGTTGGTCCAAATGACATATTTTCGCTGGGTATATGGGGTGTTGTAAACACTCCTTTGCCGCTTGCTGTTAGTCCCGAAGGATCTTTAATTATACCAAGCGTGGGCGAGGTCGCAGTCTCAGGGTTAACTTTGAGTGAAGCGAAAAACAGGGTTGTTGCAGCGGTGAAAAAGAGATTTATTTCCGCTGAAATAACTTTGACTCTTGTATCACCTCGCAGATTCCTGGTTACGGTTTCAGGAGTTGGTCAGGGTACTTATCCAACTTCAGCAATTATGAGGGCAAGTTCTTTGATTGCGTTTATTTTTAGTGATAGTTTATCACTCATGAAATCAGGAACAACTCCCGGCGAAAAATATAATTTCAGCTTCAGAAACATTAAACTGAAACGCAAAAATGGTGAAATTCAGAGGATTGATCTTTATGAATATTTTGCTACGCAGAATGAACGGTATAATCCATTTTTACGAGAGGGTGATGTTATAACACTTCAAAAATATGACTGGGAAGGAAAGTTTATTGCGGTACAGGGGGCGGTTCAGTTCCCCGGAGTGTTTGAATATATCCCCGGTGATGACCTTGAGACAGCAATACAACTGGTTAGGGGAGTTGCTTCTGTAGCAAATCTGGATAGTATTACTGTTTCAAGGATGGATCCAACTGCAACGAAAATGGAAAAGATCTATCTGAATTTTGAAAAGGATAAGAATTTTAAATTAGAACCTAATGACAGGGTGTACGTAAACGCGTTTGCGGAGCAAAGAAGAGATTTTAAGGTCTTGGTTTTAGGAGAGGTTGTAAGACCGGGAAACTATCCGATTACGCTTAATACAACCAGACTTTCTGATATTATAAACGAAGCAGGGGGGCTGTTGCCAAATTCTTATCTGCCGAATTCAGAGGTTTACAGAAAACTTGATACATTTTTTATCCAGACAAAGAACAGGGATACTCTTGAAAATGTGTATACCAGACGACTTAATGATATTGTTTCAAACAAAGAAGAGAAGGAAAGTTTTGATCAGGACCTGCTATATAAGATTGGCAGAGTGAATGTTGATTTTAGTAAACTTGAAAAAGGTGATAATTCACAGGATATTATTCTTAAGAATGGCGATATTGTATATATTGCTGATAATAAGAAGGAAGTTTATGTATATGGCCAGGTGAACCGGCCGGGCTTTGTTCCATACAAAGAAGGGGCTGACGCGCAGTACTACATAGATGCCGCAGGTGGATATGGCGAGCGCGCAGATGAAGATGAGATCCGGGTCATTAAATTCAAAACACGTGAATGGCTTGAGCCCGATGAGGCGACAATCCAGTCAAGTGATTTTGTATACGTTCCAAGAGTAATAAAACGTGACTTTGCCTACGATATTGATCTCATATCAAAAGTAGCCGGAGTAATTGTTAGCGTCATAACATTAACATTATTAGTAATTCAATCACAAAAATAAAGTAATTTTGGAAAATCAGAATCATACTCAACAAGCTAGTACATTTACATTAATCGATGTTTTATCAGTTTATTTCAAGTACAGGAATAAGATATTTTTATTTACGCTAGTTGCATGTATTGTATATGTAGTAATCTATTTTTTCGTCTTGGATAAAATCTATTTTTCTAATGCATCTGTCAAAAGCAGCACTAAATCATCGGGTTTATTGGGAGCATTAGAAAGTGGCATACCGGATATTGGCGGGCTTGATGATATAGGAATTGGAAACAGCAAATCAGCAAAAGAATTGGCAGCTTATGAAGAAATATTGTACAGCAGAAGATGCCTAGAAGGTTTGATTAACAAGTTTGGAATAAAAAATGAACTTCAATACGATTACATGGAAGATGTATTAAAGCATGTAAAGGAGAATATGGTTGAAGTAAAACAGGAGAAGCTATCCGGCATTATGTACATTGGTGTTTATTACAAAGATCCAGTTATTGCGCAACAAATGGTGGGATTTCTAATAGATGAGTTGAATAAGATAAACATCGAGATGAATGTTTTAAATGCAAAAAATAATAGAGAGTTTATAGAAAAAAGATATTTCCAGGCCAGAACGGATCTAGCCAGTACTGAGGACACATTGAAGGCTTTTCAAAAAATATATGGAATATCACCGGATCTGCAGATAAAAGCTTCAGTCCAGTCGCTGTATGCAATAGAGGCTGAATTGAAATCAGAAGAAGTTAAATTGGATGTAATTAAGAAAATTTTAAGCGCTGATCAGCCGGAAGTTAAATTACAGGAAGCTAAAGTCGCGTCTCTTAAAAATAAGATTTCGGAAATACAATTTTCGACAGATAATAATGATCTTTTAAAACTTGGAAATTCGCCTGATATTGGCCTCAGTTACTTAAGACTGCAACGAGAAGTTGAAATACAGGGTAAGATAGTCACTTTTCTGCTTCCTATTTATGAGCAATCTAAAATTGAAGAGAAAAGAGAAACTCCTTCATTATTACTTCTTGATAAGCCTTATTTAGCAGAAAAGAAGAGTAAGCCAAAAAGATTCACTATGGTAGTAATATTGACATTTATTACGTTTTTCATTCTTTTAATAACATTCATTATTTATTCTAGAATAAAACTGTTCATTTCATCTCCTCATTATCAGGCATTGAAGTTCAAAAGTAAATAATTATTCAGGTCGACAGATACATATTAGAACTCTAAATTCAAAATTGTGGTTGAGCATTTCAGGAATTATCTTTATCATGGTGATATACCGAAATTCATGGCTTCCAGGTGGTATCGCATTACAAGGTAAAGAAATTTTTGTTATTGTCATTCTCATAATACTGGCTTTTGTATATCAATTTGATTTAAATATACTTAATAATTTCCTGAATTTTAATTTGTTGAGATTTGAAAATGTTTTCTTTTTATTTATTTTTTTTAGTTACAGTATTTCAATTTTTGTTTATAATCGTCAAGAGATAAGCACGGTTTTCAATGTTTTTTACACTTCTACATTTCTGGGATATACTTACTTATTTTTTATCAAAGTTCCGCAAATCCTTTGCAAAAGCAAAGAACTAATGAAAAGTTTTTTCGTTTTTATATTTTATCTCGGTTCATTTATAACTTTTTTTGGATTATTGATCTATTTCGCTGGAATATCTCCAATAGAAAAATATGAATTTGCAGCATATTCTATTATAGTTCACCCAAACTTCACTGCAAACTTATATACCTCTTTTATTATTTGTTCAGTTTTTTACTATCTTTATTATAGGATTGAGTTTTCTGATTTTTATAAAAGAATTGTATTGGTAAGTATAATTCTGCAAATCATTTCTCAATTATTTACTTTCGGTCGCGGTGGTTATGTTGGAACAGCAGTTAGTCTGGGAATATTGTTTGCTTTTTTTTATAGAAAAAAGATAATTTTACTTTTTCCTGTTATTATTTCTTTGTCAGCTTTGATTTTCCCCAGATTTCTTTCAGCGAAGGGGACGGGCTCATTCCTATCTAGATTTATGCTTTTAATCCCTGCATATCATATGATGAATGAAAACAGGACGGTCTTCTTATGGGGATATGGTGCTTTTTCTAACATTGAGATATTTTCGAAATATATGATTATTTATAATATTTTAGAAGAAAATATTTCCGATCCTCATAATTCTTACATTAGATTGATCCTAATGTTTGGAATAATTTTTACAGCATCCTTAATCATTTATATTTTATATCTTTTATCCAGATTGTTTTTCAGAATACTCAAATCTACTTCAGAAAATGAAAGATTGTTCAATAGTTTTTTGTTGGCCGCTACAGCAGGTTTGTTGGTGCAAAACTTATTTGATTCAGGCTTGTCTTCAACTGTTTTTTTCCATATCCAGTTCTTTCTTTTATATCTGGGTATCATCAGAATAATCTTAAATTCGAAAGTTTAGTAATCTAATTAAAAAGCTTTAAAATCTCAATTTTATAATATGGTATCAGTAATTTGCGTGTGTTATAATTCTGAAATGTATATTAATGAAGCAATTGATTCCGTTCTTGAACAGTCCTTTGATGAGTATGAAATAATAGTTATTGATGATGGTTCCGAAGATTCCACTATAACAAAACTGTCTAAGTACAGAACACTAAATAATTTTACATTGATTGAAATGAAACATACAGGAAATCCTGGTTTCTTAAGAAATGAAGCAGTAAGATGTTCTAAATACGAATTGATAGCTTTCATAGACTCAGATGATGTATGGTTCCCAGATAAATTATCTAAGCAGATAGAATTCATTCAAAACTATGATATGATCTGTACGAATGCGGAGAGATTGATTCAGAAGAACATTGTTTTTGACTCTATTCTTTCTAGAATCTCAGATAGCATTTTTAGGAAGAACAATACAAATATTGCCCCGAATGTATTTTTTGAGGATCTAATAGGCAATATTGAGCTAACTATTCCTAAAATATTAGTGATGAATTATGTCATCCCTTCCAGTGTTCTAGTTAAGAAAAGCGCATTTCTTTCTTCAGGGATGTTTGAACAATCACTTGGAAAAAGAGGTGAAGATTATTTATTGTGGCTTATGATATTAAAGAGATATAAGGTAATACTATTAAAAGAGATATTAATTAAATACAGGATACATGAAAAGAATCTTTCACTTCAATCTTATGATGAACGCATCAAATTACTTGAAAGAACTATAGATATTAGAAAAGAATACCTTTCGAGTGATAACGAAGAGATTTCTAGTTCAGCGAAAATCGGTTGCAAGGAAATCTATCATGAATTAGGAAAGTTAGCTTTAGCTAAGAGAAATTTTGATTCATCTGCTTATTATTTTCTTAGGTATGTGCATCTGTTGCCAATAAGACCTTCAATTGAATTGTTGAAATATTCTTTGATTTTTGTGTATGTTAAGTTATGCAGCATTTTTGCTAGGAGATAATTATCAAAGAGATCATAAAATCTACTGCAAAATTGGGATTATCAAATTTGATGAATGTATTGGCAATGATAATCAAGACTAAAGTTCTGGCGTTGTTGCTTGGGCCTCTAGGTGTAGGTATATTTTCGTTAATTCAAAATACTTCAAATCTACTTCTCAGTATTTTACCGATTGGATCGGTGGGTTTTACAAAATATGTATCTGAATACTATAGTGATAATAAAATTGAGAAAATAAATTTTCTTTTTAGAAGATTGTTATCGCAAAATATCTTGTTTATAGCTTTTGTTTCAGTGATTATTGTTTTGTCACCCGGATCATTAAGTCGATTGTTCTATTCTAATGAAGAGTATTGGAAGTACATCATTATTCTCTCAGTATTACTTCCACTTGGCATGCTATCGAATTTTCTGGAAAGTTATATGAAAGCAATTCGTTTGATCGGTAGATTCGTTAAAATGTCGATTCTGAACTCAATTGTTTCAATTCTTATCTTTATCCCTATGGTTTATTCTTACCAACTTTACGGAGCTTTAGCAGCATCTGCTTTTTCGTTTGCGACAAATATTCTATTGTGTATCTATTTCCTGAAGAAAAGTAATGTGTTACCAAATTTTAGAAAAATAGAAAATGTGAAAAAGGAAGTATTCAAGAATATTTACAGCATGGGACTCGCAATGCTGATAATGGTTTTCATCCAGCAAGTTACCGTTCTGTTTATTAGAACATTAATTATTAGTAAATTTGGTATTGACAGTTTAGGCGTATATCAAAGTATATATTCGGTATCTACTAATTATTTTGGTTTATTTTTTGTAACTGTGATATCTTATGCAATACCAAAACTATCTTCATATAAGAATACTGCATTTGTTATTGACGAAATCAATAGAATTCTTAAATTCTTCATATTATTATATACTCCGTTATTAGTAGTTTGTTTTGTATTTAGAAAAAACATACTACTGTTACTGTTTTCGAGTTCTTTTCTTCCAGCCGCTGATTTGTTGATTTTTCAGCTACTTGGTGAGCTCTTTAAAGCGATTACCTGGGTAATTGGCCTTTGGTTTGTCCCCCTTGCAATGAAGATTAGACAATGGTTTCTATTTGAAATATTATTTAACATAACGTATTTCCTTATTGCATATATTCTCGTATCGTATTATGAGTTTGGCATGATATCGGTAACTTTTTCATACTTCCTTTCGTATTTGATTTTTGCTCTCTTAAATATTTGGTATATTAAACATATTTTGAACTTCACATTTAAATTCAAAAGTCTCAAAATCTTGCTAGTAAGTATATTGTCAATACTATTAGTTTTTCTTATCTCTCAATATGACCTTTTTTTAGGGTATTATTCTTTTATACCTGTTTTGTTGATTTGGACTTATGTGCTTATCAACAAGAATGAAGTTCTTCAGACGAAATATTTGTTACTTGAAGTTTTAAAAATCAAGAGATGAATAATGTTTCATTATTTTACAAATGAAGTATAATTTTCTTATATTTTATGAGTTACGAATTAGGGAAAGAGCCGTTAGTTAGTGTTATAATTCCAACCTACAATAGAGCACATATTCTTGGTGAAACTTTACATTCTATTTTAAAACAAGATTATAGGAATATTGAAATCATAATAATTGACGATGGCTCTACTGATGGTACAGCTACCTGTGTAAGTGAATTTAATACAGAACTAATAAGGTATCATAATGTTGGCAAATTAGCTGATATTGCAAAACTTAGAAACATTGGTATTTCACATGCGACAGGCGATGTAATTGCTTTTTGCGATGATGATGACCTTTGGATTTCGAATAAACTAAGCTCACAATTGCCTTATCTTAAGTTTTATGATATGATTTGTTCAAATGCCGCGCAAATTGACTATTCTGGAATAGTTGTTAATACTCCTATGATTGATGGTAAGGTTGAGAGCAAATGTCTAGATACAATAACATTACTGCATTCAAATTATGTTATAACTTCTTCTGTTATTATCAAAAGAAGTTCATTACATGAATTGTTTGTTGAGAGGAAGTCCACTTATTCAGCAGAGGACTATGAATTATGGATTAAGCTGTCTTTAAGTATAAAGATATATTACTTAAATGAGAGATTAGTTTTGTTCAGAAAACATGAGAATACTACATCTTTTGATAGGAGCAGAATGCATTCCAAATTGCTAAATCAAGTGATTTTAAGATTAAAAGAATATGTAAAAAATGAAAATGCAGAAATAAGAAATAATGCTAAGATCTCTATTATTAGACAAAGGCGTGAATTGACAAAAGTTTACTTCAAAAATTCTCATTTTGGTCAATTGCTTAAGGAAAGCTTAAAGATTCTTGCTGGAGTATTAAGTTATAACTTTCTTAAGTACTATGTGAAAACTAATTTCCTAACAAAGACTCTTTTTGTATTCTGAGATAAATGCAGAGCATTCATAGATATTATCTAGTTTCATCTAAATCATTAGTAATAACGAAATTCTAATTTTAATTCATACTAAATACCTCTGGAGGGCCAAGTTTTGTTATACAAATTAAAACTAAATATTTTCAAAAATCATTTTTTAAGAAACACATACAGAAAGTTCTTTCGGAAGAATGAAATTAGATCAGGTGACATAAGAAGATATTATATCGGTAAATACTCTATGGATAAAACATTCATTGATGTTGGATGTATGTGGGGAGTAAATGGTTTTTTCACTTTTTTGGCTGAGGAACTTGGCGCCAAAGAATCAACTGGATTTGATATTTATCCACAGAGCGATGAATTCAGAAAAATGCATGCAGAAAAGAAATCGAAGGTCAAATTTGTTCAAGGAGATATTAACTCAAAAAAAGATCTTGATGATTTGGGAAAATTTGATGTTGTATACTGCACAGGTTTACTATATCATGTTCCTGACCCAATTTATACTCTGAATAGGTTAAGACAAATATCAAATGATCTGTTAATAATCGGAACGGCTATTATTCCGGAAATCAATGGTATACAAAATTGTGCCGTGTATTATCCTTTGTTGGATGAGAAACAAAGGAAGATCTGGGATTTGAAGCAGGGTGACCAAATTGCTATCAACTCGCCATATGATTACAAACAGGGCTATGGAAATTGGTTATGGGGATTTTCTGAATCATGTCTGGAATCAATGATTAAGACTTCAGGGTTTGATATTATAGAAAAATCTGTTGGGAAGTTCTACAGTTACATTGTCTGCAGAATCAGCAAAGAGGAATTCATGCATGTTTCCGGTGATTGGGTTGTCCCGGAATACAGAAAGAATATTGAAAGCGTTATTTCATCAAAATAGATGCATTTTTTTCTTAAACGGTTTTTTATGTAAATTGAATACTTTTTGATAATGTAAAGCTAATTTTTCTAATGAGAGTTAAGAAAATACTCTTTGTTATTCACTCGTCTGCCCCTTCCGGAGGTGCTGAAGATGATATTGAGAACCTACTTATACGGTTATGTAAATCAGGTAAATACGAGATACATGGTTTGTTGCCGCCGGGCCAACGAAAGGAAGCATTTGCTAAGTATTTTGATAAATTCGCAAATTTAAATTGGGGAGTATTTCCAGTTATTTATGATGGATTATTCAAATATCTTAAATATGTGCTAAAGATGTTTATACAAATTTACCAGATTAGGAAGTTCATAGGAAAGAATAAGTATGATGCTTGTTTTATGAGTGTAGCGGTTTTGTTGTGGCCAACACTCTATCTAAAAATCTGTAAGTTCAAACAGATTGTTTTCGTGAAAGAAACTATAGAACCCTTGCAAATCAGAAAAATAATATACAAAATAATTGATTATAGTTCATCTTATATTATTCCAAATTCTGCAATAATTGAAGATGAGTTCAGACGATTTACACACTCTCAAAAAATCAAGACTGTATATTCTTCTGTTTCTGTCTCGAATTGTGACCATCCAAATGTTCAGGAATATGAAGAACAAATAGGTTCTGAAATTATTCGAGTTATGCAGCAGGATTCATTCAAAATGATGATGATTGGAAATCTGATTAAGATTAAAAATCCTTTAGCTGCTGTAAAAGCAATTGAAATATTGAAAAGAGATACAAGGTTGAATCCAAAGCTTTTTATAATTGGCAAGGATGATGTCGAAATTAAATACGGTAAATCTGTGCTGAGTTATATTGAAAAGTATCAACTTCAATCTTCTGTAAAGTTACTTGGATTCCAATCTAAGGAAGTAATTGAATATTTATTGCCAAAAATGGATTGCCTTGTCATACCATCATTGAGTGAAGGAATTCCTTTAGTATTGGTATACGCATTGAAACACAAAGTTCCCATTCTGACTACAGAAGCAGGAGGAATCTCCGATATCATCAAAAATGATTTCAATGGAATAATTATAAAACCAAGTCCGGAATCTATCAGGGAGGCAGTCATTTACTTAAATGGAACACCGGAATTGAAAAATAAACTGGTAAATAATGGTTATTCTACTTACCTTGAAAAATTTAATCTTGAAAGCAATCTGAATGAAATTGTTGAAGTCTTAGAAGAGGTTATCTCACATTGAAAAAGTGTAGAATTGTAATTCTGTTGTTTCTTCAATTATTGCTATTAATTGATGTCAATGCTGATATCAAATTGGAAATAGATGTCAATAAGAGCAGCTCATTTAATTGTATCAAAGTCAGTACCGATAACAGCTTTTTCTACCCGTCTGTTTTTGGAGGTATTTCAGTTGTAACAGATAAAGGGGCAATTTATCATCCATGGTCTGAGGGAGTCAAATTTTTCTTGGTAAGCTCAAGTGATGTAAATTCTGAATGGATTATGTACAAAGAAAACGAATTTTATTATCATTATTTTGTAAAAATAAAAAAAAGTGGTAATTCGGCGGAGGTTAATCTAAGAGATGCGGGAGTTATTCTGAATAATGATACTTTGAATTATGAATATGCTGAGGTGTATGCTGTTTACTTGGATAGAAGTGAAAACTCAAATAATCCGCATATTATTGGAGTTCCATACTTAACCACTTTTAATATTCTGCTGTCAAACAATGTTTTTGTTTCAATGTATTTCGATTGGTACAAAACAAATGCTTCACAATTGATTCCATACAATTATGTATACACAAAAAGTTCTGTGTACTATTCTCAATTTGCTTTGTACAATAAATTAACTAACAATAAGAGAAATCGTCTTGATGAAACTGTAATCCTGAAAGTTTCTGAAAATATTGATGATGTGTTTCCGGAAATTATGAATCCGGTTTCCAATTATTACGAAGAATCATCCAAAAGAATTGTTTTTGATGATTGGTTACCTTTTAACAAATCTTATAGTGCATTAAAAGAGTTGAAGAGTGTTGGCGTAAATAATATTTGGCACATTTTGCATGACTGGCAAAATGGCGGCTATGATGTTTCTTTGCCTGATACGTATCCGGCAAATGAACGGTATGGAGGAAATGATGAGCTGAAAAAGATCAGTAATTTTAATAAAGAAAATAATAACCTTTTTGCACTTCATGAAAATTATATTGATATTTTTAAAACCTCAACGAAGTTTGCTGGAAAAAACCTGGCTCTTAATTCAGCTTCAGAGTATGTATTTAACTGGTTTAATCCCAACAATTCAGACTCTTCATTTCTGGTGAAACCCGGGAAAGTCATTTCAATTATGACTCCTTATTCGGAGCTCATTCATAAAGAATTTGGTACTACATCAACTTATCATGATGTTAGTTCATCTTACGATCCATCCAAATTTGTTGATTATGATCACAATACACAAAACGCGGGGAAATTTCTGCAACCTTATAATTCGTCTATTCGAATAGCTGATATGTTAAGAAACATACATAACGGACCTGTCAGTGGTGAGGGTCTCGCACATTTTTTGTTTGCGGGTCATTATGACGACTTTAGCGCTCAAATACATACGGGCAAGAGCTTACCAGGAGCATATTATGGACAAACAGAAAAATTTGGGGGCTTTTATAAACCATTAATGGTTAATTTTGATCTTAAGGAAATGAAACCTAAAACATTCGTTCACGGAATTGGATTCTATGAGAGATTTTTTTATAACACAAATTACTGGCAATACATGGGAAAAGGACGAGATTCAGCCTTAATGTACGCAGCGACGGAAATTGCTTATGGACATGGTGCTTTTTTTTCTTCGCATTCTTATAATTTGATCGAACAGTCAGGTATTGAATTTAATTTTGTTTACCCTTTACAGTTGAAATATAAAGATGCATATGTAAGGAATATCCTATACCATGATCCTTCTGATAATAGACTGTATACTGCATCAGATTATATAAGAAAATACCCCGATACTTTCGATTCTTTTGATAATAAAAATTTTATGTCTCAATTATATGTAGAGTATGATAATAATTTAATAATTTATGTCAATCGGCATCCTAAATATAAATGGTTCATCGATTTAGGTGAAGTATACGGCTATTACAACTATCACGCAAGTAAATTTGATAGTGATTCATTGTTTTTAGGAATGAGTAAGGGCGGCAAATTTATTTTGCCGGAATCTTCGGGCTGGTTATCATATCTGCCAAGTAAACAGTAATACAAGGAAAATAATTCAATGTCAAAGAAAATTAGAATATTTATAAAGAGAATGCATCTTTTGCATTCAATTTTTAGAAATCTCAGACTGTTCATAAAAAAACATAAGTATAGGAAATTCTTTGAAAATCATGAAGCTTCTGAAGGAAAAATAAGTTTCCGGGATGAAATGTTTGAGGGTAATTTGGATCATTATCTTTCTGTAGGAAAATCGGCTATGATTATCATTGAGGATACATTGCGAATTGCTGAAAAAAGGTTTGAGAATTTGAACGCAGTCTTGGATATACCCTGCGGACACGGTAGAGTAATGCGGCACATGGTAAAGAAAGTAGATGGCAGAAGAATTACCGGCTGTGACCTGGATTTTGAAGCAGTAGAGTTTTGTGTTAAAGAATTTGGCTGTAAGCCATTGTTTTCAAATGTCGTATTCGAAAATATTGAATTTGAAGAAAAGTTTGATCTTATCTGGGTAGGTTCACTATTTACTCATTTAGATGAAAGTTCATTTGAAAGATTGTTAAAAGTATTAATATCCAACTTAAATGATGATGGAATCTTGGTTTTCAGTGCTCATGGCACTTATAGCCTCGAGATTATTGATAAGTATAATGGGATAGTAGCTGATGGTAAAGTGTTCATTAGAGATCAACTTAATAAAAAGGGTTTTTATTTTACGCCATATGAAAATTTAGAGAATTACGGCATCTCGATCTCATTGAAATCTTTTGTCGAAGATAGAATTAATAAAGTGGCTGCTGACAAAATGGCTTTATTGAAATTTACCGCAAGGGGATGGGATAACCATCATGATGTTTATTCTTACATCAAAAGAAGTTAATTGAAACACTCTTTGGATAATAAAAAGAATACTAAATTAGCAATCTCAATAATTATAGTTAACTATAATGTCAGTGCTGAAATTGACCGGTGCCTGGAATCTATTTTCCTAGTCCTGAGAAATATTTCATTGGAAGTTATAGTTATAGATAATAATTCACCACAACGTGATATTGAAACTCTGAAGAATAAATATGAGAAAGTGAATTTTGTTTTTCTGAAAGAAAATATAGGATTTGGAAGAGCTAATAATAAAGGGGTAGAACTTTCTACTGGAAGATATATTTTATTCCTGAATCCGGATACGATATTGCTGCAGGATTTTGTTTCACCCATCATGTCGTTTTCCGAAACTAATTCTCAGGTTGGTGCCTGTGGCCCAATGCTTGTTTATGAAGATTTCCGTTTCCAATATTCATTTGGAGGCCGAATGGGATTACTCTATGAAACCGCGGAAGCATTTATGTTTATCTCGGCTTATAGAAAGATATTCCGTTTTTTAAAGAAAAAAGATATACTATCAGGAAAGGTGATTAAAGTTGGCTGGTTAAGCGGTGCCTGTATTATAATAAGATCTGATATAGTTAAAGAAGTAAAGGGGTTTGATCCTGATTATTTTCTAAATTATGAAGATATTGATCTTTGCCGCAAAGTGGAAGAAGCAGGGTTCAGCAATTACTACTTTCCGTCCTGCAAATGCATTCATCTCGATCACAGCAGTCAAAATAAGAATTATGAAAAATTGGTTTTTACCAGATATGAAAGCAGATTGATATATGCAGCAAAACATTACGGTCTGATTACACGTTCATTTGTTTTTTGTGTTCATGCAGTTGGAATTGTGATTAGGATACTCACAACCTCTATTTTTTACAAAGGTTCAGAAAAAAATCAAAGACAGAATGGTTATATTAAAGCACTTAAACTTTATTTCTCGTAGCTAAATTATGAAGCATGAAAAAAGAAAAATACTTCATGTTGTTACTAATCTCTCAGATGGTGGTCTGGAAAAAGTAGTTTACCTTATAATTAAGCATTTGGATAATTCGGAATTTGAACATACTGTTGCGGTTTTAACAAGAAATGAAAATGATTTTCTGGTTGAAAGGTTCAAGGATCTTGGGGTTGAAGTGGTTCCCTTTGATTTTGATAACCGATTTCTTAGTTATAAATCAATTCTTAAAAATATTCCGCAGTTGTCAAAGCTTGTAAATCTTATCAGAAGAAAGAAAATTCATGTAGTACACTCACATGATGTTTTTCCTGCATTTGTTGCAAGGTTAGCCTATTTGTTTTCTGTATTTATGTTCTTTAAACCTAAAAGAGTTATTGTAACACTTCATAATATCTATTTTTGGCTTTCTCCAGTTCATCACTTTGTGAACAAAATACTTAGTATTCTTACTTACAGAATTGTGTGTGTTTCGAACGCAGTCATGGATTACTCAATAATAAATGATAAAATAAAGAGATCGAAATACCAGGTTATTTTTAATGGAGTTGAATCAGAAGCATATTCACCTGACCCGCAATGTATTAAAAAATATTACACTGAATTTGGCTATAAAGCAAATAACTTCATTATAGGAAATGTGGGGGTACTTTCAGTCAGGAAAGGGCAGAAATACTTAATAAAAGCTTTTGACCTGTTTGTTAAGAAAGTCCCTGAAGCAAGACTTATGATAATAGGCAGCGAGAGATCTCATGAAAAAGAAATTGCTAATGAAATTTATGAATTGATTAAGATGCGCGAGCTTGAGAAGTATATTAAGATAGTTCCTCCGAGAGTTGATATAAATAAAATTTATAATGTTTTTGATATTTATGCTATGCCATCTGTTTCAGAGGGGCAGAGTCTGAGTGCAATTGAAGCAATGTTAAATTCAAGGATTTGTCTATTCTCTGATATTGCACCTTTCAAAGAAATGATAACGGTTGGACAGAATGGATTTTTGTTCAGATCTGAGGATATAGAAGACATATTTTACAAACTGCAGTATATTTACGATAATTATTCAAAGCTGAATATTGTTGGCAAAAATGCCAGGGAAGAAGCTCTCTGTAAATATAACGTTGTGAATATGTCTAATTCTTATGGCTTACTATACAGTATTTAATCTATTATTTTATATGAAAATTTACGATTTTTGAAAAATATGGGATTTTTGACAAAATTTTATTATCCACCGGTTCATTTTTTTACACTTTGGTTCTCAGAATCAATGATATACAACTTGAAAGACAATGGATACGTTGTTGCCAAAGGGTCTTCTATACTTGACGTGGGTTGCGGATTGGGTTATCATTGCCAGAATATGCTGAAATTCGACTTAAAGGAAAGCATGGGCGTAGATATTTCGAAAGAAACCATTGAATTAATTGGTTCTTTCAATACTAAACCTGTTTTCAGAACTCTGGATATCTGTAACGATGATATAAGTGAGTATATTGGAAAGTTTGATATAATATTTTCAAGCGATGTTTATGAACATGTAGATGACCCTGACCTTATGCTGCAAAATCTTCATAAATTACTGAAAGAAGGAGGGGTAATTTCAATTACTTTTCCCAATTGGCTCCATCATGGACAAAATCAGTTTCAAAATGCAGATGATTTTAAAGCGAAACTTTTGAGCTCTGGGTTTTCCAATGCAATCGTCAAGCCAATTGAAGACTATGGGTTTTTATATAAAATTTTTATGAAGCTATATACACTCGCACAATTGCTTTCTGATAAAGTACTGTCAGTTAAAAGAGTAGAATTTCAGGGCTCAGGAATGCCGGAATCAGATGAGTTCCATGAAATGTATGCTTATAAAAAAATATCAAAATTGAAAAAATATAAAGTTTTATGTATCGTGATAAATGTGATGTATAGAATTATTGCTTCAATAATTAATATAAGACCTCCATATATAGAAGATAAAAAAGATCCTGAAGTACTGGGAAAGAGAATAATAGTATATGCACAAAAATCCGTGTAAATGCTCCTTCTGGTTTTTCTTTGCATATTATGAATTTTAAGGATCGCCTGTGAGAATTCTGGATATAGAAAAATACGGTCCTGCTTTTCCATATTTTGAATTTGGAAAGTTCAATGAAATTGAAAAAGAGTATTATATTTATCACATCCCCAGGTTTGAACTGATCTTGAGGCTGGTTTCTGATTTGTTGATCAAAAGGAATGAACTCAATGATGGAAAAACAAGAAATCTGAAAATTCTTGATATCGGTCCTCACTTTCTGACTGAAATATTGAGAAATAGAACGCAGGCAAAAGTTGATCAGCTGGGTTGGAGGTATGATTTTGTTACTAAACCGCGTAATGATGAATTACACATTGAGTTTGATCTTAATGATTGTATAAATGAAAGCAAATGGCCCGCAATTGAAAAATATGATATTGTGGTTGCCTGTGAAGTACTTGAACATGTTTATACTTCGTTTGATTTTATTTTTCCATTCCTCAAAACTGCGGTTAAAGATTCAGGGTTTTTACTGATTGGTACACCTAATGCGGTCTCTTTAAAAAGGAGACTTGTCATGTTGTCTGGCAGAAACCCGTTTGACAGGATTACTACGGAAATTTATGATCCAAACCATTTTAGGGAGTATACAAAAAAAGAAATGGTCGAAATTGTATCCGGATTCGGGTTTAAATTGAATACTTTTATATGTATGAGTAATTATAATTATATTAATCATGGTTTTATTGGGAAAACTTACAAATTAATATCATCTTTCCTTCCTTATTCGCTGAAGGATAACATGACATTTGTATTTCAGAAATTTGAAAGGTTATAGTGGATAAGGAAATTTCTATAATAATAATCTCGTGGAATGCGCTTCATTTTCTTGAAAAGTGCCTGCCCTCGATCTATCTTAAGAATCAGGATATTGAATTTGAACTGATCTTGATTGATAACAATTCCACCGATGGTACCGGTGAGTATGTAAGAAAAAACTATCCGGCTATTAAGTATATTCTTAATCAACAAAACAGGGGGGTTGCTCCCGCAAGAAACCAGGGATTTCAGATAGCGACCGGAAAATACATTCTGATTCTTGATGTTGACACAGAATTTATTACTGATTCCCCTTTGACTGTCTTACGCAATTATATGGAAAAGAATCCTGATACTGGCCTGATAGGGGTTCAGCTTAAATCAGCTGGAGGCGAAATACAAAAAAGCTGCCTTAAATTTCCCAGTATTTGGATTAAACTGAGCGTAAGATTTGAAAGATTCGCTTTTATCAAGAATTCAAAAATGCTCAGAGATTATTATATGGATGATTTTGATCATGAAAACGTTATGGAGGTTGATTATGTGATCGGGGCATTTCAGTTTATCAGGAGAGCTATGATTGAAAAGATTGGGTATTATGATGAACATATCTTTTATGGACCTGAAGATATTGATTATTGTCTAAGAGCCCGGAACAATGGATACAAAGTTGTGTATTATCCAAAAGTGAAATTATTTCATTTTTACCAGAGGATCACAAAGAGACTTTTTACCAAGATCACTTTTAAACATTTTGTAGGATTGGCTTATTTTTTCAGGAAACACAAGTATATAAATTATCCTAAATTAAATTAATGATCTGAATTGTCACGGTTTAAAGAAAGATTATTGCTGGTGCTTTCTGATTTCATCACTATAAACGCTGCATGGATACTCTATTACTTGGTCCGTGTTGAGTCCGGCTGGATACCGTACAGTGCTGCGGCAACATTTATAATACCATCTTTGGCTATTTATTTTTACTGGGTTGTCATTTTCTCTTTTGCAGGTATATATCAGCACTGGTTCGTAAGATCAAGATTTGATGAATTTGCTTCTGTTCTGAAAACTATTTCGTTTGGCTGTTTCATTTTGTTCTTTGTTATATTTCTTGATGATGCTATGAGTGATTCAAGGGCAATATCCAGGTTCCTTATACTGATTTACTGGGGACTTATGGTATTGTCTGTAGGTTCAGGAAGAATACTCATACGAAGCCTTCAGATGACAATGCTGCAGAAGGGAATTGGACTCAGAAATTCAATCATTATTGGCGCAAAAAAAAGAGGTAATGAACTGGAAAATCTTCTGGGCAGGTTTCCTCAGCTGGGTTATAAGTTTAAAGGTTTCGTCTCCGTACAAAAGTCTAACGCCTCCGGGCAGCTTTTAGGTGATATCTTGTCATTAAAGAGGATCATTGATATTTATAAGATATCAGAGGTGCTGATTGCTCTTGAAGAAAATGAGAAAGAGAAGTTATTTGATATTATTAGATATTGCCAGGAAACTGATGTAAATATGAAGATAATGCCTGATACATACGAAATAGTGAGCGGTCTTGCAAAAACAAATCAGCTTTATGGGGTTCCGTTCATTGAGGTAATGCCGGAGATAATGCCATACGGTTCAAAACTTTTTAAGAGGGTACTGGATGTTTTAATTTCAGCTGTATTGCTTGTAGTACTTTCCCCGCTTCTTATTCTGATAGTTTTGCTGATCAAGGTTTCTTCAAAAGGACCGATCTTTTATAAACAGGAAAGGGTAGGCAGAAATTCCAGGCAATTCAACATGTATAAATTCCGGTCAATGGTAAAAGATGCTGAAGAATACGGACCTGAATGGGCGGGAGAGAATGATCCCAGGATAACCGGTATCGGAAGACTTATAAGAATGGTTTATCTTGATGAAATTCCTCAGTTGATAAATGTTTTAAAAAATGAAATGAGCATTGTTGGACCAAGGCCTGAGAGACCATTTTTTGTTGAGAAACTCAGTATGGAAATTCCGTATTATTATAAACGACTCAGCGTAAAACCGGGCATAACAGGTTGGGCACAGATAAAGCACAAATATGATTCAAGCCTGGATGATGTTAAAGAAAAACTTAAGTTTGATTTTTATTACATTGAAAATATGTCTTTAAAGCTTGATTTTAAGATTATGGTAAACACATTTTTAGTTATAATTTTTATGAAAGGCCACTAATATATTATATGGGATCAAAAAATATTCAAATGGTAGATACTAAAACCCAGTATCTCAGGATCAAAGAGGAGATTGATACTGCAATACAAACAGTTATTGACAGCACACAATTCATACAAGGACCCGCTGTAAAGAAGTTTGAATCGAATGTAGAAAGTTACCTTGGTGCAAAACATGCTATTGGCTGCGCTTCAGGAACTGACGCACTGCAGATTGCTATGATGGCTTTGGATATAAAGCCCGGCGATGAGATCCTGACAACTCCATTTACATTTGTTGCAACAACAGAAACTATTGCAATACTGGGGGCGGTTCCGGTTTATGTTGATATTGACCCGGATACGTTCAATATTGATGTCAAAAAGATCGAAGATAAGATTACGCCAAAAACCAGGGCCATTATGCCTGTTCATTTGTACGGTCAGCCATGCGACATGGACCCAATAATGAACATCGCCAAAAAACACGGTTTGTTTGTCATAGAAGATGCTGCGCAGGCAATGGGATCAAAATATAATGATAAGATGATATGTACAATAGGGCATATTGGATGCATCAGTTTCTATCCCAGCAAGAACCTGGGAGCTTTTGGCGATGGAGGTATGATCACTACAAATGATGACAGCTTGGCCGATAAAATTAGGATGATTATATCCCACGGTTCCAAAAAGAAATATTTCCACGAAACACTGGGCGTAAACAGCAGGCTTGATTCCATACAGGCTGCAATACTTGATGTGAAACTGAAGTATCTGGATAAGTATTGTGATGCAAGATATACTGCTGCTATGAAATATAATGATAAGTTCAAAGGTATTTTTAAAACTCCATATATCATGCCCGGCGTAAAACATATTTTTCACCAGTACTCTATAAGAGTAAAGAACAGGGATGGTATGATGGAATTCCTTAAATCAAACGGGATCCCTTCTATGATCTATTATCCGGTACCCCTTCATATGCAGGAAGCTTATAAGTACAATTATCAACCCGGCGATTACCCGGTTTCCGAAGAAATCGCCAAAGATATTATCTCATTGCCGATGCATACTGAACTGACTGATGAAGAAATAGATCTTATTTCATCTAAGGTAATTGAATTTAATTCAGCACAATAATATTATTTTATATTGAAAAAAGCATTAATTATAATACCAACGTACAACGAAGCAGAGAACATTGTAAACATTATCAATGAGCTTATGGCTATCAATTATGAAGGCGTAGTCATAGAAATTCTGGTAGTTGATGATAATTCCACTGATGGTACATCTGCGCTGGTAAAAAACCTCACGTATGACAGGGTACATATTATCGAGCGGCCGGGAAAGCTTGGACTTGGTACGGCATACATCAGGGGATTCAGGTATGCCATCGAAAATAATTACGATTATGTTTTTGAAATGGACGCGGATTTTTCGCATGATCCTGAAGCTATCCCTGCATTTTTTCCAAAGCTGCTGGAGTACGACGTAGTTGTTGGTTCAAGATACATAGAGGGCATTGCGGTTGTGAACTGGCCATTAAGCAGGCTAATGATATCTATCGGAGCGAGTTATTATACCCGTATGATAACATTTCTTCCTGTTAAAGATGTAACAGCCGGATTTATGGCTTACAGGGTAAATTCACTTAAGCAAATTGATTTTGATAAAGTTCACTCTAACGGATATTCATTTCAGATTGAAATGAAGTTCCGTATGTGGAAAAAAGGATTCAAAATTACCGAAATACCAATAGTATTTATTGATAGAAGAGCAGGTGTTTCAAAAATGTCCAGAAAAATTGTTTATGAGGCAATGTTTATGGTTTGGAAACTGAAACTTCAGTCAATTTTCAATAAATTATAATTAGGGAACAGCCTGTTGATAGATATTTCTGTAATAATAGTTAACTATAACGTAAAAGAACTGTTAGAGCAGTGTATTAATTCTATATTTTCAGCTTCAGCTGGTCTCAAAGTTGAAGTGATAATTGTTGATAACAACTCTTTTGACGGAAGTGTCGAATTTCTTAAGAATAAATTCCCGGACAATCCGCAATTAAAGATAATTGAAAGTCCGATCAATTTGGGCTTTGCAAAAGCCAATAATCTTGGGGCTAAAGAGGCCAAAGGCGATTATTTGCTGATTTTGAATCCCGATACAATTTTGCAGGAAGATACTCTTACAAGGTCATTGGAATTTTATAAAAAAACCCCAGGCATTGGAGCAATGACCTGCAAACTGATATTGCCTAATGGTAAGCTTGATCTTGCCTGCCGGAGAAGTTTCCCGACTCCTTCGGTTGCCGTTTACCGAATACTCGGATTGAGCAGGATCTTCCCGGGGAGTAAACTATTTGGCAAATATAATCTAACATATCTTGATGAGAACGAGACTTATGAAGTTGATGCTATTGTCGGGGCTTTTATGCTTATTAAGAAGGATATCTATGAAAAAGTAAAAGGTTTCGATGAGGATTATTTTATGTATGGTGAAGACCTTGACCTTTGTTTCAGAATAAAAAAAGCAGGTTATAGTATCTATTATTATCCTCAAACGTCAATTATTCATTACAAGGGTGAAAGCACCAAAAAGAGCAGTATATCTTATGTAAATAATTTCTATGGTGCCATGCAGGTTTTTGTCAAAAAGAACCTTAATAAGAATTTCTGGCTGATGAATTTACTTATAAGAATGGTGATATTCTACCGCGCTGCCATTTCGTATTTTATAAGATTTCTTAAGAACAGCTATCCTGTTGTTCTGGATCTTGGTTTTATTGTGGCAGGTATGTTTATTGCTATATACCAGAGATTTGATTTTTTCCCGGTCAGGGCATATACTGTTGTGATCTTCGTATATTCTGCAATTTGGCTTATTACACTTGCTCTTAGCGGCTCATATAACAGGAATGAAAAACTCTCACTTATAAAACCGCTTAACGGAATACTCATCGGCTTTTTTGTTAACTCATCCTTTACATACTTCTTTAATGAATACGCTTTCTCACGCGCGGTAGTTCTCAGGACTGTGATTTACGCATATATTCTTCTTGCTGGCTGGAGGGTTTTTGCAAAGATTCTGAAGTATTCAAAATCAAAAGGAATATTCACTACTTCAAATACTCTCATTGTCGGCAAGAACGATGAGACCGGGAATTTCATTTCAAAGCTTAAAACAAGGGTCGATATTGAGTATGAATTCATAGGGTACATTAACCCCGGAAATGATATTAAACCCGGCTTTATTGGCAATCTTAATAACATAAAAGATGTCGTGATCTCAAACCGGGTTAAAATTATAATTTTTGCCAAAAATGAGTTATCAAACATTCAGATCCTTGATATGATGTGGGACCTGAAGAACAGAAACATTGCTTTCAAGATACTTTCGGGTGAAAGTGATATTATACTTGGTAAAAGTACTCTTGATAAGATAGACGATATCTATCTAATGAAGATTGAATATAATATCAACAAGAAATTCAATATATTTGTAAAACGGACTTTTGATATTGTATTCGGAATCCTGAACCTGTTTACTATTTATCCTTTGATAGTGATACTAGGTTCTACTGGGCTGCTTAACAAGACAAAAGAAAAGTTTTACAGGAAAGTTAAGTATATACCTAAAGTTGTTTCCGGCAAGTATTCATTTGTGGGACGTGCTACATGGGATACTCCGCAGCAGGGAATCAACTATTTGGGAAAAAACGGACTTACAGGTTTGGTGCAGATAAATCTGCACAGGAATTTAAGCGCAGATGAAATTGAATATTTTAATTTTTATTACGCAAAAAATCAGTCTCTGGCACTTGATATAGAAATACTATTAAAGACTTTATCTTTATTTTTATTTAGAAAGAACCTACCAAACATATGAGCAAGAACGTACTTGAATTTGAAAAACCCATAATTGAGCTTGAACAGAAAATTGAAGAAATGCGCGCACTTTCTGATAGCCTTGATATATCCAATGAAATAGGCAAACTTGAAAAGAAGGTAAACGAGCTCAGGACCTCTGTATACAAGAATCTAACACGCTGGCAGATCGTACAAATTGCGCGCCACCCGGAAAGACCATACAGCCTTGATTATATATATTTAATGACTGAGAACTTCATCGAAATGCATGGCGATAGGGCTTTTGGTGATGATAAAGCCGTGGTCGGTGGATTTGCTACTCTTGCGGGTAAGCCTGTAATGATAATTGGCCAGCAAAAAGGAAGGGATACAAAATCTAACATATACCGCAACTTTGGTATGATGAATCCCGAAGGTTACCGTAAAGCTTTAAGACTGATGAAACTTGCCGAAAAATTCAACCGCCCTGTAATTACACTCATAGATACGCCCGGTGCAAACCCCGGAATGGATGCCGAAGAACGCGGACAGGCGGAAGCTATTGCGAAAAACATTCTTGAAATGAGCAGACTAAAGGTTCCGGTAATTGTATGTATTATTGGAGAAGGGGCATCAGGCGGAGCGTTTGGCATTGGAGTAGGTGATAGAGTACTTATGCTGCAATACTGCTGGTACTCTGTAATTTCACCTGAATCATGCTCGAGCATTCTCTTCAGGTCGTGGGAATACAAAGAACAGGCCGCTGAAGCTCTGCAGCTTACGGCAAACGACCTGGTTAAACATAAAATTGTTGATAGAATCGTTCCCGAGCCTGAAGGCGGGGCTCACAGGAATCACAAAGAAGCTGCTGAATTGCTTAAAGAAGCTATCCTTGATGAATTAAAACAGCTCGAAAAGGCTGACCCCGATAAGTTCCTTGACCAGCGCATAAAAAAATACAGCGCTATGGGTTATTGGGAAGGTTAATAATTAATATCCATTACTAAAAAATGACTACTTCTATTGTTGATAAAGAAGCAAAGTTCCTCGTAAAAGGAGGGAAGCCTTTGCATGGAACTATACGTATAAGCGGCGCGAAGAATGCCGCTTCCAAGCTTATAATTGCCTCATTGCTTACTGATGAACCTGTTAGACTTGAAAACGTACCTGTTAGTATTAGTGAGATTAAAGTCACCAGGAAAATAATTGAATCTCTTGGCGCGAAATTCACAAAGTTCACTAATAAGGAGCTTGTTGTACAGACAAAAAGAATACATGATATTTCTTTTTCTGCTTCGCTTGGACTGATAAACAGAATAGGCGTTTTAACAGCAGGACCGCTTTTGTTGAGGTCAGAGGAAGCTAAAATCCCCAAACCCGGCGGCGACCAGATCGGCGCAAGGCCCATCAATTTCCATCTTGATGCGCTGATTAAACTTGGTGCAACAATTAAAGAGTACAAAGATTTCTTTCTTCTTAAAGCAAAAAGACTGATCGGAACAGAAATTACACTTCCGTTCCCTTCTGTTGGCGCGACTGAGAACATTATTATTACAGCATCGCTGGCAATAGGCAAGACTACCATACATAACGCGGCAATAGAACCTGAAATTATGGACCTTATCATGCTGCTTCAGAAAATGGGCGCAATTATAGATGTAAGAACAAACAGGAAGATAGTAATAACCGGTGTAGAAAAGCTTCGCGGTGCGGAGCACAGGGTTATCCCTGATAGGCTTGAAGCCGCCTCATTTGCATGCGCTGCCATTGCCTCGCAGGGCGATATTAAAATACTTGATGCATGCCATAAGGATATGATAACATTCCTTAATACTATCAGGCTTATTGGCGCTGAGTATGAAGTACAAAATGACGGAATACGTTTTTATTATAAGGGTGAGCTTAAACCCATAAACATTGAAACAGAAGTACACCCGGGATTTATGACCGACTGGCAGCCGCCTATGACCATATTGCTTACACAGGCTAATGGCATTTCAACTTTACACGAAACTGTTTACGAAAACAGGCTTGGATATGTTAATGAGCTGAATAAAATGGGAGCCAATATTGAGCTAACCAAAGATTGCCTGGGTATGCCGTGCAGATTCACCGGTACAAATTATTTTCACAGTGCGGTGATAAAAGGCAAGACACCCCTTCACAACGCGGAGATAATTGTACCTGATATACGCGCGGGATTTTCATATCTTGTAGGGGCAATTCTTGCAAAGGGTGAATCACTTGTGCATGGAATTCACTACATTGATAGGGGATACGAGAACATAGATCAGAAATTGCGAAAGCTTGGTGTAAAGATTAAAAGGGTGTAAACCCTTTTTCAACAGATGTAGTTGTCTTGTTTGTTGTATTTCTTCAACACATTTATTTAACACCAGATGTACTTCTGAAGTATTTTCCCTAAAGCCTGCTTTGAATGGCAATTCTTCTTTTTTAGAATGGAGAAATTAACATGAAAACAATTTTAGTCTCTTTCCTGTTCGTGCTTCAGTCTGTTTATTCCTTTGATACACTATCAACTGCATATTGTCCCTTGAGAATTGGCGATAAATTTATTTACAGGCAAAATAGTTATTGGTTTGCAGGAGGTATAAGCGGACATGATTCTGCTATTTATTCATCTGAAGTTGTTGATACTGTCAGTAACAATGGCAGAAAATATTATGTCTTTAGTAATTTCATAGGACTTTCAACATCTCTTTTAAGGTATGATACAGCAAGCGGCAAATTGCTTAAGTTTACGGGTACCGATACGTGCGGGGGCGAGTTGACTTATTTTAAACTCTCTGCGATAAAAGATGAACAGAACGGATCGTGCAGTATTCAGAATTATTCGTGTAATGATACAGGTTTCGTTAATCTATTTGGTTCTTCCCTAAAATTCAAATCCTTTAGTTTTGGGTGGGTACAGGGTATCGGTTTACATTCCAGAACCGTGAAGTTTGCGAAAAATTATGGCTGTTATTATGTTAATTACAATTCTCAATCTCCATATAATAATTCAGGGTATACTGATGTACTAAAAGGTGCTATGCTCAACGGAATTGTTTACGGAGATACTTCAATGACCTTTTCGCCTTTAGGGCTTCAGCAAACAAGTTCATCCATACCCGAAAAGTTCTCACTATATCAAAACTACCCTAATCCTTTTAATCCGGAAACGAAAATAATGTTTGATGTACCCTTGAGATCGCATATAAGAATATCTGTTTATGATGTTCTGGGGAAAGAATTCTTGGTTTTGTTAAATGAGGTACTAAACGCTGGAACATTTGAAGTTAGCTGGGATGCGGAAAATTACCCAAGCGGTACATATTTTTACAGGTTAATAGCCGATGGAGAAATTATTGATACTAAGAAAATGATACTGATTAAATAAATTCGTATTGAATTAATAGTTATTTAACCCTATTTTTTGTGTGAGGAACATATGAAAAAATTATTTACACTCATAACTCTATTCACTTTATTCACTCAATACCCATTTACCCAATGGGTTCAGCAAACTGTGCCTGTTAGCAAACCTATAACAGGTATAAAATTCATTAATAGTAACACAGGCTGGGCTTGTACGGAAAATTCGGGCAGTCCAAACAGAGCTTACATTTTATACACATCCAACGGAGGAATAAACTGGAGCATACAGGATTCAGTAAACAATGCCACATATGGAGCAATAAGAGTAATAAATGCTAATACAATTTACTGCGGGGGATATGATTTTTCATCGAATTCTGCGAATCTGAAAAAAACCACAAATGGCGGGATAAACTGGTTGCTAATACCAACTCCTACTAATATGGCTATAGGTGATATGCAATTCTTAAATGAAGACAGTGGCTGGACAACAGTAGGGAATGTAGGCGCAGATGTACGCACAACGACCAATGGCGGTTTGAACTGGATAGTGAGAACAAACGGTATAGCTGCGCAGACTCAAAAAATATTTTTCTTAAATTACAGCACAGGCTTTTGCGGAGCCAATTTCTTTTTGTATAAAACCACTAATGCGGGATTGAACTGGTTTTCATTTTATTCTCCACCCAATGAAGTTTTCTCTATATATTTCTTGAATGAAAATACCGGCTGGCTTGGATTAAATAATAACAGAATACATTATACCTCAAATGCTGGCGCTAACTGGACCAGTCAGCAAGTACCTCTTGTTAATAGCCAGCCTGTGATGGATATGTATTTTTTAAATGATATGACAGGCTGGGCAGGCAGAAACACAAATATTTATTTAACAACAAATGGTGGGAATAACTGGGGTTATCAAATTGTTACAAACGGTACTTCAAGGCTCTCTTTTATAGATGCATCAACAGGCTGGGGAGGGAACTTCGGTATTTCCAAAACCACAAATAACGGAGGCACTATCTTTTATTCGGGTTTTGAACCAAACGGTACAAGCCTGCCAAATACTTATAAGCTATATCAGAATTATCCAAACCCATTCAATCCAAACACAACAATAATAGTAGATATACCAAGATCATCACATGTTGATTTTATTATATTCGATATACTTGGTAAAATTTTGCATCATGAAAGTGAAGAATTAAACGCAGGGTCATACGAATTCAAATGGGATGCCGCTAAATATTCGTCTGGTATCTATTTATACAAATTAACATCTATAAGTGGAAAAGAGATATATTCAGAAACAAAAAAGATGATGCTCGTAAAATAGCTCTTCAAAATAACAACATTCAACAAAAACGTACCTAAACCGGAGGTGTTATGAAAAAGTTATTAGCTTTATTCGTCCTTCTTGCCTTAACCCTTTCTCTTCAATCACAAAATGAATTCAAGCTTGGCTTCACAGGGACTTACCCTACCTACTACAATTTATATACTGGAATGCCCTCAAAAAAATGGACAAAAAATTAAGAGTGATAATTTAAGTTTT
>CALMYL010000012.1 GCA_937873695.1 uncultured Ignavibacteria bacterium
CGCGCGGGGCGTCCTGCTCCTCGACGAGGCGGGCATAGAGCCCGACGGTCTTGGTGGCCTCGGTGTCGCCGACTTCGAGGACGTCGATCCCGGTCTCCTCCTCGAAGGCGGCGATGAGCGCGCGGGTATCGTACACCGGCTTGATAAGCATACCTCGGGCATCATGGTAGTTGCCAAGGATGAAGACACCCAGCGTAAGCTTTCAAAGCTATTTAGCAGGCATGATATTGAGCGTGAGTATCATGCAATTGTATGGGGACATTTTAAAACCAAAAAGGGTAGAATCGAAAAGCCGCTTGGCCGGAACCCGAAGGACCGTAAAAAATTTGCTGTGATAGAAACAGGCAAACATGCCGTCACAGATTATGAAGTGATAAAGGAATTTGATTTTACTACACTAGTGAGCTTAAGACTGCACACCGGCCGTACGCACCAGATAAGGGTACATATGAGCTCGATGGGTCACCCCGTATTTGGCGATGTTGATTACGGCGGCACAGAGCCGCACGGTATTCAGTTAAGCTCAAACTTAAAGCACCGCATCAACAATCTGCTTGAATTAATGCCGCGCCAGGCGTTACACGCCAAAGTGCTTGGGTTCACACATCCTATTACAAACAAACCAATCAGATTTGAAAGCGACCTGCCGGAGGATATGAAAGCTTTAATTAAAAAATTGTAATTTAGAAGCCAATTCCCCGTTGTTGGTCTTGTGACCAACAACCAATTTATTTGTTGGTGACAACACCAACAAAGGGGCAAGTTTGCCAACAACTAATATAAGCTATCAGAGTTTGTTAAGATATGAATAGAAAGATTTACTGGTATTGTTTTAAACGCCAATGCAGGGAGTTTCACGAACTGCTTAAAGTATATAAGCTTATATCATGCAGTTTAGATGAATTCATGTCACACTTTACCGGCAAAAAATTTTATGATGATGAGATCAAGATCGGCGCAAAGATTGAATGGTATGGAGATGAGGAATTGCTGGGTGAAACAACCCTGTATCTGGCAGAAAAGGGATTCATAGATAAAGAAATGGGCTCATCAAAAGCTTTAAAAGAACACTTTAAGTATGCTGATAAATCAACCTTCAAAAGTAAGAAATTTCTGATATCTCTTAAGGCAGCATTTCCTGAAACTACAGGCTACAGATGCAAAACAAGACTGTATTATAAGGAAAGAAATAAAAAAAACATTTAAAATTACACAGTAATTTCAAATTGACGCCGGATTTTTCAACCCGGCAATTAGTTTTCATCATTTACCTTTATTTGTTATTCATCATCTTTTGGGCTTCGTGAAGTTTGCTGTCACGTTTTTCTTTACTTTCATATTTCCATGTTATATCCTGGCCACCTGTGATGGAAAAATTCAGCGTGAAATATTTCCCGTTACTGTCATCATAAGTTCCAATTGCTGCAACAAAGTTCAGATTTATGTGCTGAAATTTGGTTTCTGTTTCTGCGGCTAAAAGCATTTTTTATTATTCCTTTCAGTTTAAATTATTCATCAAATATACATGCAGCATCAATTATTATAAATGAATAAACAGTCCAAATCCACGGAAATAATTTTGTTTTTGTTTCAATTTTTCGAATCCTGTTTTTCAATTGCGGCCCGGCGACTTGGCAGGAGAGTTAGATAAGTGCTTTAATACGCACCATTCTTCTCCCTTGAATAATTTTCAAATTTTAGACATATTTGCAGATTATCAGTTTTAGCCGGAGTAGCTCAGGTGGTTAGAGCGTCGGAATCATAATCCGCAGGTCGGGGGTTCAAGTCCCTCCTCCGGTACAATTAACCAATTTAAATTCTTCGCTTTTTAGGAGAAAAATCGCAGGATTTAGTCCATAATTCCACATTTCGGGCTTTATTAGGAATATTTGCGTATTCGCACTTGCTGCGTGAATGCTATCATATAAATTGACGCCCACCGGGCTGAAAAATCTATACTATTCCTTTTTCTGCATAAGTCAATACAGCATGGGCAGCGTTGACTCTAATATTAAGGCTGATCTTCATACACACACACACTTCTCCGATGGTTATCATACGCCGGAAGAACTCATCCAAAGAGCTAATGCAGCCGGTCTAACACATCTTTCAATTACCGATCATGATAATGTAGATGCAATCGAAGAAGCAATCCAAACAGCTTCACGATACGATATTGAACTGGTTCCGGGATGTGAGATAAGCGCTGAACATAACGGAAAAGAAACCCACATCCTGGCGTATTATATAGACCACAAAAATACCGAGCTTCTTGATTACCTGAAAAATTTCAGGATTGAGCGCATGCTTCGCGCAGAAAAAATTATTGCAAAACTAAACGAACTTGATCTTGAGATCACCATTGATGATGTGCTTAAGCAGGTAAAAGGAAACGGATCAGTTGGGAGACCTCACATTGCTCTTGCAATGATAGAATGCGGCCTTGTGAACAATTACTATGACGCCTTTGGCAAGTATATAGGTGATGATAAACCCGCTTACGTAAAGAAACCAAACATATCAACCAAGGACGCTATTTCGCTTATTAACAGATGCGGTGGGCTCTCATTTGTAGCGCATCCCGGAAGGTATTTAAGGCATAACAATTCACTTTTTGAAATGATAGAATTCGGCGTGGATGGAATTGAAGTTGTTCATCCATCACACTCAGATCATGATATTGAGTATTACCGTGATATTGCATCACAGTATTTCCTGCTGGAAAGCGGAGGGAGCGATTTTCATGGAGGAAGGATCAACGATGTATCAATACTCGGCAGGTACTATATCTCAGAAAGTAAGATCACCGCAATGAAAAACAGATTATTTAAAGTTCAGTAAAATGGCAAAAGAAAAGAAGAAGAGTTCCGGCAAATCACAAAAAAAAGTTTCGGGCAGAATTGCAGTTGTTGTAAGCCGCTTTAACGAAGAAGTTACCGGCGGTTTGCTGCAGGGAGCGTTGAGCATTCTGCGTGAAAATAAATATGCTGATAAAAATGTTACTGTCATTCACGTTCCGGGTGCATATGAAATCCCCCTGACAGCTAAACACCTCTGTATGAGCGGAAAGTACTGCGGAGTAATCTGTCTTGGTGCCGTGATAAAAGGAGAGACAGCGCACTTTGAGTATATCTCAAATGCCGTATCAAACGGTATAATGTCACTTAATCTGGAATACAGCATGCCGGTTTCTTTTGGTGTACTCACATGTTATACCGATGAGCAGGCATTAAAACGCTCTCAAAACGATGAGCATAACAAAGGACGCGAAGCGGCATCGGCAGTTTTGGATATGATCAGAATTCTAAAAGAGATATAGATTATCCACTTTGAAACAAACACGTGTAAATACACTTTTCGGAATTGAGCATGCAATCATACAGGCAGGTATGGTATGGACCTCAGGATGGAGACTTGCCTCTGCTGCATCTGAAAACGGCTGTCTAGGCTTGATTGGCGCAGGCTCAATGAAACCCGAACTCCTAAGCGAACATATCACAAAACTCCGCAATTATTTTAAAGAAAAAAATATCACAAAGCCATTTGGCGTGAATCTGCCGCTTATCAGAGGTGATATCGACGAGCTTATTAAGACCATACTAAAAGAAGAAGTTAAAATAGTTTTTTCATCTGCCGGGAATCCAAAAGCCTTTTCAAATTTATTCAAAGATAATGGTATTACATGGGTACATGTTGTTGCGTCGGTTAAACACGCGCTGAAAGCGCAGGAAGCCGGATGTGATGCAGTTGTTGCCGAAGGCTTTGAGGCAGGCGGGCATAACGGTATTGATGAGATTACTACTCTATGCCTCGTGCCGCAGGTTGCCGCTGCACTTAATATTCCCGTTATAGCCGCAGGAGGCATTGCAACCGGCGGACAGATCGCTGCTTGTATAGCCATGGGTGCCGAAGGCGTACAAATAGGCACACGTTTTGCCGCAACAACTGAAGCATCAAGCAGTGAGGCTTTCAAAAATATAATCGTTGAAGCAAAAGATAGTGATACTTACCTTATAATGAAAAAACTAAACCCCGTACGTTTGTACAAAAATAAATTCGCAAATGATGTTATCAATGCTGAGAGAAGCGGAGCTTCCGCTGATGAGCTTAGGGAAATTCTTGGCCGCAAACGCGAAATGAAAGGTATTTTTGAAGGTGACCTTGATGACGGCGAGCTTGAAATGGGGCAGTCAAGCGGACTTGTAAACGATATCCTTCCTGTTAAAATTGTTGTCCGGAATCTGTTGAAGGAGTATGAAACCGCAGTTTCTTCATTTTAAATTTTTCTTTAAAATATGATTTTTATCCCGTTTAACCCCTTGTATTAGTATTGACTTATAATTTTAAATCAGTTAGTTTTTAACATTCCATCCTATTGGTTTTTGAGAGTTTGAAAAATTTCCTAAAATAATTGTACAGGAGGTTTCAAATGAAAAAACTATTCTTCATATTTCTTCTATCTGTTATTTCAATTTTATTCATGTTTTTTTCCGGTGATGGTCCCGGGACGTGGACCCAATCACTCAGCAGTGCCGGGCAGATTTGGGGTGTGGCGGTCGCTCCCTCAAATCCGCAGATCATCTATGCCGCAAGCAATTCTACAGGTATGTGGAAAAGCACAAACTCAGGTGTAAATTGGGTGCAGATAAACAGCGGACTAAGCAATCTCATTCTGCAATGCGTTGCTGTCAGCCCAACCAACGCCAATGTTGTGATGTGCGGTTCAACTAACACCGGTACAAACCCCGGGGTTTACCGCTCTTCAGATGGCGGAGCAAACTGGACGAGGGTCGTAACAGGTATCACAGAAACAAACATCAATATACAGGCATTGGCAATAGACCCGGCTAATCCTAACATTGCATATTGTACTGTGTTTGATGGCGCGACAAATTCAGCTAACGGTCTCTATAAAACTACTGATGCGGGCGCTACATGGGTACCTTCTACCGCTGGAATTGGTACCATAAAAAACTTCCTGGCCGTAGCCGTTAACCCGCTTAACCCGAATGTTGTTTATGCCGGTACTTCATTTGACCCGCTTACATCAACCGGTCCTTCGAAGGTGTATAAATCAGTCAATGGCGGTAACTCATGGGTTGAGATCAGCAATGGTTTGCCTTCACTATCCACTGATGTTAAGCCTATCAGGCAAATCAGCATAAGCCGTTCGGATACCAGTATAGTACTTATTGGGCAATTCATTAATACAGATACCCTGGGTGGCGGAATGTATGTAACTACCAATGGCGGCGGCTTATGGCAGAAAAGAAACTCAGGATTGCCGGTTGCCGTAGGTTTACTGCCAAGGTCGTGTCTGGTAAGACCCGGAAGTTCAACGGAATTCTATGTCGGACTTGGTAATTCAACCAATACTACCATAGGAGTTTACGGCAGTACAAACCAGGGGTTAAGCTGGCAGGAATTCAATGGCGGGCTAATGGTGAATACCTATACAGTTCGCGGTTTGGATATGAGAGCCGGAACCGATTCAACTTTGTTTGCTGCTGTTGCTCATACAACACTGCCCGCTGGTCAGGGTGTTTTTGAGTATTCATTACCCCTGGTAGGCATTAGCGATCCCTATCCGATGCCTCCGAAGTCATACAACCTGTTTCAGAACTATCCGAATCCGTTCAACCCGGTAACAAAAATTTATTACCAGGTGATAAAACCCGGAGTGAATGTGAAGCTGGTTGTATATGATGTTAACGGTAAGCAGGTTACCGTGTTAACCGATAAGATCATGCAGTCATTCGGTGAAACTGTTGAATTCAATTCCGCAGGTCTTAGCAGCGGTATATACTTTTATACAATTACTGTAACTGACCCCGAATTGGGAAGCGGCGTTATTTACACAGATACTAAAAAAATGATACACGTAAAATAATTTTGCTTCACTGATCACATTTTTTAAACGATCCCCTCTGTATTTAGAGAGGGGATTTTTTATTTTATATATCAACTTTTTTAGGTAAATTTGTATAAATTAATCAAAATTAACCACTAACAGGAATATTTTTAATGAAAGAAAGTATCAGGATAGCTTCAGGACAGGGATTTTGGGGTGATTTAATTGATGCACCGGTTCACCAGGCCTCAAAGGGTCCCATTGATTACTTAATGATGGATTATCTTGCAGAAGTGACGATGTCTATATTAATGAAACAGAAATTGAAAAATCCTGCTTTTGGTTATGCACGCGATATACCGCCCCTTATGGAAAGATTGCTTCCATTGTTAAAAGAAAAGAAGTTTAAAGTTATTACAAATGGCGGCGGTGTAAATCCGCTTGCCTGCCGTGACGCGATTTTTGAAGTCGCCAAAAAACTTGGAATCAACGGAATTAAGATAGGCGTTGTGATGGGTGATAATATCCTTGATAACATTGACATTCTGCTTAAAGAGGGCGTACTGCTTAAGAATATGGAAACCGGCGAGAGTGCCGAAATCATCAAAGATAAAATTCTAAGCGCCAATGTTTACTTTGGCGCTTTGCCTGTTGTACAGGCTTTACAGCAGGGCGCAGATATCGTCATAACAGGCAGGGTTACAGATACAGGTTTAACTCTTGCCCCGATGATATATGAATTCGGCTGGGATATGAACGATTATGATAAAATGTCAGCAGGTACAATTGCAGGTCATATTATTGAGTGCGGCGGTCAGGCTTCCGGTGGTAATTTCCTGGGTGATTGGGAATCAGTGCCCGACCTTGCAAGAATTGGTTTCCCTATCGTTGAAGCACACAAAGATGGTACATTCTACATCACAAAACATGATGGTACTGGCGGACTTGTATCAACCGAAACAGTAAGTGAACAGCTTCTGTATGAGATCGGCGATCCAACTGACTACATTACTCCCGATTGCGTAGCTGATTTTACTTCAATTCATCTTGAGCAGGATGGCAAGGATAGAGTTAAGGTTTTTGGCATCACCGGAAAACCTGCAACGGAATTCTACAAAGTATCAATGTCATATGATGACGGTTTCAGCGCATTTTCTACACTAACTTACTCAGCCCCCGATGCTTTGAAGAAAGCTGAAGCAGGTGATAAAATTCTGCGCACCAGGCTCAATGACCTTGGGCTGAAATTTGAAGAAATTCGCACCGAATTCCTTGGATATAACAGCTGCCATGGACCGCTTGTTAAGAGACATGAAGACCTGAGCGAAGTTGTGTTAAGAATTGGCGTTCGCGCAAAAGATAAAGCAACAATTGAAAGATTCAGCAAGGAAATTGCGCCGCTTATTTTGACTGGTCCGCCAAGCGTTACCGGATTTGCGGGCGGCAGACCCAAAGCAAGCGATGTTGTGGCATACTGGCCGGCGCTGATCCCAAAAACAAAAGTAACTCCGCAGGTTGTTGTTGAAGGTATCTGAGTTTAAAGCTTTCTAAAAGAAATTAATTGATGTCAGAAGATACTAATCCCGGCACTGAGACAAAGATAAATAAGGGCAGGGATACATTGTGGATCATTGGTGCATTTGGGCTCATGATAATTGCCATTTTCACAATATGGCAGTTCCTGCTCAAAGGAAAATCCGAAGAAGAACGGTCATTACTGAAAGATACTGTTATTCAGGTTAAAACAGATACTGTAAAAGTAAGAGATACTCTTAAAAACACTAAAGTTCAACCAACCCAAACAGATAAGATCGATAATATAGAACAGCAGCATGATTCTTCTAAAACAAAAAGTAAGCTGAGTGATCTTTCTGAAGAGGATAAAGCTAAGATAAAGGAGAAGTTTGAAGAACTTCCCGAAAATAAACAGGGCAGAATTAAGAAGAAATTAAAAACAAGTTTGAGCAAGTGAGTAGCATCCAGAATAATATTTGGGATTTAATTGAATCATTGACAGCCAATAAAGTTGAGTTTGTTGTTTGCGGAGGAGTGGCGTGTTTTTTGCATGGTGTTGACAGAGCAACATTTGATCTGGATATTTCAATTTCCATAAGCTCAGAAAATATCAACAAAGTGATCGATACCGCGAAATTACTCGGTCTAAAGCCCAGAATTCCGGAACCTATTGAAAATCTGTTAGACCCGGTAAAAAGAGAATTGTGGGTCAAAGATAAAGGAGCTTTAGTTTATACACTGATTGTTCCTGAATCGATAATACAGCTTGATATATTTCTTACTTATCCTAAATCTTTTGAAGAGTTATTGAAAAATGCGGTTATTATGCACATAAAAGGAACTGACGTGGCGGTTTCATCGAAGGATGACTTGATATATGCCAAATCACAAGTGAAGCCTCCCAGAAAAAAAGATCAGGATGATATAGCTGAATTAAAGAGAATTATTGATAATGAGTAAAAATGTAGAAAAAACGGACCCAATGTTTGACGGTCATTTGGAAAAAAATATTCTGCAAATGACACCAACAGAAAGAATGGATTATCTATTAATGCTAATTGATCTCCGTGTTTTAGCTAACAGCGCGAAGATCGTAAATAAAGAAAAAATCAAAAAAGAAAATGAGTAAAACTATTGTTATCGGAGCATCCGGACAAATTGGCTCTGACTTAACCCTTGAGCTTAGAAAACGTTTCGGAAATGATAATGTAATTGCAAGTGATATTAAAAATGCGGCTGATGATGTAATGTCATCGGGACCCTTTGAAACACTTGATGTAATGAACGAAAGCGGCGTAGCCGCGGTGTTTAAAAAACACAATATTTCAAAAGTGTACCTTCTTGCGGCAATGCTGTCGGGAAGCGCTGAGAAAAACCGAAAAAAGGCATGGGATCTTAACATGAAAAGCCTGCTTAGCATACTTGATATGGCTAAAGAAAGCTTGATAAAAAAAGTATTCTGGCCAAGCTCAATAGCTGTGTTCGGACCCACAACACCAAAAGTAAATACACCGCAGCTTACAATTATGGAACCCTCTACAGTCTACGGCATTAGCAAGCTTGCCGGTGAAAGATGGTGCGAGTACTACTTCAAAAAGTATGGTGTTGATGTTCGCGGAGTACGTTACCCCGGACTTATCAGTTATAAAACTGAAGCCGGAGGCGGTACCACTGATTACGCGGTTGAAATTTACTACGAGGCAATTAAGGCAGGGAAGTATGAGTGTTTCCTCTCTGAAAACACTTTACTGCCTATGATGTTCATGCCTGATGCCATCAGGGCTACAATTGATCTTGTTGAAGCGCCGCCCGAAAAGGTTAAGATAAGATCAAGCTATAATTTAAGCGGGATCAGTTTCGACCCCAAAGGTCTTGCCGCTGAAATTAAGAAGCATATTCCGGAATTCACGATTACCTACAAGCCAGATTTCCGCCAGCAGATAGCTGAATCATGGCCGGGAAGTATTGACGATGCTGAAGCCAGGGCTGACTGGGGATGGAAACATGAATATAATATTTCCAAAATGACAGATATTATGTTAAAGGAAATTAAGAAGAAACTATCATAAATTTGCGAGCGTAGCGAAGCAATCTTAATCTAAAATGAGATTGCTTCCTTCCTCCCGCTATGCGGGTTTAAGGCGCAGGGTCACTTCGTTCCAAGCAAAGAGTAAAAGGCTACCCCTGCTTCTTTTCGTAACTCTTCATAAAATCAAGTATCGCTGCATTGAACTCGTCGGGATTTTCCATGTTCGGTAAATGACCCGCATTTGAAATTAACTTCAGGTCTGAATTCCTTGTTTTGCCGTAAATAATTTTGCTGAACTCAGGCGGGGTAAGCTTATCTTCTTTTCCTGCAAGTATCAGCATCCTTATATCAAACTTATCAAGTCCCTCGGTAGTATCAGTCCTGGCCGCAAGCGTTAATAGTGCTCCTGTGATCGCCTCATTTTTTTGCCAGCTTATCATCTTCTTAAGGAACTCAACCAGTTCGGGCTTTTCATTAATATTGGTTTCACTGATAGCTGCCTTAATAAAATTATCTGTGAACTGTTCGCGCTGACCGTTCTTGATCATTTTCATCTGTTCAGCCCTGGCATGTTTGGTTGGATTATTATCGCCTTCAGCTTTGGAATCAGCAACAATTGCGCCTTTAAATTTACTTTGGTACAGTTCCAGCGCCCTTAATGTAATGTAGCCTCCCATCGAAAGTCCGCAAACAACCGGTTTTTCCAGTTTCAAGCTGTCAATTATGGAAATAAGATCGCTTACATGTGAATCAATAGTAAAATGTCCGTCACCTGGCTCGCTGTAGCCAAAGCCGCGCAAGTCATATACTACAACCCGGTATTTATCCTCAAGCGCAGCAACCTGTTTATCCCACATCCTGCTGCACATCGGGAAGGCATGCACGAAAATTATCGCCTGTTTGTTTTCTTCCCCTGATTCAATTACGTTTAATCCTCTTATATTATGCTTTGTCATTTTCTGTATTATTACCGTTTAATAGTTCGCTGAATATCTGTTTCAAATATGGAAGCTCATTTGATGCTGTCCTGCTGCCCAGAATAAAATTTATGTTTTTTAATGCGTACGGAATGCTCTCTAAAAATCTTTTCTTACCCTTCACAATTCCCAAAAAACCGTACGCTCCCATTGCCTGCAGTATCCTTATCATTGCAAAATACCAGAAGTACTGCTGCATTTTCCCGGTATCAATACTATAATTATGCTTAAGTTCTTCCAGGTAATATTCAAGCAAATCCTCGCGGATTTGCTGGGGAATATCAGCCTTGGCATCATACAGCAATGATGCGATATCGTAAAGTAAAGCTCCTTTTCGGCCGGACTGGAAATCGATAAAAATCGGTTCATCGTTTTTTATCATTATGTTCCTTGACTGGAAGTCGCGGTATAAAAAATATTCCCTCGGGAATTCAAGTATCTTTTCTTTTAAATATGCCAAGTCCTTATCCAGCAGCTCAGTATCAATTTCACCTTTGTGAAAATTTTTCAGAAATCGCTGCTTAAAATAATCGAGATCATAATCAACGTTTTCACTTCCGAACTCTTTATACTGGTAGCAGAATGAATAATCTATCCCTTGGCATCCTGTGATCTGGAATTTCGGGAGCTCGCTTATTACTCTTTTATACAGCTCAACTTTTGCGGAATTAAACTCATCTCCATCAAGTACTCTCTTGAGCAGTGTTTCCTCACCCAGGTCATCAAGTATATAGCTGTCTTCCGATGCAGATACTATATGAATTTCCGGCACATTTAAGCCGGATTCTCTGAAATGCCTGCCAAAACTTATAAAAGCCCTGTTTTCTTCAAGATGGCGGTTTACAATGCCAATTGAACTTGTGCCGTCATCGGCAATCAATCTGATTATCAGTCTTTCTGAACCATGCGAAAGCAGCGGTTCATATTTCACGACCTGTTTTGAGCACCACTTAACATGCAGGTGCAATAGATTTGTATAATGCGCTTTTAATTCAATTGGAGATAGCTCCATACTTAAAACACCCTCTCCATATTTACTGAATTTTCAGCATTATTTCTCGTATGTACCCTTGGCAACTTTTTTAAGTATCCAGCCGTCCTTATCAATCAATACTTCTTTGGGTCTTGAGTCAACCGTAAGCAATATCGATTGTTCCTTCTGGTCATTAAACACAGTGAATTCTTTGTCGCCTGCTTCGGTAACAACAGTTATCTTAACAGGCATCTTATAGACTTCAATCTCTTCTTCTTTCTGAACCTGTTTCAGGTTTAACCTGACTGTATATGCCCCGGATCCCTTTTGTCCCTGGAAATCCTCGAATTTCCATGAGTATTCATACTTGGGCCTTCCGGTACCTTTGTAAACCCACTGATTGAAAAAGTATTCAAGGCTTGAACCATGGTACTCTTCCATTATTGCTACCAGTTCAGAAGTTTCGGCGTTTGAGTACTTGTACTTTTCGTAATATGCTTTAACCGCTGCAAAGAATTTTTCATCGCCCATTATACCGCGCAGCATGTGAATAACCCACGCGCCTTTTTGGTATATGGTGGCGTAAATTGCGGGATTATCAATGAACCCCTTGGGGTCATAAACCGTACCGCTGAAATAGCCGTAATCAAAACCCTTCATGTGTGCGAAGTAAGCTGACATTCCGCCTTTATGCTCCATCCATAATGCTTCACAGTATGATGCGAACCCTTCGTTCAGCCAGATATTCTTCCAGTCCTTAAGTGTTACCGCATCACCAAACCAGTGATGGGCAAGTTCATGAGCGTTCACAAAATCATACCTGTTATCACCTGTTACAAGCAGGTAACCATATGATGTGATTGTCTGGTGCTCCATCGCCCCCGAGGTCCACCCGAACTGAGCAAGTCCGTATTTTTCATCAATAAATGGGTACTCGCCGAATGTTTCGGAGTAATACTTTATCATCTCAGGTGTCGGTTTCCAGTCAATTCTTGCCTTCGCGGAATCTTTGGGGAATGCATAATATACCACTGGCATCTGTTTATTCCCGTCAAGTGATGTATATGTATCTTCCCAATAAACCATTTTACCTACTACTATACTTACCAAATATGTTGCGATAGGGTAGGAGCTGTGCCAGTTGAAAGTGGTCGTACCGTCTGAATTCTGTACAGTATCCGTAAGCAGGCCGTTTGAAATTCCTTTCATACCGGTTGGTACATTCAAATGCATTTTCATTGTAGCTTTATCATCAGGGAAATCCTTTGATGGCCACCAAACGGGTCCCCATGTTGGTTCGCTTAAAGTATACACATACATATTGCCGTAAAGCTCTTTAAATGAAAATGAATCAAATCCTTTTTTAACAGGCTTGCCAGAGTATTCAATTTTTAATGCAATGTTATCGCCTTTCATCGGTACATCGCCATCTTTTAATGTCACAATAAGGTAGTTTGAATTCTGCGTAAAAGTTACATCATACCATTCGGGCATATCCTTAGGCTCACGGTAATTTATTCCCGTGCGCATCATATTCTGAAAACCAACTTTATCTACTTTCAGGTTATCATATATATTCACATATATAGTGCGAAGCGTATCGGTTTCCGCACGCATCCTCATATAATTCACACCGCTAATTGATTTGTTCGGTATATCGAATGAAAGAGTGAGGTCGTAATCAATAGCGTCATACTGCGCAAGCATTTTCAGTGTCTGCTCAGAATCATCTCTTACATCACCGGCTGAACCCTTATAGAACCCATAGAGCTTTTCAACAACGTACATGCCTTTTTCTTTTGAGAGCTCTACAAGCTCTTTGCCGTTTGCGCTTCCGCGCGTTGTTAAAACTGAGGCACCCAGGAACAACAGTGCTGAAATAAACAGGTTAAAAATTACACCGGCACTGAACAATATAGCGCCTTTTCTGTATTTTTGAGGATTATTCATAGTTTTTTGGTATAAGTTACAATGATAAGCTAAATTTAATTAAAGATAAATTTATTAATTATTGGACTTTATTGTCCTTTATTTAAGGAAATTCCGGCTCAGATTGTTCCAATAAACCGTAAAAAAAACCGGGCTGTTAACCCGGCTTTTATTCCTAATTCCTAATTCGCAATTCCTAATTAATAGTTATCTATCTGCGCTCTTTGCAGCTTGCCTGAGTAATCAATATAAACTGCCTTCCATTCTGTATAGAAGTCATACACAGTCCAGCCGCCTTCTCTGTGACCGTTACCCGTCTGCTTAACTCCGCCAAACGGCATATGCGCTTCCGCGCCAATTGTTGCGCCGTTTACATAAGTAATACCGGCTTTGATATCGCGCACTGCGGTGAATGCATCATTAACATTATTTGTGAATATTGATGATGATAAACCGTATTTTGTGTTATTCAGAATGTTTATTGCATCTTCAAGTCCCGTGGTTTTTATTACTGCAAGCACCGGTCCGAAAATTTCTTCTTTCGCAATT
This sequence comes from uncultured Ignavibacteria bacterium, assembly GCA_937873695.1. Lineage (GTDB taxonomy): Bacteria > Bacteroidota > Ignavibacteria > Tepidaquicellales > OLB5 > OLB5. The sequence continues at coordinate 13,824 of CALMYL010000012.1, forward strand.
CTCATTTCAGGAGTTACATCAACAAATATTGTTGGTTTGTAGAACCAGCCTTTTGCAAGCGTACCATCGTTTGCAAATTCACCGCCCATAACTAGTTTTGCCTTATCTTCGTTCTTACCTATCTGTACATATTCGTTTACGCTGTTACGCTGACTTTCGCTAACACATGGACCCACATCAACGCCTTTATCATTACCGTAACCGAGTCTTAACTTACCTGCTTTTGCCACAAGCTTCTTAATAAATTCATCATAGATCTTTTCATGTAATATCAATCTTGATGTTGCTGTGCATCTCTGACCTGTTGTACCGAAAGCTCCCCATAAAACCGCCTCAAGGGCCAGATCCTGGTTCGCGTCATCCATTACTATCTGCGCATTTTTGCCGCCAAGCTCAAGTGATACTCTTTTCAGCGATGCTCCGGCAACCGCATTAATGCGTTTACCTACATCAGTTGAACCTGTGAAAGATATTAAGTCAATATCTTCATGGTTTGTGATAGCTTCACCAACAACGCTGCCTTTACCGTGTACAAGATTTATCACACCCGGGATATAATCTTTACCCAATACTTCGCGCATTGCCGCGTCAATTATTTCAACTAAAGTATGCGCTGTTTTCGGAGTAAGCTCAGCCGGTTTAAATACAGCAGTATTTCCGCATACAAGAGCGGGGAAGAGTTTCCATGTCGGTATCGCCATGGGGAAATTCCACGGGCAAATGAATCCGCCAACACCTATCGGTACGCGGAAGCTCAAATTCATTTTATTGGGTAATTCGCTTGGTGCATTCAGACCGAAGAGTCTTCTGCCTTCAGATGCTGCGTAGTATGCTGTATCGATACCTTCCTGTGTATCGCCCTTGGTTTCAGCAAATACTTTTCCCATTTCGCGTGTCATTTCAAATGAAATATCATCCTTTTTAGCGAGCATCATATCACCAACAATTTTCAGCACATCGCCGCGCTTTGGCGCGGGAACCAAACGCCATTTTTCAAATGCAGCTTTAGCTGCGGCTACCGCTTTGTTTACATCTTCTTCTGATGATGCGGGGAATAATCCAATTAGATCATCTTTATCCGCGGGATTGCGGTTTTCTATATACTTTCCGGTTGATGGTTCAACCCATTCACCATTAATTAAGTTTAAATATTTTTCTGCCATGTATGTATTTTGTTATATGGAATTTTAAATTATCTACAAAAATACTCAAAATTTACAACTCTTAATATGAATAATTCTTTCTCAAATTACTATTAAATATCACGTTTAAAGCGTTTAAACTGAATATTGAAATAATACTCCCGTGCCACGAATAGAATGTTCGTCCAACTTGGAAAAGTGGATTATTCTTAATTACATGTGAGTACTTTAGAAACTAATTTCGTGGAACGAGTAAAAGGATATTGAAAGAATTGTTAAAATTTTCTCGTGCCACGAATACAGTATTCGTAAAGTATGAAAATTATGTTATTTTCAAAATAAAGGAAAGCTTATTAGAAACTAATTTCGTGGAACGAGGAAAAGGATATTGAAAGAATTGTTAAAATATTCTCGTGCCACGAATACAGTATTCATAAAGTATGAAAATTATGTTATTTTCAATATAAAGGAAAGCTTATTAGAAACTAATTTCGTGGAACGAGGAAAAAGGAAAAAAGATATTCGTACCACAAAATCAGTACTATGCAGAGTGTACTTAATAAGAAGCAACACCGCTTTATACTGATTATAGAAACCTGTATTTGTGGCACCAAAGCCGTTCCTTTATAAATTGTTTAAGTACAATTTTAAAACTAAATTTGTAAATTAATTATAAATTATACTTTCTTATTTATATGGCAAGATTAACAGGTACCGGAACAGCCTTAGTTACTCCGTTTAAAGCAAACGGAACTATTGATGAAAGATCTCTGCGCGAGCACGTTGATTGGCAGATCAAAAGCAAAGTGGAATTCCTGGTGCCCTGCGGCTCAACGGGTGAATCAGCCACAATGACCCGCGAAGAACGCAGAAGGGTGATTGAAATTGTTGTTGACCAGAATGCCGGAAGACTGCCGGTAGTTGCCGGTACGGGTACAAACTCCACCGCTGATTCAATTGAGCTTACTAAGGATGCAAAAGAGGTAGGCGCGGATGCCGTTTTGCTCGTCGGACCATATTATAATAAACCAACACAGGAAGGCTTCTATCAGCACTTTAAGAAAATTGCTGAAGAGTGCGATATTAAGGCAGTGCTTTATAATGTACCGGGCAGAACAGCTTCAAACATGCTGCCTGAAACAACATTAAGGCTTGCCGAAGAAGTTGAAAATGTTATCGCCATAAAAGAAGCTTCTAATATCCTTGAGCAGATAATGCAGATAATAAAACATAAGCCAAAGGATTTTTCCGTACTGAGCGGTGAGGATTCATTAACACTGCCAATAATTACCGCTGGCGGCGATGGCGTAATTGCTGTGATTTCAAACGAAGTGCCGAAGGAATATGCTGAAATGACAAGAGCTGCACTAAAAGGTGACCTGAAAAAAGCGCAGGAAATTCATTATAAACTGTTTGATCTGATGAAAGCTAACTTTTACGAATCAAATCCAATACCTGTTAAAACTGCGCTTGCTATGATGGGAAAAATTGAGGAAAGCTTAAGGCTTCCCTTAACAAAAATGTCTAAACTTAATAAAGATAAGCTAAGGGAAGTATTGAAAGATTTGAAACTGGTATAAGTAAATACAAAACCTGGCAGGTCTTAAAGACCTGCCAGGTTTATTTGAATTATGATTTATCAAACAAGGGGTTCGAACCCCTTGTTCTGTTATATACCTATTATCATTCCCTATCCACCCCGACGTACAAGTTTGGGAATGATTTGTAATATTTTTTTTGCCTTTTGCTTTCTGCCTTTCTGCGCTTTCTGCAACGACTTGCAGAACAGAGTAAAGAAAGGCAGTCCCGCTCTTCTGCTTAGCGGGATGCCTTTTCACTTCACTAAAACCATTCTCTTCGATTCACTAAACTCACCGCTTACCAGCTTATAGAAATACACTCCGCTCGGCAGATTTGAGGCATCATAATCAACTTCGTATATACCGGGGGAGAGTTCTCCCTCTACCAGTTTGATAACTTCTTTCCCAAGCAGATCGAAAACTCTCAAATTGATTTTTGCGTTTTCACTTTTGCCTTTTGCCTTTACATCAAATTTTATTTTAGTTACCGGATTAAACGGATTCGGATAGTTTTGATACAGCGAAAATTCCCTGGGAATTTCACTGCCTATCTGCTGAATCCCGAATACATCCCAATTTTCATAATAGTACAATCCGCCCTTAATGTTGCCAAGTATCAAATCAGGATCAGTATCGCTGTTCAAGTCAACAATAACGGGCACCGAATTCTGAAACGCATTTATTCCGGCATAATTTGATGTGACAAAAGTAAATGAAGGTGATGATATTGAACCTGTATTCCTGTAAAAAGCTATTTGACCTAATCGGTTACCTACAAGCATATCAAGGTCACCGTCGCCGTCAAGATCACCCAATGTTGGCGAAGCGTCGTTACCGACATTCACCGATGCATAATTGTTTGATATGAACTGAAAATTAAACGAAGCCGCGCTTCCGTTATTTTTGTAATAAGTTACTCTTCCGCTTGAATTTCCCGCCAGCAGGTCAAGATCACCGTCATTATCAATATCAGCAAGGCAGGGAGCGCTTGCCTGCGAGAGATTCATCGTATCCATTTGCGAAGCGGTAAGCGTGAAGATAGGGTTAGCAATTGTACCGGTATTTCTAAAGAATTTTAACCGCGCAAGCGAATAATATCCCAGCACCATATCCTTTTTGCCGTCACCATCAAGATCACCAATCGCAGGAGCGAAATTGAAATTTGAAATGGCAAGCGGCAGGCTGTCATCCACTAATGTATATGCAGGTGCTGTTGATGTTCCTGTATTCCTGTAGAATCCCACCGAACGGTCACAACCCACGAAAAGGTCTTTATCACCATCGTTATCAATATCCCCAAATGATGGATAACTATATGAACCCAGATCAGCTGATAAAATAAAGTTATCGGTTATTTTGGAAAAAGAAGGATTATTCAGAGGACCCATATTTTTGTAGTAAACAAAATTATTGATCGTCTTTGAACCGATAAGCACACCTATAAAAAAATCATTTCTGCCATCATTATCAATATCATAAATGCCGGGCATATTAAACCCGCCGCTGAAATAATAATTCGGCGGGGGAGAGTTTGTGTCAATAACATTCCACTGGAAATTCTGTGCTGTACCGGTATTCTTAATGAAATAAATACTGAGCCCGAAAAGGTCACCCCAGAAAAGATCTTTATCATTATCGCCGTCAATATCACCGAACATTATTGAACTTGCGCCGTGTTTAGGGTCATCGGCACCGCCGACTATCAGTATATTGGCGAACCTTGCAGTAATGAATTTATAACTAAAGTTCTGCACTGAACCGATATTTTGATAATAAGTTACTTCACCCGTTGAGCTTCCCGTAAGGAAATCCTGGTCACCATCGCCGTCAATATCAACTATTGTGGGAATACTTGCTGACTCACTTCCCATGTATTCACCAATATCCGTTTTTACACCATATAATTGCAAAGAAAAAGCTGGATTGGATAACGTACCTGTATTTTTATAATAGCGCACCCGCTGTGAGTCACCCCCGCAGAAAAGGTCAATATCGCTGTCTCCGTCCAGATCAGCGAACTTAAACCAGTACCTGATGTTCAAACCCTGGTATCTTGTTGAGTGCAGCCTGAATAGCGGAACAGAAGGCGAACCTTCGTTCTTATAAAAATTTAATGTTGTATCTCTGTCAAAAATAAACAGGTCAACATCGCCGTCACCATCAATATCCACAAACTGGTAACGGGGAATTTCAATCCCCCCGTTAAACGGATTAACAGAATTATTCCCGTTAATCGTAAAATTAATTCCATCAAACCTTTGGTGAAGGTTCTGTGCAAACAATCCTGTTGTTATAAATAGTAATCCTAAAAATATTCTTTTCATATTATGGCGAAATTATGTCAAAATTTGAATTGTAACAATCTATATAAAAATATACTGTTCCCTGAATAATTTGATGATATTAACAGGTTTAACATAAGAGTGCATAAAAAAAATCCCGCTTTAACAGCGGGACCAAAATTATAGATTACTTATTTCTGTTTGGAGGGGGCAGATTCCTGTTCTTTTTCTTGCGGATTATCTTCTTCACTTTCTCGCTTTTACGGAATTTATCAGGTTTGCCTTTCTGGAATTTGTGACCGCCTGAACGGTCAAAAGTTTCTTTCGCTACTGTTATTTCGTTTTCACCAATAATTGTGTTATTTTTCCCTTTGGAAAATCTTAATCTCTTACGGTTGAATTTTTTGCCGGTCTTCTCTTCTATCTTATTTACATCCGGACCCCTAGTAATTATCATGTCATCTTCTGCCGTGATGCTGGTTATGCCTGTAGAATTCCTTATCAGACCAGAATTTTCGTTCTGTGAACTGATCTTTGCCGGTGTGATATCGCTCACAAAGGTATTGTTATCCGCAAATATCCAGTCAGCATCTTTGTTGCTGTATGTGTAATTTTTTTCCGTTATACCTGATTCACTTTTCCATTTTGCCTTCGGTGAAAGCGCCACCCAGCCGACGTGATTGCCGTCATTTGTAACTTTCCATCTAACCCAGGCGGGAGCCCATGTGTAACCGGGCAGCCATACCCATCCGTACTTGGGTGAGTTCCACCACCTGCCGTAGTTGTATGTGGAATTGCCCCATTTATCATTTGATACCCAAAGCCAGCCATGATCCGTATATTCCCACTTGCCGTTTGAATACGGCTTCCAGTTATTTTCAACACTTGGTTTCCAGATGAATAAAAATTCATCATCCTCGTAGTACGCAGATGAATATCTGCCTTCACCTTCGCCGTCACTAAGGTCTTCATCAATATCTTCTTTTGTGATCTGGATCCACTCACCCATAGGCGAAAGAACATCATAAAAAGACTGGAATGAAACTGTGTTCATATACAGGTTCTCTTCACTGTCCGGCGGCTCATTTAAAGATATATCAATATCTCTGATCTTTTCCAGCAGGCTATCCTGGTTCTGTGAAAAGGAGGGCACGGTAAATAGGAACAGAGCAAGAATAGTGAATATACTGCCCTTATATATAGTATTTTTTAGCGCATAATGCATGATTTTTGCCTTATTTCGTGTTTTCTATAGGTTAGACAAGCTAAAGTTGTGAAAGTTTAATCAAATATACAAATAATTCAGGCATTTTGGGATAGGAGAAAGCAGCATGTGGAAGAAGAATCAATTCAGGCGCTTGCGCTTGTTAAGGTATTCAAGCAGGGCAGTATCAAAAGGCGTTTCAGTGGAAAGTAAAACGTAATCTATGTTGTTCGAAAGGCATGCGGTCTTGTATGTATCAATGAATTCCTTAACTGCGTCCTGGTAAGAGTTCATTACTGATATCGGCTGCGAGAGCATTTCTTTGCTGGTTTCCATATCTTTAAAAATGGTGGGTGAGTCAATCGCGAAGCTCAATTCCAGCGGATCAAGAACCTGGAATACTATCACTTCATTTTTCTTGTGGCGAAAATGCTTCAGAGCGTTTACTACAGCTTTCTGGTCATCAAAAAGATCGCTCAATATTATTATCAAACCCCTGCGCTTTATTCTTTCGGCAACAATGTTCAGTGCAGATGCAGTGTTTGTTTTTCCTGATGGAACAATTGCCGAAAGCTGGGTCAGTATCTGCTTCAGATTCTGGCTTGTGGCTTTCGGTGGAATAAATGTCCTTATAGCTTCATCATATACAACAAGTCCCGCAGCATCCTTCTGAAAGTTCATAAGCACCGCCAGCGATGCCGCAACATAAGTTGCGTATTCAAGTTTTGTGATATTGCTTCTATGGGGTGTCCTCTGCGGTTCTTTTCTTCTGAACAATTTGCCAAACGGTGATCTTGGTGCAAGCGTGCTATCGGATGAACGGAAATGCATGGAGCGGCTTGAGTCAACAATAAGGTATGACTTTAAATTCGTTTCTTCTTCAAATTGTTTGATATAATATCGGTCGGTCCTTCCAAGTATCTTCCAGTCAAGGTATTTAAGGTCATCGCCCGGCATATACTGGCGGTGCTCTGCAAATTCAACACTGAAGCCGTGGTAGGGTGATTTATGCAAACCGGCTATAAAACCTTCCACTACAAACTTGGCTTTAAGCTCAATATTTGCCAGCTTTGATATTACTGAAGGCTGGAGAAATTTTTTATAGTCGGTCTGCAATATTTTTCGGAGTTATTGTATAATATAATATAGTTAACTCCGGTTATCTTTTATTTGTTTCCTTTTTTATTATTACGGATTCTTTTTGGTATCGTTGTCTGTCGGATTCCCGTCCGGATCAGTCTCTGTCTTGGGCGCTTCTTTCTTAACTTCGTCTTTCTTTACGTCTTCCTTTTTGGCGTCATCTTTTTTCGGTGTTTCCTGTTTAACCGAATCCTTGGAAGTGTTCTTGATGATATCTTCAATTGACCTGTTCTCATCAAGCATCTGCAGCATCATTCTTGCTGATTCACTCATTTTTTCATTGGGGTCTTCGTCTTTGGGATATTTATCCAGGAACTTTTTGTAATTCTCCTTCGCTTTATCCTTGTTCTTCAGCATCTCATCATATATAAAGGCTACCATGAACATTCCGTATTTTGATTCTTTGGTTGCGGGATGTTTTTGAGTCAGCTCTTCATAATATTTTATTGCATTGGGATAGTCTCTCAAATTATCCACATAGATCTTGGCAATACTGCTGTATACTTCAGGCGCCTTCTGTGAAGAGGGATATTCTGTCAAAAACTTCTTGTACATCTCTACAGCTTCGCCGTATCCTTTTTTAGCCTCTTCAGGTTTGTTCTCCGTATCCAGCTTTTTTGCTTCTTCAAGTTTGTTTTTAGCTGCCAGCAGAATTGAATCTTCTGATTCCTTTGAACATGCCGTTAACAGCAGCGCGGGAATTAAAATCAGTAACAGGATCTTCAGTTTTTGCATAGTTTTTAAGCGGGTTTAGGTTATTTTTTAATAATTATACAAAACTATCAATATTCATCAAAACTTTCAATGAATGTGTTTTTCCTATAAAATGATTGACCTTGGTAATTTGTGATTTGCCACGACCTTCAGGTCGTGGATTAAATGCTTATATAAAATGGGGCTTTAGCCCCAGACTATATAAACCCATCAAGGCTACTTCTTTCACTTCGTTCAATAAGTGAAGAAAACCCGGAGTCTATTTGATTCTCAACCTCCCGTCTAAAGTCCGGGGCTATATACATTAAGTATCATTTTTACTTACGTAGTGTCAGGTTTGTAACCTGACACATTTGCGGGGCAAATTGAGCACCTCAATCCGGCTTAAAATTCTGTTTTAGATTATAAACCTGAAATTACGAAGGATTTCTTTGCGTCTTTGCGTGAAGTACTTGATGAATCAGCTGTTACCCAGCCCCAGGCGGATTATATTCTCTCCGTATTTATCCTTAAGCAGGTCAATTTGTTTGTAGGGAATAAGATGGTCACGGTTGAACATATCAAGGTTATATGCTGATACTTTGAAGAGGTCATATACAAAAATGCCGAATGTTCGGATCTTATGGAACGGGTCAGGCTGCGGAAGGCGTTTGTAAATTTCCATGGCGTTGTGGTAAAGCTCTTTTTCGCTATTGGTCGCGTGGCAAAGCCTGACCTTGTCTCCTCGGTAACCAAGATCTTCGTAACGCAATGAAAGCCCTATGTGATCTGCGATCAGATCTTTCGCCCGCATTCTGCGGCAGACATATTCAGTCATACGTTTTATTTCAGCCTCGGCTTTATGGTTTTCAAATATAGCGGTCGATAGTGTATGGTTATGGTTAAATGATTTTTCAACCCGCTCGCCGCTTGCGGCATTAATGCCGCTGGTATCTTCGCCTCTTGCGATCTTGCGCAGTATAACCCCGTTGATTCCAAACTCCTTATGCACCGCATGCAGATTTGAATTCGCCAGCTCGCCAATTGTGCGGATCCCGAGTGAATGCATCCTTATTTCGTTGCGGTGCCCAATACCCCACATTTTTTTTACGGGCAGGTTATGTATTACATCAATGTTTTCTTCTCTTACTATAAATAGTCCGTTGGGCTTATTTAGCTTTGTCGCCATTTTGGCATAAGATTTATTAAACGAGAGTCCGATCGAAACCGTAAGATTCTCAATTCTTCTGATCATTGTTTTCAGCTTCCATGCGAACTTTGCGGCATCAAAGTAATCCTTAACAACGGGAGTGATATCAAGGAAACATTCATCAATGCTGTATTGCTCCACGCAGTCCTCCGGCAGCAGCTCAAGCAGATGCTCAATGATATTCTGTGTAATTGCTTCGTACTTTGTACCGTAAGAGGGAAGCGAAATTAGCTCAGGACAGAGCCTTTTCGCATCCACAACCGACATTCCTATTTCAACACCTTTTGCGCGGGCTTCATAACTTGCAGTCATTATGATCCCGCGGTTACCTTCACCGCCGCCGACCGATACAGGCTTGCCTTTAAGTTTGGGGTTATCCCTTTGTTCGACCTGCGCGAAGAACGCGTCGAGATCAAGATGTATAAAAAACCTGTTGCGGTTCTTATCAATTTTATGATTGAGATCTTTATGGTGCGGAAAGCAATAAGATGCCATCATCCTTACACGCTTGAACATGTGCGATGGACGCGATGCATCCCTTGGGATGAAGAACGAGGAGCTTAATTTTCCGTTATTTTTTGATGTATGCATTTGTAATCCTGAACGAAGTGAAGGGTCCCATTCGGTTTGCTTCAGGTGCTATCTTGCTAATATAAAATACTGACTTTGTGCGACCCCGTTAGGGTCAATTATTCACCTCACCCCCGGCCCCTCTCCTGCAAGGAGAGGGGAGAGGAGAGGAGTCCGAAAACTTATGTATATACTTCATTGTTTGATGATCTTGATGTCTGTTATACATCCCACCCCCAAAAACGCACCGGTGGTGCGTTTTTTTAAGAAGCAGAAATCTTTGCGGGATAATCTTCTGCTGCTTTAGCGGGGTGAAAAAATAATTTATGAGATAGTCCACGACTTCAGCCGTGAATGAAAGAATCGATATTTAATCAAAACCGTTTTAACGGTTTCATGGAGTTTATGATTTTCGTTCTGCCTGTAATTATTGTGGCTCTCTTTGTGCGACCCCTCAGGGGTCGTGAATAAATTACAGATTCATTTCTATAAATATGTGACCCCTACGGGGTCAATTATACGCTTCTCATAATCTTTCTTTTGCATTTTTTTCTATTCACTTCATGTAGCTTTCAAACAATATGCTCTTCTGAAAGTTGAATATATGAAATCCATATTTACTAATTTGGCATTTGGATTTTGTCATTTGACATTTTGCTTTTACAAAGCCGTAAAATCTCTCGTCAATCCCACCACTATACCAAGTATCTTAAACGGCCTGTGTATCGGATCATACTTATTATTTGCCGGCTGGAGGTAGGGCTTTCCGCCGCCTGTTTTAAATACCTTAACGGTTACTTCATCATCAAGCAGGGCTACTACAATTTCGCCGTCGTTGGCGGTATTTTGTTTGCGGACGATCAGCTTATCGCGCTCAACAATTTTTTTATCGGTCATACTGTCACCGCGCACTGTAACGGCGAACAATTCACCTGCGGAGCGTTTAGGTCTATCAACTGTAATATATCCCTCAATATTATTATCAGCAAAAATGGGCTCGCCGGCAGCTACGCTGCCATATAATGGAATGGTAATCATAGCCGTACTGCCGTGAATTATTTCCGCATCTGGGGCGGATTTTATCCTCAACCCCCGCGCAATACCTTCGGAGCGTTCAAGGGCATCCTTCTTTATAAGCGCTGTGACTGTCTGCTGAATAGCGTTAACATTCACGCCAAAATGCTCCGCAATTTCTTTGTAGGTTGGGGAGTATAAATGTTCCTTAGTGAAGCGGCTTATAAAATCCGCCACCTTCTGCTGGTTTTTAGTGAGCTTTTTCATTTAATATCTTCTCCCGATATCCTGGATAAACGCACCTTTGCGAGGAGCGAAGCGACGAAGCAATCTTATTGTAAATGCCATTTTTTTGATGTTAATTTATACTGTATATAATTACACTGTATAAATATACAGTATTTTTAAGGAGAAGTCAAGCAAAAAATAATAGAATTTTTTGCAGGGAATTTACAGGGTAATTTTGAGCGGAAGAAGGAGATTCCAATATTATATTTAAGTTCGACCCCTAAAGGGGTCATGATTTAGCTGCGAATTTTTTTCTATAAATATGTGACCCCTCCGGGGTCAGGTAATTCACAATTAGCCCACGGCTTCAGCCGTGGGAATGAAATATTGTTATGATAATTTAAATTGACTTGGTCAAAAGATACTCGTTCCACGAAACCGGCTGCATTAATATTCACTGAATCCCTGAGTCTTCGACTTTCTGGTAAACATTATAGATACTATTATTCGTGGTACGAGAGTAAAACTTATTATTAATTACTCATTATTCATTGCTCATTACTCATTACTCATTACTCATTGTTAATTGTTATTTGATAATTGTTATGGCTTACACACAAACACAGGTTTTTGAAGCTATCGAGGTTATTTCGCATTTTCACAATTCCAAAGTGGATATACTGAAATTCAAATGGAATAACCGCACGTACAAAGTTACCAAAATAGCCAACATCTGGCGGCTGCCGGATAACGAGGAGGGCTTTAAATCTCATTTTACTGTGATTTGCGAAGATGCGGGAATATTATGCGAGCTGGCATTTTACCATAAATGCCTGAAGTGGGAATTGATACAGTACGATTCGCTGGACTGAGAATGCAGTCTTGTATCTTTTATATTACTCTGTGGCTACAACAAAGTGATCTGCTTCATTTTTTATGACCTTAAAATTCTTCAAAAGAAAATCTAATCTGTCTGTAGAATTATTCCTTTCAAATATAATTTTTTCCCCGGTAATGAATTTTGCCCCTTCTTTTCTGCGTTGTGCAATATAATTGCTATCCATCTGCTCGGGCATTGCTGTCCAACCGAAACGGTGGGCGTGGTAAAGATAAACCGGATTCCCATCGCCAATAGTAATAATTTTATCCTGCGGATTTGAAACGGACTGAATATCCCGGCCAATTTTTAGTACAGGTGAATTCTGATTTTCGCCATTATAAAATCTTGCAATCCTTAAATAACTTAAAACACAAACAAGCATTATGCAAAGCAGTGCAAAGTATGATCTGTATTTGTATCTGCTTAACGCAGCTTTGAAATCTGCAAGGGGCAGATATTTTGCCAGGAACTTTCCAATGTAAACCGCTGCGGCAATATTAAATGGTAATGTATAATACTCCTGTGCGCGGTGCGCCTGTGCTGCAATAAAAATAAAAATAAGAACGGCAATCAGCCATATATCGAACAATCTTGCCCGCTCTGAGCTTCGTTTAATGAAGAGTCCCCAAATGAATAAAATAAAACCGGGATATGTCAAATGTCTTTCGGCTATGCTTTTAAAGAAAATATCATTGTACCAGGCCGGGTCAATAAGTAATGAAAACATTCCCCATTTATCCTGACCGTAGGTCCATATACCAAAGGATGAACCCCCATTCAGAAATATTTGATGCGCATGGTAGTACCATAAAATAGCAGGTAACAGAATCATTGCTGCAAGTGAGTATAAGTGCAAATTTTTAAATAACGACCAGCGGTATTTATGGAAAGCAAGGTAAAGCAATGGGAGTCCGATATAGAGAGTCGGCAGTTTCATGAGTACTGCAAGTGCTATAAATATCCATGCTGAAAAGAAATACTTCAATTTATTTTTATCAAGCCACTCCGAAAAAAAGTATATTCCGTAAACCGAACACATCAGCATTGCTGCATCGGGCATAAATGCCCTGCCGTAAAAAATATTAAGCGGAAGTATAGCATAGATCAAAGCGGACCATAAGGCAGTATCATCATTGATGATCTTTCTGACGAGAAGATAAAGTCCATACACAGTAAGCAGTGAAAAGAATACCGAAAGTATTCTGCCAAATATATCATGAAATCCGAAAACTGCATATAATATAGAAACAATAAAAGGGTAGACCTGAAATTCAGATTCAACATAGCCTGTGCCAATACCGCCCCAGTTAATCATCGGATATAGAATGTTATGGCCATTTTCGTAAAAATTCCGGGCAATACTTGCAGTATCAGACTGCCGCCATGAATGCCACCCGATAATTGGTGCAGAAATATCAATAACCCGGATAATTGCTGCCAGTAAAAGTATGATGTAGATTTTCTTCATAGAATACTCAAAAATACCTAATAATCTCTTAAAATGCCTTACTCCACAACTTTCTAAATTGAAAAAAACATCAAAATTGCGTATTTTAGCTTTTTGGTATACCAAAAAATCTGTAAACAATGAAATGCTTGGATGAGGAAGTGGGCTAAATTCATTATTTACACTTTCAAAGCTGCGGTAAAAATTCTAACTTAATGTTGAGGAAAAATGACAAACAATCAAAAGCTTAAAGACTGGGTTAAGGAAATGGCGGAGCTGTGCCAGCCTGATTCAGTTCACTGGTGTGACGGCTCTGAAGAAGAGAATAAGATGCTCCTCGAACAGTGCGTAAAGAGCGGTCAGTTTAAACCCCTTAAAAAAAGAGAGAACAGCTATTGGGTAACTTCTGATCCAAGTGATGTTGCAAGAGTTGAAGATAAAACCTTTATCTGTTCCAAAAAGAAAGAAGATGCCGGCCCCACAAATAACTGGATGGATCCGGATGAAATGAAATCCATTCTCAAAGGCTTGTTTGCCGGTTGCATGAAAGGCAGAACGATGTACGTTATTCCATTCAGCATGGGTCCGCTTGGTTCAAAGATTGCACACATTGGTATCGAGATCACAGATTCACCCTACGTTGTAGTTAACATGAGAATTATGACACGCATCGGACAGAAAGTGCTTGATGTCCTTGGCAATGGTGAATTCGTTCCCGCAATGCACTCAGTCGGCTACCCGCTTGGTGACGGTAAAAAAGATATTACATGGCCATGCAGTGATACAAAGTACATCGTACATTTCCCTGAAGAAAAAGCTATTTGGTCATATGGCAGCGGTTACGGCGGAAACGCGTTACTCGGCAAGAAATGTTTCGCGCTCAGAATAGCTTCCGTGCTTGCGCGTGAGCAGGGCTGGATGGCTGAACATATGCTTATACTGGGAGTCACTCCTCCGGGCGGCGAGAAAAAATATATTGCTGCTGCTTTTCCTTCAGCATGCGGAAAAACAAATCTCGCAATGCTTACTCCATCGCTTCCGGGGTGGAAAGTTGAAACAGTTGGTGATGATATCGCATGGATGAAAATTGGTGATGACGGCAGGCTTTACGCTATCAATCCCGAAAACGGGTTCTTCGGTGTTGCGCCCGGCACTTCAATGAAAACAAATGCCAATGCAATGCTTTCAATGACGAAAAATTCAATTTTTACAAACGTTGCGTATACTGATGACGGCGATGTTTGGTGGGAAGGCATGACTGACGAAAAACCGGCTCACTTAATTGACTGGCATAAAAAAGACTGGACACCCGAGAGCAAAGAGCTTTCTTCACATCCCAATTCACGCTTCACCGCACCTGCATCACAGTGTCCCGTTATTGATCCCGCATGGGAAGATCCCAAAGGTGTGCCAATTTCAGCATTCCTTTTTGGCGGGCGCAGAGCATCATTTGTTCCGTTAATTACCGAGGCATATGACTGGAATCACGGCGTGTTCATGGGTTCATCTTGCTCAAGCGAAATGACAGCAGCAGCAGCCGGTACAGTTGGCAAGCTTCGCCATGACCCGTTTGCAATGTTACCGTTCTGCGGATATAATATGGGCGACTACTTCGGTCACTGGATAAATATGGGCAAAAATAACGACAGCGAAAAAATGCCGAAGATATTTTATGTTAATTGGTTCCGCAAAGATGAGAATGGCAAATTCATGTGGCCCGGTTACGGTGATAATATCCGCGCGATAAAATGGGCTATTGAGCGTGTTAACGGAACAGCGAAAGCGGTTGATGCGCCTATAGGCAGATTGCCTTTGGTTGAAGAATTTGATGTAACAGGACTTGATATATCAAAAGAAAACCTCGAAAAGCTCTTTACGGTTGATAAAGAGCACGGCATAGATGAAGTGAACGAAATGCGCGAGTATTACAAAATATTCGGTAATACTCTGCCCAAAGAATTAAGCGCAGAAGCTGATAAGGCCGAAGAAAGATATAAGAAATCATAAGATAAACCTATTTAGCAGTGCCGGGCTGAAAGTCTTTAGATCTGAACCCGACACCACAATTGGTTTTATAAAATTCAAAGTGATGTCAGATTAATACCCTGGCATCACATTTTAAAAAGCTGCTTACACATTAAGGTTATAATGATATTTTTACTGTAAAATGAACCTTTTATCATCAAAATATTACTGATACATTTTTTATTCCCGCTTAAGGCGGGAATTTTTTTTATTTTAAACTTACTGTAAGATAATGATAACGCGAATAATAATAATATCCCTTTTCTGTATGGCAATTATTGCCGCAGGCATTATTGGAATGAGGAAAACCAGATCATTTAATGATTACTTTCTTGGTGGCGGAAAAATAGGCGCATGGATGACCGCTTTTACTTACGGCACCGCGTATTTTTCCGCGGTACTGTTTATCGGATTTGCCGGACAGGTCGGATGGAATTTCGGCTTCTCAGGTTTATGGATAGCCCTGTTTAATTCACTTATAGGAGTGCTTGGTGTATGGTGGCTTATGGGTCACCGCATTAAACAAATGTCAATTGAATATAAAGTCTCAACCCTGCCGGAATATTTTGAAAAGCGGTATAACAGCAGGGGACTCAAACTCTATTCCTCAATTGCGATATTTTTTCTGTTCATTCCGTATTCAGCAGCGGTATTTATCGGGCTCTCATACTTATTCAAAGTTACATTCAATATAGATTACACTGTTGCGCTTATTTTCATGGGCGGATTCACCGGCCTGTACCTTGTGCTAGGCGGTTACAATTCCATGACAATGATAGATGTTGTCTTCGGGATAATTATGATAATCGGCTGCGCGGTGCTTTCATATACTACTGTAAATGCTGCAGGGGGATTTGAGGAACTTACCGCGAAACTATCAGCACAGGATCCCAGGCTTGTAACATGGCTCGGACCCGCAGGGTTTTGGAATTTATTCTACCTAACATTCTTAACATCAGTTGCGCCGTTTGCTATGCCGCAGCTTATACAGAAATTCTACGCAGTCAGAGATAAGAAGGCCATCAGAACAGGAATGATTGCGTCAACATTATTTTCCGTAATTATCGCATCTGTTGCGTATTTCGTAGGCTCTACTTCACGTGTCTTTTTGACCCCTGAAAATGCACCGAATGCTTTTAACAATGGAAAGCCTGTGTTTGATTCACTGATGCCGGATCTGCTGAATAAAATTATACCCGAATACCTGTTTGTACTTATGCTCCTGCTGATACTATCGGCATCCATGTCAACCCTTGCCGCGATAATTTTAATTTCAAGCTCATCGGTGGTAAAGGATTTCTACTCAGGCTTTGTAAACAAAACCGCTCCCGATAAAACACTTACGAATCTAATGAGGGCCTCAGCGCTGTTATTTATTATCATTTCAGTTATACTGGCGTACTTTAAGCCGGCAAGTATTGTTATTATACTTGGCATTTCGTGGGGCGCCATAGGCGCCGCGTTCCTGGGTCCGTTCTTCTGGGGACTCATGTGGAAGCGTACATCATTAACAGGGGCATTTTTATCATCAGTTATCGGACTCGGTACATGCCTGGTACTCTACTTCACAGGTTCATCGTCACCGCAGGCAGGAACAATCGGCATGCTGCTATCATTTATACTGTGTCCGTTGATAAGCTTTATGGCTCCGGCCAGAAATGTGTTAACGGCGGGATCATAACCAACTTCGGAAGTCTTAAAAGACATCGGAAGTTTCATAATTTTCCCCCTCTACTCAAAAATGGAGGGGATTTTTTATTTTTAAAAGTAAAATTAAATAGATATATTCAATAAATAAATTAAAGAAAATGGAAAGCATAAACATAAAAGAATCTGTAAAAGAGCTGATTGACAGGCTTCCGGATGATTCAAATTATGAAGATATAATAGCCGGGATATATTTTAAGCAGCAGGTTGAAGAGGGATTGACCGAATTAGATAACGGAAAAGGTATTTCACACAACGAGGTTAAGAAGATACTTGAAAAGTGGCTGAAGTAAAGATTGAATGATCTCCCAAATCCATTAAAAATTTAGAAGAAATTGCTGAATACATAGCTCAGGATTCACCGTTATATGCACCGGTTTTCATCCGAAAAATTATTAATTCTGTAGAAAGATTACTGGATTTTCCTTTTTCGGGCAGAATTGTTCCCGAATTTAAGACAGAATCAATTCGTGAGGTAATATTTCACAACTATAGAATTGTTTACAGGATCAAGAATAGTTCTATTGAAATAGTTCTGGTAACCCACGGCGCAAAATTGATTAATTGAGCATTAATGCTATGACCCTTTAAGCTAAATAATATGTTATCATAGATCAGAAGTGCAGTATTATAACTACCTTCGGAAGTCTGAAAGACTTCTAAAGTTTTATAATATTTGAGGGATTCCATTAAAAGTAGCACAGACATTTGTGTAACATCTGTGTAAAATCCCGGGTCCCTTTTTTTTTATTGGACAAAAGCAAAATCAAAACACAAAGCAGCCACTAAGGCACAAAGACTCAAAGGGTCACAAAGTTGATTTGTCTTGCCGTTCCGCTTGCGCGCCTTACTGCACACAGAGGAGGAAGGTCATACCTGATTTACCCCTTTGGGGCGAAAGCCCTTCTTCCACTCTGTGGATTAAGGCGTAGCGCCAAGACGCAAAGCAAAAATATTATGTTCTCCGTGTACTCTGTGCCTCTGTGTTTAGTAGCCTTTGTTTTTTTCCGTGTAAATCCGTTAAATCCGTGTTTTCCGTGTTTAATTTATTTTCAGCTTCGCTTCATTTTCCCCCTGCTTTAAGCAGGTCTTTGGCTTGCAAGCACTGCTTCGCAGTATTTGACTTATTGATTGACTTGACAATGCAATTAGCATATAGTATATTACACTTAGTATGCAGAAAGCATATTAATTCTTAATTTATCCTTTATTCCATATGACCATACCTGTTTCAGCCGGAATATTTTTCTCAACACGAATATTTTGCCCGTTTTTCAGTATTCATCTTGAGAATGTTATTCTCATTTATACGCTGTTTTTCTGCTTTCTCACTATGATTAATCATCGTGAGAATGGATTCTCAACATGAATTATTCATAATGAGAATGATTTTTCCGAGGAAAAGCTGCGATTAAAGCCCGTAATCGGCATTCTCAAAATGAAATCCCTCAAAAAAAAATAATCGATTCATCGTGAGAATTTGATGTAGTAAACGAAATCACCTTACCGCATCGAGTGAAGGAGGTATGATCCCGCTTTCAGCGGGACTTCGATAACACTTCCATCCTTCGCTCCGCGAATTAAGGCGAGGCGTGTTATCTTGAAGTCAATCGCACCACCGGTGCGAATGACAAGAGGGGGTCTAAAACAGGTGTCTTAACTCCCGGAAAGTATTTGATGCTTCCGTGTAAATCCGTTTCATCCGTGTCATCTGTGTTCGGTTTTTACGAAGATTGACAAAAAAAAGCGGCCGGTCTTGCGACCAGCCGCCATAACAACCTAATTTATCGTACAAATTAACTTTTCTTCGCCAAAAGGTCCCGTATCTCTGTCAATAACTTTTCTTCATTTGTGGGCGGAGCCGGAGGGGGAGCTTCTTCTTTACGTTTCATGGAATTGAATGCTTTTACAAAAATAAATATCGCAGCAGCTATGATAACAAAATCAATACCCGTTTGAATAAAATTACCGTAGTTTATTGATACCGCTTCAACAATTTTTCCAGTGGGATCGGTTGATGCTTCCTTTAAAATAATTCTTAATGAAGAAAAATTCATTCCGCCAAGCAGCACACCGATAGGCGGCATGATGATATCATCTACAACTGAAGAAACAATTTTGCCGAAGGCCGCGCCGATAATTACACCCACGGCAAGATCAACAACATTGCCGCGTGAGATAAATTCTTTGAATTCTTTAAACAGTCCCATAAAAATGCCTCCATTTATTGATAATTTCTTAAAAATAGCGAAAAAATATTAAAAAAATCAATCTCTTTTATAGCTATAGAATTTTATTAAAATAAATATTAATATGCATCCGGTATGAAAAAAGAACCTTTTAAGCAGAAGAACGCACCTGAGGAGGAAATAGCTTCCCTTAAAAAAAGGATAGCCGAGCTTGAAAAACAGCTTGAAACATATGATTTTTCCTTGTACGGTTATCCCAAAGTAGTTGAAAACGCTCCCATTGCGTTCACCCGGATATTACAGGATACACAAGGATATGCCCTTGCCAATAAAGAATTCACAAGGCAATCAGGTTACACCCGCGAAGAGTTTAACTCACTAAGCGATAAGGAAATACTCTCAAGCATCCACAAAGATGACCTTGACGGTTTTTTGAAAGCGCATGCTGAGTGGTGTGATAACAATTTTAAGGATGTTTTCCGTTATATGTACCGCATCATTAACCGCGAGGGCAAAACCCTGTGGCTTGATGTGTACTATTACCCCGAGCTTGACGATAAAGGCGTGCCCTATGCCATTGACCAGATACATGTTGATATCACAGACCGCATTAACGCCGAAAAACTTCTTCGTGAGAGCGAAGATAAATACCGCAGGCTCACCGAATCTATACCGGCAGCGATATTTATATATTCAGACAATAAGTTCATTTACGGCAATGAATACTCAGCTAAGATAACCGGCTACACCGTTAAGGAAATGCTCGGCAAAAATTTCTGGGAACTGGTTCACCCTGATTACCGTGAAACGGCAAAGCAGCGCGGTCTTGACAGGGTAAGCGGAAAACAGGGGGTTCCCGCCCGTTACGAAGTTAAAATTATAGATAAGAACGGCACTGAAAGATGGCTTGATTACAATGCTTCCATGATAAATTTTGAAGGGAAGCCTGCCGTTTTGGGAATTGCATACGATATTACCGAGCTGAAACGCACCCAGGATGCCCTGGTAGACAGCGAACTGAAATACAGAACTGTAGTGGAAAATATGAGCGAAGTGATACTTTACGTTGATAATAATGACAGGATAATTTTTGCCAATGATAACGCAATTGGTATGTTTGGTTACGCCAAAAATGAATTGATCGGGCAGGCTGCGGGCGAGTTTCTGGCTGCGGATGAATACAGGGATTTCCTGAAAGACAGAATAAAACTGCGCCGGCACGGCTTCACAGACAGGTACGAAGTGCAGATGAAAAAAAGATCCGGCGAGAGCATCTGGGTTGAAGTTTCAAGCGCTCCCCTTAAAGATACAGAAGGAAAGATCATAGGATCTATCGGTATTCACAGCGATATTACTGACAGGAAAAAGAACGAGAATACCATCGAAACATCGCTGAAGCAGAAGGATATGCTGCTGAAGGAAATTCACCACCGGGTCAAAAATAACCTGCAGATAATTTCAAGCCTTATAAAGCTGCAATCTGCGCATGTTAAAGATAAAGAGATCCACAGCCTGTTTGCTGAAAGCCAGAACCGCATAAAAACAATGGCTCTCATACACGAAAAGCTGTACCGTTCTACTGATATATCAGTCATCGAGTTCTATGATTATATCAAAAACCTGGTAAACAGTCTGTATACATCGTATGGAATCAGTATCGATAGAGTCAAGCCGGTTATTGAGTTCCGAAGCATTTATCTTGATATTGATACCGCAATTCCGTGCGGACTGATAATAAATGAGTTGATAAGTAATTGCCTCAAATACGCCTACCCGGATCTGAGGAAAGGGATAATTACTATTGATCTTAAAGAACTCAATGATTTCGATTATACTTTAATCATTAAGGATGACGGAATTGGAATTCCCGAAAATATTGATTTTGCCACTACTGCCTCGCTGGGATTAAAATTGGTGAAGATCCTCTCCGAGCAGCTTGGCGGGGCAGTTGAGCTCATTCGCAATAACGGGTCAGAATTCCGTATTTCCTTCAAAAGATCAAATTATTTAAGAAGGAACTGATAAATATGCCCTTAGGGCTTATTTTGCAGTGAATTGGCTCTCGTTTAACAGAAAATACCGCGCAATGTATAAT
This sequence comes from uncultured Ignavibacteria bacterium, assembly GCA_937873695.1. Lineage (GTDB taxonomy): Bacteria > Bacteroidota > Ignavibacteria > Tepidaquicellales > OLB5 > OLB5. The sequence continues at coordinate 35,230 of CALMYL010000012.1, forward strand.
ACCGCTCATTGCAAATCTTTGAATTAAAGCGTAATTTTAGCATAAGGAAACTAAATTTTAACGTAAAATGTTGAATTTAGTAAATAACAGGAAATAATATATGGACAGCAATTTTTCAAACAGAGTTCAGGATGTGATTAGGTTAAGCAGGGAAGAAGCCATTCGCCTGGGGCACGATTACATCGGCACTGAGCACCTCCTCCTCGGTATAATCCGTGAAGGAGAAGGGATTGCGATCAAGATCTTCAGGAACCTTGGCAAAGATATTGGCAAAATAAAGAAAACTATTGAAGATACGGTAAGGCAATCAGGCGCCACGTTAACGGTCGGAAATATCCCGCTCACAAAACAGGCTGAAAAAGTCCTGAAGATAACTTATCTGGAAGCAAAAATATTTAAATCAGATGTCATTGGCACAGAACATCTGCTGCTTTCAATATTAAGGGAAGATGATAATCTTGCTTCCCAAATACTGCAGCAGTTCGGCATTACTTACGAAGTTGTAAAAGAGGAACTCTCAGCAATATTAAGCGGCAAATCATCACAGCAGCCGCAGCAGAAATCAGCCGCTGCAGAAAAGAAACCCGAGCGTACTAAAACTCCCGTGCTGGATAACTTTGGCCGTGACCTGACCAAGCTTGCAATGGATGATAAACTAGACCCGATTGTTGGCAGGGAAAAAGAAATTGAGCGCGTTGCGCAGGTTTTAAGCCGCAGGAAAAAGAACAATCCCGTACTGATAGGTGAGCCGGGCGTTGGTAAAACTGCTATAGCTGAAGGACTTGCAATTAGAATTGTAGAGAAAAAAGTATCACGCGTATTGCACGATAAACGCGTTGTAACGCTTGATCTTGCTTCGCTGGTTGCAGGCACAAAGTACCGCGGTCAGTTTGAAGAGCGTATGAAAGCTGTTATGAATGAGCTTGAAAAAGCCAAGGATGTAATACTCTTCATAGATGAGCTTCATACAATAGTTGGTGCAGGCGGCGCTTCCGGGTCACTTGATGCATCGAACATATTCAAACCCGCGCTTGCAAGGGGAGACCTGCAGTGCATAGGCGCAACAACACTTGATGAATACAGGCAGTATATAGAAAAAGACGGCGCGCTTGACAGGCGCTTCCAGAAGATCATTGTGGATCCCACAACAGAAGAGGAAACCATGCAGATCTTATCGAACATCAAGCATAAGTACGAAGAGCATCACAATGTTAAGTATGCCGATAAAGCAATTGAAGCGGCTGTTAAGCTGAGCTCAAGGTATATCACAGACCGTTACCTGCCCGATAAGGCAATTGACGTAATGGATGAAGCCGGCTCCAGGGTACATCTTGCAAATATTGTTGTCCCCGAAAATATTGTTGCGCTTGAAAACGATATCGCGAATATTAAAACCAAAAAGAACCAGGTTGTAAAGAACCAGAATTTCGAAGAAGCAGCTAAGCTGCGTGATGAAGAGAAACATCTGCTTAACGACCTTGAACAGGCTAAGCTTGATTGGGAAGTTAAATCACAGAGCATAGTTCACGAAGTAACCGAAGAGAATGTTGCTGATGTAGTTTCAATGATGACAGGCATCCCGGTTAACCGCGTGGCGCAGTCAGAAAGTGACAAGCTGGTTAAGATGGAAGATGAGCTGAAGAAATATATCATTGGACAGGATGAGGCAATAGTAAAGCTTTCCAAAGCTATCCGCAGAACAAGGGCGGGATTGAAGGATCCTAACAGGCCCATTGGTTCATTTATCTTTACAGGACCCACGGGTGTTGGTAAAACTGAAATGGCTAAAGTACTTTCAAGATTCCTTTTTGACAGCGAAGAGAATTTGATAAGAATTGATATGAGTGAGTATATGGAAAAATTCAATGTATCGCGTCTGGTGGGTGCACCTCCGGGATATGTTGGGTATGAAGAAGGCGGTCAGCTAACAGAAAAGGTAAGGCGTAAACCTTACTCAGTGGTACTGCTTGATGAAATAGAAAAAGCGCACCCGGATATTTTTAATATCCTGCTGCAGGTACTTGATGAAGGTATGTTAACTGATAGTCTTGGCAGAAAGGTCGATTTCAAAAATACCATAATGATAATGACATCCAATATCGGTACACGCGATATTAAGTCAATTGGCGGTATGGGCTTTGGCGACCCCAACCAGACAGATAAACATGATAAGATGAAAACACAGATAGAAGAATCGGTAAGGCGTGTATTCAGTCCGGAGTTTATTAACAGAATAGATGACCTGATAACATTTAAACAGCTTGCCAAAGAAGATATATTCAGGATTATCGATATTTCAACAAGGCAGCTGCTCAAGAGGATCCAGGCTCTTGGCATTACATTTGAATTTGACGATGCAGCCAAGACATTCCTTTCTGAAAAAGGGTATGACCCCAAGTACGGCGCAAGACCGCTGAGAAGGGCAATACAGAAATATGTCGAGGACCCTGTATCAGAAGAAGTGCTTAAGGGTTCATTCAAAGAAGGCTCGCATGTAATGGTATCATACAAAGATGGAGCCGATGAGCTTGTGTTTGTGGATATATCGCAGAGCAAGCTCCCGGAAAAGATCGAGCCGGAGTCTATCCAGGAAAATTAAGGATAAAAAAATAGTTTCAATTCAGTGGTGTCAGGTATAAACCTGACACCACTTTTTTGTGGTCCTGGAGTGCATCAACTGTGTGAGCCTGCCACAGGCACGGTTGATGCACCTGACACCCAATCCGCCCAGGCGGATCAGTTTGGGTGACGTATAAATGAGATTGATTCCTTTCTTCCACTTTGTGTCAGCAAGGTACAGCGCTTCGCTCGCAATGGGTTTTGAGTTGCCACGACCTTTAGGTCGTGGTATAAGTTATAAAGAGATGAGGGGCTTTCTCCGAAGGAGTGCCTTTGGCAAGCCCCAGATAAAGGCATAGCTCCCCTAATGAGATTCTTCGTTCAATCCGGCTTTGCCGGATTTCACTCAGAATAAGGTGGCCACTATCTCATCGCACACCGCGTAACCTTTACGGGTGAGTGAAATTGATTGTGCATCCTTAACGGCGTAGCCGTTGGTGATTAATGTTTCAATAGGGGTTGTATAAGTAGATTCAAAATCAATGTTATGTTTCCTGCGAAAGTCTTCGAAGTTTACGCCAACACTCCTTAGACCCAGCATGATATGCTCTGTGATAGAAGTATCCCTATCGATTGTTTCGATGAAATCATGCGCCGGTTTACCGGAATCAATAAGCTCAATATACCTGCCGATATTTTTAATGTTTGTCCACCGCTTGCTGCCAATGTATGATGATGCCGAGGGACCGAATGATATATATTCCTCAAGTGTCCAGTATTTCAGGTTATGGCGGGACTCATACCCGGGTTTGGCGTAATTGGATATTTCATACTGCCTGTAACCCGCATCCGTAAGTGTCTGCATAGTGTATTCATACATTTCCTGTTCAAGCTCAATATCGGCATTCTGCACTTGTCCTTTATCGCGCATGCTGTATAACAAGGTTCCTTTTTCAAATATCAGTGAGTATGCCGAAATATGTTTAGTGTCAAGTTTTATCGCTTCATCAAGGTTATACTTCCAGCTATCCATGGTCTGCCCCGGCAGGGCGAAGATCATATCAAGATTCACATTATCAAATCCCGCGGCTTTAGCCGCAAGGATTGATTCCTTAGCCTGTTTAGCTGAGTGTATCCTTGTTAAAAACTGCAGCTCGCTATCAATGAACGACTGCACCCCGAAACTTAATCTGTTAATGGGTAATTTCTTAAATACTTCGAGCTTCTCCAAATCAAGTGTGCCCGGATTTGCTTCTATGGTAATTTCAGTATCACTTGAAATATTGTATTTGCTGTATAGCTCATCAAATATAGCGGTGAATTCATCATAACTCAACAGCGATGGTGTCCCGCCGCCAAAGAAAATGGAATCGAATTTTCTATCTGCCAGATGATTAGAATAATACTCAATCTCTTTTTTTATCGAGCTGAGGAACTCAGCTTTTTTAGAGTGATTTGTAATGGAGTAAAAATCGCAGTAAATGCATTTGGTATCACAAAAGGGGATATGTAGGTAGATTCCTGCCATTGGTTAAATTATCTCCGTCCCAAACTCCAGTTTGGGACGGCAAGATTACATTTATGGTGTTTTGATGATGTTAGCTTCCCAAACTGGAGTTTGGGAAGCAGGATGTCTAGCCAGAACAAATGGTTATCAACTACTTTATCGGCATGCCGATCCTATCCCAGCGGATAGAACCCAATAGCTTACCGAAATCACCGAATGGAATTTCTGAATTCCATGAGAAATAAGTGAACCATGCCTTACCGACTATTGCTTCGCGTTTAACAAATCCCCAGAACCTGCTATCAAGCGAATTATGTCGGTTATCGCCCATCATAAAATAATAATTATTCTCTACGGTATACTTGTCTGTTTCTTTGCCGTCAATTAATACTTTGTCTCTACCTCTTAGTTCAATAGTATGACCTTCACGTTTGATGAAAGTATCCCATTCAGCATAATTATCTTTAGTTACTGTCACAACATCGCCCTTAACGGGCACGCGCAGCGGACCATAGTTATCCCTGTTCCAGAGTTTATCTTTCGGGAAGATTTCCTTATCAGGCCGGGATTTAGGCTGTACCAGAATTTCACATGACTTCACATAAGGCAGCTTTCTGAATTCTTCTACTTTGAAGTTTGGCAAAGGTACCACGGTATAAGTACGCAATGAATCATCTTTCTCATCGCGAACCTGCCTGAGATCCGTTATTTCAAACTTTTCCTGAAACTCAGCAGTCTGTATTACTCCGCGGAACTGAATATATTTCATTTTTGTGGTATCCAGCTTCACTTTGTATGAATACTGCATGGCAGTCGCTTCGGGAAATCTGATACCATTCACATACAAAATCGCATCCTTTATCATTATAGTATCACCCGGCTCTCCGACACATCTTTTTAGGTACTGAACTTTCATTGAGGCGTCAACTTCCTCGCGGTTACCGGGGAACTCGAAATTTATGATATCGCCCTTACGCGGATCGCGAATTGCTGGAAGCTGGATGTAGGGAAGCCTGATTTCGGTAAACGGAATATTCCTCGGCGTTGAGCCGCCATATAAAAATTGATTGAAGAACATTTTATCACCAATCAATATAGTGTTAAGCATTGAGCCCGTTGGCGTGCTGTAACCCTGAATAAAAAAGGACTGAATGAACAATACCACTATCAGTGTTAACACCAGCGAGCCAAAGCTCTTGGCTTTTTCTTCAATTGAGCTGGTCTGTTTCTTCTTTTGTGTTTTTTTACCTAATGTACTTGCCATAAAATTTTATTCTATCATTTTGCCGATACGCTCCCAGCGTATCGATCTTAATTTTGCGCCAATATCTTTTAAAGGAATATCTCTATTCCATGAAAAATATATCATTGTTATTTTTGAAGCTATATCATTTTCATTTACAAAGCCAAAATGCCTGCTATCAAGGGAGTTATACCAGTTATCGCCAATCATGAAATAATAATTATCCTTAAATGTATAACTGTATTTTTCGATGTCATTTATGAATATGCGGTCTTTAATTATCTCCAGTTTGCTGCCTTCATCCCTGATTATTCTTTTCCACATATTAATGCTGGAAGTATCAAAACTTACTTTATCGCCGGCTTTTGGCACCTTTATGGGTCCATAATTGTCAGCATTCCAATTGTTTCCTTTGGGGAATATCCATGGATCAGGCAGTACTCTTTTGAAATTGAGCTTTTCATCAAATCGTAAATGAGGATAAAACTTGTACAACTCATCATTTAGATAGATATCCCTGTTTTTTATTACAAATGAATCTCCGGGTACTGCTAAAATCCTTTTAAAATAATACGTTGTTTCCTCTGGCGGAGCTTCGTCAGGCAATCCATGGTATCTGAAATTGACAATATCACCAGCCTGAGGTCTATTGTATATTACTGCGTATTTACCCGAAAAAGGATTCTTTATGCCATAATAAAGATCATTATCAAAGAACTTATCGCCCGGCAATACTGTATTGAGCATACTTTCTGTCGGTGTTGAGAATCTGCCCGGAGCAAAAATATCTTCTATAGGTCCGGCGAAGTAAACAGACGTTATTATTATTGCTATATAATACTTTGCTTTATTATATGATTGCAGTATATACTTGTCTTTTCTTACAGCTATTATTATAGATTCTATTAAAATATACAGTCCAATCGGAATTTCTATAATAACTGCAGCAGAAACAAATGTGAGAACAGGGAAAAACTTGATCAAAGCAAAAAAAGCAGTGTTAAAAACAGAAAAGATCAAAAACCAAATGAAACCGCGCTTTACTTCACCGCAGTAGAAGTGACCCAAACCCGGTACTAGAAGTGTAAAGAGAGCTGCTGCTATTGGCGAGCGCTTTTTGATCCTTACTTCAGATTCTTTGCCGGAATTTTCTAGAGCCTTAATTTCAGAATTCATTATTTCAGGATTAATGAATCAAAACGTTCTTTAATGTATTATCTTTGCAATCCTGTTCCACCGTATTGAATCAAACAGTCTGCCGAACTCGGCAAACGGGATATCGGGATTCCATGACCAGTAAATTATCATAGCTTCGCCGATCACATTTTCGGCGGGCATAAATCCCCACACCCGGCTATCGGAGCTGTTATTTCTGTTATCTCCCATCATAAAATAGTAATTCTTTTCAACTTTATAAGTTGAATTTTCCGTCTCATCAATAAAGATCTTGTTATCAGCAGCAAGCCTTATACTGTGTCCTTCACGTTTGATAAAGGTCTTCCAGTCATCAATGTTATCGGGAGTTATAGTAATAACATCACCCTGTTTGGGTACAACTATTGGACCATAATTATCGTCATTCCACTGCCTGCCGCGCGGGAATATATCTGTGTATGATCCCCGTGAAACGCTTTCGCTGAACTTGGCATCGGGCGGATTGGGAAATACAACTGAATTTACAAATAACGTCTTATTAACAATCTTTATAGTATCACCGGGTTTACCAATAAGCCGCTTGATGTAATTGGTAACTTCAGGTGCGGAAAGCTCATTCGCATTCCCCGGGAAATCGAACACAACTACATCACCGCGATCCGGTTCCTTCAACGCCGGGAGGCGGAAATAGGGGATACGTGTATGCGTGAACGGAATATTTCTAGGTGTCGTTGCTCCGTAAATGAATTTATTTACCAGCAGAAAATCACCGACAAGCAAAGTATTTTCCATCGAGCTGGATGGTATCCTGTACGCTTCAACAAAAATTATCTTGAGTATCAATGCAACAACGCCTGCGAAAAGCAGCGCGTCGAAATATTCTTTTAGCTTTGATGGCGGCTTTGGTGAATGCACAATATGCTCAACCGTATCTTCAGGATGAGAGTCATTTGTTTTATCAGTTAACGGTGCTGAGGGAACTGATCCCACTGAAGACTCAATTGGCTCCTTAGGTTTGTCCGTCGTTTTATCCGGTTTATCAACCGGTCTATCATCAGGTATAATTGGTTTGTCTTTTTCCGGCATTAACCCTCGTTATTCATCAATTGAAAGTACTGCAAGGAATGCTTCCTGGGGAAGCTGAACTGAACCTACCTGCTTCATTCGTTTCTTGCCTTCTTTCTGCTTTTCCAGCAGCTTGCGTTTACGTGATATATCGCCGCCGTAACACTTTGCTATAACGTTCTTGCGCAGCGCTTTTACGGTTTCACGTGAAATTATCTTCGCGCCAATTGCGCCCTGTATAACAATCTCAAACATCTGCCGTGGAATCAGCTGCTTTAGTTTGGTGCACAGCTTTCTGCCGTACTCAAATGATTTTGAGCGGTGCACAATTGAAGAAAGCGCGTCAACCGGCTCGGCATTCAAAAGAATATCAAGTTTAACCAGGTCAGACTTTCTGTAATCCAGGAATTCATAATCCAGCGAAGCGTAACCTTTGGATATTGATTTCATTTTGTCATGGAAATCAAATATGATCTCACTCAAAGGGAATTCGAAAATAAGATCAACCTTGGTAGTGGATAAATAATTCGTTGAGACAAATATACCGCGTCTGTCATTGGCAAGCTTCATAATGTTACCCATGTACTCGGTAGGAGTAATTATCTGCGCCTTAATATACGGCTCGGTAATGTAATCAATATTTCCAAGTGGCGGCATTTGTGAAGGATTATCAACAAGCACCATTGTGCCATCGGTTTTATGAACCTGGTACTCTACGTTAGGTACAGTTGTAATAATTGTCTGATTGTATTCCCTGTCAAGTCTTTCCTGAGTTATTTCCATATGCAGCAGTCCAAGGAAACCGCAGCGGAATCCAAATCCGAGTGCCGAAGATGTCTCAGGCTCAAATATCAGGGAGGCGTCGTTTGTTTTAAGTTTGATAAGTGATTCCCGCAGGTCTTCGAAATCATCGCTTGATGCGGGATAAATACCCGAAAAGACCATTGGCTTAATTTTCTTGTAGCCGCCAAGAGGTTCACTTGCGGGATTTGCAAAATTAATAATTGTATCGCCAACAAGCAGCTCTGCTGCTGTTTTAATTCCCGTAACCATATACCCAACATCACCTGAACGCAGCACATCTTTTACAACACGGTTCATTCTTAATATGCCAACTTCTTCAGCATCACTGGGAATTTCTGTAGCGAAAAATCTTACTTTGTCGCCTTTTTTCAGCTGTCCGTCAACTACTCTTAAATATACAATTATTCCGCGGTATGCGTCAAAAGTTGAGTCAAACACCAGCGCTCTTAGAGGCGCATCTTCCTTAATTTCAGGCGCGGGTATTCTGTTCACAATTGCTTCGAGAATATCTTCAGTTCCTATATTCGCTTTTGCGCTTGCGAGAATAATTTCGCTTTCATCGCAGCCAAGCATTTCTATGATCTGTTTCTTCACACCTTCTACATTAGCGCTGGGCAGATCTACTTTGTTTATTACGGGAATAATAGTCAGGTTAGCGTCAATCGCCAAATACAGGTTACTTACAGTCTGCGCCTCAATGCCCTGTGAAGCGTCAACCACAAGCAGCGCGCCTTCGCATGCTGCAAGCGAGCGTGAAACTTCATAGGAAAAATCAACATGCCCGGGTGTATCAATAAGGTTAAGTGTATATAACTCGTTATCCTTGGCTTTGTACTGAAGCTGTATTGCATGCAGTTTTATTGTTATACCGCGTTCCTGCTCAAGGTCCATATCATCAAGTACCTGTTTTATCATATCGCGGTGAGCTATTGTATGTGTCTCTTCAAGTAAACGGTCCGCAAGGGTTGATTTACCGTGATCAATATGCGCAATAATACAAAAATTTCTTAATTTAGATTTCATCTGCTCCGGGCCTGTAATAATACTTTGATATCATTGATGTTCATATATGTAAATGTTAAATCTGTGGTTTTAATTCCCTTAAATGGCTTGTAATGTAATATAAATAAAAATAAGTAGCAATTTAATCCGAAAGTAAAAAAACCTCCGTTTAAACCGCTACTTAAAGAATTTTTGAAAAAATCGTTCCTTCGCTATATACCCAGTCGCAACAATCCCGGTTTGAATATACCCCGTAAAACTATGATGCAGGAGCTGAAGATTTCCTATCCTGCCTGATAGTCTGGATCTCGTTTCTCATTTCCTGGCATTTCTTTCTCACTTCATTCAATGATTTTCTTAAGCGTGTGCCTGCGGAGTTCTGACCTTTTGAGTAAAACTTCTCGAGGTCTTTGCCCATATCATCAAGCATTGCTTTGATTTCGTTGATTTTTTCCATTTGTTTTCTCCTTTTTGATTGAAAAAAGTTATTTAATGGTACTGCAATTTACAGAAGCTCGCTTGTGGAAGTTTGCACATACGGAATATCAAGAATTGTCTTAACACCCCATAAAGTGAATGCCAAACCAAATACTATCAATAAGCTCATTATTGTGATCGTTTGCCAGGGTTTCAGTTTGTAATCCCTGAATATTCCCCAGACACCATTCAGACCGTGATACATGCCAAGTACTAGAAAAGTGAGATCCAGCACCCTGTACCAGTTACTTTGCATTCTTGAAAGTACTGCATCGTATGTATGACCTGATTCAGGGGTGTAATGCATTAATATGTAATGACCTATCATTACTACAACAAGTATTAAACCTGTTACACGCTGGAAAACCCAGCTGAATGATCCTGAACCTTGTGAATTTTGGTGTTTATACAACTCTTAACCTGTTATGATTATGCTTATTTGAATAAATTGTGAATTTCGTGTGAAAACATAACGTAACCCATTGCAAAAAACATAACCAAACCAATTACAATGGAATACCTGTACAAGGCCCTGTGGTATTTTGCACCATCAGCCCAGTCAACCAAAACAATTCTCACGCCGTTAAGCGAGTGAAATAAAACAAATGCGAATAAGATCCACTCCAATGCCATGAAAAACGGAGTAGTATAGTGAGACATAAATTCATTAAATGCAGCTCTTCCCTGTGAAAGTGGAGAAAGGGAAAATATATGCATAAAAAGATAAGCGATCAGAGCAATTCCGGTAATTCTGTGCAATATCCACGCCCAGCTTCCGGAATCTTTCTTATAATTTAAATTGGTTTTTACCCAATTTTTCTGGTCAAATTTTTTGAATTCTGACATTTCTATACAAAAGTAGTTAAAAATGTAAGAAAATGCAATATCTGAAAAAAATATTTGTTTTTTGAACGTTTTCGGTATGAAGGCATACTAGAATCAGTTTTAAGCTATTTTCAGGAATCTCCGTATAGATATCGCGCTGCCTAAAGTGCCCAATAGTGTACCAAATATTACCAGTAATATCAGGAACTTAGTATCAATTATGGAGAAATTGAAATCATTGTTGGTATATGTTGAGTAAAAATAGCCAAGGAAGATCTGAAGTATAATTACTGCCAGAAGACTGCCTGCAAGTCCCTGAAAAAATCCTTCCATAATAAACGGTGTGCGGATAGTCTCCTTTGTTGCTCCAATGAGTTTCATTATTTCAATAGTATCCTTTTTAGCCACAATCATAAGTCTTATGGTATTGCCTATCAAAAATATTGAGGAAAAAGTAATTATTATTAACAGACTTAAATTCAGGAAAACAAGCGATTGTGAGTTCCTTTCGATTATTTCAAGGTTTTTCTGTGCATATACAATATCGGCAATTTCAGGATTTTTTTGAAGCTCCAGCTTAATTTTTTCTATCCTGTCAATTGTTTTGTATTCATCATAAAGATTTATCTTTAATGAAGGCGGCAGGGGATTATAATCAAATACTTCAAGTATATCCTGTCCGAATTCTTCCGCGAATATTTTTGCGGCTTCTTCCTTTGAAATATATGTGACATTTTTAACTCCGCCTATTGTTTTGATTGAAGCTGTCAGCTTGCTGATATCACCGGGCTGAATGCTGTCATGCAAATAAGCGTCAATTTCAACTTTATCTCGTATTAACTTAAGCAATTTTACTGAATTGATGGAAATGGTCAAATATATGCCAAGTAAAAGCACTGCAAGTGCAATTACAATTGTTGAACTGATAACAGCCGATTTGGCTGTTTTCAGATACCGCATAAATTCAGTAAAATAGTATGATGGATTCAAATCTATCTGTAATTATCAATGAGTATTGTGCAATAATAATGGTTATAGTGTTAAAAAATTAGTCAATTTGAAGGTTTGTTGAATCTACAAGTTGTTAGTATGTGCGATCTCTCAGGGGTCGGGTAGATCATTGAAAGTTAGTTATAAATGTGTGACGCCTACGGCGTCAGGTTTTATTGAAAATCAAAAACCATATATGTGCGACCCCTACGGGGTCGGGTAGATTTTCTAAATTTGTGGTTATAAACATGTGACTCCTACGGAGTCAAAAACTTAAAAAACCTGTGAATCATAGCATATAGTTACAATTTTCTACATCCTTCTGCGACAAGGTTCTTTAAGGCGAGTTCAAAGTTAACAATTAAGAAAATTATGAATATATGATTTTTTTGATGCCGGAGGCATCACACATTTATAGCTAATAATGTTAGAGGAAACCCGACCCCAGAGGGGTCGCACGTTATCATAAAGAATCAATCTTCAATCCATTCAAACAAATATTTCTCATCGTATTCAACTTCATATTTTCTCAACAGCTCAATATATTCTTCCTTAAAAGTCCTTTTCCTGTGATGTTCTTTCTGATTAATGATATAATTAATAACTTTGTCCAGTTGTGAGAGACTCACAGAAAATGCACCGAAGCCTGATTGCCAATTAAAACTATATTTTGTTAACCCTTCTTCTTTGATATAACTTGAGGATGATTTCTTAACTTCTCTAACTAAAACAGATATAGCGATGTCCGGTTTTAAACCTATCAAAAAATGAATATGATCAGGCATTCCGTTTATTCGCAGCATTTTTTGTCCCATTTTTTGTACTGTGCCTGTAATGTATTTGTAGAGTTTATCTTCCCATGATCGGTTTATGAGTGCATTTCTGCTTTTTACAGCAAAAACAATGTGAATATATAACTGTGTGAATGTATTTGGCATTTTTAAAGTTAATATGTGCGACCCCTACGGGGTCGGTCCGATTATTGAAAGTTTGTTATAAATGAGTGACGCCTCTGGCGTCATGTTTGTATTAAAATCAAAAAACATATATGCGCGACCCCTTCGGGGTCGGTTTGAACATAAAATATCAACTATAAATGTTCGACCACTACAGAGGTCGATTATATTATTAATTTATTGGCCATAAACATATCTGTGCTACGAAGTCAAAAAATAAAAAAAACCTGTAAACCATAATGTTGCAAATGACTACATCCTTCCGTGACAAAGTTCTTTAAAGCGAGCTCAAGTTAACAATTAAGAATATTATGATATATGATTTTTTGATGCCGTAGGCATCAAACATTTATAGCTGCGAATGTCAGAAGAATCTACGACCCCGTAGGGGTCGCACGTACATAATCCAACAAAAACACATCACTTCTTTTTCACAACTTCATCCCAGCCGAGGTAATTAACATGCTTTAAGATTATCCATCCTGCAATTGTGCCAAGCGCAATATATATAGCGCCTGCACCGGGATTACCTAAAATTATTTTTCCTATTCCGAATAAATACATATATACCAATATTATCCCAAGCATCCAGTCAATAAACAGTACTGCATAACCGCGGTCAGCCCTTATGTGCGGGTGTTTGGCCGCATATTTTTTCCAGCCAAAACCCCCCGGATGTACGCGCATATAAAAGATCGAGAGCTTTTCATCGCTTACCGGTTTGGTCATGAATACTGTCGCCAGCCACGCCAATGTTGTTACCGGTACAATTATAAATAATGTTTCAGGGAATTTAATGCCAAAATCACCAAAATACAAAACTGCGTAAACAACAAATGGCGTTACTGTTGCCACAATTTCAGAAATTGCGTTAATGCGCCACCAGTACCATCTTAAGATCAGAATTAATCCAAGCCCGGCGCCGCACTCAATTACAAATGCCCATACACCTGAAATTGTTGTCATGAACATTGTAACAACCACAGAAATTATCATAAAAGCAATAGTCGCTATCCTTGATACTGCAACGTAAGTCTTTTCTGTTTTACCCGGAGATATGAATCGTTTGTAGAAATCATTAACGAAGTATGAAGTGCCCCAGTTAAGGTGGGTTGCTATGGTTGACATGTATGCCGCAATGAATGCTGCAAGAAGCAATCCCTTTAATCCCATCGGCAGGAAGTCATTCATTGCTTTAACATAGCCAAGACCCTTATCTGCCATTGATAGCTCAGGATAGAGCACAATAGCTGAGAGTCCGACAAGTATCCATGGCCACGGCCTTATACAATAGTGGGCTACTTGAAAGAATAACGTTGCAAGTAGTGAGTTTTTCTCGTCTTTGGCGGACATTATTCTTTGCGCTATATAACCACCGCCACCCGGTTCCGCGCCTGGATACCAGCTAGCCCACCATTGAATTCCGATAAATGCCAAAAATGTAGATACTGTCATCATTAAAATGCCGCCGGTGCCTGTAGAAGTTCCCGTTTCGCCGCCTATTTGCGGAGTAAATCTCAAAGCCCAATCCGGCAGTTTATCCTGCAAACCACTGATGCCGCCTATCTGGGGAGAGTTAACTACTATTATAGCGAGTATTATACATCCCGCCATTGCAAGTATGAACTGGAATGCATCTGTGACCGCCACGCCCCACAGACCGGATATTGCGGAATATACCGCTGTTATGAACATTCCAGCCGCTAAAAAATATATTACATTCCCATTATTTACAAATTCGGGGAACATACCAAGCAGTATCTTGCCCATCGCGAGATTTACCCAGCCCATAATTATACAATTCATAAATATGCCCAGATACAACGCTTTGAATCCGCGCAGGAATGAAGCTGATTTACCGGAGTATCTTAATTCAATGAATTCAACATCAGTCAGTATGCCTGCCCTGCGCCAAAGTTTGGCGAAGAAAAACACAGTAAGCATTCCGCCAATCAGCATATTCCACCAGAGCCAGTTGCCGGCGATTCCGTTTTGTCCGACAAGCTCCGCAACCGCAAGCGGCGTATCAGCCGCAAAAGTTGTAGCAACCATACTCAGACCCGCAAGCCACCAAGGCAGCTTTCTGCCTGAGAGGAAAAAATCTTCTGTGTTGCCGCTTGCTTTTTTATAGTAGTATAAACCTATTGCAAGGCTGATGATGAAATATAACGCAATTATGATCCAGTCAATTAAATGCATAATGTTTTAGGCATAACAAAGTTATTAAATATGAAACAAAAATAACGTAATTGCTTTATAATTGCAATTTTTAAAGGAATGTAAATAATTAAATTACAATTCGGGATTTTGTTGATTATATTTGTGTAACTTAAACCGGAGGACAAATGAGATCCTTGTTTTTACTTTTATTCCTTCTTCCATCCATATTAATATCTCAAAATTCAGATTGGGCTTACCGCAATCCATATCCGCAAAATGATTTCTATGCAATAAAATTTTTCAACCAAAATACCGGTTACGTAATTGGTTCAAATGGAATATTCATGAAGAATACTACAGGTTCAAATAACTGGATAAATATTCCAACGAATACAACTAACGATCTTTATGCAATGCATTTTTTTAATGTAAATACAGGCTACATTGCAGGTGCTGGCGGTTTAATATTGTATACTTCGACAGGAGGATCGTCTTGGACTTCTGTGGCAACCAGTAACGGGTTTGCTTTGAGATCAATTGTTTTTATTAACAATAACACGGGATTTGCCGCCGGCGATCACGGAGAATTGTATAAAACCACTTCGGGTATAACAGGATGGCTTTCTACGCCTGTTACGGCAACAAACCTGAGGAGTATATATTTTTATGACTCATTAAAGGGATTTGTATGCGGCGATAGCGGCAAGTTCTTTAAAACTACCAACTGCGGGGTAAACTGGAGCGTACAAACTGTAGGGACAGAAAATCTTTATAGTGTAAACTTTATCAATTCTCTAACGGGATTTTTGACTGCAAGACTTGGCTCAATGAAATCAACTGATGGCGGAAATACCTGGAGTAATTTTCAGGTCGGGTACTCTGGTGAGGAGAATATTGTTAAATTTGTTAACGCGAATACAGGTTATGTTTGCGGTAAGAATGGACCAATATCCAGAACTACAAACGGAGGCGCGGTATGGCAGCCGTGGTGTTCTTATCAGCTTTTCTTTGGAAACAAATTCAATGATATCAGTATAGTTGATTCCGCAGCCGGTTATGTTTGCGGAGAGCAGGGATGGATAGTTAAATGCTACTTCACTGATCAGCAGAACCAAACAGCATATAACCTGGGGGGCTCTCTGGCAAATTTAAGCAGGATCTCGTTTACAAGCGCTACTACCGGCGCAATGATGGGAGATGGCTCATTATTGTTCACCACCAGTACCGGCGGTGATAAATGGGATATCACATTTAGCGGAAGCAACAGCTGGTTTGAAGGTACAACATGGCTTACAAAGCTTTGGGTTTACTCGCCAAACAGCTGGTACAGGGAATTATATTTCCCGGGAGTTGGTGGATTTCCATCCTTTTCAATACAGCAATCAACAGATATGGGCTTAACTTGGACTGGGCCCAGAAATTTTGGATCAATGGGTTACGGAGTCGGCGATGTTTTCGAATCAGGCGGTGTGACATATCTTTCTAGCAGCCTGGAGGTGAAAAAAAATTCAGGGTCCGGCTGGAGCACGGTTTATACAGGTTCAACACCCGGAAAAATTCATTTTGCTGATGCAAATACAGGATTTGTTTCTACATATACAAGCGGTCTGAAATCAATTTTGTATACTTCAAACGGCGGAACAAACTGGATCACTTATTCAACCGGTTCAACCAAAAGTATTGAATCAGTCTATTTAAGAACTTCAGGGCTTGGCTTTATTGGATGCGATTCATCACTTCTGCTTAGGACAACAAATTTTGGTGCGAACTGGACGCAAGTTACCGTGCCAAATAACCTCCGTGTCCAGAATATCAGGTTTTCAAGTGAGATAATCGGTTGGTTTTTAGGCACTGAGCGCAACTCACCATATACTGGCAGACTTCTTGTTACCAATAACGGCGGTACAACTTTTCAGCAGATGATGTCACTTGAGAATTTTAATGTAACGGGATATTCATTTGTTGATGCTCAAAATGGATTTGTTTGCGGTGATTCAGGTAAAGTGTTAAAAACTACCAACGGCGGATTAACATTCGTATCACAAAACGGAGAGTTGTATCCTGAAAAATATTCACTATCCCAAAACTATCCAAATCCGTTCAACCCGGTTACAAATATTAGTTTTTCAATTCCCCTCTCGAGAGGGGTGACCGCCGAAGGCGGGCGGGGTGTGTTTGTAAAACTTATTATTTATGACTTGCTCGGCAGAGAAGTTACTTCTCTCGTAAATCAACAAATGCAGCCGGGTAGTTATAATGTGGATTGGGACGCGTCAAATTATCCGAGCGGGGTGTATTTTTATAAACTTGAATCAAATGATTACTCGGAATCCAGAAGGATGGTGCTGGTAAAATGAAAACTAAAATATTTATATTGCTGATCCTGTTGTTTGAATCATTTTCATATTCGCAGCAGTCGGGATGGATATGGCAAACCCCTTCATATACAAATATGGGAATATCAGATATCAGTATTATTAATTCAACTACTGCTTATGCCATTGGAGGATTAAGCACTTTCATTAAAACGACAAACGCCGGTTTAACATGGAGCAATGGCATAACATCATCAGAATTTACAGGAATAACCCCTGAAAGGTTGTTTGGTATTTTCTTTATAAATCAAAATACAGGCTGGGTTGTGGGTTACAACAATGCTCAGCCGCCATTACGGATTTTTAAAACAACGAATGCAGGTGCAGCATGGTTCAGACAGGGTGAAAATCTGGTTAACGGTTATCTGCAGGATATTTTTTTTATTAATGAAAATACAGGATGGATCGCGGGTAATAACAAGATATTAAAAACTACTGACAGCGGGAACGAATGGATTGAGATCCCTTTGCCAAATAATAGCCAGATGTACGCTGTTTATTTCCAGAATGAGAACACTGGATTTCTGACAGGTGAATACTGGACATATCGCAGTACCAATGGCGGATTGAACTGGACCACCAGTTACACTTACGTAAACTCAATGCTATATAGTATTAAATTCATTGATCAAAATACGGGATTTCTTTGTGGATATCAGTCAAATAAGGCCAGGGTAATAAAAACAACTAACGGCGGAATTAACTGGCAGGTGAAATATGCGGCGAACTCAGATCAGTTGAATGCATTGCACATATTTTCTGCCGGTGAAATTATTGCAGTAGGCGGTAAATATGATGGTGCTGAAAAAATTGTATATTCTAATGATGGAGGTGAAGTTTGGAATGATATTTACACTGATATACCTAATAAGGAAATTTTAATAACCACGGCATTTTTTGATCAAAATACAGGTATTGCAGCCGGCTATGACGGAAAAATGATCAGAACTACCAATAAAGGTATGAACTGGAGTGAAGTAAATCCGCAAGATTACAGATTGAGAAGTACATCTGTTCATTTTGATAACAGCCAAAATGGAATGGTAGCAACTGAAAATGGTAAAGTGTTTAAAACATCTAATGGTGGGTTGAGCTGGGATAGTTTAATTTCACCTACAAATGAAAGCATAGTTAATTGCTATAATTTTGGTAACAAAATTTATCTTATAGGTTTTAACTCCTTTTACAAGAGCCTAGATAATGGAAGTAACTGGCAAAATTATCCGTTAGGCAGGAATGTGTATTGTTCTGAATTTATAGATCAGAACAATGGTTTTATTTTTGGAAACATAACAGGCCAATACTGGAGCTTTAATACTTTTTTCAGAACTTCAAATGGAGGATCAAGCTGGGATTCAGTTTCAATACAGGACTTTCCATATGCCATGAAATTTATTAACTCCCAAACGGGCTATATAGCCGGAGGTAATTCAGGTTATAATACATACATATCAAAAACTACAAACAGCGGAATAAACTGGACCAAACACAATGTGAGCGGTATTTACAGAAAAGCTAAGAGCATTTCTTTTATTAACGAAAATACCGGATGGATTGGTTGTGACGAAAATGTTCTGATAAAAACTACAAATGGCGGATTAAATTTCCAGGTACTGAATTTCGGAAGACCGCAATCGTGGACAACTCCGGAAGTATTCTTCAGAGATGAGTATAACGGATGGGCTGCAGTAAATAATCCTTCGGGTCAAATGCTAAATACTACTAATGGTGGTTTGAACTGGCACATACAGTTTGATTGCGGAACAGCGGGGATCAGTTCATTCCATTTTATTGATAACAATACCGGTTGGTGCGCAGGGTACGGGTATATTCTCAAAACTACTAATAGCGGAAATTTTATAACAGGACTTATCAAAAACGAAGAACTGATACCTGATATATACGGCCTCTCCCAAAACTATCCAAACCCGTTCAATCCGGTTACGAATATCAAGTTTGATATTCCAAAGTCAGGTTTAGTGAAAATTACGGTCTATGATCTGCTCGGCAGAGAAGTAACTACACTTGTCAATGAATCAATGCAGCCGGGAAGTTATAATGTTGATTGGGATGCGTCAAATTATCCGAGCGGGGTGTATTTTTATAAATTGTCAGTAGAGACGTCCCAGCGGGACGTCTTTACAGAATCAAAGAAAATGGTATTGGTAAAATAACATTTTATTATCAGTTGCCAAATGAAAAAAATAATTGTATCATTAATTTTTTTTACAACTGTAAGTCTGGCGCAGGGCAGCTGGATAGAGCAGATCTCAGGGGTAAGTGTATCTCTGAACAGTGCGGTATCATCAAATTGGCTTAACCATGCCTGGGTTTGCGGCAATAACGGCACAGTTTTAAGAACTGTGAATCTCGG
Source organism: uncultured Ignavibacteria bacterium (assembly GCA_937873695.1). GTDB lineage: Bacteria > Bacteroidota > Ignavibacteria > Tepidaquicellales > OLB5 > OLB5. The sequence continues at coordinate 54,722 of CALMYL010000012.1, forward strand.
GACTAACTGGATAAATGTTTCAGGTAACGGAATTCCGGCCAATATAAATCTTGATGTCATTTCAGCATCACAGACTAATTCTGCCGGCGCTTTTGTATGCGGTGTAAAGAATGATACAGCGATCGTATATAGGACATCCAACAACGGCGCCAACTGGAATGTGGTATTCAGGCAGTTCAACGGCAGAATAAACGGGATCAAGATTGGTTATCAATATGGTTTTTTGTGCGGTAACCCGGTTGGCGGCAGGTGGTCTGTCTGGAAATCCACTAACGATGGACTTACATGGGATTCTGCAGGATTATATATACAGCAAAATAATAGTGAATCAGGCTGGAAAAATTCATTTGCCTATACTACTGATAACATATTTTTCGGGACTAATAATAACAGGATGTATATTTCTACCAATGGCGGTGTAAACTGGACCTATAAAACATTCAGCAATCTGCAGTCAATAACTGCAATGAGTTTTTCATCTTACAGTCCGGGTATTTATAATGGTTATATAGCCGGGCCGGGCAGGATATTCTTTACAAGCAACAGCGGCAGTACATGGGTTTCGGATTCATTAATGCCGGGTTCAGGTAATGTGAACGGAATTATAAACCAACCGCTGCCGGTTGATCTTCTCGGATATTATAATTTGTTTATTACCAGGGGCGATAACAAGATCAATTTTCTCAGTACTACTTCGGGCAATTGGCAATTAAGCTACACGGCCCCATCAGGGAACTATAACCATCTTTCAAACGGTATGCCCTTTGATTATTTCGCAGTACGTGATAATGGCGGTATTTCCTATTGCGGTTGTCACATAATTGGCATAGTACAAACAGAAAATGGAATTCCCCTGGATTACGGCCTCTCCCAAAACTATCCGAACCCGTTCAATCCGGTAACAAACATTAGTTTTTCAATTCCCCTCTTGAGAGGGGTGACCGCCGAAGGCGGGCGGGGTGTGTTTGTAAAACTTATTATTTATGACTTGCTCGGCAGAGAAGTTACTTCTCTCGTAAATCAACAAATGCAGCCGGGAAGTTATAATGTGGATTGGGATGCCTCGAACTATCCCAGCGGTGTGTATCTTTATAAGATAGAAGCGGGTGATTTTGTTGAATCAAAAAAAATGATTTTACTAAAATAAAATAAGTTCATAAAATATTTAACAAATAAAGTATATTAAAGTTTAAAAATTTAATTATTAAAGGGAAGACATATGAAACACTTGTTTCTTATCTGTCTCCTTCTTCCATCCGTGTTATTATCCCAGCCCAACTGGCAGTACAAACAGCCGGTTCATATCAAGGACTTTTTCGCAGTAAAATTTTTCGATGAATTTACAGGTATTGCGGCAGGCAGTGACGGATTTATGATTAAAACTTACGATGGCGGAAATTACTGGCAGGAAGTGAAAACTGCTGACGGTAACAGGATCAACTCATTTTGTTTTTTAAATTCAACCAACGGTCTGGCTGCCTGTGATAACGGCGCTATTCTGTTCACCACAAACCGGGGCAGCAGCTGGATACGGCGGAACTCTTCTACCGGCAATAATATAAATTTTATAGCAGAAGTATCCTTTAATTATCTTATAGGGGCATGCGCAAACGGGGTATTGATAAAATCAACAAACGGCGGATTAAGCTGGAGCTCACAGAATTTAGCCGGTTTTAACCTTAAAAATATTTATATAATAAACCAGAATGCATGGATAGCTTCAGGGGACAGCATTGTGATTCTGAAAACAACAAATTCAGGCACATCATGGCAAAGATATATTGTTGTTGAAAGCGGTTATTCAAGTGCAGTTAAAGGAATACATTTTGGCGATATTATGAATGGCTGCATGTTGCTTGATAAAGATTTTTACAATACAACCAATGGCGGCATAAACTGGTATCCTGTTTCAAACTATATAGGCGGCGGTGAAAAAATGATATTTTTGAACACCACAACCGGATATGGTTTTCCTCATAATACCTGGATTACAAAAGGACCAATTTACAAAACAACAAATTGCGGACTTAACTGGAGTATTTTTTCTTCTGAAAAAATTAAAGTTTGCTCATTACCTTCAAATGGTGTTGATGTTATTGGCAACAGCATAATTTATTTATGCGGAGATGACGGTGTAATTTTAAGATCTTCTGACCAATGTACTTCATTTACACATATTGGTTCAGTTACAGGAAATTTCAATACTTTTTGGTTTAATGACCATATAAACGGAATTGCAGCCTGCAGTGAAAATCTGTTGAAGACAGGTAACGGCGCAGATTCATGGAAAATAGATGCATATGGGCATTATATTTGGTCTTACTGGACTTCGGTATCTTTCAATAAAATTAAATCCTCTGATCTTGACAATTTAATATCAGTACGCGGGACCGGCGGTGAAATAGAGCTTAATAAGGAAACTGTTTTGCGTTCAAGCGACGGCGGAAATACTTTCTATGGTGAGCTGAGCGCGTTCCCGTTTGTATCTGATACAGAAATAGATGTAATTGGAGATACTTATTTTACTGTTGGGAATTTTTCATTTTCAAAAGAAGGACCTCAATTCTTTAAAGCAGCAGGTACAGATGACTGGCAGCTTTTTTATACTTTTAAGGACTCAACATTTATACATACTCTTTCCTTTGCAAATGTTAATACAGGGATAGCAGCAGGATATGATCATGAAACCGGACTGAATTTTTATGCTTTAACAACTAACAGCGGTGTAAACTGGCTGATAAACAATTTACCTCAAACCAATGATGTAAAAAAAGCCTGTATGTTAAATGACGGATACGGCTATATTTTGTGCGATTCAGGCATGATATTGAAATCAACTAATTTCGGAACAAACTGGTTTATACATAATCCTTCAAATGAAAATGATTACAAAACCATATTTTTCCTTGATAATTTGAGAGGTTATGCAATTACTTCTTCGGATATGCTGGCTGCAACATCAAACGGGGGAGAAAACTGGTCTTTACATGATGTTTGTATTCCAACGCGCAAACTGAATGAAGTGCAGTTTATTGATCCGATTACCGGATTCATAAGCGGTGATGGAGTTTTTATGAAAACAACCAATGGCGGTCTGACTTTTTTTAATTCCCATGAAATTTTGAATCCTGAAAAATTCCGGCTGTTTCAAAACTATCCAAATCCGTTCAATCCGGTAACGAATATTAAGTTTGATATTCCCAAATCCGGTTTAGTGAAAATTACGGTCTTTGACATGTTGGGCAGGGAAGTAACTTCTCTTATAAACCAGCAAATGCAGCCGGGCAGTTCTTCGGTAGATTGGGATGCGTCAAATTATCCGAGCGGTGTGTATTTTTATAAATTAGAAACAGAGAGCTTCGCTGAATCGAAGAAAATGGTATTGGTAAAATGAAATCAGGCAGGCCTGTTCTGCTGATTTTGCTGTTGCTTCTGCCGGTTTTGGTACATGCGCAGGTTAACAAGCATTTCAGGAATGGTCCGATAATTTCCGTGAAAGCAGGGTATCATACAAAAGACGGAAAAGATGAGTATAATATGTTTCCCTACGATAACGGTGTACCGGCCGGTTTTTGTATTGATGCTACCGCCGAGATACCTACCGGCAGAGGCTGGTACATTGGACTGAACTATGACCTCTCGTTTGGCAATGAATCCAGGTTTGACACATTCGAAAATTCTGATGTTATCAGAAGCATGACAATGTTCAATTTTTCTCCCTTAGTTAAGTACAGGTTTATCAGCGGCGATGTTTCTGTTAATCTTGGGCTTGGCATCGGAAGCAGTAAGGTAGTATTCGAATACGATAGAGGCTCATTAAAAGAAACTAAAGCAACAATGGCGAATTTTAACTTCAGGTTCGGCTCTGATTATGCCCTCACTAACCACATTCTCGTATCGGTAGAGGGTGTTTATTACGGTATGCAGGAGCTTTCTTTTGACGGAGGCGGCAGAAGTAACTCAATCTTCCAGATAAAAGCCGGTTTAGGGTTTGTTTTTAAGTAGTTTAGAAAGAACATTCTTTACGCTCAATTATCATTGAAACTAATGATATATATCATAACTTTTCCATGATTTCAGAGATATATTTGTAGTATTCAATACTGCATGTTCAGGCTTCATTCCGCGTTCATCCATCCCCAAACATTTAACAATCTATGTCAATTAATCCAATGAAAACAATATATACAGCTATTGTTACCCTGTTTCTGGTTTGCGCGAATCTTTTTTCGCAGGTAGGATACAGTCCCCGCATCGATTCAATTTCAAATCTTGTAACCCTGCAAACGCTTTCCAAATTGAACAGGGAACTGTGCGGTGATACTTCTACTATAATTGGCGGGGTGCCTTATACAATTGTTTCACGCCATTCATCGACTGTTCATAATCCAAAAGCTGCGCAGTTTATTTTTGAAAGATTTCAGAGTTATGGACTTACAGCCCGGTATATGAATTACCGAACAAACGGATCAAATGTTATTGCCACTAAACCGGGATCAAAATACCCGAACCAATATTATATTATATGCGGACATTATGACGATATGCCGTCAGGTTCGCTTGCGCCGGGTGCAGATGATAACGCCTCAGGCACATGTGCTGTGATGGAAGCTGCAAGACTGCTTGCACCGTTCACTTTTGATTATACGCTCATATTTGTTGCATTTGATGAAGAAGAGCAGGGCCTGATAGGCAGCCGCGCTTATGCTGATTCATCATATAACCGCGGTGATTCCATCCGCGGTGTGCTGAATTTTGATATGATTGCATGGGATGGAAATAACGACTATAAACTTAATCTCTTTACAAACTCTGCCTCGGTAAATTTTACAAATATTACCAAAGTAACCTACAACATTTACCAGCCGATACTTGATCCTGTTGTATCAGTAGGCAATATGTCTTCAAGCGACCATTATTACTTCTGGCAGCGGGGATACAATGCTTATTGCGGTATTGAGCTGATGAGCGACTTTCACCCATACTACCATACAATTAATGATAATTTCGCGAATGTAAAAATGCCATACTTCCTTAAATTCACTCAAGCCTCACTTGCTGCATTAATGACTTACGGGTGGAACTATACGATCAATTTTAACCACACCCCAATTGTTGCCTCAAGTGATACGGGGCCGAGGTCTGCGGTAGTTACAATAAACTCACCGTATGCAATCAAGAAAATTACCTATGGTCCGCGGCTGTATTACAGGGTGAACGGCGGCGCGTTCACATCACTGAACTATGTGTACAGTAACCTGGATACATTCAGGTTCACTATTCCGGGACAGAGCGTTGGAAGTGTAGTAGATTACTATTTCGCCGCGCAGGACTCAATGGCTAATTTTGTTGGGACACTCCCCGTTGGTGGTAGAGGATTGAATCCTCCGGGTTCGGTTGCACCGGCAGCTTTCCTGCAATATACCGTGCTTACAGGCATTGCATCAAATAATGAGCCCGTTGAATTCAGCCTTGGGCAAAATTTTCCCAATCCGTTTAATCCTGCAACCAACATAGAATTTTCTGTGGGAAAATTCAGCAGGGTTAAAATTACTGTTTCCGATCTGCTGGGCAGGGAAGTAGCGGAGCTTGTTGACGTTCAGTACACACCGGGCACCTACAATGCGGTATTTGAAGGGAAGAAATATCCTTCCGGTATTTACTTCTATACAATGTATATTGATGGCTTGGTTAAAGAAACAAAAAAAATGATGTTGATAAAATAACGCAGTTATTTGCGTTTATACTCTGCTTGAGTTTATTCTTCAAATAAAAAAGCCTGCATTTGCAGGCTTTTTGTTTGCTTCGCTAAACTTTTACTTGGAAAAAGCTACAAAAACCGAATCACTTCCGCCGCACTCAACCTTTTGTTTGGTAACATAAATAATAGCCTTAGGGTCAATGTAGTCAGGGTCCTGGTATTCTACTTTCACCTTTATGCGTTTGCCCTGGTCATTGGCAAGATTTATTGTGTATGTCTTGCTTTTCCCAACCAGCAAATTGCCTGAAGGGAAGCCATCGATTGTTAAATTTATTTCAAACAATGAGTTATTTGAAACATATATAAAAGCATCGCAATTTGCCTTGCCTGCATCAGCGTTAGCGGCCGAAAAGCCTATGTATAAAATTGAGATTGCTGCGATAATTGAAAATGATTTAATGATATTTTTCATTTGTATAATCCTTTCACTTCACAAATTTAAGCAACAATTAATCAATTTAAAATCATAATCCAAGTGATTTTTTATTAAAACAATCATACCAATGAATCGGTTTTAGGATGTGCAACAAAAATAGCCCACGACTTAAGTCGTGGGCTATAAACAAGATGTTAATTTGTAACCACTTAAGTGGTTTATTAACTATAAAGATTGCTCACAATCACCTAAATGAAAAATTATTCTTAAATCACTGCACACCCAGCAGATTCAGCCCGCGGTATGTAACAAATGCCAGCACATATGCCATAACGGTGTAAATGCCTATCTGCAATAGGGGAATCTTCCATGAGCCCGTTTCCTTGCGGGCTACCGCGACTGTCGATAGGCATTGCATTGCGAACATAAAATAGATTATCAATGCAATCGTGGAAGCTGTTGTAAACAGCGGTTTAGTGCCGTCAGGAGATCTTGCCTCACGCATTGAGCCTAATATTGACTGCTGGAAATTATCTTCATCATCTTCACTTTCGGTAATGTTAAATGTAATAGCCATCGCGCTTACAAATATCTCGCGGGCGGCAAATGCTGATATCAGCGATACTCCAATGCGCCAATCCCACCCAAGCGGTTTTAATACAGGTTCAAATACATTCTTGCCAACCATTGCGGCATATGATGTGTTCAGCCTTTCGGATTCCACAAGATGCGATACCTGCTCATCACTAAGCCCTGCGGTTCTTTCAGCAGGCAGAACAGGATCAACGTTAGGGAAGTAAGTCAATGCCCATAACAATAGCGAAAATAATATGATAATTGGTCCCGCCTGCTTAACATACACCAAAGCTTTGTAATATGTATTCTTAAAAATATGCCTGAATACGGGAACGCGGTAGGGGGGAAGCTCAAGCATAAAAGTTGATTTTTCTTCAGTCTTTTTGAATTTACTTATAATACCCGCTGTTACTGCTCCGGATATCAAGCTGAATAAATACAGCGCCCCCAATCCAATACCCGCAATCCAGGGTTTATCCGGGGGAACTACAAACGCCAGCAGCATCGCGTAAACAGGCAGTCTTGCGCTGCAGCTCATAAGCGGGATTATCATAATTGTAAGGAAGCGCTCACGCCTGTTGGAAATCGTTCTGGCTGCCATCATTGCCGGTATTGCACAGGCGTAACCTGAGAGCATCGGTATAAATGACCTGCCGTTGAGCCCGAATTTACTCAGTGGTTTATCTATCAGCATTGCAGCTCTTGCAAGGTAACCGGTATCTTCAAGGAGTCCAAGTAAAATAAATAATATCACAATTTGCGGGACAAATATCATTACAGAACCGAAGCCGTTTATTATGCCGTTTGTAATAAGACTGTTATACCATGTATCAGCCGGCAGTGATTCAGATACCAGCGCGGATAGGCTGCTGAAACCTGCATCAATAAGATCCATTAAAGGCTGCGCTATCCAGAAGATCGAAGTGAATATCACACCCATCGAAATGATAAATATTAATATTCCCCACAAAGGATGGAGAAATACCTTATCCAGTTTCATGGAATTTCTATCCGGAGTTCTTGAAAGTGAGTGGAAATTCTTTTTATTGATTTCATCAAGATCAAGCTTATTGTTCTTATGTTCAATTACTTCGCGCTCAGTAGTTTCAGTGTAGTCATATAACTGAGCTACTTCTTCAATTGAAGGGATCTCGGGTTTATGAATAGAAGATTTAAATCCCGCTGACTTATCAGAAAAATAAAGTTCCTGAGAAAAGCTGATGAGAGCATCGATACCAAGTTTTGCCGCGCTGTTAATTTTTACAACAGGAGTGTTAAGAATTCCCAAAAGTTTTTCTGCATTTACTTCAAGTTCTTTCTTATCCAGCAGATCATTCATAGTTAATGCAACAATTGCCTTAAAGCCCGCATTTATAACCTGCTTCACAAGGAACAGCTGTCTGGAAAGCTGCGTGGCATCACAGCTTACAATGACCACGTCGGGAATCCCGAATTTCGGGTGATTAAAAATGCCGTCAACTGTTACATCTTCATCAGGTGAGCCGGGGTTTAGACTGATAATGCCGGGTGAATCCATAACATAAGCCGCAAAATTGTACTTGTTAACAAGTCTGCCTATTGAGTACTCAACTGTTGCGCCGGGATAGTTGGATGTTTTAAAATTTGAGCCGGTTAAGGTATTAAACAGAGTTGTTTTGCCTGAATTAGGCATACCAACCAGCGCTATTACAGGTAAATTATTTTCTTTAGATATATCCTTAAGGGAATCTGTATGACAATCTTTTTCTTTAACGGTTAAAGCCATTTATCAGTTTATCTTAATACATTCCGCTTCGCTTTTTCTTAAAGCAATTATTGTACCGCGCACAGAAACCGCAACGGGATCTTTAAAAGGCGACTTTGCCATAACTGTTACTTCCTGCCCGGGTGTAAAACCCAGTTCCATAAGCCTTAAGCAATGGCAATGCACGTCAAGGCAGTCATCACCTACTGATGTGATAAGAGCTGTATCGCCGATCTTCATATCGGCCACTGACTTAATGTTTTCTGAAATTTCCGGCTGTATCAATCTGTATTTCTAAAATTAAATAAGACCAAATATGTCCAATATTTAGGAAATATTCAATGCAAATAACATGCAATATACTGAAAAAATCCAACATAATTAATAAAAAACCCCGGCTTTAGACCGGGGTTAGTAAAACAGAAATTAATTTATTGATTACTTAATCAATATCATTTTCTTTGAATCAACGAAATCACCGGCCTCTATTCTGTAATAGTAAATACCGCTTGGGAGCCTTGAAGCGTCAAATTCATAATTATAATAGCCTTCAGTTCTTATTTCGTTATTTATCAATACTGCTGTTTCTCTGCCTAAAGCATCATAAACTTTCAGTGTTACCGCCGATTTCTTCGGAAGTGCAAAGCTTAAGATTGTAACGGGGTTGAACGGATTCGGGAAATTCTGTGATAACCCGAATTCAACCGGTGTTCCGTTCTGGTTTGGCTGAATACCTATAGATGCCGTGATAGTGAAATTAGCATTTGACATATCAAAGAAGATATTATCAATTGCTTCAATCTTTATTCTTGCAGTAGTGTTCTCAATTGCCGGGAAGGTCACAACTTCTGTGCCGTCATTTGGGGTGTTTGCAGCAAGTACTGTGGGGAATGTGTTTCCGCCATCGGTTGAAAGCGTTATTTTTACATTAGCGCAGTTAACCGGCGCTGCAGTTGTATTGGCAACATCCCATGTAACGCTTTGGTTGCCGCCTATCGTTACATTTGTATTTGGATATGTAACAAGGAACGGACCTGCCGTGCCTGTTGCGAAAAATACTATTTCTTCCGAAGCAACTCCGCCGCCGCCAGCGCGGTTATCTCTGACTGTCAGCCTGAATTTCAGCATCCTGTCATAAGTAGGCAGCAATTCGCCAAGTGTCTGTGTGTTGTTTAATATATCTGAGAGTTTCGGGAAAACCCTTGTCCCGTTAGTAACTGGTGAAAACGGTCTGAAAATAGGTGCATTACCCGAGGGTGAATTCGGGTGACCCTGCGGACCGGTATTGGTCTGCTCCCATGAGTATGTCAACGGGTCGCTGTTCGGATCAGTTGCTGAGCCTGTCAAACTGAACGGTGTTGATTTCGGTATTGTCCACCCGGCTGCCGGCATTGTTACTACCGGTGCATTGTTGCCTGTATTTGTTGTAACAGGGCAGGTATTACCGTTGCCGAACTGAGTGAAAGGAAGCATTTCTACAAACAGATTACCGCCGTGTAAATAAGGAATACTGTTGTTTGCAAGATTTGGCGCGCAAACGCCGGCATAGCCCATAATTGTTATTCCGCTGCCGGGCTCCCATGCAGTCGGCGGATTCGCGTTACAGCTTGTATTATTCTGTGTATGGTTACCTGAAAACTGGTGTCCCATTTCGTGTGCTACATAATCAATTGCCCACGGGTCACCGAATGGTGATGTTGACCCCGTTGCGCCTCTGCCTTTATTTCCTGTTACGCATACTACTGAAAGTCCCGCAATACCGCCGAAACCGCCAGTACTAAAAACATGCCCGATATCGTAGTTTGCATTGCCAATTACGTTATCCAGGTTATTCTGGTTTTCGCTCAGCAATGCGCTTCCGTTGTTGTTTGTATATGGATCAGAGCCTCCGTTGGTATAAATAATATCCATTTCGTTGGCAATCAGTACAAGTCTTACTGCCATATCAGTTTCATAGACGCCTGTTATTCTGTTAACTGTGGTGTTTATGTTTGCAAGCGTAGCTACCTGACCGCCAAGCAAAGTTGTATATTCACCTGTTGCGGCAACTGCAAGCCTGTATGTTCTTAGCTGTTCACCTGTTCTGCTTACAATATTACTGTAAACAGGCGGGTTTGAATCAGTTTCTGTAAGGCAAACAAAATTCTTTTCTATAGCCGGGCGGAAGTCATCCCTGTAATATGACATGTAATATTCAGTTTCATTCAAGCTGAACGGGTCAATAAACACAGAACCGTTAGGAGTTAGAACCATGGCGTGAAATCCAAGAGGAGTGTTATCAAACCTTATAACCGCATTAGGGTCATCAATGCCCTGGCCAAGATAAGTTCTGATTTCCGGGTACTGAGCCGCTAGCTCAGGTGCCATAACAGGCGATTCAACAAACCTGAATTTTGCCATAGTACCGTTTGGCATCGGGAGTGATATTATTGTGTTCGAGTTCTTTACTCTTACTGCTGATTCCATTGGTGCAGTTCTAAGCAGGTTCAAAAGTTCTGCCCTGTTAAGCTGAACAGTCCTGAACGAAACAGGCGCAAGATAAACTGTTCCCTTCACCGGAAAACTTCCCGGCTGAACATCCTGCCACATGCTGCCATTTGAAAAAACTGAACCTGTGAAGGCTAATACGCAAAGTACTAACGAAAATAAAAATTTCATACAAAATTAATTTAGTTTATAAAAATATCATTAATTGGATTTGATCAAAAAATTATCGGATTAATCCTCCTTTAAGCCGGGCTTTTGATCAGAATAGATAAGTATATTAGTGTAAGATAACATTAAATCGGGTGTTTTTCAATAGGTAGTTTTCTAACCAAAAGTAACTGAAAATTACGGCTACTGCTATGTTCATTATCATGTAAATAATACTGAATTTTTGGCAATAAATAACATCTCAAAATCATATATTTGTAATATGAACGCGGTAGAAATAATAAAAAAGAAACGAAACGGCGAAGTTTTAACAGAAGAAGAAATTAACTACTTCATTTCTCACTATGTTAAGGGCAAAATTCCCGATTACCAGAAATCGGCCCTGCTTATGGCAATTTATTTCAGGGGATTAAATGACGCTGAAACCCTTGGCTTTGTAAAAGCCTTCATAAATTCAGGTGCAAGGGTTGACCTTTCACATATAAAGAAGCCTAAGGTAGATAAGCACTCGACCGGCGGCGTAGGTGATAAAACATCAATTATTCTTGCTCCGCTGGTTGCATGTTTTGATGTTGTTGTACCTATGATGTCCGGCAGGGGCCTCGGACACACAGGCGGAACACTTGATAAGCTGGAATCAATACCGGGTTTCAATGTGCATCTAAGCATAAAAGAATTTATAGCAAACCTGGAGAAGCTGAATGTTTGCATGATTGGGCAGACGGATGAATTGACACCCGCGGATAAAAAAATATACGCGCTTAGGGATGTTACAGGTACTGTTGAAAATGTTGGACTCATAACCGCCAGCATTACCAGCAAAAAAATAGCCGAAGGCTCTGAAGGGATCGTATATGATGTAAAGGTAGGGAACGGTTCGACTTTGCCAACGTATGAAAAATCCAAAGAGCTTGCATCAAAGCTGCTTAAGACCTCAAAGGATTTCGGACAAAGAGCGATTGCGGTACTTACCGATATGAGCTCACCCCTTGGTTACGCTATAGGTAATTGGTCCGAAATAAAAGAATGCATCGAAATAATGGATCCTGCAATAAATAAATCACCGCAATCTAAAGACCTGGTTGATATTGTTCTGCTGCTTGCCTCTGCTATGCTTCTTGTAGCAGGCAAAACAAAAACTTTTGAAGAAGGGATAATTGCATCAAGTGAAAAACTGCTGAACGGTGAGTGTTTTGATAAATTTATTTCTCTTGTCAAATTACAGGGTGGTGATATTAAATTCATCAAAAATACTTCACTTTACCCTGAGGCAAAATTTACAGAAGTTATCAGGTCAAAAGATGACGGATACGTTTCTAAGCTTGATGCACTTACTTTCGGACTTGCTGCTGTAAATCTTGGCTGCGGCAGAAAAACTGTTGAAGATAAAATTGATTATTCATCTGCTGTACTGCTTGATAAAAAAATTGGTGACAAAGTGAATAAAGATGATATAATTTGCAGAATTTATGGTGAAACCGATGTGCAGGTAAGCTCAACAAAAAAAATGCTTCAAAAAGGTATCAAAATATCAAAAGTAAAACCTGAAATTAAAACCAGATTAATTGAAGTCATTAATTAAACTCACCTTTAAAACAGTATCCACAGTTGCGGTATTGGCATTACTTGCATATTTTGGCTGGAAGTATATCATTCCTAAGCTGGACCAAAAGAACTCTAAGGATAACAGGTCATACCTTGTTAAGAAAGTGTTTGATGGGGATACATTCGAAATTGAAATTAACGGTAAAAGTGAAAAGGTAAGAATGCTCGGAATTGATACTCCTGAAAAATGGTCATCCGATAAATTTGACCGCGATTCCGAACGAACAGGTAAAGATAAGGAAACGATTAAAAAGCTTGGAACTTTATCCTCGGATTTCACTACAAGACTCATAGGCGGAAAGAAAGTTATGCTTGAGCCTGATGCCAAAGGTGATGATAAGGATAAATACGGCAGGCTGCTGAGATATGTGTACCTGGAAGATGGTACATTTGTAAACCTGAAAATTGTTGAAGAAGGCTACGCCAACGCTTACAGGAAGTTCAACGTTTCAAAACAGAGCGAGTTCATTGAAGCTGAAACCGAAGCGCGTGAAAAAAAGCGGGGACTTTGGGGCGATGTTGACGGCCTGAAATACATGGATTTGCGTGATAAATAGAATCTTTTATATTTTATGATATTTCATTATTTTTACATTATTAATTCCTAAAGGGGAAAACACAAAGGAGACAATATGAACAAGGTTAAACTTTTCGCCGCTTTTGCTGTCTTATTTTTAGTGGTAGTATCCTGCTCTAAGCTTCAGAATCTGACAGGCGGAGACAGGCTGTATTTCTGCGAAAAATACACGACAAAAGAAATTGGCGAAGGTACAAAATTTACTACCGGAACTTTGACTGTAATGTTGAAGCTCTCCAAGCCCATCGGGGTTACATCTGTTGATGTTAATGTTACCGATGTTGCTACCGGAAAGCCGGTTGAAACATTCCCGTTCACGGTGCAGTCAAGCTGGGATTATATCCACTTTGATGATGTAGAGTTCAAAGAGCCCGGCAAATACAAGGTAAGCTGTCTTAAAAAAGACGGCACTGTAATTGCATCAAACGAAGTGGAAATTACAAGTAAATAAAGATTACTCTATAACCTCAAATACGGGCATAATTTTTATGCCCGTTTTTTATTTATTCATATACAATGAAAGCATTCAATAGATCTCTCCTGGTTTTACTGTTAATTTTACTCTTAAGCTCAAATGTTTTCTCTCAGCGAAGAGGCGGCAATAACCGTCTGCTTGATATACTGGGGCAGACAGCATATTCATATCTTTTAAGCGCAAACAGACCGGGTTATGGTGTGGATGCGTTTACTTCAGAAAAGGGAAAAACATTCCTTTCAATTGGAGTCTCGTACAGTGATGAGGTAATTGATGTACCTTTGTCGCTAAGTTACGGTGTAACTGATAATTTTGAGCTCTCAGCCGGTATTTCTCCGTTTACTCAGTCATATAATTTTTCCGGCAGCAAGATCAGCGGGGTAGGCGATTCATACTTAGGACTTAAATACTCATTCCTTGAATCGGATTATTTCATTCATGGCGTACAGACGATAGTCAAAATTCCCACAGCAAGTTCAACCAATGAACTGGGGACAGGCAAAGTTGATCTGTATTTTGGTTTGGCACAGGGATTTGTAAAAGGAAATTTTGGATATGACCTTAGTTTTGAAGTGAACTTGCTGCAGCGCAGAGATTTTCCCAGTACAAAAAAATATCCTGCTGTTATCCAGAATCAGATTGACAGCGCCAAGAGCAGTTATGATTACAGGTTTGAGCCTGAAATTGTAATTTCAGGCGGCCCCTCTGTTGATATTACCAAAAAAATATCTATGTATGCCGGGTATTCATTTTCAAGAAATACCAGGCTGAATTATAACTCGCACAGCGTATACAGCGGCATTGGATTTGTGCTTTCCAAAAAGATCGGTATGTCTCTTGGCGGTTCATACGGACTCGAAGAGGCAGGTACGTGGGGAGTTTCCGGCGGGCTCAACTTCTCGTTATAGAATATTATTTTATTGAAAAATTCTCAAAGGCTGAGGAACCAATATATGTTCCTGCAGCTTTTTTTTATTTTCAAATGCAGTACAAATGTAAAGATCTAATTATATATCAACTTTATTATGAGAAAGAGACTTCAACTTTTGATTGACGCCGTAGGCGTCAAACATTTATAATTAAGGTGAGAGTAATTTACGACACCATAGGTGTCGCACATTGTTCGGCTAAAAGCGCAATATTTACGTGCGATACCTACGGCATCGTTTAACATTAAATTAAATTAACTATAAATGTGGAATCCCTACGGGATTCTGATCATAGCTAAACATGAAGCCAAAACTGTTGTTAATATATTATCAAATAATAGGATTATTCTTTATACAGAAAACAACGAATATGATTGTTATATTGCATTTTTATATTTAACCGATCAAAAAATTATGTCCATCCTCGCCGGGGAAAAGTTTGAGCTCAAACTTTTGCCTTCAAATACCGTTGCACTGCATGAAGAATGCGAAGATAACCGTTCAGGCAGACTTATAGAGCGGTTTAACGATGAAAATGTATTGTATAACCCGTTAATTGTAGCGTATATTAATGATAAGTATATATTAATAGATGGCGCTAACAGGTTTGAAGCTTTAAGGCAAATAGGCTGTAAGGCAATACTGGCACAGCTGGTTGATTATACCAGCAGCAGCGTGGTACTTAAATCATGGTACCATTTTGTAAGCTTTATGACTATTAAAGAGCTTGAGCTTTTCTGCATCGAAAGCGGTATGACCTTTACAATGCTGCTTAAAAAAAGAAAGCCCCAAAGCAATAATGAGCTTATCGTTCTTTCAACAGACGGGTGCGCCGCATCTATAATGTTAAGCGAAGTTCTGGAGACAAGGCTTGCTTCACTATCACTTCTTAACAGGTATTATGAGCGCAACTTCAGCTACACAAGAATTGATAGTGATACTGATATTGCCAATGTAGGAGATCTCTCGCCGGATGAAGGACTGCTTTTCGTATTCCCGGATCTTGCAAAGGAAGATATAATTGCAATTGCAGATCTGAAGCAGAAACTGCCTGCGGGAATATCCAGGCACATGATACCCAACAGGGTTTTGCATATTAAGATACTTGTTGACGCGCTGAAAACCGATGAAAATATTGATAAGCGTAATATTGAGCTTGAAAAGTACATTCAGCATAAAATTGATTCCAAAAAAGTGAGGCTTTACAGGGAACCGATTCTTGTATTTGATGAATAGTTTTTATCTTTGAACTTATAACAGTAATAGAATAATTTGATGTTCGAAAGATTTATTGCGGGAAGATACCTCCTTTCAAAAAGGAAAGTGCAGTTCATTACTGTTATTACTTTTATTTCCGTTATTGGACTAACTGTGGGCGTTACCGCGCTTCTGGTTATGCTCTCAGTGTTCAACGGTTTCAATAAATTCCAGCTTGATACATTAACGGGGTTTGATCCTCATCTAAGAGTTGAAGCTGACTCCGGTAAAACCGTTGAAGATTACAGCTCACTTATTAAAAAAATATCATCTGAAACAAAAGTAACTGAGATCGCTCCCTTCACAATAAACAAAGGGGTAATTTCAACCAAGAAAAATAATATTGTTGCTTTTGTTAAGGGTGTGGATGATAAAAAAATATCGGGACTCTCGGACGTAAAAGAAAAAACAACTCTGGGTGATTTTGAATTCAGAGATAACGATGAATTTGGCGGAATTGTATTAGGCAACAGCCTTGCAGCGAAGCTTGAAGCAAGAGTGCTGGATACCATTACTGTTATGAGTCCGGTTGGGATGGAAAAAGCACTGACCCAGATAGTAACCCCAAAAACGCAAAAATTCATTGTTCGGGGAATATTTGACGCAAATAACCGTGATTATGATAAACTGTATTCATTTATATCTGTTCCAAAATCGCAAAGTTTGTATGACCTTAAGAACAGTGTAAACGGTGTTGAATTCAGAATTGAAAATATCGATAATTCAGAAAATGTTAAAGAAAAGCTGCAGGGCTCACTTGGAACGGGTTACAGGATAAATACATGGTACAATATGCACGAAGACCTGTATTCTGTTATGAAAGTAGAACGCTGGACTGCATTTATTGTGCTTTCATTGATAATAGCTGTTGCGTCATTCAGCATAGTTGGCTCGCTGACTATGACTGTAATTGAAAAGAAGCGTGATATAGGCATACTAAAAGCTATGGGTACAAAGAACTCAGGCATTATGAAGATATTTATGTTTGAAGGGATCCTTATAGGAATATACGGTACGATATTAGGTTCAATATTGGGACTGGCAATATGCCTGGCACAGATAAATTTCAAATTCTATCCGCTGGATGGAATGGTTTACTCAATTGACGCATTGCCGATAGATATTCGCTATACTGATTTTATCTATGTGGCAATTTGCGCATTGCTGATATCAGTCGCCGCATCGCTTTACCCGGCACTGCGTGCCGCAAGGCAGGAGCCGATCAAGGCGATCAGGTGGGAATAGATAGTAATTAGCAATTAGTAATGATCAATTAGCAATTAACAAATATCAAATATCAAATACCAAATAGCATATAACAGATAACAGATTTCAGATAGCAAAGAAACAAAAGCAGCATAAGTCGGAAATAAACTTTGGAAAACGAATTAAGCAGATATAGAAGATAATATTGGATACAGCAAGAAAAGTAATAATTAAAACTACAGGATTAACCAAAGAGTACCAGGTATCAAAGACCGAGAAACTGAAGGTTTTAAAGGGGATTGATACTGAAATATTTGAAGGGGAAATTGTAACTATAGTCGGACCCTCGGGTGCGGGTAAAAGTACACTTTTGCATATTATGGGCACGCTAGATAAACCCTCTGAAGGCAATGTAATATTTGACGGCGAAGACGTCTTCCGCTTAAGCAGCAATGACCTGGCAAGGTTCAGGAATACACGTATTGGTTTCGTGTTCCAGTTCCACCACCTGCTGCCCGAATTCAGCGCCATTGAAAATGTATGCCTTGCGGCAATGATAGCCGGCAAAACAATGAAACAGGCAGAACCTAAGGCTAAGGAACTGCTCACCGAAGTAGGACTTGGCAGCAGGCTTGAGCACAAGCCGTCGGAGCTCTCAGGCGGTGAGGCGCAAAGAGTGGCTATTGCAAGAGCGCTGATAAATTCACCCAAGGTAATACTTGCTGATGAGCCAACAGGTAATCTGGATACAAAAAACAGCGATGAAGTTATGCACCTGATATTTGACCTGCGCAAAAAGTATAACCAGACATTTGTAATTGTAACTCATAATGAAAAATTCGCTGAAATGACTGACCGCACGCTGAAAATGATAGATGGTGTAATTCAGGCTTAAAAGTTAGTAATCTTGCGTCAGTCAACGATAACAGAAGTCAGGCAGGCAAGCGCAATACCAACATTTTTGTCATTCCTGCGAAAGCAGGAATCTTTATAGATAGTACTAGAATTTTAAAAAACATTATTGGAAATAATTGAAATCATTTATTAAAAATATTATTACGGCAATTCTATTTTTGATCTCAGTTAATTTCTTTGCCTTTGCGCAGGATACTAATAAACCCGTTATAAAACCTGTTGACCCTAAAGATACCGTCTACGTTCAGAATTTTATTCTAGCCGATCATAATTACCAGTATATAAATAAATCCACCCCAGATACATTAACACGCCGCAGATTTTTGTGGTATCCCGCAAAATCACTTGAGGATATATTCAATTATATACCGGGTTATTACCAGTATACTATGGATGTAGGGCAACTGAATCCGCTGAGCTTTAACCAGTTTCTTTACACATATAACGGAGTATTCAGGCATGGCAGACCCATTAACGATATGATTAACGGCACTGTTGACTGGAACCTGCTTTCAAGAAATGAAATTTCGGAAATAGAGCTTTCTAATGGATTTGGGAACAATGTTTACGGTTACGCTAACAGCATAAATGTAATTCAGCGCGAGCTGTTCCAGTTCAGACCCTACACTGAAATGAGCTTTTACCAGGATAGGTACGAGAATCTGTATCTTGACGCTAATTTCCATCAGAATTTTTTCAGAAAGCTCAATTTCAATTTCGGTATTACGAAACACTCATACGACGGACATTACACAAACAGTGATTTTGATAAATGGCTGGGGAGATTTAACCTGAATTTTGCTCCTTCAAATAAACTGAATTTCTTTGCGAATGTAAATTATGCTCATATCCAGAAAGGGCTGAATGAAGGAATAAATGCTGATACAGTTAATCTGGGTGATAAAAACGCGTTGTTTGATGCGGCCGATGCAATAGTAAACAACAGCGATGCATACGAGATCAAAGAAAGATTTGATGTTGATATTGGTACGGTATTTCTTGCGGGTAAAAGTTCATTCACAAAATTGCAATTTTACGTAAGCAATTCATTCCTCAAGTACAGGGATGAAGAGAACAGATCGAATCCTAACGGGATATATATCCGTTATAATGAGCAATGGATAAATTACGGAGCAAAACTGCAGGAGAAACTACACTTCACGCCTTCCAAAGGGATCAATTTGACTTCGAGCTCGGAAATTGAATACAATTACGTCGTTATTAATCGTACTTACATAGACCCAATAATGACTATTCTTTCATCAGGAAATCCCAACAAAAATTATTTGTATTTTATTGAAGATCTGGGTATGAATTACAGAAACATACTGTTATCAGGTTATTTCAGAGGTTACCTAACGGGGTCATTCAATACTCTGAATTATTTTTATGGTATCAGTGCAAAGTATTCGATGAAGATTGACAGCGCAAATAGAATTGACCTTTGCGGTCTATATAATACAAAATATGATTACAGCTCACTCAAAGCAGATTTGAAGTTTGGGCATAATAGCGTATCAAGCGAATTTTATTATTATAATACGGGCAGCTATATTCATAAAGGAATAAATAATCATCTTAAACTCAGACTATTCAAGTTTGAAATCGACGGTTTGTATACTTTTAATTTTGTTCCTGAAAAATTTGACCGGGCTTCCGGTGAAAACAGGATATATTCCCCCAAGCATTACGGAAATATTTCTCTTGCATGGGTTGATGTAGCTTTCAAAAACAAACTGGAATATAAGATAGGTCTGAACTCACGATATTGGTCTGATTACCATAGCGTTATTTATTCCAATAATCAAAGGATATTAGCCAACGCCACATTAGATTTCTACATCATCGGCAAGATCGGTAAAGCTACTTTTGGTTTAACGCTTGAAAATATTCTGGATAGGATCGTTTATAATACGGGAGTTTATCCTTTTATGGATAGGGGAGGATTCTTAAACACAATTTCAAGGTTCAACATTACGTGGAATTTCTTCGATTAACGCTTCGCAGGCATCCATTACATCGCTTACTTCAACTAACTTAATACATTTGAATTCATCTTTGCCCGTGTAAATGCATTTAACAGGCTTTGGTGAATTAAAAAAACACGGTGAGCAGTCAAGCTCTGTCCGCACTATTATATGCCTGTTTTGCCACGGGTGCAGCTCCCTGTAATTTGTGTAAGCGAATATTGCTACTTGTGGTATGGCTAGACCAGCCGCCATATGCATCAGGGCTGAATCATTGCTTACGAACATTCCGCATTTTTCCATCAGCGCAAGCGATTGCATTAAATTACCTGTTTTAGGAATAAGTACATTACTGCCGCCAAGGGTTTGTATCATTTCATTCACGTCTGTTTCAGTGCCAAATAGCAGTATCTTCGCGTGGTAACGCTCAGCTAGCTGCCTTGCGAGTGAACCGTATTTTATAGCAGACCAGCGTTTGTTGATATGTCCTTTAAATGTAGCTGAACCTGCATGGAATCCGACTACTAACCTGCGGTTTAGATCGTTATCATTGAAATATTTCTCAGCAAATGCTGCGTCATCCTTAGTTAAGTAAATTTCCAGACCACCAAGCTCTTCTTCCCGTATATTGGGGAAAACAGTTTTTGCCAGCTCAAAATTTTCGATTACATTATGCCTGTCCTTAACTTCCTGAATGAGTTTATTGTTAAGGAAATCCCAGTTTGATTTTGAATAGTGCAAATACCTGTGGGCTATCTTAACTTTAGCACCTTCAAGGTACTGCACCATGTTATACTCCCGCCTGTTGGAAGGGTACACATTTATTGAAGCGTCATAGTTATTTTTACGCAGCGCAAGAGTTTGTTTGAGCGATTTAAGCTTCGATTGCTTGAGGAAATCTATGAAATATACATTATCCACATACGGATTTTTCCTGAACAGGTCTTCGACCGGTTTGAACATAACCGCAATATCTATATTGCTTTCGGGTGAGTGGCGTTTCATCAGGGCTAAAGCAGGTGAGAACATTAATGCATCACCAATACCGGATAATGCGTTTATTAATATTCTCATATTCTGTTAAATAAGTTTAAAGTTAAATTACAGCATCTCTAAAGCCTTTAGGGCTTGTTAAATATTACCAGGAATTTATCATTAAAATCAACCCTGCTTAATACTTCAGCGTTGCCGTATATTTTCTGGTACCAGTCCAAACCGCGGGGCTTTTCAATCCTGTTAAGTCTTAGTTTATTTGATAGGTATACATTCTTTTCGGGGTCCCACATTGTAATAATAAGCTTAGCCCTGCTTTTAAGCGAGCGCCACAGGTTATCCATCGCCTTATTAAAGCGTTCATCATCGGTGATATGCTGTGTTACATCTATCATAACACCCAAATCGAATTTACCCTCAGGCAGCCTGACTTCGCTTATATCACCGTGAATAAACTCGTACTGCGGGTATTTTTTCTGTAAATTGATAATTGATATTTCGGCAATATCATTGCCTGTGTATATTTTTGCACCCAATGAATTAAAATAATCAGTCCAGTAGCCAACACCTATTCCTATTTCAACAATAGCCATTTCCGGAGTAATCTCGATCCCAGCTTTTTTCATTTCGCCGGCTAAGATAGCCTTCTTCTCTTCGTACATCTTAAGGTTCTCTTCATTGCTCATCCTGAAGTGTCCCACCCCTTTTAGGTCAAATGAGTTCGTTAAGAGCTCATTCCAGAAAGTTTTGGGTTTATAATTGAACATCATTTTAAAGTATATCTTAATATCGTTTAACAGTGCCATATATTTACCTGCTTAGCATCTCCGGTGCGTATTTTCTTATTTTATCTAAATTGTTCAAAGCGTTGGCTGTATCGTTCTTTTCAGCGTACATCTGGTACAGATAGTAATGCGCCATCACGTTGTAATCATCAATAGTTACAGCCATTTTGAAATTTTCATAAGCCTTTTCATTATCTTTTAGCTGCAGGTAAAGCTCACCGATCATCTGGTATGGGGTACCCCAGCCTGCGGGACCTATATCAATTGCCTTACGATAAAGGCTTATAGCTTCCTGTAATTTGCTTTTATCCTTCTGCGTGTTCATTGCCTGGGTATAAAAATTAACAAATGATTGCTGATATATGTCATTTGCAATCAAGGGTCTGCTCTCGGCTACTTCCTGGTCATTCTTGCGCTTATACATAACATCTGTAAAATTGGCTTCACGCAAAGTGAAATAATATGGATAGTAATATTGCATGAATACATGGCTTGTGAATAATCCGCGCTCAGCATACGCACTGGGCTTTATACCCGTTGAAAAATAAATGTAGTCAGGCTTGCGGCTCATAATGTACTCAACATTATAATTACGCTCCCTCCAGCCAACATCCTTGCTTGATATTTCAGGTATCGGCTTTGGATTATGTGCAACTTCCTTATCGGTCAGCCCAAGCATATCAATTAATGTTACTTCAGAGTAATACGAAATTGCGCCAATTGTAGTAGCCGCAACTGTAAGCGGCTTGCCGCTTTGTGTTTGTTTGTTCTTCAGCCAGCCAGCGGTAATTTTCATTTTTTCCACAAGACCCTTTTCAAGATCAGCGTAGCCTTTAATGGTTTCGGCTTCGTTATTATATGTATAATATGTAAATCCGCCAATAAATATCAGCCCAACAACTGCGCCGGTTGCCATTTCGCGTTTTTTATCAAACAGTGCGGTCAGCATCGCAAGCCCTTCCTGCACAAGGATAAAGAACACCGGCATTACAGGAACGAAGAAACGGTTGGGGCGAAGCACATCACCGCCAACGAATATTACATATATTGTGAAGACAACAAATATCATTACCAAATAAAGATAGTTGTAAAACCTCTCTTTTGAAGTTAAGGTGTAAAGCCCGATCAGCAAAAACAGTCCGTAGAAACCGTATGATTTCAGGAAGGTCCAGGTGTAATCAAATCCGGTGGAAAAATACTCAAGCGATGAACCTGTTTTTGCGTAAAATGTATTTGGCAGCAGGTAACCGTAATATGAATAGCGCCATATCATATAAATGAGCGCCGGAGCAAAATACAAACCCAACCAGATCAGATTATTCTTATCGGTAAACTTTTTTAACGGATTTATACCAGCGGTTTTATTCTGCTTAAAAGTTATGATGATCTTATGCAATACTGTGACCGCGAATATCAGGTTGCCTTCGGGTCTTGTAAGCGAAGCGAATAAAAACACTATTGATGAAATAGGGAAGGAGTCTGAATGATCTTTTATCTCACGCAGGTACAGATATATTCCAAGCGTGATAAGACACCCGAAGAGTCCCGTTTCCATTCCGCTTACTGCCCAGTACGCAAACGAGCCGTTTGCTGCAAGCATAACACTTGCTCCAAGTGTGAAAACCAGGTTATAGAATGCTCCGTTATTCTTTGTGAAGATCTTTGAGGAGATTAAATATGTGAATAAAAGGGTAAGCATGGATGAAATTATACCCAGCACCTGTGAAGCTGAAATAAAATTGAAGCCAAGTGATTTAACGCCCGCAAGAAGCACAACCCACAAAAAGCATGTGTAGCCTTCAACCCGCTCGCCGATATTAAACACAAGCCCGTTGCCTTCGGTAAAATTCTTAACATACCTGTAGGTAATAAATGAATCATCCTGAATGAAATCAAATGTTTTGGAGTAATAATACAATATTACCGCAAGGAGCCCAAGGCCTATTAAGCCGAAAACCTTTATATCCGGCGCGGCCGTGGATTTTTGTGATTTGACCTGTGCTTTTTTTACCTGTTTTTTCTGGCTCAATAAATGAAGATTACTTTTAAAAAAACGCGGCAGGTATGAACAAAAATAACATGTCCTTACACTGCCGCCGTAAATTTTTATTTTACTTTCCCTGCTGTCTCAGTTTCAAAGATTCTATCTTTGCTTTAACTTCGGGGTTATTAGGCGAAACTCTATCAAGCTTGTAGAGTATATCAAGCGCTTTGGCGTAATCGCTTCTGGCTTCGTAAATATCAAGCAGAAGCTTGTACGGATTCCAGAATGACTGTATGTCATTCGGGTTCTTTGCCAGCGCGTCAAGCGCGTCTTTTTCAACCGAAGGTGAAAGCTCATTAAATTTAGCTATGTTATCGGCTTTCAAATACTGCATACAAACATCATATAATATCCTGTAGTCATAAGGCACAATACTTCTCGGAAAGAGCGCTTCCATTCTGTCAAGCACCTGGTTCGTCCTTGCTTTATCGCCGGCATTCACAAATTCATAGGCAAACTGCAGGTACTGTGTGCGGTAACTCTGCACAGCGTTGGTTTCAACCTGGTTAAAGAAGATATCCGGGTTTTGGAAATTTGTGAAGAAATAACCATCCTGCGGAGTTTTTGAATATCCTGCAGGTGTTTCCATGAAGTTCTTCCACATTTTATCAACGTTTACCCTGAACTGGGTGGGGACTTCGGGTTTGAACGGTACAACTCTTTTTGCCATACCTTCCTGTACTGCGTATTCTTCCAGCCCTATGTAATTATCTTCTGTAACTGTTGCTGAAAAATAAATGGGTCTCTGCCAGTTGTTTGTTTTAATGATATCAAACATCAGCTGGTCCTGTACCTTTACAGCCTTAACATTCCCTGAGGCGAATGTGTAAGGCATCCTCCAGGTAAGCTTATCGGGGGTCTGGTTCTTTGCTTTTAAAGAATCAGGATATGCGGAAACAGGAACAGATACATTTACAACTTTAAAATCACCCCATTGAATCGGCGATATTCTTCTCAGTTCATCATCACTCAGGCTGATAGGAACTTTAAGGCTGCCATACGGCATAGAGTTTTTCATCTCAAGCGCGTACCAGTCTGTGTTAAGCAAACTCAAATTCACAACACGTACGTCAGTTCTGTAACCTTCAACTGCCTGCAGGTACCAAAGGGGGAATGTATCGTTATCGCCGTTGGTAAATAATATTGCGTCTTTATCAATTCCCTGCAGCAGGTTATATGCGTATTCAAACGGAACGGTGTTTTCATTCCTGTTGTTGTAATGGAAATTTGTTTTAAGCATCATTCCGGGAACAAGTATTAATGTTAATACAAGTACTGCCCCTGATAGCGCCTTGTTTAACTGAATGCTCGGCAGGCTTTCTTTTATGAGTTCAATAATTCCCATAATACCAATACCTATCCACAGTGAATAAACAAAGAATGCGCCTGTGTAGAAGTAATCTCTTTCTCTCGGCTGGGGGTCCTGCTGCCTTTGGAAAAGCGCGGTGAATACACCCATAAGCAGGAACATCCAGAGGAAGGTGAGCCCAAGCTTCCAGTCCTTCCGGAAATGATAGAACAGCCCGAAGAGCCCGATAAGGAACGGTATGGCTTTAAACGCCGTGGACCAGAATCCCGCTGCCCCCACCACCAGCAATAGTATAACACTTATTAAACTATACAGGTACTTCTGCGATGAATAGAAATACATCGAGGCAAGCAGCAGCGCGCTGAGCCCGATTATAATTATCATTTTAGTGCCGCCTGAAGCATTCCACCCGATACCAACATCCTGGTCATAACTTTCTCTGCCAATATACTGCCATCCAAGGTAGCGATTGAACATCTGGTTTATCTGGTAGCGCCACATAAAGTCCATATCACTTGTGTACATAGCCCACGTTCTTTTATGCATTGGCTCCTGGGAGTACCTTCTGGGCCAGAATGGCGCATCACCATACTGCTCACGGCTTAAGTATGATACAAGTGAAGGCAGGTTCTTCGGATCATTTTCATCAATAGGCAGATTATCAACACGTGCCCTTAATATTACGCCTGCGTAAATTGTGTAACCAAGTATCACAAGGAATGCTGCTGAAAATGCGATAGCATGGGTCTGTTTTTTATTTTTGGCAGCCCAGTAAATTCCGTATATCAAAGCGGGAGCTATAAGTGCAGCGAATAAAGTAACTGCGCCTGAATCTTCAATTTTGAACGCTTTGATATCGCCGCCAAGCCATGTTGGGAACCATATAACCGTGATTGGATAGACTGCTATAAACGCCGCCGCTGATATTGCGACAGCTATTAAAAATCCTTTTCTTTCGTATTTGTGTTTCCTGAAGTAAAAAATAAAACCCGCAACCAAAATTACCTGAACTACAAGCAAATGAATACCAAGGGATATACCAACTATAAAGGCTACTAAAAGCAGAATTCTTTCATTGCCTTTTTCATCGGCTTTTTCCCACCAATGCATAAGCAGCCATATACATAAACCTACAAGCATTGTACCCAATGCGTATACTTCCGATTCCATCGCGTTGAACCACTCGGCATCACTGAACGTGAACGAAAGCGCACCGATAGCCGCTGCTGAATATATCATTATGGCATCCCAGTTGGTAGAAATTTCTTTCTTCCACACTTTTATAACCGAGACAATTACCAGGTACAAAAATGACGCCGTAAAAGCGGAGCTGATAGCCGCCAGCGCGTTCATACGCAGGGCGGGATTAGATCCTATGGGTATCATTGTCGCCAGCTTGCCCAGCAGTATCCATAACGGCGCGCCCGGAGGGTGCGGTACGGATAGCGTGTATGCGCATGCGATAAACTCGCCGCAATCCCAGAAGGACAGCGTCTTCTGCATGGTGTATAAATAGGTGATAGCGGAAATAAGCAGTACTATCCCGGCAAATATATAATTCAGCCTCTTATAATTCATGTATTTGGTAAAATATTATAAAAAACAAATATATTTAATATGTATGTCAGTTTCAATTGAAAAACTAAGCATTTTTGAGGTTTGATTAAGTACTTTTTTTGGCATTTCAAACCCTGTATATCCAGCTATTATGATTACTTCAAGTCGCCGAATATTGATAGCAACACACCCCTCTCCTTTCAAGATACACCCGCAGGGGGTGTCGCAGTCAAGCAAAAGGCATGAGGAGAGGGGCAGGGGGAGAGGTCATAGAACACGGATGAGACTGATCATACTGATTTTCACAGATATTTATCAGTGTTAATCCACTCCATCAGTGTTATCCGTGTCCAATTGTTCATTTCTTCCATAAAAAAAGGACGCTTTTGCAGCGTCCTTTAATAAACAAAAATGTATGATGCTCTTATTTTACTAAAATCATCTTATTTGTCTTCACAAAATCACCGGCGGTTAACCTGTAATAATATGAACCGCTTGGGAGTCCGGAAGCATTGAAATCATACTTGTATGTGCCGGGCTTTAACTCCTGGTTAACAAGTGTTGCAACTAATTGACCAACTGAATTATATATTACAAGATTTACATTTCTTGTCTTGGCTACACTGAATTCAATATTAGTAACCGGGTTAAACGGATTTGGATAGTTTTGTTTAAGCTCAAATGAGCGGGGAATTTCATTGCTAATGGGAGTTATACCGATTACAGGATTTGTAAGCTCAAAATCGTCTACCTGTGCAAAGTAACCGTCAGAAGTGCAATCAGTATTATATCTGAAGCCAATCCATACTGTCTGACCGATATAATCATCTAAAGGAACAAAATTCTGATTGAATTCACCGTATGGTCCGCGATCAGCAATAGTTTCAATATAATGTGTGAAACTGCCTGGCAATGAATCAGTTGTACTTATCCAAATTTGTACACTATCAAGATAAGGAAGTGAGCCACCTCCTAAAGTCATCCAATAGCTTAAATAAGCGCCTGCAGCCCAAACATGAATACGTTTTGTAACTAACCAAGCATCTGCAACTGTAGAAGGTGCACCGGTCGTATCTACGCTTGACCACCAGCTAACGCCGCAGGATTTAATTCCGGAATGAGATTTAGCTAACGAAGTGCTTAACCCAGGTAAACTTGATCCTGAATCTCTGACTGTCCAGTTTGTCATTGGATCAATAGGGAAACTGGCATTGTTATATTTTGACCAGCCAGCAGGCAGGGATAATGAGTCTAAGCCTTCAAAACCTTCAGTCCAATTTTGTGAGTAAATTGAACCCGATGTTAACAGGGCTGTAAATAAAATTAGTAATATCTTTTTCATGGTTCCTCCGTTGAAAAATAGTTAATTGAGATAAATGAATTTAACCATTTCTTAGCTAAAATTCCACTGAAAAATGAAAAATATGCATAAATATGTAATAAATTGAATTAAACATAAGCAAACGTTAAATTTGTACTCTAAACAATAAATACATTTATGAAAATAATTACAGGCGGTGCGGGTTTTATTGGCAGTGCGATCTGCTGGAAACTTAATTTATCTGGTATTACGGATATAATTATTGTTGATGAAGATACCGGCGGAACAAAAAAGCAAAATCTTGAAGGTTTGAAATTCACTGATTTTGTTGAAAAAGATAAATTCTTAAAACAGGTTGAAACAGGTGCAATAAATTACGGAGTAGATTCCGTTTATCATATGGGCGCGTGCAGCTCAACCACTGAAAACAATATGGGATACCTTATAGAAAATAATGTTGAGTATTCCAAATCACTTGGCAAATGGTGTTTAAGCAATAATGCAAAGTATATTTACGCCTCCAGCGCCGCGACCTACGGCGATGGCGCCAACGGGTTTGATGATGATATTGAAACTATCCCAAACCTTAAGCCGCTTAATAAATACGGCTTATCAAAGCAGATGTTCGATATGTGGGTAATAGAAAACAAGCTGCTTGATAAATTTACGGGATTGAAATATTTTAATGTATTCGGTCCCAATGAAACGCATAAAGGCAGTATGCGCTCAATGGTGAATAAAGCGTATGACCAGATAAAAGAAACAGGAAAGCTTAAGCTCTTTCGTTCACTTAAACCTGAATATAAAGATGGCGAGCAGATGCGGGACTTTATTTATGTGAAGGATGCAGTTGATATGACATTGTTCTTTGATCCCATAAACGGGGAAGGCAAATACAGCACAGGAATTTATAATATCGGCTCAGGCAGGGCGGCAACATGGCTTGATGCGGCGAATGCGGTATTTAAAGCGCTTGGCAAAGAGCCGCAAATTGAGTGGATAGATATGCCCGATAATATAAAGGACCAGTACCAGTATTACAGTAAAGCTAACATGAATAAGCTCCGCCAGGCCGGATACAAAAATGAATGCATGAAGCTGGAGGATTCTGTGAGGGATTATGTTGAAGGATATCTTGTGACCGGTGAATTTCTTAAAGTTTAATGAACGAAAAGCAAAACAAAAGATAGACACAAAGGCACAAAGACTCAAAGAGAAGCAAAATCAAAACAAAAGATAGACACAAAGACTCAAAGACTCGAAGAGAAGCAGAAGACACTCAAGATTTAAAAAGGAAAAACTTTGAGCGTTGGAGACTTAGAGTCCGTTTTGTGTTTTAAATGATAAAAACAAAAGTTTTATTGAAATGGAAATGAAAAAGGAGTTAGTCCCATTAAGTGATAGTGAAGAAGAAATTGGAAAAATAATTGTTAATTCCGCATATAAAGTGCATTCTGCATTGGGCCCGGGGTTGCTGGAAAAAATATATGAGATATGCTTTGTCCATGAATTGAAGAAAGCAGGTTTAAATGCGCTAAGGCAAATTGATCTTCCAATCCAATATGATGGTATTATATTCGATGAGGGTTTAAGAATTGATGTATTTGTGGAAGATTTGGTAATATGTGAAATAAAAGCGGTCGAACATGTGAATCCTTTATGGAATGCGCAGGTATTAAGTCACTTGAAGTTGACAGATAAACGCCTGGGCTACTTAATTTATTTTAATGTTGAAAAAATAAAAGATGGGATTAAGCGAATAATAAGATAGAAAAAACTTAGAGCCTTAGAGACTTAGTGTCCGCTTTATGTTTTAATTGATCAAAACAGAAGATAGACACAAAGGCACAAAGACTCGAAAAGAAGCAGAAGACATTCCATATTTTGATAGAAAAAACTTAGAGCCTTAGAGTCTTAGTGTCCGCTTTATGTTTTAATTGATCAAAACAGAAGATAGACGCAAAGGCACAAAGACTCAAAGAGAATCAAAATCAAAACAGAAGATAGACACAAAGGCACAAAGACTCAAAGAGAAGCAAAATCAAAACAGAAGAAAGACACAAAGACTTAAAGAGAAGCAGAAGATATCCAATACCTTGATAGAAAAAGCTTTGAGCCTTAGAGCCTTTGAGTCTTAGTGTCCGCTTTTTGTTTTGATTTTTGCTTGCCGCAAACACATTTCATCTAACGGCTTCCCATTCTTTGCTTACAGATTTGTTTTTGAAGAAGACTGAGAACGAATTCTTCGTCCAGTCGCCGAAAACTTTAATATAGCCGAATTTCCTGTATCTGCGGGGTGATTCATATACAAGCATCTCATTCATAAATTTTATTCTTCCGCCGCCAAGTTTTTTTATTCTCCTGTAAAGATCGTAATCTTCACCGGCGGCCAGGAGCTCATTGTAGCCGTTCACTTTCCTGAAAATATCGCTTCTTACCATCTGGCACTCACCTCTGCCCATACCCATTCCAATTGCATTAAGCATTCTAACGTAATTATTATAAAACCCATGGAAAATCTTATCCGATAGCCTTACATCATCAGGGAATACATGGAATCTGCAGGTGAGCGCGTAGTTCTTTTCATCTGCAAACGCGGCAAGCGATTCCCTGAAAAATGACTCAGTATCCTGAATGATAGTATCGGCATTCAGAAAATACAAAAATTCACCTTCTGCCGGCCGTGCCCCCGCGTTTCTGCCCTGGGGTATATTCTGTTTAACGCCGGGTTCGGCTTTCACAACTTTATCAACAAGAGTTGTAAGCAGCGTTAATGTACCATCGGTACTGCCGCCATCGGAAACAACAATTTCCATATTGTATTTTTCTTTCAGAAGGGGAGTGAATTGTTCCAGTGTCTTAACGATGAGCTTTTCTTCGTTGAGTGTGGGGATAATTACGCTTATTTTGGGGGAGTTTTGCAAATGCAGAAAATATTCTAACAATATTTATATACACGAACAGACAAAATAATAGGAGTGTAAAACTGGTTTACACTCCTGATTAAAGATCATTGGTAAAAAGATCAGCCGGCCTGTTTCATTTCGGCAACCATCTTGGCATATCCCTTTTTCTTCAGAGTCCTGAGCGCGCTGGTGGATATTCTTAAAGTAACAAATTTGCTCTCTTCCTCTATCCAGATCCTCTTGGATCTCAAATTGGGAAGCTGTTTCCTTTTTGTTTTGTTATGCGCGTGTGAAACATGGTTACCTGAAAGCGGCTTCTTTCCTGATAATTGACAAACTTTTGACATAATACTATCTTCTTTTCCGGATTAAATATTCTTTACTAAAAATTTTACAGTTTAAACAGCTTTGCCGCTGTTCAAACTTACGGTTTGTATGGTTTTAATGATGATTCGTACACCTTCTGCATTCTCTCAAGAAATTTCCAGGTGCCTTTTTCGGTCTTTACTGATTCAATGAATTTTACATTAAGCAGTTTGGTCTCTTTTCCTGAATCAGGATCTATAACTGACTCTGCCTTTTTGCCTAATTTTCCTGCTTTATCCGCAAATGTTTGTTGTTTAGCCATCTTCTGTTAGTATGTGAAATTGTATTAAAGCTACAAAAATAAAAGAAAAATACTTAAAAATAAAGTCCATACCAAACTCCCTCAGGTGAAATCTTAACTGCCGGTGCGGGAAAATGGTAAAAATTCAATATTTTCTTTAATTTTTTCATGAAATCTGATTTTCCGGGGAGTTGGTTTACGTCCCAGTCAAAAGATAAATACCACTCAACCTGCGCTTTACCGCTGCCTGAAACATGGCTGGCATCCTTAATGCTCATTCCAACCGCTAAAGCCAGGAAATTCGGGTAAAATTTAGCTTTGGTCACCGATTTCGGCAAAACCATCATAGGGTTTACACTCAGCCAGAATGTCATATTAGTATAATCATCCAGCAGGTCATCCTGTGTGCTGGATGTTTTTGATTTGATCCAGCTTGGTTTAAAACTCCATTTAAAATTAACATGTTTCAGCGGCTTTATCTCCTCCTGCAGAAATGGATATACCGCCCCGAATACATTTGCTCCCATATCGCCCCAGTCAAATCCCCAGTTTGGGGCAAAGCCGTCGTTGATCTCAATATATGTTTCGTACGCAAATGATGTTATTGCGCCGTAAAGCAGCGCTTTGCCTGGCGCAATTCCAGCCCATTCGTAAGCGACTGATGTAGCAACCGTGAAAACATTCGCGGTATAGACGTGTGAGGCCTTATCCATATTCCGGGCGTAATAACCATCGGCTGCGTATTTAAAATAGTCCCGTTTATCCTTCCACCATGTGTTGGAGTAATATATATGAAATCCGGTAAACACACCTGCGCCAACAACACCAAGTATTGTAAGCTTCAGCGGATCTGCTTTATACTGTTTTATCTTCTTCGGCGTTTTCAGGTAAAAGTTGTTATTGATATCCTGCAATGTTTTTTTTGGGGAACCGGCGTCCAGCTTGTAATATCCTGTTTTCTTTTTTTCTTTCAGTTTCAGTTTTACTGAACTGAATTCGAATTTATTTCCTCCGCCGGAGAAATCTTCAGCAAGAAGAGAATGCCCCATGCAAACTAATGCTGCCGCAATCAGGATTACAATTTTTTTCATTACCAGTTTACTATATATTGAACGCCGTCTTTGTTGAATCTTAGCGCAGGAAGCGGCAGGAACCTGAAATGATTTATAATATTTTTAAACCATATCATGAATTTTGAATTGCCCGGAATAATGCGCTCCCAATTGAGATCAAGCCCTACGTAATAATCCGCGTAGCGTTTGTCATATTCAGTGTAATGGTTCACACCGTACCCGGTCACAACATTAAGGTAATCAGGCCAGAAATTCTTTGCCTTTTTCCCCAGGAAATCATGCACATTAATTGAAAGCCACATTGTCTGTCCGTTATAATCGTCAAGGAACGCGCCGTTCTTTTTGCCGGAAGTAATTTCTTCAGAAGGTAAGTAGCTCCATTTAAAATTAAAGCTCCTCAGCGGTTTCCAGTAATACTGAGCAACCGGATAAAGAGCGCCTGTAACATTGCATATCTGGTCACCCATAGAAAATCCCCAGTCAGTTGCAAAACCGTCTTCTATTTCAACATCTGTCATGTACGCAATGCTGAAAGCCGCTCCAAGCCACACAGATGCTGTCGGAGAAAAACCCGCCCACTCAAGCGCGCCGCGGTAAATTGCCTGTATCAGCGCTCCATCAAAAAAGTGGCCCGTCTTATCCGCGCTCATAGCGTAGTCCCAGTCATTCTGAAAGTGGAACTTGCCGCGCTGTCCGCTCCACCAGGCATTTTTCTGGTAGTTGTGCAGCCACAAAAAAGCGCCGGCAGTTACACCGGTTATTGCGCCAAATTTAAGGTAGTTGATCTTATATTTGTGCTGCGTAAGCTGTGAACCGCTTTTGGTCTGCCTGCCTGTATTATTCGCGGTTGAATCTATCAGGCTGAACTTATCTTTAAGCTTAAGTTTAATTTCTCCGTGATATCCATTGCCGGTCAATTCCTGCGTAAAAATTCCGGCATTCAGCAGTAAACTGAATGATGCAAACAAAACGATCTTGAAAATGCTGCTCAATTTAATAGTTATGACTTAATTATTACTTTTATAAATATACTAAAATTCTTCACAGAATGTTGTAAGTTTACCTTAAAATCTTCGCTAATTCAATACTTGGATTTATGGTGCAAATTGTACCACTTTAAAAACCTCTGCTGCGGAAACGGGTTTAAGAATGTGCTGCTGATAATGTAATTAAGAATTATGAATTTTAATTCCCTGAGATTTTTACCATAAAGCGCCGGCGTATGCAAATTTGTAAATTGATTTTTCAATCAATTACAGATATTTTTGAAGATTGAAGACATTACCAATTTACACATACGGTTTCGAAGTACTGCGCAAAAAGACCAAAAAGGTCACCAAAATTGATGATAAATTCATTGAGCTTGTAGGCAGTATGTTTAATACTATGCATAAAGCTTCAGGTATCGGGCTTGCAGCTCCGCAGATCGGAAGCGATATGGCGCTTACGGTAATTGATATTTCGCGCACAGAAGAAAAAAAGAAAATTAAAACTGAACCACTGACCCTGATAAACCCTGTGATTAAAGACTATCACGGAGAAATAACGCTTGAAGAAGGATGCCTGAGTATACCTTATGTGAGGGGTGATGTGACACGACCTGAAACAATTTATGTTGAATACCAGGATCTTGATCTGAACAGGCATTATATTGAACTGAAAGGATTTATCGCAAGGGTAGCGCAGCATGAAATTGACCATCTCAACGGCATTCTGTTTATAGACCATCTTAATAAAGATGAAAAGAAAATTCTGAAACCTGAACTTGATCTTATCCGCAAAGGTGAAATTGAAACTGATTATCTGCTTGCAGAGCTTCCCCAAAAAGGAAAGGGCGCCGGGCAGCATTCAGTAAAACATCACAAGTAATGAATATCATATTTATGGGTACGCCGCAATTTGCCGTACCTTCACTTAACATACTCTTAAACTCACACCACAAAATTTCTGCTGTTGTAACAGTACCCGATAAGCCCAAAGGCAGGGGACAGCATCTGGCACAAAGCGATGTCAAAAAATTTGCAGCAAATGCCGGGTTATACATACTGCAGCCCGATAGCCTTAAAGATGCCGGGTTCACCGAAGAGATCAAAAGCCTCTCGCCTGATCTTATTGTTGTTGTAGCTTTCAGGATTCTTCCCAAAAACATTTTTAAACTTCCAAAATTCGGTTCAATTAATCTGCATGCATCACTTTTGCCAAAGTACAGGGGCGCTGCCCCGATAAACTGGGCGGTTATAAATGGTGAAAGGGAAACCGGCGTAACTACATTCTTTCTTCAGGAAAAAGTTGATACCGGCAGCATTATTATGCAGAAGAGTATTGATATCCTTATTGATGACAACGCGGGTACAATTCATGATAAACTTATGGATATAGGGGCCCGGGTAGTTTTTGATACAGTGGATCTGATAGAAAACACGAACGGCGCGCCGCCTGTTTTTAAGCAGAATAATGGAGAAGCTACTCCGGCTCCGAAGATATTTAAGGATGACTGCAGAATAGATTTTGACCGGTCTGTTGATGAAGTTTATGATTTTATCAGGGGACTCTCGCCATATCCCGGAGCTTTCACAGAACACCGCGGAAAACAGATCAAAATTTTCAGTACTTCAAAATCTCATTGGGATAGCCTGAAGGGCCCGGGGAGGTTTCTCATCAAAGAAGGCAAACTGTTTGTATCTACGCTAAATGAATTCCTTGAAGTAACTGAATTGCAGATGGAAGGCAAAAAAAGAATGAACTCAGCCGAATTTCTGAACGGGTACAGCGACTTGTTTAAAAAGTTCAAAGCTTAGCTTTTCAGAAAATCTATTTCATTTCAATTATCTTTTCGATAAGCCACTCGCGGGCAATTGTTGTTCTGTTCTCATCAAGTTTTTTCATCAGTATCTTCAGCTCAGGTTTTTGCTTTTTATCCAGCTTCATCAGGTTTGTAACATAATTAAGGAATAATATAAACCTGTCGTAATGGATTGAAAGCATTTCTTTGTGACGCTTAAGGTAGTGCTTGGCTGCATCTATGACCGCTTCAAGTGACTCTACTTCGCCAAGCTCGTAATATGCCCTGATGAGTGTCTCCTTTGATTTCAGGTAGAAGTATGTGTATTTGTATCCAACTTTGCTTAAATAACCAACACACTCTTTGTACTTCTTATTCTGAAATGCTATTAGCGCTGATGAAAGGTTAATTGTATCGCGTTTCACTTCGCTTGCAATATTGCCTTTGTAGGTTTCAAAGAAATGTTCCACCCACTTCATATGCTTCATGTTAAGTCCGCATATTATTACCCCAATAAAATCGGTGTACTGCAGATTTTTGTTCTTGGCATAAAAACCCGTCTTTTCAAAATTGGAATGTATTTTGTAAAGCTCATTTACGAATTTATCCTCACCCAGCGCTATCTTGTTTACGCAGTAATTTGAAAGCGAGTAGTACACCTGCTCAAGCTCATCTTCATTATAACGCGCAATATTCTGGAATACGTGCTTTTCAAGGTCATGGAAATGCTTTACTGTATCGGGCTCCAGAACCATCATCAGTATCTTGTATTCTGAATAAATTATAGGGTGATCTTTTTCAATTACGTCAATATTCTTTGCTATGTATTTAAGTATGTTTTCTACAGCCCAGTATGTTTTGTGAATTGAAATGCCCGATAAAATTTTCCTGCTTATAACCGTATTCAGTACTTTCAGTTTTGTGACTATGA
This sequence comes from uncultured Ignavibacteria bacterium, assembly GCA_937873695.1. Taxonomy (GTDB): domain Bacteria; phylum Bacteroidota; class Ignavibacteria; order Tepidaquicellales; family OLB5; genus OLB5. Next base: position 91,073 of record CALMYL010000012.1, read on the forward strand.
ACAGGTGATCGGCATTATCGCTCATATCCTGGTAGCTTTTATCAAGGTCCATATCAAGATCTTCGCCGTGGTAGTTAAGCCACGTCTCTTTAAAAGTAAATTCGTTGTAATAGTAATCTGTATTCCGGTTAAAATCTTTCTGCTGAATTTCTGTGATCTCTTTTGATACCATATCAAATGTTTTAAGGATATTCCTGTCACGCAGAGATTTAAGCAGGAATGTTTTGCCGTGCAGAGCATTGTTGTTCAGCTCTTCAACAACCAGAAATTCTTCAAGTAGCGAGGTGAAAGTACTAATAAGTGTCCTAACGTTTTGGTCCTTATCACCTTCACCGCTGAATATTGCCTTAGCGATCTTTTCATTTGTTATCGTATTGGCGTCAAACTCATCATAGCTGAAATTGATCAGCTCGTAAAGCTGAATGATCTTTCTGCTTTTGTTATGGTAAGGAGAGTTCAGGAATTCACCGAATCTCTTGAATTCCGCAGGACTTATGCCCTTAACCATTTCAGTTAACTTAGATTCCCGCATAATATTATGGTTTTACTGAATATATGTCATTTAACAAAATATGGAACTTGTCACAAGAATTTCTGTGAAAGCATCGTTTTTTTGATACTTTTACACAGTATTGCAGTGTAATATTCTTATTTTCTTTTAACAAAACTATTTAAAAATCTTTGCCTATCACGTATTTGTATGCTATTTTTAAATTACCAAATTTTCGTTTAATTAAAACCTCAATGCCATGAAAAATTTAAAAGCGATTTCAGTGTTTTTGGTTTTTAACTTCATCATGCTAACCCCGGTTCTCACTCAGCCTTTAAATGATATTACCTCGCTAAGCGTTCAGCTTGTTTATGCCGCAGGTGAAGATGGTATTTTTATGAAAAGCTCAAACGGGGGCACATCATACACTTCCACACTAATCTCTTCCGGCGACCTAAACGGGATATCGGCGGCGGGTTCGCGCATTTGGGCTGCGGGAGATTCCGGAAGATATCTCTCAAGTACCGATCTTGGCGCCTCCTGGACTGAAGAAATACTTGGAACAGGTGTGCAGCTGAATTCAATTTTCTTTACTGATTCTCTGACGGGCTATATATCAGGTAACGGAGGTATGATATTAAAAACAACCAACAGCGGTGCGAACTGGAGTGCGCTTAATTCTGGGGTTACTTTTAATTTAAATAAAATAAAATATACAAATTCATCAACAGGTTTCGCTTTTGGAGAGAGCAGTTCTGTTTTGCTCACCACCAATGGCGGAGCCGAGTGGAACCAGGTAACTACTCCATCGCTGTCATTTCTCAGGGCTGCAGATATCTCAGGTAATGAAATTATCGCGGGAAGTAATGAAAATATTCTGTACAGATCAACAAACCTTGGCGCAAACTGGCAGCAGATCCCGCTAAAGATATATTCAAAACCGGGAATTAATGTTCTTACGATCCTTTCGCCGCAGGAGTATATATTAGTGTTTGAAAGCGGAACCATATGGAATACAACTAACGGCGGGCAGACCTTCACTTATCCTGTCAACGAATTTATGGATGCGCTTAATTCTGTTTATGTAAGAGGAACAAGAATTTATGCCGTAAGTAAAAGGCATAAAATGATAGTGCGTTCACAGGATAGGGGTTTGAACTGGTCATTGACACCTAATTCTTCCTATTCTATTCATTTTGTATCTATTCTCAGCGGAACATTTTCAAACTACAACAAGATACTGGAAATGAACTATCAAAAACGCGGCGTGCTTTACGCGCTTGAAAAAGATAAGCTTTACAGGACGCTGAATTACGGTGAGAACTGGAGCATAATCAGCACCCTTCCTGTTGATACATCTGTACGCAACAGCACTCAGCTGCTTGTGAACATGCGTGATTCTTCAAAAATGCTGGCAGGTGTAAATTCATTCGGACCGGTTGGCGGAGAATATAAATGCAGCATATTCAGAACAACTAATTACGGAGCTAACTGGGTACGGGTTTTAGGACTTAACATTGATCATATAGGAAATTTTATGAACCAGGACCCGCAGCATCCTGATACGGTTTACCTGGGAGCTAAAGATACAGTTTTCAGGTCAACTGACTGGGGCGCAAACTGGACAAAAATTTGCGAAGCGCCGTTTGAAGACTGGTGTGATATAGCAATACATCCTTCAAACTCACAGATCATATACGGCTCAACAAATCATTACCCTGCCAAGCTTCAGAAATCAACCAATGGAGGAGTTAACTGGTCTTTCGTTGATTTTGTAACTGATACTTCATATTCAGAAATGCCTGCAATAGCAACTACAGCTCTTAGTCCAAATGTGCTGCTTCATGCGCAGCTTGCAAATAACAATTTATTCAAAGGACTTAAAAGGTCATATACTTCAGGTAACACATGGCTCTTCAATCAGCTTCCGGGAACAAGCTGGGCTATTGATATTGCTAAAGATGACCCGAATCTTTATGCGTATGGAAGTGTATCATATGACCCGGTATTCTTGTCTACAAATTCAGGTGGCTTTTTTGCCGGCACGTCCAGCACTTATGCAGAACAGATATTATATTATGACAGAACAAATCTGTACGTAAATTCTCATGGCTTCCTATATAAGATGCGCATAAATTATACTATGCCAGTGATTGGAATTGAAAACATCTCCACCGGAGTCCCGGGTTCTTTTGAGTTATCGCAGAACTATCCAAATCCTTTCAATCCTGTAACTAGTATAAAATTTGGTCTGCCTGAACAAAGCAGTGTTAAGCTCATCATTTATGATGCGCTTGGAAGAGAAGTTAAAGCATTAATTGATAGTGAACTCAAAGCAGGTAACTATTCAGTTGACTGGAATGCTGCTGATTCACCCAGTGGCGTATATTTTTACAGGTTGATAACAACAGATTACTCTGAAACCAGAAAAATGATCCTTATTAAGTAATAGGAAGTCTGTTTTGCTTTTGCCTGCATTTTCCTTCCTGAAAATGCAGGCTTTTTTATTTGTGCACTGTAAACTCCTTAAATTATCTTGTAAATATATGTTTTTTATTTTATTGCGCTCATTTAACAAATGTGTTTTCCTGTCTGCATGAAAATTGTGAAAAATTACTGAAATTGAACTTTTTGGAAGCATTCATTCACTTTTTGCACGTTTTCAGCGTTTAACAAACAATGTAAAAAATCTTTGTCAAATGCTGTTTTGTATGCTATTTTTGAACAAGTGATTTGAAATTAACTCCTGTGTAAAAAGTGTTTAAGTTATCTCTTACTAATGTTGTCTACCGGGGTTAAAGGCTGCTCACAAGGCGTCAACGGAGGTAAGTAAACAGCAGCAGCCGTAACCCCGGTATAGAAAAAAGTATTGAGGGATTTAAATAAAAATAATTTTGTTATATGATAATAAGCGCAGCAGCCTCTGTCTTGATAGATTGTCCTCTTTCGAAGGGCGGGAGAAACAATTATGATCACTGCAGTTCAGGAAGCTGCGCTAAGTTTTTTGCCCTCTTAAGAACCTAGCTATTTAATTATCGCATTTTCTTTCTCATTCAGTTTAGTTTCATTTGTGGTTAAGGCAATCATTAGCACATGATTGCCTTTTTCTTTTAACTATCAAAGTAACAGCAATTTATTGTTATACCGAAAATAGTTAATATTATAACTTGACAATACTTTAATTGAATGTTATATTGCAGTAGTTTAAAACTACAGCAATATTGAATAAGGAAATTTTAATAGAACGCCTCAAGACATTAGGATTCAAAGAATATGAATCCAAAGTGCTTATTGTATTGCTCGGCGGAACCCCTATGAGTGCATCTGAAATTGCAAAGGAAGCAAAGATCATACGAAATTCTATTTATGATATACTGAAATCATTTGTAGAAAAGGGATACTGCAATGAGATCGAAACAAACACGATACTGAATTATCAGATAATTGACCCTGCGATAATACTTGATAAAATAACAAGCGATTACAAAAAGAATTTTAATAATAAACTGCTGAGTCTTAACGAGACTTTTGGTGAGCTTCAGCAGATTTATAAAAGTGAATCAAGCAGGTCTGACGGTCCCGATAAGAACATTCAGCTGATTCGCGGATTCAATAAGCACCGCGTTGCGCGTTATATGGAGCTTGTCAATTCATCAGTAAAGGAAATACTTGGCATGTACAGTCCGCGCCGCGTTGTGGTAGAAGAATTGAGCCGTGACGCACAAAGGTTCATAAAAGATGGCGGTGTAATAAGATCTATTTACCAATTGAGCGATGACAGCGCGCTTAACGCGGAATTGGTCGAAGCGTGCGAATTGTTTCAAAAAGGCGGCGAGCAGGTGAGACTTGCTCCATTCAAACTGCCAAATATTTCTGTTTTTGATTCAGAGAATGTATTCATAAATCTTTCCGCCGATAAGAATGTACCCAAGCATAAACAGGCCGATCTTATTATTAAGAACTCTGATTATGCCGGTCATATGAAAGACCTTTTTAATACCTATTGGGAGAGATCACTGAAAATTGAAGATTATAAAAAAGAAAAGAACTAAACTATACTGATATGGAATTTAAAATTAAATTTTCATTGCGCGGGATAATAAGCCTGTTCTTTATATTTCTGTTGTTACTTCTCATAATATAGGAAAATAGGCTGAAAACTGCAAAAAATGAAGGAAAATAGAGTATGGTAGTAAACAGCGTTCAAGGTATCCAGATCCTTGTAGTTATGATAATTATTTTTATGCTGTTATTTTTGTAAATTACTGTTAAATTACGTATGAATGGGTAAATCCCGTTTATAATGAACAGACTTTACAGATTCTGAGAAATTTATTTTGTGAGGTTAAACTATGAGTAAAAAATACATACAAATAATATTCAGCTTAATGATAGCTGTCATATTTGCTATGACCGGCCGCCTCACTGCGCAAACAGGCTGGTATCCCCTGCAATCAGGTACTGAAAATATTCTGAAGTCAGTATTTTTTGTTACCCCTACAACAGGTTATATGTCCGGTAACGGTATAGTTCTAAAGACACTCAACGGCGGGACAAACTGGCTTGTTATATCAACTGCCTTCAGCGGTTCATCCATATTCTTCAATAATCAGTACACCGGTTATATTTGCGAAGGTACAGTTTTTAAAACGACCGATGGCGGAATAAGCTGGAATGATCTTCACCAGTCTTCTATGCTTTCAGTTAACTTTGCCGATCTTAACACAGGCTATGCAGTTGGATATAACAGTAAAATAGCCAAAACAACAGATGGCGGAGCTACCTGGGATCTGCAGTTTGTCAGTATGTACGGCAATAAACTGAATTCAGTATTCTTCAGGAACGCATATACCGGCTTTATAGCCGGAGGCAAAATGACTGAACCATACAGCGGTGTAATTTACAAGACTATTAACGGCGGAAATTCGTGGTATGAAGTATCGCCATCTACTTCTGATATTGATTTCAGGTCAATAACTTTCCCTTCAAACGATATTGGTTACGCGGTCGGCGGTTATGAATACGGCTCATCAGGCGTGATCTATAAAACTTCCAATGGCGGTGAAACCTGGCTGCAGCAGGGAATAGTGAACAGGGATCTTAATTCCGTGCATTTCTGGGATACACAGATAGGATATGCGGTTGGTGAAGGCGGAATAATTTTGAAGACTACCAACGGCAGCGCAATATGGAACTCACAGGTATCAAGCACCAATAAGGACCTTAATTCAGTGTACTTCCTTGCCAATAACCTGGGCTTTACAGTTGGTATCTCAGGCTCTGTGCAAAAGACGATCAACGGCGGTGTTTTTGGCCCGCCTTTTGCAGTTGCCGGCAGAGTGACTTTCCCCAACGGGCAGCCTGTTACAAACGGAATTGTAAAAGCTCTAAAATACGACCCTCAGCAGAATGCCGTTATTGTTGTTGATACGGCACACATTCAGTCCAATGGCGACTATATGCTGCGAAATCTGAATATAGACAGTGTTGACATCATGGCCTATCCGGATGATGAGGATATTGACGCTAATCCGCCGCAGTTTGTGCCTACCTATTTTGCCGGCACTAATAGCGGTACTATCAGCTGGACTGCATCACGAACTTTGTATACTAACAATAATATTTTCAATATTGATATCAGGGTATTTAATATTACAGGTACCGGCGGCAATTCATTCATAAGCGGAGGCGTGTTTGTAGCCCCGCCGCAAACCGGAGGTTTGCAGAATGCAATTGTTTACGCTATGAACGGCAGTGAGTTCAAGGGATTCAGTGTTTCGCGCAGCGGCGGTCCGTATGATATTAATAATATTTCACAGGGTACTTACCGCGTTATCTGTGACAGATTTGGCTACTGGCAGGCTGAAAAGAATGTTGTAGTGGGCAGTGTTAGCCCCGATACTATTAATTTCTATATGACAGGTATCAATGTTATTGGTATAGAGCCTATTTCTGGGAATATACCAAAGGAGTTTAATCTTAGCCAGAATTACCCGAATCCGTTTAATCCTGTGACTAAGATAAACGTTGATATACCAAAAAGTACAATGGTAAAAGTTGCCGTCTATGATATGATCGGCAGGGAAGTTGAAATCCTTGTAAATGATCAGTTAAGTGCGGGAAGTTATAAGATCGACTGGAATGCATCCGGGTATGCAAGCGGTATTTATTTCTACAGGATCACAACATCAGAGTTTACCGATATCAAAAAAATGGTAGTGGTAAAATAATAACTTGCTGGATTTTTCCTGATTTTCTCCTCCTTTAGAAAAGGCTGACATTCTCGTTACCTCCGTAGAATGACAGCCTTTTGTTTTTCCTGAATCCTGCTAATCTATTCTCTTCATATTGCCCGGTGAATGATTACTGTTTGAGTTGTCACGGATATATTATTATCTTATATTTGAAAATTACAGATCCATCTTTAACTAAAGCCATTAATACAGATGCCAAAATCATTGAAAGTCTTTTTCATTCTTGTTGCAGTTATTTTTATATCATACCAATACAGCGGATGCAGCGACGACCTGACCGGTACCGGGGGAGTAACAACACCTATGTTCGGCGGATATGACCAGGGTGAAGCGGGAGTGATGATGACACTTTCTGCACTATGCTATGTTGCCGAAGGCAATACGAATGCTCTGCAGATCAGGGATTCAATAAACCTGCAGCTGGCTGATTCAAATTACTCAACCGGTGGCAGATGGAAAGTTTGCTGGGGACCCGGCATAAGCCCGACTGGGGATAACCTGATGTATATGGCTGTTGATTCAACCGGTGACTCCATAAAGTACGCAATATGCGTAAGGGGTACCGTGTTCAATTTTGCCAATATTGTCGAAGATATCGAAGTGTGGGATATGGAAAAATGGCCTTTTTCCGGCGGAGGTGATTCCGTAGCTTTAGGTTCACTCAAAGGTCTGGATACATTACTTAATACAACCGACCCTTTAACTTTCCTGAGTTTACAGGCTTATTTAAATACACTTAACGCCCCAAAGCAAAAGATGTTTATAACGGGTCACTCGCTCGGGGGAGCGATGGCGACACTCATTACAAAATGGTTTCTGGATCTTGGCTTCACTTCAAAATTCAAACTTGAAACATATACTTTTGCAGCGCCAACGGTCGGAAATATCAGCTTTGTTAATACATATCACTCACAAATGACGGCAAGCGGTTCGGAATCTCACCGCTGCGTAAACAATAAGGATGTAGTGCCGTTCGCCTGGGCAGGTCTGCCTGATATTATCAGCGAGAACATTCCTACTACAGTTCCGCCGCTTATAGCGGCTGTTATACAAACAGCTCATGATTATCTTAAAGACAGCGTTGTTTACAAACATGTTGAAACCAAACAGTCACTTGGCTCATTTGATCCGCAAAATTGCGGCGCAATTGGCGAAGACAGCACTTATTTCTGCTGGGTAGGCTTTGAGCATGCTTCAAACACCTATTTAAGGCTGCTGAATGCTGATACAATTAACTGGAACCGTAGACGTTAAAATAGTTCTCCTGTAAAATAAATTTCATTTCTAAGGATATGATTTTTAGTTATTATTGAGTAACTAATCAATACAGGATATGTCCGAAAGATCAGACAAATATTTCCAGATGCTTGATGGCTGGCTTAAATATTACGGGTTTGAATCCATAAACGTAAACGCAGAAGCCGGTACTGACAGGGTTTACAAAAGAAGCAGGGTAGAGGCAACCAAGTTTGGCAAGGTTGATTGTTATATTTGTGTTAAATATATGCCTGAAGGCGCAACCGGGCAGGAAATGAAAATGTACAGCGAAAAAATGTTTTCGCTGGCTAACCGGCACAGATCAGGTTTGCCCCTTGGATTCGGCGCAATGCTTGTGGTTTACCCGCTCATTGTCACCGAAAATCTTTCTGCGGAGCTTGCAGGCTACCTGAGCCTGTATTGTCCAAAACACTTTGCGGCAGCCGAGTTTCCCTCGGCCATTGACCTGAATACAGCGAATCTTTATTACTATCCAAACACACCAATTTGGGGCTATGCTTATTATGCTACCTTCAGGCGTGAATCATATAGCTTCTTTTCGCCCAAATCATGGGAAGAAGTTTCTAGGCAGCTTGCAGTAAAATAAAACAGGTGTATAATCATTCAATTACAGCCTCTTTTGTACAAAAGAGGCTTTTTAATTGATTTTAATGCATTTTATCTTGTACAATGGCTAGCTATCTTTGCAATTATTTAAAACATTTTCACATTATATTTAACAGGAGCTATTTATGCTTATAGAAACGATCCGCAAGGATATGCAGCAGGCAAAACTTGCCAAGGAAACCGTGAAGGCAAACCTACTTTCCACTCTCTATGCCGAAATATTCACGCAATCAAAAAACGGCAGTGAAATGACCGAAGATGATGAACTGAAGATCATCCGTAAATTTATGAAGAATGCTGACGAAACACTTTCATTTGATGTAAGTGATGAAGCCAAAGCTAAACTTAACGAAGAAAAAAAGATACTCGGGGCTTATTTACCCGCACAGCTGAGCAGGGAAAAAATTGAGGAAATTGTCACTACACTTCTTGCTGAAGGCAAAACAATGAAGGAAATTATGCCGTATTTTAAAGAAAAATATAACGGGCTTTATGACGGCAGAACTGTCAGTGAATTGGTTAAAGCTAAATCCTCTTAAAAAATATCATACTATGATACACATAACGAAATACTTATTATTATGTTTGTTCATTACCGGATTAGCAGCCGCTCAGGATGCCGAAGGGCTCTATACTCAGGGTGAAGAATATTTCTCCCAGGGCAGGTTTGCTGATGCGCATTTCAGTTTCAGCAAGTACATTGAATATAATCCTGATAGCGCAAAAGGTTATATTTCCCGCGGCAATACATATATATTTTTGAAGAAAATTAAGGATGCGCTCAGCGATTTTGATAAGGCAATTTCAATTGATCCCAAGAACTATAAGGCTCACAGCGGAAGGGGAACAGCTTATATTTACATGCAGGATGGGGCAGAAGCTTTGAAGAGTTACAACAAAGCGCTTGAGCTCAATCCGAATGATGTAGTTTCAATGAACTCGATTGCCGTAATATATTACGGTGAAGGCAAAACTGCTGAAGCGCTTGGCTGGCTTGATAAAGCGATAAAGATACAGCCGGATAATGTTGATTCTTATAAGAACCGCGGCTCAATGCGGCTCTTTAACGGTGATACTACCGGTGCGCTGGATGACCTGAATAAAGCAGTTGAGCTGGGTCCGAACCGTGTTGATGTATATAACACACGCGGAGCAATATTCCGCGAAATGAGCCGCTATGATGAAGCTATTGCGGACTTCCAAAAGGCGCTTGAGCTTGACCAGTTTTCTGCCGAGGCATTATGCAGGATGGGTATCGCTTACCTGTATAAGGGCGACTATGATGCTGCAATAATTAATATTGAAAAGGGTTTGAACATTGATCCGTCACTCAAAGAAACGATGAGCAAGTATCTTGAAGAAGCAAGAGAGAAAAACAGAAAATAATTCATAAATGGAAATAATATTACTAATTGCCGGTATAATTGTTGGTGTATTGCTGGGATTTTTTATTGCAAAGAGCAAGCAGTCCGGTTTATCTTCCAAAATCGAAGAGAAAGAAAAGACGATTGCTGAAAAAGATAAACAGATAAACGATGCCAAAGCTGAAACCGGGTATGAAAGAGAAAAAGTAATATCCCTTGGAAATGAACTTTCGGCATCTAAGGCAAATTACCTTAATCTTGAAAAAAGGCTTGCTGAACAAAAAGGTGAGCTGGAAGAACTGCAGACCAAATTTACAAGGGAATTTGAAAACCTTGCGGGAAAAATACTTGAAGATAAGAGCAGGAAATTTACTGAACAGAACAAAGAGAATCTTGATACAATTTTATCACCTTTAAAAGAACGTATAGCTGACTTTGAGAAAAAAGTAAATGATGTGTATATCACCGAAACCAAAGAACGAGCAGCGCTGGCTGAACAGTTAAGATACCTTCATGAACTGAATAAACAAATGTCAGAAGAAGCCAATAATCTTACGCGTGCGCTAAAAGGTGATACCAAAACACAGGGTAATTGGGGTGAGTATATACTTGAAAGTATCCTTGAAAAATCCGGGCTTGTAAAAGGCCGTGAATTCGTGATACAGGAGACAATTAAATCTGATGACGGAGCGAATTTACGACCGGACGTTATTGTAAACATGCCTGATAACAAAAGCATGATTATTGATTCCAAAGTATCACTTACAGCCTATGAAGCATATTGTTCAACAGATGATAAAGCGCTAAAGGAAAAGTCTCTGAGTGAACATATTAATTCAATACGCAGACATATTAAGGGATTAAGCCCGAAGGATTATCAGAATCTATACGGGCTGCAAAGCCTTGATTTCGTGCTGATGTTCATACCAATTGAGCCTGCTTTTGCTCTTGCGGTGCAAAACGATGCTGCGTTGTTTTATGACGCGTTTGAAAAGAACATTGTAATTGTAAGTCCTTCAACTTTGCTGGCTACGCTGCGCACAATTTCAAGCATATGGAAACAGGAAAAGCAGAACCGTAATGCGCTTGAAATAGCTAAAAAAGGCGGTGAGCTTTATGATAAACTCGCTGCATTTGTTGATGACCTTATAGAGGTTGGAACAAGAATGAAAAGGGCAAATGAAAGTTATGAAAGCGCAATGAAAAGACTTTCCGAAGGCAGGGGGAATATTATCAACCGGGCTGAGAATCTTAAATTAATGGGAGCCAAGGCTTCAAAATCAATTGACCCCAGAATTGTTGACCGCTCAATGGATGAAAATGATGATCAAAGTGAACTCAGGCTTCTGCCATAGTAATTTTTAAAAATTACTTACATCCCTGCCAAACACGAAGGTTTTGAACCAGTCAAAAAGAACGAGTATCTTGTTCTTTAAGCTCACAAGCTTTGTTACATACACACTTCGCCAGAATAACCAGGTGACAAATCCGCTGCCTTTGTACTGATTAGTATTGGCAAGCGCTTTATGGCTTCCGATATAAGCCAGCATGCCAAGATCTTTATACTTGAAAGGTTTAATTTCTTTACCCCTTGCAAGTTTATTTAATGATTTACCCAAATACTTTCCCTGGCTTTGAGCTGTCTGAGCTGTTACCGGGAAAGGCTCATCTGCAATTTCAGTGCAGTCTCCTATCGCATAAACATTTTTTGTACCGCTAACCTTTAAGAAATGGTCTATAACAAGTTTGTTCCTGTTGTTTTTGGGAAGTGTACTGCTCTTAATAAGCTCCGTTGCGGTGTTGCCCGCAGCCCATACAAGCAAACCGTAGCTGAAATGGCTGCCGTCATTCACAAAGATCTCTTTTTCGGTTACCTTTGTGATGTAAGAATTTGTTTTAACATTTATATTCTGCCTTTTAAAAATTTTCAGGGTATATTCACTAAGCTTAGCATCAAAGGAATTAAGCAAAGTTTTTCCGGCTTCTATTAGTATAACTTCAATTTCATTTTCCAGCCCCGGGTATTTTTTTCTGACGTCTTCCTCTATGAAATCATGCAGCTCCGCTGCGAATTCCACACCGGTTGGACCGCCGCCGCAGACAACAAACCTCAGGTAGCTCTTTTTTTCCTCATCTGTAATTCCGGGTATCGAGGCATTTTCAAAACAATCAATTACCCTTATCCTAATTTTCCTGGCGTCGGCTACTTCCCTCAGGAAGTATGAATATTTACTCACTCCTTCTATATTATAGGCATTTGTTACTTCACCCACTGAAATGATCAGCAGGTCGTAACCAAGTGTGAACTCTTTTTGGGTATCTGCATCTATACAATACAGATTATTATTAGCTTCATCAATTTTACTGCAGTATGCCTGTATATATTGAGCGTTTTTTATGTTTCTTATGGGTTCAATTATACTTCTGAATTCAATTGTTCCAACAGTTGTGCTTGGAAGCAAACATGTAAATAGAAAGTGATTTCTTGGACTGACTATTTTTATGTCATACAGTTCGCTGTCAAGTTCTTTAAGTGCGCTGAATGCTCCGAAGCCTGTTCCTAATACTACTAACCTGGTTTTCATTTCTATTTCTAATTTGATTCTATACAAAAATAGCAAGATTAAAAGTCATAAAAAATGGTGATTTTTATCGAAAAAGGGAATTTATAAAACACAAATGCTGTTAAATGAACTTTGAATTACCCTCAATTATGTTCAATATTAAGTGAATTTCTTCATTTCAAACATTGTCTTACATTGCTAAATTTGATATATCCGGAGAAACTAAATAAGTAAAAATGAAGTCATACAGAAAAGAATTGTGGTTCAACACTCCTGCCCGGAGGGCATACATTAACATAACACCGCAAATAGAAGATTGCATTAATGAGAGCGGAATAAAAGAAGGGATACTTCTATGTAACGCAATGCACATTACGGCAAGTGTATTTATAAATGATGATGAGCGCGGTTTGCACACCGATATGGAAAAGTGGCTTGAAAAGCTTGCCCCTGAAAAACCGCACTCGCAATACAACCACAATAACACCGGTGAAGATAACGCTGACGCGCACCTGAAAAGATCGGTGATGGGAAGAGAAGCGGTTGTTGCTGTTTCAGGCGGCGCGCTGGATTTTGGTCCATGGGAGCAGATCTTCTACGGAGAGTTTGACGGGAAACGTGATAAGCGTGTACTTGTGAAGATAATAGGGGAGTAATTAAAATTACCTTCGTGCTTTATAAACAGCTTCTTCAAAAATTATTGAAAATTCTGTGCCTCCGCCCGGTGAGGTAACTGCATCTATGCTGCCGTTAAGCTGCCTGCTTAACAATGTAACAAGCTGTATGCCAAGAGTATCAGATTTCTTTATATCAATGCTGTCATTAACTCCGGCCCCGTCATCTTTTACGGTCAGTTTATAAAAATTATCTTTGTGATGTTTGACGGCAACGGTTATTGTACCGGCCCTGCCTTCGGGGAATGCATACTTTACGGAATTTGAAACAAGTTCATTAATTATAAGTCCGCACGGAATAGCTGTATCAATATTTAGCTTAAGCTCACCTATATCAATATCAAATCTTACATTGCGCAGCTTGTAACCGTAGGTCGTCTGGAAGTTCTCGATCAGGTTTCTAACATACTCACCGAAATGAATAAACTCATAATCTTTTGAATTGTAAATTTTGGTATGTACTATCGCCATTGATTGTATCCTGCCGCCCGTTTCCTTCAATATCTCAAGCATCTTCTCATCCTTAATGTATCTTGACTGCAGTTTTATAAGGCTTGACATTACCTGCAGATTATTTTTTACCCTGTGATGCACTTCCTGAAGCAGCATTTCCTTTTCCTGCAGAGATTTTGTTACTTCCGCATACAAATAGGAATTTTCAAGAGCAATTGCCGCCTGAGAGCCTATTGTTGTCAGCAGCTCAAGTTGTCCCTGTGTGAAAGAATTTTCATATTTGTAATCCTGGATTGTGATAACACCAAGAACCTTTTCGCCGGCAATCATCGGAATGGCAATCAGTGACTTTGCCTCATCTTCTTCGTGCTCAATGTCCATCAGTTTTAGGGTAGCCGGTACATTCTCATTCAGAATTATCCCTTTTTTTGTCCGTATTATGAACTCTGTGAATCTGCTGCCAAACGGGCGGTTTTCAATCTCTTTTCTCTCATCCACGGCGTAATAGAACGGGTATGATATCATGTTGGCAGTTTCATCATACAGGGCAAGGTAAATGTTCTCACGGGCAAACAACTTAACTAACATATTGCCAATATCTTCCAGCAGAACCGAAGGCTCTGCAAGCCGGCTGAGCGATCTGCCAAAATGATATATTGCCGAAAGTTCATTGTTCTTTTTGAGGATCTCTTCTTCAAAAAGTTTTTTTTCGGTTATATCGGTAACAAAGCCCTCAGTTGCTTCAAGTTCATCATTTTCGTTATATACACCGCGGCCCTGCTCCCAAACCCATTTAATTCTTCCGTCAGCCGTACTTATCCGGTAGCTTATCTGGTATGGTTTTTTGTTAGCAAGCGCTTTTGAAATTATTTCTCTGCCAAGCGCCTTATCTGATTCATTTACCATCATAGCGTAGTAAAGGACCTTGTTCCTGATCAGTTCATCGGGTCTGTGGCCCGTCAGGTCATAAACGCCCTCGCTGATATACTGGATTGACCATTGGTCTCCTTCCTTATTCACCCTGTAAACATATCCCGGAAGATTGCTTATCAGAGTAGAAAGGAATCGCTGGCTTTCATGAAAATCACGTTCTTTGTTCTTGCTGAAATCGATTTCTATTGATGTTGATACCAGCGTGGAAATTGCGGTAGTAAAATCTATCTCATCGCGTTTCCAGTTCCTTTTTTTATCCTGCTCCTCATGGCAGATTATGCCTATTATTTCACCGCCAAAATATATCGGAATATCCATCATCGAGTATATTCCTCTTGGTTTCAGGTACCGTTCGGTCAGTTCACTGGTCAACGGGTCAGAATGAGCGTCTTCAGCGGCAATGTAAAGCCTGGTTTCAATTGCTTTAAAATATTCCGGGTAGTCATCAACCCGAAGGGTAGTTTCGTTAGCAAATTCGCCGTATTTTTTCAGGAAAAGATAGTCGCAATAGATAGATGTTCTGCCCTCGTTAAAGAACCATATTGAAACACGTTCTATATTAAGCGCGTTTGCAACTACATCAAGTACTTTTTTCAGGAATACGTGAAGGTCAGTTTTGTCCATTCTTTTGAGCTCAAGCAAAACTGAATGGTATTCAGAATGTACTTCGCCTGAACCAATTGGCTCGGCTGTGCTCTCATTGGTTATATTTAAATTATTTAGATCCAAATGATCTGAACTATTGCTTCACTGCTCATTCTTAATGAATGCAACTTCTTAAAAAAAAGAAGAGTGTTATATCAAAATAACACTCTTCTTTTTAAAAGTAAACTGTGTTTTCAGTGATTTTACTTCACAAGGAACATTTTCTTTGTTTCAGTAAATTCACCTGCATTCAGCCTGTAGAAGTATAACCCGCTGCTGAAATTCGAAGCGTTCCAGTTAAGAATATATGTACCCGCTGCTTTCCGGTCATTTACAAGCGTTGCTGCTTCTTTGCCAAGTACATCATAAATTTTTAAAGTAACATTGGCGTCCTTAGGTATAGAAAACTCTATAGTAGTAGACGGATTGAACGGGTTCGGATAATTCTGAGACAACTCAAAATTTTTCGGAACAAGGTAATCATCTACTTTCGGAGTGTTCACCGGCCTTGATTCTTCATCAACTATCAGGTCAATAACGCCATCAGCGCTGTAGTTAAGCTCAATGGCTGTTGCAGGTGATATCTGATTAGAAAAACGAAGGATTGTTACCCTTACTTTAAACAAAACCATCTCAACAAGCGCTAGAAACTCGTTGTTATTGCTTAGTCTTGTTTCGGCTTTATCAAGCCTGTGGATCAACTGGTTTCCCTGCACCTGTGATATCTTTTCATCTGCAATGAGGTCAATTACTCCGTTGGATAAATTGCCTATTGTGCCTATAGCATCCGGTGCCTGTGTTTTAAAATTGAAGTAAACCGAAGGTTCGCTCCATCCCTGGTTGGAACAGGCAAAAACTCTCCAGTAATATCTTGTGTTTAATTCGGTATTTTCAAGCGGTATCTCAAAATGAGATGTAGGTGCATTACAGGTTCCTTCAAACTTATCAGGACTCGTAGTATCAGTATAAACTTCAACCCTGTAGCAATCTGCGCCCGGTACATCATTCCAGTCCAGAACGACCGGATTAACTACAACATCAACATCCTTCGGCGGTTCTACCAGTATTGGAGATGATGGCTGCGCATATAAGCTTGCTGTAATAGCTAATAAAACTGCTGAGAAAAACAGTAAATTCTTTTTCATGCTGTTAATATTTAAATTTATCCCCTACTTGTTCCTAATATAATTATAAATGTTCAAAAATCAAGCATAAATTTCTAAAATTTCTAACGATAATACGTGATTTTCTACGGTTTTTCCGGCACATATCCTTCCGGCATCCTGTAATTGTCAGAAAAAAAGTACTCATCTGCTTTCTGTTCAAATACCTGGTCAGCCATCGGACTTGTAAGGTCAAGCCTGTATTCATTTATCACCATCTTGAAGTGTTCCAGAAATTCCTGCCATGCCTGCTTTGATACGTTTTCAAATATACGCTGTCCAAGCTCATTTGGCAGCGGCGGAGCAGAAAGTCCGGGAAGCTCAACTCCTAATTTTATGCACTTTACAATTCTTTCACTCATATTATTCTATATTGATTTCAACAAATATGACAAATTTTGACAATATTTAATATGGAAATATTTGTATAGATTAGGCATACTTTTGCGGTCTCGTTCATCATGTGACTTTAAGTCATCGGGTAAATTTCATGGGGATAGTTTTGTAAATTAAATTTAAATAATTTTATAACGATTTTTGTTTTCAATGAAGATATTTCTTATAATTTTAATACTTGGATCAATTACACAAATGACAAAATCTAAAACAGCTTCAACAGGTAAAAACATACCCGTTGAGTACACCGTTTCAATGCCTGAACCTTCAACACATTTTTTTCATGTAAAAATTGAATTAAAAAATATTTCGGTTTCACAAAAAAATATAGAGCTAAAAATGCCGGCATGGCGCTCGGGGAGATATTTTATCTTCGATTTTTCCGGCGGCGTGCAGGAATTTACTGCCGTTAATGAAAAGGGCAAATCTCTCAAGTGGGTAATGACCGACAAATCAACCTGGCTGATTGAAAGAAGCGGGAATTCCGTTATTGTAAATTACAAAGTGTTCGCCAACGATTTCCTTTCGCGCACCCGTGGACTCGATGCTGAACACGCATTCATAAATAATCTGGCAGTGTTTATGTTCGCGCCAAAGTTTTACAATAAACCCTTAACTCTTAAAGTAATTCCATATGATAACTGGCATGTAACTACGGGAATGGATAACTACAACAATGAACCGAATACTTTCTACGCGCCAAATTATGATTACTTTGCAGATTGTCCGCTTGAAATAGGCACACAAACTGACTTCAGTTTTGATGTAAGGGGAATCAAGCACACTATAAGCTTCCAGGGGGAGGCGAATTATGATAAACAAAGGCTGATCAAAGATTTTACTATTATTATCGAAAAGAACTTTGACTTCTGGGGAAGTGTGCCGTATAAACATTACACATTTATTGTGCACTGCACGCCGCAAAGCGGCGGAGGGACCGAGCATATCAATTCAACCGTGGTTGGAGTGAAACCGCAGGCCTTTGATTCAGAGGCGGGATATGAGTCATTTCTAAGGCTCATTTCACATGAATTTTTCCATACTTGGAATGTTAAACAGCTAAAGCCCGCCGGCTTAACACCGTATGACTGGACTAAGGAAAACTATACTTCTGAGTTGTGGATTGCAGAGGGCGGCACTAGCTATTATGACGGACTTATGCTTGTACGAACGGGACATATGAGTGTTGAGAATTTCTACAAAGAAATTGCAAACGGCGTTAACGATGAACGCCGCAGACCCGGCAATAAAATTCAGCCCGTAGCCTTCTCAAGTTTTGAGGCATGGGTTAAATTCTGGAAACGCTCGGCGAATTCATATAACTCTGAATCCGATTACTACTCCAAAGGCTCACACGTTTGTATTGCGCTTGATATGGAGATCCGTAACTCATCAAATAACGAATACTCCCTTGACGACGTGTTCCCGTATATGTTCAAGAAATTCCCTTTGGATGTAAGGGGATACACCAATGATGATTTCCGCAAAGCCTGCGAAAAATTCGCGGGGAAATCGCTGAAGCAGTTCTTTGAGGACTACGTTTATGGCGTTAAGCCAATTGAATGGGAAAAGTACCTTGGGTATGCGGGACTCGTGCTTACGCACAGCGACTCAGTTATTACACCAATTGTGGGCCTAAAGTGCTCAAAGAATGAAAATAAGATCGTTGTTGAGGAAGTTATCGCGGGTTCATCCGCTGAAAAAGCAGGCTTGCAAAGCGGTGATGAAATCATCGCGGTTGATGGCAGCCGCCTGAGCTACGAAGATGCCGAAAAGCGCATAAAGGAATTGAAAATAGGCGATAAAATCACATTAACCGTTTTCAGGAATAACAGGCTGACTGAAGCAAAATTAAGCATGGAAGAGATAAAACTTTCGAATTACAAAGTTGAACTCACCCAATCACCGACCGCTTTGCAGAAGAAGATTTACGATAAGTGGCTGGAAGTTAAAGAGTGAAATAGAGTTATTTTATTCAGGCGATCTAAAGGATCGCCTTTTTTTTATGACCCAAATCATTGTTCTGCCTAAATTGCTGTATTATATTTGTAATGTAACCTATAAATACCCATAGTTGACTGTAGACACCCGAGCCTTGATGCTGAATTTTCCGCGAATAAACTCAATTTAATAAATTTTATATAATAATAACATTTTGCTTTAATATTGCAAAAAGCCAAAAAGTGTATTATTTTAAATAAACTTACTCTATATCCTGTTGATAAAATGATGGTATCATTTTAGAAACCTTGTCTCTAAGGCGGAAAATTTAAAATTAATAATTATGAATAAAAATCCTCAATACAGCCCGAAATCCAGCCAAAAATTAAAAGTTTTACTTTATTTGATTTTAAGTTTTTTCTTTTGTCAAAATGCAACCGCTCAAAGCATTACATGGCAAAGAACATATAAACAATATTTTTATAATTATGGATTTGGGGCATGTCAAACGACGGACGGCAACTTCGTCATAGTTGGACAAGCTGTTGGTAGCAAGCTGTTTGCAATGAAAATTAATCCATTGGGAGATACTCTATGGTCTATTATCCAAAATGATATGCCAATTTCATTGGGATTATCAGTTACCCCATCAGATAATGGAAGTGTAATCTTAACAGGGGGATGGAACAAGGCATTTGTGATAAAACTAAATTCAAATGGCATTATTGAATGGAATAGGACTTATGCAAACGGTACCATTGACTGTAATGAAATTAAAAAAACGAATGATGGTGGTTTCATTTTTTGCGGAGGTTTTGTTTATGATTCCGAAAGAGCATACGTATGTAAGATAGATTCGCTGGGAAACATGTTATGGCAAAAAGTTTATTCCTCTAATTTTCATAAAGCATTCAGGTCAATTGAATTAGCGCATGATGGCGGATATATTATGACCGGCGAAGTTCAGGAATCATCAGTTACACCTGGTAAAATATTGATATTCAAAATTAATGAAAGTGGAGACTCATTATGGGAAAAGAGATTTTCTTTCACTAATACCAGTCCAGGAGGAATAAAAATCAGAAAAATTAATAATGCTTATATCATAGGAGGTTTAACAAATGATACAAATTACAGACAGCAAATATTTTTTGCAAATATTAAGTTGAATGGTGATACGAATTTCGTGAAGACTTATCCAACATATGGCAGGAATGAATTTTTTGATGATATTGCTGTAATTAACAGCAATAAGTATGTAATTTGTTTTGACAGAGATTCTAGCACAGTTAATTACAGCTCTATTGCTATGATCACGGATTCACTTGGGAATATTTTACACAAAAGATTTTTCACGAATACTTCATATTTTATCTGGGGAAGGCTAAGTACAATTGTACCAATCTCAAATGGAGATATATTATTTACAGGTACAGCAAAAGTTACTCAGCCGTTTGGCTCTGAAGTAGTTCATGCTATACGAACTGATAGTTTACTGAATTCACCAGTAATTGGAATTAGTAATGAAAACGAAAACACTCCTTCTGATTTTAATTTGATACAAAATTTTCCAAACCCTTTTAACCCTGTAACTAACATCAAATTTGATATTCCCAAAGATGTAAATGTAAGCATCAAAATATATGATATTCTTGGCAGCGAAGTATTTGGCGTTAACGAATACAAAAAAGCCGGCAGTTACGAAGTGAAATTTGACGGTTCGAATTTAGCAAGTGGGATTTATTTTTATAAGATAGATACAGATAGGTTTAGTGATACGAAGAAGATGGTGTTGTTAAAGTAATCCCGCCAGAGCCCCAAGGGGTTAAACAGGGACTGCGAAAATGTCTCTGACATTTTCTTGAAAGCAAAAAGTAAATTATTTTATGTCCGGTAGAATATTGCCGGACTTTTTTTTCTCGCCACTGTCAAAGCCAGTCCTTCGGCTTTCAGGGCTAAATGATTTTAAACCCCGTTGTTGCTGCCACGATTGCCCGGCAATTCACCAACAACATATTTCGCTAATCCTGTCTCTCTTTTACTTCCTGTCCAGTTCAGTAATCCGGTGCGGCTCTGCACACTAAAAAACTATCAGTGAATACTTATCAGAGCTCATGTAATCGTTATTCCTGTTATCAAAATGCCCAATTCTGCATGTATATCATTAATTATATTTGACTCTTCTTTCTGCAGAATAGCTTTCACATTTTCATTGTCTGTTTGTATTATCAAACGACTTCCGGCTCCGGATTCTTCTTTGATCTTAAGTACAGTATTGCCAATCTTACCACCCAGAGTGTTGAAATACCTGCTGTTGAGTAAGCCCCAGACCTTGTTTGAATTCCCGACGTTTTTGAAAAATTTGAACATATAATTAATCCAGTTTTTCTTTGTTACTTCCTGTCCAGTTCAGTAAGCCGGTGCGGACCTGTTCGCTTAACTGTGTCCAGCTAAAGCGGGTCGGATTATATTCATCGCCAAACAATACATACTGCATTGCAGTATTGTTATCCCTCACATCAATAATTACAGTGTAACGTTCCATTTTGGGCTCAATCCCAAGGTCATCCTGCAGCTTCACGAATATCGGGTCATCATCAGCATCAGCAAGCACACGGAAGTACTTTGATGTTTTCAGGTCCTTTGTGTTCTTTGATATCTTGGTACCTGAACAGCCTACAAGTAAAACTGCAAATACAAAAACCGAAATATATTTAAATGCCTTCATTTACAAATCTTTTTGTATAATTAAAACCTGCCAAGTCATTAAGACCTGGCAGGTTTATTAAATATTGTCAACTATAAACTATCAATTGTCAAATGTCAACTACCAACTATTCATTAATAAGCTTATCAATAATATCCGTTGTCTTAATTCCATCCGCTTCGGCGTTGAAGTTAGTTATGAGCCTGTGCCTTAATACGGGCTTTGCTACCTTCTTCACATCATCAATCTCAGGCGAGAACCTTCCGCTGAGTATCGCGTTTGTCTTCGCCCCTAATATCAGGTATTGCGATGCTCTGGGTCCTGCGCCCCATTCAAGCCAGTCCTTAATATACTTCTGTGTATTCGCGCCGGCGGGTCTTGTTCTGTTTACAAGATTCACAGAATAATCAATTACATTATCAGCAACAGGTACGCGTTTAACCAGGTCCTGCAGCATAATTATCTCATCTTTTTTAAGTACAATATTAAGCTTTGGCGCGTACATGCTTGTGGTATATTTTATAATATCCATTTCTTCGCTAACGGTCGGATAGTCCAGCCAGATATTGAACATAAACCTGTCAAGCTGTGCCTCAGGCAGGGGATAGGTTCCTTCATGCTCAATTGGATTCTGTGTAGCGAGTACAAAAAACGGTTCATCAAGCGTATAGGTTGTTCCCGCTGCTGTTACTTTGTGCTCCTGCATCGCTTCCAGCAGGGCTGATTGTGTCTTAGGCGGTGTGCGGTTTATTTCATCAGCAAGTACCATGTTCGCAAAAACCGGACCGTGTATGAATTTAAACCGCTTAGAGCCGGTTGAACGGTCATCTTCAAGGATTTCCGTGCCTACAATATCACTTGGCATAAGGTCAGGGGTGAACTGTACCCTCGAGAATTTCAGCTCAAGCACATCGGCAAGAGTTTTTACCAAAAGGGTTTTCGCAAGTCCGGGTACGCCCACAAGCAGGCAATGCCCGCGGCTGAGTATAGCTATAATTATCTGGTCAATAACAGCATCCTGCCCTACAATGACCTTTGCTACTTCCTTTTTCAACTCAGCAAATTTGCTGCTGAGATATTTCACCATCTCAACATCATTCATTGCTGAATTACCATTCGTGCTTATATTAGGCTTTTTTGTAACAGTTTTATTTTCTTCCATTAATAATTATTATTTCGCGCAAAAATAAAGTTCTTATGAATTTTAAGCTGCTGCTTATTAATATTCTATATCTGTTATTTGATTTTTGCTATTTGTTATTTGTTATTTGATCTGGTTTCCGTCAGGATCAAAAACAAGCACTTCGCCAAATTTAGCAAGTTTATCTTTCACCGCGCCCGCATCACCTGATACTACTATTGTAATGTTTTCGGGGTGAATGTATTTCTTAGCTGCATCCAGTATATCCTGTTTTGTCAATGCGTTTATGGCGCTGATGTATTTACTGTAATAATCCTTTGGCAGATTATATAGTTTCAGGTTAATAACCCGTGATGCAACCGCATTTGCGGTTTCAAGCTGCAGCGGGAATACACCCGTCATGTAATTCTTAACCGTTTCAAGCTCCTCATCGGTCACTTCTTCGCTTATCATGCGGTTCAGCTCACCAAGTATTAGTGTAATTGATGTATCGGTTACTTCGTTCCTTACATCAGTATCGACCGAAAAATCACCGGAATACAGGTGCGGATTGAAGTAGCTCCTTGCACCATAAGTAAAACCATGCTTTTCCCGCAAATTGTAGTTAATTCTTGAGCCAAAATATCCGCCCAGTATAGTATTCATTATTGTTACTGCAATATAGTCCGGATTGTTCCTCGGAATTCCGAGATGCCCGACCCTCAGGTTTGACTGAACTGCACCGGCCTTGTTTATTACATATACCTTTGTTGTACCGTCTGATTCATTGAATCTGAATGAATTCACCCTGTTAATGCCATCATGCGGCAGATTACTGAACTTCTCTTCGGTCAGCTTAAGTGCCTCTTCAATGGTAATATCGCCAACAAATGCAATTATAAGGTTACCTGAGTAATAATTCATTTTGTAGAAATCCCTGAGGTCTTTGCTGGTCATATTTTTGACTGTTGCTTCAGTGCCTTCAGCGGGATTTGAATAAGGCAGCTCACCGTAAACAACCTTATTAAATTTCTTATCGCTTAAATGCCCGGCGTCATCTTTGCTTTGCAGAATTGAAGAAAGCCTCTGCTCCTTAACTCTTGCCAGCTCATCATCGGCAAAAACGGGATTCTGCGCAACATCACTTAAAATATCAATACCTGTACTCAGATGCTTTTTAAGCACAGATAGTGATATATAACTTCCGTCCCAGTCACTGCCGGCATTTATGCTGCCGCCCACGAAATCAATTTCTTCGGCAATTTCGGTTGCTGAGCGTTTTGTTGTTCCCTTTGTCAGCATTTCGGCAGTAAGTGAAGCAAGTCCGTATTTATCGCCGTCATAAAATGACCCGGCGTCTTTAAATACCAATCTCACCGATACTGCGGGTATTTTATTATTTTCAATTACCAGTACATTTATACCGTTGGGCAGGGTTGTATCAAAGTAGTCAGGGAACTGTACGTCTTTGGGCGGTCCCGGTTTCGGCGGCCTGGTTCTGTCTAATATCTCATCCTGTGCGTTTATATTTTGTGCCATAAATATTATTAAAAGTAAAAAAAATGTTATTTGTATTTTATTGGTCATTGCTTGTAATAATTGCGCCGTTTAAGCTGTATCTTCAGGGTTTCGGAAGGTAATTAAGGATAACCCTTCCGGAGTTCTTTAAATATTTTTCTGCCGCAAAATGTATATCATCAAGTGTTACAGATGAGTACTTCTTCATATTTGTGTTTATCATTTCCGGTTCATCGTAAAACAACTTGTAATGAGAAAGCATATCGGCCTTTGCAAGATTTGTCTGAACTCTGTACGCATGTCTTGTTTCAATGCGGTTCTTTATCTTCTCAAGCTCTCTGGCCGTAATAGCCCCGCCGGAAGCTTCTCCAAAGATCCTGTCGATCTCATGCTGAACTTCGTCAATAGTAACATCGGGCATTAAAATGGCGTAGAAGTGCAGCAATCCGGAAAATTCTCTTCCTTCAGCCCAGCAGCCTATATCAGAAACCAATTGTTTTTTATATACAAGCTCATTATAGAGTCTTGAGCTCTCACCGGTTGAAAGAATATCTGTTAGTATATCAAATGCAAAATACTCGCCGGAATTTTCCTTGGGTATCTTGTATGCCCCGAAAATTCCGGGAAGCTGGATATCGTCATGAATGGTCTTAACAGTTTCACCTTCAAGCGGGGTATCGCTGAACTCCGCAGCATTGCGAAGCCCGCTGACCGAATACCTGCCTGCAGGAATGTTCCCGAAATATTTTTCAACAAGCCTGAGCGCTTTTTCCGTTTCAAAATCACCGGCTATTGTTAAAACTGCGTTATCAGGCACATAATATTTTTCGTAAAATTCTCTTATATCATCCAGGGTCGCTTTTTTAATATCTTTAACATCACCAATTGTATCCCACCCGTAACTGTTATTTCTGTAAAGCAGGGGTGCAAGTTTCAGGCTTACACTGCCATACGGCCTGTTGTCAAAAACCTGTTTTTTTTCTTCAATCACAACACCTTTCTGAATTTTCAGACTGTCTTCTGTGACCGAAAACTCAAGCATCCTGTCTGATTCCAGCCACAGCCCGAACTCCAGCTCATTGGCGGGTACAAGCAGGTAATAATTGGTTTTATCTTCTGTGGTGTATGCATTGTTTTCACAGCCTTTCTGAAGCGAAAGCCTGTCGTAATCACCGGGGGCAATGTTTTTTGAGCCTTCAAACATCAGGTGCTCAAACAAATGCGCGTAACCGCGCTTATCAGCGTCTTCATTTTTTGAACCGACATGGTAGCATAAATTTATTGCAGCAGAAGGTATGGTTCTATCCGGAGTTAAAACAACTTTAAGTCCGTTTTGCAGAATATGCTCTGTAAATTTAACTGTGTTCGTTATGATCTCTTTTCCCAAATTAAAGTTGTGCCTGCCTTCAGTATTGTCTCAGCTGAACGGCAATCTGAATCAGTTTACTTTTCCGTTCTTAGGCAGGTACGTTAAAACAACCCTGTTATCATTCCTTAAATATTTCTTTGCCGCCTTCATTATATCCTCTTTTGTGACCGCCAGGTATTCATCAATCATAGTATTTATAAGTCCCGTGTTTTTATGAAACGTCCAGTATGAAGCAAGAGCGTCAGCCTTTCCCATAATTGTCTGCATATTGCTTATATAATCGTTCTCAACTGAGTTCTTTGCCTTTTCCAGTTCCTTATCGGATACCGGTTCGCTGCCAAAGCTGTCAGCTATTCTGGTAATATCTGCAATCAGTGAATCCGTGTCAGTATTCCTGAATGCTGTTGCCGTAATTATGAACATTCCGCCTACTTCATTATCCCAAATGAATGAGCCGGAAGATTTGGCTGATTTTTTATCATAAACAATTTCCCGGTAAAGCCTGGAGCTTCTGCCATCTCCCATTATCATCGAAAGAAGTTCCAGTTCCTGGATATCTTTGCTGGTAGTGCCGGGGATTTTGTAACCTATATACACCCCCGGAAGCTGAACGTTATCGTATATAATATCTCTTACTTCGCCCTGGTTAAAAATTATCCCGGTGTAATTTTTTTTCACCGTTTTAGCCGGTTTAAGTTCCCCGAAGTATTTTTCAGCCAGTCTCTTTGCGTTATCATATTCAATATCACCTGATATTACCAGCACAGCGTTATCAGGTGAATAATATTTCCTGTAGAATTCCTGCGCGTAATTCAGATCAGCGCTGTTCAGGTCTTCCATAGAGCCTATTGGTATCCACTCGTAGGTCTGCCCCTTAAATAATCTTTTCATCATCTCGCCCCATCTTGAGCCGTATGGAACGTTATCGTACCTCTGGCGCTTTTCCTCTTTAACAACTTCGCGCTGGTTATCAAAGTTTTCCTGGGTAACCTGCAGCGTTGACATGCGGTCTGATTCAAGCCATAATAATAATTCCAATTGATTGCTGGGCGCGGTTTCAAAATAATTTGTTCTGTCCTGATTGGTTGTCCCGTTCAAAGTGCCGCCGGCATTTTGTATGTAATTAAAATGTTCGGTCTTACCTACATTGCCTGAACCCTGGAACATCATGTGTTCAAACAAATGGGCGAATCCCGTTCTGCCCGGGTCTTCATCTTTTGCGCCAACGTGATACCATATATCAACACTTACTATTGGATTGGTATTATCTTTATGTAGTATTACATGCAGACCGTTGGATAGATCAAATTCCTCAAATTCTACTCCGGCTGTTTGTGTGCTAAGCTCCGCGGTTGGTATTAACATTATATAAGTTATAATTGTTAAGAATTTTAACATTTTTTGAATAATTTTTGGGTAATTAAGTAAAATAACAATGAGTATTTTAATAAAAAAGCTAAAAAAATGAATAATTTTTAAATAAAATGTTTTGTATATTTGTATTGTAAATGTATATATTATATATAGTAATCCATCTTACGGGTATGTTCAATAATGTTATTTCTCAATTAATAATTCCGCCTGCTTTGCTGAATACTGTTTGGCATAATTTTTACTTTAGATGTTCCTGACTTGAAAAAAGAGTATTTTTACATTTCGAACATTTTAAGTATGTCAAGGTTCCTGCTGCTTGCAGTATGCTTATACTTTCTGCTTGGCGATAATTATTTGATAACATGTTCTTTGATAATTGTAATCTGGGTAAGCGATTTGCTTGACGGTTATTTTGCACGAAGCCGAAATGAGATATCAGAACTTGGGAAAATTATTGACCCGCTGGCTGATAAGTTAACGGTTATTAGCCTGGTCATTATCTTACTTTGGAAAGGAATAATTCCTACATGGTACGTAATTATCACCATTTCACGTGATGCGCTGATACTGTTTGGCGGGCTATATTTAAACTATAAAAAGAACACTGTATTACAATCAAATTGGCTTGGCAAGATAACTGTTTTTACAATTGGCGGCACAATTTTTTTTGCAATATTTGCAAAGGGCGCTAAATTGGGACAGTTTGGGAATTACCTTACCTATCATAATGAAATTACGGAACTTTTATATACTGTTTTGCTATTTATGTCTGTAGTGCTGGCTATTTTATCATTATTATCATATTTTCAAAGATTTAAAGAAATTAAATAATTTTTAAAACATTAATTGGAGAGGGATATGGAATCAACAACGGAAAAGAAGATTCGTGTGAGAACATTAACTAAGAAGGATATCGAAATTAAGCTGGCTAAAAAGTTTGAAGGCAGAAAAATTTCTGAAAAAGCTGCCGTTGATGCTTTATTCGACAGCATCAGAGAACTGCTTATGACAGCAAGTCCTGATCTCAGGATCGAGATCCGTGATTTTGGCGTGTTTGAAGTTAAGACAACCAAGCCAAAGCCAAAAGCGCGCAATCTTAAAACCGGTGAATTTGTGTACGTTCCCGCAAGGAAAAAAATGCATTTTAAACCCGGTAAGTTACTTAAGGAATTCCTTAAAAAACCTTTAACCTGATTATTGTTTTTATTGACGGGTAAGTTTTCAAACTACAAGAGTTTTTTTGCAAAAGCTTTTGTAGTTTGAACTTTTTTTTGTTTCAGCATTAATGCGAAATGTTATTGTTGTTTTGTGTTATATATATTTGTTTTCCCAAATAATGTATTTGCAGATCTCTATGGCTAAAATAATGGGAATCGATCACGGGAATGTGAGAATTGGAATTGCCGTTTCTGATGAATCATCTTCAATTGCTTTCGGAAGGGAAATAATCCTTAACAATAAAGATGTTTTCGCTAAGATCAAAAAATTTGTTTCTGATGAAAGCATTACACAAATTGTCCTGGGATACCCTTTGACCCTTAAGGGAGAAAAATCAGAGCAAACCCTTTCGGTTGAAAAATTTGAAGCGGATTTAAGAATTGCACTTGCAGAACCCCCTTTCAGCAATATCACTATAATTCGGTGGGATGAACGGTTCACTTCCAAAATGGCAAGTGACTCTATGTTTGAATCAGGAATGAAAAAAAAGAAACGGCAGCAAAAAGGCAATATTGATATAATATCAGCTTCGCTGATGCTGCAGAGCTACCTTGACAGCAGAAAAAAATTCCATCCGGGCAGCGGCGAGTAAATATACTTCCGCTTTTTATCTATTATGAATATTACAAAAAATTCCAGGCTTTCTTTATATGAACTCAATGAGCTTATTGAAGGCGGCGAGAATCAGAATGTCGAATTTAAGCGAAAATTCACCGAGCCTGAAAAGATAGCAAAAGAAATGCTTGCATTTGCCAACACTCACGGCGGACGTATATTATTTGGTATTGATGATGATAAATCGGTAGTGGGAGTTGAAAGCGAAAAGGGTGAGATCGAGTATATCGATCTGGCCGCCAGATTCTTTTGTGAGCCTGAGATAAAATATACTGTGGATATAATGTACATCTACAGAAAAGATGTTATAATAGTGAATATACCGGAGAGTTTCCAAAAGCCGCACAGACTTATTGAGAATGGAAAATCTGACGATGATGAAACAAAGGTTTATATAAGAGTAAAAGACAGGTCCGTTCAGGCCTCAAAAGAAACAATAAAAGTATTAAAAAAGCTCAGGCAGGATGCCCCGCCGCAGATCATAAATCTTGGAGATAAGGAAAAAGCACTAATTGATTACCTGCAAACCCATGAAAGGGTTACTCTTAAAGAATTCCGTGAATTCCTGAATCTTTCCAACCGCCGTGCCAGCCGAATATTGGTTAATCTTGTAAGAGCTGATATAATACGGCTGCACAACCACGAAAGAGAAGATTTTTACACGCTGAATTAAGTTTCGTTAGATAGTAACATTTACAGCCCGCAAAAGCGGGCTTTTTATTTTCTTGAGGTATTGACATTGGTAATAACTAATCATATATTTGTAGTACTTAAGAAGTACTATTTATTATGGATAAGAAATCAATAATAGAAAAGTTTAAATCTATAGGATTTAAAGAATTTGAAGCCAAAGTATTCATTGTTTTAATGAAAGGAATACCTCTTAGCGTACCTGAAATTGCAGAAGAAGCCAAGCTTCTTCGAAATTCAATTTACGATACGCTTAAAACTTTTGCAGAAAAAGGATTCTGTAATATTATAGAAACCAACACAACTCTTAAATATCAGATCATTAATCCCGAAGTTATTATTGGTAAGCTTGAAAAAGATTACACAGAAAGTTTGAGAAACAAACTTTCCGTATTAAAAAATACATTTGGTGAACTGGATTCATTCTACAAAGATAATCCTACTGAAAGTGATGATAAAACTGATAACGTAGAACTCATACGGGGATTCAATAAACACAGGGTTCTCAAATATATGGAATTGATCAAAAGCGCAAAAAATGAGATCCTTTCTATGAATAAGTTAAAGGGAATCGTAACCGACGATATAAATGAATTCAGTCTGGATTTTATAAAAAGAGGCGGGACTATAAGATCTCTATATAAGATAAGCCTGGATTTCAGAGTTAAAAAGGGAGATAAGACCATTAACGCTTCAAACGAAGATCTTGTGAGTGTTTGCAGAATGTTTGAAAAGAACGGTGAACAGGTAAAATTGACGGCCATAGAGATACCTAACATGGTAATAATTGACAGAGAGAAAATTTTTCTGAACCTGGCAGGTGCGCGTGATGCTTCGAAGAATAAACAGACAGATCTTGTAATAAATGACACGCAGTACGCGCAGAATATGCGCGATCTTTTTAACAATTACTGGGAAAGATCAGCAACACCCGAAGAGTTTCACAATACAATAAAACAATATCATTAATTCAATAGAAAATTATAAAATGATTAAAACAGTAATAGCAGCATTATTGATCACAGTAATGCATATCTCTGCACAGTGGGTATCAACACCTGGTCCAACAACCGCTGATCTTAAGCGGATACATTTCGTTAATTCTCAAACCGGTTATATGATAAACCAATTCTGGATGTTGAGCACTATAATATATAAAACAACAAATTCAGGGTTGACATGGGATTCAACTTCCATTCCTGATCCCGCAAATGACATATTCTTCATAAATGAAAATACCGGCTGGTTAGCAGGAGGTTCTGCAACTGTTATCGCGCCGGCAAATGTTTGGAAAACCACTAATGGAGGGGCGTTATGGTTTTCAGCGGAATTGATCGATTCAATAAACTGCAATTCAGTTTATTTTGCAGATGCCTTAACAGGGTTTGTTACTGCCAACGGGAATGATGGTGTTCCGCATATTTTCAAAAGTACAGATGGCGGAATTCAATGGAATGAAATAACAGGAGTATTGGATGAAAGCAACTTTATACATGCAGTTTTTTTTACAGATCCTAATACCGGCTGGTTTACTGCCAAAGAAGGTACCGGCAACGAAAACAGGAACGTAATTTTCAGAACCACCAATAGCGGTTCCAGCTGGATAAAATCCAATTTTCCGGGATTCTTCGGCGCCCACGTCGCAAACTTACATAACATTCAGTTTCTGAATCCCAATACAGGCTACGTTGGCGGATATGTGAATGTTTGGTACAAAGGCGGTGTGCCTTTCCCGAAATTTTTCAGCACAACAAATGGCGGAATGAACTGGATAGATCTAGAAATACCTGAGATTCCACCGTACATGCACTATCTTTTATGCATGCATTTTATAAATATTGATACAGGATGGATTGCGGGAAACAGAGGGAATGTATTAAGGACAACCAATAGTGGTTTGAACTGGGAATTGCAGTATACCGGCCTTCCGACAAATGTAACCCTTTACGATCTGAATTATAGCGAGGGTAATTTATGGGCTGCGGGAAGATATGGTACCTTGATCAAAACGACTAATGGCGGAGTATCTGTTGATGTTTCTGTTACCGGTACTATCAGGTACAGCGATAACGGTTTGCCGGTAACAAAAGGTTACGTTAAAGCTATAAAACACTCTGAAACCGGCGGTGAGCTTGAAGTTCTGGATTCTGTGAGAATACAGCCGGACGGAACATATACTCTCACGCGGGTTCCGCATGATACCATTGACCTTATGGCTTTTGATGATGATGAAATATCATACAGTCCCTCGTTTGTGCCTACTTACTATCCCTCAACAATCTTTTGGGAAGACGCGCAGCAGATCTACACGGATTCCAATTTAACAGATGTAAACATAAATGTTTTCAGGATAACCAATGATCTGCAAACAAATATCAGCGTTTTGGGTGGTGTCTATTTCAATGCAGCCGGTTCAATATTAGCCGGTATTGATAACGCCATATTATATGCAAGGGTTGGAAATATTTATAGAGCTTATGATATAACAGGCAATGCGGGAAGTTATGAGATCAAAATGATGCCCCCCGGACAATATGAAATAATTTGCAGCAGGATGGGATATGAATCTAAATCCAGATTCGTCACTGTGATTGATAACAATCTTACAGAGATCAATTTCTATTATGGAGATCTTACTCCCGTTGCAGGCAGCGAAGAAAT
This sequence comes from uncultured Ignavibacteria bacterium, assembly GCA_937873695.1. Lineage (GTDB taxonomy): Bacteria > Bacteroidota > Ignavibacteria > Tepidaquicellales > OLB5 > OLB5. The sequence goes on from CALMYL010000012.1 coordinate 123,106, forward strand.
ACCATCTGCATTTTCACTATCACAAAATTATCCCAACCCGTTTAACCCGAAAACTAAAATTAAGTTTTCGCTCCCTGCAAGATCACTTGCAAAACTTACGGTATTTGACCTGCTTGGGAAAGAAGTTGCAAATCTTGTGAACGGAGATTTGAATGCCGGCTATTATGAATATGAACTTGATGCGTCAAATCTCAGCAGCGGTCTGTATTTTTACAGGTTCTCTGCCGGAAATTTTACTCAAACCAGAAAAATGATAGTCTTAAAGTAAGGAACCAATATAGCCTGAATTTGCTTTTTATTATTATAAACAAATAACTATATTTGAACTGTAGGGGTGCTGCTCAATAGAGCGGCTGAGATCAAACCCTTGTCATGCGCAGCATGACTGAAACCTGATCCGGGTAATGCCGGCGTAGGAAAACAGAATAAAACCGTTTATCCTGTATCTGATTCCTGCGTAAAGGAAATAAGAAATAAGGTAAACGGTTTTTTTTACACCCTGAACGAAGTGAAGGGTCTGTTTTTTTGAAATTAGATAATTAAAAATAAAACCTGTACAGGTTTATTAACGGAGTAAATATGAAACAAGATAGTTTAAACGGAAACGGTAAACATATAAACGGCAATGGTACTAATGGCGCACATGTGAACGGCAAAAGTGAAAAAGAAGCATCATCGCTTGATTATAAACTGCCCAACAGCAAACGTGTTTACGTAAAGGGAAAAATGTTCGAGGATATCAAAGTTCCTTTCCGTGAGATCACAATGGCTGAGACAAGGCTGCATGATGGCACTATGGAAAGTAACGGTACTATAAAAGTATATGATACCAGCGGCAACTGGGGTGATGAAAATGTGAAGTGTGATTCAACTAAAGGACTCCCCGCTATCCGTTTAAAATGGATAAAGGACAGAAACGATGTTGAAGAATACGAAGGCAGAAATATTCTGCCGATAGATAACGGCTACACGACCGAAGAGGAATTGAAATCGGCCGATGCGAACAAGAACGGAAAACTTGAATACTACCCGGGCTTGAGAAGAAAACCGCTGAAAGCAAAAAGCGGCGCGGCTGTTTCGCAGATATATTACGCCAAAAAGGGCATCATTACCCCTGAGATGGAATACATTGCTATCCGCGAGAATCTAGGCAGGGAAGCTGCAATGGATTATGCTCTATATAATGATCTGAAAAGAAATGAAATTAACTGGCAGCATAAGGGTGAATCATTCGGTGCGAATCTGCCCGATTACATTACCCCTGAATTTGTACGCGATGAAGTCGCAAAGGGACGAGCAATAATTCCTGCGAACATCAATCACCCCGAAAGCGAGCCCATGATAATCGGCAGGAATTTCCTTGTGAAGATAAATGCCAATATCGGTAACTCTGCAATTTCATCATCAATAGATGAGGAAGTTGAAAAGCTCCGCTGGTCAATTAAATGGGGAACCGATACTGTGATGGATCTTTCAACCGGTAAAAATATCCATGAAACAAGAGAATGGATAATACGTAATTCACCCGTGCCAATTGGCACAGTGCCTATTTACCAGGCGCTTGAAAAAGTGAATGGCAAAGCTGAGGACTTAACATGGGAAATTTACCGTGATACTTTAATTGAGCAGGCTGAGCAGGGAGTTGATTATTTTACAATTCACGCCGGAGTATTGCTCAGATACATTCCTCTCACTGCAAACCGTTCATGCGGAATTGTTTCGCGTGGCGGAAGTATTATGGCTAAGTGGTGTCTTGCTCACCATAAGGAAAGCTTTCTTTACACGAACTTCCGTGAGATATGCGAAATAATGCGCGCGTACGATGTTTCGTTTTCACTTGGTGATGGTCTAAGACCCGGCGCAATTGCTGACGCAAATGATAAAGCGCAGTTTGCTGAGCTTGAAACACTTGGAGAGCTCACTAATATTGCCTGGGAAAATGACTGCCAGGTTATGATAGAAGGACCGGGACACGTACCAATGCATATGATTAAGGAGAACATGGATAAACAGCTTGAAGTCTGCAAGGAAGCGCCGTTCTATACACTCGGACCGCTTACAACAGATATCGCTCCGGGGTATGATCATATCACAAGCGCCATAGGCGCGGCTATGATAGGCTGGTACGGAACAGCAATGCTTTGTTACGTTACTCCGAAAGAGCATTTAGGATTACCGAATAAAAAGGATGTTAAAGACGGCGTAATTACATATAAACTTGCTGCACATGCGGCTGATCTTGCAAAGGGTCACCCAGGCGCGCAAGTTAGGGATAATGTACTGAGCAAGGCAAGGTTTGAATTCCGCTGGGAAGACCAGTTTAATCTATCGCTTGATCCTGAAACCGCGCGTGAATTCCACGATGAAACGCTTCCCGCCGAAGGCGCGAAGCTTGCACATTTCTGCAGTATGTGCGGACCGCATTTCTGCTCAATGAAAATAACTGAAGATGTACGCAAATATGCAAAAGAAGTTGGCATTAAGGAAGAAGAAGCATTGGCTGCCGGAATGGAAGAGAAGAGCAAGGAGTTCGTTGAATCTGGTGCAGAAGTATATGTTAAATAGAGCTTAAATTTCCCCGCGCAGGCGGGGAACTCAAGCATGATGTATGTTGTAATTTTATAACAAATTGAAATATTATTTGAAAGTATATATCAAATACAAACAATTTAGTATCATTGCGGCTTTGCTGTTCATACATGGCTCAATACTGCTTTCACAGGATTTACCCAAAGATGCAATTCGTTTTTTTCCTGAAAGCATTTTGTGGGTCGATGCCCCGCCCTCGCTTCCTGCGGGAGCGAAAGTATTTATCCTTGAAGGCAATCCGCAGCAGGAAGGGATTTTTACAATGCGTGTAAAATTCCCGCCGTATTACAAATTGCCTGCGCATACGCACCCTAAGGATGAACGGGTAACAGTGCTTGAAGGTGCAGTATATGTCGGTTTTGGTAACGCGATTGATACAGCAAATGCACAAAAGTTTACGGTGGGTTCGTATTATCTGAATCCGGTGAATGAAGCGCATTATGTTTTCACAGGTGAAGAAGGTGTAATTTTCCAGGTTACGGGTATGGGTCCCTGGGGACTGGAATATATTGATGAAAAAGATAATTAAATAACCGCAAAGACGCAGAGACGCAGAGACGCAGAGATAAAATTGGATTATACAGATAAAATATTTGCAACAGAAAGAGAAAGATTGAATTATCTTTCTGCGGAAATTCTTGATGCATGTGTCACTGTACATAAAGAAATGGGACCAGGTCTCCTTGAATCTGTTTATGAATTGTGTTTAATGAAAGAATTTGAGCTAAGAAAAATCCCGGCTAAAAATCAGGTTTTATTACCATTATATTATAAGGGGCATGCACTTGATAAGGAGTTAAGAATTGATATACTTGTTGATGAATCAATAATTATGGAAAATAAATCCTGTGAGAAAATGATACCTGTTTACCAAGCTCAAATAATTTCATATCTTAATCTCACAAATAAGAAATTAGGTTTCTTGGTAAATTTTAATGTTCCAATTTTGAAAGAAGGTTTTAGGAGGTTTGTAAATAATTTTTGAATCTCTGCGCCTTTGCGTCTTAGCGGTTGAAAAGAATTTTTGAAAGAAATGAACAATACTATTATCATTGGCGGCGGCATAATCGGACTGGCAACAGGCTGGCAGCTGGCCAAAAAAGGAATAAATGTAGAAATACTCGAGCGTAATACAGCAGGCAGAAGCGCAAGCTGGGCGGCTGCCGGTATGCTTGCTCCGCAGGCGGAAATGGGATTTGAAGATATAGACCTTTTCTATCTTTGCCGAAAGAGTCTTGATATGTACGCGCGGTTTGTTGAAGAATTGTATAACGATAGCGGAATAAAAGTTGAACTTGAAAAAACCGGATGCATTCTGCCCGGATTTGACAGGGATGATGCTGAAAGACTCCGAAGGCTATACGATTTCCGCGAAAAAATAGGGATGCCCGTAGTTTGGCTGACCGGAAGCGAAGCCCGTGAAATTGAGCCATTCCTTTCACCGCGCTGTACTGGCGCCATATGGATTGATGATGATGCGCAGATAAATAACAGGCTGATGCTTGATGCTTTGAAGAAAGCATTTGTAAAATGCGGCGGCAAATTGTATGAAGATCATGAAGTTGAAAGTATAAATATTACAGGCGGTAAAGTTACCGGATTAATGGTTCACAATAAAGATATCACAACTGAAAATATTATTATCGCAGGCGGCGCATGGTCAAAACAGATTCCCGGGATACCCGAAAATCTTTTGCCGCCGGTAAGACCCGTAAAGGGGCAGATAATCAATCTAAGATTAAACGATTCGTGCCGTGTAACAAAGGTTGTTAGGGCTCCCGATGTTTATCTTCTGCCTAAGAGCGATGGCAGACTTATACTCGGGGCAAGCGTAGAAGAAATGGGATTCGATGTCAATCCAACTGCTGGCGAAATATTCCGCCTGCTTGAAAGAGGATGGGAAGCGGTGCCATCAATTTATGATCTGCCGATTGAATCAATTGATGTGGGTCTCAGACCAGGCAGCAGGGACCATATGCCGATAATAGGAAGCTCTGACGTCGAAGGATTATTCTTCGCTACGGGACATTACAGGAACGGAATACTGCTTACTCCGATAACAGCTTTTGAGCTAAGCGACTGGATAGCGACCGGAAATCCATCAGAGGCATTAAAAGGATTTGATATATCGAGATTTTATAAGGAAACTGTATAACCGAATGAACATAACAATTAACGGTGAGGTAGTTGCCGTAAATGAACAATTGAAGCTTAACGAATTTGTTGAATTAAGATTAAACGGAAAAGAACCGCGCGGAATTGCCGTGGCACTGAATGAAATGATAATCCCAAAGAGCAAATGGAATGAAACAGTTCTGAGAGAAAATGATAATGTTGAGATAGTACATGCTGTGCAGGGAGGTTAATTCAAATTACAAATAACAAATTACAAATAGCAAATTTTTTCAACACATAAGTTTTTATGTATTGCCAAGACCTTAGGTCGTGAAAAAGAGAACAAAAGAATATGGGCTTTCTCCTAAGGAGTGCCTTCGGCAAGCCCCTGATCAGGAATATAAATACACATGAGCAACTTAATAATAGCAGGAAAAGAATTCAATTCAAGATTGATAGTAGGAACATCACGCTATCCTGACCCGCATACAATGATGCAGGCGCTTGAAGCAAGCGGAACTGATTTTATCACCGTCTCAATCCGCAGGCTTAATTTAAAAAGCGCTGACGGGCAGGAAAGCATATTGAATATGATCGACAGGAATAAATATTCCATTTTACCCAATACAGCCGGATGCTTTACTGCAAAGGAAGCCGTGCTTACAGCACAGCTTGCCCGCGAAGCGTTGGAAACCAACTGGGTGAAACTTGAAGTAATTGGCGATGATGAAACGTTGTTCCCTGATGTAACAGAGCTCTTGAAAGCCGCAGAACAGCTTCTGGCTGATGGCTTTATTGTACTGCCATACTGCAACGATGACCCCATCACTTGCCGTAAGCTGGCTGATATGGGCTGCGCAGCAGTCATGCCGCTTGGCGCGCCAATAGGCAGCGGAATGGGAATACGTAATCCGTATAATATTCAAATTATCCGTGACCTGATCGATATACCCGTTATTGTTGATGCAGGTGTTGGCACTGCAAGCGATGCCGCATTGGCTATGGAGCTTGGTGTGGATGGCATTTTGATGAATACAGCAATTGCCGGAGCTGAGCACCCTGTGAAAATGGCAACCGCAATGAAGCTTGCTATCGAAGCGGGAAGATTGGCGTTTGAAGCTGGCAGAATCCCCAAAAGACTGTACGCAAAAGCATCAAGTCCCGTTGAAGGTTTGATAAATTCTTAAATCCATAACTAAGCTGCCACAAATGAGAAAAATATTACTTAGCATAACAGTATTTCTGTTCTTAAGCGGTGCCGCATATTCCAATACTCTTGATGGTGATTATTTTATCGGCGAACAGAAAGTAACCATCTCGCATGATGATGATCATTATTATATCACTTATTCAGCAGATGGAATAAAAAGAATTCTGCAGTACGAAGAAAATACACCAGCCAATGAACAGATTTGGCTTGAATGGTTGAACGCAAAACAAACAGGTACGCTTGTTCTAAAACCGGATTATTCATCCGGCATTTATACCGATTACAGAACCGGAAGTGAATCATACATCAAAAAAATATACTGATCAAATCGCACGATCTCACCCAAAAAATCAAGTAGATTTTCGTTTAATGGTCATTACCTCCGGTAAGCTGAGAGGTAACGAACTGGTAAAGCAAATTACTGCACTTTCAGCAGCAGGTGTAAAAGCTGTCCAGCTTCGCGAGAAAAATATACAGGCAGGAGATCTGCTGCTAATTGCTAAGTCTGCTATAAACAAGATTGGAAAAAGTGGTACCAAATTAATCGCTAACGAAAGACTTGATGTAGCATTACTTGCGGGGGCAAACGGAATCCACTCAAGCTCACATGGGATCGAAAATATGTATATCAGGAAGTTCGCTCCGGGTTTGCTTTCAGGCAGGAGTGTACATTCAGTACACGAAGCAGTTAAAGCAGAAAAAGATGGTTTTGATTATATCCTGTTCGGACCGATTTTCAGGACACCCGCAAAAGTGAAATACGGCAAGCCGCAGGGATTAAAAAATCTGGCTGAAGTATGCAGCTCAGTTAAGATACCGGTTTTTGCAGTCGGGGGGATAAATCCGAAGAGAATAAAAAGATGTATTAATGCCGGGGCATACGGAGTCGCAGCAATAAGAGAATTTGCCGATACTAAGAATCTTAAAAAGGCAGTCAAAGAGTTCATGAAAGAGTTAGGTTCATTGTAAATGAAAAAGATAGGCAGGCTGTACCTGATCACAGATACGGCAATTCAGAAAAAATATTCGCATTTCCAGATTGCGCAATTTGCTGTTAAGGGCGGCGCTGATGTTATTCAGCTAAGGGATAAATCTCTTTCAACTTCTGAACTTATTCAAACAGCAATTAAAATTGCCGCATTATGCAGGAAGCATAAGGTTACTTTTTTAATTAACGATAGGGTTGATGTTGCGCTGGTTTCAAATGCAGATGGAGTGCATTTAGGGAAAGAAGATATTCCCATCAAAGAAGCCCGTAAATTGCTTGGCAAAAATAAGATAATTGGCGGTACTGCCCATTCACTTGCTGAAGCGCTTTTTTGTGAATCTGAAGGCGCTGATTATATCGGCTTCGGGCACATCTACCCAACTAAAACAAAATATAAGCCCGAAAAGCCCAAAGGAACGGAACAATTGAAGTTAATTGTAAGTAAGACGGATATTCCGGTTATTGCTATCGGGGGAATTTCTCCGCTGAACATTAAAGAAGTTATGGCAACCGGGGTGCACGGGGCGGCTGTAGTTGGCTCAGTTTTAAATAGTTTAAATCCATTAAATACATTAAAGCTGTTAAGAAAGAATATATATGACCGGAAAAAATAAAAAGTGTGTATTGACCATTGCCGGTTCTGATTCAGGGGCCGGAGCGGGGATACAATCAGATATTAAGACTTTTAAAAATCACGGGGTGTACGGACTTTCTGTAGTTACTGCTGTTACTGCGCAGAATACCAAGGGTGTTCAGTCATCGCTCAGCATGCCGGCAAAGATCATAGATGCGCAGCTTAAGAGCGTGTTTGATGATTTTGATATTAAAGCTGCAAAAACAGGCATGCTTGCCGGCGCAGGAGCCATAGAGCTAATTGCGCGATATATAAAAAAGAAAAAAAGCATAAAATTGGTTGTTGATCCTGTGATCTATTCCAAGAATTCTTTTACCATGCTCAATAAGCAGGGTATAGGTTCGCTTAAAAAATTACTGCTTAAGCAGACTTATCTGCTTACCCCAAATATCCCTGAGGCGGAAATTTTAACCGGTATCAGCATTGATTCTATTGATGACCTCGAAACATCTGCATTGATGCTTTTTGAGCTTGGCGCCAAAAATGTGCTCGTAAAAGGCGGTCATTTAAAACATTCTGTCGGTCTGCCACTGGGCACTGATGTGCTGTTTGACGGAAAGAGATTTTACCTCTTTAACACAAATTATGTTTCAACCGGCAATACCCACGGTATTGGCTGTACACTTTCAGCCGCTATTACAGCTAATCTGGCTTTAGGTCATAATTTAATTTCATCAATTGATAAGGCTAAGGCATATGTAGTGAAATCATTAAAGAGAACCCAAAAGATAGGAAAAGGGTTTAATCCTGTAGAGCAGTAAATAAATTTTAATACATATGAAACAGAACATAGACTTGAACAAAATACTGAAGGAAGTTAAGTATAACACATCGCGCAGCGGCGGCAAAGGCGGGCAGAATGTCAATAAAGTTGAAACCAAGGTAGAACTTGTATTTAATATTAACAACTCTATGACAATTGACGATGAAGTAAAACAGATACTGATAAAAAAATTATATAACAAGCTGGATTCAGAATCAAATGTCAGAGTCACTTCACAGACAGAACGCACACAGTTAGGCAACAAAAAAAAGACCATTGAAAAGTTCATCAAACTGCTGGATAATGCCCTCATTAAAGAGAAATTCCGCATCAAGACCGTAAAAAGCTATACAAGCAAACAGCAGGTACTTGAAGAAAAACGCAAACACAGCCAAAAAAAGAAGGAGCGAAGAATTAAAGATTTTGAAGACGATTGATTTCTAGCTGAAAAAATTAGTTTTTCCATGTAATCAGATATACTTTTAAACGATTTTTTTCATTAATTTAGCTTAATTACAATAATAAGTTACTGCTAAAACTATGAAAAATGTCACAGGCTTTTTTGCAATTGTACTTTTATTAATTATCTCGAATCCTTTACAATTACTTTCCAAAGATCATTTTATTTATTACCAGGGCAGCAGACTTTATATGAATGAGGTTGATAACTTTATTGCAATTAAGTTTAAAGATAATACTCCCGTTTCTGAAATGAACAGGGTTAATGATATAATATCGCCGCTGGTCAAAAAGAGGAATGATTTTACCGCCTCTTCCAAAATGAATAATTTCTATTCAGTTTCTGTGGTTGAACTTAAGGATAAAGCCATGGAAAGTCCGTTTGCGGTGGATAATATCCGTCAGACTTTGCAGGTTAACAGTAACGTACAGTATATAGGTTCAGCCTACCAGTATAACGATATGGTACTGCACCTTTCACTGGGCGAAATAATTGTAAAATTCAAAAAAAATGTTTCGCGATTTGATATTGATAATCTTAACAGGTTGTATAATTCAGCTATTATTGAACAGGTTACAGGATTTGAAAATACTTACCTGATCTCCATTGATCCGAACAGTGCTGATGATGTGTTTGACTTATCAAACAGGTATGCAGTAACGCAATTTGTTGAATTTGCGCATCCCAATTTTATCAGGTCGGGTATGCTTCTTGAGCTTAAAAATGGTCACAGCAGCGGTGAGCATGTTCAGGCACACCAAAATGACGCTATGATCCCCAACGATACCCTTAATCCCAGGATGTGGAACCTCAACAATACAGGAAATAATATTCCCCAGAATGTGGAGGGTACGCCCGGGTGTGATATGAAAATGTTCAGCGCGTGGGATATCACAACCGGCAATCCGAATGTTATGATTGCAATTGTTGATACAGGAATTGATACAAACCATTTTGATCTGAGACCTAATTTATGCGACAGAAATCTCTGGTATGATGCCTATGATAATGACCAGAAGCCTTATGATGAATACTATCACGGTACCGGCGTAAGCGGTATCACCAGCGCAGCCGGAAACAATATTGCGGGAATGGCAGGTATAGCGTTTTCAAGCCAGGTAATGCCTGTAAGAGTTTTCGGTCCGGCGCCCGCGGGATTTACAACTGATCTTATACTTGCCAAGGGACTTAACTGGTCCTGGCAGCACGGTGCATGTGTTATAAACTGCAGCTGGGGCGGTGGTATACCGGGTTCGCTTATTACATTCGCAATTCAGAATGCGGTTAACTACGGCAGAATCGGCAAAGGTACTGTGGTATTCGGGGGCTCCGGTAATTCAGATACAAACTTAGTTCTTTACCCCGCATCTATGCCGGAAGTTATTGGCGTTGGCGGAGTAAGCCCCTGCTATCAGCGTAAGAGCTTAACGAGCTGCGATAACAACGGAGGCTTCCAGGGGTGGGGCGCATGTTACGGCGAAGGTATGGAACTTGTAGCGCCATGTACATTTATCGGTACCACTGAACTTGGAGGCGGCTGGTGCGTTTGCGGAAACGGAACGTCTGATTCATCTCCCATGGCGGCCGGAGTGGCAGCTTTAATGCTGAGCAAGAACATAAATCTATCGGGTGACTCAGTAAAAATAATTATGGAAAGATTCGCCCGCAAAGTAGGGAACTACAGTTACAATGTACAAAAGGAAAACGGTATGTGGAATGATGAAATGGGATATGGTATGATTGATGCAAAGATATGTCTCGATAATACTCCTGCAGGGCCATCTGTCATTTATGACCAGGTGCCTCCTATGATAACGATTTACCCGCCTGAATCAAATGTTTATACTACACCAATAACTGTTGATGCGGTTATAACCGATAATGTCGGTCTGAATACTAATTCCTACGGACCAAGAATGTATTACAAAACACTTCAGTCAGGCCAGATCCAGGTTAGCTACGGAAGCCCCGTTGGGGATAACCGCTACAGGTTCACATTTCCTGTGATACCGTATAGTGAAGGGCTGTTCTACTATCTTGCTGCGCAGGATGTTGTACCTGTTCCAAATTTTGTTACTTATCCTCTGGGCGGAGCTGGCGTTAATCCGCCGGGCAATATTGCTCCTCAAAAATTTATGTTTGTGCGCAATACAAATAAATATGATTCATCATTTGCCAGCAGTGATGTACCTATCAGGATCAGCGCGGATAGAGAAACATCTTTTGTTTCTGTGATGAATAATCCTGTTAATAAAACAATACTTGATGTAAATGTTCTGCTGAATGTTCAGCATACGTTTGATGCAGATCTTTCTTTCAGCCTTATATCGCCTTCGGGCACTGAAATTATACTTGCCGGCGGCGTTGGACTTGACGGTAATGATTATACCGGTACATATTTTGATGATGAAGCTTCCGTAGCAATTGATAGCTCAGTGGCTGTGCCGCCTTTTACAGGGGTATTTAGACCCATTGAAAAACTGTGGTTGTTTGACGGAGAGAACTCTTTGGGTGAATGGAAACTTAGAGTAACCGATAACGGATTCCAGGATGGAGGTTTCCTTCTCGGGTGGAGTGTGTTCTTTAAGTATTCCACCGAAGGAAACAATGTTAATTTACCCGGGAACTTCAGTCTTGTAAAGAATTACCCCAATCCGTTCAATCCAAGAACGCGAATAGTTTTTAATGTTCCAAGAACTGCAAACGTAAAGATAACCATTTATGACGCCGCTGGAAGAGAAGTTAAAACTGTACTTAATGAGCAGCGTACCGCCGCGCTTGAGGATTTTGTGGATTTCGATGCAGCAAATTATTCGAGCGGTGTCTATTTTTATTCTATGCAGGCTGATGGAGAGTTTATAGAAAGTAAAAAAATGGTACTGGTAAAGTAAGAAGTATTTACCATCATACTTAAATAACGTTTAAACACCAATTAGCTTCAATACGTTAATGATAGTGTAGTTGATAACGGCAACTACACTATTTTTTTATTTTATTTTTAAATTTTTCTCGCATAGTATCTACTTACTCAATTGTCAGTTATTATATGAATTTAAAGTAATACTTTAACCTGAATCAGTACTTGGTATTGCATAAATATTATTTTTCATATAGATTTGTTGTAGTTAAAGCTACAACAAAACATTATGGGGAAAGAAATTGAAAGACTGGAACAGTTGGGCTTTAGTAATTATGAAGCCAAAGTGTTCCTTGCGTTGTACCAGGGCTCAGTTATGAGCGCGGCAGATATTGCCAAAGAAGCCAGAATACCCAGACCTTCTGTTTACCAGATATTGAGAAGTTTTGCCGAGAAGGGTTTTTGTAACGAGGTTACTACTCCCAAGAAACAGTTATTTGAAATAATTGATTCTAAGGTAATTCAGGATAAGCTAGAGATAGAGTTTAAAACTGATTTTCAGCAAAAACTTACCTCGCTTAAGGCTTGTTTTAACGAAATAGGGCCGCTCTATAAAACCAGGCAGCCTGATGAATACAGGACTGATGTTGAGCTCATAAAGGGATTCAACCTGCATCGTGAACAGAAGTTCCTTGAGCTTGTGAAAAGTTCAAACAAGGGAATACTTGTCATGAACCGCTTTGTTGGAAATGTATCAGGCAAGCTTGATAAAGAAAGCCGTGACCTTCACAAACGCGGCGGTTACATCAGATCGATCTATGAAAACTCAACGAACTTTAAGCTCAAAATAGATGACAAGTGGCAGAACGTTTCAAAAGAGGACCTGATAAGGCTATGCGAAGATTTTGTTAAACACGGTGAAGATATCCGGTTCCTTAACGAAATACCGCAGATACTTGCTGTGTTTGATGAGAAGATAGTCTATATCAGCCTTTACGATGAAAAGGTTTTGCCGCGTGATTCATCTGATGTTGTAATAAAGAACAAAAGATTCGCCTCATTCATTACAGGCTTGTTTAATATCTATTGGGATAGGGCGGATACACTTGAAGCATTAAAAAAAGAATTAGAATAATAACATATTTTTAAAACAAAAAATTCATAACATTTATCTATTAGGGGGATAAAATCATGAAATCAGCATTAAAACTATTTGTGGCAGTTTTCTTCATTTTAGCAGCAGTGAGAGTAACAGAAGCACAGGAATATACAATAAGCGGTAAAGTAAGATACGCAGATAACAACGAGATTGTTACTTCCGGCGTGGTTAAAATGTTTGACAGCAACGGTAATCTTGTTGGTTCTGCAGGCATAAGTTATTCAGGTGACTATATCCTTGGGCCGCACAGGATCATAACCGGGCAGTCAAATGATCTTATCGGATTTCCGAACATTGAACCGGAAGAAGATTATGTACCAACAGGTTATCCTGATAAGGTTGACCCGGCAGCATTTACACATCTATACATAACAGATAACATGACCGGTGTTGATATCTATGTTCAGAGGAGCCTTGGCGCCTTGAGACCCGGCGTTACCGCATCTTTAAACGGTGTTGTTTTAAGCAATAACTTACCTGTAAGTGATGCTGTTATTTATGCTAAACAGGGTGATCAGTTCGTAGGTTTTGGTGTAACAAACGCTAAGGGTGAATACAAAATAAACAATCTGCCTGTTGGAGATTATATCCTTGTAGCTCATAAAATCGGTTCGCAGTCTGAATCAAGAATAGTAACAATTACCGAAAATGGTAACAGCAATTTCAGCTTTGCATTAACTCCAAAAGCAGGAAATCTGGTTAACAGTATTCCGTTTGAATTCGCTTTATCGCAGAATTATCCTAATCCATTCAACCCGAATACAGTTATAAGCTACTCAATCGCAGCAGAAGGTAATGTAACGCTTAAAGTATTCAATTCAGCAGGTCAGCAGGTGAGTGAGCTTGTTAACGCTTATCATACAGCTGGTATCTACAATGCTGAATTCAACGCATCATCACTTTCAAGCGGTGTATATTTCTACAGACTTGATGCGAACGGATTCACGGCAACAAACAAAATGATACTGGTAAAATAGCAATTAAGATTATGTTCACCATCTTTAATTTATTCTTATTGGGGGTTTCTACAGAATAACCTGTGGAAAAATGGGGTCCCTGTTGTAAAATACAGGGACTCATTTAATATGGAAAATGAACAACAACAAGATCAAGTATGATATTCCGCTTTCAGGCAATGTTGTAATTAAAGTTGTGGATATTATCGGTACGCCCGTAAGAGTAATACTGAACGAACACGAAATTCCGGGAAGGTACGAGATCTCTCTTGATGCCGAAGCGCTGCCCCCGGGGAAATATTACTACAAGGTATTGTTTTCAGGAATGGAAAGGAAAGATACCGCCGATATTTCAGCTAATGGAGATACAATTGCTTCGGGGCAGGTGAAAATTGAAGTATAAAAAGTAATACCAGAGATAAGGAAATTTTTTTATAGTAAAAAAGTGTGAAGTATTTTTCCCCCGTTGTTGGTGTTGTCACCTACAACATAATTCAGTTTTATGTCGGCAGCAAACCTCAATTACGGATTAGTCATATCTTTCCAAGACCTTATCTTCCATTTGTCTTCAACAGAATTCCGCGCAAGGTTCATATCTACAAAGCCGTAAAAATTAATAACATCATTTGGGTTAAAAGTGATTGTCAGGTTAAATCCCCGTTTTACATCAACCAGCAATGAATCACCCTCCTGGTATACAATATTATTCCATATCAGGCGCAGGTCCTGCGTATTTGTGAATAAGCCTTCTGTTGTCCGCATATCAGTGGCTCTATCCCATGATACATCTACACCCAGGTCATAATCAAAATACGAAAACACAAAGTCCGGCGCCAGGGTTTGCCCGTAAATACTTGTATCCTTAAAAGTATAGGCATATTTAAAGTTCTGGAATACGCCTTCTATGGTTTTCTGGTCTGAGATGATGTTCTCGGTTGATTCGCTGTTATCAATCCCGGGAGAAAATGGGTTAAAGCAGCTTGCAAGTATAACCGCTGCTGATAGCGCGAGTAATATATTCAGTATTTTAAACGGATTTTTCAACTCTATATTAATTACTGAAATTAGCTTTAAATTCACTCCAGGTAAAATCAGTATCGTTCTGCCTGAAATCTTCCCACCTGCGGATGTAAAACAGTTCATCGCTATCTGTGGCGAGTATAAGGCTCATTCTTCCCCTTGAAGATTTTGGTATGTTTGCCTGGTTATGCTGAAATACAAAAATATAATCTGCCTGGTACCCTGCTGAATCACTTGAAAATTGCGTTAACCGTTCGTTATCCAGAAACAATACTGCCGATGAATTGCCGCCTTCCTGCCTTGATATCAGGTTATCAAGATAATTTTTCTCAGAAAGTATGTTCCAGTTTATGAAGATCTGCTCATACTGAAGCTGTGAGCGTGAGTCCGGCAGATAACGGAAATTTTCAGATGACAGGCATTTGTTATAATTGCCGGAATTTTTTTCCTGTATGGAGTAACTAAGATTATCGATAACCAGGTCAGCCGAAGTAGGGGGGAAGTATGTCGAACGGATAGATTCAGGATCCTGTGGATCACGTGTCTCGAATATCCCGCACCCCTGGTACGCCAGAACAAATATCAAAAATGCCGCATAATACCGGAGCTTCATTTTGGTTATTGATATTCTCTTCAGCACTGTCTTATTGTTTCTTCTTTCTTGCAAGTATTATGAGTCTTTCAGAAGAATGTTTATTATACCTTTTTCCATGGTAATCACCAAACGTTCTGATGATATCTAACCCGCTCTTTGCCAATGCCGCCTTGAATTTTTCCAGTGAATACAATTTTATCATTTCATGGAATACACTCACTTCCGGATTTCCTTTCCCCGGGCTGTTTTTTACAATATAAATTGTCTTGTAAACAGCATTGTTCTTTATTTCCCTAACCTGAACAACCGCATTATGGTTTCTCACAGAAACATCAGAAGGCACAAGTTTTTCTCTCAGGGCGCTTTCATTCAGATAGTCAAAAAAGAAGTAACCGCCGGGCTTAAGCGCCCGTGCGATACTGCCGAAGACTCTGAAGTTCTCGCTGTCCTTTTCAAAATAACCAAAACTGCTAAAAAGATTCACCGCCAGGTCAAATTCATTCCTATGGTCAATATTTCTCATATCCCTGATCTCAAATTTCAGGTGATCTTTCTGCCTGCTGTATTCAGTTCTCAGTTTCTTTTTGGCTTCGCCGATCAGGTACCTTGATAGATCTATACCAAGCACATTAAAACCTTTCGAGGCGAAGATGAGACTGTGCCTTCCGTTGCCGCAGGCAACATCAAGTACTCTGGAACCCCGGGGTAGCTTAAGTGTCCTTGTTATCAAACCTGCAATTTTGGAAGCATCTGAACTGTTGCGGTGTTTATAAAGCTCAAGGTAGTCGCCCGTGCCGAACCATTTTTTGAACCAGTTCTTATCAAAATTTTTACCTGCCATCAGTTTAAAGGGTTATCCTGCCTTCTATAGCTTTTGCGATCGTAATCTCATCCGCAAATTCCAGGTCAGTTCCCACAGGGATACCTCTTGCTATGCGTGATATCTTTATGTTCAATGGCTTAATAAGTTTACTGAGGTATGTAATTGTATATTCACCCTCTACACTGGGGTTCAGCGCAAGGATAACTTCTTCCACATCACCGCTAAGTCTCATAAGCAATTCTTTTACCTTGATATCTTCCGGACCTATGCCGTCAAGCGGCGAAATTATCCCGTGAAGTACGTGATATTTACCCCTGAATTCATTCGTCTTTTCGATCGCGAATACATCGCCGGGTTCTTCAACAATACATATGGAATTGCCCGATCTTTTCTGTGAGTCACAAATGGAGCATGGGTCAGTTTCTGTGATATTGCAGCAAACGCTGCATAGTCTTATTTTATCTTTCAGCTGAAGCAGCGCGTCTGAAAGGGCTATAACTTCTTCTGAGGGAGATTTAGCCAGGTACATTGCAATTCTGTTGGCCGTTTTTCTTCCAATACTCGGCAGTTTTGCCAGTTCTTCTGCTACTTTTTCAAGTGTCTCAGATGTCTGCATTTTCTATAGGTTTCCTGATATGATCATTTATTACATTCCCGGGATATTCAAACCAGGGATATTAGGCATCAGTCCTGATGTAGCCTTCTGCATCTCTTCCTGCGCCATCTTCTGTGCGGAATCTATTGCTTTATTTACCGCGGCTACAATCAGGTCTTCCAGCATTTCAGGGTCATCGGGCGTAATAACTTCTTTTTCTATCTGAATTTTTGTAACCTGCAGTTTGCCGTTGGCTGTTACTTTAACCATTCCGCCGCCTGATTCTTCGGTAACAAATTTGTTTTCAAGTTCGTTCTGAACCTCCTGCATCTTTTCCTGCATCTTCTGGACCTGCTTAAGCATTCCCGACATTGGGTTTAGCTTCATTGAATATACTCCTGGTTTAAATTTACACCTGGTTTAAATTTACACTTATTATCGGCAAATATAAGTATCTAATGGGTAAGTAAAAATGTAAGTAATTACGGCTGTAAAGGGCGCCTGTTAAACTGTTATCAAACAGGCACTTTCAGTATTCTGTCGGTAATATCACGATTGATAGAAAGTATTACGTTCTTTCCGCGGTAGTTAAACACCGAGGCATTAATTTCCATCAGCATTTCATTCATATCTTTTCTGCTGTGCACACTCTGAAAATTATGATAGTAACCCTTTTCAACAGTATGTTTAATGTTATCTTCATCCTGTGGAATATTTTTCCAGATGTTTTTTAATGATAACCCGATAAATTCATCCCTGCTAAAGCCATAAAGGTCACATGCCCTGCGGTTAACTTCAATTACTTTGTGGTCTTCAGGCGAAAATATTACAATAGCATCATGTGCCTGTTCAAACAGCTTCCTGTACTGCTCTGCAGCACTTTTCAGGTTTCCCTCCATTTTTTCAAGCTCACTTACCTTTGAATACAGCTTCTGGTTTATCTGGGATATCTCCGCTGTTCTTTCCTTGACGATCTGTTCCAGCTCTTCGCGTGATATTTCCTGGTTCTCTATGGCAAATGTGTGAGATGCCTTTTTTATAAGTGATACAAAAGCTACAGTGAAGATCAATATGCTGGCAAAAACGCCCGCAAGAAAAGTGTAAAAAGTGAACTGCGAGCTGGTTTCTGTAAGCTCTTTCTTCTTTTCAAGGCTCCTGAATTCCTCTTTCTTCATTTTATTCAGAAGGTTCTTTATATCAATATTCAGTATCTTTCCTTTATCAAAAATATTCTTGTGGAACTTCATGTTAGTGCCTTTTGAATCCTGTATCTCAATTCCGTCATTAAAGAGTGCGAACCTCTCTGTAACCATCGGTTTCAGCAGCTCTGCGTTAGCAAGCTGGTTAGCGTTATCTAAAGAGTTTGCCCTGAGCTGCTTAAGCAATGAATCTGCTGTAATGCGGTTATTATTTATATCGCTGACAAACTGCTTATCGCCTGTAAGGAAGTAACCCCTGCGTGAAGTTTCAGACTCATTAACAATTGAATAAATGTTATCCATCAGGTCTGCCCGCTGAAAGGTCTGCTGGATAAAATCATGATCACTGTTCTGGTCCTGCAGGTTCATATAGGTCAATAACGATACAGAAGCTAACACAGCTATGCCAAGTATAAATAAAAATATCAGGGATTGTTTGTTTAAAATAGATTTACTCATTTTGTCCTAAAGTTTAAATAATGTATCACTGTTTATTTTGAACTTTTCCTCGGAATAAAAAGCCTCGCCGTATTTGGCACCTATCATAAATCCGTAAAACTTTGCTCTTGCTTCAATGAACTCCATGAATTCTTTGCTGCTGATATATGTTTCCTTTTCTTTTTTGCCGCTTTTGCTGCCGGTATAGAACTGGGTTGAATATGAACGTACAGCGTCCATTTTAATTCTGAATGTATCCGAAATATCATAAATGAGATTAGGCTCAAAAGCATAAGCCTGCATATAATAAAAGTTTCTTTTTGCACGGTAGGCATGCATACCCGGAGTTTTTATCTTTTCAAGTCCGGCGTAAAATGCGGCATCTTTAACCAAAAAATGAGTGTTGTAATGATCAGGGTGTCTGTCATAGCAATGAGGGAAAAATAGCACAGTGGGTCTGTACTTCCTTATCGCTTTAATAATTTTTAATCTTGCAGCGGGATTGTTTACAATATTGCCGTCTTTAAGCCCAAGGTTTTCCCGGATAGTTACACCAAGAACGGCAGATGCTTTATCTGCTTCAAGTCTACGCTGCTTAACCGAACCGCGTGTACCCAGCTCGCCGCGTGTCAGATCAATAATTCCTGCCGTTTTTCCCGCATTTGTTAATGCGGATATTGTTCCGCCGCAGCACAATTCAGCATCATCAGGATGCGCTGCGAAGAACAAAGCATCAAGCTCTGTTGTTAACTTCAATGTATTCCCCCGTGCAAATTTAGTGAATATTAATTATATCTAAAAGGTTAATTTATAATAAAAATAGTGATTTATTATGAAACGATTTAGAGATAAATTCGGTTAAGCAGTAGTAAAATAGATAAATTGTTTTTATCTAAAAGTAATATTAAATTACCAAAATAATATAAAAAACGCGTAAAATGAAAAAATTAGTATTGGTCTTAATATTTTTCCCTGTCTTATTGTTCTCACAATCCGGCCCTAAAATTGAAATTGTTGGCGGCGATAATATCAATACCGGCAACCACAGAAGGGGACAGGAACTGACTTATGAAATTACTTTTAAAAATGTCGGAGATCAGGACCTTCAGGTTACAAGTGTCCAGACTTCATGCGGCTGTTCAAGCGCGCTTGCCAGCACGGATGCTGTAAAACCGGGTGAATCAGGCACAATAAAATTTACATACAACGGCCTGGGAATGGGTTCTGTTACAAAAGCTGTAATGGTTACTACAAACGAAAACGGTAATTCAACAAAAAATATCATGCTTACAATGAACATGGTTGATCCGCTTACATTGAACCCGGGTTCAATTGTTACCGAAGGCAAAGTTGGCGATGAACTGAAGCAGAAAGCTTCAATCGTCAATTCGATGGATAAAGAAATTGATATTACCGAAATAACTTCAAACACTCCGGTAATAAAAATTTCAGCTGATAAAATGGCATTAATGTCAGGTGAAACTTCTAATCTTGATATTTCGATTAAGATATATGAAGAGTCCGCCATTAACGCCGCCATCATCATAAAAACCACAGAAGGTGAATTCCAGATACCTGTTCTGGTTGATGTAAAGGCTAATTAACTAACTTAAAGCTTATTTGCATATAATTGACTAAGAAAACCCTGTTACATGTTTCGGGAATTTTGGTTCTGGCTTTGCTTACCGGAATTTTTTTCAATATTTCAAATCCAAACCGTATACAATTTATCGCCAACGAAAAGATAGTTGATTTTTCAGCAAGCGATAGTCTGCTTAATGCGCTCAGGATTCAGGATTCTATTCTTAAAGCAGCTGATTCCCTGAAAAATTCTTCTAATAAACGCGATGATTCATTAAGGCTTGCGATGGAAAAACATGTTCAGGATTCGATACTTGCTGCCAATAAGTCAGATTCATTAAAGCGGGTTCAGGATTCACTCAAGGCGGTGAACCAAAAGAAAGAAGATTCAATAAAGAACGCGCAAAACCAGAATCAGGAATTTGCTAAACCTGTTGATATTAAAATTGATTTTGCCAAGGCGCTGTTTGATAAAAAATACCGTTTCATAGATGCCAGGGATATTTCAGATTACAACGCCGGACACGTGCAGGGCGCTTTGAATATTCCGTTCCACGAAATAGAAAAGTATAAAGAGAGGCTTAACGATCTGCCAAAAGACCAGGTATATGTTACATACTGCAGTACCGCTTGCGATGTAAGCATTGATATGGCGTACTATATGGCTAAACTTGGATTCAAAAAGGTTTATATCTTCCATGGCGGATGGGATGAATGGAAATCCGCGGGGTATCCGGCAAATTAAGACTATGAAAAAATTATTCGAAAATAAATATTTCGCATTTGCTGTTAGGCTGGTACTTGGGGCTGTGTTTATGTATGCCAGTTTTGATAAAATGGCTAACCCGGAAGTATTTGCTTCAATTATTGATAATTACCACATCTTACCGTATCAGCTTGTTAATGCACTCGCAATATTCTTACCGTGGACTGAGTTCATTACAGGCTTGCTGCTGATCACTGGTAAGTGGGTTAAAGGTTCGCTGCTGCTGTATAATGTGCTGATGGTCATATTTATTATTGCCTTAACACAGGCGCTTATCAGGGGACTTGATATTTCTTGCGGCTGTTTCAGCGTGAATCCTTCTTCTACATCGGAAGTTTGGCTTAGAATAGCCGAAGACCTTGTATTGCTGTTTTTCAGTTTTATGCTTTTTAAGTATACACCTGATGCAGGTATTAACAATAGAGAGATAGGAAATAATAATTTAATAAATCAAACCAATTAAACTATGAACACAGGAAAAACAGGAAAGATCTTATTTTTGATCTTTGGAGTATTGCTTGTAGGCGCTTTTTCGGCGTTTCTTGTCAACAAAAATATGCACGATCCCAAAACACATCCGCCCGTAATGTCATTTAAGGAAGAAAAGATTAATTTCGGCGATGTACCCCAGGGTCCGCAGGTTAACGGTGAGTTTGAATTTACCAACACCGGGCAGAGCGTTCTTGTTATCAAAAAAATACAGCCCGCATGCGGCTGCACAGGTTTAGTTGCTGATGAAAAGAAAGAATTTCAGCCCGGCGAGACCGGTAAGATAAAGTTTACCTTTAATACTGAAGGCAGAAGCGGTGTGAATGAAAAAACAATCACTATCGAAACCAATCACCCGGTTCAGCCCACTAAAGTGGTCTCCTTTGTTGCCAATATATTAGTGCCACCGGCAAAGTAGAATGATGAAGATCGCTTTATTGCAGTTTAAGCCTCAGCTGGGCAGACCTGATAAAAACATTGCCCGCATTCATGAGCTGGTTTCTGACTGCAAAAGTGAATATGATCTTTTGGTTATGCCCGAGCTTGCAAACTCGGGCTATTTATTTTCTTCCCATGAAGAAGCGCTTTCTGCTTCAGAAGAGATACCTGGCGGCAGTTTCTGCCGTGCCTTAGCCGAAATCTCAAAAGAAAAAAACGCTTTCATTGTTGCAGGTATCGCCGAAAGAGCAGGTGACAAGCTCTTTAATTCAGCAGTCTTGGTCTCTCCCTCAGGTGATATTAAAACTTACCGCAAAACACATCTGTTCTATGAAGAAAAATTATGGTTCACTCCCGGCGATACAGGGCTGAATGTCTTTGAAATTTCAGGAAAATTCGGGAAAGTTAAGCTTGGAATAATGATCTGTTTCGACTGGATATTCCCTGAATCAGCCAGGACACTGGCCATAAAGGGGGCGCAGATCATAGCGCATCCATCCAACCTGGTGCTAAGCTATTGCCAGCAGGCAATGTTTACCCGCGCGGTTGAAAACCGCGTGTTTACAGTTACTGCAAACAGAACTGGCACTGAAAAAAACGGGGGCAAAGAACTGTATTTTACAGGTAAAAGCGTAATTGTTGATACTAAAGGTAATTACCTATGCTCCGCAGGTGAACAGGATGATTGTATTCTTGTCTCTGAAATTGATCCGGAAGCGGCGCTTGATAAAAATGTAACATCCATGAATAATATTTTTGATGACCGTAGAACCGGCCTGTATAGCTGAGCAGAAAGAATCAGTATCTGCGCCAGTCTATATGACTGCCTTCTTTAATATTGTATTTATCTGCAAACCCTGCATTAACTTCAACTACATAGATCGAAGGATTCATCGAAGGAAGACTTTTTTCTGAATACGGCACGGTATTTCTATGTATCTTAACTATTTGCTTTTTTGAATTAATGAACATAATATCAAGCGGCATAACAGTGTTCTTCATATAGAAGCTCTGGTACTCTTCGGCCGGAAACAGAAACAGCATTCCCTGGTCTTCCTGCATATTTTCCCTGTACATTAATCCCAAATGCCTTGTTTCTTCGGTCTCTGCAATTTCAACATCTATCTTCTTAAGCAGTTTCTTTGCCGAGTCCTGGAAATATACTTCTCCCTGTTTCTTGAACTGTATCTTAGCCGCATCTTTATTGTTAACTGTATCAACTTTTATCTCATCAGGCTGTTTTTGGCACGATGAAAAAAGTATTACAGCCGACAAAAATACGATTACTAAAAATGGTATTCTGAAAAAATTATCTGTTTTCATTGTAATGTATTTTCAGTTGTCTTAAATTTCAAGCCTGTTTATTTCATCTCTTAATTCCGCTGCGCGCTCAAACTCAAGGTCCTTGGCCGCCTCTACCATCTGCTTGCGCAGCTGATTTATCAGGTCGCGCCTTTCAGCGGGATTGTTGCGCTCCAGTGCCGGATCTGTAAGGATAGAAAGACTGGTTTTGTGCTGTTCCTTTTTCTTTTTATTACGCTGTTCCTGTCTGCCTTTTGAATCCGCAATAACGGTTGAGCTCATTATCTCATCAAGAGTCTTTAACACAGTTTTCGGATTTATCTTGTGTTTTTTGTTGTATTCTTCCTGTATCTTCCTTCTTCTGGCGGTTTCTTTAATTACCTTATCCATTGAATTGGTAACCTTATCTGCATACAATATTACCAGCCCGTTCACATTTCTGGCTGTTCTGCCGGCTGTCTGCATTAACGATTTCTCACTTCGCAAAAATCCTTCTTTATCGGCATCAATTATTGCGACAAGTGATACTTCCGGAAGGTCAAGTCCTTCTCTTAAAAGATTAACCCCTACCAGTACATCAAAATTCCCAAGTCTCAGGTCACGCAGAATATCAACCCTGTCAAGAGCGTCAATTTCTGAATGCATGTATCTCACCTTGATGCCTATTCCTATAAGATAGTCTGTTAAGTCCTCACTCATCCGTTTTGTAAGTGTTGTAACCAAAACTCTTTCATTTCTTTTGGCGCGGTCGCGAATTTCATGTATAAGGTCATCTATTTGCGTTTTGGTAGGCCTTACTTCTATTGCGGGATCAAGCAGCCCGGTAGGGCGGATTATCTGCTCAACAAAAACTCCTCCGCTTTTTTTCAGCTCATACTCAGCCGGGGTCGCGCTGACATAAATAACCTGGTTCTGCATGGATTCCCATTCTTCAAACTTCATTGGGCGGTTATCCAGAGCCGAAGGAAGCCTGAAACCGTAATCTATCAATGTGGTTTTACGCATTCTATCGCCGTTGTACATCCCGTTTACCTGCGGTACTGTTACATGAGACTCATCCACTATAAGCAGGTAATCCTTCGGAAAGTAATCAAACAGGCATGAAGGCCTTGAGCCGGGCTCTCTTTGATCCATATAACGTGAATAATTCTCTATTCCCGTGCAGTAACCAACCTCCTGTATCATTTCCAGGTCAAAATTAGTTCTCTGTTCAAGCCTTTGCGCTTCCACCAGTTTACCTTCGTTCTGCAGTTCAGCTATTCTTGCGTTTAACTCCCTTCTGATGTCAAGTATAGCTTTTTCCTGCCTTTCAGGCGATGTAACAAAATACTTTGCCGGGTATATGGCTACTTTCTCGTCAAGTCCTATTATCTCGCCCGAAGTTTTATCGAAATACATTATGCCTTCTATCTCATCATCAAACAGCTCAATTCTTATTGCTGTATCGTCTTCATAAGCGGGAATAATATCTATAACATCACCTCTTACGCGGAAAGCCCCGCGCTTGAACTCAAAATCATTCCTTACATAATGTATATCAATCAGTTTGTTCAGTAATTCTTTGCGTCCGATCTTTTCTCCGCGCGTCAGGACGAGTACCTGGTCAGCGTATTCCTGCGGGGCGCCTATACCGTAAATGCATGAAACCGAAGCAATGATAATAACATCTTCTCTGCCTTCAAGCAGGGCAGTGGTCGCGCGCAATCTCAGCCTGTCAATTTCATCATTAATGGCAAGATCCTTCGCGATATATGTATCAGATGAAGGTATATATGACTCAGGCTGGTAATAATCGTAGTAACTTATGAAAAACTCAACTTTATTTTTCGGGAAGAATTTTTTGAATTCTCCGTATAGCTGCGCCGCAAGGGTTTTGTTGTGTGACATTATGAGCGTAGGTTTCCCGATATTCTTAATAACGTTGGAAATTGTATAAGTCTTCCCTGAACCCGTTACTCCAAGCAGCGTCTGGTATTTATCGCCGCGCAAAATACCTTCTGTCAGCTCTTTTATTGCTTTGGGCTGGTCGCCAGAGGGCTTATATTCTGATTCTAATAGAAATTTTGCCAATTCAGATAACTAAATTTTATTAAAAGGGATCTCTTATTAATTTACTTTCTCGAAAAACCCGCAAGTGTGATGCAAACATCATCCTGTGCGGCGCGCATTTCACTTGCATTGCCGCCAAAACCGTTCATTACTACATAAAACATCAGTATCTCGCTGTCCTTATCTATTACATAACCCGAAAGCGCACTTACACTGTTAATTGTTCCTGTTTTGGCGTAAACGTTTCCTTCAGCTTCAGTGCCTATCATACGTTTTCTTAATGTTCCGTCTTTGCCTGCAATTGAAAGTGAATTCATGAAATAGTCGAACAAAAAGCGGTCATCGTACATATATTTCAGCATCTTCATGTACATTTCTGCATTTACTTTGTTGTAGCGCGTTAAACCTGAGCCTTCAAGGATCTCGTAGGAATACCTGTCAACGCCAAGCTCTGTCAAAAATGAATTTATCACTTCCTGCGCGTCTTCCAGAGAAGCAGGCTGATGTTTGTACTTGGCGCCCAGCAGTTTAAAAATTGTAATTGCCGAGTGGTTATCGCTCTCTTTAAGCATGTATGAAAGCACATCGTAGATTGAGTGGCTTACCTGCACAAGTTCTTTTGCTCCCTGCGGTGTAGTCCCGGCTATTACCGTTCCCTGTACATTTATTCCAAATGATGACAGATCGCTGGATAGCAGGTTGCCTGTGCTCATTGCCCCGTATGATTTATCCAGGCACAGCGCAGATACATATGGCCAGTATGAAGGCCCGGTATCGCCTTTATACACCCCTGAGAGAGTTTTGTAAATATTATCAAAGTATGATTCATCTGCAACTATGTTGCCTGTTATCTGTTTAATGCCAAGTTTGCTTAACTCCTCTGCAAGTACCTGCACGTCCCCTGAATTAAGATCAGGGTCGCCGTATCCTTTTATATAAAGGTTGCCGTCAATTGAGCCGTCTTTATAATTGTTATCATCGGTATATATTACTGTTGGGATCTGGTAGTTGGAACCAAGTTTAGCGTAAGCTGTAACGCCTACTACTATTTTTGTTATCGAAGCCGGTATCATTCCCATTTCAGGGTCCAGTTCATAAAGCACTTTGTTGAAATCAGCATGCACCACTTTACATGATACCTTGATCCCAGCATTCTTAAGCGGCAGGCAAATTGAATCGATCTTTCCGGCAAGTTCATCAATTTTATCCTGCGGTATCTTTTGTGCGTATACAAACTGAAATATAAAAAGTACAGCAAATATTAAGGCTGCTCTTAAATGTGATGTATTTTTATTCTTCATTTTTATGTAGTTTCCTGTACTGCTCTATTTTATTGTTTTTTTCGCTTCATTCCAGATCGCGTCCATTTCCGCAAGGTCAGACTCAGTTACTTTTTTACCGCGGGTCTCAAGCTCGGCTTCAATATAATTAAAACGCTTTATGAATTTTTCTATGGTCAGTCTAAGCGCGTTTTCGGGATTAATTTCGAAGAACCTTGCGTAGTTTACAATTGCAAAAAGTATGTCTCCAAGCTCTTTTTCAAGTTTAACTCTGTCATTGTCAGTAAGTTTCCCTTCGCTGTTCTTTTTGGCTTCAGCTTCCTGCTTGAACTCCTGCAATTCTTCATCTATTTTCTTGAATGCGTCAACGCTATTATCCCAGTCAAAACCGACCTTGGCTGATTTCTCCTGGATCCTGTATGCTCTCGTGAGCGATGGCAGATTTTTAGGCACGCCCTCAAGCACCGATTTCCTTCCTGCTTCATTCAATTTAATATGCTCCCAGTTCTTAAGTACTTCCTTTGTGCCGCTTACTTCAGTATCGCCAAAAACATGCGGGTGGCGGGTTATCATTTTGTGATTGATAGCGTTTATCACATCCTTCAGGTCAAAATGCCCGTCGCCTTCGGCTATAATAGCATTGAATGCCACATGCAGCAGCAGGTCACCAAGTTCTTTTTTCAGCTCATCATAATTTTTCTCATCAATTGCTTCAAGGGTTTCGTATGTTTCCTCTAGCAGCAGGTGGCGTATTGAGTCATGTGTCTGCTCCTTATCCCAGGGACACTCGTTGCGGAGCCTTTTCATAATGGTCACAAATTCGTCAAATTCTTTTACGGGATTTTCGGGTTTAAGCTTATGCAATTTACTTATTTCTTAATGTTATAAACGCAAAAATAACCATTTATGAGGCTTAATAAAAGTCTATTTGCCGGTTAAATAACCGGGCAGGGTCATAAAAAAACTAGACTTGATGTTTAATGAGAAGGAATAGAATTTTAAAAATGAGTTAAGAAAAACTATCCCACTTTGCCCCCCTCTCCTGCCAGGAGAGGGGCAGGGGGTGAGGTCATAAAAAAAGCCCGGCATACCGGGCTTGATGAAAAAAACAGTTATGGGATTATAAAAGTCCTCAGAATTCTATCACCGCCTGCTTGGGTGAAGAATGGTGGTTGAGTTGGAAGCGCCAAACTTATCGGTCTTAATCTTAAACGCACTATACCTGATGGATTTCCGGGAGTTGATGAAGATGCAAATCCCAGATAATAGTCAAAGTAAACCGGAGTTGGGAATGTGTAAACTCCTGGAATTGACAGATTAGCAGAGATTTCAATTCTGTAACAATGGATAGTTGATGAAGGCGTGTTCGTTGTCTGAAATGTAGTTTGCTCGGCTATTTTACCTTTAATATCTGCTTGAATACTAAAGCCACTCAAAACAATTGTATCAACACCAATATCCCAAGATGTGTTTAAAGGCAGATTAAAATCTGCAACCAAGTCCCATCTGGCGCTGGCTGTTGGATCCAGAAACCTGAATATGCCATACTGATAAAATTTACCACCTGCTGCATCATAGTATACATTGTAAACTTGATCATCCACAACAGTTCCCAAGCTGTCTGTGACGCTTCTGACGGCAAAAGAGTTGTATCCTTCCAGAAAAACATTTCCTAATACTGAATCTTTCGTTGTAAGAAGAGTTCTATAACTTGTGTTATTTTGTGAGATCGTATCGTTTGTAAAGTAGAAAGCAGAGCCGGTCACAATATTTATGTCCGGTGCACCAACGGGCGTTCCTGAATTATTGTTATTTGTACTATCATCGCCGCAGCCCCAAACATAAACCATTGCTGAAGCAAGTAAAATGAATGAGAAAAATTTTATTTTGTCCATATTGTTGTTATTAATTGATAATTATTTTATAGTATAATTTTTGTCGATAGCGCCACAGAGAATCTCTTATCTTCAATCAACTGATTGATGCCGTAAGTTCCCACATCAAACGTAAAATTTTTGAGTTTAAGACCTGCCCCAAGCGAAATGTAATACGCTCCGGGTCCGCCTGCTGAAAATCCCGTCCTGACCGGCAGGAAGGGGAGCGGGAAGTATTCCGCGCCGAAACAGTATATCACATCAGAAGTATTCCCCGGCAGATCGTTTGTACCCTTTACCCAGTTAAATTCTATCATAAATTTGTTATTTGGCCTGAACATAATTCCTGCCCGGTATTTGGTCGGCATATCAGTAGAAAATGTAGAAACCGAATCCTGTGTTTGATACCCGCCAAGATCATCAACCATCCTGTTATAAGTAGGGTCTGATGAATTAACAAAGAAATTATAGTATGCGAATGCGTTAGTATCGTTGTTGGTAATGGTATTATAATCCCAGGTAATTTTGCCAAGATCCGTAACGCTTGCGGCGAATTTCCATGCTTCGCCAAGCTGCATTGATACCCCGATATCAACGCTGTAGCCAACCCCTGCGGGTTTGGGAAATAAATTAAAGTGAGTTTCAGCGCCTGAATTATAGTCGGTGAAAAAGTCGGTCAAAGCTGACTGCGTATGGAAATCCTGTTTGCCCTTAATGCTGTCTACATGGTTCGATCCGTTTATATTTTGTATGCCCCATGTGCTTATATCAAGTTTTGATTCATAAGTTGTTACATTACCAAACCCGTGAACCAGCCCGCCTGAAATTCCCACTGAAAAACTCCGAACAGTGCCTTTTTTGAAATTCCACTGCTTGGCGAAACCTACGTTATATTTTCTTATCCACCATGCAATGGCTTCTGATTGTTTCATCTTAACATCGGTAATGTTATAGCTGCCGTTTGGATTAATATTGAATCCAAAAGTCAGCGGCAGGTATTCATCCCTGCTGTTCACTTCCGTGTTGAGTCCAACCCTGTCAGAAATTGTAAAGTTCACCGCTCCGAACTTGTTTTTATAATTTACCGAAAGCCAGTTCAGCTCAAAATCATAGTTCACGTCCGTCTTATCTGCGGGCAGAATAGTATTTCTGAATCTGAAAACCTCTTCAATATTAGTAAATAAGTTCGCAAACCGGTTCCTGTCAATTGATAAATATGAAAGATAATTATTATAAAACTCGATCGATGAATCACTGCCGTAACCGCCTCCGGCAGAAAAGACTGAAAATTCCCAATGCGGGTCAAAGATCTTCCTTTTCTTCTTCATCACATTTTTTGTTTTCGTTACCGGAAGCGAATAATCGAAATTAGCCGGATTGATTCCGAATGCGTCATTGCCAACAGACGAGACAAGCGTTGAAAATCCCATTGAAGTTGAGCGCGCATTGGACCTGTCACCTGAATGAGCAAACGATGTTAATCCCAAAATCAGAACCACGGTAAAGAAGTACTTTATCTGCAATAGTTATTTTTTAATTTTACAATATGTTAACATAATGAAATATGTGGATATATTCAATTTTTTAATATAACCTATATTAGTGAGTCTGTATGGCGGACTAATACCTGTAAAAATTTATGAATAATAACTGAATTTTCATTTTTTTATATTTGCAGAATCAATTTTCGAGAAAACTACATATTTTGCAGGAATTTAATCCCGAAGAAAATAACGATAACCGGCAGCCCGCAGGCAGCTTTCTTAAAGGGCTAAGCCCCTTTACGTATGTAATACTTGTGCTTGCTGTTATATTTTTTCTCTATCAGT
Organism: uncultured Ignavibacteria bacterium; assembly: GCA_937873695.1. Taxonomy (GTDB): domain Bacteria; phylum Bacteroidota; class Ignavibacteria; order Tepidaquicellales; family OLB5; genus OLB5. The sequence goes on from CALMYL010000012.1 coordinate 153,115, forward strand.
TCATCGGCGGCGCGCTTGCCCTTGCCGCAGGCGATATGAGCCTTGATAACCCTAATGTTAAGATCACCCGCATCATTCTTTCTTTTGGTCAGTTTATGTTTATTCTTGCCCCGGCGGTATTTTTTGCGAGACTTCAGACTCATGACCTCAAAAGTACATTCAGGCTGAATAAACCAAAGCCCGTTCTTCTGATTCTTGCCGTTCTTGGAATTGTAATGATACAGCCTTTCCTGCAGGGTTACATGTACTTCCAGGAACAGCTTATTAATTCCGTCCCTTTTCTGAGTGACGGGCTGAAACCCCTGCGTGATGTATTTGATACGTTTGAGCAAAGCACTATGAAAATTGTGCAGGCGCACAACTGGTTTGAGTTTTCTGTTGTGGTATTTGTGATCTGTATAACGCCCGCTATTTGTGAAGAAGCGCTCTTCCGTGGTTTTGCAATGAGCAATCTGAGAAAAGTTTATAAGCCGTTTATGGCTGTTTTTACAACCGGATTTTTGTTCGCAATATATCATTTTCAGCCGTTTAATTTTATTCCGCTTCTTATTCTGGGTTTCTATCTCGGATTCATTGTGTATTTTTCCAATTCACTTTATGTTGGTATACTTGCTCACTTTCTGAATAATTTCTTCGCTTCTTATTATATGTTTGTATACGGCAAAACTGATTTTGAAACACCCAAACTGGCAGGTGATGAACTGACCGATACAATAATTGCGGTAATTCTGTCGGTGCTTATATTCTCAAGTATTATTAACCTTTACTACCGCCTGCGGGATAAAACTGCCGTAGTTGCCGATACTCCGGAAAGCAGGCACGAAAATGAATAATACGGTTGTAAGGGTAATTGTCGGCGTTATAGGTATACCGCTTATTATTATTTCCGCATTACTTGGCAATGAAATATTCCTGGTTTTCTGTATGGTACTGGCTTTTTTCTGTATGAATGAATTTTACAATCTATTTGAAAAACCTCACCATCCGCCGGGTGAGCTGACAAAGTGGTTCGGTGGTGTTTCTTTCCATAAAACTGTTTTCCTTATTATAAGCACGCTTGTTGTTGTATGTTTTTATTACGAGCACTTTAACTATGCGCTGATATTATATTTTTTGATGTTCATTTTTCTCATCGTTTCAGAAGTATTCAAGGAGGAAAAACATTTTGAAGCTGTCGGCACATGGCTGCTTTCAGTAGTCTATATTTCTACTCCGTTCGGACTGTTAAGCCTTATGGATAATTCAAGAACGCTTGGTTCATATGGCGCAAATTATGCTATAATCTGCCTCGTGCTGGTTTGGGTAAGCGATTCGTTCGCGTTCTTTGGCGGTAAACTCTTCGGCAAACATAAACTTGCCGAGCGTATCAGCCCCAAAAAAACCTGGGAGGGCTCTATTATCGGTTTTCTTTTCACTATGCTCTCAGGTGTTGTCATATGGAAATTCATTTATCCTGATTTTTCAGTTTGGCACTGGCTTTCTGTTACGCTGATAGTCGGTTTCTTCGCGCAGATTGGCGACCTGTTTGAATCAAACCTGAAACGCAGCGTAAAGGTAAAGGATTCATCAAATCTGATACCCGGACATGGGGGAGCGCTTGACAGGTTTGACAGCATACTATTTGCAGTTCCGGCATTGTATATATTTCTGTACTTAAAAAGTACAATGTAGTTTTATTATCAGATTTCCTTTTCAATTTTAAAAATCCTTAAAAATAACTAAATTCGTAAATAAATCACATTAAAATTTGCATTTACTACTAAGGAATTGCCACGTCATATCACCCGCTGAAAACATTAACGGCAGGTTCGATATTCTGATAGTAAACGGTGTCATTAACCGTATGGGTGTTGTTTGGCAGCATGTAAGAGAAGTTATTCAATACGATCTTGCGGGAAAAATAATTGTACCCGGATTTTTTGATATGCATGTTCACTTCCGTGAACCCGGGCAGGAATACAAAGAAGATATTTCAACCGGTGCGCTGGCGGCAGCGCATGGCGGTTTTACCGGTGTTATGACAATGCCCAATACTGCTCCTCCTGTTGATACACCCGGGGTAATTGCTTCCAATGCCAAACGCTCAGAAGGAAATATAGTTGATGTATATCAATCAGCCTGTGCAACCGCAGGCAGAAAAGGGGAGAAGCTTGCAGATATTGAAGCGCTGATAAATGCGGGCGCTCTTGCTATTACTGATGACGGTAGTCCGATAGCAGATGATGAGATAATGAGGGAGGTCCTGCGCAGAACTGCGCCCTACGGAAAACCCGTGGTACAGCATTGCGAAATTATGAGCATAACTGATGGCGGCATAATGAATGAAGGCGAAGTATCAAAGCAGCTTGGAGTGAAAGGAATAAAGAATTCATCTGAATATGAAATTATTGCCCGTGATATAAAGCTTACAAATGAAGTCGAGGGCTCGCATTACCATATACAGCATATCAGTACCCGCGAAGCGGTTGAAATGGTTCGCAAGGCTAAGGCAGATAAAGCCAATGTCACAGCAGAAGCCTGCCCGCATCATTTTATTTTGAACGATGAGGCACTATTGAAATATGGTACCAATGCCAAAATGAATCCGCCGCTCAGAACTCAGCAGGATGTGGATGCGGTGATAGAAGGACTAAGGGACGGCACAATTGAAGTAATTTGTACTGACCATGCTCCGCATGCGGCTCATGAAAAAGCGCTCCCGCTCGATAAAGCCCCGTTTGGCATAGTCGGACTTGAAACAGCTGTTGGATTAACCTATACATACCTCGTTGATAAAGGTGTTATTACACTAGAAGAAATGATAAATAAAATGTCTGTTAATCCCCGCAGACTGCTTGGCTTAAAGGATATCAGTATATCTGAGGGTTCACTTGCTAACCTGACAATACTTGATGTAAACAAAGAGTGGAAGGTAAATGCATCTGATTTTTACTCAAAAAGTAAAAACACTCCTTTTGACGGCTGGGAATTAAAATGTAAACCGATAGGCGTTGTAAATAATCTGCAGCATTTGATCAATATATAAAACTGATGGCAATACTTAAAGTAAAAGGCAGCGATGAGATAATTGAAGTGAAAAATGTTTTCTGCATTGGCAAGAATTATCCTGATCATATAAATGAAATGAATATTCCCGGTCTTGATAATTCAATTCCCAAAACTCCTGTGGTATTTCTTAAACCATCAACAGCAATTGAAACAGGGGATAATACAGTCTCAATACCAAAAGTAAGAGGGAAAGCAATTTCAAATGACCTGCAGAATGAAGTAGAGCTGGTTATTGTTGCAGGCTTTGATGGTGACGATATCCCCGAAGATAAAGCCATGGAATATATATATGGCTATGCTGTAGGGATCGATTTCACGCTGCGTGATATACAGACCGAGATGAAGAAACAGGGCAAGCCCTGGGCAGTTGCCAAAGGATTTAAGACTTCATCGCCGGTTTCTGAAGTTGTTAGGAAAGAAGGCGTTGGTGATATTCAGTCACTTGATATCAAACTTGCCGTTAACGGTGAAGAAAAACAATCCGGCAATACATCTCAAATGATATTCAGTGTTAAGTACATTATTAGTTATCTTTCTTTTGTTTTCGGGTTAAGAAAAGGTGATATCATTTTTACAGGTACCCCGGCTGGAGTTTCGAGGCTTGTAAAAGGTGATAGTGTTTCCGCTGAAATTCAGCATATTGGCAAACTTGAAGTAAAAATAGCTTAATGGATAGGTACTTAAAACATATTTTTGGGTTTGCAGCAGGGATAGTATGCCTGGTTATTTACATTATTACACTATATCCGGGTGTTGGATTTATGGATAGCGGTGAGCTTGCGGCCGCCGCTTATACTTTCGGAGTGCCGCATCCAACCGGTTACCCGCTTTTCCTTGTGCTTGGTTACATCGCAGCACATATGCCTCTACCGGGCAGCGTTGTTTACAAGCTTAATCTTCTTAGCGCAATTGAAGCCGCTGCCGCCGTTGTAATAACATATTACGCGGCTCTAATTTTGACTCGTTATATCATTCAGAATTTGCTGAACACATCGGGGAAGAAACATACGGTCAAGAAAGATAAAAAGTCCCCGCAGAATGATGATACCCCGAAGACCAGGAAGAATATTGATGACTATAACTTGATGATATATGTACTTGCATTCGCAGCAGCAGTCTGTACAGGTCTTGCAAAGACTTTTTGGCTTGATGCCGTTCAGGTTGAAGTATATGCGCTGCACTCAGTATTTATCAGCTTAATAATGCTTTATTGTCTGAAAATCATGACAGGTTTAAATGAGCCTTCCCGAAAGAACTGGATAGTACTTTTTATACTCCTTGGCTTTAGTCTTTCTAATCATTTAACAACGATCTTTTTCATTCCGGGTTTACTTTATTTATTGTATCTGCAGTACAAAAGCTCATCTGTTTTCATGAAGAAGGTCATTCCCTATGTTCTGCTTGTAATACCGGGTTTACTTATGTATTCTGTACTGGTAGCAGCCTCAGGCTCAGGACCTTATCTCAACTGGTCTGATCTCTCGAACGTATCTAACCTGTTCGGGCATTTGCGCGGCGCTGATTACAGCCAGCTTATGTTTTCATCAACATCAAAGTTCGGTAAAAATGCGGGTGATTTCTTCAGTAATCTGCCCGGTGAAATGGCTATTTTACCGCTGGTATTTTCTGCCGCTGCATTCCTTCTGCTGTGGAAATCGTTCAGGAGTTTTGTGGTTTTTGTGATCATCACAATTACATTTAATCTTCTGTATGCGTTCAATTATAACATTGTTGATATAAATACATATTACCTGCTCGTATTCTTCCTTTTTGGCCTAATTGTTCCTGCAGGTATAATTTACCTGCTGTCATTCGGTAATGCCGCAGGGATGCTTGCAAAAGCTGATGAGCCCAAAAGATCACTTCCTAAGGTTTTAGCAGTATCGCTTATACTCGTGGTTTTTTCAGCCGCTTATAATTTTAAAGAATGTGACAACAGCAGCAATTACGCCAACGCAGATTTCACTGTTAATGCAATAAACTCAGTTGAAAATAATGCGGTCATTATATCGTATGACTGGGCTTACCTATACTCAGGCTCTCTTTATTACCAGCTTGCCGAAGGATTAAGACCGGATGTTAAAATATTTAACATAAAGTTCCTTGCAGTTGACTGGTATTTAAAGACCATAAGTAAGTTTTACCCCGATCTTTATGAGGGCATAAGGCCGCAGGCCGATGAATACCTCAAAGTCTACGGGCAAAGCGATAAGGTAAAAGCACCAAAACTTACCGCGCTTGTCGGCGCGTTCATTGAAAAATGTTTTGCAGGGTTTCCGTTATATATAACAGTAGATCTAGTGCTTGCAAAGGAAACCAAACAGTTTGTTGATAAATATGCAATGAAGCCTGTTGGATTGCTGTATAGAGTTGAATCAAAAGGCAGCCCGTACGACCCGAATGCAGGAGTGAATGCTCTGGATCTTAGATACAGAAAGATCGAACCCAAAAGCCCTCAGGAAATTCATCTGCTGAGAGTAATCCCCGGGATGTATTTTGAAACCGCATATTATCATTATAATAATAAGAATTTTGAAGTATCTTTGAAGTTTTTAGATAAGGCACTTGAAATTGATCCCGGTTTCAGGGATGCTCTGAATCTGAAAAAGAAGATCTCGACGGAAACTAAATAGCTGAAATAATAATAAATTGAGCGCCAGAATAATATCAATATGTCTGCCCAAAGGCGGAGTTGGTAAAACAACAACAGCTGTAAATTTAGCTGCATCTCTTGCCGTGGCTGAAAAACGGACCCTGCTTATTGATGCCGACCCGTTTGGGGCGTCAGCTATGTCGCTTGGTTTCACCCCGGAAAAAGTTAAATCAGGGATAGCGGAAGTGTTCAGTTTCACTCATTCACTTGAGCATGCTACGCATAAAACTGAGCTTGAGTTCCTTGATTTTGTGCCCTCAAACGTAAACACAATTCAGCGCGATGAGCGTTTTTCAAAGATATCCGAAAACCGTGTCGTTTTAAAAAACGCGCTCAAAGGTGCATCTGCGCACTATGATTATATAATAATAGATTGTCCGCCCATAATGCGGGGTATTGTTGCAAATGCGCTTACTGCATCAACATCTGTCATAATGCCCGTAAGGAGCGGTCACTTTTCACTCGAGGCAATATCGAAACTTTTTAAGTATGTTGAGTATATCAAAGAAATTGCGAATCCTTTGTTGTTTATAGAAGGAATTGTAATGACTATGTACGAATCAAATACTAAAGTAACCGAAATTTCTGAGCGTGAGCTTAAGCTCAGGTATAACAAGTACCTGTTCAAAACATATATTCCGAGGAATAATATGGTAACAGAATCAACATTTTACGGCAAACCTGCCATTCTGTACAATGTGAATGCAAATGTTTCTATGGCTTATCTTGAACTTGCTTATGAACTCATCAACAAGTACAGTACTGTAAACGCTGCAAAATAGCTTTGGGCAGCAGAACAAGAAGCAGTAACTCTAATCATTTCTGAAAGGATAATTATTTTTTTTGAAAGAGCTTTCCAAAACATACGAACCGGGTACTATTGAGCATGATATAATTGCTTTCTGGAATAAGAATAAGTTCTATTCCCCTGCAAATGATTCAGACAAGCCGAAGTATTCCATAGTCATCCCGCCTCCCAACGTAACAGGCAACCTGCATATGGGGCATATGCTGAATAATACTATTCAGGATATATACGCCCGCTGGAAAAGAATGTCAGGCTACAACACGCTTTGGCTGCCGGGGGCTGACCATGCGGGAATTTCAACTCAAACAAAGGTTGAAGGAAAACTCCGCGCTGAAGGAATATCAAGGTATGATCTTGGCAGGGAAAAATTTGTAAAAAAAGTATGGGAGTGGAAAGAGGTATATCACAGTAATATTGTTGAGCAGCTCACCCGAATGGGTGCATCTGTTGACTGGGACCGCGAACGCTTCACAATGGATGAAGGACTATCTGTTGCCGTACGTAAAGTATTTGTTGATCTTTACAAAAAGGGTCTCATATACAAAGGTAAACGTATTATTAACTGGGATCCCGAACAGCAGACAGCTCTTAGTGATGAAGAAGTTATATACAAAGAAAAAAATGATAAGCTTTATTATGTTAAGTATCCGCTTTTAGATGATAATAGCAAGTTTGTTATAATTGCTACTACAAGACCCGAAACGATGCTTGGAGATACCGCAATTGCGGTGAATCCGAAGGATGAAAGATATACAGATATTGCAGGCAAAAAAGTATTGCTGCCTATAGTTGATAAGGCAATCCAGGTAATTGCCGATGAGTATGTAGAAATGGATTTCGGCACAGGTGCGCTTAAAATAACTCCCGCACACGACCCCAATGATTTTGAGATCGGCAAAAAGTATAATCTTGAATTCGTCCAGGTTATCGATCATACCGGCAAAATGAATGAGCATGCCGGAAGGTATTCAGGACTTGATAGGTTTGAAGCGCGCAAAAAGATAGTTGAAAAGCTGGAAGAGCTTGGTTTGATGGAGAAGATCGAAGATTATACTCATAACGTCGGATTCAGTGAGCGTGGAGGTGCGCAGGTTGAGCCGTATTTGTCGGATCAGTGGTTTGTAAGCATGAAACCTCTTGCAGAACCTGCTTTGAATGCAGTACGTTCAGGTGAGATTAAATTCCACCCTGAGCGATGGGTTAAAACCTACGAAAACTGGATGACCAATATCCGTGATTGGTGTATATCGCGTCAATTATGGTGGGGTCACCAGATACCTGTTTGGTATAACAAAAATAACGGCGAAATATACTGTGAAGTCAATCCACCCGCTGATATTGAAAATTGGGAGCAGGATCCCGATGTTCTTGATACGTGGTTTTCAAGCTGGCTATGGCCGTTTTCTACCATGGGCTGGCCGGAAGAGACCCCCGACCTGAAGAAATTCTTTCCAACCGATTTTCTTTCAACTGCAGCTGATATAATTTTCTTCTGGGTGGCAAGGATGATTATGGCTTCACTTGAATTTACCGGTAAAATTCCGTTTAGCGATGTATATTTCCATAACATTGTTCGTGATGATATCGGCAGAAAGATGTCAAAGTCACTGGGTAACTCACCCGATGTAATAGAAGTTATGAATGAATACGGCACAGATGCGCTGAGGTTCACGCTTGTTTATTTGGCTCCGCAGGGAACGGACATTTTCTTCGCGAAGGAAAAATGCGAAATTGGCCGGAACTTTGCCAATAAGCTGTGGAATGCAGCCAGGTTCCTCCTGATGAAGAAAGAACAATCCGCCGGCAATAACAAACCATATGAGAAAGATGTATTTGACCAGTGGATTGAAAGCCGCCTGCACTCAACAATTAAAGTCTACCTAAAAGCACTCAATGAGTATAAGATCAACGAAGCTTCCGCTGCGCTGTATGATTTTATATGGGGTGATTTCTGCGATTGGTATATTGAAATACTGAAGATCAAAGCAAATGATAACCCTGCATCAGGTGAAGCGATATTTGATAACGCTGTAAATATTTTCGAAGATTCCATAAAACTGCTGCATCCTGTGATGCCATTCATAACTGAAGAGCTTTGGCAGGGGATCAAAGAAAGAAAAGAAAACTCTAGTATCACTATTAGTGATATGCCAGCCTTGAACGAAGCATGTATTAACAGTGATGTTGAGAGCAGTATAGCTGCAATTCAGCAGCTTATGGCAGCTGCGCGCAATCTGCGCGCCGAAATGGGGCTTTCTCCATCAGTTAAGTGTGATATCACCATTAACTGCGCAAATGCGGAAGATGCTGAGTTTATTAATTCATGCGCAAATTACATTAAGTCACTTGCCAAAATTGAATCACTTGAAATTAAAACCGGCGCTGATGCGCCTGCATATAAATCGGTAACCGCCGTTGTCGGTTCATACCAAGTATATCTTAAAATAGAGGGATTGATAGATATTGAGCAGGAAAAAGCCAAACTGAATAAAGAAATTGAACGTACCGAAGGATTTATGGCTTCAATAAACAAAAAGCTTTCCAATGAAAAATTCGTTAACAACGCTTCCCCCGAAGTTGTTGAAAACGAAAGAAAAAAGCTTGAAGACAGCAAACAAAAACTTGAAAAATTAAAAGAACATTATAAACTAATAGTCAGTTGATATTAAAATGAAAAAAATTATTGTATTACTAGCATTACTTATTACATCAACCATATTTTCACAAAGCCTTGTGCTGGATATATCATATACAAGGGTTGAAAACGATAAGAACCGCAGCACAAGGACTGAAACTTTCAGCATAAACGGCTCATCTTCAGCTTATTCGCTGAAGTATGACGGAAGGGTTCTGCCGAATGAAATGGATGAACAGAAGATATGCGAGCTTACCCAAAATGCTGTGAATGAGATCGCGACATCTATCAGCGATAATAAAGTTGCGGTAAACGAAACTTTCTATGCCAAGGAAAAAACCAATGGCGAAAGTACATTTTACCTTATAATAAAAGTGAATATGGTATATGACGGCTCACCTTATGAGATAATTCTTGATGGTGAAGCAAATCTTGTAATGGGGAACAAAGTGTACCTAAAAGTGATAGAATTGGTAAAGGATCTCAGAAGAATTATCAAAAACTGTTAAATTCATTCAATATGAAATATTTATTCAGCGTTGTATTAGCCATTGTATTCTTTGCTGCCGTATCAGCCGCGCAGGACCTGAACTTAGCCATTAGCTACCTGTATGGCGAAAAAAGCAAGGATAGCCATTCAACAGAAGAGAGCTACGCTCTCAGCAATTCATCAATGGCTTACACGGTTAAATACACCGGCAAAAAAGGTAAGAATCAGCAGGATATGGAAAAAACCTGTACTTTTACTGAGCAGGATCTGAAAAATATAGCCAAGACGATAGAAGCAAAAGGACTTAATGTTAATGATTCATTATTTCAGGAGTCTTCCAAAACCAAGAGCTTTGAAATTTATACCAGGATAAATATTGCTATTAATATGGATGGTCAGGAATACAAGATAAATATCTCCGGAGATACTAAGGAATTTGACGATGCCGCGCTGTATAAAAACTCGGTATTCTTTATAACTATGCTGAGGAAAATGGTTGAGGATTGTAAGTAGAATATAACCAATTCCCGCGCAGGCGGGAATCTCTTTTTATATTATTTTTATTTTCTTATTTTTTAGAACCTCACTTTTTGACACCTTGCTTTGAATTTAGGAACTTGTTTCAGGGTCTGCCTGATTACTCTGTAATTTAAGGGTGTTGAT
>CALMYL010000013.1 GCA_937873695.1 uncultured Ignavibacteria bacterium
TTCTTTTACGAATATACACCTTAATTTCTTGTCTACAAAATCGAGGTCACTTCAAAAATATCCATATGGTGACGGAGGAGAAGTTATCATTTCAAAATTTGATCCTTCAATTGTCCTTTACAATGAAAATAATAATGGCAAATTGCGAAGATCCATTGATGGCGGTACGAGTTATGGTATTATTAGTATACCCGGATTTTGGGGAACAGCAGGTGCAGATTGGCTTGGAGCAATGATTGAGCATCCAACTACTCAAGGTACTTTTTATCATGCTAAAAGAAATGGTGATGCTGACAAAATAAATTTTTGGAAATCAACTGATTTCGGTGCTACATGGGGTGGTATCTCACCTTTCGGTAGTGTTGATGCACTTTGTGCACCCCAAACTATAGCTATTAGTACAAAAGAGCCGCAAAAAATATATATGTCTTCAAGCGGATTCTTTGGAGATTTTCCATTTCCTTTTGGAAGAGGATTGTATAAAAGTACTGATGATGGGGAGCATTGGGATGTGCTGATAACGGAAGATGACGAACAAATAATTCCTTTTAAGTATATTACTAGAGTAATTACAGCGCCTTCAGAAAATTCAGCCAATCCTGATGAAGTTTATCTAACACTTTCCGGTTTTGAAAATATCAATGAGGGTCATGTTTTTAAATCAACAAATGAAGGCGCTAATTGGATAAATATAAATGGAAATTTACCAAATACTCCCGCTAATGATATAGTTTGGTGGCAATCAGGCTGCGGAAATTCATCAAAGACTATTGCGGTTGCAACAGATGTAGGAGTATTCAGCTCGACCAATGAAGGTGATACGTGGAAATTGATAGCTGAAGGATTACCCATTGTACCTTTATTGGATCTAGAATACGTCCCGTTTAAAAATTCTATTAGAGCGGCAACTTTTGGCAGAGGAGTATGGGAAGTTGAACTTGACGGTGACATTTATATAAAAGATAATGTATATTTCCCCATTGAAGCAATTGTGGATAAGAATATTGTTGTTTGCAGTGGGGGGGTTTTAAATTTTACCGGTGGTGGTATAGTAAGATTTGCACAAGATAAACAGATAACAGTGCTTTACGGTGGTAAAATTACAGGCTCTTCAACAGCAATATTTTACGGTAATGGTGCAGCATGGAAAGGTATCGTTGTTGAACCGGGAGGTGAGGCCGATTTGGATAATTGTTTTTTTGATCATACTTCAACGCCAATAACTTTAAATGGTGATCTATTTGTTTCATCTCCTCAGGTTAGTATTTCGAACTGTACATTTTACAAGAATGTTGCAGGTGTTGGCACAATAAATCTTAATAACCGCGATAATGTGATTATTGAAAATTGTAATTGGGATTACCCTAACAATGCCAATATACAAAGGGTCGCGATAAATTCTATAAACTCAAATGATTTGTTGATAAATAATAATCACTTTAACCAATCAACATTAGAAGACGTGAATTTCGGTGCAATTTCAATTGATTATGGCAACAATATTACTATATCCAATAATGATATTTTTAAAATTGCTAAAGGGATAACAATCCTCAATTGCAGCCCGTTCATTTATAGAAATGATATTATTTGTCCTCTCAGTCCTTCTAGTTTTCAAAGTTGCGGAATTACAATGTCGAACTCGTATTCTTCAAATTTGAAACAAAATTATATCAAAAATTATGGAACGGGGATCAAACTTCTGAATAGTTCACCCTTGATGTTCGAGAATGTATTCTTGAATAATCTTGAAGAAGCAACTGCGCTCGTTTGCGAAACAAATTCTTCACCCCGCTTAAAGCCGCAGGAATCAAACGGACAGACAATATGGGATGCAGGTAAGAATGAATTTGAAGCATTGTATACGGACGAAAATGTAAATTATGGTTTTGGTCTGAATGTAGCTAACTATAGCTTCCCTGATCTGGATTTTGGATGCAATACTATAACTACTTCTACATATAGTATCACAGGTAACATTGCCTACTGTATTGGTGCAGTAGAACATTACTTAGTAGCAAGGCGCAATATCTGGAGTTTTACTGAAAACGTTTGTGATGCATATTATGATGATTCGTATCCTTATTGCGAAAACGGTTCCGGTGGTTCAGGGAAAGAAAAAGATCCACCGCCCCAACCTATTATTGTTAATTATGGGAATGGTATTTACGATACAATTCAGTTAACTACAAGAAATGTACAGGTAAATTCTGATCAGGCTTTGTATCTCTCAGCAAATAATGATGAAATAACCGGTAATTACCAATCTGCAATCACAAAATATGAACAAGTAATCCAAAACTATCAGGATAGCTTAACGGCGATTAACTCGTTGAGAAAATTGCTGCATTGCAAAGATAAGATGAATGCAGATACGACCGCCTATTCACAGCTCAGGGGTTACTATCAGGCTAAAATATTGTCAAATTTAGCTGATACTGTATTTGTGAATGTCGCAGAAGAATTAGCGGCTAAATGTTTAGTACGCATGGGTCACCCGACAAATGCTATAGATGAATATGAAGTAATTATCTCAAATACTAATGATTCAGCCAAAATACTCTGCGCTGAGCTGAATATTATTGAAACATACCTGATAATTCAGAACAGTGGTGATTCACCAAACTACACAGGGCAATTAGGTTACCTTAAACCCATGGGCAAAGAAGATGCATATAAAAAGATCATGGATAGGCTTCATAAGGGCAAAAACAAGAAACCCGTTAATCAAATGCCAAAAGAATATCAGTTATCACAAAACTATCCGAATCCGTTTAACCCCGTGACTAAGATCAAATATGCTTTGCCATATGCTTCGAACGTCACTTTAAAAGTATATGATATTCTGGGACGGGAAGTAATTTCACTTGTAAATGAATTCAAAGATGCTGGTTCTTATATTATTGAATTTAACGGCAAAAATTACGCAAGCGGAGTCTACTTCTATAGAATTGAAGCCGAAGGTCAAAATGGCAGGAAATATGTGGAACGTAAGAAAATGGTGCTGGTGAAATAGTATTCAATGTATTGTTACAATTGTAATTTCTAAACCTGAGGGGTCTCAAAAAACCTCTCAGGTTTTATTAATATGACCCCCTCTACATCCCACATGTCAGAGACAGTTCTACGACCTTTTAGGGGGAGAAGCTGATCTAAAATACTCATACGTTTCAGAAAATAATATTCCCGCAACCATTATGCCGCCGCCTAATAGCTGCCAGGGCGAGAAGTGTTCGTTAATAAAAATTACCGCAAGCAGCACCGCCGCAGGCTGCTCCCATGTATAAATAATGCTGGCACGAATGGGCGTTGTATCTTTCTGGAACCTGTTAAGCAGTATGGTTGTAACAAATGTCGCCAGAATGCCCATATACAACAATGATAAAATTTCATTCTGCGTAAATGCTATGGCCCGGAAGTCCTCAAAAATAAGTCCCGTACCGCCTGCGGCAATAACAACAAACCATAGCTGTATAAATATCAGCGTAATTATATCATATTTGTTGGTATATACATCAACGTAAATAATATAAAATGCCCATGCAAACGCGCAGAATATTGTGATAAGGTCGCCGATATTAAGCCCGTTAACATCGGGCTGTGTGAGCAGGTACAGCCCCGCAAGCACGACTGCAACGCCTATCCAGTTTTCAATGTGAACCTTCTTTTTCACAACTGCGTACTGCGCAAAAGGGACTATCAGTATTGTTATGCCTGTAATTAAAGCGGAGTTTGACGCGGTGGTGTATATCATGCCGATGGTCTGTGTGCAGAATCCCGCGAACTGGAAAAATCCAAGCAGTAAGCCGGCTTTAATTATGCCGGGAGAGGTGAATTTCAACCTGCCGAAAAATATAAGCGTAAACAGCAATGCGCCTATCAGGAATCTTATCCCCACAAAATAGAACGGGGGGATTGTTGCCATTGAAATTTTTACTATGGGGAAAGTGCCTGCCCATATTGTGGCAGTCAGAAATAAAAGCAGCTCTGCTTTATATCGCTTCAATTGGGTAAATTAAGGATAAAGTTTCTGGAGAAGCTGCGGCAGGTATGGTATGCTTTGCCTGTATATAATGAGTATTGAAAACCCGAACCATGCCAGTACATCAAGTATTATGGGGATATCTTTTGTGACAATTGATGTTGGTGATTCACCCAAATTCTTCTGATGCATCAGGTACATATAACGGAATATGCCGTATATCACAAACGGTGTTGTGTATATAAGCTTTTCGGTGCCGAATGTGTACACAGTTCTTTCTGAAACCGTGTACAGGGCGTATGAAATTATCGTTCCCGCTGCTGCGATTGTGTTTATCTGGTCGGCAAATTCAACGGAATACTCCTTTAAGACTTTGCGCTGCTTATCAATGTTCTCTTTGTTGACAATCTGCGAGAGCTCACTGCGCCGTTTTGATATTGCGAGGAATAGCGATATAAAAATTGTGGTAAGTATCATCCAGCTTGATACCGATACACCTATAGCGGCTGCGCCGCCGAGTACACGCAGCATAAACCCGAACGATATAAAAAATACATCTAGCAGTACAATTGATTTTACTTTTAACGAATACAGCAAGTTTGTTATAAGGTAAAGTACTATTACAAATGAAAATACGGGTCTCTGGAAGATGAGTCCTGCCGCGATGCCGATAACGATTATCACAAGGAAAAGCATTGCCTGTTTTACGCTTACTTCCCCTGATGCGATAGGGCGGTATTTTTTCTTGGGGTGTACCCTGTCGCTATCAACATCCATTATATCATTAATAATATACACTGCGCTTGATGCCAGCGAAAATATTATGAATGCCGCAATGGAGGGTATGACATACTCCCAATGGAAAATATGCCGCGAAAATAACAGAGGAGCAAAAACGAAGAAGTTTTTGATCCATTGCTTGGGGCGAATAAGTTTAAAAAGGTGGATTATCATTTATCAGATATATTACAGTACGATTTTATTTATTGTTTTCAGGGAGGACCTTATCCCAGTTTATCTTATATACAAACATCTCAATGCCGCCGCAGATAGTATTCTTTTCAAGTTTCTGGCTGTGAACCTGTGTGAATGCGCCCGAATAATTTGCCATAATGTACTCAAACCAGTCAGGGTAAATAATTATATAGTTCACCCCTTTTGCCTTCAGGAATTTAAACAGGGCTTTAGAGCCTTCTTCATAACTCATTTTCTGGAACCCGAAAACTTCGGGGGTTACAAGTCCCGCCATATCAACTACATACTTCTTTGTCTTGAATGTTATGATGCCGATATCATTCATGCCGAAGGCGGTTTCACCGGGCAGGTTTTTATTCAGCCATTCGGCAATTCTGCCCTGCTGGTTATTGATATTTTCAACGTTCCATCCAAGCACACCGGCAAACAGCACACCGCTGTTAATTGATACAACAAGTATTACTGCAATTGTTGCTTTTCTGAAGAGTGTGTAACGCTTATAGCCTTTGGCTTCGTAATACCCGTGCAGTTTACGCAATATATATATTGCAGATATGTTAATAAATGGAATAAGCGGAATTAAATACCTGCCATGATGCCGCCAGTTTGGAGCTATAAATGATGAAACCAGGGGAAGCAGGAAGATCCACAGGTTTATCAAAAGAAAGCTGTTATCAATTTTCTTCTTTATAATAGTATATACAAAGTAAACTGCGCTAATACCCCATAGTAAAAAAATAATAAAATTATCTTTTATGAATATCTTGGCTGATTCAATTACAAACGTAAAGTTAGGCAGGTACTTTGCGGAACCGACCTGTCCTTCGTAGGTGTTAGGTAAAAATCCGCCAGTATGCATGAATGAAAATACAGGGTAAGGCAGCAGCAGCAGGATAAAGATCACTCCGGATAATACCAGCTTTGGGAAATTTCCTTTTAATTTATTCCTCAGCAGAAATAATGTGGTAAGGTAATAAAGACCCGCAAGCAGGTATGTTTCTGGCCGCGTATTAGCGGCAATGCCAAGCAATAATCCGGTTGCCAAGGATACCTTACCGGCTGTAATTTCTTTTAAGTGACTGCTGAAAATGAGAACGCTCAGCAGTACAAAGAGAGTTATTTCCATTCCCGAGAGTGATGACCAGAGCAGCCTTCCGGCTGCCATTGTGATCAGCGTAATGAGCAGTGAATAGATGCCGTCAAATCCGAGTCTAACGCACAATTTGTATAACTGAATGAGGGCGAGCAGAAAAAAAAATGAGCTGACAAATAATGCATAGGGCAATATCAGATTCTGTGAAAACAGAAATGGTACTGCAAGAATAATTACCCATAGCGGTGAAGTTGTGCCCGGGGTTGGCTCGCCCGGGTTATATTGATAAAAAAATCCATGCGCGAAATTTTCCGCGAAGCGGAAGTGTATCCACACATCGTCAAGCGGCGCGCCAAAGCTTCCGCCTGAGATAGTATATTCCGTAATTAAATAAGCAGCCTGTATGCATACGTAAAGGATAATTATTGTTAAAATGTGCTTATCAGTATTTTTGAATAATCGCAAAATAATGTACTGTTATCCTGTTATTTAGCCTTTAATTTAAGATATCAATAATAATTCAGGTAAAAGTATCTCATTTGAAAGATATATTCAATTCAGAAATACCTGCAAAAAACGGTCATTTTTCAGAGGGTTTACTTGAAATAGAATTTCTATCCGCACTGAGTTCTGTTACTTTCTTTTGAGCGATCAAAAGAAAGTAACCAAAGAAAAATCGCCCGCTGCTGAAAATTGCCTGAAATTATTTTCGCTTTACGGGAAAATAACTCGTCACGCTTGTTCCGCACCACAGGTGCGATTTGCGTGACTCAAACAGATTTTCCCGAGTTTATTCTGCTCAAATAATTTCTCCGACTGCTTATGCAGTCGGGCGGCAATTTTCAAAGGCGGGATTAGATAAAAAAGAGTTACAAAATAAAAACCCCTCACCAATTTAGGGAGGGGTAAAGAAATCATCAAAAATGCATATTTTAAAATACAGCCTGTTCTTCGTAAACGCCGAAGGGCTCCTTAAGCGCATTGCACATTTCGCCTAGAGTAACATGATTCCTTGCGCAGTCAAGAATTCTCGGCATCAGGTTCAGGTTATCATTGGCGGCCTGAACCATAGCGGAAAGTGTTTCCTGTACCTTTTCGTTGTTGCGTGATGCTTTCAGTTCTTTTAATCTTGCTACCTGAACGCGTTCAACTTCTTTTGAGATCTTAAGTATCGGTATATCTATCTTTTCATCTTCTTCAATGAAGTCATTCAAACCGACAACGATTTTTTCTTTCTTATCAAGTTCTAACTGGTAATGATATGCAGCGTCAGCGATCTCTTTCTGGAAGAATCCCGCTTCAATTGATGCAATTACACCTCCAAGAGCGTCAATTTTTTCGAAATATCTTTCTGCTTCATCTTCCATTTTCTTGGTGAGAGCTTCAACATAATAGCTGCCGCCTAAAGGATCTACTGTATTTATAACACCGTGTTCATATCCTATTATCTGCTGGGTGCGTAATGCAATTTTTACAGCTTTATCTGATGGCAGCGCAAGTGTTTCATCCATTGAGTTTGTATGCAGACTCTGCGTGCCGCCAAGTACTGCTGCCAGCGCTTCGATGGCTGTCCTTACGATATTATTTTCAGGCTGCTGAGCAGTTAATGAACATCCCGCTGTCTGTGTATGGAAGCGCAGAGTCCATGACTTGGGATTTTTAGCGCCGTATTTGTTGCGCATGCGTTTTGCGTAAATTTTCCTTGCGGCGCGGAACTTTGCTATTTCTTCGAAGAAATCTAAATGTGAATTGAAGAAGAATGAAATTCTGGGTGCAAATGAATCAACATCCATGCCGCGTGCTATGCACGCTTCAATATAGGCAAAGCCATCAGCCAGTGTAAATGCCAGTTCCTGCGCAGCGGTTGAACCCGCTTCGCGGATATGGTACCCGCTTACTGATACGGGGTTGAACTTGGGAACGTTATCCCTGCAATACTCTATCATATCAACAATAATTCTCATTGAAGGTTCAGGGTGATAGATGAATTCCTTCTGCGCAATGTATTCCTTTAAAATATCATTCTGCATTGTACCATGCAGTTTGTTAAAAGGTACGCCCTGTTCTTCGGCTACGCCCAGATAAAACGCAAGCATCATTGCTGCAGGTGAGTTGATCGTCATAGAAGTTGATACTTTATCCAGAGGAATCCCGTTGAACAGAACCTTCATGTCATCCAGCGAAGATATTGCGACTCCGCAAATACCAACTTCGCCTTCGGCAAGCTCGTCATCGGAATCCCACCCCATGAGTGTGGGCATATCAAACGCTGTCGAAAGTCCCGTTTGACCGTGCGCCAAAAGGTACTTAAAGCGCTCATTGGTATCTTCAGGGGAGCCGAAGCCCGCGAACTGGCGCATGGTCCACAGTTTACCGCGGTACAGGTTGTGATGAATTCCGCGTGTGTAGGGGAACTCACCGGGGTAACCTATTTCTGAATCATGATCGATGTTCTTTACATCTTCTGGGGTGTAGAGCAGTTCAACTTCTTCACCGCTGAGTGATGTGAACTTCATATCAGTTGTAGGAAGCTCTTCGGCGGTTTTAAGCCACTCTTTTTTTGATGCGCTTTTGTTCAGTAATGGACTTGCTTTTTTTCCGTTTTGGATGGACATATATATTTAATTAAAATTTTCTCTTTGTATTTTTTCAATTGTAGTTTTAAAACTATGAAGTTTTTCTTTGCATAAATTGTAAACTATTACGTGATCAATTTCATCATAATTGTGTGAAACAAAGTCTCTGAAACGAATAACATCAGTCCAGTTGACTTCCTGATACTTTTTTAATAATTCCGGGTCACGTTTGTTGATATTCTTAACCGCTTCACCTATACTTTGAAGTCTCATAATGATAGAATCAAGTAATGTGACACCGTCCGGATTTAATACAAAATCATGCGGAATATTTATCTTGACAAATCTCTCTTCTATTATATCTATTGATTCGGAAATAAACTCAAGGTCCTCAAGTATAATATCAAGCATATATAGCTTCTGTTTTCGATCTCCTAATCAAGGATTTTCTGGTGATATTTCGTTTGTTAATAATGTCAACTCGTCTGCCGAATTCATCTTCAAGGAAAACGGCTAATGCGACCATATTACTATAATCTGCTTCATCAAACTCTACAATAAAGTCAATATCACTATCGGCTGTCTGTTCGTCGCGTGCATACGAGCCCATGAGTCCGATTGAAAGAACTCCGTATTTATCATGAAGAAAAATCCTGTTTTTCCTTATGAATTCGATGATATTTTCTTTATTTAAATTTTGCATTGGGGCAAAAATAATGATTTTTAACTTACTATTCTATTGCTAAATGGGTATGAACATCCCGAAAACCGGCTGAAAATGCAATTTCATACCACAATTTGATGTTATAACCTTTATATATAATTACTTTTTAGCTAATTTTGTTCGCAATGAAGGATATTACCAAAAATATCACTATAGATAATATAGATTTATCCGCAAATGAACTTGAGCGTTACAGCAGGCATCTGGTAATTCACGAAGTCGGAAAAGCCGGTCAATTGAAGCTGAAAGCTGCAAGCGTGCTGATCCCGGGTGCCGGCGGACTTGGCTCGCCGATATCCATGTATCTTGCGGCAGCTGGAGTTGGGAGACTGGGGATTGTTGATTTTGATGAGTTGAGTTACTCAAACCTGCAAAGGCAGGTTTTGTATTCCACAAATGATGTGGGTCACCAAAAAACTGAACTTGCAAAACAGCGTTTATTGGAGATTAATCCGAATATAGAAATTACTCTATATAATGAGCGGCTCACGGGGGATAATGCATTTGATATTCTGCGGGATTACGATATTATCGCCGATGGTACCGATAACTTTGCCACCCGGTATCTTGTTAATGATGCATGCGTGATACTGGGTAAACCTTTTGTTTACGGCAGCATATTAAGATTTGACGGACAGGTATCCTTTTTTGATCCCAAAACGGGTCCTTGTTACCGGTGTCTTTACCCTGAGCCTCCGCTTGCGGGTGATTCACCCAACTGCGCCGATGGCGGGGTTCTTGGTGTCCTTCCGGGAATTGTGGGCAGCCTTCAGGCAAACGAGGTGATAAAGTTCATAATTGGCAAGGGTGAATTGCTGAATAGCAGGCTGTTACTTATTGATGCACTGAATATGAAGTTCCGTGAAGTTAAATTTGCAAAAGATCCTGACTGCCCGGTTTGCGGCAGTGATCCGTTAATTACTGAATTGATAGATTATGAATTATTCTGCAATAACACAAATAAAAAGGAAGATATGACAGAACACAATGAATGGGAAATTACCGTTGAAGAATATAAACAAAGGATTGACAGCGGCGAAAAAGTTTACCTGCTTGATATCCGCGAACCGCATGAAAGGGATATATCCAATATTGGCGGCGTGCTGATACCAATGAGTGAACTGCCTGAGAGGATGAATGAACTGCCGGAAGATAAAGATACCGAAATAATTGTATATTGCAGAACAGGCAACCGTTCGCATCATGTAACTTTATACCTGAAGGATAATGTTGGTTACACGAAAGTAAAAAACATGCTTGGCGGTATTCACGCCTGGCATGACAGAATTGACCCTGAAGTAAAGAAATATTAAAAATGGAAACTACATTAAATAAACCCGTTATAAATATACCTCCGCTTAATCTGGAAGAAGAGATAATTGCATTAAAAAAGAAAATGAATGCTGTTATTCTTGCGCATTATTACCAGGAATCAGAAATCCAGGATCTTGCGGATCACATTGGCGACTCGCTTGAACTCTCGCGCCGGGCTGCATCGACTGAAGCGGATGTAATAGTATTTGCCGGAGTTCATTTTATGGCGGAGACCGCCAAGATACTGAATCCAACAAAAAAAGTATTATTGCCTGATCTTAACGCCGGCTGCTCGCTTGCCGAAGGCTGCCCTGCGCCGTTGTTTAAGAAATTCCGTGAAGAACATCTTGATCATTTGGTGATAAGTTACATAAACTGCTCCGCAGCCGTAAAGGCGCTGAGTGATATTATATGCACATCATCAAATGCAGTAAAGATAGTTGAGCAGATACCGAAAGAACAGAATATAATATTCGCGCCTGATAAGAATTTGGGCCGCTACATAATTAAAAAGACAGGCCGCGATATGCTTCTTTGGGACGGCAGCTGTATTGTTCATGAAACTTTCAGTGATAAAAAAATAATCGGGCTTAAAACTGAATATCCAAATGCGTTACTTATAGCTCACCCTGAATGCGAAGAAGCAGTGCTGAACCGTGCGGATTTTGTTGGCTCAACCAGCGCATTGCTTAACTTCACAAAAGAAAACGATGCAAATGAATTTATTGTTGCCACAGAAGAAGGCATAATCTACCAGATGCAGAAGGCTTCGCCTTCTAAGAAATTCATTCCCGCACCGCCAAATGCAAATTGTGCTTGTAATGAGTGTCCCTACATGAAATTAAATACCATGGAAAAACTCTATCTTTGCATGAAAGACGGAAAACCTGAAATAACGCTTGATGAGGAAATCCGCGTGAGAGCTTTGAAACCGATTCAGAAAATGTTAGAAATGAGTTGATATGAAAGTAAAAAACTATACTGCAGTAATTGAAAAATGTCCAGATACTGAATTGTATGTTGGGCACATTCCCGGATTTCCCGGTGCGCATTCACAAGGAGAAACCCTTGATGAGTTGAATGAAAATCTTAAAGAAGTTGTTAAGATGCTGCTTGAAGATGGTGAACCGGTTATGGAAACGGAATTTATTGGAACTCAGAATCTGTTGATTGAAGTCTGATGGGGAAAATTCCGGTTTTAAAACCAAGTGAACTTATAAAAGTTTTACATAAACTTGGTTTTGTTGAAGTAAGACAAAGGGGCTCACATATTCAATTCAGGCACTCTGATGGTCGCGGGACAACAGTTCCAAATCATAAGGGACGAGATATTTCGCCAATACTGCTGAAGCAAATTATGAAAGATATTAAAATGGAGTTAACAGAACTCAATAAACTTCTATGATACTTACTCAATTCAAACGTAACCCCGATAATTCCACATTTCATATTTCATTTGATGACGGAATGGAATTCGATGTCGCAGCAAAATTACTGCGCGAGCACTGCCCCTGCGCAGGATGCAGCGGCGAAGAAGTGCTGCTCTACAAATATACCCCGGTTAACAAAGAGCCATTAACAGAAGAATCATTTATGCTTGAAAAAGCTGAGATTGTGGGTAATTATGCCATTCAGCTTAAATGGAAAGACGGGCACGATACCGGCCTGTATAACTGGCAATTTCTGAGAGAACTTGCCCAGTTAAAAAACTAACCGCAATGGTTAGTTTTGAAATAGCTTATTCAATTGCAAATTTATCCTTTATACATTATTATTAAATTATTATGGTTAATAGTATCATATATACTCAAATCACAAAATGAAAAACAGATCTACGGCATTAATAGCATTTATTTTGTTTTTATCTATAACATTATTCTACTTTTTGTTTGGTAATTTCAGCTCAAAAGAAATTACAATTGACGAAAACGGCAAACGCTTTCCGCATTCAGAGAAAAAGGATCCCCAAAAACCATCGGGTGTAATGGAATCAATGCAGCTGATGAGCGAGATAAGGGCATTCCCGGATAGTGACATTCCGCAGGATAAATTTTTCACAGGGTATGAGCATTCCAAATCCATGCCCAACTATGATGCTGTATATGATTCGCCAACACAGTGGCAGTCAATCGGACCCAATAACATCGGCGGCAGAAGCCTTTGTATGGCTTTCAGTCCAACAGATACTGCTACACTATTTATGGGCTCAGCATCAGGCGGGCTGTGGAAATCAGTGACCGGCGGACTGGGCGCAAATGCATGGACACTTATCGAAACAGGATTCCCCTCACTTGCGGTAAGTTCAATAGCGATTGACTCAGCCAACCCGCAAACAATGTATATAGGCACGGGTGAAAGTTACGGTTACCAGTATTCGCAAAACGGACTTGATATACGCGTTACACGCGGCATGTACGGCATCGGGATATTAAAAACCACCAATGGCGGCACTTCGTGGGTTAAATCACTTGACTGGTCATACAATAACCAGCGGGGTGTGTGGAGCGTAATACTCAATCCGAAAAACAGGAATACTGTTTACGCAGCGACTACCGAGGGTGTATGGAAATCGATCAATGCGGGTTCAACGTGGTTCCAGGTGCTCAACTACCAGATGGCAATGGATATGGAGATTAACCCGGTTGATACGAGTGTACTATATGTATCAATTGGTAATTTAACAAACAACGTTCCCAATGCAAATGTTGGAATATACAAATCAACCAATGCAGGCACTTCTTGGACGAAGTTGACCGGGGGATTGCCGGCATCATGGACGGGTAAAACCACCATTGAGCTATACAAAGGAAACCCGGATTTTGTATACGCAAGTATTGCAAATGATCTTTCGTATGTTGGTTATTATTCCAGCACAAATGCAGGTACATCGTGGAGCCTAAAGGGTACGGGGGTTGGTATAGGCAACCAGGGATGGTATAACAACGCTCACATGGTGAAAGCAAATGACCCGAACCAGATTGTAGTTGGTACAATTGACCTGGTGAAATCAGTAAACGGCGGAACCAGTTTTACAACAAAATCAAACTGGTCAGCGTGGAATACCGGCGCAACACCGCCAGGTCAGCCGGAAAGTTCATCAAGCAATTTTGCACATGCTGATCATCATTATTTTATTTCAAATCCGTTAGACCCCAATAAGTTATACTGCATTACAGATGGCGGGCTTTACCGCTCAAATGATTTTGGCGAGACTTATTATTCATGCAATGGCGGATACGTTACATCGCAATTTTATGCGAGCTTTGCAAATTCGATGCAGGATTCAATTTTCTGCCTTGGCGGCCTGCAGGATAACCGCTCAGCGTTTTACCAGGGTACAACTGCATGGTATAAAACATTTGTTGGCGATGGATTCACATGTGCCATCAATTCACAAAATGATAATATCTGCTACACTGAGTATTCCTACGGAGATATTTACCGCTCAGGTAACAGGGGAGTAAGCTGGTCAAACATCGGACCCCCGGGAGCAGGCAATGCTTCAAACTACTGCTTTGCGGCGCCGTTCATTTCAACACGCGCAAATCCGAATATACTTTATGTCGGCGGAACGAATCTGTATAAATCCACAACCGGAAGCGGCTCATGGGTAAACGTTGGTATACTTGGTGCCAAGGCGCTATCAATGGATGCATCGGCAACATCAAGTGATACGGTTTATATTGGAACCATTCCGGTAATTAACAGCCAGGATGCAAAAATTTACAAGTTGACCGGAAATACTTTAACAGATGTATCAAACGGGCAATTGCCAAACCGCTACCCGACTGATATTCACGTTAACCCGAATAATTCTATGATAGTATATGCAACCTTTGGTGGGTTTGGTACAGGGCATGTTTACCGCACAACAAACGGCGGCGCAGCCTGGCAGAATATTTCAGGGAATCTGCCGGATATTCCGCACCAGACAGTCTGTATAGATCCGCTGTACCAGCAGAATATATACGTTGGCAACGATCTTGGTGTATACGTAAGCACAAACGCAGGTGCAAACTGGTTCACGTTTGCAGCGGGAATGCCATATGCTTTGGTATTCGATCTGACAGTGGTTAACACAAGCCGGAACATTAGGGCAACAACGCACGGCAGCGGAATTTATGAAAGGGACCTGATAGAAAATCCGATAGGCATTGAACCGGTATCAAATGAAATTCCGAAAGAATTTTCGCTTTCGCAGAATTATCCTAATCCGTTTAACCCGTCAACAAAAATAAAATTTGATATTAGCGGTAAATCAGCAGCACAGACATTCCTGTCTGTGTATGATATTCAGGGTAAGCTAATAGCAACACTTCTTGATAAACAACTTAAACCCGGTAGTTATGAGGTAACATTTGATGGCAGCAACCTGGCTTCGGGCATATATCTATATCAAATAAATGCCGGAGATTTTATTGAAACGAAAAAAATGATTCTATTGAAATAGTGAAATATTTTTTTAGGGCGATCAGCAGAGGTCGCCTTTTTTATTTTACTGTCTCACTTTCATATGGGTTACATAATAATTGATTTTGTTTAAATAGTCAGCCGAAATACAGCAATTGTGAAGTCTTCATCTTCAAAAAGTAAAAATCCGAAAAAAACAAAGGTACGAACTTCCATTTCAGAAAAAAGCACAGCTGAAAATCGTTATATAGTCTTTTCCAAGTATGTTCTAACAGGGCTGCTCGTTATCCTTGTTGGAATACTCGCCACTTCGAAATTGTTTATAGATGATGATGTATTCTGGCATCTGGCAACCGGCAGGTATATTGCGGAAACGGGTTTTTCCATTCCTACATATGATGTGTTTGGATTTGTAACTGCCGGGACCTACTGGATTCCGTTTGAATGGGGATGGGATTTATTGACATATTTTTTTTACAGCATGGGTGATTACATGATGCTTTCGGTATTAAGATTAATTCTGGTATTGGGAATATTTGTTGTACTGTATTTATCCGCAAAACTGGCTAAGCTGCCATTAAGTATTTATGCCTTATTGGCGGTCATCCTTGCATTCGGAATGCTTGTGCGCTTCAGTGTCCGTCCGCATATTGTATCTTACGCTTTTCTAATGCTGCTGTTATTCATGTTATATTCATTTTACCATTACAAAAAAAATATTAAAATATTGTACATTTTGCCGGTCATATTCCTGATTTGGGCAAATATGCACATGGGTGTATTGCTTGGTGCGGGAATATTTTTTCTTTTTGTAATAACTGTTTCTGTGAATTATTATTTTGCCAAGGGTAAAGATCATGAATACAATTTTTCCTCAGCTGATCTGAAAACGCTGCTGGTAATATTTTTACTCAGTATTGCAGCGCTTTTACTTAATCCGCATTTTGTACAGACCTATCAGTATGCAATATCGCATTCGCAAATGGATTCACTTGATGATATCCAGGAATGGAAGTCTCCCTTTGATGCGAAGTTCGCTTCATTCTATTATATAAAAATTTATTACTTTTATTTATTGCTTGCCTTAGCTGTGCTGTATTATTCTTTCAGGAAGAAAGATATTTTTACCGCATTGCTTGTAGTTTTTACGGCGGTGTATTCAACGCAGTCGCTGCGCTTTATATATGATTACATGATAATCATAACCATACCGGCTGTAATTTCTTTGGGGTGGCTGGTAAATCAAAACGCGCGAAATTTAGCCGGCAGGCTGTTTGGCAGCGTGTATTTTAATATTGCTCTAATTATCATAACATCATACCTGATTGTGAATACATACAACAATTCCATTTACAAAGAGCATCTCGGAAACATCTTCCGTGAATCCGGAACGGGGATCAACGAAGATTTTTACCCGGTGCAATTGGCTGAATTCATGAAGAAGGAAAAAATTACGGAGCTTGGTGCAAACCCATTCAATAATCTGCGCATGGGAGGATATTTCATCTGGAACTTCCCCGGGAAAAGGAATTTTATTGATAGCCGCAATCTGAATAACGAAATTATGGCTGAATACAAAAGCATTGACGGGCGCCATGCAGAATTTGAAAACAAACTCGATAATTACGGGATTGATTATGTAATGTACAGTCTGCCTTATTTAACAACCAGTGCGGGAGATATTGAAAAGAACCTTATAGCATATTTGAGCACAAGTGAAAACTGGAAACTTATCTACTGGGATGACAAGTCATTTCTGTACGTAAGAGACACGGATAAATTCCGTGAAGTTATTTCTAGGAATGAATACAAATATATTAACCCTTCAAATTATATTTTCCACAGGAATATAATTACCGATGCATTAAAGAATGATAAGCAAAGAGTAGTTTCTGAATTACAGCGCAAGCAAGCCGAAGAACCTTCCGGCAGATTAGTAAATGATATGATTATGAAGCTTGGTTTGTAATACCATATCAATGACCCCGCTTTTAAATCTCCTGATTTTTCCGTAAATTTGTAGTTCCAACGAATAAAAAACCCAAAAAAACACACAAAAACAGCATTTTTGGCTTAGAATTTAGAAAAATTAATATATTTAAAGGAGTAATATAATAGAATGAAGAAAATCGGAATATTGTTTGGACAGGAAAATACTTTTCCCCAGGCTTTTATTGATAGAGTGAACCACAAAGCAAGGGAAGCGAATCTGGAAATTACAGCTGAGTTTGTACAGATTGATAAAGTTATACAGGGTGAGCCGCTGAAATATCACGTTATTATAGATAGAATTTCACAGGATGTACCATTTTACCGCGCATTCTTAAAAAATGCAGCATCTAGCGGAACCGCTGTTATTAATAATCCATTTTGGTGGAGCGCTGATGAAAAATTCTTCAATAACGCCTTAATGACTAAAATAGGCGTACCTGTTCCTAAGACAGTGATACTTCCTTCTAACCAGCTGCCAACCGATACAAATCATAACTCATTCCGCAATCTTGCCTTCCCGTTGGATTGGGAGGGTATATTCAGCTACATTGGTTTCCCGGCGTATTTTAAACCGCATGCCGGAGGCGGATGGAAGAGTGTATATAAATGCAGCAACCCTGAGGAATTGTTTAAAGTTTACAGCGAAACAGAACAACTGGTAATGATGCTTCAGGAAGAAATAGTATTTGATGAATACTACCGCTGCTACTGCCTGGATAGACAGGATGTTTGGGTAATGCCTTATGAACCGAGGAATCCGCACCACTTAAGATACTTAAAAGATACAACCGTTGCGCCCGAAAAGAATAAAATGCTTACCGATGTTGTACTTAAAATAAACCGCGCGCTTGGATATGATTTTAATACTGTTGAGCTTGCTTTAAGGGATGGCATTCCGTATGCTATTGATTTCTGCAATCCCGCGCCTGATGCTGATGTACATTCAGTTGGCGAAGCCAACTTTGAGTGGATTGTTGAAGCTGCCGCGAATATGGCGATCCGCCGTGCGATGGAACACAGGGAAGGTCTGAATAATTTAACATGGGGTGATTTTATTTATTCATCAGCCAACAATGAACCGCTTGTTGAAGGTGCATACGACGCCTCTGTAAAAAAAAAGCCCAAAAGTAAATTAGGCACAAAGAAAACAGCAAAGAAAACATCGGCTGGCGAAAGTAATGCAGATGGTGAAGTTAAAGCTGAGAAAAAAAGTAAAAAGATTAAAGCTGCGTAAAAGTTGACCTCACCCCCATCACGCCTTCGGCGTGATTTCCCCCTCTCCAAAGGAGAGGGGAGTGGCTACAACAAATGCGTCAGTTTCCGCAGAGTTCCTTACATGAGACTCCGCGTGGACCGGGTAAGTTTTTCACCCATTGCCCCCCTCTCCTTATAGGAGAGGGGCTGTGGGGTGAGGTGATAATAAAACAAATGCGTCAGGTCGTAATTCGCCGCGGCGAACTGATGCCACATACAATGACCTCACCCCCATCACGCCTTCGGCGTGATGTTCCCCTCTCCAAAGGAGAGGGGAAGTTAGAATAGAATATGACTATATATTGCATTATTAATCTTTAATATATAGATTGTAATTCAACATTATAAAAACTATGGATAAGCATATTTTTACACTTGGTATTGAAGAAGAGTTCATGCTGGTTGATCCTGAAACCAGGGGGCTTGTATCACATATGCAGCAAATTGTTGACTCAGGTAAAGTACTGTTAAAAGAGCAGATTAAGCCTGAAATGCACGCTTCGGTTGTGGAAGTAGGTACAAAAATATGCCGTGATATCCATGAAGCGCGGGAAGAGGTTACCGGTCTTCGTTCAAATCTAGCTGCGCTTGCAAAAGAAGCGGGATTCAGAATTGCCGCAGCGGGAACACATCCGTTCACTCACTGGAATGATGTTACTATTACCGATCACCCGCGTTACCATGAAATAGTAAAAGAAATGCAGGAAGCCGCGCGCGCGAATTTGATCTTCGGTCTGCACGTGCATGTTGGTTTACCAAACCGTGAGGTCGGAATACAGATAATGAACGCAGTTAGGTATTTTATTCCGCATATTTTTGCGCTTTCAACAAACTCGCCTTTCTGGCTTGGGCGCAACACAGGATTTAAATCATACCGCGTAAAAGTTTTTGATAAGTTCCCAAGAACAGGCATTCCCGATTATTATGATACAGTTACGGAGTTCGATAACTACGTGAACCTGTTAATCAAAACCAATTGTATAGATAACGGCAAGAAGATCTGGTACGATATAAGGCTTCATCCTTATTTTAATACGCTCGAGTTCCGCATGTGCGATATACCAATGAGAGTTGATGAAACGATCTGTCTTGCGGCATTAATGCAGGCGGTGGTTGTGAAGCTTTACAAATTGATGAGACAGAATTTAGGATTCAGAATTTACCGCCGTGCGCTTATTAACGAAAACAAATGGCGCGCAGCAAGATACGGAACCGAAGGCAAGCTCATTGATTTCGGCAAGCAGGAAGAAGTTGATTTCAAGATACTTGCAATGGAGCTTATTTCATTTATCAGTGATGTAGTTGATGACCTTGGCAGCTGGGATGAGGTGAACTACATTCTCCAGATGCTTCAGAACGGCACCGGCGCCGACAGGCAGCTTGCCGTTTGGGACGGAACGCAGGAAGGACTGAAGAAGGTTGTTGATTTTATTATAGAAGAAACACACATTGGCTTAAAATAGAATTTTATATAACTTAAAGAATATATTTTACTTAATGGACGAGACACATACAGTTATTGATTTTGATAAAGAACTTTCCGAAGGGGCTTATAACGCGATAGTAGTTTGTTTAAGGTTAAAACCTGAAGAAAGAATAACCATCATCACTGACAATGAATCCCTTGAAATTGCATCAGCTTTGGTTGCAGAAATAAAAAAAGTGGGTTCACCCTTCAGCCTTATGGTAATAGAAGATTACGCTTCAAGGCCGCTTAAAAATATGCCACAGCAGATACTTGATGACCTTGCAAAGAGCCAGGTAAGTATTTTCTGCGCAATTGCCCATACAGGTGAACTTCGCTCAAGAATTGATATGACGGAAGTTGTGGATGCCCACAAAATAAGGCACGGGCATATGGTTAATATCAACAAACAGATAATGCTTGAAGGAATGCGTGCAGACTTTCTGAAAGTGGATGAACTATCACAAAAACTTATTGATAAGGCGCGCAAAGCAAAAACCATCACAGTTAAGAACACAGCCGGTACAAATATGGTTGCTGAATTTTCTAAGTCACTTAAATGGCTTAAAACCAGCGGCATAATTTCAGTGGAAAAGTGGGGAAACCTTCCGGGCGGCGAGATATTCACTTCACCTTACAACGTAAACGGAGTTTTTGTAGTAGATGGCGTTGTGGGAGACTATCTCTGCCAGAAGTACGGCGACCTTAAAGAAACGCCGCTTTCAATCTGGATAAAAGACTCACGAATTACAAAAATGGAGTGTGTTAACAAAGAGCTTCTTGAAGAATTTACTGCATATACAATGACCGATGAAAACAGTAACCGCGTTGGTGAATTTGCCATTGGAACGAACATTGCCTGCAAACACGTAATTGGTCATATTTTGCAGGATGAAAAACTGCCGACTGTGCATATAGCATTCGGGCATCCGTATTCGGCTCACACAGGGGCTGACTGGCAGTCAACAACGCATATTGACTGCGTAAGCGTAGCGTGCAGTATATGGCTTGATGATGAGCAGGTTATGGATAACGGGATTTTCCTGATATAGCTTAACAGCTTGTAACCTAATCTAAAAATAAAAATGAAAGCAATTCTTAACATCTTTTTTATTCTGCTTGCAGCCGCATTTTGTTTTAATGGATGTTCTGAAAATGATACATCCGTAAATTCAAATAATAATGTTACAAACCAGGTACCAAACAAACCAAAGAACCCTTACCCTGCAGATAGTTTAGAAAATATTGATACCAGTGTTATTATGGTCCTTTCATGGCAGTGCAGTGACCCTGACCCGAATGATACTTTGAAATATGATGTGTTTATCAGCAATGATCTGCCGGTTGGCAATACGCCAATTGTGACCGATCTTCCAAATCCTTCTTTTGGATTGGGAATTGTAGCCGCCAGCACAAATTATTACTGGAAGGTAACTGCCAGAGATAACAAAGGCGGGTCTGCAACAAGCAATACCTGGCGCTTTAAAACACAAATAAGGCATTGAGACTTTTTTATAGTGAATTTAATGTATTAATTAAACAACTTAAATAGTGTAAACTGCACAAAAAAAAATGAAACGCTACATTATTGGCTTAATTTTAAGCTCAGCCCTGTTTATCAGCCTTAACAGCTGCAAAAAAGATGATACTTCTGTAAATAACGGTGATACAAATAATCCGCCTACTGTACCTGTAAACCCGGTTCCTGCTGATAGTACTGCCGGAATAGATGACAGTACCGATGTTCATCTTGCCTGGGAAAGTACAGAACCCGACTTGAATGATACTCTTAAATTTGATGTGTTTGTTGGAACAAGCCTGCCGCTAAGCGAGGTACCGCTGGCAGCGAACCTGACTTCACCCGCATACAATTTGGGGATGCTGCCATTTCCGGGAACTACATACTTCTGGCAGATAAAAGCGAAAGATAATCATGGCGCTTCATCCACCGGCAATGTGTGGAGATTCACTATCAGAACAAGACCATAAAATAAAACATATAATTTGGTACCAGAGATAAGAAAAAAATATAACGCGGAATTTACACAGGAAAAGTATGAAGCTTTTGTTAAAGATCTTAATACTACTTACGATTTTCCCATAGAGTTCCGCATTGCTGAAACACCGATATTTATCGGTAAAGAATTTAAGAATGAGATATTGAATGCGGTTGATGTAATTACATCTTACCTCATGAGTCCGGAATATCAGAAGATATCAATGAACGCCATACCTGAAGGTATGGCGGTACCAAATGACCCCGGTTATCCCGCAATGATGGCAATTGATTTTGCTATTTGTAAGGATGAAGACGGTAAATATATCCCCAAACTTATTGAACTGCAGGGCTTTTCCTCGCTGTTTTTCTATGAGCTGCTGCAGAACTATATGTTCCGCAAGCATTTCAGTATTGATGAACGCTACGGCGGGTTGTTTAATATTCATAAGCCGGATGAATATCTTGATATCCTGAAACGGGTAGTCATCGGGAATTCCAACCCGGAAAACGTAATACTGCTTGAAATTGAACCCGATAATCAGAAGACCAGAATAGATTTTGAATGCTGTTATACTTACATAGGAGTTAAGCCGGTTTGCCTGAGTGATATTACCAAGGAGGGCAAAGACCTTTATTATATGAATAACGGGAAGAAGACGAAAATAGAACGCATCTATAATAGAGTAATATTTGATGAGCTTGAAAGAAGGAAGGATCTGAAATTCGGGTTCAGCTTCCAGGATGAGCTGAATGTTACATGGGTACCGCATCCTAATTGGTTTTACAGGATCAGCAAATACTCGCTTCCTTTCTTAAAGAATAAATATGTACCTGAAACAGAATTCCTGTGTGATATCAAAACATATCCCGCTGACCTGGAAAATTATGTACTGAAGCCGCTTTTCAGCTTCGCGGGAGTTGGCGTTGTGTTTGATGTCACAAAAGAAATACTTGATGGCATTACAGACCGCACGAATTACATTCTGCAGAAAAAAATAAACTATGAGCCGGTTATCGAAACACCCGATCAGCCCGCAAAAGCTGAGCTTAGATTATTGTTTGTGCATGATAACGGCAAGCCGTATCTAGTTAATAATCTTGTGCGCTTAAGCAAAGGTAAGATGATGGGTGTGGATTTCAACAAAGAAAAAACATGGGTAGGCTCGAGTCTGGCTTATTTTGAACATCTGTAAAGTCTTGATAAACATCGATTGTACAGGTAATTGTAAGTAGTTTTCTTATTACTGATTTTGTTTATTTTCTCAGAAATTTCTTTTGTTCTTTTTGTCTTGACATCCCGCATCAAGTGCGGGACAGGCTCCAATAACCAAAAAAGTCAAGGCTTATGAAAATTGCCTGAAATTATTTTCGCCTTACAGGAAAATAACTCCTCGCCTGACGGCTCGTCAAACAGATTTTCCTGTGTTGATTCTGCTCAAATAATTTCCCCGACTGCTGGAGCAGTTTGTCGGCATTTTTCATAAGGCCGTTTAGAAGCAAAAAAACATTAATTGTCCCATACTAAATCCAAATTCGTAATTTCTGATTCTCAATTCGCAATTTTCCTCCAATCCCGCACCCAAAATTTTTAAATTGTTTTTATAGTCATTGCTTAGTATTTTTGTGTTCTAAATTTTGTAAAAAACAGATAATATGAGCCGTAAATTGAAATTTTTTGCTGTTTTATTGGTTTTTTGCGGTTTTACTCTCAATTCTCAAGCCCAATTGCTCCCGAGTTTTGCCTTTGCAGGTGGAGTAACAGCCGGGTGGCACTTCAATCCAGTTAAAAATTTAAATACAGAGCTCAAAAACGCAGGATTTCCTGAGTTTTCAGAAAGCGGCTTTTTCACAACCGGCGGCGGCGGCTTTATTGATCTTCCAATGAAGAGCAATTTCCTTAGGATTGGCGGATTTGGAAACGGATTTACCTCTAAATTAACCAAACAGGTGAATGATACCCTTAAGAAGGATGCCAATTATTCATTGGGGCAGGGCGGATTTAGTTTTGAATACGTTATGGTACTTGGCAAAGTGATCGATATTTCATTTGGCTCGCAGTTTTCTACGGGTACATTAAAACTTGAACTTTACAAATACGGTAATGATCTGGGCAATTACAGCAATTCATATAATGAATTTCAGTCAAACGGTTCAACAGGCAATATTACACGGACCTACAAATCAAGATTCTATACCGTTCAGCCTCAGGTGGGAATCGGAATTATGCTGAGGAAATTTATGTATCTTAAAATTGACTGCGGTTACCAGATAGGCGCACAGAACACTTGGCGTGTAGATAATGATGTGGAAGTTAAAAATTTCCCTTCAGGAATTGAAGCAAAGGGGCTTGTTTTGAATGTTGGCCTTAATTTTGGATTATTCATTAGGGATTAAAAAGGAAATTATATTTGAAGAATATTTTAGTAACCGGGGGCGCCGGTTTTATTGGAACGAACTTTGTCTATTATATAACAGGCAAAGGCCACAAAGTCACAGTACTTGATAAGCTTACATATGCAGGCGGGAAAGATAATCTTGAGCCGCTCATAACCGAAGGTAAAGTTGATTTTATTCATGGCGATATCTGTGATGAAGACATTGTTAAAAAAGCCGTAAGCGGCTGTGACTCAGTGATACATTTTGCCGCTGAAAGCCATAACACACGCAGCGAAACCGACCCTGATCTTTTCTACCGCACAAATGTTACGGGAACCAAAGTAATGCTTGAAAAAGCATTTGAAAAGGGCGTGGATAAATTCATTCACATATCCACAGATGAAGTTTACGGCTCGATTGCCGATGGTTATTTTGCCGAAGGCGATAAAAAACTTGGCGATAGCCAGGCAACATCAGCATATTCAAAATCAAAGTCACAGGCCGATGATCTTGCTATGGAATTCGGAAGGAACTATCCCGTAGTTGTGTTAAGGCCCACAAATAATTTCGGGCCGTGGCAGTACCCTGAAAAAGCATTACCAAGGTGGATATCAAATATATTGCTCGGCAGCAAAATTCCGTTATGGGGTGAGGGTCTGCAGGTAAGAGACTGGCTGTACGCTCCGCTTACAGCAGAATGTCTTGAATTCCTGCTGGATAAAGGCGAAGCCGGCAACGCATACAATGTTGCGGCTAACCATAACCCTGAAATTACAAATAAAATGGCGGCTGAGTGGCTTTGTGAGCTGCTTAATGTAAACAAGGATGAGTTTATTGAATTTATTCCTGACCCAAGGCCAAACCATGATTTCCGCTACGCGCTGAATGTTGATAAGATAACAAACCTTGGGTTTAAACCCAAAATTGATCCGTTCAACCAGTTCAAATCAACTGTTGAGTGGTACAAACAAAACGAAGCATGGTGGAAAAAACGCAAAGAAGAAGCAGAAAGTATATACAAATAGGTTCTGATACACGAATTAAAATTTAAATTTCACTAGTACACTACCAAGAAATCACTATCAAGGGGAAAATAATTAATGAGTGAAGTATTAAGAGAAAAAATTAAACAGAAAAAAGCTAAGATCGGTATTATCGGACTGGGATATGTCGGGTTGCCGCTTGCCATAGAATTTGCAAGAAAAGGTTTTAACGTTCACGGAGTAGATCTGGATCAGAATAAGATCAAACTTATACAGCAGAAAAAAAATTATATCAAAGATGTTATCAATAAAGATTTCCTTTACGCTATTAATAATAACCTCTTCACTGCTTCTAATAATTATGATAAAATTGGCGACCAGGAAATAATATTCATCTGTGTGCCAACACCTGTAACCGATAATAAAACTCCGGATATTTCATACATAATGGATTCAACCGGAGAGATATTCAAAAGGATGAAAAGGCATACACTTATCATTCTTAAGAGCACAACATTTCCCGGAACAACAGAGGATTATGTTCAGCCTTTGCTTGAATCTAAAGGGTGGAAAGTCGGTAAGGATTATTACCTCTCATTTTCACCTGAGCGCGTTGACCCGGGCAACAAAGTATATAACACCGGCAATACTCCTATAGTAGTTGGCGGTGTTACCAAAAAATGCCAGGAACTTTCTGTCATGATAATGCAGGAAGTAGCCACAAAGGTTCACCAGGTATCTTCGCCGCGTGCTGCTGAAATGGAGAAGCTGCTTGAAAATATTTTCCGCAGTGTGAATATAGCGCTGGTTAACGAACTGGCTAGGCTTTGCGACAGGATGGGAAATGTAAATATATGGGAAGTTATTGATGCCGCGGCTACAAAACCCTTCGGTTATATGCCGTTTTACCCTGGACCCGGAATCGGCGGACACTGCATACAGATTGACCCGTACTACCTGGACTGGGCTGCAAAGCAGTATGATTTCCATACAAACTTTGTTGAACTTGCCGCTGAATCAAACGAAGAAATGCCGTTTTATGTGAGAGATATGGTAATGCGTGAAATTGCCAACGCACCCGTTAAGGCAAGCGAAGCAAATGTGCTTATACTTGGAACAACATTCAAACGCGATGTCGAAGATCCGCGTAATTCACCGGCTATAAAAGTAATTGAGCTGTTATATAAAGAAGGCATCCAGAATATTAATTTCCACGACCCGTACATGAGAAATATCCGTCTGATGGATAAAATATTCCGTGTGCAGGAACTGAACGAAAAGCTGCTTAAGGATGCCGATGTAACAGTTATTGTTACCGATCATACAACATATGATTATGAATGGATAGTTGCGTTTTCTAAACGTATTGTTGATACACGTAACGCCACAAAGAAACTGAAACTGAACAGGGAAAAGATTACCCTGCTTGGGGCTAATTCTTTCAAGATAGGCTAGTTTATTCAGGTAAGATTGAATAAAAAGAAAAAGATAATTTCGGTTGTAGGGGCAAGACCCAATTTTATGAAACTTGCCCCTATTGAACTGGAGCTTGCGAGACACAAAAACCTTTTCACACATTTTATTGTACATACCGGTCAGCATTATGACCATAAACTTTCCAAAGTTTTTTTCAGGGATCTTAATTTGCCGGAACCTGATATTTTTCTTGGTGCCGGCTCAGGCTCGCATGCTGAGCAGACTGCGCGCATAATGACAGAGTTTGAAAAAGTGGTACTGAAGGAAAAACCGGATCTTGTAATAGTGTTTGGCGATGTTAATTCAACTGTTGCCTGCGCGCTTGTGTGCTCCAAGATACACCATAACGGCGGAACGATTCCGATAGCTCATGTTGAAGCCGGGCTGCGAAGTTTTGATAATACAATGCCCGAAGAGATAAACCGTATTGTAACTGATTCACTTTCTGATATTCTTTTTATCACAGAAAAAGAAGGCGTGAAGAATTTGCTTAAAGAAGGTGTAAGCAGAAAGAAGATACATCTTGTCGGTGATACGATGATAGATTCACTTGTTTATTTCAGAAAAAAATTCAGTTCCTCGGGTATCCTTACTAAGCTAAGGCTCAAAAAAAGGAAGTATATTCTTGCAACAATTCACAGGCCGGTGAACGTTGATAATAAAGCGAACCTTGCAAAGATAATTTCAATTTTCGAAAAAGTATCTGCGAAGGCACTGAAGTTTGAACCGGAAGCAAAAATTGTATTGCCGATCCATCCCCGGACACTTAAAATGGCAGAAAGTTTCTCACTTTTGGAAAGACTGAATAATATACCCGGTTTGTTGACT
Organism: uncultured Ignavibacteria bacterium; assembly: GCA_937873695.1. GTDB lineage: Bacteria > Bacteroidota > Ignavibacteria > Tepidaquicellales > OLB5 > OLB5. Next base: position 27,448 of record CALMYL010000013.1, read on the forward strand.
ATTGATCCTGCGGGATATACAGATTTTGTAAAACTTCTCACCGATTCCAAACTTGTGATCACCGATTCAGGAGGCATCCAGGAAGAAGCAACTTTTTTGAAGATTCCCTGTTTAACATTACGAGACTCGTTTGAAAGACCTGAAACTCTCAGAATTGGTTCAAATACATTGTGCGGTCTCAATGAATTTCTGGTTGTAAGAAAAACAGCTGAGATTTTTGCAGGAAAATACAAAAATGGAAGAATCCCCCGCTTAATGGATGGAAAAGCCTCTAAGAGGATCGTAAACGCAATTAAGGCCCGCCTGCTGTAGACCATCAAAAACTGTTAAATTGTTATTTTACTGATTATATTATTGTATTTTCTATGTTTCAAAAAAGAATTAACTTTAAATTCCGGCAGTGATCATTTTCGCTGTTTATCCGGAGCTTAAAGTTAATAAAATCATAGTTTTTGAACGGAAAAAAACACTATTTCTTTTCTGATGTTCATTTAGGCTTTCAGGATTTTGCGGAAGAAAAGTCAAAAGAACGGAAACTTGTCAGTTTCCTGGAAGGTATAAGAACTGACGCTCTGAAGATATATATAGTGGGAGATCTCTTCGATTGCTGGATAGAATACCGCAGGGCTGTACCAAAAGGATTTTACAGAACACTGGCAAAGCTGAACGAAATAGTTGAACAGGGAATTGAAGTGAATTTCTTTTCAGGCAACCATGATTTCTGGCTGAATACTTACTTGAGAGATGATGTGGGGCTTAAGCTCTACAATGATTCACTTGATACAATAATTGAGGGCAAGCGTTTCTTCATTACTCATGGTGATGGACTTTCAAAAGGTGATACAGGTTACAAGATCATCAAAAAGATACTTCGCAGTCCGTTCAACCAGTTTTTATATTCACTTGTTCACCCCGATATAGGATTATGGCTTGCGCAGGGGTCTTCAAAAAAATCGAGGCTGCATACCGATGATAAACAAAGAATTGAAGAAACATACGGCAGTGAAAACAAAACCGGCTCGCACGGCTCCGGCGGAATGAGAGATTTTGCATCAGCGAAAATTGCTGAGGGAGTTGATTATGTTGTTATGGGGCACATTCATAAGCCGCAGGATATTGAGCTGACAGGCAGTAATCGCAAAGGTCATTACATTACCCTGGGTGACTGGATAAGAAACTTTACTTACGGCGAATATTCAAATGGCAATTTTGAACTGAAAAAATTTATGAAGGATAATTAGAAAGTTTTAAATATAGATGTTCGGCGGAAAAAATAAAAAAAATAAAAATACGAAAGATCCAAAAACCATAGAGCGGGAAGAATATTTTAATAACCGCGACTACAGGCGTAAGATGATGAATAAAAAGAAAAGGTCATCAACGCGCAAACTCAGTATTTTCGCTTTTTTCCTTATAGCAGCGGCAGTAGTTGCAATTGCGTACGGCGCATATCTTTTTAACGGTCTTCCGCCCCTTTCGAGTCTGGAAAATCCGAAAACCGATCTTGCAACAAAAATATATTCTGAAGACGGCGAACTGATCGACCAGCTTTTCATTGAAAACCGCACAATAGTATCAATTGATGCAATTCCAAAAGATCTGATAAATGCGCTGATTGCCACAGAGGACCGTAAGTTTTACAAGCACTGGGGTATAGATCTTGACCGTATTGTGAAGGCAATGTTCAAAAATGTAATGAGCTTTTCTATCAAAGAAGGCGCAAGTACAATTACGCAGCAGCTTGCCAGGAATCTTTATCGCGCAGAAATAGGGCAGGCTATTTCACTTACCCGAAAATTGAGAGAAGCTATTACCGCCGTACAGATAGAAAAGACCTATACAAAAGAAGAAATTTTGCTGTTGTATCTTAACCAGGTATATTTTGGCAGGGGAGCGTATGGTGTGGAAGCTGCTGCAAAGACCTTCTTTGATAAATCGGTGACTGATCTTACACTGGATGAATGCGCAATGCTGATTGGTATGGTAAAGAACCCTTCGGGGTATTACGATCCCATTGAAAATCCTGAAAACTGCATGGATAGAAGGAACATCGTTCTTAACAATATGCAGGAAGAAGGGTATATTACAAAAGAGGTTTACGAGCTTGCTAAAAACGATCCGATAAAAGCGCAGCCCAGGACAATACAAAAACGATCAACCGGTCTGGGGGGACAGTTCAGCGAATATGTAAGACAGGTACTTGAGAAAAAAGCTGAAAAGTACGGCTTTAATATTTACAGAGACGGTTTAATTGTAACAACATCCCTCAACAGCCGCATGCAGAAGCATGCAGTTGACGCGGTTAACAATCAGCTTAAGGATTTCCAGCGGGCGTTTAATTCCACATGGAACTGGAAGGGTAACCGCCAGCTTTTGAATGACGCGGTAGAAAAATACATTAAGCAAAGCGATGAATATAAAAAGGCTAAGACAGACAGCGACAGGCAGCGAATTTTTAATAAGCTGAAACAGGATAATGAGTTTGTAGAAAAGGTTAAAGAACGCGAAATTGCCGTGCAGGTAGGTTTTGTTGTAATTGATCCCAAAACCGGCGAGATAAAAGCAATGGTGGGTCAGAACCCGAATTACCCGTTTAAATACGGGCTCAATCATGTTACACAGATTAAACGTCAGCCCGGTTCATCATTCAAACCGTTTGTATATACAACAGCCATTGAAAATGGCTATTCACCGGCATATACAATTTCCAATGACCCGCTTAAAGTAGTTATAGGAGGACAGACATGGTCACCTAAAGGCGGCGGTACGGGCGGAATGGTATCACTGCGTGAAGGTATAACACACTCAATAAATATTGTTGCGGTTAGAACCGCGATGGAAATAGCGCCGATTGACCAGGTTATAAAGCTTGCGCACAAAATGGGAATAAATTCTGATCTGCCGAATGTACTTTCACTTGCTCTAGGTGTAGGCGAAGTATCACCGCTTGAAATGACAAGCGCTTATGGTGTTTTCCCGAATGAGGGCATATGGGTAGAGCCCCACGCAATTTTAAGGATTGAAGACCGCTATGGCAATATCATTGAAGAAACTATTCCCGAAACACGCGAGGTAATAAGCGAAGGTGTTGCTTATATAATGAGCGATATGATGGAAGATGTTGTCAATGATGGTACCGCTGCATCAATTAGGAACTGGTTCAACAGACCTGCAGCAGGTAAAACGGGAACAACACAGGATTACACAGATGCATGGTTTGTAGGGTTTACTCCCCAGCTGGTTGCCGGGTGCTGGCTTGGCTTTGATGACCCAAGGATAAAATTCGGCGGCGGATACGGACAGGGCGGAAGAGCCGCTGCGCCGATATGGGGAAGGTTCATGAAATATGTTTACGATGACCCGCAGACAACAATGGAACTTAAGTATTTTGAAATGCCCCCTGATGTTGAAGAAGCGAATATCTGTTCTGTAACCGGATTGCTTGCAAATGAAACCTGCCCGGCATATAATGACCTTATCCTCAAAAGGAACACCGGCCGAAGATGCTCAATGACACATGCTTATACACCGACAGAAGGCACTGAAACTACAGGTGAACCACCGCCGGGAAGTATAGGGTTTTAAATAGATTCAGGATCTATTGAAAAATATTGTTCTTTTAGTCCAATTTTAAATATAAGTGCCGTTTCTATTTTGCAGATTTATATGCATTTATGATAAAAGTCATTCTTTTTAATGATAAAGAGTGTTAAGTTTGTAATGTATGAATGAACATTTCAGAAATATGATAAGTATGTTTGTAGCATTAATAATGCTTGCCGGAGGCAATTTTACATTTGCCCTGGCGCATGGCGATTGCTTAATAAGCTCTGAGATGCATATTACATGTGAAATGGAATGCTGCAAAGAAAATCCCTGTATAACTGATGATCTTGATGGCGAAGTAGAAATTGCAGATGAATCAAATTCCTGCTGCAAGACCCATGTTGATGAAGCATTAACTGGTGATGTACCTCTGCCTGTGCTGGCGAACAATTCTGAGAATTTAAAATCTTTTGGAGCGGTAACCGGTACTGAGTTTTTATTTTCAGAAAACAGCGGATTTCATTCATTTATTCACAAACACAAAACTACAAACATTCTCCTTATAACTTCAGTTCTCCGTATTTAATATTCCCGTTTGTTCTCAATTCACCCGATAATTAATGCCTGCGGTAAGATACTGCGGGGTATTTATAAATAATTTTTCATGAAAATCTAATATGAAATTATACTTCATCCTATCCGTAATTGTATTTATGGCAGCTTTAACCAAAGCAGAATATTCCCATAGTGAATTCAGCGGCATTTATGCTGATACATCACTCAAATGTCCTGTAACCGGAGATGTGATCTCCGGCGAACATATAATGTTCAGGTATATAGATAAAGATGTAAAATTCTGCAATGATGGCTGTGTAATGGCGTTTAAAAAGGAACCCGCGAAATTCAGTGAGCATGTAAAATGTATGCCATGTAATGATGATGACGGGAAACTTATCATAAATACAACACATAACGGAGTTAAGTATTATTTCTGCGGTGAAGGCTGCAAGGGTAAATTTGAATCAGAGCCTGAGGCATACCTGAAGAAATTCATGAAATGAGAATGAAACTAAAATGAAAATTAATTTAAAATATTCTATAATAATACTGTTCCTTTCCTTCGGGAGTGTTTTTTCGCAAAGTATTACCGGTTATGTTTTTGGTGATGATGAAGGCAAAAAGCAGCCGCTTGATGCGGCCGTGGTGAAATGGATAAATACTACCAAAGGAACAATTACAGATGAAAAAGGTAAGTTTGAACTTGCCTTAACCAACATTACAGATAAAAGGCTTGTGGTTTCATACGCGGGTTATAAAACAGATACAATTGATGCTACCGATAAACAGTCAGTTGAAGTTGTTATGATACCCAACATGACTACAAGCACTATAAATGTTGAAGATGATAAAAAATCAACTCACTTTGGCAATTACAACGCAAAGACTGAAGTAATCACATCGCAGGAACTTGTTAAAGAAGCATGCTGTGACCTTGCGGGATGTTTCGGTAGGAATTCCTCCGTGGAAGTAGCTGTGACTGATATCATAACAGATGCAAAGGAGCTTAAAATACTGGGACTCGAAGGCGCATATACGCAATTACTTGTAGATAACATGCCGCTGATGTCTGGGCTGAATGTTAAATACGGAATATCAAGCATAGCGGGAACGCAGATCGATAAGATAACAATTTCAAAGGGCTCGAATTCCGTTATACAGGGATATGAATCCATAAGCGGTATTATGAATGTAATACTTAAAGATTACAACAATTCTGATAGACTTATGGTTAACGGATTTATGAACAGCATGTATGAAAAGCAGTTTAACCTGAACTTCGGAAACAAGGTATCAAAGAACTGGAGCAATATCTTAACACTGCAGACCGTGCAGAAATCAAATGTGATGGATGATAACGGTGATAGTTTCCTTGATAACCCGCTTATTACGAGATATGTTATATATAATAAGTGGAACTTAAGCGATAAGGATAACAAAACCGAATTTAATATTGCGGGCAGATACTGGAACGAAAAACGCGATGGCGGCCAGACAAATGACCCTTCTCATTCAGGTACTCATACTACCGGACATAAATTGTATGAGCAGAACGTGAAGATAAATTCCGTTGAAGGTTACTCACGCATGAGCAAACAGTTCAATGAAAGCTCAGATATGAAGTTGTATCTTACTTCAAGTTATTATGACCAGGTTTCGCAGTACGGAAATACCGGTTACGATGCCAAACAGACCAGCTTTTCTGCTATGGGATTTTATGAATTTGAAATAATGCCCAGAAGTTACCTTAAAACAGGGTTGAGTTACAAGTACCAGAAAATTGATGAGATGATAAAATTCAACGATACAACTTCAAAAACGTATGCGGGAAATTATATAAAGACCGAAGCTATCCCGGGCGTGTTTGCTGAAAATTCCATCAGCTTTCTTGAAGATAAAGCGTCACTTATGACAGGCATCAGGTTTGATAATCATAACGAACACGGACTTGTTGTAACTCCCCGCGCGCTTTTCCGCTATCAGCCGGTTAAGACAATTGTGTTCAGGGCATCCGTTGGTACGGGATTCAGAACATTGAACCTTTTCAGTGAATACTCAAATCTTCTTGCAAGCTCAAGGAATGTGGTAATTTCAGGCACTCTGAGCCCGGAGAAAACTCTCAACTACGGCGCAGATGTTCTGTTCTATTTCGGCGGGGCTGATTATTCAGGCAGCGTGAATGTTGATTTCTACAGGACTGAGTTCAGCAATAAAATTATCCCAGATTATGATTCAAATCCACGCGAAGTGATTTTCGCCAACCTGAACGGGAAGGCTTTCAGCAATGTTATGCAGACTGAGCTTAGCCTGACAGTGCTTCGCAATATTGACGTTAAACTTGCGTATAAATTCATTGATCTTAAATATGACAACAACGGCGTAAGATATGAGCAGCCTTTTGTTTCAAAACACAGATTTCTTTCAACAATTTCATACATTACTCCCAATAAGCAGTGGTCATTCAGCGCGGGCTTGAACTGGTTCGGCAAACAGCGTTTGCCTTCAACGGCATCAAATCCGGTTGAATACCAGAGACCAACTGAATCTGAGCCATATACATTGCTGAATGCACAGGTTAATAAAAATTTCAAGTTTTTTGAAATTTACGCGGGAGTTGAAAACTTATTGAATTTCAAACAGGATAACCCGATCATCGCGGCTGATGATCCTTTCGGTCAGTATTTTGATACCTCATTTATCTGGGGTCCGACCAAAGGCAGAGAGATCTATGCGGGCTTCAGGTTTATTTTAGGGAAGTAGATTATGTAAGAGGATATTATTATTATTTATGAACAAGGGGCTGTAGCCCCTTGTTCTGGAAATACACTACACTTTTCCTCTCATTCCCAAACTTTAGTTTGGGAATGTTGTTGTATTGTGGGGTCAAGTCTTAGTTTTATCAACACGAAGCTTGAGCTTCGTCTGATACTTCCGTCCCAAACCGGAGTTTGGGACGGAGAATAAATACTAATGTTTATGAACAAGGGGCTGTAGCCCCTTGTTTCTTTTACACGCCACTTTTCCTCTCATTCCCAGACTCTAGTTTGGGAATGTTGTTGTATTGTGGGGTCAAGTCTTAGTTTTATCAACACGAAGCTGGAGCTTCGTCTGATACTTCCGTCCCAAACCGGAGTTTGGGACGGAGGGTGATTCCTGTTACTGCATTTAAATTCAAAAAAGATACCTTTATATTCGCAGGAATATGTACAGAATAAAGCTCAATGAATTCGAGGGTCCGTTAGACCTGCTGCTGTTCTTTATCCAGCGGGATGAGCTTGATATACACAATATTCCCATTTCAAAAATTACCAATGAATTCTGCGAATACGTGAATTATATCCAGGTGCTCGATCTTGAGCTTGCAAGCGAGTTTATCTTAATGGCGGCTACGCTCATACAGATAAAAGCCAAGATGATGCTTTATAAACCTGAAGAAACCACCGAAGAGGAAGAAGATCCCAGGTACGAGCTTGTAAAACGCCTTCTTGAATATAAAAGGTTCAAAGATGCCTCGCAGGAATTTGCAAACCTTGAGGAGGAGCACCGCAAAGTGTTTTACCGCAGCGATTTTGACGGCGATTATAGAATTGACGAAGAAGCTGAGGAAGATGTAACTATACAGAATTTAACACTTTACAATCTCATCAAGGCATACAAATATGCCATGGAGCATCAGCCTAAAGAAGTTGTTCACAATATTACCAGGCTTAATGTTTCAATTGATGAACAGATCGAGCTGGTAAATACTCTTTGTACACAGAATGAATACGTATCTTTTCTGAGTATGATAATAGGAATGGAGAAAATAAGGGTAGTTGTAACATTTATTGCAATTCTTGAAATGGCAAAAAACGGCATTATTGGCCTAAAAATAAATGAATCATTAACTGATTTTGTTGTGTTTAAGATAGCAGAAATGCCCGAAGAGGGCATTATTGAAACTTCCAGTTTTAATTAGATTTTTGCATTTTGCTCTTTATTTACCAAAAAAGCTTTATTATATTCGTAATCTACTAAATTAATTCAGGCTTTCTTGCGAGTGTGGTATCTCGTTGTTAATTTTGTAAATTGAAGTTTTTATAATAATATATACCATAAATGAATTTTGACGGCATAAAAAAAATTGTTGAAGTTTTGATCTTTTCATCAGATAGACCCCTTACGCTGAAACAGATGAAAGATATCATCAACCAGGAAAAATCCGAAACAGGCGTAACAGCGGATATCCGAAATATTGAAAAAGCAGCCAACGAGCTTATTGAAAAATATAATTCCGGCGATTTTTCTTTCAATATTATACAGGTTGCCGGCGCATACCGTTTTGCTACAAAACGTGAGTTTGCTCCCTGGCTGGCAAAGCTTAACAAGGAAAAATTAAAACGCCGTCTGTCACAATCAGCCCTGGAAACACTGGCGATTATTGCATACAGCCAGCCTATAACAAAGGGTGAAATTGAAGCAGTAAGAGGGGTTAACGTAGATTATATTATAGGTTCATTGCTTGAAAAGGACCTGATAACAATTAAAGGTCGCGCTGAAGTTGTGGGAAGGCCAATGTTATACGGAACTACCGATAATCTGCTTGAGTATTTGGGTATAAATGATATTTCGGATCTACCTCATCTTAAAGCAATTGATGAAATCATCAAGGCGGGTCCGCCGGATGGCGTTTCGCAATCCGATATTGATTTCTATGAAGAAATAAACCACATACGCGAAAAGCTGGTATCCGGCGGCAACGCCGCAGCGCAGCTTATTTCGGAGGTGGATTCACAAAATACAGAAGGTGCGGTTATACATGAGCTGAACCCCGAAGATCTGAACTCCGAAGAGCAGAACAGCGTTAGAGAGTTTGCCGGAGAAGAAAGCGAAATGGAAATCAATGCGGGCTCAGAAGGTGCAGAAAGTATCAGTGATGAAGAAAGTAATTAAAAAAAGAACTTTTAAAAGATCTGATGATGTACCTGAATATGTGAACCCTGAGAAAAAAACATGGGGAAAGCAGGACGCCGAAGAAGATTATATTGAGGCAGCAAATGATACAAACGAAACAAAACTTACAAGACTAAACAAATTTATTTCGAATGCGGGAGTAACCGCAAGAAGAAAAGCAGATGAATTAATATTTACAGGAAGGGTTACAGTAAACATGCAGACTGTTACAGAACCGGGCACAAAAGTGAACCCGGAAAAGGATGTAGTTAAAGTTGACGGCGAGAAAATAAAGCCGCAGTCAGAATTTATCTACGTTGTACTTTTTAAACCAAGAGGTTATGTAACTACCACTCACGATGATAAAGGCAGACCGACCGTGATGGATCTTATAGGTCTTAACACCCGCCTGTACCCCATTGGCAGGCTTGACTACGATACCGATGGTGTATTGCTACTTACCAACGATGGTGAGTTTTCAAACATGATGATGCATCCAAGGCATAAGATATTTAAAACATACTTTGCCAAGCTTGATAAACCCATGGAAGAGAACGATACCAAAAAGCTGCGCGAAGGAGTAATGATAGACGGCCGCCCGACATCAAGGGCTAAGGTAAGGATAATACCGAATACCGGCGAGCAGAATATCTGGATATCCATCCACGAAGGCAGGAACCGGCAGGTAAGAAGAATGCTTGAAGCGCTTGGTTATATAGTGCAGAGATTAAAACGGGTAGAGTATGCCAGGATAGGGCTTGACGGCTTAAAGCCGGGTGAGTGGAGATACTTAACACCTGAAGAGTTTATTGAAGCTAAGAAACTTGCGACTCCAAAACCTGCTGTTTTCAGAAAACCGCAGCCTGAAGTACCTGAAGGCGAACCGGTAAAGAAAGAGAAAAAGGGCAAGAAGGGCGGCAAGAAGAAGAAGAAAGAGAAAAATAAGCTCAAAAAAGCCGCAGCTGTTCAGCAGCCGTCTTCAGGCTCTGATGTTCTTGAGAGTATTTCCAAAGAACTTGAAAATATTTCTGAACAGATATCTGATAACAGGGAAGATTAATTAAGTTCATATATTTTTAGAGCAGTTACTTGGAAAGTAACTGCCGGAATTTCCGGGACACAATTAAGCTCTGAGGGGTTTTCTTTAGATTGTGTCCTTTTGTATTTTACTTATTTCATTTTTTTATGATTTAACATACCAACAGGAGAATTTTTTTTGCAGGAAATTAACGATTTAGTTAAGCAGCGCCTTGCGGCGCTTGAAGAAATAAAAAAGCTAGGCGTGAATCCTTACCCGCACAGGTTTGATGTTAAGGCAGATTCCGCCGGAATATTAAGCACATTCAAAGATCCCGCTGATGAGGCCGAAGCCGAAGCGCATAAACAGAAGATAATTTCGGTGGCAGGCAGAATTATGGCAATCCGCAAAATGGGAAAAGCAAGCTTTTTCCAGGTAAAAGATGCAACCGGAAAGATACAGATATACATCAGGCAAAATGATGTTGGAGAACAAATGTACAAACTATTCAAATTGCTTGATATTGGTGATATTGTTGGTGTGAACGGTTTTGTTTTCCGTACCAAGATGGGTGAAGTTTCAGTCCACGCCTCGGCAATTGAACTACTTACGAAAACTATTCAGCCTTTGCCTGTTGTAAAAGAAGAAACCACCGAAACCGGTGAAAAGATCATTCATGACGCGTTTGCCGATGTTGAGCTTCGCTACAGGCAGAGATATATTGATCTTATTGTAAACGACCACGTTAAGGATACATTTGTAAAACGCACACAGATCATTCACGCAATAAAGCGTACTCTTGAAGGTTACAATTTTTTTGAAGTGGAAACTCCCACACTGCAATCAATTTACGGGGGTGCTAATGCAAGACCGTTTATTACTCAGCATAATGCGCTGAATATTCCGTTATACCTCAGAATTTCTAACGAGCTTTATTTAAAAAGACTTGTTGTAGGCGGATTCAACCGAGTGTACGAGTTTGTTAAAGATTTTCGTAATGAAGGAATTGACAGAACCCATAATCCTGAGTTCACACAGGTTGAGTGGTACCAGGCTTATGGCGATTACAACGACAGCATGAATCTCTTCGAAGAGGTTGTTGAAAACGCCTGCCTTGCAGTAAACAATACTACCAAAGTTGATTACCAGGGAACAGAAATTGATTTTAAACGCCCGTGGCGTAGACTTAAAATGGTTGATGCAATCGCTGAAAAGTGCGGCATTGATGTACTTAACATGAAAAAAGCTGATATCATTCAGTATATGAAGGATAAAGAAATTGATCTTGATCCTAAAATTATGCACAGTAAGGGACTCGTTATAGCGGCGCTGTTTGAAGCTACCTGCGAAGAGAGCCTTGAACAGCCGACATTTATTCTGGATCACCCCATTGATACAACGCCGCTTTGCAAGCCGCTTCGCGAATACACCATGCAGCAGCTTGAAGATATGAAGAAGGATCCGGAAGCAGTAATATTTGTTGAAAGGTTTGAGCCGTACATAAATAAATGGGAGCTGGGTAATTCATACACCGAGCTTAATGACCCGGTATTGCAGCGCAGTTTGCTTGAAGAACAGGTTGAGCGCGGAAGAGGAGGCGAAGAGGAGACTCACCCGCTGGATGAAGACTTTTTGCGTGCCATTGAAGTGGGTATGCCGCCAACTACAGGGGTTGGACTTGGAGTTGACAGACTTGTTATGCTGCTCACAAATTCAGCAACTATCAGGGATGTGTTATTCTTCCCGTTAATGAGACCGTTGTGATCTTTTGCCTGAGTAGCCACGCTCTTTAGAGCGTGGAAGAATTAGTTTAACTCCATAGGGACTTTAGTCCCCAATTAAAAAAGTTTAATGCTGTTCAAAGAAAACATAAACGGATATTTATATTCAACCGATAAAGATAAATTACAATTTGATGTAATTCATAATTATCTTTCAAAAGAATCATACTGGGCTAAGGGAATTTCGTCTGATATCTTAATGCGAGTGATCGAAAACTCCGAATGCTTTGGGATATATAAAGGCAGTGAACAGGTTGGATTTGCAAGAGTCGTGACAGATAAGGCAACATTTGGTTACCTTGGTGATGTGTTTGTTCTCGAGCCGCACCGCGGCAAAGGACTTTCAAAAAACCTGATGGCATTTATTCTTAGACACCCTGAACTTCAGGGCTTCAGAAGGTGGATGCTTCTTACAAGGGACGCACAGGGGTTATACTCACAGTTTGGATTTATAAAATTCCACGCCCCTGATAGATGTATGGAGCTATGGTACCCGAATGTTTACAGCGGTAACCCCGATAAAAAAGGAATAGCCGCAAAAGAAAATAACTGATCTCAAGTAATCTTTGTAATGAAAGTGATATTTTAATATGAAAGTAGTAAACAGTATTCTGGAACTCTTCGGGAAAACCCCTTTGGTTAAGCTGAATCACATCACCAAAGATATTAAAGCCCAGGTGTTCGCGAAAATGGAATCAATGAATCCCGGTGCAAGTGTTAAAGACAGGATAGGCCTTGCGATGATTGAGGACGCTGAAAAACGCGGACTGTTAAAACCCGGTGGTACCATAATTGAAGCAACAAGCGGTAATACGGGTATAGGTCTTGCGCTGACCTCAGCTGTAAAGGGTTATAAATGTATATTTACTATGACGGAGAAAGTTTCTGTTGAAAAACGCCGTTACCTGCAGGCGCTTGGCGCCGATGTTGTTATATGCCCTATGACCGCAAAACATGATACCCCCGAAAATTATGTAAGTGTTGCAAAAAGAATAAATGCAGATACACCGAACTCACTGTTTATTTACCAGTATAATAATCCTTCAAATCCTGATGCTCATTATCATACTACGGGTCCTGAACTATGGGAACAGACACAGGGCAGGATAACTCATTTTGTTGGAAGTCTTGGCACAGGCGGAACGGTAAGCGGTACAGGCAGATTTTTGAAAGAAAAGAATCCGAATATAAAAATTATAGCTGCTGATCCGTACGGCTCGATCTTCAAAACCTACAAAGAGTCAGGCATTATGACCGAAGGCACCCCTTACCTTGTTGAAGGCATTGGTCAGGATATGCTTCCTGAAAATGTGCACTTTAAGTATATTGATGAAATTATAAATATTACCGATAAAGATTCATTCCACCTTTCACGACGTTTGGGCAGGGAAGAAGGAATATTCTGCGGCGGAAGTACAGGAACAAATCTAGCTGCAGCTTTAAGGGTAGCCAAAGATCTTGATGAGAACGGTGTTGTTGTTTTTGTGGTATGTGATACCGGGGAAAGGTATCTCAGCAAACATCATTCCGATGAATGGATGCGTGAAAAACGCCTGCTTGAAAAGGATAAAACTACGATCGGTGTGGTGTTTCAGACGAAACTCTCGGGTGGTTTGCCGAATATGATATCAGCTGCGCCAGCTGAAACTATAGGTGAAGCGCTGGCAAGACTTGAGCAGTATAATGTATCACAGATTCCGGTGCTTGATGAAAACCGCTCAGTTGGCGCGCTTACAGAGGGCGACCTGATGAGCATGATAATTGATGACCCTCGAACTATTGATAAGAAAGTATCTGAAGTAATGGGAAAGCCCTATCCTGTTATAGATGAATCTGAAGATATCAGGCACGGCATACAGTATTTGAAAGAATCACCGGCAATACTTGTAAGTCAGTACGGCAGGCTGATAGGTATATTAACAAGATACGACGTACTTGATTTTGTGTGATTGACGGCATACTTTTTTAAAATCTTGCCCGCAAAGACGCAAAGAAATCTATAGGTTTTGTGAAATTGAATAATTTATTCAATAGTAAAATACATAATGACTGAGAATGAAATAGCAACTATAGTAGTAGATTTGTGTATTAAGATTCATAAGACTTTAGGTCCCGGTTTATTGGAATCTGTTTATGAATCAGCTCTGTGTTATGAATTATCAAGATTAAATATACCATTCGAAAGACAAAAAGAAATTTCCGTGATTTACGAAAATGTCGTTCTTGATGTTGGATTTAGAGCTGACGTTATTGTAGAGGATAAAGTAATTGTTGAATTAAAATCTATTGAAAATTTGCTAAACGTACACCATAAGACTTTGATAACATATTTAAAACTTTCAGATAGAAGATTGGGATTATTAATAAACTTTAATGTAAACTTACTAAAGGACGGCATTTCACGTAAGGTTAACAAATTATAACTTTGCGTTCTTTGCGTCTTTGCGGGAAAATATTATGAAATTTTCGACTAAAGCTATACACGCCGGCAACCAACCTGACCCGACTACGGGAGCGGTGAATATACCGATATACGCAACATCAACATATGCCGATGAAGCGTTCGGTGTATCCAAAGGATTTGATTACGGAAGAACAATTAACCCAACGCGCGTAGCGCTTGAAACAAATATTGCCGCACTAGAAAACGCAAAACACGGTTTTGCATTTTCAAGCGGAATGGGCGCAACTCATGCAATCGCAACACTTCTCGAAAAAGGTGATCATGTAATTGTATCACAGAACGTTTACGGCGGAACATACAGGATATTTGAACGAATCTTCCGTAAAATGGGACTCGATTTTTCATGGGTAGATACTTCAAAAGAACCGGAGATAAAAGCAGCCTTAAAGCCCAATACAAAAATGATATTTGTGGAAACACCCACAAATCCAATGCTTACGCTTACTGATCTTGAAATGATATCAAAGTTCGCAAAAGCCAATAAGCTTATTTCTGTTTGCGATAATACATTTATGAGTCCGTATTTCCAGAATCCGCTTGATTTAGGGATTGATATAGTTGTACACAGCACAACAAAATACATCAACGGGCACAGTGACGCTATTGGCGGCTTTGCCGCGGCATCAAACCCGGAAATTGCCGAGCAGCTGAAGTTCATACAAAATTCCGTTGGTGCGGTACCTTCACCATTTGATTGTTACTTAGTCCTTCGCGCAACTAAAACACTTGCACTAAGAATGGAAAGACACAATGAAAATGCTGTGAAGCTGGCTGCTGTTCTTCACGAAAAGTATAAAGACAAAATTAAGCACGTATTTTATCCGGGGCTGCCATCACATCCCCAGCATGAGCTTGCTAAAAAACAAATGCGCGGCTTTGGCGGAATGATTTCAATCGAGCTTGGTTCGCTTGATAATGCAGTTAAATTCTTCAACGGACTCAAAATTTTCTCTCGTGCTGAGTCACTTGGCGGAGTAGAGAGTTTAGTATGCCACCCCGTCAGCATGACCCACGGCGCGGTGCCGAAAGAAGAACGCGAAAAATTCGGTTTGACCGATGGACTTGTAAGGCTATCAGTAGGCGTTGAAGATTACGATGATCTGCTTGAAGATATTACTAATGCACTGGCGGGAGTTAAATAAATGCTGGATAATCACAATGAAATACGCGCGCAGTTCCCGTTTATGGAGAAGTTCATTTACTTTGATGCTGCGCATTATACGCCGTACCCGCAAAGATCGGTTAAGAAACTCAATGAATTCATAAATACATTTACGACTGATTATCTTAATCTAAGTCTGGTTAATATTAACCTGTCACGTGAGTTCAGAAGCACGTGCGGTAAACTGCTTAACTGCGAAGCTGAGGATATTATAATCACATCTAATACCACACACGGGATAAATATTTTCGCAAACGGCATTCAGCTTGATCCTAAAGATAATAATGTAGCAATGCTTGATTCGGAATTCCCCGCGGTAGTATACCCGTGGCTAAACCGGGAAAAACTCGGTAAAGCTACTGTAATGCTGATACCAAGCGATAAAGGCTATGCCAATGAAGCCTTGATCAAGCGTACGCTTATGGATTTCAATGTACGTGTATTTACCATAAGTTTGGTACAGTTCCTTGGTTACAGGCACTCCATACGTAATATTGCGGAATTCTGCAAAAAACGCAATATTTACCTTGTAATTGATGCAATTCAGGCTACCGGCGTGTGCCCCGTTGATGTGCAGGAAATGGGAATTGATTTTTTAAGCACAGGTAACCAGAAGTGGCTTATGTCGCCCGCAGGATTGGGCTTTACCTACATTTCAAAGAAATACCGCGAGCTGATAAATCCAACATATGCAGGCACTACGAATGTTAACTACAACTTCGATAATTTTCTGGATTACAAGCTTGATTTCAAAACATCCGGCGAAGCGTATGAGAACTCAACCCTCAATACACTTGGGATGATTGGCACCGATGTAGTATTGAAATATTTTATGGAGCTTGGCGTAAAAAATATATTTGATCATATCATAGATATCCAGAATAAGCTTATCAGTTTACTGGATAAAACAAAATATAAAGTTGAAAGCGATCTCTCGGCGGAACACCGCTCTAATATTCTGATTTTTTCTCATGTTGATAGCACTAAGAACAAAGAAGTACAGAAGATGCTGGAAGATAAGAAAATTTATATCGCAGTCCGTGAAGGATTCCTGAGAGTTTCACCTCATATTTATAATAACTACAGCGATGCTGAACAATTAGCTGAAAGCTTGAACAGTTTTTAATTCTGCAATTTATTACTGAATAATATGACGTACCACAATTCAAAAACCGTAACAACATCCTTCGAAGAAACGATCGAGAAAGTAACCGAAGAGCTGAAAAAAGAAGGCTTTGGGGTACTTACTGAAATAGACGTAAAGGAAACATTAAAGAAAAAACTTGATGTGGATTTCCGCAAATACAGGATTTTGGGTGCATGCAATCCGCCGCTGGCATACAAGGCATTGAGCGAAGAAGAGAACATAGGGGTAATGCTGCCCTGTAATGTAATTGTTCAGGAAAAAGAGGGCGGTGTTGTGCAGGTATCGGCTATTAATCCGATGGAATCAATGAAGGCAGTCGCAAATCCAAATCTTGAAGAAGTCGCATCAACTGTCAGCAGTAAACTTGCTAAGGTAATAGAGAACTTAAAATAAAATAAATTGGCTGCTATATTTTTAAAGAAGAACGAATCCCGCAGGATACGTAACGGTCACCAGTGGGTATTCAGCAATGAAATTGCCAAAACAGAAGGCAGCCCCAACAGCGGCATACTTGCTGAGCTTTTTGACCAGAAGGAATATCTGGGTACGGGATTTTATAACAAGAATTCGCTGATATCCTTAAGACTGCTTAACAATACATATGAAGATGATCTGGGTTCATACATTAAGGATCCTATCTTAAAGGCAAATGACCTGAGAAAGACATTTTACCCAAACCGTGAATCATACCGAATGGTATTTAGTGAAAGCGACTTCCTGCCAGGACTCATTATAGATAAATACAACAATACATACGTTATGCAGGTATACTGCTTTGGTATGAATGAAAATATCCAGCTTGTGGTTGATGTATTGAAGAACGACCTTGGCGCGGAAAATATCTTTACACGCAACGACCCGTATTTCAGGAAACTCGAAGGGCTGCCTGAAGATGATACTGTGTATCTTGGCGAAGCTGCGCCTGAAACAATTGATGACGGCACATTGAAGTATAAGATAGATTTCGCTGCATCACAAAAAACAGGATTTTATTTTGATCAATGCGATAACAGGGAATTCATTGAGAAAATATCAAAGGATAAAACGGTATTGGATGCGTTCTGTAATTCCGGGGGATTTGGAATGCATGCCGCCAGAGGCGGCGCGGGATATGTTACATTCCTTGACTCATCAAAAGGTGAAATAGAAAATGCAGAGAAGAATTTTGCATTGAATGAGCTGACGAGTGAAACTGATTTTATAGTTATGGATGTGTTTGATTACCTGCAGAAAAGTATCGATGCCGGCAGAACGTTTGATATAGTTATGGTGGACCCGCCCGCGTTTGCGAAAAGCCGCAAAAGCATCCCAACCGCTTTAAAAGGCTATGCTAAACTGAATAAAATGGCTGCAAGCTGTGTTGGAGTTGATGGTTACCTTGTCACGTCCTCATGTTCACATCATATTTCACAGGAAGATTTCCTTGAAGCTGTCATTAGCGGCGCATCAAAAACAGACCGTAAACTTCAGCAGGTGCATCTTAATGGTGCATCATTCGACCATCCTTCGATACCTGGTATGAATGAAACAACATACCTTAAATTTGCGGTTTTTAAGGTATTTTAGTTTGTAATTTCTATTCCGAATCTTTTAACAGAAAGAATGATCGGGGAAATCTCATCCTCTTCAAATTTCTTTAGGGATACTAAGTAGGGCTCAATTCTGGAATCAGTTTTTCCTGTTAACTTCCAGGCAATACTTGCTTTCGTATCCGGATCCATTTTGTCATCAGATACAATCAGAAGATCAATATCACTATCAGAATTCATTGTTCCCTCAGCGTAACTGCCGTATAGATAAGCTTTGTTGACTGAAATTCCTGACTTTTTTAGATCTTCAATGTATTTTCTTAATTTTATTACAATTTCTCTTTCAGCCATATCTTAAATTCCAATGTTTGGTTATAATAGCTCCATGCCTTTTCTTTATCAGGTAAATCAGGTTCATAATCCGGATATCTGCCTTCTAATTGATACTTCATCAGTATACCTGCCAAAGTTTCAAATTCTTCAGGTAACTTTACTCCGCATTTTTCAGCAAGAAAAAAAATGTTGTGGGATTTTGGTGCAAATTCACCGCTGGTGTTCACAATTATTGATTTTAAAATCTTTTCAACTGACAAATGACAGAAAAATAGTCCGTGAAGTATCTTATCGTTTTCAAGCAGCAATTTAGCAGTTTCAATATCTGAATCTGCGCCTGCAATCCAATACTCTACCTGTTTATTATGATTTGCTGACATTATTGTAATATACTTTTATTTGTATTAAATTATTATGAAAATTGCTGTATTGAAATATTAAATCTGATAATTTCTGGTTCAAAAATCTATCTTTTAAAATTCAATGAATACCCTTATTTTACAATCTTAAATCTCAAAAATCACTGAAAATGAGCAAGTTTCCGCCTATATATTACGCAGATTACCTTCAGCTTGAAAGTCTGCTGAATTCACAGAAACCCAAAAGCACTGAGTACGGCTATAAGGCGCATGATGAAATGCTGTTTATAATTGTACACCAAGCTTATGAGCTTTGGTTCAAGCAGATACTGCATGAAGTTGATTCCGTAAACACAATGTTCCGTGATGATGTAGTTGATGAAAAAAGCATAGGCATTGCTGTATCGCGTCTTCATAGGGTCACAGAAATTCAGAAACTGCTTATTGAACAGCTCAGGGTACTTGAAACAATGACCCCGCTCGATTTTCTTGAGTTCAGGGATTTTCTTATTCCTGCAAGCGGATTTCAGAGTTTCCAATTCCGTTTGATCGAAAATAAACTCGGGCTTTCGGATGAAAAACGCATTCAGTACAATAACGTGGATTACCTGAATACACTAGAGGAATCACACAGGAAGCTTATATTAGAAACTGTGAACAATCCCTCGCTATTTGAACTGGTTGAAAAATGGCTTGAGCGTACGCCTTTTCTGAATTCGCAGAGTTTTAATTTCTGGCAAAGTTATAAAGAAGCAGTTGAAAGAATGCTTGAGCACGATACTAAGATAATAATGGAAAACCCTACTCTTACCGAAAAGAAAAGGGAATTCCAGCTTCGCAATATTGAACTGAACCACGAGAATTTTGAAGCATTGTTTGATGAAGCTAAACATGACGAGCTTGTAAAAGAAGGAAGAAGACATCTTTCGAACCGTTCAATGCTGGCCGCTATATTTATAAATCTATACAGGGATGAGCCTATTTTGCATTTGCCGTTCATGTTCTTAAATACTCTTGTTGAAATGGATGAGCTCTTTACCGAGTGGCGCTACAGGCACGCACTGATGGTGCAACGGATGATAGGGACTAAGATAGGTACGGGCGGCTCATCGGGTCACCAGTACTTAATGTCAACAGTTGATAAACACAGGGTATTTACTGACCTGTTCAATCTCCCAACGTTCCTGATTCCCCGCTCAGAACTGCCCAAACTACCGGCGGAGCTAATCAAAGAGTTAAGTTTCAATTTCAGCAACAGATAATAATAGTACTTTTTAAGAAGAAAAAATTTAACCACGAATTGCACAAATTTCACGAACGTTTTTATGTTTTATATGACTTGAATGAATGAACCAATTTATAAAGAAGAATCTTATAAAATAATCGGTTGTTGTTTAGAGGTTTATAATGAATTAGGACCTGGATTTCTTGAGGTAGTATTTAAGGATGCATTGGAGATAGAATTTCAGCTTAATAATATACCTTACTCAAGGGAAAAATTGTTTGAGGTATTTTACAAAGGAAAACCTACAAACAAAAAGTATAATGCTGATTTTGTTGTTTATGATAAAATAATTCTTGAAGTTAAAACTTACAAAAGGTTATCTGATGATAATTTGCTGCAGTCACTTAACTATTTAAAAGTAACTAAACTAAAGTTAGGTATATTAGCGAATTTTGGTGAGACTTCTTTTAATTCCAAAAGAGTCGTTTTTTAATTAGTGTAATTAGTGAAATTCGTAGTTATTGATTCAAAAAAAATGATATTGTAAAATAGTGAAAAAATGAAAATAGATCTTACAGGAAAAAACGCCGTAGTATGCGGAAGCTCGCAGGGTATAGGCAGGGCAATTGCAATTGAGTTTGCCAGAAGCGGCGCAAATGTTGTGCTGGTTGCAAGAAACGAAGAATCGCTGCGCAAAGTATTACGCGAATTGCCCGCTTCAAAAACTCAGAACCATAATTTTATTGTGGCAGATTTCTCAAATCCTGAGGAGCTGCGCGGAAAGATGAGCAATTTTGCAAGTGAAACAAAGCCTGTGCATATACTTGTAAATAATACAGGTGGCCCCAAAGGCGGGGAAATTCTTAAAGCCGAAACCGGTGAGTTTGAACAGGCTTTCCGCAATCATTTGATCTGTAATCAGATAATGGTACAGGCGCTTGTTGAAGGTATGAAAAGAAATGAATATGGCAGGATAATTAACATTATTTCAACATCCGTTAAGCAGCCAATAAGGAATCTTGGTGTATCAAATACCATCCGCGCAGCGGTTGCAAACTGGTCAAAAACACTTTCGGTTGAGCTGGCTCCCTTTGGAATTACCGTAAATAACATACTGCCGGGTGCAACCAGGACCGAAAGACTTTTCGGAATTTTTAAATCACGCTCTGAGGCAAGCGGAAAGTCATTGGTGGAAATAGAAAAAGAGTGGCTGAATGAAATTCCCGCAGGCAGGTTTGCTGAACCTGAAGAGCCTGCATATGCCGCAGCCTTTCTTGCTTCGCCATTGGCAGGATACATCAACGGCATAAATCTGCCTGTTGATGGCGGCAGGCTTAACTGTTTGTGATGATATTTGAGAAGATTTTTTAACCGCGAATTGCACTAATTTCACAATTAAGAATTGGTTAAACTATTTTAGGTAATCTGTATTATATATCGAGTCTATTTAACTGTAATTCAAAACTACAAAGCAAATTCGTACAATTCGTGAAATTTGTGGTTCATGCATTTGATTTTGAAATATAAATAAACAAAATAACAATAAATAAAATTAAACTATGCTATCATACAACGTTACAATAAATGTAGATGATGATATCCATGATGATTGGGTTGACTGGATGACAACACAGCACATTCCGGATGTAATTGCGACAAAGTGCTTTAATAATTACAGTATGCACAGGCTGCTTTCTCCGGAACCTGAAGAAGGCACATCGTATGTGATTCAGTACATGTGCGATAATGTTGAAGATTACGAGCGCTACCAGATAGAGCACGCAGCTTTGCTGCAGAATGCGCACCAGGAAAAATTCGGCGGCAAGTTCACAGCGATAAGATCGCTGATGGAAGAGGTCTGAACCAATTAACAATGAGCAATTAACAATGATCAATTATGGATCATTCAGAAGAGAACAAGTCGAAACCTGATGGCGGAATTGATCCTGAGGAATTAACAAAGCTTTTTGAGAAGCTAAAGCTGAATAAATTCCAGTTCTGCCCGTATTGCCAAAGCGCGGTTGAGTATATTTGGGTGCACGGCCATTACCAATGCCCCAAATGCAAAAATGTGGTGATAAGCTGCTGCGGAGAGAGTTGAAATTGCGAAATATTGAAATAGTGATTTGGTGAGTAGGAGATTTGTTGAGTCGGTAAGTTGGTAAGTGGGTAAGTATGTTAGTGATCAAGTATATTATTTAACTTTTGATTTAGATTAATGATTAAAAACTATATAAACGGTGAATTACTTGAACCGATATCGGAGAAATACTTCGATAACTACGATCCGGCTATTGGCGAAACGTACGGTATTGTACCTGATTCCGATGAGCGGGATGTTGAGCTGGCTGTTGCCGCAGCGGAAGCTGCTTTCCCTGCATGGTCTGCAACACCGCCTGATGAACGGTCGCGCATAATGTTCAAAATTGCGGAGCTTATTAAACGCGATCTTGCTGAATTCGCAAGGGCGGAATGCATTGATAACGGCAAACCGCTTACCCTGGCTAAAACCGTTGATATTCCCCGGGCTGTTAAAAATTTCGAGTTCTTTGCCTCGGCAATACATGGTTTTGCAAGTGAAGCTCACCAGATGGATGGTGAGGCGGTTAATTATACATTACGCAATCCAGTGGGAATAGTAGGCGCAATATCACCGTGGAATCTGCCGCTGTATCTGTTTACATGGAAGATCGCTCCGGCATTGATCACAGGAAATTGCGTAATTGCCAAACCATCTGAAATTACACCAATGACGGCGTTTCTGCTCTCGGAAGCATGCATTGAGGCGGGTCTGCCTGAAGGAGTACTGAATATTGTGCACGGTTACGGGCATAAAGTCGGCAGAGCCATTACAGCTCACCCCAAAATTAAGGCAATTACATTCACGGGCGGCACAAAAACGGGAGCCGATATTGCATCGGTTGCTGCGCCGATGTTTAAGAAGTTATCACTTGAGCTTGGCGGAAAGAATCCCAACCTAATTTTTGCTGACGCGAATTATGAAAAAATGCTGAGCACAACTGTTATGTCATCATTCCGCAATCAGGGCGAAATTTGTTTGTGCGGCTCGAGGATATTTGTTGAAAAGCCAATTTATGACAAGTTCAAAAAGGATTTTGTTGAACGCACCAAAGCTTTAAAAATCGGCGACCCGCTGCAAAATGATACTGACCAGGGAGCGATAGTATCAAAAGAGCACATGGAAAAAGTTTTAGGTTACATTAAACTTGCACAGGATGAAGGCGGTACAATTCTTTGCGGCGGCAATCAGTTCACACCCGAAGGCAGATGTGATAACGGCTGGTTTATTGAACCTACGATTATTGAAGGTTTGGCATATAATTGCAGAACAAACCAGGAAGAGATTTTCGGTCCGGTTGTGACAATAACGCCTTTTGAAACCGAAGAAGAAGTACTAATGATGGCAAACAGCACTGAGTATGGGCTGGCATCGATTATATGGACGGAGAATCTCTCCCGTGCGCACAGGACGGCGGCGAATATTCAGACCGGAATAGTTTGGATAAATTGCTGGATGGTGCGCGACCTGCGCACGCCGTTCGGCGGAATGAAATCCTCCGGCGTTGGCAGGGAAGGCGGCATGGAAGCACTCAGATTCTTTACTGAACCTAAAAATGTTTGTGTAAAATTATAGTTTTATGATTGTCTTATACCGGTGGGAAAATGGAGAAGAGTAAATATTTTTTCCATAAATTAACTTAAATTTTATGATGCTCGGAATCTGTATAGAACTTAAAACCACATGCAAACACTGCAGTTCACCCCTTATGCTGAACGCATTCACTGAAAATGTCTTATGCCCTTCGTGCAATAAGTATAACTACTTTGATGGTGAAGAGTGGAAGAACCTGCTTGAAGATGCAATGCAGGAAGCTCCCAAAATGCAATTGGGCGAGGGGCAGCCTTCAACAATAATGCGCGGGCAGTATACATACCAGCTTATGTATGGCAGGCAGGAACCCAGATGCGGTGAGTGCAAAACAAATATTGATATTTCGAAGATTGAGGAGTATTCTTCAAAAGGAAATGTTTTATGCAAAAAATGTTCTGCTGAAATCTTCGTCCGGAAACCGGATGAGCTCATATCAGAAGGTTTTTCAAATGTAAAATATCTGGTAGGTGAAGATGATGACCAGTTGAAGAAGAATCCAGAACCCGGCAAATTGCCATCTTCGGCAAAACCGGTGTTGTTTACTTGCCCTGCATGTGCGGGGAATCTTGAGATTGACGGCACAGACCGGATGGTGAACTGCAAATTCTGCGATTCGCAGATATATCTGCCGGATGACCTTTGGTTAAGACTCCATCCTGTTAAGGAAGTATCACGCTGGTACATGGTTCTTGATGAAAACGCTTTGCCGCCACAGGGCAAAATGCCTGAATGGTATTACCTTTCAGATATGATAGCAGACAGGCATGGCAATGTATATTTTGCTACGGCGCAGGATGGCGAAAATGATTTTATGGTGTGGTCAATTGATAAGGAGCTCAATACTCGCTGGATAAGAAAAGATATAAAGTTCAATTACGAGCATACCAGGATGGAAATTGCTCACGACGGTAACTTGTACCTTTATAATGAAAACAGGCATTCACTGGTTAAGATCAGCTCAAAAGATGGTTCATTAATATCAAAGCTGGAAGGAAGCAAAGACCGTAAAAAACTTAATATGAAAGGCTGCAAGCGGCTTGTTGCGTATCCCGACGGGACTTTGCTCGCTAATATCAATCACGTTTTTGCACGATTCAATGAAGATGGTGATAGGGTTGAGCTGTGGGAGTCGAAGAAATTCGGGCTCTTTTCAGCGGGTGTAGGGGATGATATCCCCGAAGGTGATGGTGAATGGGCACCGTACGTGAAAGATGTGGGTTCCAGCCCAAAGAAGATAAACGGTGATTTTACTTACATGAACATAGGTTTGGACGGTTATTTGTATATGCTTGACAGAAGCTCCAGTGATGGTGAGCTTGCCAAATATGAGCTATCAGGTACACAGGTATGGTCAAAATACATTCCTTTAAACTATAAAGAGTGCCGCCCGTGCCAGGATGAAAGGGGTTACATTTATATTATCGGAACCGATGATAATTCAAATACAAGGATCATCAGGTACCATACATCATCTGATAGTTTTGAAACAATTGTAACTGATCTCAGAGAAGGCGGCCTTCTTGAAGAAGAAGATACAATTGCAGTACTGCCTGATGGTACTGTGTTTGCGGCGAAATTCTATAACAGGCTTAAAGTATTTTCGCCAACTATGGAAATGATCTACCGCTCTGAACAGAGCAAAGAAGATGACGAACTGGAACAAAGAAGAAGAAAAGACAAAATTGAAAAAGACGAGGAGTTTGAAGACTGATGCTTTCTTTCTGGGAAAAAAATTCATTTCTTGAATACGATATTATCATCGTTGGCAGCGGTATACTTGGTCTTTCAACCGCATGTGAGATAAAGGAAAGATATCCTGCAAAAAATATTATTGTGCTTGAGCGAGGTATACTGCCAACCGGTGCAAGCACCAAAAACGCGGGTTTCCTTTGCTTTGGTTCACTTACCGAAATACTTGCGGATTTTAAACTGAAAGGCGAAGCGGAAACACTTTCCCTTGTGGAAAAAAGATGGAAGGGAATAAATTACCTTAAAGAGAGACTTTCAGAAAATAAGATCGGCTATCACTCATACGGCGGGTATGATCTTATTGATACACCCCGCTCATCGGCTATCAGAGAAATGGACCGCGTCAACGCACTTTTGAGGCAGGTTTTTGATAAAGATGTGTTTGAAGTTTCAGACGGCAGGATAAAAGAATTCGGGTTTAGTTCAGAGCTTGTTTCACACCTGGTTTATTCACCTTTTGAGGCACAGATAGATACCGGTGAAATGATGAAAACTCTAATCAAGTATGCCCAGTTCCTGGGCGTACAGATAACAAACGGCGCAGGGGCAAAAGAAATATCCGGAGGGAAAGTTTCTGTGTGGCACTCTGCTTTAAATGAGCAGGTAACATTTAGATCTGAAAAGGTCATTGTTTGCGCCAACGCATTTGTGAACCGGATCCTTCCTGAGCCTGAAGTGAAACCGGGGAGGGGACAGGTACTTATTACCAATGAAATTGAAGAGCTTAAGTTCAAAGGAATTTTCCATTACGATGAAGGTTATTATTATTTCAGGAATTACGGTAACCGTGTGATAATTGGAGGCGGCAGGAATCTTGATTTCAGCGGAGAAGAATCATTTGAATTCAGCTATAATGAAAAAATAATTGATGACCTTAAAAATAAGCTTGATAACATGATACTGCCCGGCTTGAAGTATGAAATAACCGATAAA
Source organism: uncultured Ignavibacteria bacterium (assembly GCA_937873695.1). Taxonomy (GTDB): domain Bacteria; phylum Bacteroidota; class Ignavibacteria; order Tepidaquicellales; family OLB5; genus OLB5. Next base: position 53,857 of record CALMYL010000013.1, read on the forward strand.
TGGACTGGTATAATGGGATTCACTGAAAACAAACTGCCCGAAGTTAAGGTTATTGATGGAAATACAATTGCAGCATTAAGCTGCAACGGTATGGGTATCGCGCTTTCAAGCTACATTGCCCGGGAAATTGTAGATCATTTATAACGTCTTTGTTGCAAGCTTCCCCAGATCTTTCAGTACCATCTTAGCCCTTGCTTTCAGTCCCGGCGTTGAATCTTTAATCAGCAAGGTAATAGTTTGTTCAAGTTCACCCGCAAGTTCAGGGTATTGTTCACATATCCTTGCGGAAACGGTCATTGCAAAACAGCGCACGGCAACTGTTTCATTCGGGTCAGCTATATAATTCATACAATGGTCAAATACTTTCGCCCTGTGTTTCACGGGGATATTCAGGAACTGCAGAACACGGATCACATTTCTTTTTACAGCAACATGAATATCCTTTTCATCCAGCTTTTTAACTATCCTGCCGATATTTTTTTCAACAAGCTTCGGATTTTCTTCGGCAACAACGCTTAATACCCATGAAATGCGCTGCACAACCCGGTATTCATCATTTAAAAAAATAAATAAAAAGTGCCTGAACCGGTCTTCATCATTACCGATCCAGGCAGCTATTTTTAGTACCTGTTTTTTGGAGTGCTCCTTTAAAACTTCTTCGCGGATATCCATTTTTGCATTAATTACATATTGGTTTCATCAGCGGTTGGTCCGTAAGAACTTGGTAATGGAATATCAAGCAGCCTTAAGTAAACACCAAGCTGCGCGCGGTGATGTACTTCATGGTTAAACACAAATGAACGAAGCACAGCAGCTTTTGGCAGTGTGAAAAATATTTTTTCACCCTGTCTCATTGTCCAGTTTTCCATGAACTTCGCATCATCTGCTTTTTTCAAACACTCGGTTGCTTTTGCCACCTGTTCATCAAAGTTCTTTACAAGCTCTTCGGTTGTTTTTGGAACTACTGGTTTGTATTCCCACTTCGCGAAATCAAGTTCGTCCTGATCGAGTGTAACCATTGTCCACCCAAGAAGCTCTGATACATGGTGGGCAAGATTGCCAAGCTTCATCGATTTTGCGTGTGGTGTCCAGTCGGCCTTATCCATTGGCACACGTTCAAGTAACTTTCTTGTTGCGGCAGCTTCCTGCTGAAGCTCCGCGATAAAAACTTCGTTCATTCCCATAGAATTGATATATTTTAGGATTATTGAATAATAGAAAAGCAAAATAACTTTACGCAAACGGTTAAACAATGAAATTCGGGAAATATGCCTGTTAAATAATTGTTAAATGCGGAACTTTACAATTGTTTTTGCACTACAATATTCATAATTTTGTTAACTTATGGGAAATGAAAGTTCCTGTTGAAATTATTGAAAATATGAAGAAAATCGCGTTTTTGCTGTTTTTTGCTTTTGCTGTAACCGGTACTTATTCGGGTGACCCCAGCTGGTACAAGCTTCTGACGGGCACTATTGATTCATACCCTGTTACCATGAGCTTGGTTAAGTTTGGAGATGAAGTACGCGGCTTCTATTATTATGATAAATATAAACAGCCATTGGATGTTTACGGAAATGTAAAGGGTGATTCAATTACGCTGTATTCATATTCAGGTTATGACGATTCCGAATCTTTTAAGGGTGTTTTAAAGGGCAGCAATTTTTCAGGTAAATGGGATAAACCTTCGCAGAGTAAAATTTTCAATTTTTCATTGACCACTGATAAAAAGCAAAGCGGCTATTTTGAATTTGTTTATGTTGAAGGCAAGGAAAGATTTTTTAAGGATCTTGAGTCCCCGTTCTGCAGTTACACTGAAGGTACTATCTGGCCGTCGGATAATTACGCGGATGCACAGTTTGTCAGGAATTACATACTGAAATCAAAGAACATGAAGACAGGCGCATCGGAAATTGGCGGGCAGATGTTAGCAAATAAGAAAAAATTCATGAAGGAATTCAGGGAATATAACAAAGATCTTAAACGTGATGATATGGGCGACGGTTGGAGCTATTCACTTGAAAGCCAGAATATAAATATTCCGGTATTTTTTAATGATAAACTTTTTGTAATATCTAATTTTGATTATTCATATACAGGCGGTGCGCACGGAAATTATGGAACATTCTTCGCAAACCTTGATCTGAAGCGGAAAAAAGTGCTTACCCTTGATGATGTTATGACAAAAAAAGGAATTGAAAAAATGCCCGCATTGCTTGAAAAATACTTCAAGATACAAAGAGGCGTGCCGCAGGAAAAAACACTGCAGGATGCGGGTTTGTTTCTTGATACAATTCCCGTAAATGAGAATTTTATGATATCACCCGGCAACATTATGTTCAATTACATTCCATATGAAATTGCATCATATGCTGATGGTGAAATAAAGATCACGATTCCCTACAGTGAATTTGCTGAATTCGTGAAACCGGAAGTCATTGAATTATTCAAATAGAGTTTTAATTAGTAGCACAGGCATTCCTGCCTGTGCAATATAAAAATATGGCAAAAACCGTTAATTCTGATACTGATGCTGTGAATTCTTCAAAAGCACCTGAACCCGTAGGGTTGTACCCGCACGCAAGGCGTGCAGGTAATCTGCTGTTCCTTTCGGGAGTGGGTCCAAGGGAGCGCGGCACAAAAAAGATTCCCGGTGTTACGCTTGATGAAAGCGGGAACATTGTTACTTATGATATCGAAACCCAGTGCCGTTCGGTATTTCAGAATGTAAAGTGGATACTGGAAGAGGCAGGCTCAGGGTGGGATAAACTGATAGATGTTACCGTATTTCTCACCAATATGAAGGATGACTTCCTGGTATACAACAGGCTTTGGGCGGAGTATTTTAAGGATAACCAGCCCTGCCGCACAACCATTGAAATTAACTGTTTGCCAACACCTATAGCTATTGAACTGAAATGTATTGCGCTTGCGGAAAACAACGGGCAGAAATAATAACTTTTATTTCCGCTATAAGCTTAATTATTCTAATTCCTGCATATTTTATGATATCTGAGGCTACTGTGAAACATAAATATACATATCTTGCAGTTGGCGACTCATACACCATTGGTGAGATGGTAAAAGAAAATGAACGCTTTCCTATGCAGTTAAGCCAGAGGCTTAATTCCGACAGCATTGATATTGCTGAACCGCTAATCATTGCCAAAACCGGGTGGACAACCGATGAGCTGCTTGCCGCAATAAAAGAAAAAAATGTTAAAGATACATTCAGTATTGTTACTCTTTTGATTGGAGTAAATAACCAGTACCGCGGGCGAAGTTCTGAAGAATACCGCGCGGAACTGAAACAGCTTTTGGATATTGCAATAAAATATACGGGAGGTAAAAATGAACATGTGTTTGTGCTATCAATACCTGACTGGGGTGTAACCCCCTTTGCTGAAGGCAAAGACCGCGGCAAAATTGCCGCTGAAATTGATGAGTATAACCGTGTAAAGAAGGAAGAATGCGAAAAGCTGGGTGTGAAATATTACGATATTACCGAAATATCCCGCAACACCGATCCCGCTTTGATAGCATCAGACGGACTTCATCCATCAGGCAAAATGTATAAAATGTGGGTTGATAAAATTTACATCGATATTAGACCAATTTTAAAATGAAGTAACTTCTGACTTCAAATGTCTTTTCAAATATCATCAGACTTTTGAAGTCTTATAACCTGAACACTTGAAAATCAATCCCGCCGAAATATTGATTAAAGATTTCACCTACGAACTTCCCCCAGAAAAGATCGCGCAGTTCCCATTGAAAGAACGTGACAGCTCAAAGTTATTAATTTACAATAAGGGCAAAATTTCTCATGATATATTCCGCAATATTGCAGGTATTATTCCTGAAAACTCCCTGCTTATTTTTAACGATACAAAAGTTATTAATGCCAGGTTAAAGTTTCAGAATCCTGCCGGTAAAGAAATTGAAGTATTCACACTGGAACCGGAAGGAAATACAGAGCTTGTTACTGCATTAAGTACAAAGGGTTCAGTGAGCTGGGTATGTTTGGTAGGGAATCTCAAAGCATGGAAATCAGGAACTTTAACAACGAGCAGAATTTTTAACGGCACGGAGTGCCGGCTTGAAGCCGAGCTTATTTCCAAACAAGCGGATGCATTTCTTGTCAAATTAAGCTGGCAGCCTGAAGAGCTTACCTTTGCTGAAATTCTCGAAATATTCGGGCAGATTCCGCTTCCGCCGTACATGAAGCGTGATGCCACACCAGATGATATGACGACATACCAGACGGTATACTCTGAATCCGAAGGCTCCGTTGCGGCACCAACTGCGGGACTGCATTTCACTCATGGTGTGCTGGATTCTCTCAAAAAAAATAATATAAAAACCGGATTTGTTACACTCCACATAGGCGCCGGAACATTTAAGCCGGTAAAGACTGATAGTATTTCTGAGCACGATATGCATTCAGAAAGCATATATATTGAGCTAAGCCTGGTGGAAGAAATTGCAGTAAATATTGGTGCAAACAGAATTATTGCCGTGGGCACAACTTCAATGCGGACTGTTGAATCACTTTACTGGTTCGGTGTTCAGTTAATTCAGGGCAGGCATAAAGGCGGCGAGCTAAACATAACTCAATGGGAGCCGTATGAAAATGAACCCGAAGATCCTGCAAAAGCCTTTCAGGCTATCATTTCGTATATGAAACAAAACAACCTGAAATACCTTTACGGAAAAACCAATATTATTATTGTTCCCGGGTATGATTTTAAGGTATTTTCAGGCATAATAACAAATTTTCACCAGCCCCAAAGCACGCTTTTGCTGCTGATTGCTGCATTTATTGGCAGCGACTGGAAGGGGCTCTATGAATATGCTTTAAATAATGATTTCCGTTTCTTAAGTTACGGTGACAGCTCATTATTATTGAAGTAAAAAAGAATTACAGACGCATTTCATCCATTTCAATTTTTCTTAAATTAATTATTCCTTGATATGAATGAACAAACTCTTCAGAATTTCCGCGCGTTTACAAAGTTATACGGTTACATCAGGTTTTTCCATCCAAGTGATGAAGCTTCATCAATTGACTGGGATAAATTCGCAGTTTACGGGTTTGAAAAAGTAGAAAATGCCCGTGATGATAATGAGCTTAAAGCTCTGCTGCTCGAATTATTCCTGCAGGTAGCTCCCGCTATTGAAATATATTTTACAGGTGAAAATTTTACATATGATCAAAGTAAAATAATTCCCGCAGATACAACAGGGCTTCTCCCCGTCGCATGGCAGCATAAGGGAATTCAGGATAATATGGATACGATTTATGGTATTTATAAGAGTACCAGGATAAACAGGATTCCGCCTATTATAAATCACTCTGCAATACTTTCAAAAACGATCGATGTACAAGAATTCAGAGGAAAAAAGATCAGGATAGAAGCCGGAATAAAATTTGAGCTAGAAGAAAAAGATGTTAAAGGCGAATTGTGGATAAAGTCATTAAGTGAAAACGGGACTCAATCAGGTTATAACAGTAACCGGTTCCCGTTTGGAAAATGGAAGAAATATTCAGTTGAAATTGAAATTACAGATGAAGTATCTCAGGTTGAATATGGGGTAACGCTCTATAATGAAGGTGTGTTATTTGTTAATGGCTTCAAATTGGAGGTCTATGATGCAGGAAAATGGAAGTCAGCAGAACTTAATGATGGAAGATTTGACAAGCAGACTTTTGGCAAATCACCTGAAAACTGGAACATTGTAAACAGCGATTATCTCTATGAGATTATTGATTTTGATACTTTTGATAATGATAAAGCGTGTTTTATACAAAGCTGTTACAAAAAACAGCCATTTGAAAAATATCCTTTGCCGGGTGAATTGATAAATAAACCAATTTCAGGCAGCTTAAGCTGCATTGTCCCATTGGCGTTATATTCAGATACAGCCGGTACGTTGCCGCACGCTGATAGAGACACTTTGAATAATTTGCAGGCTATACTTGAAGAAAGTAAGTTCAGTGAGCTTAGCGCAGATAGTAAATACGTACGTTTGGCAGGTGCTGCCAAACTGTGGAATGTAATACAGCATTCATACCCGTACTTTGAGCTATATAATATTGACTGGAACGGCGTTTTGAATGATGCATTGAAATTTGCCATGATAAGTAAGAACGGCGTTGATTTCCTGAAATATTTGCAGATTATATCTGCTAATCTGAATGATGGTCATGCAGGTGCTGCGTACAGCAAACACAAATTCAATTACTGTTACCCGCCGTTTTTGCTTGATCATGCCGAAGGAGAGTATGTAATAAGCCGCATCTTTGAAGAGGGCACCGGCTTATTGGAAGGAGATGTAGTATTTGAAATTGACGGAAAGGATGTTCATGAGTTTGCGGATGAAGAAGGTGAATTGATATCTTCAGCTACGGATGGCTCGCGCATTAACGGGATCCTTTGGGGCAGATTAACCAAGGGTGAAAAGGATTCAATTATTAAGATGAAGATATCTAGAGATGGTGTTAAGTTAAATGCGGAAACAAAACGCAATTTTAAATTTTCTGATGTAAAGGAGCAGGGATACTACCCTGAATACAGACCGGAAAAAATTTCGGAAGTGAAACGCGGAATATTTTATGTTGATCTGACACGCTTAACCACTGAAGAGCTGGATGAAAAAATACCTGAACTGGCAGAAGCAAAGGGAGTGATTTTTGATGTTCGAGGCTATCCAAGATTAAGCTGTGATTTTTTGAATAACTTATCAGATAAAAAACTATTTTCAGCTAAGTGGAATGTTCCTCAGATAATTTATCCGGATTATGAGAACCTTGTTGGCTTTGATACTTCCGAAAGATGGGAAATGGGACCGCTTGAACCGCAATTCAAAGGAAAAGTAGTATTTATGATAAATGGCGGAGCTATCAGTTACGCTGAATCAATTATGGGAATAGTAGAGGCGTATTCACTTGGTGAAATTATTGGAGAGCAAACTGCAGGAACAAACGGGAATATAAATCCAATATATTTACCCGGTGGCTATACCGTGTGGTTTACCGGCATGAAAGTACTTAAACATGATGATACTCCTCATCACGGGGTAGGGATTCACCCGACTATTCCGGTAAGCCGCACTATCAAGGGTATCCGTGAGAAACGCGATGAATATCTTGAAAAAGCCATTGAAGTAATTGAAAATGCCAGATAAATTATGCTTTGAAAATTGATTTTCGTTTCTTAAGTTACAGTAAACCGGAACATAAATTGAAGAAACCGGCTTATTTATGGATTTTTTCATATAAGCAGATTACAATAATTGAATATGCATTCAACTAAATATATATAACAATGCTCGAAACATTACAAAAGAACTGGTGGTTAATTGCAGTAAGGGGTGTGCTTGCAATAGTATTTGGTATACTTGCGCTCGCATCTCCGTATATTGTGATATTTTCGCTCATAACATTCTTTGCTTTCTTCGCCATACTTTCTGGTTTTTTTATTCTCACACTGGCTTTCCTGGGTGAAACCGATAACAAAGGATTAAGAATAATTGAAGGATTGATCTTTTTAGGAGCGGGAATTGTTGTATTGCTTAATCCAGTTTCAGCGCTGGGCGGAATTATGATATTCATTGCTGCATGGGCAATACTTTCGGGGCTTGTTCATATTGTTGGAGCTATAAAGATGCGCAAGGTTATAACAAACGAATGGCTGATGATACTGAACGGTGTAATATCTATTATATTCGGTATCCTGCTTGCGGGAAACCTGATACAGGGCGCGGGCGTAATGCTAATGGTATTTGGCGCATTCGCGATACTCAGCGGGATATTTTCAATCATGCTTTCATTCAGAATAAAAACATATAAATCAAACTAAATAATATAATCATGGCAGAAGACGAAAATGTAAGTCCGGGCGGGATTGATTCAGAAGGCGGCGAAGGCAGTGAAGAATTGAACGATGAATATCTTGTATCTGTGTTTAAGACTGATAACATGGCGATAATCGCTGTTGTAAAATCAATCCTGGATGAAGCCGGTATTAAATACATGGCAAAAGGAGATAATATGCAGTCTGTTGTTCCCATAAACGCGTTTCCAGTTGATTTCCAGGTTATGCCGGGTGATGTAGAGTACGCCAAAGACCTGCTAAAGGATGTTGATGAGGATTCAGACTGGTACAACGAAGATTCACCCGATGATTCAGGTGAAGAAACTCCTGAAAAGCAATAAACCTGTTGATGAAAATTTTCAGTAGTAAATCTTTTATTGCACAGTATGAATTATAATGAAGATTCTGAAACACTTGTTACGGTTTATACATCAGGTAACAATGCAATTTGCGCTTTGGTGAAATCGATGCTTGATGAAGCCGGAATTACGTACCTGGCTAAGGGTGATAACCTGCAGAGTGCTTATCCGATAAATGCATTTCCTGTGGAATTTCAGGTGTTGACAGGTGATGTGGAGTTTGCCAGGGAATTGCTTAAGGATGTTGAAGAAAGCATTGAGATCGATTCACCTGATGATGGTGAATCAGAAGATGAATATGAAGAAGACTAAACATACAGGAAAAACAAACAGATAATGCTGAATATAATTAAAATTGTTTTTGTTGCGGCCCTGGTTTCATACAGCGGCCTTTCGCAAACCACCGAGGTTGTATTTATACAAATGAACGATGTTTACGAGATCGCGCCTCTTGAAGGCGGAAAGTACGGTGGACTTGCGCGCGTAAAAACCGTTATTGATAAGATTAAACAAACCAATCCTCATACATACGTAATTCTCTCGGGTGATTTTATTTCACCCAGCGCGCTTAGTACAAGCACATACGAAGATAAACGCATCAACGGCAGGCAGATGGTGGATGTTCTCAATGCCATCGGGCTGGATTTTGTTACTTTCGGTAACCATGAGTTTGACTATAAGTATGAAGTACTGCAGGATAGGCTGAATGAGTCGAAGTTTACTTGGATATCCTCCAATACTTTTCAAAATAACAATGGTGAGATCACTCCATTCAAACAAAATGTTAACCCGGCTCCTGAATATAAAATTATAAAAACCCCGGGGTATTTAAAGGGTCAGCCTATAAGACTTGGAGTTATCGGTATTTGCATTAACGCCAACAGGCAGTCATATGTATCATACAATGATTATTACACTTCAGCAAAACAGGTTTATTCTACAATTAAAGACAGCATTGATTACCTAATTGGCATCACACATCTGAATATTGATGAGGATAAAAAGCTGGCAGCGGAGCTGCCTGAGCTGAAGCTCATAATGGGTGGTCATGAACACGTTAACATGCTCCATAAAGTCGGTGAAACCATAATCACCAAAGCCGATGCCAATGCTATTACAGTGTATGTGCACAGGCTTATTTTTGATGAACAGAATAACCTGCTGGCAATTAAAAATGAACTTGTAAGCATTGATGAAAAGATACCCGAAGAGCCCAAAGTTAAAGAGCTTGTTGATGAATGGGTAACACGCGCTTTTAAAGGATTCTACGATAAGGGCTTTGACCCGCTTAAGATGGTGATTGACCTGAAGAAAGATACACTTGACGGAAAGGACGAAACTACGCGTTACTCTCAATGCGCCCTGGGTTACCTGATAGGTAACGCCATGTTTGATGCCGCTAAAGGAGTTGACCTGGCATTCTTTAACAGCGGGGCTATCAGGCTTGATGATAAGTTAACCGGTGAAGTAACGCAGTATGATATTATCCGCGTGCTTCCGTTTGGCGGAAAGATACTTAGGGTTGAGCTTAAAGGGTCATTGTTAAAGCAAATAGTTGAAACCGGATTCTCTCAGCCCGGCAGCGGCGGTTACATACAATATTACGGACTTGAACAAACCGCAGACGGATACAAAGTTAAAAACGCGCTGATAGATGAAGATAAAACCTATTTCGCCGCAGTTGCTGATTACCTGCTGAGCGGCATGGAAAGTAATTTCGGCTATTTGACGAAAGATAACCCGGGAATTATCAAAGTAACTGAACCGGACCCCAATGATAAAAGTGATCTTTGTAATGATGTACGTTTTGCGGTAATAAATTTTCTTGAAAAATGGTATAAACCGGTTAAGAATTAACGACTATTATTGAGTGGAAAACATAAATTTGACGACGGTTATTGCGGGCGGTTTTCTGGTTTTATCATTTATAATCCTTTATTTCTTTAAGCACAAGAAGTAATTATAAAAGTTTAGAAAACAATTTCAGGAGAAATGAATGAAGTTTATTCAATATAACCCTCCGGCATATAGTACTGAACAAATGCTGGAAAGAACGTCTGAGTTCAGAAAATTGATGGAATCAAGACGAAGCATACGCGAATTTTCTGACCGGGATGTCCCCAAAGAAGTGATAGAGAACATCATCATTACTGCTTCTTCCGCTCCATCAGGGGCGCATAAGCAGCCATGGTCTTTTTGCGTTGTAAGAGACAAGGAGATTAAAATACAGATCCGAGAAGCAGCTGAAAAAGAAGAGTACGAGAACTATAACGGAAGAATGGATGAGCAGTGGCTTAGGGACCTGGAAAAATTCGGTACTGACTGGAAGAAACCTTTTATTGAATCAGCCCCGTATTTAATAGTAATATTTAAAAAATTGTATGATGTATCTGAAACAGGAGAAAAACTGCAGAATTATTATGTAAATGAATCCGTGGGAATTGCATGCGGTTTGCTTATAGCTGCGATTCATAATGCGGGGCTCTGTGCTCTTACACATACACCAAGCCCGATGGGTTTCTTATCGAAAATACTTAACAGACCTGAAAATGAACGCCCGTTTTTATTGATACCTGTTGGGTATCCTGCTGAAAATTGTGAAGTACCTCTCCTTAGAAGGAAAAGTTATGAAGAGATAGCGCAGATCATATAGTTTATTGCATTAGTTAATGCCTAGCCTGCCTGTTATTTTTAATGATTGCGCTTCCAATACGCTGTTTTTCCTTAAAGAAATATACGACCCGAATTTTTGCCTGCAGTTTATAATAATCCCTCCTATCAGAAAGATGTGATTACCCGTGAAATCAGTTTTATGTATCAGCTCCATTAGCCTTTTTTCATTGGCTTCATAGAATATTTCTGCAGCTTCCATTTCAGGCATACCTGCCGAGAGTATCCTGGGTTTATTATCTTTCATCAGTTTTTGGAGGTAAATCTGCTGATAGTCCAATTCATCACTTTTTGCGGGTTCATTAATTCTGCTCAAAGCAAGCGCAGCCGCTCCGCAGCATGAACTTTCTTTGTTTTGCCCGGGACGCGTCAACTTTCCGGCTTTGCCGTGATTTGTTACACCAATATGCGGCCCGTAAAATATCATTACCGCGCCGTCATCCGGCACATGCGAGGCAAATGCAGACATACCGGTTAAACCGGTGAACGGGAATCCGTTCAATCCCCCAAGTTCAAAAGGTCCCAGCATCTGCCTTGCCTCTGCGGGGTATTCAAGACTGTTAATATCATCAGAGCAAATGGAATTTGCAAGCAGTATCTGGTTCGGGGTGTAGTCGTATTCGTTAAAAATTGATTGTACCACTCTGTGCATCAGGCTTTCAAGCGGTACAGCATCAGGGTAAAATTGTTTTACAACTGGAGTTATATCATCTATCTGAGCGGTTTCTTCAGGCATTGTTAGTATTGTGCATTTACAAACATAACAAGCAGAAATCAAATGAAAAATACAAAAAAATCCAGGTACTTCATTTTCAATTTTGGTTAGGTTTATAGCATTAAGGAAACTTACCGGTAATGAATCAACTCAGGGCAAAAATCTGCAGCTTTTTTTGGTGAAATTATGATGTATCAGATTCAGGTACTTTAAAATCGTTCTGTTAAGTTCCGCTGATCAATCCGGGTTTTCTCATTTTCTATTTTTTCTGATATCTCCAATTCCTTGATTTTCCTTCAGTAAGCCATTCAATTGCGGTTGCCATACGTTTGTTCCTGGTTTCCTCTGTTTTAGCTTCAATTATCCACTCAAGGTACTCCCGTTTGTGTGAAGGGGGGAACTTCTCAAATACCTGGTTCGCTTTTTTATTTCTGTTCAGCTCCTTCTGAAAGTACGCAGGCATTTCATATTCTTTTCTTTCATGTTTGGGTTTCTCTTTCTTATTTATCTTTATACCATCGTCATTTAGTTTCTTTGCTTCTTTTATCCACCTTGCAAGAACTGCATCTTTAGGCAGGTCTTCAATGGATTCTATTCTGCCAAGGTTACCCATTGAGCCTTTAGTGTTTTTTCCCATCAGTACATTGCTATCCGTCATTATCGCACCCTTCCAGAAAAAAAGTGCGAAATGTTTTTTGAATGCTGCAAAACCCATGAAAGGTCCTTTGTATTCAAAAGCCGGCATACCCCATTTTAATGTTTCAGTTACACCAGGACAGTTTTTGTGGATGAGTTTCCTGACATGCTCCATAATAGGTTTTGCAAAATCCTGTGACTTTGCAATGTATGCGTCAATTCTTTTATCTTTTGCTCCCATACGATCTATTTTCTTTTCCGGTTACAGTGATAAGTTCATTTAACTTCTTCAAAATATTTACCCGTAAATTTATATTCCTTAAATTTATCGGTTACTGATCCGTTTTCTTCGTTTACAACAGGTACACGTATAATTTTTGCAGCAGGGTCATACTTTATCAGTTCAAGCGGTCTTTCAGTTCTATCAACCACCGAAAAAAAATCATAACCTATCCCAATTTCGCTTTCCATTCCTTTGGAGGTTTTTACCAGTTTAACATTTTCATTGAGTGAATCAAATTCTATTTTAAAGAAGCCAAGCCCGGTGTACTTATCCCTGTTGGAGAAATCAGAATATTGAACGCCGATATAATAAGTACCTTCATCAGTTGGCAGAGTATAAATTTTTGAAAACCAGGAATTCGGATCACCTTCAATATCACTCACCGATTGTTTTACGTACACTTTGTTTCCGTATCTGAATTGATAGATGTTTTCATAAAATCTCATTGTACCGCCTGTCTGGGTATCCCATGAGTATATTCTGAACAAATTGTCATCCGAAGAAGCAATAGTAAGACCGGCTTGTACAACAACATCCATTGGGTCAGTTATTGTAAAGGGATGTTCGATAAGATACTTCAGAAGTAACTTTTTGAACAGTGAGTTCTCATATTCAACTGAGTCAGCATTAGGGGAATCATATTTAAAATGCTCCATGCGTTTAAGGTGAGCAGCAAGCAAACTCTCTATATCTTTTGAATCCTGAGCAGGTAGCGAAGCAGATAGTAATAAAAGAATCAAAATGACTGTATATTTCATTGATTTATAGTAATTTGTGCGTCAGTAAGCAATTTACTAAAGCAAGTACGTAATTTCAATGATTATTAATAATAATTACAATCGGGATTTTTCAGCAAATTCGCGAAAAAGTTATGCTCCGAATTGAGTCAGATGGTGATTTATGTGTTTCCATGTTATGATGTTCCATTCTTCAGGGGTAAGCTTGCCAAAGAAGGGATGCGGGTTTGAGCTTATTGCAGCGGGACCCTTTTCAGCAAGTGATGAAACTAATCTTATCAGTTTTTCCTTTTCGGCTTCAAGATCATAATTGCTTTTGGGTTTGAACTCATTGCTGGTTGGTACACCTTTTTTAAATGGTTTATCGCTTAATACTTCTTTTAGCGCCATTTTACCAAACAACTTTCCAATAAATCCGTGCTTCAGTTTAAGCTCACCCAATGATACCCTTATCGGCTCCTGCAAATGGAATAGCATTCCTGCTGCATCCATTTTTCCCCATTGCGCTTTTGAATCACCGCTAATCTTCCTGATGCGTTCAATAATTTTCGTGTTTTCTTCTTTGTTGTACATGTAATTCATAAATTAAGCGCCTACTCCTTTAGAAGGATCCCAGTTACCGAACTGTTTGCGCAAATGTACAATCTGCCCAATATGATATGCATTGTGAATTGTCATCTGTGTAAGCATTTCATACCACGAGGCACCGTATCCCGGAAAGGCTTCAGAGGAAAGATACCCGTCATCCGAATTATTTACTTTTTCAATTATTGCAAGGGATATTTCGTTCAGTTTTTTTACAGATGAAAGCCAATTTTCTTCATCGGTACCTGAATCGGTGAAAGTGCTGCTGTTATCAATTTCCTCCTCCGGCGGCTTGCCGCCGTTAAGTCTGGTAAGCCATCTTCCGTTCCAGAAGATAAGGTGATTTACAATTCCCCACACACTATGATTACCGCTTGAATCTTTCTTTGAAGCATCTGATGCAGATAATCCTGCTGCAGCATCTGTAAAGGGCACGAACCAGTTTTTCTGATCATGTGCTGCTTTAAGCTGCTCTAATATAATCTCTTTTGGTGACAAATTGCATGTTATTTATGTTAGCGGAACAAAATTATCTACAAAAATAACACAATTTTTATTTAGTTATATTCAGGCTTATACATTATTCCTTTTATAAATGATTCAATATCTTTTGGTCTTTTTATCTGAGCAAGATCGTTATCAAATATGAATTTTGTGACATCAATTGCGATTTTTTCAGCAACATTTCTGATGTTCTGCACGGGCGGAAAAACTATACCGTTTTCTATATCACTTTTACTTACCTGGTCTGAAAGCGAATGAAGCGCGGCTATGAACATTTCATCATTTACGCGTTTTGCTTTTGTTGCAAGTACGGCAAGTCCCATAGCCGGGAATATATACACATTATTTCCCTGGCTGGGGAAAAATGTTTTACCGCCGATCTTAACCGGCGGGAAGGGACTTCCGCTGGCGAAAATAGCTTTGCCTTTGCTCCATGTATATGCCTCTTCGGCAGTGCATTCTGAGTGTGAAGTAGGATTTGAACACGGGAAAATTATCGGGCGCTCGTTCAGCTGACTCATCAGTTCAATAATTTCTTTGGTGAATGCGCCTTTAATTGTGCTCAACCCCAAAATTGCCGTGGGTTTTACAATCTTAATGGCCTCAAGGAAATTATCGCACTCAATTTCATTATTCGCAAATGGCAGCTTATGAGCCTCAAGATCGCTGCGACTTCGTGAAACCATTCCTTTTCTGTCAAAAAGCCAGAACCTGCTGAATGCTTCTTCTTTAGTCAATCCTTTTTGGATAAGTACCTTTGTCATTAACTCAGCTATGCCAACTGATGCGGCTCCTGCGCCGAGGAAAAGGAATCTATGGTCTTCAAGCGGTATACCTGAAATTCTGCAGGCAGTCAGCAGACCTGAGTCGATAACGCTTGCCGTACCCTGTATATCATCATTAAAGCAGCAAACCCTGTTCCTGTACTGATCCAGTATTTTAATGGCATTTGTGCCTGCAAAATCTTCCCACTGAATGCATATATCGGGGAAAACTTCATTTATCGATGTCACAAATTCTTCAATGAATTCCTCGTATTCCCTGCCGCGCACACGCTTCATTTTCAGGCCCGGGTAAAGAGGGTCTTCGAGTAATGCCTCGTTGTTTGTTCCTGCATCAAGTACTATCGGCAGAGTAAGAGCAGGCGGAACGCCTGCGCATGCTGTGTAAAGACAAAGCTTACCAATTGGAATGCCCATTCCTGACATACCGAGATCACCAAGTCCAAGTATTCTTTCGCCATCGGTCACAACAGTAAACCTTACATCTTTTACGGGCCAATTCCTGAGGAGCGCCGCAATATTGCCTTTATGCTTTATTGAAATATACATTCCGCGCGGTCTTCTGAATATATGCCCGAACTGTATGCATGCATCGCCAACTGTCGGGGTATAGATAATCGGCATGTACTTCACGGGATTATCCATAATTGTGCGGAAGAACAATGTTTCGTTGTAATCAAGCAGCTGCAGAAGGAAAATGTATTTATTTATCGGGATCGTAAGGCGATCAACCTGCTCGTTTACCCTGAGAAGCTGGGTTTTCATTGTTTCAATGTTATCAGGCAGCAGGCCGTTTAATTTATATTTATCTCTTTCTTCCTGTGTAAAGGCTGTCCCTTTGTTTTTCGAAGGGTCGTGAAGCAGATTGTATCCTGTTGGTTGCATTTTACTAAAAATTTGTGTGATGCACATTTTTAAAATTGATCATAAAAGGGTGATCATCATTGTTTGTTAATGCAAAATAATACATAGAGCATTATTTTTAAATGATTTATATCATATCATCATGATTAAGCGCTTATTTTGCTGAATTAAGGGCTTTTATGAGTGTGAATTTCTGTTAATCATGGGTTTTAACCTGCATACTTTTGAAACCAAAAACCTGTTGCGGTTAAAGAGCTTATAAAACAGCCATGTAATTTGGCTGAAAGGAGGGATTGAAAGTAAATATCCAAACGGGGCTGACCACCAAACGGTTTTCATTCCGAATATATAAGCATCAGCACCAATGAGTTTTCTGCCATCAGGAAAAAGCAGGATGATATCACGATTTTCCAACTCGCCGGGCAATTTCAGTTCTTCACGTACCCATTTATCCTGCAGCATGGCTATTCCATAGCCGGTGCGCTTTATGGTCTTTTCCCAGAACGGTATCCACCATGAGCAGAACCCGCACATACCGTCATATAAAACCCAGCCTTTTGATTGGAGTAGTGACAAAGTAACATTTCTATAATTAATAATTCTTTAGCCCTCCCCTTTGGGCTGATAGATATATCCCGTTTTATTCGCCAACACACTTAATACTCATCAATTATCAATTTTAATCTATCAGCCTTAAGTCTTTTATGAAGCCATTCATTCAATTTACTGCGCTCCCCGGTATTAATTTTATTCTTTGGGGCTGTAACCACAACTAGTCCGTAAGCCTCACCATTGTAGTTTGAATCATTGTAGTTTAATGAACCCGAGTAAGTACATGATGTTACCTGCGGGAAAATTGCTTTGATCTCTGTGAAGAGATCCTTGCCGCTTTCCTGTACAGCCCTGATGCTATCAATGATATTTTGTTTTTTCTGAATAGAAAGGTTCAATGAACTGATATTGTTTTTAAGTACATCAGTTTCGTTGAGATCTTTTTGAGTAAGAGAAAAACCCTGGTCTATTACTATCTCAGCATTTCCAATATCAAAATCTTTTGCACGCTTAAGTATATTTTCTTTGTGTTCACCATTTATTTCATTCCCGCCGTAGATAAGCCGGATCGTTTTGGTTTCAGGCTGAATTTCGCTTTTAATAAGATAAGCTCCTTCGAAATATGTAACACTTTCTGTGAATTTTTCAGATTCAGCAGTGAATTTTTCGTTCTGCACAAGCTTGTATCCAAAGTAGATACTCGGCAGCAGAGTTAAGAGTATTACTGCCGTAATATACCTGTTTATACGCCTTTTGTGGCTTTCAATTACATTAGAGCTTATCTGGAATTTCAGAATCTGGGAAATTGCAACAGATGAAAGCCCGATAAATACAGTATTAATAGTAAATAAATAAAGTGCGCCTAAAAAATAATACGGTTCACCATTTGCAATCCCGTATCCTGCAGTACATAAAGGCGGCATTAGCGCTGTTGCAATAGCAGCGCCGGGTATCACATTCCCCTTAAGCTTGCTGCTGATTGCAAGTATGCCGGCAAGTCCACCAAAAAGCGCTATAAGAACATCGTAAATTGTTGGTGAGGTTCTTGCAAGAAGTTCTGAATCTGCGGTTGAAACAGGACTTATCGCAAAATAAACAGTTGAAGTAAGCAATGCCGTTACAACGGCAAACGAGAAGTTTTTAGCTGACTTTCTGAACAGGGTGAAATCATATGTGGCTATGCTATAACCCATACCGTTTATGGGACCCATTAGCGGGGATATCAGCATCGCACCAATAATTACAGCTGTAGAATTGGTATTTAACCCCACAGAAGCAATTACAATAGCAAACATCAGGATCCATAAATTAGTACCCTTAAAAACTACCCCTTGAAGTATCTGATTATGAATTGTTTCGTAATCTTCAAGTTCGGTCTGTACATTTAAGTATTTGAATATTTTCTTAAGCATTTACCGGTATCAAATTAACATTTAATATTTCAAAGATCAACTTCTGCCTGTATAAACAGGCCGTTCTGTTTAAATCGTCCATTCATCATGAATTATTCCAACAAGGTAATATTTACCTTCATATTCTTTATACACAAGCCTCAATGCCCGCCAATCCATACCGCCGTATTTTTCATCAAAGCCCGAAAAATAGCTTTCAGTATAAACAGCACCCGGGTAAATTTCTTTCAGATTATCAAGATCACTGCCATGGCTTGATTTTGAATTCACCGTAGTTTTTTCAGCATTCAAAAAATCAACATCATAAACAAACTTCCTGAAATACTCTTTAAATGTCATTCTAATCGGGTCACCTGATCCGTCAAAAGAACCCCATAATCTCTTTTTAGCGGATTTCACCGCGGGTTTATAAGTGATGTTCGTGAATTTCCGGTCAGATGTTGTATCAATGTATGCGTAAGGCGAAAACCTTACACCCATTTCAGGGTGAATGTACCTTGTAAGTTCAGTATAATTCTTATTCTTAAAAATTTCAAGAACCTCTTTGGATATAGTGAGTATAATTGAATCTTGATCTCCATAACTGTTCTGAATAATTTGCGTTTCACCGGCATAACAAACAGAAGTTGATACAATGAATAGAAAAATTATCACGGGTTTCATAACTTTTTGTGATTAAGTTTTTATGAGCGGTTCTTTCAAATTTAGCTATACTAATTAAAGATTACAATTACATACAAACAACAAAATTTAACAAATATAGCATTTAATTTCTCCCTTATTTTAACGATTTTTGTCAATTCATAAAACAATTTATAAGTTTATTAAGGCGAATACACTACTATGCTGAAATCGCTGTCAAAAATTACGCGCAAGATCTCTTCGCATATTAACAGGAATGTTACAAAACAGAACCAGGGGCATATTATCGCTCTGGGCGGCGGAGGATTTTCAGATCAGCCCGATAATCTGTTGCTTGATGAGTACCTGTTACTTCAGACCAATAAGGCAAAACCCAAAGTATTATTTCTGCCGACTGCAGGGGGCGACCATGAAGACTACATCGCGAAATTCTATAGGGCATATAATAAATTTAACTGCAAACCAACGCACCTTTCGCTTTCAAAAAAAACGATTCCTTTTAAAAAACTGGAGCAGTTAGTTTTAAACCAGGACCTCATATTTGTCGGCGGGGGGAGTCCGAAGTTTTTAATGCAGGTATGGCGTAAAACGGGGCTTGACCGCATCATAAAAAAAGCATGGAAGCAGGGTATTGTGCTGAGCGGTATGTCAGCAGGTGCAATTTGCTGGTATGAAGATGGCTACCAGAATCCCAAAGATGATATATGGCGGAGAATAAGCTGCCTCGGATTCCTTGAAGGAAGCTTTTGCCCCCATTTTGATAAACGCGGTGAGCTGCGCAGCGCGTACAGGAAAATGATATCTTCAGGTGAAATAGACAGCGGTTACGGCGTGCAGGATGGTGTTGCGCTCCACTACGTTGGCACCGAATTGAAATACATAATATCAAGCTCACCTGATGCAAAGGCTTATATTGTTAAGAAGGCTGCGTTCAGGGTCACTGAAAAAGAACTGAAGCCAACTTATCTTGGAATACTTCATGAAGCGCATAAGCTTGATTCAAAGTCAGAAGCTAATGATGATGATTTGCTTATTGATAATTCAGAAATTGTCCGCCAATATATCAAGCTCATAAATGAGCATGATATTACGGGTCTGCTTGCAATGACCTCAGGTGATGCTGTGTTTATTGATTCAATGGGAATTGATACAAAGGGTGTAACTAATATGCGCAAAGCATGGGATGTTCTGCTTACATTCTTCCCTGATTACACTGTGATAGTAAAAGATATCATCAGCAAGAACGGAATGGTCGCGGTTTTCGGTACAGCAAAAGGTACACTAGCCACCGATGGCAAAATACTTGCCGAGAATAAGTTCGAAATTCCGGCATCATGGACAGCCACAGTTGAGAACGGCAAGATTACCAAATGGCGCGTGTATGCTGATAACCAGCCCGTGAGGAAGCTGATTGAGAAGAATAGAAAGTAAAACGTTATCCCGCTAAGCAGAAGAGCGGGACCGCAAAAAACGCGGAAAGGCAAAAAGCAAAAGGTAAAAATTAACATATTGTAATCTAAGCTAGTTGATTAGTTTTTTATTTAAATTTACTCTAGAGTTTCTTAATGACAAATTTTTTAAATTATCAATGGATTGGATCTACAAAAATCATAAAAAAATTATGTATATTATAATTGCCACGACCTTTAGGTCGTGGCCTACATAGCAAATTTAATCCGGCTTTAGCCGCTAACACATAATCAATTGTTGGGTTTTAAAAGCTTAAGGGCTAAAGCCCATCTTATATTAATCTTTTAACCACGACCTAAAGGTCGTGGCAATTATTTTAAAGAAACAACCATAATAAAGATTAAGTTTTTTGCTGGTGAATTCGAAATTTCAATTTTAGAAATAATCTATTCATGATAAAAAAAATTCTATTGTTAGGCTCAGGTGAATTGGGCAAGGAGTTTGTCATCGCCGCGAAGCGGCTGGGGCAGTATGTTATTGCTGTTGATTCATACAACAATGCCCCGGCGCAGCAGGTTGCAGATGAACGCGAAGTGATAAATATGCTCTCGGGTGATGAACTTGATAAGATTGTTGCTAAACATGAACCCAATATCATCGTTCCTGAAATTGAAGCAATACGTACAGAAAGGTTTTACGATTACGAAAAACAGGGGTACCAGGTTGTGCCTAGCGCAAGAGCCGCTAATTTCACAATGAACCGCAAAGCTATCCGTGATCTTGCCGCAAAAGAACTTGGACTTAAAACCGCGCCTTATAAATACGCTTCAACACTTGATGATTTCAGAAGTGCCGTAAAAGAGATTGGGACTCCCTGTGTTGTTAAGCCGCTAATGTCATCATCAGGCAAGGGGCAATCGGTAATTAAAAATGAAGATGATATCGATAAGGCATGGGAGTATGCTTCAACAGGCGGCAGGGGTGATTACAATGAAGTTATAATAGAAGGGTTCATTAACTTCTTTACTGAAATTACACTGCTTACAGTTACGCAGAAAAACGGCAAAACCCTGTTTTGCCCGCCAATCGGCCACAGGCAGGAGCGCGGCGATTACCAGGAAAGCTGGCAGCCCTGCGCAATATCACCTGAACACCTTTCGGAAGCACAAATGATGGCGGATAAGGTCACGCGCGCGCTTACGGGTTTTGGCATATGGGGAGTTGAGTTTTTCCTTGCCTCAGACGGGGTGTATTTCAGTGAGCTCTCACCCCGCCCGCACGATACAGGCATGGTTACACTTGCCGGCACACAGAACTTCAATGAGTTTGAGCTTCATTTAAGGGCAATACTGGGACTTGATATCCCTGAAATCACTTTAGAGCGTGCCGGCGCAAGCGCCGTGGTGCTTGCGGGTGATGATAATTCAAACCAGCCCGTTTACACCGGACTAGAAGACGCCGCCAAATATCCAAAATCTGATATAAAGATTTTCGGTAAACCCAATACACGCAGGTATCGCAGAATGGGAGTCGCCCTGGCAAACGATAGCCCGGATGCATCGACCGATGAGCTTCGCAAGAAGGCAAAAGAAATTGCAGGTAAGATAAACGTTAATTAAATTTAACCTCACCTCAAAACTTCTTACCAAAAAGGAAGTAATGAGAAAAGCTGTGAGTTTTTATATCATATTAAAATAACATAATTGCCACGACCTAAAGGTCGTGGCAATTAAGATATAGAGTCAATATATTTATTTGAACTTGTTATGCAAAAAGATAAGCTTAGTTAGTTACAATCATGGAAAAATACATAGAAGTAAACCGCGATTTGTGGAATAAAAAAACACCTGTTCATGTAACATCTGAATTCTATGATGTCGCATCATTTAAGAAAGGGAAGTCGTCGCTTAATCCCGCGGAGCTTGAAGCGTTGGGCGATGTTTCAGGTAAATCACTCCTGCATCTGCAGTGCCACTTTGGGATGGATACACTTAGCTGGGCAAGACTCGGAGCTAAAGTTACAGGTGTTGATCTGGCCGATAAAGCAATTGATGCCGCAAGGGAATTAAATGCTGAACTAGGTCTTGACGCGGAATTCATTTGTTCTGATGTATTTGATCTTAAGAATGTGCTTGATAAAAAGTACGATATCGTATTTACATCATACGGCACAATTGGCTGGCTGCCTGATCTTGATAAATGGGCGGATATTGTTTCGCACTTTTTAAAGCCCGGAGGGACATTTTTTATCGCGGAATTTCACCCCGTAAGATGGATGTATGATGATGACTGCGTTAAGATGGATTATTCGTATTTTAACATTGAGCCAATTATTGAGGAAGTGGGGCATTCTTACGCTGATAAAGAAAGGGCAATTGATCAGTTATCATATGGATGGAATCACCCCTTAAGCGATGTTTTTTCAGCCTTGCTGAAACAAAACATGCACATCACTGAGTTTAAGGAATACCCGTACAGCTATTATAAGTGTTTTAATAATACTGTACAAAATGAGCTTGGATATTATGAAATTAAAGGAATTGAAGGAAAAATGCCGTTAATGTACAGTATTAAGGCAATAAAACCGAAATAAATCAGAGAAATCCAACCTGAAAAACAAAGAGCAGCAAACCGGTAACGGGCAGCTTAAAGAAGTTACAACAAACGAGAACGCGCAGAATGTTGTAACTTATTACGAAGATACGGGACTTGATTACGGCAAATGGAGCCGTGAGTATAATATGCATTTCGGGTATTACAGGTTCCCAATGATACCGCTTTGGCGCGAGCAGATGCTTGATGCTATGAACCGGTACGTGATAGAAAATCTTAAGCTGGGTGAGGATGATAAAATTGTGTATGACCTTGGCTGCGGACTAGCTGCGCCTTGCAGGACATTTGCGAAAATGTACCCGGAAAAAAAAGTTAAAGGCATTACAATTGTAGAGTGGCAGATAGAAAAAGCAAAAGAGCTTAACCGCGCGAAAAATATTGACGGGAAAATTGAATTGATCTTGGGTGATTATACCAATCTGCCATTTGAAAACAATTCCGCTGACGCAGCTTACGCGCTTGAAAGCGCATGCCACTGCCCGGGTGATGATAAAGCGGCATTCGTTAAGGAAATGATGCGCGTCCTTAAACCCGGTAAGAATTTTGTGATAGCTGACGGATTTTTGAAGCGTCCTTCAGGTAAGTTTTACCCGCTGCTTAAATACTGCTATAATGAAATATGCAAAGGATGGGCCCTGCCCTCATTCCCAAATGTAAACGGAGTAATTGAGCAGCTAAAACTCAACGGGGCAGAAAATATCAAAGTGATAGATCTTTCATTCAGGGTTGCGCCATCGGTTATGCATGCGCCGTTTACAGTCGTAAGTTTTGTGTTAAAGAAAATGCTGCAGGTCGAAAAACTGAATTCGGTAAGGATAGGACATTTAAAAGCGTGTTTCCTTGGGTTATTTATGGGAATGCACCGCGGCAGTTTTTCTTATTTAATGATAACAGGAAATAAAAAAACATAATCTATATATGAAAACAATATTTTTATTTTTGATACTTTCATCTGTATGTTATTCGCAATCATCAAAAGAGCTCATCGGTTCATGGCAGGCTGCTCCGCATGTTGCAGCAGGGTATGATGATACATTCACATTCAATGATGACGGCACATTTTATTATTTCAACAATCAGATGAATTGCGCCAAAAGGGAAGTGGGCTATGGCGGTATTTGGGAACTTAAAGGCAAATCAATTCAGCTTATAATAAAATATTATGATATTGAAAAGGGCGGATGGCTTGAGCCATCTGACGGAAGCTGCGGCAGTGATTCAATGCTTGTTGGCTCAACAATTGTTAAAGTAATGATAATTCCCTACGAGCAGGAAGTGCTAAGAATTGCTAACTATAAAATTGAAACGGAAGATGGTACAGACAGATACACCATGGAAATAAACAACAGGAAGCACTGGTATTTTTCTAAATTTGAATATTAATAAAAAGTGAAAGTAGTAAAACTTACAGAAAATAACATCCCGGCATTCAAATCGTACTTCAAACAATTCTCGCATGAGCAGGATGAATCGAATCCGCCGCTGGATGATTTTACTGTTGGCGAAAATGACCCTGTTTACCTTCTTGTTAAGGATAACGAGATTCGCGGCGCAGCCGCTTTGATGCTGCACCCAGAATACCGGGAGGTCAGTCAGGCACGGCTAAGGATGTTCCATGCCGCCGATGGCGATTATTTATCCTATTTAAAGCTCTTAAACAGCATATTATTACATACTTCGGGGCTCACTTCTATTTACGGTTTTATTGAAGATAATTACAGCAATATTGCAAAAATATGGGAAGACCTTGGGTTTGAATCCCGCCGGTTTGCATGGATACTTATTCGTGATACCAAAGATTATACCAAACCGCAATTCCCCGAAGGATACGAACTGCGCACCTTCCGCGAGGGAATTGATGAAGAGAACTGGTGTAATATCATTAACGATGCATTTGGCCATTCATTAGGCCATGTGCGTATGACGCCCGAGCGTTTAAAACACTGGAGGCTTGACCCTGCATATATTGATGGCGGTATGAAATTACTTTGGAATGATAGTGTACCGGTTGCTACACTGAGTTTGACAAACGAAGAACATAAAGGCGAAGATCTGATCTTTATAGAAGCTATAGGAGTAGCAGGTGATTACCAGGGAAAAGGTTTAGGGAAAAATCTTTTAAGGACAGGTATTCAGTATGCCGCTGATAGCGGTTCCCCGGGAGTAATGCTTTCTGTCAACGGTGAAAATGAAAAAGCCGCCGATATGTATTTCCGCGAAGGATTTAAAAAGGAAGCCCTTTATAAGTGTTACTATTTGGATATGAAAAATTAATTCAACTATATAATGGCTAAAGAGCAGAATACTGAGCGGGATGTTAAGAGTGAATTCATGGAAACACTCCGAAGTTCACTGAAAGAAAATACATTTGTAAAATTCACACTTGGCAAATACCGCGGAGGTGAAGACGGGCTTGAAAATATTTACGTAAATCCCGTGAAAATTAAAGACGAAGTGAAATTCGCACTGCGTTACAAATACAAGACGCGTGATATATATAAAAATCATACATCTGATGAAGCGGTGAATATCATCAGCGATGAAATGGGAAAGAACTTTCTGTATGGGGGACTCTTTACTACAACAAATGATTTTGTACTGGAATACAACAAGAAACGCGTTCCAAGAACATATACACGTAAAGCATCTTTCAGCAGGGTGGAAATTAAGGAGCATAACCGCATTAAGACCCGTTACATTGATTCCAAAGATAAATACCTTAACCTGCTTGGTATTACAAATCTGAAAGGCGAAGTAAAAGGCGATAAATATGATAAATTTCGCCAGGTGGATAAATTCATTGAAATTTTAAATAGTCTCATTGAAACAAGCAGCCTTGCGGATAAAAACGAAATAGATGTAATCGATTTTGGCAGCGGGAAATCATACTTAACTTTCGCAGTGTATAACTACCTGAACTATAAGCTTGACCTGAAAACAAGGGTTACGGGTATCGAGCAGCGGGAAGATCTTGCTTTGCTTTCCAATGATATATCAACAGCAGTTGATTTTAATGACCTGAAATTCATAAACAGCACAATTAATGACAACTCATTAAAGAAAGCTGATATAGTTATTGCGCTGCATGCTTGTGATACTGCTACCGATGACGCAATTGCCAAAGCAATTGCGATAAAATCGGAAATAGTTATACTTGCCCCGTGCTGCCAGAAGTATGTTCGCAAACATCTGCATATCCCTGAAGTATTAAAAGGCGTATTCAAACACGGCATACTTGAAGAACACTTAGCTTCATTCATTACTGATGGCCTCAGGGCACTGGTGCTGGAATCATACGGGTATAAAACCAAGGTGTTTGAATTCATTTCAGGTGACCATACCAGCAAGAACATAATGATAACAGCTGTAATGGATGAGTTCACCGAAGATAACTACTTAAGGAAAGTTGTTGAAATTGAAAAGATGAAAGCTCAATTTGGACTTTCTGATTTTTACTTAGATAAATTGTTAACAAAAACAAAATAATTTTTATGCTAAAACTGGATATTTCTCATATATACGAAACTGTTTCACAGGATGAAATATACTCATACCAAAAGGCTGTAACCGGAGCAAATGAAATGCTTTATAACAAAACCGGCAAAGGAAGCGATTACCTTGGCTGGCTTGAACTTCCTTCAAATGTTTCCAAAGATGAAATAACACAAATAAAAGACTGTGCTTCATCACTTGCAGGGAAGTCTGAAATAATTGTGGTTATCGGTATCGGCGGCTCATATTTAGGAGCAAGGGCAGTAATAGACGCTTTATCGAATAATTTTAATTCTTTGCTCAGTAAAAATGAGCGAAAGGCTCCCTTGATACTTTTTGCCGGTGAAAACATAAGTGAAGATTACCACGCTGAGCTGCTTGGCGTTCTAAATGACCGTGATTATTCTATTATAGTGATTTCAAAATCAGGCACCACAACGGAGCCTGCAATTGCATTTAGATTACTTAAAAATCACATAGAAAAAAAATACGGAAAAACGGAAGCAAAGACCCGTATAGCCGCCGTTACCGATAAAGCCAAAGGCGCTTTGAAAAAGCTGGCAGATGCAGAAGGCTATCAGACATTTGTAATACCCGATGATGTTGGCGGCAGGTTTTCTGTGCTGACTCCTGTGGGATTACTGCCTATAGCCGCCGCAGGATTTGATATTGATGCTCTGCTTAACGGAGCTAAAGCCATGCAGCAGCTTACACGTGATAAAAAGAGTATGGATGAGAATCCCGCTGACCTGTATGCCGCCGTGCGGAACGCGCTTTATAATAAAGGGAAATCCATTGAAATACTTGCCGGTTACACGCCAAACCTGAATTATGTTGTTGAGTGGTGGAAACAGCTTTATGGTGAATCAGAAGGCAAAGAAGGCAAAGGGATTTTCCCTGCGGGTGTAAACTTCACCGCTGACCTGCACTCAATGGGTCAGTGGATGCAGGAAGGAACACGAAGTATATTTGAAACTGTGATAAGTATTCAGAATTCCACACATAACTTAACCGTGCCAAGCGATAAAGGTAACCTTGATGAAATGAATTACATTTCGGGTAAACGCTTAAGTGAAGTGAATAAAATGGCTGAGCTTGGCACCATGCTTGCGCATGTAGAAGGCGGTGTGCCCAATATTGCAATTTCTCTCAACAAAATTGATGAAGAAAACCTTGGTGAGCTGATTTATTTCTTCGAAAAAGCGTGTGCCGTAAGCGGTTATGTGCTTGGTGTGAACCCGTTTGATCAGCCCGGAGTTGAAGCGTATAAAAAAAATATGTTCGCACTGCTTGGTAAGCCCGGCTTTGAAGATATGAAACGTGTGCTTGAAAGTAAATTAAAACAATCATAGCGGGTTTATGGTTTTCGGATCCCGAAATGAGCGCGGTTTAACCAAATGGCGGATGCCGTCTGCTTCGCAGACAATAATTATAATATTAATATTCGCACTGCCGCCGCTTGCTGCAGCATTTTTGTTTGAACATATCCCGCAATTCCTAAAAATACCCCTAGCAGTACTTTGGTTCCTGGCAGCATTTATTGTTTACCTGTATATTCTCTCCCATGGCAGGGGGAAAGAAAAAAGTACAATTACATCACCCGGCTCACTATCCGGTGAATTTACAATCGATAATAACTGGATATCATTTCTTGCATTCTACCCGCTGGTAGCATCTGTTGGCGCAGTAATTAACGGGTTTTATATTATTGCTGTTATACTTGTGCTAACCGGATTTATGATAATCACTGTCGGCAGGTATTTCAGGAAGAAGATAAGATTTGATGATATGGGAAATCTATATGTAATATCCGGCGGTGAGGAACGGTTCATAGATTTTAATACTGTAAAAAGTGTTGAAGGCAGGCTTAACCCGCTTAGCGCAGAAAACATATATAAACCTATAATTATCATAAACTTTGATGATATGCAGACAGAATCCAAAAAGATCAGGCTCAAGTTTTCTGTGCTTCGTTCAGTTAAGTACGGAACCTACTCACCCTCTCAGCTGATTCTATCATATATAAAAGAAAAATGTGTATCACACGGTTTTATTATTACTTATCTTAACCCCGAAGAAACCGATTTCAGAGCAGAGAAATTTTAATTACAATTAATAATCATAATTTATTACACCATGAAAACAATACTGCTTTCATTCATCTTAATTTTTACATTTATGAATATTTCATATTCACAAAAGCACGATTGCTGCGAGGAAGAAACCACGGCCACAGAAAAAACCGGCAAACCTGAGTGCTGCGAAGAATCAGGCACAACAGGAAGCGATATTATAGCTCCTAATATTATGGCGACCTTTGGCAATGATGAGGGTTTTAAAAATGAACATCCCCAGCCTCTTGCGTTTACACTTACCGATGGCAAAGGAAAAATGATAACCTATAAAACCAGCGATGGCGTTGACGCATACGGCTATGAGGTTAGGGCAGATAACCCGACAAACAACTGGGTATTTTTATTTCATGAGTGGTATGGTTTAAATGATTACATAAAGCGTGAAGCGGAGGAAGTCGCTGCGACTTTGGGGAATGTTAACGTGCTGGCAATAGATCTTTATGACGGCAAAGTAGCTACGAATAATGATGAAGCTGTAAAGTATGTGCAATCTGTTACTAACGACCGCGCGCTTGTTATAATAAACGGCGCGAAAGACTATGCAGGCAGTGATGCTGTGTTTGCAGCATACGGTTGGTGTTTCGGCGGCTCATGGAGCAACCAGGCGGCAATTGAGCTTGGAAATAAATGCAAAGCGTGTGTGATATTCTACGGAATGCCTGAGCAGAATTTGGACAGGCTTGCGAAGCTTAAAGCACCGGTGCTTGGAATTTTCGCGAAGCAGGATGCAAGGATAACTCCGGAAGTAGCAGGAAAATTTGAAAGCGACTTAAAGAGCCTCAACATTCCCGTAACAATTAATATTTATGATGCAGGGCACGGATTCGCGAATCCGAGTAACCCAAAACATGATGTTGATGCAACAAAGGATGCTAAAGAGAAAACTTATTTGTTTTTGAAAGAGAGGATGCTTTAAATCCTGAACGACTGCCGAAGGCAGGAGAGAAGGATCCCATTAATAGTACATAAAATTCTATGTTTGGATTTTCTTAAAATCCTTAACCACGAATTGCACTAATTACACGAATTTCAACCCTCTGTCCCAATCCGCCTTGGCGGACCAGTTTTGGAAAGACTAAAATTTATTTCTTTGCGTCTTAGCGGTAAAAATCTAGTAATCCACCAATTCCCTTAACTGCTGCTTAAATCTTTCTTTCGGGAAGAAGTTCTGCTCAAGTTCTGTGGCAAATGGCACTGGTGTATCCAGTGACCCGCTGCGCATTACGGGCGCATCGAGGTATTCGAAGAGATTCTGACCTATCCACGAGGCGATCTCGCCGCCAATTCCGCCAAATAATGTGTCTTCATGCAGAATGATAACCTTACCGGTTTTCTTTACGCTTTCTGTGATTGTATCGTAATCCAAAGGCAGTAAAGTGCGCAGATCAACTATATCAGCGGAAATGTCCTTCATGTTCTCAAGGGCATTTAATGCCCAATAGACACCCATGCCGTAAGTTATGATAGTAACATCATCGCCTTCGGTTTCGTATCTTGCCTTGCCAATGGGAAGAGTGTAGTAACCATCAGGCACATCTTCGCTTACGCTGCGGTATAGAGCCTTATGCTCAAAGTACAGCACGGGATTCGGGTCATCAATCGCGCTTAAGAGCAGTCCCTTCGCATCATAAGGTGTTGCGGGGTATACTACTTTTAATCCGGGTACGTGGGTGAACCATGCCTCATTGCTTTGCGAATGAAATGGTCCCGCGCCTACGCCGCCGCCTGTCGGCATTCTGATAACAACATCAGCGTTCTGTCCCCACCTGTAATTAATTTTAGCAAGATTGTTTACTATCTGGTTGAACCCGCAAGTCACAAAATCCGCGAACTGCATTTCTACCATTGCTTTGTAACCTTTGATTGATAGACCAAGTGCTGTACCAACAATTGCTGATTCGCATAGCGGAGTATTCCTCACAAGCTCTTTGCCGAATTCCTTATAAAAATTCTCTGTGACCTTAAACACTCCGCCGTACTCACAAATATCCTGCCCCATCAATACAAGGTTATCATGTTTTATCATCGCTTCTTTCAGCCCGTCAGAAACCGCATCGACAAACCGCCTTTCTTTGGCTGCTTCACCCGGCACAATTATAACGGGGTCATATGGTGCGTAAACATCCTTCACTTCATAAGTTGTATCGGGTACAATCTTTGGCTGGGCAAAGGCTTTATCAAGCCCGGCTTCAATATCACTTTTAAATCCGGCGCGTATATTTTGAATTGTTTCGTCATTTAACAGACCCAATTCCTTCAAATATGCTTCGTAATTCTTTACAGGGTCTTTTACTTCCCACTTCTCAAACAATTCTTTGGGCACATATTTAACCCCGGAGGCTTCTTCATGACCGCGCATGCGGAAGGTCATGCACTCAATCAGTACCGGACGCGGTTTTTTCTTCATGCTATTGCGGAGCGTTAATATCCTGTCATATACTTCAAGCAGATTATTTCCATCTATCTGGTATGATTCCATTCCATACCCTATGGCTTTATCAACCAATGCTTTGCATTTGTACTGCTCGGTTACAGGTGTTGAAAGTCCATACGCATTATTTTCAATTATAAACAGCACGGGCAGGTCCCACACAGCGGCAACGTTTAATGATTCATGGAAGTCACCTTCGCTTGTACCGCCATCACCTGAAAAAACGGCGGTTGTTTTTATTTGATGCTTTTTATCTTTCAGTTTCCGCATTAGCTCAGCAAGGGCTATTCCATCGGCAATGCCAAGCTGCGGACCTAAATGACTAATCATCCCTACAATATGGTAATCATTAGTACCAAAATGGAATGAGCGCTCACGTCCTTTTGAAAATCCGTTGTAGCTTCCCTGCAGCTGCATGAAAAGTTTATCCAGCGGAATTCCGCGTGAAGTAAATACTCCAAGGTTACGATGCATTGGCAAAATATATTCATCAGGCTGCATAGCCATTGTTAAACCTACCGATATCGCCTCCTGGCCGATACCGGAGAACCATTTGCTTATCTTGCCAAGCCTTAGGTTTAGCAGCATTTTTTCTTCTATCATTCGCGGCAATAGAATTGCCTTATAAAGCTCAAGCAAAGTTTCATCAGTATATTTTTTGCGGTTGTATTCCATCGCTGTGTTAAAATTATCCCCTTGGTTCAGATTCAGATTGTTTTCTTTATGCATGTAAAAAATTAAACCGGTATTATCAGATCAGAATTATAAAAAAAGGGAAGACATTTAACGGCTTCCCTTTATGGAATTTTTAGACTAGTATAAAACTAAGCAACAGGAGGTGTAAATGATCTTGAAGCATATTCCTGGTCTAATATAAGCAGACCCTCGCCTTTACCGCCGATAAGCTCCATCTTACCAAGCGCTTTGCTTGCCAGCGCTTCTTCTTCAACCTGCTCATCTACATACCATTTCAAAAAGCTGTTCACAGCGTGATCATTTTCTTTAATCGCATCGTCCATCAGGTCGTTAATTGACTTTGTAACTTTCTTTTCATGCCCAAGAGCTTTTTCAAACACTTCTATGGGCGATTTAAATGTAACATCCGGTTTGGCTATCTGCTGAAGCTCGACCTTGCCGCCTTTATCTAGTACAAAATGGAAAATTTTCATCGCATGGAAGTGTTCTTCCTGTGCCTGCACGTGGAAATAATTCGCAATACCGTCAAGATTCATTGCGTGAAAATAAGCCGCCATTGATAGATATTCATACTCCGCAAAGAACTCATTGTTCATCTGCTTGTTCAGTTCTGTCTGAAGCTTTCCTGATAACATAAGCTGCTCCCTTAATTAATTGATTTTACGAAATTACTAATAATAAAAATCAGTTTAAATGATAAAATGTTTCAATTTTGAACGTATAATATTGATTATCAATGGTTTGTAAAAATATATTTATTGAGCGATATACCCTTTAACCTATCTACTATTTAACTGATTCACCGTTTGCAGGGTAAACTATAAACTATCAATTCTCAACTGTCAATTATCAGCTCTTCATCTTATCTATCAACCTTCTATCCTTCTTCGTGGGTCTGCCAACACCTTTAAATTTGCTTTGGTATGATACAAACTTTTCGGTTTGGAGCTTATCGAGCTCTTCCTGCGGCGTGATATCCAACGCATAGTTTTTTACAAGTGGAGCTCCCACGCGTTTTTCAAGCAGTTCTATTACCTTGAAAGCCCGCTTAACATAACCCTGCTGAACAGTGATCACATCACCCGGCTTAATATGACGCGATGGCTTAACACTTGTGCCCTCAATTTTCACTTTGCCGCCTTCGCAGGCATCGGTTGCAATGCTGCGGGATTTGAACACCCGGATGCACCATAAATATTTATCAATACGTACGTTCAAATATCAAATAGTAAATACCAAACAACAAATATTAAATAACAAATAACAGATTTGATTTAACTGTAAACTATCAACTGTCAACTATAAACTGAAAAGTTTTCCTAATTCAGTGCGCATTTCATCAAATCGTTTAAGTGCGGATTCAATAAACTCCTCATTTATCATTTCCTTCAATTTGTCTTCACTTAACAAATCAAACTGGTTTAGCTTAAATGTCTGCTCCAGCCCGTCCTGCTCAAGTTTTACCAGGTATTTCTGATTCCACAAAAATACCGATATACGGCACTTTGGATGATGTATTTCAGCTATAGTCCTCATTTAGTAACAATTTAACATTTAATGTGATTTTAATAAATAGCAATTTTAATAAAATATATTTAAATTTATAATATGGTAACAGTAATCAAAAAAACAGATACAAAAAGACAGATCAAACGTAAGGTCAAACCTAATGGATATTCCAGTCAAAAGAAGCTTTTTGATGCTAAGAAGTATAATGGAATATTGAATCTTAAGGAAGATCCGCTCGAAATACAAAAGAAAATGAGAGAAGAGTGAGGAGCTAATTGGTTGTTGATACTAATATTCTCCTCTATCTGCTTAAAAAAGATGACAAAATCGAATCCCTTCTGAACAGAACTCAGGTTTACATATCATATATCACGGAAATAGAACTTTTGAGCTATCATAACATCTCAAGCGCTGAGTTGAAGAAAATTGAAGCAATGATAGATAATTGTACTGTCATTGAAATGAATCATGATATCAAGCAGCATGTTATTAATTTAAGAAAGAAATATCGGATTAAGGTAAATGATGCAATTGTAGCTGCAACTTCACTTTATATGGGGATGCCTCTACTAACAGCTGATTCAGGATTTATTAAAATTAAAGAGTTAGATTTAAAATTCTACGAAAAATAATGTAAGTTAATTCGGTTATTCTTCTCTTTTGAAAAATGTCCAATCTGAAAAACTTCCACCTCTTGCATAAAAACCGTTTAAATCAACTTCTTTGATGCTGTATGTAACAGATTTCTTTTCTGTTATGATCTTGTAAGGCCAATCCATTGTTACAACAATATTCAAATTCTTAGCACTTTCCACATTAATATAAGTTTTATCATAGCCAACATATGAAATCTTGATTGACACAGGAAGAGAAGTCTTTGGAATTGTTATTAATGCAGCCCCATCTTCATTAGTATAAGATTTTAAAAGTGTGTTCCCTGATTTAAGGATTTCTATTCTGGCTCCGTATAATGCTATAAATTTATCCTGAACTTTAATGCTGAGCATCACACTATCAGTCTGCGAAATTTCAGAATGGATTATTTTGTAATTACTTGTATCAAAGCCGGCTGTGTTTCCATCAAATTCCAAATTTAAGAATTTCTTTCCCGTTTTATAGATTCCTGTACCTCTTCTATCAGTGATATCATCCCTGTATCTAAATTTAAAATTTAAGCTATCTAGGATTGTAATTTCTTCGCCATATTCTGAATTGTAAACGGTCTCTCCTGTAAAATGATTATACTTCCAAACAGAAATATACTTCCCCGGCTCAATTTTCTGTGCAAAAGAAAACTGGTTAAAAATTAAAATAGTCAGTAATATGAATAGTGTTCTTAGATTCAATTCGTGTAATTTGCCTGACTTTCGTTTTTTGAAAGTTGAAATTAGTGGTTAAAGTTTTTTTATTTACATTACCTCAACAACTACGGCAAGCGCTGCAGTTAACAGAGTTATAATCCCCATGGATACCCCCGCTTTGATCTTCGTTACTTTTTCAGCGAAGGATAGTATGTAAATCGATTTAAGTATATTGTTCGAAATTATCGCCTGCAGCGAAGCTCTGCCAAGGGTTTCCATGGGCAGCTCATACTTACCCTGAAAAATATTCAGCAAGAACGGATCAATATCCGTAAAGCCCGTTATGAATGATAGTATATCGAGTCCCGATGTGCCGTAGTTTGTGATAGTGTAAGCGGTTACTACACTGAATAGAATAAAAAGTCCCGCGAACATGAGCGAAACCTTCAGCTCCAGCGGATTTTTATGCGCAGGCTGAATGTTATCTTTAGCCTGCGGTTTTTTCATTAAGTACAATATTAAACCAATTACTGCCGCTGAAACTATCAGGATACCGAAGTACGGAAGCATTTTATAAGCTAACACGGTATTGAATATGAACATCAGTATCAATACACGCAGATACATCATTGCGTTTGCAAAAATTATAGATGCAGCATAGACGCCCGAGCCGCTTTTTACCTCACGGCTGCGCTTTGATATAATCACAGTTGTAGCCGTTGAGCTGTATGTTCCTCCCAGCAATCCGGTTATCAAAACCCCCGATTTCCTGAAAAAGTACGTTTGCAGCAGGTAGCTTAAATAGGAAATTGCTGAAACTATCACAACCGTAAGCCATATTTCATATGGCGAGAGGCTTATGTAGGGTATTGTAACATCACGGGGCAGAATGGGTAATATAACACCGGCGACTATCAGAAATTTCGCAAGGGTTGTGAATTCCTCAATATCTATTTTTTCTGAAATTTGTTTGAAGTACTGCTTGCGCTCAACAAGTATTAACACTGATACAACTATAAGCACTGTCAGCCATTTGGGCTGTGTGATAAGAATGGGTCCTATTGAATAGGTAATTAAAGCAACAAGTATTGATGTTAGTCCCCATGAGTTTGAGCGCTGTATCTTCAGGAAATAAAATATTCCCAGCAGCACAAGCATCACAGCAAAGCCTGCTATAAAAAGGTACAGGTTCTGCGGTGAGATAACATAGAGCAAGAATCCCATTATACCAATAAAAGCAAAGGTCCTATCTGTACCGAAAGAGGGCGCGTCGGTTTCATCCTTATCGGCTTTTTCATCATCGCGCCTTTTGCGCTGCTCAAATCCTATTAACAGTGATAAAAAAAGAGTTATCAGGAAATCGATGAAGAGCTCAGGTATTTGGTTTATGATATCCATTTATTTAAAATTAATCTATATACTTTGTGTTTTCAAGGATATTACAAGCCGGATATTAATAGAGTTTTGTATTTTAAATTTTTCTCTTTTAACCCTTAACTAATCTCACTAAATTTGTAATTAATCATAATATATAGACCAGTCGGGTTTCAATAACCTTGCAGGTCTGCAATTATAAAATTATGGAACTCTCTGGCAATATCGTAGATGTCTTAAACAGGAAAATTTTTCCGGGAAAGGTCACTTTCGAAAATGGAGTAATTACTAAAATTGACCGAACAGGTGAAGATATAGATCCTTCACTTGCGCTCAGTATGACGGAACCATTCATAATGCCCGGATTTATTGACGCGCATGTGCATGTTGAAAGCTCAATGCTCATTCCATCGGAATTTGCACGGCTTGCCGTGCTGCATGGTACAGTTGCCACGGTCTCGGATCCCCATGAAATTGGTAATGTACTCGGACTCGATGGCGTTAGGTACATGATAAATAACGGCAAAAAAGTGCCGTTCAAATTCTATTTCGGCGCGCCTTCCTGCGTACCTGCTACTACATTCGAAACTGCCGGTGCTGTTATAACTGCCGATGATATCAAGAAGCTCTTCGAAGAAGACGGCCTGAAATATCTCAGCGAAATGATGAACTATCCCGGCGTGCTGCACCGCGACCCGCTTGTGATGGATAAAATAAATATTGCCCATAATTTAGGCAGACCCGTTGACGGGCATGCGCCCGGATTAAAAGGCGATGACGCAAAGAAATATATTGATGCAGGTATTTCAACCGATCATGAGTGCTTTACGCTTGATGAAGCATTAAGTAAAATAGGGTTTGGAATGAAAATACTCATTCGTGAAGGCTCAGCAGCAAAGAATTACGAAGCATTGCATCCGCTGCTTAAAAGCCACCGCCAAATGGTTATGTTCTGCAGTGATGATAAACATCCCAACGATCTTGTAGTGAGTCAAATAGATGAGCATGTACGCCGCTCAGTTAAACTTGGATATGATCTGTTTAATGTATTGACTGCCGCATGTGTAAATCCCGTAATGCACTATAAGCTTGAAGTTGGTTTGCTTCAGCAGGGTAATGCCGCTGACATGATAGTAGTAAATAATTTAAGTGATTTTAAGGTTCAGCAAACATATATCAATGGTAAGCTGGTTGCTGAGTCAGGTAAATCGTTAATTGAACGGGTACCGGCGGAAATAGTGAATAATTTTAATACTCAAAGGAAAGACCCCAAAGATTTTACCGTTGAGGCAGATACCGACGGCGCGCCGGTTATCAGGGTTATAAAAGCGCTTGAAGGTCAGTTAATTACCGAAGAATTACATGAACCCGCAAAGCTCTACGACGCCAATCTTATTTCAAACACAGATAATGATGTGCTGAAAATGGCGGTTGTTTGCCGTTACAATAATGAAAAACCCGCTATCGGCTTTATCAGGAATTTCGGGTTAAAACACGGAGCCATTGCATCCTGCGTGGGACATGATTCACATAACATCATTGCCATAGGTGTAACTGATGAGGATATCTGCAATGCCGTAAACGGCATAATTGATTACAAGGGTGGGATATCCGCCGCATTTGATAATAATGTTGAAGTACTGCCGCTGCCAGTGGCGGGCATAATGACAAATGAAGATGGTTACACTGTTGCGGAAAAATACACAAAACTTGATGCAATGGCAAAGGAGCTTGGTACGACTCTCCACGCGCCGTTTATGACATTATCATTTATGGCGCTGCTTGTAATTCCCCAGCTGAAGCTGAGCGATAAGGGACTTTTTGACGGCAGGAAATTTGAATTCGTTGATCTGTTTGTATGATCGCTTTTTAGCAGCACAGACATTTGTATGACCTTTAGGCCTGTCTGTGCTACATTAAATCTTTTCATGTTCTCGCAAAGGCGCAAAGGATTAACGTTTTCGAACGTAGATATTCATGATATATTTTTCCATCTCATAATTTTTTCATAAGATTGCCGCGTCGAATTTTCCTATGGAAAATTCTCCTCGCAAAGGTAATATAGTTATTGATTAGCCACGCTCTTTAGAGCGGGGAAAAGAAGCAAAAAAATAAGGGGACTTCAGTCCCCGATAAATATTTTTATGATTATAGCCACGACCTTTAGGTCGTGGAAAGATTTTGAAAAAAATACGGCTTTAGCCACTGATAAAAATTTAAGTTAAGGGCTAAAGCCTGGTTTTTGGTTAATTCCAACCACGACCTAAAGGTCGTGGCAATTAAAAATTTCCCGTTGTTGGTCTTGCCTGACTTGTTTCTAAGTTGACCAACAACCGCATGAATTTTGCATACATTCACTTTAAATAACACAAAATATACCATCAGACTCTTTGATGAGTCGCGCGATTCAGTTGAAGAACTGACTGACTTGCTTCACCGGGCTTATAAGCGTTTAGCTGATATGGGGCTGAATTTTATTGCAACGTTTCAGAGTGTTGAGTACACACGCAATTATCTCAAAAAAGGTGAGTGCTACATTCTGGAATCAGAAGGCAAACTTATGGGCACAGTATTTTATTATACCTCTATGTGGGATGATGCCCCGGAAATTTATAAGGATCCTGATTCCGTTTTGATTGGCAAGTTTGCCGTTGAGCCTGAATTGCAGAAGCTCGGGCTTGGTTCAATGTTAATGGATTTTGTTGAATCACTTGCCAGTGAAAGAAAGAAAAAACGGGTTGTGCTTGATACATCAGAAAAAGCTCTTCATCTGATTGATTACTATAATAAGCGCGGATATGAATATAGACATCACTGGCAATGGCCGGATGTAAATTATAAAAGCGTTGTATTAAGCAAAGAATTATGAATATGCAGAGACGCATTACATGCGTCTGAAAAAAATACAGGGCAGCCAAATGTACACACCAAAACATTTCGAAGAAAAGGACCGCGCGAAGCTGGTTGAATTCATGAAAGAATATAACTTTGCAGCTATTGTCAATTCACAAAAAAAAAGATACTGGGCAACTCACCTGCCGTTCCTGGTTGAAGAATCCGGCGGAGAAATAATTTTAAAAGCGCATATGGCAAAAGCTAATCCTCAACGGGCAAATTTTAAACCGGATGAAGATGTGCTTGTAATTTTCCAGGAACCGCATGCGTATATTTCACCCAAACTATACGAAGATCCTGTAAGTGTACCTACGTGGAACTACATCGCAGTTCATGCTTACGGGGTGCCGGAAATTCTGCCGGGCATTGAAGAAAAGATCGTTTTGCTGGAGGAATCATTTAAGGCTTTTGAGTCATCATATAAACAGCAGTGGGATGTACTACCTGCTGACTACAAAAGCGAATTGCTGGACGGAATTGCGGTATTTAAAATAAAGATCACAAGTATTGAAGGAAAATTCAAATTAAGCCAAAACAGAACTGAGAGTGATAGAAAAAGGATAATTGCAGACCTTTTGCAGAAAGAAGACAGATCACAAAGAAATATTGCGGATTTTATGAAAAAAAGGACAAAATAGCGCACATAAGTTAAATATTTTCATTGTTTTAAATTTTTTCTAACCTAACGTCTTTAAGGTATTCCTACATTGCGGGAATTAGTTTATTTTGCACTAATTAGAAAGAAAATCAATTTGCATTTAGGAAACTTTGTGGAGTATAACATGGCTAAGATGAATCAGCCAAAAACAGTTTTAGCTTCAAGAAACAATTCTATCATTTCTGTTGCGGAATCATTGTTAAATGACGCTGGGATCTTATATTCAATTAGCAAAAATGGTGTAACAGAAATTCAAGTTACAGGCGATGAGAATATTCTGAATGCCAGAAAAATATTAATAGATCTTGAAGAACTTGATTTCCACGATAATAAATAGTTAACTATAAGAATTTATATTTCAGTTTAATAAATAAGTTTATAATTTACAGCGGAGTTTGACTCCGCTTTTTTTATGCCCTCCATATGCAAAATTTTATTAACTTGAAACAGTACTTATATGAAAAAAATACTCATCTTAGGCGGTACGGGATTTGTGGGCAGGATCCTGACTGAAAACCTCATTAAACTTGATATACTGCCGGTCTTATTTAACCGCGGTAAGCGCTCACCGGGCATTTTTCCGGAACTGAGGCACATTACCGGCGACAGACTTGTACCCGATGATATAAAACAAATAGCAGGCGAAACATGGGATACGGTAATTGATTTCAGCTGTATGTACCCGGTGAATCTTGATGAGATCACAGAAATGCTGAAAGGCAAAGTTGGCAGGTATATCTTCATTTCAACAGCAAGTGTATACCCTATGAACGATCCGGAATTCTGGAAAGAGCCTGTTAAAGAAGATGCGGGAACTCTGCCTTGTACACCTGAGCAGAAAGTTGATCCAGATGTTGGAGCTACCTACGGAGAAAAAAAAGCTGAGTGTGAAAGAATCCTGTTAAATAAAGATTGGCTCGATGCAGTGATCTTCCGCCCGGGTTTAATTTACGGCAGGTATGATTATACAGACAGGTTCTATTATTGGCTCTACAGGGTGCATAATAACAGCAAAATATTGCTGCCGGATGGCGGTAAGGAAAGTTTCACTGCGACCTTCAGTGAGGATTTTGCTGAGCTAATACGCGCCGCTATAGATATACCCAAACATAATAAAGTATATAATGCTTCAACTCATACGCCTGTTACTTTAAAACAGTATATAAGCGATGCATCAGTTCTGCTCGGGAAGTCACCAGAGCTTGTTAGTGTGAGCCCTGAATTCATTGAAGAAAATAAAATTCAGCCGTGGGCTGACCTGCCTGCATGGGTTGGAGCGATGAACATGTGCATGGATAATTCCAAAGCGGCCGCAGATTTTCCGGTGTTCTTCCACACATTTAACGAAAGCCTGAAACGCTGCGCTGATTATTATTCCTCGCTTGGCTGGAAAGCGCCGATAGCGGGATTATCGGTTGAACGTGAATTGGAATTGATCGAAAAGGCTGAGGCGTTATAAGAATTTTTGTCATAAGACTATTGAAGTCTAAAA
The DNA here is from genome assembly GCA_937873695.1 of uncultured Ignavibacteria bacterium. Lineage (GTDB taxonomy): Bacteria > Bacteroidota > Ignavibacteria > Tepidaquicellales > OLB5 > OLB5. The sequence continues at coordinate 94,481 of CALMYL010000013.1, forward strand.
CTGGGCTCCGTAGGAGCGTAATGTTTGTAGATTGAGAAGGTAAAAATGCAGAGCTCCGCTCCGAAGGAGCCCCTGTGGGGTAGGAGCGATATGTGATTTTCCAAAAATTGTAGAAGACTCCCCCAAAGGAGTCTTTTTTATTACCCCATTTGAGAAAATTTGTGAAATTAGTGTTCGTTTTTTTCTTTTAATCCTTGACATTTCATTTTTCTTCCATTAACTTTGCAGTACAAAGTACTTTTCAGTAGAAATCAAATAGTATAAATCATGGAGCAGAATACACCCGGAAAGAGTGAAATGGAATCAAACCGGCAGCATTTAAAGAACCTGACTGAAATACGCAGCCTCATGGAGCGTTCATCGAGTTTTATTTCGCTCAGCGGACTCTCAGGCATAAGTGCAGGAATTATGGGTCTAATTGCCGCATATATACTGCATATAAAACTCTTCAGGTATATGGATTACAGCAAAAGTCCGATGATATCAGCCCAAATGAGGGAGGAGTTCATTTTGTTCGGCATAACCGTATCTGCTTCTGTGCTTATAATAACTTTCCTTGCGGCAATATTCTTCACTGCCCGCAAAGCCAAAAAGAACGGCTATCCTGTTTGGGATGGCTCTGCCAAACGGCTTGTTGTGAACCTCTTCATTCCCCTTGTTACAGGCGGAGTGTTTTGCCTTATCCTCATTTACCAGTATTTTGATTGGCTCGTGCTTCCTTCAATGCTGGTCTTCTACGGGCTTGCCCTGCTGAATGCAGGCAAATTCACTTTGAGTGAAATTAAATGGCTTGGAGTATCTGAAATCGCCCTGGGTCTGGCTTCAATGCTGTACTTAAATGATGCTATTTATTTCTGGGGCGCCGGATTTGGTTTGCTCAATATCATTTACGGGCTGGTAATGTACTTTAAATATGAAAAAAATAACTGAATCATACCCGGCTAAGGGAACAAATTGAAGGATATACTCGTAAATATAAATAAGCTGTTTGAAAGCAAGGTAAGGCTTGGAATAATGTCAATGCTGATGGTCAATGATTCAGTTGATTTCAATTCACTCAAAACCCACCTTGATGTTACCGACGGGAATCTTGCAAGCCACATCGCATCACTTGAAAAAGCAAAGTATATAAAGGTCAATAAATCGTTTATAGGGAAGAAACCGAATACTACGTATTCAGTTTCAGCAACGGGAAGGAGATCATTTAACGAACATTTAGACGCATTGGAAAGGTTAATAAACAGCAGTGTTAAATAAGCAGGACTGCTGAAAATCACATTATGAAAACCATCATCACACCCGGAGGACTATCAAATGCATAAGCCAAGATTTCTTATCACTATTGCACTTCTTGTCATCTACAATTTTTTCTTCTGGTCAGAAAAACTTGGCGCGAACCTTTTTATTTTCTTTACTCTTGGAATAATTGCGATGCTTTTTATGAATGAAGAGAACATGAAGAACAAAAACGTTATCGTTTCAATGCTTGCGGCTTTATATTCCTCGGCTATGGTTGTGTTTGTGAATTCAGGCTACGCAAAATTCGCAGCGTTTGTTTGTTTTATGATCTTTACAGGCTATATTCACCAGCCGCAGTTACAGACCGTATATAACGCAGTTCTCACAACATTTTCAAGTTTCGTAATTTTTCCTTACAACATATATATTGAGCTTAAATACTTCGCCTCAAAATTCAGGGCTTTTAAGCTGGTGCTTAGGTTTGCCAAGCTGGCATTCATTCCCGTGATATTCTTTGTGATATTCTACGCCATTTATGCTTATTCAAACCCGGTTTTCAATTCATACTCAGTTACGTTTTGGGATTCAATAGGCAAATATCTTTACGATATATTCATAAATTACCCGATATTAAGATTCTTCTATATCCTGCTTGGACTCATGCTGATCACAGCATTCATATATAACAACAAGATAAAAATATTTACAGAACTCGATAACTCATTCCATGAAACATTACAGCGTGATAAAGTTTACAAGGTCCATTCACGCACCAGACCTGTACCAAAATCACATTTAATGTACACAATGTTTTCATACCGCTTTAAGCCTAACTCGCTTAAGCTTGAAACCAAAATGGGAATTGTACTTCTGGTTATGATGAATGGCTTACTGGTATTGCTGAATATAATAGATGTTCAGGTAACCTGGCTTGGGTTTGACGCGTCAAATATCGAGAATCTCGCATACTATGTGCATGAAGGCACATATTACCTCATATTCAGCATATTGCTTTCGATGGCAATTCTGCTGGTAATTTTCCGCGGTTCGCAAAACTACCTTGCCTCAAACAAAACACTTAAGCTTTTAGCCTATACTTGGATAGTGCAGAACGCATTTATGGCTGTATCGGTATCGCTAAGGAATATTTATTACATCGAGCATTACTTTGCGCTTTCCTACAAACGCATTGGTGTGATGATATTCATCATTCTTACACTCACAGGACTTGTAACAATGATGCTGAAGATCCATCAGAAAAGAACAACTTTCTGGCTCTTTAAAATAAACAGTATGGCTGCAATCGTAATGCTGCTTATAATGAGCTCCTTCAGCTGGGATACCGTGATAGCTGAGTTTAATCTTAAGAACCCGGAAAAAGAAAAGATTGATATCGAATACCTGCTGCGTTTGAATGATGACGCTTTGCCGATCCTCGATAAACACAGGAATGTTCTTGACAGGGAATATCTGAAATATAGCTTTATTTTCAGTGATTTTGATAACGGGCTGGATGTTTATAAAAACCGTGTTGCTGATTTTGAAATAGATCAGGAAAGTTATTCCTGGCTCTCGTGGAATCTGCCGGATGATAGAACATTGCAGTATTACAAAGAACACGGGAAAGATATATACCTCATCAAAAACAAAAATATCGACAGCCTGAAAAATAAGATAAAAGAGAAGAACACACAAATTGAAATGGTACCCCGCAGAGAAAATGAGAATGAGATAAATGCACGCGAAGTACGTGAAAACGAACCGAAGATTGAGGAAATCCCTAAGCTAAATGCCGGACCTGAAAAGGAATCTAAACCTGAACAAAAATGAGTGATATAGAAAAATATTTTGATAGATATGTGTTTGCGGGATTGGCTCTTATTTTACCTTCAACTATAATATTAATATCAATTTTACTCAGGGCGGTTGATTCTGATTTGCTATACCGGGCATTGTATGATATCAAGAGATCAGTGAATCCTTATATATTTATGAATATAGCTTCGCTTCTATCACTTTTAATATGCTTTGGTGATATTTTAAGATGTAATGCAAAGAAGCCCTCGGGCAGGCATGAAGAAATATTTTTTTACAGGAAGAGTTTTCTGAACCTTTCGGTCATATTTATGAATGTGTGTTACATTTCGTTCATTTACCTTTATCATGATCTTGAAAAGCTTGGCAATATTCCCGTTGGCAGAAATTAGATTTACAAATTGCATAACAAGTAAAACACCAATACCATGAAACAGAAAATTATCGAAAACATCGAAAATCCCCAAGTGCTTGAAAGGCTCTACCGTGAAGATAAGTCCGGGTTTACAAATGAATTTATGGGATTGTACCCGGAATTCAAAGATTCACCCCTCGCACAATTCTGGCAAATCAGGCTTCAGGGCGAAATACTTACAGAAGGCAAAGAAGAGGATCTGCCGGATACCCAAAACATTACACCTGCCGGAAAATTTGATCTCATTTATACGGTTATCGCGGGCCTGGTATGCGGAACAATTTTTAAAATTCCGCAGATATTCGGCATCAACGCCCAGAATTTCATCACGGATAATATCGCTTTTACTGTACTGCCTGCGCTTGCCCTTTTCTATTTGCTGAAATTTGATGCTGAGAGAAAAAAATATTTTATAATATTTTCAGTCATTTTAACGGGTGTGCTGTATATGAATCTTCTTCCATGGCAGGATGGAAGTCAAACCCGTATGCTTTCAGCGATCCATTTTTTGTTCATTATGTGGGTCCTGCTTGGGGCAGCATATGTGAATTTTGATATCTCCTCACGCAGGGCAAGAATGCTCTTCTTAAAACGCAACGGTGATACATTTGTACTTACCGGGGTTATAATTTGCGCAGGTATGCTGCTTACAATGCTGAGTGTAGCTATGTTTGGGGTAATAAAAGTAAGGATCGATAATATTCTTGGTGATTATGTTGTTGTGTACGGACTCGCTTCCGCGCCGCTTGTAGCAAATTATATGATAGAAAGCTCACCCAAAATAATCAACAAAGTTGCCCCATTTATTTCAAAGCTGTTCACACCTCTTATGCTTATCGTTATGACGGGTTTTTTGATCGCACTGATATTTTTTGCCAAGGATCCGTTCAACAACCGTGAAGAATTGATAGTCTTTAACGTACTGCTGGGTGCAAATATTGCCGTTATTGTATTTACATTTTCCGGAAATTCAGAGAATCACAAATCAGTTTACAATAAAATACTGCTTCTGCTTTCCATGGAAGCAATGATAATAAACTCAATCGCGCTTTCTGCAATTGTATACAGACTTTTCTCTTTTGGTGTGAGCCCAAACCGTATAGCAGTGCTTGGCGCAAATCTGCTGCTATTTGCAAACCTGATATTGATAACAATTAAGCTTATTCAGTTTGTAAGGAATAAAGCTGCCGCGGAAAATGTAGAAAATGGTATGACCGTAATGCTGCCTTATTATGCAGTCTGGGCTGTAATTGTTGCCATGTTGATGCCCGTGTTTTTGTGGTTTAAATAGATAATCTTAGTAGAAAAGCAAAGTGATATTTCCTGAATTCAGAAAAATATTTTGGATTACGAGTACCATTCTTTATGTGACACCTTTTATCTTTAATCTTTTCAATGAAGACTCACTTATATATTCGTTGGTTTTCTTCGTTATCTATCTTTTTTTGTTTATTATATATTTCTTTACTGAAGACCTGGATCATTATAGACATGTTACTGTGACGTTGACAATTATTAGTATAGTTGTACATCCTGTATTGTTTATTGCTTCAGATAATGCCGGAAAATTGTTTGCTTTAAAATCCGAAATAAATGATTTAAATGGATTTGTAGAGATAGTTAAGAATTTTAAAAATGTTGAGTCATTCGATATCGGTTATATTAAAGCCGAGAACAAGCTTAATGATATATTAATATCTGAAGATAACAATATTTTTGAGAATTTCGGCGCAGATAAAGACTATTACAATAATATTTTAAGCGAAATGAATATTAGAAGAATAGATGTTTTAAGAAAGGAAGGAAATACAATTTTTATAAAAAAGAAAAATATGCCTGGTTTAGTATATTTTTCAAATCCCAAATTCAAATATTCAGATAAACAATATCGTGAATACAACATCAGAATTGATGAAAATTGGTATGTTTATGACTATTAGTGTAAACCACTTTTTATTTTCATAATAAGCATACTTATATGAATGTGCTGATTAATTTAATTTAAATCTATATTTTTGCATAAAGTAAACGGCAAAATATATGGATTCCACTAAAATACAATCAATCACAATGGGGAGCGTTTACGCTGAAGATTACAGCGATTCGTTTAGATTCTACAATGGAGTGCTGGGTCTGGATGAATATTCACCAATGGGTGATAAGGCATGTTTTTTTCATATTAATGACGAGCAGGGAATGTACCTGGAAGGCGGCTATGATGCCCCTGAAGCTGGATTCGATACATCAAAAGTATCATTTACATTCAAGGTCGGCTCCGCCTCCCAAATGTTCGCCAAGCTCCGGAAAAATGCCATCCGCACAATACAAAAGGAACCCATGAAAATGAATGAAGATACATTCTGGTTCCAGTGTTACGATCCTTCAGGGAATATTGTAGAGTTTGTTGGCAGCGAGTGAACTCCTCGTGCCACGAATAGAGGCAAGTTTATATCTGTTTAAAAGGATTTATCAGACTCGTCCAAAAATCATTATAAAAACTGGTTTCGTGGCACGAGTATCTTCTAATTGTAACAGTTGTCTGCAAAAAAGCCTTCCGTCTCTTAAAAATTGAGATGTTTATAATTTCTATCCATTCGGTAACTTCAAGCCTGACGGGCTTTGAAAGTTCTTCCGATAATTAAAACAATATCATATGGAAAATACAAAGATCAATTCAATCGGTATGGGAAGCATATACGTAGATGATTTTAAAAAAGCTTATGAGTTTTATAACGGTTTACTCGGACTTGAAGGGCAGCCTGGTGAGAATTCATGTTTCTTTCAGCTCAGTAAAGAACAGGCTATTTACGTAGAAGGTAAATACAACCCTGTTGCAAAAGATCCTAAATCTGTCAGGTCAGCTGTTACATTCAGGGTAGGATCAGCTGTATCTATGTTTTCTAAATTAAAGAATTCGGGAGTAGAGTTGATTCAAACTGAACCAATGAAGATGGCTGAAAACATATTCTGGTTCCAGTGTTTTGATCCCGCGGGAAATATAGTCGAGTTTTTAGGCGGAGAATGATTCTCTCGTGCCACGAATACAAGTATGTTGGTTTCTGAGTATATACGGATTTTTATACTCGCCCTAAAATCATTATAGAAACTGGTTTCGTTGCACGAGTATTTTTTTATATAAACTTACAGTCCACTAAAAAACCTGGCAGGTCTTAAAGACCTGCCAGGTTTGGTATTTATGTTAATCATAATTCCCTCCAATTTGGGGTGGGTTATGGTGGGGTCACAATTTCGAATCAATAAAATACGGCAGCATTTTGCGCCATGATGGCCAGTCATGGGGAATATCATAACCCCACAGGTCAAGCTCATGCTCAATACCTTTTGCATTTAAAACATTACTCAGATTTTTTGAAGCCTCTGGATTTTCGTAGCTGCCTTGTCCGGTAGTAATATAAATATGTTTTCTTTCCCTTATCTGGTTCAGAATATTCTCATCGCTTAAGTTGCTCAGATAATCAACGGGTGAATTAAAATATACGTTCTCATCATAATATCCTTTGGAATAATCCTTCAGGTCATACGAGCCGCTCATGGCAATAGTGCCGGCAAATATATCGGGTCTGCGGAAAAAAGTATTTGCCGCATGCAGCGCGCCGAAAGAAGCGCCGGTCGTGATAATCTGCACATCATTGCCGCATATCTGCCTGATAAACGGAACTACTTCACTTATAACATATTCATTGAATTGCTTATGGCGCTCTGATTTGTATTCAGGGTGATTCTCGTCATTCAGCCAGCTCTCGCTGTTAATGCTGTTGATAGATATTGCCCTTACTTTTCCGTTATTGATATACGGAGTCATTGATTCAATTAAATGAAATCTTTCATACTCAAGGTAATCAGCTGCCGCGGTCGGGAACATTAAAAGCGCGTACTGATTTCCTGTACCATATACAACTGTTTCCATTTCCTTGTTCAGGTTTGGACTGAACCATTTATGTATTTCTCTGTGCATGATATGTTATATTTATGATTTAGCAATTTTAGGTATGAGTGGCAAAAATACAAATATTTATGAGAAGTAAAAAGTCGATTTACACTAAAAGATTTGGTATAGTTTATAAGAGAACTTATTTTTATAATTAAAAAATTCATCCAATAAAAACCACTAAATTTTAACAAAACTGCTGATTTCAGGCGGTTTTTACAGGTAAAATCATGGGCAAAAAAGTAAAAGCAGAAAAAAACTCCTCTTCAAAGTCCGGCACAACTTCCAAAGAAAAAAACGATAAGAAACTCCGGAAAATATCTGCAGAGATCGCGGAGCTCAGGAAAAAGTACATTAAGGTCTCGGCTAAACAAGCTAAGTTGGATGTTGCTGATTATGTTCTTAAAGATACCGGTGGCAATGATGTTAAACTTTCGGAAATGTTTGGTGATAAAGAAAACCTGATACTTATTCATAACATGGGCAAAGCCTGTTCATACTGCACACTGTGGGCAGATGGTTTCAGCGGGGAAGCTTACTATATAGAAAAGAAAGCCGCATTTGTGCTTGTATCCCCGGATGCACCGGAGGTGCAGAAGGAATTCGCCGCATCACGCGGATGGAAATTCAGGACATACTCCGCTGCCGGCACAACATTCATTGCGGATATGGGCTACTACACCGAAGCCGAAGGCTACTGGCCGGGAGTATCGGTATTCCACAAAGATGCTGAAGGAAAGATAAACAGGGTATCAAAAGATTACTTCGGACCCGGTGATTTTTATTCCGCGCCATGGCACTTCTTTGATCTTTTACCTGAAACAAAAGAAGATAAGGAGAAATAAATATCAATGAGCAGTTTACCCAATGAACTCAGGCAAATCAGTGATGAGTTCAGAAATATGAAAATTGGATCCGCTTCATTCCTTGAAAAAGTAAAGGACAGCGAATTCAACAAACGCCCTCCGGATGGCGGCTGGTCAATTGCGGAGTGTATTGATCATTTAATTGTTACAGGGGTTGATTACTGTGATATTTTTGAAAAGGGCCTGAAGAAGCTTGAAGAAAAGAACCTTCGTTATAGCGGTGAAATGAAATTCAGCTGGATTGGCAGCAAATTCATTGCGAATGTTGAGCCGCCGGTGAAGAAGAAATTCAAATCTCCCGGTAAATGGCAGCCTGATTCAAAAATTAACAAAGCAAAAGCAACAGCAGCGTACCTGCAGCTTCAGGATAGATGGATGGACCTGGTTGAGAGATCCGCGCCATGGGACCTGACAAAGATCAAACTCCCTTCTCCGGCAGTAAGCTGGATAAAGTTTTCCGCTTTCGTTATACTTGAAGTAAACTCGGCGCACCAGCGCAGGCATCTTGAACAGGCGAAGAATGTTAAACGAAATTTAAAATAATTTTAAGGAGTCCATAATATGTCACTCAGCTCATTTAATTTCAAACAGTGGATAGAAGAGAACCGTCACCTGCTTAAACCGCCTGTAGGCAACAAATGCATGGTTAACGGCGATCTTATTGTAATGGTGGTAGGCGGACCCAATTCGCGCAAAGATTACCATTACGAAGAAGGCGCAGAATTTTTCTACCAGGTTGAAGGCGATATTATTGTAAAGGTGATTGAAGACGGCAAACCGAAAGATGTTCACATCAAAGAAGGCGAAATGTTCTACCTTCCGCCTAATGTGCCGCATTCACCGCAAAGACCCGCAAATACTATCGGACTTGTAATTGAACGCAAGCGCGAAGAAAAAGAGCTTGATGCATTCCAGTGGTATTGCGAAAACTGCGGCAACAAGCTATACGAGGAATTCGTTAAGCTTGATGATATCGTAACACAGCTGCCGCCGATATTCGAAAAATTCTGGGGTGATATGGATAAACGCACCTGCAATAAATGCGGAACAGTAATTCAGCCCCCCTCTAAGTAATGAAAATAGACGTACACACGCACATACTGCCTGAAAACTGGCCGGACCTGAACAAAAAATATGACACCCACGGTTTTGTTACTATTGAGCACCATAAACCATGCTGTGCCAAAATGATGATAGGTGATAAGGTTTTCCGTGAAATTACCGATAACTCATGGAGCAGCACAAAAAGAATTGCTGAGTGTGATGAACATAATGTTTCAATGCAGGTACTATCAACCGTACCCGTGATGTTCAATTACTGGGCAAAACCTGAAGCTACTTATGATCTTTCACGGTACTTAAATGATCACATTGCGGGAGTTGTGCGCGATAACCCTTCAAGGTTTATCGGGCTTGGCACCTTGCCAATGCAGGATACCGGGCTCGCTATCAAAGAGCTTGAACGGTGTACGAAAGAGCTTGGGCTGGCTGGTATAGAAATCGGTACGCATATTCACGGCAAGAATCTGGATGACGCTGATGTATGCGAGATATTCCGTGCCTGTGAAGAAATGAATGCCGCTGTATTCGTTCACCCGTGGGATATGCTTGGTAAAGACAGGATGCCGGAATACTGGCTGCCATGGCTTGTTGGTATGCCCGCAGAAACTTCGCTTGCGATATGCTCAATGATATTTGGCGGTGTGTTTGAAAAGTATAAAAAACTAAGAGTGTGCTTCGCACACGGCGGTGGATCGTTCCCGTTCTCCATCGGGCGAATTGAACATGGATTTAACGTAAGACCTGACCTGGTTCAAACAAAAAACAAAGTGAATCCCCGCAACTATTTGGGTAAGTTCTGGCTTGATTCACTTGTTCACGATGAACTTGCAATGAAGTTCCTTATTGATCTTATTGGCGAAGATTGTATTGTAATGGGATCTGATTATCCGTTCCCTCTGGGCGAGCATGTGCCGGGAAAACTTATCGAATCAATGGCGGAATTTAACAGCGTTGTAAAAGAGAAGCTGCTGTGGAAAAACGCTGTTGAGTTTTTGGGAGTGACAGAACTGATTCAAAAGATGTATGGTAAAGTATCATCATAAATACAACTAAATATTGTTATACAAAGAACAAGGGGTTGTAACCCCTTGTTCTAAAAACTGCATAATTAAGTAGTAAGTTTTTTTTGCTTTTTCACTTTTTCCTTTTCGCTTTTATCTTACTTAACCAGCACCATTTTCTTCATATCACTGTACTTCCCTGACTCAAGTTTATAATAGTATATTCCTGAAGCATAATTTCCCGCACTGAACTCAACTTCATATGTACCTGCTGAAACAACTTCATTCACAAGCACTGCTACCTGCTGTCCTGTTGAATTATATACTGTGAGTTTTGCATTCACGCCGCCTTTGGCAATATCAAATCTTATCCTTGTAACCGGATTGAACGGGTTCGGGTAGTTCTGCATGAGTTCAAACTTATCGGGTACATTTGTTGAGATCGGCTCGATGCCTATTACCTGGTTCAATGCTCCGCGTGAATCAATTAGCCCCCATCCGAAATAATTATCAAATCCCGGTGTATCTTCACTTGCGGGTCCGACCTGGTCACGCGCTGAATTCTTCAATGCATTATAAACATCGTTATAAGTAAGTGAAGGATTCACACTGTAAAGAAGAGATATTACCCCTGAAGTCATAGGTGTTGCCTGCGAAGTGCCGCACCAATAGCTTGTAGTGTTTGGATTGTTATACACCAGTCCAAGTATCATTTCTCCCGGTGCAGCAAAATCAATATGCGGACCGTAGCTGCTTCCGCCGCCCCAGCAGAAAGGAACAGCACGGAACATCCTGTTGTTGATAGCGCCAATGGCTATCACATTACTAAGCCCTGCAGGATAATATGTAACATTGTTGTTGTTATTCATCATGCATGCAACCACTATTCTGCCGTTATTGTATGCATAAGTTACAGCATCGGCAAGTCCCTGGTTATATGATTGTCCCCCTACGCTCATATTCAGCACTTTCGCGCCGTTATCAACAGCGTATGTGATCCCTGAAACAAACCATGAATAAAAACCTGAATTTGATGAGTTGAGTATTTTTACCGGCATTAGTCTGCAGTTCCAGTTAACACCTGCCATCAATGAGCCATTGTTGCCTTTTGCGCCAACTATGCTGCCTACGTTTGTACCGTGTCCCTGGTCATCTGTTGGATCGTTATCGTTATTTGCATAATCATAACCCTGAACAAGTCTGCCGGAAAATTCCGGGTGACTCAGCGGCATACCTGAATCCAGGATGGCAACAAGAACATTTGTGCCGGTGGTAATATCCCATGCATTAACAGCATTTATATCACCTCCTGAAGTTCCCGCAACCCCGTTTATGGTTTGGCCTGTATTGCGCAAACCCCATTGATTTGAAAATGACGGGTCATTTGGAACTACCGATGAATTTTGAGTTGTATTATATCCGGCAAAATAACCCGCTGAGTATCCTATATGATCAAATACAGCATATTCAACCTGTAGGTTGCGGGAAATATACTCTCGCGCATTTTCAATTGTTGTTATACCTGAGTTTATTTCAATAACAAATATTCTTTCAATGCCCCCGGCAAGCGGTGTAAAATCTGCATCCGGTTTAACGGCTTTGATTTTCCTGATATTGCATTGCTGCATGAAAAGATTAAGTACTGAATTCCTGCTTATCTTCTGTGAGCCTGCTTCGAGACTTTCACTTAAATTCTTTGGCGTGAATTCGCGGGCTTCCCTGAATAATTCAGTGCCCTGTTTGAATTTTATGATGAGGGTACTATTGCTGTATTCATCAGAGAGCACTGTGGATGCCTGCATAACAGTAAGCAGTAAGAATGCAGTGAATATTTTGCTGAACAAATTGGTGAATAGGTATGACGGTTTCATTTCACCTCCGGTTTGATGTTATTTGCAGAATAAATTAATGATCAAAAATAATAAAATTTTTAAGTTATTGCTTTATCTAAAATTACGGATGAGCGTGTGTGCCTGTTCATGAACAAGGGGTTGCAACCCCTTGTTCATGAAACTCCTTACTTTGAAACTCTCTTTCCCAAACTCCGGTTTGGGAAAGTAAGAACCAGGGACAATGTGTTGCAACGCCTTGTTCTATATAACGCCTTACTTTACCAAAACCATTTTCTTCATATCAACAAATGAGCCTGCTTCCAGCCTGTAAAAATACACCCCTGATGATAACATACTACCGTCGAAAGCGACTTCATAACTTCCCGCTGTCAATACTTCGTTAACAGGCAGTGATACCTGCTGCCCAAGAGAATTAAATACAGCCAGTTTTACATTTGCGGAGCTTTCAGTAATATCAAAACTTATTTTTGTAACAGGGTTAAACGGGTTTGGATAATTCTGATGAAGCGAAAAATTCTGCGGTATGCCGGAATTTGTCTGCTGAACTCCCGCAATATTACCAATGTTGTGGAAAGTTACGGTATTGTTCCCGCTGTTTGGCACACCAAGTGTATCGCCTGTTTTGTTTATAAAAATATCAGCCGGATTGCTGAGCCCGCTGTTAATTACAATTGCAACCGGCAGTGTGAAGTTAATATCATACCTTAAAATTTTGGCGGGAGCGGGTGACCAGGATGAAACAAATACGTTATCGTACTTATCAAGATAAATGCCATCGCAATTGTTGAATCCGGTTTGGGTGATTATAGTAGATAAAGATGAATCAGCCAGATTGACCTGCTTGATCGCTGAGTTTGATCCCCAGTAACATATAAGCAGTCTGTTGCGCGGTGAATCAACATACACACCGTTAGGCTGACCTCCTGCGGTTGGTACATAGATCCACCAGGCTTGTGTGTTCAGATTAAGTTTGTATATTTTCTGACCCGTAAAATCTGAAATATATGCAATGCCGGTCGATTGATCAATTCCCATCCCGTTAAGAAAAGAAGCTCCGCTCAAGGTTACAGAAAATTCCTGAGAGCCTGTAGCAAGTGAAAATCCTTTTATGGTGCTGCCAACGCATGCATAAGCTCTTCCATTGTATATTCTAATAGCGTGACTGCCGGATCCGGCCGGCGCGAAATCAGTGACTACACCCGTGGCATTGTTCCTTTGCTTTATCACTCCGCCTGAGTTTGTCACCAGCCACCTGTTATAAACTGAATCGAATGTTACGCTTTCAGGACTTGTGTACTGCGTATAAATGAGGGAAATGTTTAAAAACATTACTGCAATGATAACTGAAAATTTTTTCACGCTGCTCTCCTTAAGAAAATTAATATATAAACTGTAAATTTAATGATTTATTTGATACAAATTAGGGCATTTTACAGCCATTTAAGTGTAGCTCTGTTAAGCATTATATATTTAACATTGACTGTAAGTTTAATATATGAATTTGTAATTTACGGCACTAAATCATTAAAATCTCAATCTAAGGTCATATCAATGAAAAAAGTATTAATCATATTATTCCTGCTCTCATTTGGCATTTACGCGCAAAGCGGCGATACTGTTACAACCGCAAGCGGTCTGAAATATATAGTAGTAAAAAAGGGCAAAGGCAAAAAATCTGAGACCGGCAAAATTGCTGAAGTACATTATACCGGCTGGCTTTTGGACGGCAAAAAATTCGATTCCTCGCGTGATAGAGGTGAACCCTTTGAATTCACTTTGGGAGCAAAGCAGGTAATAGCAGGATGGGATGAAGGCGTCGCCCTGATGAAAATTGGCGATGAGTTCCGGCTGATATTGCCTCCGGATCTGGCTTATGGTGAAAGGGGTGCCGGAGAGATAATTCCGCCTAATGCTACTCTTGTGTTTGATGTGGAACTGCTTGGAGTACATAAACCAAAGAAATCCATAGCTGATACAATGATGAATATTATTGTTAACAAAAATGTTGATAAGGCTATTGAAGTATACTGGGAGTTATACAGTGACCATGAAGACAAATATAACTTTAAAGAATCACAGCTAAACATACTGGGTTACCAGCTTCTTCAGGTTGGCTTAAATAAAGAAGCGGTTAAGATATTTGCGCTGAATATTGAGCAGTATCCTGAATCATCAAACTGCTATGACAGTATGGGTGAAGGTTGTATGATATCGGGTGATACAAAGAATGCAATTAAGAATTACGAGAAATCTTTGAAGCTGAATCCTGCAAATGATAATGCCAGGAAAATGCTGGAACAGCTGAAAAATAAATAATTACCTGACCCGTGGAAATTAAGGACCTGAATTTTCTGGCTGGTAAATGGCACGGATTTGGTTTGGCTGTTTACCCGGATATTATTCCTGTAAGTTACTCTGAAATGCTGACATGTGAATATGATATGCATAAAGACCTGCTTAGTTACAGCCAATTTACGAAGTACACAGACCCTGAAAGAAACGGAAGAACCCTGCATATGGAAAGCGGATTCATTAGAAAAAGCGAAAGCGGCGTGATCGAACTTTCAAATGCGCAGAACAACGGAAGAGTAGAAGTAATGATACTTGATGAATGCGACCTGTTTGCTGAGGAAATTCCCCTGATCTTCAGGTCAAAGCTCTTTGGCAATGACCCAAGGATGATCATAACTGAGCGGCTCTATAACTATACCGGCAGTAAGATCTCATATGAAATGAAAATGGCAACAATGAAAAATCCGGAACTTTCAACACATTTAACCGGTGAATTAATTCGTGAAAAACAATGAAATTTGAAAATAATATAGAGTTCGCTATGCGGCTGGATTCTGATGATCCGCTGCATTCATACAGGATGAAATTCCACATTCCGAAAACTGAGGCAGGCAAAGATGTTATATATTTTGCAGGCAACTCTCTTGGCTTACAGCCCAAAACCGTCAGGGGATATGTTGAACAGGAACTTCTTGATTGGGAAAAGATGGGTGTTGAAGGTCATATGCACGCCAAACATCCATGGCTTCCTTACCATGAATTTCTGACATCACAGACCGCAGAGCTTGTTGGCGCAAAACCGGAAGAAGTTGTGAATATGAACTCGCTTTCTGTGAACCTGCATCTGATGATGGTATCATTTTACAGGCCATCCAAAACCAGGAATAAGATCCTAATCGAAGCGAATGCATTCCCATCCGATCATTACGCTGTGCAGTCACAAATTAAGTTTCACGGGTACGATCCTAAAGAATGCCTTATTGAAATGAAACCGCGTGAGGGTGAAGTAACTATCCGGACCGAAGATATTATTGAGCTTATTGAAAAAGAGGGCGATTCCATTGCGCTGATAATGTTTGCAGGTGTTAATTATTACACCGGGCAGGCATTTGAGTTTGAAAAAATTACAACTGCCGGACATAAAAAGGGCTGTATGGTTGGATTCGATCTGGCTCACGCAGCAGGAAACTTAATGCTTGAGCTTCATGAATGGGAGTGTGATTTTGCTGTTTGGTGTTCGTACAAGTATTTAAACGGGGGACCCGGTGCTATTGCAGGTGCGTTTGTTCACAAAAAACATTTGCTTGATATGAATATCCCAAAATTCTGGGGATGGTGGGGGCAGGATAAGGCTACCAGATTTCTGATGGACCATGATTTCCGTCCCATACCTACTGTTGAAAGCTGGCAGTTAAGCAATCCCCCAATATTACAGCTTGCAGCGTTAAGGGCATCGCTTGATATATTCCACGAAGCGGGTATGGCAGCCCTTCGGGCAAAAAGCGAATTGTTAACGGGTTTTGCCGAATATTTAATCAATGAAAATAATAACGGAAATATAGAAATTATTACTCCGCTTGCAGTTAATGAACGCGGCTGCCAGCTTTCTATCAGGGCTAAACAAAGCGGCAAAGCGCTGCACACAAAACTGAATGAAGCAGGCGTTATCTGCGACTGGCGTGAGCCGGATGTAATACGCATAGCACCCGTGCCGTTATACAATACATTTGCCGATGTATGGAATTTTGTGAAGATATTGTATTCATAAAAGAAACTTCTCGAAGCCTGCCAGGTTTATAAAAGACCGGCTGGTAATCACCACATACATAAAATGATTTGCCACGGTCTTTAGACCGTGGACATGAAGATAATATAAAGCGGCTTTAGCCGCAATTGAAATATGCAAAATATCACTATCGTTGGCGCCGGACTTGCCGGCTCGCTGCTTTCAATCTACCTCGCCAAAAAGGGCTATAGCGTAAATGTATATGAGCGCCGCCCTGATATGCGCAAAGCTGATATAAGCGCAGGCAAATCAATTAATCTTGCTTTATCAACACGCGGCATACACGCACTGAAGGAAGTAGGACTCTATGATGAGATCAAAAAAATATCTATCCCTATGTACGGCAGGATGATACATGCTCTTGACAGCTCTACATCGCTTCAGCCATACGGCAAAGATAAAACAGAATATATCAATTCCGTTTCAAGGGGTGACTTAAATAAAAAGCTTATGGATCTTGCCGAAGGGTTTCAATCGGTGAAATTTCATTTTAACATGCCCTGCACATCTATGAATATGGATAAGAATGAAATTTATTTCAGAAATGATGAAACCGGAAATGCTGAAGCAATAAAGAGTGATATTACTATAGCGACTGATGGAGCTACTTCACCTGTAAGAATGGAAATGCTGAAAGTTCCCAGGTTTGACTTTAAACAGGAATACGAAAATTACGGTTATAAGGAGCTTCACATTCCGCCAAATGCTGATGGAACTTTTAAGATGGAGACCAATGCCCTGCATATATGGCCCCGCGGTTCATTTATGCTGATTGCTTTGCCCAATATGGATGGCAGTTTTACGTGTACATTATTTCTGGCATATGATAAGTCATTAGGCGGTGAGAGCAGCTTTGAGGCTTTGAGCAGCAAAGAGAAAGTTCAGCAATTCTTTGAAAAGAATTTCCCGGATGCAATAGAACTGATGCCGGAATTACTTGAAGATTTTTTTGGTAATCCGACAGGTACTTTGATAACAATAAAGTGTTTTCCCTGGTGCATTGATGGAAAACTGGCTATGCTGGGTGATTCCGCCCATGCGATTGTTCCTTTCTTCGGACAGGGGATGAATGCCGCTTTTGAAGATTGCACCTACCTTAATGAATGCATTAATAAATATCCCGGTGACTGGAACAGTATTTTTAGTGAGTACCAGAATTTGCGGAAAGTAAACACTGATGCTATTGCAGATCTTGCACAGGAGAATTTTGTTGAAATGCGCGACCTTGTTGCTGATGCGCGTTTCCAGCTGAAAAAGAAAATAGAATCACTTTTGTATAAAAAATTTCCTGATACTTTCATTCCTAAATATACAATGGTTACTTTTCTGAGGGTACCTTATTCAGTAGCATTGGAAAGAGGCAGAATACAGGAATCAATACTTCACGAATTGAGTGAAGGCGTTTCAGAGCCTGAGGGAATCAACATGGAAAAAGCGCAAAGGCTGATCACCGGCAAACTGATTAAGCTTGAACTGATCACCTGAGGCCCTGATTTATGCTTAATAGAACATCGGGGTGCACTTCAGCTATCCAACTGATAAATCCGTTAATTTCCTCGTCAAGTTTTTTTACCCTCAGCGCTTCGTTGATAAACAGAAGTTTAGCTAGGTCTGAAGCAATATTAAATGATTGAGTCCGGCTCTTTATTTTGCTGATGAATCTTGTAATAGCTCTGCTGAATCTTTTGTAAACTCTTTCTGCGTTTTGTTTTTCAAGCATTTCAAATATTTTCAGTCCAAGTTTGGCTGATTCTATCCAGCTGCTGCTTATGTTTATATTATAAAGCCTCATTATTCTTTCAAGTCTTTTTATGTTTGACTCAGCCAGAAAAAAATCAGCCTTTGTGCATTTCCAAAATTCCTGTTCTGCAATATTGATATACAATATAGCCTGCACGTTAGCAGAGTAAATATTACTGAATTTTCGTACAGATATCCTGTTCATTTCTGTAAATGCAGATAAAATATTCTTATCAACGTTCACTGAGTACCTTTCACCGTTTTTTTTCCATTCAAATACACTGCTTGAGTGCTGGTCGCTCAATTCAAGATACCAGCTGTTAAGTGCATCAGCCTTGCGGGAGTAGAGGATCTGCCTGGATAAATAATCTGAGGTTATTTCTTCCGCAAGCGGGTCACTTGCATAAATTAAGAACCGCAGGTAATTCAGTTCGAATTCAAGAAGCTGCGAAACATCTGTTCGCGCTTTCAGCATTTTAGGGAAATTTGTTTTATGAAACTCTAGGTACTCCGCCGCGAGGTGATTGTTATCAGTGAAGTTTCGAATTTTGAGAAAACTTTCAGAAAGAATAAACTCTGCTTCAAAGTTATGCTTTGCGGCAAGCTCTCTTGCAGATAGAAATGCTTTGATTGATTTTTCCTTATCACGGAGGATATTAAACAATAAACCGCACCTGTGATAGATCCTGCATCGGAGATTTGCCGGTATCGCGTTTTTATCTGAGTTAAGCAAACCTGTCAGCTGTTTTAAAGCCATTTCCAGGTTACCTCGTTTAAAACGATTCATGGTCAGCTTGTAGCTTATCAATAAAGTGAACCTGGCTTTAATTTCGGCCTTGTGCATTGAAAGTGATTTGGAACTCAGGATCCTCTTACACAATTTCCGGGCTCTGCCAAAATAAAGATTGGTCCTTCGCAAATCACGGGTAAAATAATAATATTGAAAAAGTTTTTCATATATTTCGTAAAGTTGTGTATTCTGTTCAGCAGAGCATTTTTGATCCGGGATCTTCTTCTCCAGCTGTATCAGTTCAGTTCTGGCTTCACGAAGCATGCCGGCAGAAAATCTTCTTCTGATCGTTTCTATTTCACTCTCACCTTTAATGACCTCCCATCCGAAATAGAATTCGCGAAGCTGTTTTATCAATCTGGATTTGTGGCAGTCAAGCATTCTGCTGTTTACAGCCATGAAGTCGATCAATCCTGAATATTCATTTTCATCAAATTTCCCTGATCTGACCGTATTTTCGAGGAATTGCAATAGCCGGATATTCTTTTGCGAATAAGCTCCCTTGCGTTTGAGAACTTTCTTTATGAATTTTTCTCGTACTTCAGAGGGAATTGCCCCATATTCAAAAATGAAGTAATCCTTTACAAAAAACGGGTTATATTTGGGGTTTTTCAGGTCCATTTACCATTATAAAAACATGCAACAAATTACATAGAATTTGATTTTTATACAATTCACTTAAGTTATATCTTTGTATGTATTTAAAAATCAAAAAACTCTAAAGGAGTAAAAATGTCAAACACAGAAAGATCAAAAAGAACGTTTTACAGGGGCAATTTTGTAATTTTTTCAGCCATTTTGGCTGTTTTTGCATTTTATCTTGCAGGATGTGTTAATGTTGAACAGAAGACCACTCTTAAGCAGGATGGTTCCGGTTCAATGAAAGTGCACTACTGGACTAAAATGTCTAATGTTAAATCAAGCTCAGATCTCGGAGGTTTCAGTTTTGAAGAAGCCAAAGCCAAGCAGAACTATACATCCTCAAATACTGAGGTTTCAGGCGTTAAAGTCGAAGAGAAACTTGATGATTCAACAAAACATGTTACCGTTGATCTCACTTTCAAGAATATCAATGATATAACCTCAGCAAAAGGATTTGAAAAAGTGAAAGCATCATGGAAAGAGGGTAAAGAAGGAATGGATTTCAACTATACACTTCTGAAGGATACCTCCAACGCCGGTAACATGGGTTCAAGTGATATAAAATTAAATTACGAGTTTGATATGCCGGCTGAAGTTTTAAAGACTAACGGCAGAAAAGACGGCCAGAAGATCATTTATGAAAAAACACTTGCTGATCTTAAGAATGATATTGAGATGACCGCAACAGTAAAAAATGAAGGAAAAAAATGCGGACTCTTTGGCATGGAATTTCCATTGATGGCTTTTGCAGGTCTTGCTATTTCATTCTTTGCTATTCGCAGGAAGAAATAACCGGACTTTTTAAAAATCATTAGCCTGTCAGTATCTGTTAATTACCCCCAATTTAATGATCTGACAGGCTTCTTGGTATCAGGATGTACAGGGGGATAATAACTGATGGATCTGAAATGAAACTTATTACTTATTTAACGGTACTTTTTATCACACAGGCAGCTTTGCAGCAGGGAATATACAGCCAGCTTAGCTGCGATGAAAACCAAATTTCGGAATCAGAAGAAGCAAGAAAGACTGCTGAAAACAGCCTGTTAAATGCGCGAAGCGTAAATGTGACACTTCCTTCGGGTATAGATATTACAGCTTTCTATTGTGAAGGTAAACTTATCAAAATATCAACAACCGATAACCTTTCGCACAGTGAGCAGATCTTTTTTGAGAAAGAGAACCTTCGCTGTTTTGAAAGCTCGGGGTATGATAATGGCAAAGAGTATTTTATAGCTTATTATATCAAAGATGATAAGGTTTTCTGCAAGCAGAATATGCTTAGCGGAGCGTTTTTAGAGCTTGGTAACAACGAAAGTAAAGGTATCATAATGAAAGTTCAGGATTACCTTCTGGCAATACAATAGAGAAGCAAAAAAAAAATCTGTAAAATTTTTGGACACAAAATAATCTCCGTTGAATATTTTAATTGGATCTTTCTGTGTGAGAATTCAAATAAATTCACGGCTGAAAATTTTTGTGTCCTTTTAATTGTAAATTACTTCAATATTATTGCATTCCAAAAAGACCTTTAATTCACTAAATTGAAACATTGATCTAAACAAAAAAAACTCATTTTATGCGAAAAATTCTTCTTTTATTGCCCTCTATATTAGTCATTTTCGGGCTTTTGTTTGTTTCCGGTCTTTTTGAGAGCGGTTCAAATTTAGCTGAATTAAAATACAAAAAAAATGCTCCCGGTGACTGGTTCTATTACCAGCGTTCATACCCGGAAGGTGATATTCCATACGATAAGTACTTCGGTGCAATGGAAGAAAAAAAGGTTATGGAACAGATGGATAATCCCACATCTGCACTTAACTGGACGCCTAACGGACCATATAATATAGGCGGAAGGATAACCGCAATAGCAGTAAATCCGTTAAATCCGGATATCATCATAATTGGGGCGGCAGCAGGCGGAATATTTAAAACAACAAATGGCGGGGCAAACTGGGTTGCTAAAACCGATGAGTGGCCAAGTCTTTCTGTTGGTGCGCTGATAATGCATTCTTCAAATCCGAATATTATTTACTGCGGAACAGGTGAAGGCAACAGCGCAATTGATGTTTACCCCGGATTCGGTGTGCTCAAATCAACCGATATGGGCGATACGTGGAATCTTGTTGGCTTAACCGAAGCACTGCATATTCCTTCAATGGAAATACATCCTTTAAACCCCAATATTGTATATGCATCTGTAATGGCATTTCGCTCGTTCGGGCAGAATAAAGGTATATACAAATCAACCAATGGCGGTGTTAACTGGGCAAGAGTTTTATTTGTATCTGATTCAACTTCAGGTGTCGATGTTAAAGTATCACCGGATGACCTGAATATTGTTTACGCCGCGATGTGGGAGCGTATCCGCACCCCACCATCAATATCCAAAACAGGTGGTATATCAAGCGGACTTTACCGCTCATCAAACGGTGGAGCCAACTGGCAGCAGCTTGGGGTTTCAAATGGAATTCCCGCATCAAGCTCAACAACGGGCAGGATAAGCATTGCAGTTGCAAAATCGAACCCTGACTATGTTTATTCAATTTTTAAGACTACAACGGGTAACAATATCAGTGGTATATATAAGTCAACCAATAAAGGACTCAACTGGACAACCATGTCCATGTCAGGAGTATCATCGTCGGGGTTTGATTGGTACTTTGGATTGATAGAAGTTGACCCAACTGATCCGAATAAAGTATATATAGGCAGTGTTGATATTTTCAGAACAACTAACGGTACAAGCTGGGTTAACTTAACCAACTCATACAGCGGTACTTTTGACCAGCAGCATCCTGACCAGCATGTGCTGTGGATAAATCCTGCAAGTCCGAACAACTTAATTTGCGGAAATGACGGCGGCATTTTTGAAACATCAACAGGCAATGCGCCTTGGGTAAAAAGCTATGACCTTCCGATAACGCAATTCTATGCGACGAATATTGATTACCTTAATCCGCTGCGTAAGATAGGCGGCTCTCAGGATAACGGCTCTAAGATCACTTTTACCGGCGGAACAGATAACTGGGAAGTTATATACGGCGGTGATGGGTTTACCGCTCATGTTGATTATACTAACTCTAATATTATTTACTGTACATCGCAAAACGGTGGACTGGGCAGAAGCACAAATAACGGTGTATCATTTTCAGATATTACCGGAGGCTTAAGCGGCAGGTTCAACTGGTCAACTCCATATATTCTTGATAATGTAAATCCTGCTATACTTTACGTAGGCAGCCATATGCTCTTCCGTTCAACAAACCGCGGAACATCGTGGACAGCTATCAGTGGTGACCTTACACGCGGACCAAACGGTAGGCTTGGTACTATCACATGTATCACCAGCGCCGCTCTTGGAGGCGGTGAAAGGGTTATCTATACCGGTACAGATGATGCCAAAATTTCTGTAACAACAAACAGCGGAGTCAACTGGACCGATGTTACAGGTATATTGCCGCAAAGATACGTTACCGACGTAAGATGCGATAGCCGGAATCCCGCAATAGCTTACGTAACTCTCAGCGGATTTAATGTAGATGAAAAGAATACCCGCATTTACCGTACAACAAATTACGGCGCTAGCTGGAACAATATTTCAGGTAATCTGCTTAACGTTCCTGCCAACTCCATTATAGTAGATGAAGCCCGCGATTCAGTGCTGTTTGTTGGCTGCGATGCAGGTGTATATTACACTACAAATCTTGGTGCAAGCTGGGCTATACTTGGCACGGGTTTACCCAATGCACCTGTGTTTGATATCAATTATCATCAGGGCGCGCAAATACTTTGCGCGGGTACGCACGGCAGATCGATGTATGAAATAAGTACGGCAAATATACCTATCGGAATAATTGGCAGCAGCGAAGTTGCTGATAAGTTTTCATTGGGGCAGAATTACCCGAACCCGTTCAACCCCAAAACAAATATTAAATTCTCAATTCCCAAGGCTGATTACGTTAGATTAAAGGTTTATGATATCACAGGCAGCGAAGTTGCCGTGCTGCTGAATAAAAATATGCCTAAGGGTGAATATACATATGAATTCGACGCTTCAAATCTGTCAAGCGGTGTTTACTTCTACACGCTTAAAACAGAAAAATTCAATTCAACAAAGAAGATGATACTTGTGAAATAGATTTTATAAGTTTAAGTATCAGGGAATTTAGAAACCCGGTAAAATATATTTACCGGGTTTTGTTATTATTAAATTTAATTTGATGAAAGTCTTAGCTGTGCAGAAGGCTCGATTGAGCCGAAAGAATTTGTCATATCCTGAACTGTACCGAAAGGATGGATATTTATACTCTTTTCAAATATC
Organism: uncultured Ignavibacteria bacterium; assembly: GCA_937873695.1. Lineage (GTDB taxonomy): Bacteria > Bacteroidota > Ignavibacteria > Tepidaquicellales > OLB5 > OLB5. The sequence continues at coordinate 118,255 of CALMYL010000013.1, forward strand.
CACAGGTAAAACGGTTTGTTCAAAGCGGAACCCTGTTCATATCTTGGTTCAAGTGTTATTATAACATGGTAATCGTTATTCAGGCTCTGTATATCCGGAAGACCGCCTCCCGGGCAATTTGATTGCAGCCAGTCGTGACCCGGAACGTTCCATATCAAACCGCCCGTAAGCTCGCATAGCTGGTTGTTATCCCTTAAGTTCGGGGAATCAAATCTGCCGATATTATATTTGAATGATGTGTTTGGAATACTGACAACCCATGCCTGGTAGGTCCATTCCGCGGTATCGGGCAGTGCGGGGAGAGTTATCCCCGCAGTTGTGCCGTTTGTATCCTGTGTAAACCATATACCTTTTTGATACTGAGATGAAGCTGTTCCTGTAGTTGGTGATGCGAGAAGAAATTTCCCCTGCGCTGAAGAAAATTGGGATGATACCGGAAGAATATCACTGTAATGCATGGACAAATCAAAAACAAGCTCCGTGCCCTGCAGATGTTTTGCCCCGCCGAGAATTTTTATATTGCTGGGTATAGTATCGCTGTAACCGGGAGGCTGAATTGTGATTATAACATCATTTACATTATTGATATTGGCTATTTTGCCTAAATTTGGCGAAAATGCGCTCCCGGATGTATCGGTAATTTGACCTGAGGCATTAATTGCGAACCTGCCAAGGCTGCGGTATGCGTTCTCACCATGATCAAGTCCGGTTTCAATACTGCCCCAGAGTTCATAAGTGCCTTCAACATTTTTATCAAGCTGTTGCAGCCTGTTTACTGTGAGTGTTCCTTTGTTCTGTGATGTCACAATACCTGAATCATCACCACAAGAATAAAAAACAATGGAAGCAAATAATACAAGTATAACGCTGAATTTTATCATCAAAAAAATTATCCTTAAATCATAAGACTTCAATAGTCTAATGATGTTTTTTATAAATCGCTTTTTTGGAGTGCATCAACTGTGTTGATGCATGTATTGACCGCGTCTAAGCCGGGCATCCGCAATCAATGCAATCCAAAATAAAACCTAATTCCCCAAACCCGGCGTGATACAAATACCCGCGGGGAAGGATGCCATTTCAATATCTTTAACCTTGTTATGACCCGCCCAGACATCAATTACAGCTGTAGTCCCCGGTGTTTTGCCTGCGCTTGGCGGATGGTGTACAAATCCGCCGGAAACAGATTCACACGTAACATATGCGTAATGCCCGTCAGCGGTGAAATCAATTTTATGCGGCTGCGCGCCAACATTTGATATTGTTTTAACAACCGTGTTAGTTGTCAGATCAATTACTGAAACTGAATTGGAGTTCCGGTTAGGCACGTAACACCACCTGCCATCAGGTGAAATTTCCTGCGCCAGCGGATTTAAACCGACCGGTATTGTTAAAATAAACGCCCTGCTCATCATATCAAACACACGCACGTCATTTGATTTGAGGCAGGTAATATACGCGTACTTATCATCAGGTGTGATTGATACCTGGTATGGAACAAAATTATTTGTACCGTTGCCGTTAGGCGGAACAGAAGGATCTACAGGGTAGATATCAATTATCTGCCCGGTTGAAGCCTGAATGAGATATAAAAACTCACTGCCCTCGGTAGCCATTAAAACATACTCTTCATTATGGGTGAGCCTTAAGCCGTGCGGTTTGGTCATACGGAATTCATCAATTACACGTGTAATGGTCATTGACTGTGTATCGAACTCCTTCATTTCTTTCTGCGCAAGTGTAGCGTCAAAATTGGTATACCATCCTTTTGTGCCGTCATTGGAAAGAATTATATGCGCAGGTGAATTACCAGCGAACATCCTGCCGACCCTTTCATATGTCATGGCGTCATATTTTTCAAGGTAACCTTCGGCTATAAGGCTTACATAAAAATACCTGCCCTGGTTATCAACTGTAATTACGTGCGGCGCGTCAAGCGGCTGTGTGGCATTATCCCTGCCGCCAACATCTATAAGCCTTACAAGGTGTTTGTTATCCAGATTCACGACCGCAACATAATCGCTTGCCTGGTTTGTAATAAAAGCTTTGTTCGTTATGTTCTGGAACGCAACCTGCCCGTTATCATTTTTTGCGCCCTGGTTGATCCAGTCAACAATTTTCATCAATTGATTTCCCGCAAGCGGCATTCCATTAGTGTACGGCATCAATGCCTGCGGCATGAGCGGTTCTGAAAAAGGTGAAATGTTGGTATCAACACGGTTAATGTGCATTGTCATATGGCTCCACCTGGCGTTGTAGGGAATTATTTCAGCGCCGAATGTTGAGCCTGTTAACATCAATGATTCCCAGCTTGAAAGATCAAGCCCTGCCTGACGGTTGGTTGAATTATGACACCCGGGGAAGCTGCAATTCTGCGCTAAAATAGGCTGAATATCGCGAGTAAAGCTCACCGGTTCGCCAATTGCAGTGGGACTGCCGGAATCGCACCCCATAAAATTGATTGAATTTAAGGCTAAAACTCCGCAAACTGCCGATAAAATGAAGATTATTCTCTTTTTCAAACTCTGTTATTTACTTTTTTTGGAATATAAGTGCTAAATGTATTTAATATTAATAATATATACAATGAACATATTTTGCGTGTTACTAACTGTAAACGGCTAAAATTACATATTAATTTCAGGTGCATGCCTGATACGGAAATCGATCATGAAGCCTTTGCTTTCATATCATTTCCCCCTGAGGAGGGGGAACACAAGGGGGTAATATTTTGATTTACAAATTGAACGATTAGAATTCCACGTTGTTGGTGTTGTCACCAACAACAAATTCAATTCTTAAAATCTCACTTCACCAACAGCATTTTCTTCGACTCAACAAACCCATCACCGGTTAATACATAAAAATACACGCCGCTTGAAAAATTACTGCCGTCGAAATCAAATGAATATGTGCCGGGGATGAGGAAGTCATTCACGATAACTGAAACTTCTCTTCCCAGAATATCGTATATCTTAAGCGATGCGTTCATAGCTTTGGGAATATCGAACTTTATTTTCGTACTCGGATTAAACGGATTTGGATAATTTTGGTGTAAATTGAAAGTGTGCGGTACAACATAACTTTGCGGCTCAACGCTGATTAGCACACCGCCACCCGTTGTGGTTTTGATAATTTGGCCGTACGGACTCACAGCATAACCCGTGTTGTCATCTGTAAAATACAAACCATATGAACTGAAATAATTAACACAATATGTTGCAAACCAGTTTTCGCCGCCATTGGTAGTTTTGTACATGATGTTATTTTCTGCTGAAGCATAACCGGTCAAAGCAGAATAAAAATAAACTGCGGAAATTCTGTCCGGGAATCCCTGAATAGTCCATGTATCACCCAAATTTGTTGTTCTGGCAATGACACCATTAAAGTTTACGGAGTTAAGTTTGTATCCTGCTACAAAAAAAGTATTATTCGGACTGAAACATAAGTCTCTAACATTATACATAGAGTCTGGATAATAAGCAGTCCAGCTATTCCCACCATTCGTAGTTCTTTTAATAATTGCATTATCTAAGGCGTTTTTATGACCTCCTGTAAAACCGGTTAAACTATTCAGAAATGAAACAACCTCATATTGACAAGAATCATTAACTGCAGGAGACCAGTTTAAACCTCCATTAATTGTTTTAATATTATAGCCCCATTTAGTAACTGCATAACCTGTATCTGCCGAAGGGAATGATATCCCGTACAAATGATCTGTTTGTCCTGTTTCTAGGATCTGCCAATTTACTCCTGCGTTTGTTGTACGCGCAAATCTGCCGCCATCAATACCTGCAAAACCTGTATTTGTGTCGGGGAAAACTATGCTGTTTACCCCTGTATATGTTATTAATCCCAAATAGTAAGGAGTCCAGTTTATTCCGTTATTTGTTGTCTTATAAATGAAGTTATTCCCGCCTGTGAAACCAGTATTAGAATTAATAAAAGTCACATCATAAAAACTATCCATAAATCCGCTTGTCAAGTCTAACCAGTTAGTTCCGCCATTTGTGGTTCTGAACAAAAAATATCTATCCAGTCCTATCCCATCATTAAAATTTTTAAGAAAAGTATTTTTGGATTTATAAGAATACGTCCAGTTATTGCCCTGATTGGTAGTCAGCCAGGTATCGCTGTTTCCTCTGATGTAACCGTTATTCTGATCGAAAAATTTTATTTGTCCGGCAGTACCATTTATAAAATTATATACAGTATCCCAGCCCGCCCCGCCGTTAGTGGTTTTTAACAAGAGGTTTCTGTTCGCAAAAGTTGTTACGAAACCTGTTTGAGCATTCAGGAAATATACCCCATTTGTCCTGAACCTGAAATTTACGGGAATCGTATCCCATGTTATACCGCCGTTAGTAGTTTTATGTATCCTGCTGCTGCTAAATACAGTTGGTTTGTATCCCACTACAAAACCAATATTGTTTGTTGGGAAGTGAAGTGAATAAAATATGTTATCAGGATAAGCTGTAAGGCTCAAGTTCCAGCTCTCACCAAGATCATTGCTGATATAAACTTTATTATTTTTTAAGCCGTAAAGTGAAATTTGAGGTGAAGTACTGAAATCATTTACAGAATCAACCGGCGCGGGTATATATCTCCAGTTATTTCCGCCGTTGGTTGTTTTTAAAATTCCGTTGGTTGAATTGGAAAATCCGGTCAGCTCATTAATAAAAATTATCGATTCACCGCATTCTTTATTTTGCATTACCGAGAACGATACCCCGTTATCTGTAGATTTCATCATTGTGCCGCCATAACCTGATACATACACGATGTTATTTCCGGCATATTCTGCATCAGTTAAATAATTTCCCTGCGGCAAAGGATTAAGCCAGAACCATCCATCCTGTGAAAAAGATTTACAATTAATTAATATTAAAAGAAATAAGAAAAATTTAAGTTTTTTAAAAATATTCATTTTATCAACACCATCCTTCTGGATTCTACAAACCCTTCACCGGTTAATACATAAAAATACACGCCGCTTGAAAAATTACTGCCGTCGAAATCAAATGAATATGTGCCGGGGATGAGGAAGTCATTCACGATAACTGAAACTTCTCTTCCCAGAATATCGTATATCTTAAGCGATGCGTTCATAGCTTTGGGAATATCGAACTTTATTTTCGTACTCGGATTAAACGGATTTGGATAATTTTGGAATAAAGTGAAAGTATGAGGTACAATATAACTTTGCGGCTCAACGCTTATGAGCACACCGCCACCTGTTGTGGTTTTGATAATTTGGCCGTTAAAACCTGCTCCGTAGCCTGTAATGCTATCAGTGAAATAGAGACTTTCACTATTTGAAGCATTTATACAATAAGTACGATACCAATTATCTCCTCTGTTAGTAGTTTTGTAAATTGAGTTATTTGAAGAAGCTGCATAACCTATACCGGTGGTAGGGAAGTGAATTGAAAATATTGAAGATGGGAAAATATTATAGCTCCAGCTCAAACCATAGTCGGTAGATCTGTATATTACTCCTTTACTGCTGTATTTATAACCTGCTGCATATATATAATTATCTTCTGTACAAAAAAGTTCTTGAACAACCATTATAGAGTCCAATTGAGTGACTGTCCAGCTATTTCCGCGATTTGTTGTTTTCAATATTTTACCAATACCACCATAAGAACCTGAAGCACTGGCAAAACCGGTAATATTGTTTACAAATTTTAAATCCTGAAATGCGCCATGCAGTAATCTTTCCATGTAAATCCAATTTACCCCGCCATTAATAGTCTTATAGAAAAAACCCTCGTAAGTTACTAAATATCCTGTATCAGCTGATGGAAAAGATATTACTGGTGATGAATAATTTTGACCAATATAATATATATTCCAGTTCAAACCGCAATTTGTTGTCTTTGCAATTTTCCCCGGATTTATTGCTGCATAACCGGTATTGTTATCAATAAATGTCAATTCATCAACAAAAGGTCCGGCGATGCTGTCCAGTCCCAAATAGTAATCAGTCCAGTTTATGCCCCTATTGGTAGTTTTATAAATTTTGTTTTTGCCGCTGATAAATCCGGTTAATTGGTTCAGGAAAGTAACAGAAGTAAAATTATCATATATTCCATTAGTAATTGAATACCATGTGGTACCCTGGTTGGTGGTTCTGTAAAAAAAGTTTGTTTTTTCAATATCAAAACCAATGCCTTCATTTAAATTTTTCAGAAAAGTATTGTGTGTCGTATTTACAGTATTCCAGTTTAATCCGCTATCTGTTGTAGTAACTATAGAATATGGACCTTTAATATAACCTGTGTTATTATCAAAAAATATTAACTTTTGTGGAATAAAAGGGATGGCTGATATTGTATCCCATGTTAAACATCCATTACTGGTTTTAATTAATAAAGACCTGCTTGAGAGAATCAAAGCCAATCCTTTTTGTTGATCAAAAAAATACATATTAGGTATATTGTATTTAAGACTAGTGTTAATACTATTCCAATTTAATCCGCTATTTGTGGTCTTATAGATGCTGCATACATTTGTGTTTGTTCTAAAACCGGAACAATAACCTGTGTTTTGGTCAATAAAATATATAAATGATAAGAATTCATCCAGATAAGCTATTAAACTTGAATTCCAGCTTTCCCCTAAATCCATGCTTAAAAAAACTTCATCGTTTCTAATCCCATATATCAAATTATTGCTGTGATAACCCATAACAGAATCAACCGGCGCGGGTATATACCGCCAGTTATTTCCGCCGTTAGTGGTCTTTAATATTCCATTGGTTGAATTGGAAAATCCTGTCAGCTCATTAATAAAAATTATCGATTCACCGCATTCTTTATTTTGCATTACCGAGAACGATACCCCGTTATCTGTAGATTTCATCATTGTGCCGCCATAACCTGATACATACACGATGTTATTTCCGGCATATTCTGCATCAGTTAAATAATTTCCCTGCGGCAAAGGATTAAGCCAGAACCAGCCATCCTGAGAATGGACATTTAATGAAAATGATAAACAAATTAAAGAAAGGATAAAATATAATTTTTTCATAACAAATTACATTAGGTTATTTTTAACATATTAAATTAATAGTATATTAACAATACAATTTTCAGAAATTATTAATTTGCCATTCATTTGATATTTGTTGTTGGTGACGCTACGCTAAACACCAACAAAGGGGTAATTTTCAAAAATTATTAATTTACCCATTTTCATCGGATGACTTGAAGTCATTCGATAAATTTTCACAATTCCACTCATTTTCCGCAGGTTTCCTTGCCCCAAAATTAGCATACTAACTTTCATAAATAAACGCTAAATTACCAAATATATACGTTATAATGAAGAATATCGCTGTTTTAGGCTCTACAGGTTCAATAGGAAGAAATACGCTCGAAGTTGTCAGAAATCTGAACAGGAACGGATATCCCGTTTCGGTAAAATATATTTCGGCTAACTCAAATGTTGAGCTTCTTTCAGAGCAGATTGAAGAATTTAAGCCAAAAGCCGCGGTAATTTTCAATGAAACAAGCTTTAATGATCTTAAGTCACGTTCTTTAAATCATAAATGCGAAATTCTGTGTGGTCAGCAGGGCATCAACGAAATTGCCTCACGGGATGATTTTGAGCTTGTTGTAAATGCGCTGGTTGGTTTCAGCGGACTTATACCTACAATAGAAGCCATTAAGCATGGCAAAGATATAGCGCTTGCCAATAAGGAATCGCTGGTTGTAGCAGGGGAGCTTATTTATTCAATGCTCCGTGAAAGTAAATCACATCTGCTGCCGATCGATAGCGAGCACAGCGCAATACTGCAATGCCTGCAGGGCGAACCGATTGCGGAAGTATCGCGGTTAATTTTAACCGCTTCAGGGGGACCCTTCAGGGAGCTCACAAAGGAAGAAATGAATTCTGTAACTGTTGCCCAGGCATTAAAGCATCCTAACTGGGTGATGGGTAATAAGATAACAATAGATTCCGCCACTTTAATGAACAAAGGATTTGAAATTATTGAAGCTAAATGGTTGTTCAATATAGAAGCGGAAAATATAGATGTTTTGATACACCCGCAGTCAGTTATCCACTCAATGGTGGAATTCACCGATGGCTCAGTGAAAGCGCAGCTTGGGGTGCCTGATATGAAAGTACCTATTCAGTACGCGTTAACTTATCCCGGCAGAATTAAGTCAGATTTCCCGAGAATTGATTTTAAACAACTGAAAAATCTGACATTTGATGAGCCTGACCTCGAAAAATTTGAGTGCCTTAAGCTGGCATATGATGTAATAAAATCGGGTGGTTCTTATCCAATTGTATTGAATGGGGCAAATGAGGCTGCAATTGATCTCTTCCTGAAGGAAAAAATAAGGTTCACCGATATTCCCGCGCTTATAAAAAGCGCAATGGATAAACACGAAAATCATGTTTCACCAAGCCTTGAAAATATTGTAAGCATCGATAGCTGGTCGAGAAAGTTCGTTTATGATTCAGCCACTGAGCTTGTTTAAGATTAAAAACTGAGTTAAATAAATAAGAGTATTTAAATAGTAACATTGCGCTGTAGCTTCTTTTTTGGTTATAGATAGCAAAAGGAGAAAAACAAAATAATATGGATGTAGTAAGCACAATTCTTTATTTTCTTATAACGATCGTGATACTGGTTTTTGTTCACGAGTTCGGTCACTTTGCCGCGGCAAAGCTTTGCAAAATGAAGGTGGATAAATTCTATCTGTTCTTCGATTTCTTCAATCTCCGCATCTTTAAATTCGTTAAGGGTGATACTGAGTACGGACTTGGTATTTTTCCATTGGGCGGATATGTTAAGGTTGCCGGTATGATAGATGAAAGCATGGATAAGGATTTCGTTAACCAGCCGCCGCAGCCGTGGGAATTCCGTTCAAAGCCTGTTTGGCAGAGAATGTTCGTTATCACAGCAGGTGTTATCATGAACACTCTTTTGGCGTTCGCGATATTCTACACCATCAACCTTGTTGAAGGCAAACAGAAAATGGAAACCAACACAGTTGGTTACGTTACGCCAAATTCAATTGCTGTGAAGTACGGCATTCAGCCCGGCTCTCAGATAGTTGCAGTGAACGGTAATCCCGTGAATTACTGGGATGATGTAAGAGGATATGTATTTATCGAAGCGATGGGCGAAGATGTTTCGCTGAGGGTTAAAACTGGCGGCACAGAAAAAGATATTTTTATCCCCAAAGGTGACCTGAAAGAATTAAATGAGCGTTCATTCGGTATTTTCCCCGCGCAGATGGAACCGATGATACAGCAGGTTGCTGAATCGGGTCCGGCTAAAGATGTTGGTTTGCAGAAAGGTGATGTTATCACCGAGGCAAACGGAATACCTATAACACACTCACAGCAGTTCGTTGATATCATAAAAGGCAATGCCGGAAAAGATATAGCCGTTAAATGGAACAGGAACGGCACCGTGATGAATGGCATTGTAAAACCCGCTGCTGATAGCACAATAGGCATAGGCATTGGCAAATATACAGGTACAGTTAAGACTATAAATTATAACGTAATTTCCGCAATACCCCAGGGCTTTAACGACCTGTGGCACTACGGCGTAGTGCTGTTTGTTAAATCAATGTGGAAGATAATAAAGGGTGATATAGCTTTCAGCAAGGCTGTTGGCGGACCCGTTAAGATCGCTCAGTATGCGGGACAGTCAGCCGAAGGCGGTTTCCTTTCATTCCTTGGCTTTATGGCAATGCTTTCAATTACGCTTGCGATAATCAATATCCTGCCATTCCCCGCGCTTGATGGCGGACACTTTATGTTCCTGCTTTACGAGGGAATTTTCCGCAAGCCTGTTTCACACAAGATTCAGATTGTAGTGCAGAATGTAGGATTTATCATCCTGATGGCATTCATGGCATTTGTAGTGTATAATGATATTATTCATATATAATTCTAAATAATTATTCCATTAAAAATGACCGGCATAAAAAGCTGGTCATTTTTTATTTATGAAAACAGACCGCTATTTTATTATTGATTTCGATAGTACGTTCATTAAGGTTGAGGCACTTGATGAATTGGCTGAGATATCTTTGAAGGCCCGCTCTGAAAAGGAAGCCTTATGTGTTCAGATCCGAGAACTTACCGATGCTGCAATGAATGGCGTGATGAAGTTCCCCGAATCACTGGCTAAACGTATTGCGTTATTGAATGCAGATAAAACCCATATTGAAAAGCTTGTAAAGAAGCTGAAAAAAATGGTATCGCAATCAGTAACATCAAACAAAGATTTTTTCAGGAAGTACTCTGAAAGTATAATTGTAATATCAGGCGGATTCAAAGAGTATATCAACCCGGTTGTGGAGAGGTTCGGAATTCCGGAAAAGAATGTTTACGCGAATTCATTTGTTTACAGCAATAAGGGCAAAATCACAGGTTTTGATAAAGCCTGCCTGCTGGCGCAGGCGGGAGGTAAGGTTAAACAGCTGCGCAGGCTGAAATTAAAGGGTGAGCTTATTGCCATTGGTGATGGCCACACTGATTTTGAGCGTAAAGAATCCGGGTTAATTTCAAAATTCTACGCATTCACCGAGAATATTGAGCGGCTTTCAGTTATGAAAAAAGCCGACCATGTTACACCAAGCTTTGATGAATTTTTATATATATCCAAATTACCAATGAGTATATCATACCCAAAGAACAGAATAAAAGTACTGCTGCTGGAAAATATCCACAAAGATGCCATGCAGCTCTTTAAAGCAGAAGGCTATATGGTGGAATCTGTTGCCAGGAGCCTTGGCGAAGATGAACTTGCCGAAAGAATAAAGGATGTTTCTATTCTTGGCATTCGCTCCAAAACCATTGTATCAGAAAAAGTACTTGCCAAAGCTAAAAAGCTTCTGGCAGTTGGCGCGTTTTGTGTTGGTACAAATCAAATTGACCTGAATGCCTGCTTAAGCAGGGGAATAATAACATTCAATGCGCCTTTCAGCAATACAAGGAGTGTTGTTGAGCTTGTTGTGGGTGAAATTATCCTGCTTATGCGCGGCATATTTGATAAAAGCCGTAATCTGCACAACGGCGTTTGGGATAAATCCTCACATGGCAGCTTTGAAGTTCGGGGCAAGAAGCTTGGGATAATCGGCTATGGTAAAATTGGCTCACAGCTCTCGGTCCTAGCGGAAGATATGGGTATGGAGGTTTATTACTATGATGTGCTTGAAAAGCTTGCGCTTGGCAATGCCAGGAAATGCCACTCATTAAAAGAGCTGCTTAAGAAAGCCGATATTGTTACTGTTCATGTTGATGGCAGTGAGCAGAATACCAATATGATTGGGGAAAGGGAATTCCGCCAAATGAAAGAAGGCGTGATCTTCCTGAACTTAAGCCGTGGATTTGTGGTTGATATTGATGCACTGGTAAACAGCATTAATTCCGGCAAGGTGCGCGGCGCATCTGTTGATGTTTTTCCGTATGAGCCTGTAAGTAATGATGAAAAGTTTATAAGCAGGCTTCAGGGTCTGCCTAATGTTGTACTTACGCCGCATATAGGCGGCAGCACTGATGAGGCGCAGAAGGATATCGCCAATTTTGTTCCGCGCAAGATGATTGATTTTATCAATAGTGGTAATTCATATTACAGCGTTAATTTTCCCAATATCCAGCTTCCTTCGTTTGAAAACGCGCACAGGCTGATACATATTCACCATAACATGCCGGGCATACTGGCAAAGATCAACGCCGTATTCGCTCAGAATAATATTAATATTATTGGACAGTATCTTAAAACCAATGAGCTTATTGGGTATGTTATTACGGATATCAGCAAAAAATATGACCCGAAAGTGATAAATGATCTGAAGGGGATTGATCATACTATTAAGTTCAGAATATTGTATTAGAGTTAGGATTGCATCAACTGCGTTGATGCCCGCATTGACCACGTCTAAGCCGGGCATGCACAGTCAACGCACAGAATACGTTCCCAAACTGGAGTTTGGGAACGAGGGGGAGATGTAATTAGGATTCAATATTCTTACATTTTTTTTTGAATTATTTTTGGTCTCTGGCTTTATTAAATTTGTAAGATAGAATAGGACAACTGAGGAATTGATGTAAGAGCCGTAAACATTCCCTCCAAAGGAGTCCAAAGGAAAAAATGGTCCGCCATGGCGGATTGGGAATGAGGAGTGAAGTGAGACTTTTGAAGTCTTATTTCGCAGAGAATAATCAAACAGAACATAATTTGTTAACACAGGCTGTACTCATAGTAATTCTGATTTTAGTTAACGCAATTTTTGTGGTGACTGAGTATGCCATTATCCGGGTCCGCTCCGCTGAAATAGACGCTCTCGCCGCCAAAGGCAACTTAAGGGCACAGCGGGCAAAAAGTGTTATCGGCGATCTTGATAAATATATTTCAGCTACTCAGCTTGGCATTACATTTGTAAACCTGCTCTTAGGCTGGGTTGGCGAAGATATCTTCATTCAATTGCTGCAGCCCGCATTTATAGCGTTGGGTATTTCAGATTCATTCAGCCAGACACTTGCTGTAATTTTCGGTCTGCTGATAATTACATACTTTACAATTACTATCGGCGAGCTGGCCCCGAAAGCTTTCGCTATAAGGAAATACATGAGCGCGGCATTATGGCTTTCTTACCCTCTGACGATTTTCTACAAAATTTTCAAACCATTCATTTGGCTGCTTAATGTTTCCGCTGCGCTTATTATCAGGCTTATGGGAATTAAACCGCTTGAAAATGACAGCGGGATTCACAGCCAGGAAGAAATAAGGCAGGTCATTTTGCAGGGCAGAAAAGCCGGCGTAATTGATAAGACCGAGCAGCAGCTCATTGAAAAAATATTTGATTTCAATGATAAGCTTGCCAAAGAAATTATGGTACACCGCGGCGATATGATAGTGCTTAATATCAACGACAGCCGCGATAAGATATATGAAGTTGTAACCGAAGAAGGGTATTCTAGGATACCCGTTTATAAAGATACCGTTGATAATATTATCGGAATAATTTACACAAAAGATCTTATCTCAGCTTCTGAGCACAGGGAGCTTATCACTCTGCATGATATTATCCGCCCTGCTTATTTTGTTTCAGAAACAAAAAATATCGGAATACTTCTCAGGGATTTTCAGAAAAGTAAGGTTCACATGGGTATTGTTGTGAATGAATACGGCGGTGTTGAGGGACTTGTTACGATGGAAGATATCATAGAAGAAATTACGGGTGAAATATTGGATGAGTATGATACTGAGTCACCCGATATAATAAAAGCAAAAGACCAGGAGTACCTTGTAAATCCGTTTATTCCGGTTGATGAATTTAACGAAAAATTCAAAGCCTCTATCCCTCAGGATAAAGGCTATAACACACTTGGCGGATTTTTGTATTATGTAACAGGACACATTCCCGCATTGTATGAGCGAATCGATTATTCAGGATTTACGTTCATAATAAGCTCCAAGCAGCGTAATACCATTAAGCAGGTTAAGGTGATCAAAAGTAAACAGTAAAACTTACTTCACTCTCACAGGCAGCTCGCTGCCGATAAAGAATTGACCGTTGATTCCCTGTATATCCACCGGAATTTTATCACCGAAAACACTTCTTCCGTTCACAGAACTTATATCTACCTTCAGGTTTTTGCTGGAGCTTCCGTCAATTCTTTGAAGATCTATCGGGAGGTATCCACCGGATATTGAATATCCGTTAATTGATTTCAGGTTAACATCCTGAACTGTATCATAAGCATTTGCATCCCCCGGTCCGAAGTATATGTTTACTGTAATAAGCAGCAGGCATACCGCAATAACGGTTAATACCGTTTTGGAGTATTTATCCAGGTTTACCGTGGTTTTTACTGAGTGTGTGTTGGTTTCAGTCATTTTCAGCTTCCTTTCATGGTTTGCACAGAAATAAAAGTGCAGTGTATTTTGATGAGTATATTTGTTATATTTACAGTGAAAATAATGTATTTACAGTAAAAAAAGTGAGTAAAAGTTCGGTTTTTTGTGTAAATTTTTGTAAAGTAAAATCTCTTTAAATGTATTTAGGCAGTGTTTTTTTTGAAATACTGGCAGTAGCAGCACTTGTATTGGCAAATGCTTTTTTTGTGGCTGCTGAATTTGCAATTGTTAAAGTGCGTTCAACACAGATCCAAACCCTTGCAGAAAAGCAAAGCCGGGCCAGAATGGCTATGAAGCTTATTTCGCATCTGGATGAATATCTTTCAGCAACTCAGCTTGGTATTACTATTACATCGCTTGCACTGGGATGGATAGGTGAACCGGTAACTGCTAAAATACTGGCACCACTGCTTTCAATTTTAAGTATTGATAATCCGAATGTGATCCATACAATATCCGTTATATCAGGATTTGTGCTGATTACATTTCTGCACATAGTATTGGGAGAGCTTGCTCCAAAATCAATGGCCATCAGGTACGCTAAAGCCACAACTTTATTTGTAGCTAATCCTCTGAACATTTTTTATTGGATCTTCCGTCCGTTTATCTGGTTTTTGAACGGTGCCGCAAATTTGATCCTCAGGATGTTTGGTATGCAGCCGGTAACAGAATCAGAACGCTTTCATTCGGAAGAAGAGCTTCGCCTGCTAATCACAGAAGGCAGAAAATCTGGAGCTATAGATCAAACAGAACACCAGCTTATCGAGAAAATATTTGAATTCAATGATAAACAGGTAAGCGAGATCATGGTTCCAAGGAACCATATGATAGCTATTAATCTCGAAGATTCACGCGAAGAGATCTTCCAAAAAGTAACCGAAGAAGGTTTTTCGAGAATTCCTGTATACAAAGAAACTATTGATAACATTGTTGGCATAATTTACACCAAAGACCTCATTTCAGCATCAGAGCACAGGGAGCTGATAGCTCTGCAGGATATTATCCGCCCGGCGTTTTTTGTTTCATCAACCAAACAAATTGGCAACCTGCTGAAAGAAATGCAGCGAAATAAAGTGCATATGGCTATTGTAGTAGATGAATACGGAGGAGTTGAAGGGTTGGTGACAATTGAAGATATCATTGAGGAAATTGTGGGTGAGATACAGGATGAATATGATGTTGACGAAACACAGGAAGTTGTGAGTGAAAAAAGCGGCGTCTATCTGGTTAACCCGATAATTTCAATAGAGAACTTTAATTCAAGGTTTAAAACTAATCTGCCTGAAGACCCTGATTACCAGACGCTCAATGGATTTTTGCAGAAGGTCACAGGTCACATTCCCGAAGTATACGAAAGAATTGATTTTAAGGGAATGAGCTTTGTGATAACTAAAAAATCAGGAAACAGGATCATGCAGGTAAGAGTTCAGAAAATTTAAATATTCTAAGCCGGATTTTCCGGCAGGTCATCAGGTACAAAAGCTGCTTCGGCAGCTTTATTTTTTGAACTCATACTTTTGATCTTCTTGATTATCATTTTCATTTCATCTGAGTTTTTCAGATTCAGGTAAAGGTAGGTTCCTGCAGAAATGAAGTAAACAACTCCAAGTATTATCCTTACAGCAAGTTTCAGGTCAAAATAATAACTCACAGCAACTATTGCGGCCGCAGGCAGAAATAATGCCGCTATTTTGAAGTATCCGTAATCAACAGGGTAGAGCTTTTGCGAAACCGAAAGCGTGAGCAGGAATATCAGAAAGTTCGCTGTCATTATGGATAATGCCGCTCCAACTGCGCCAATAGCCGGGGTTAGCAGGAAGTTCATAAATATATTCACTGCGGCGGCAGTCAGTGTTATCCAAATAGTATGCTGCGCCTTTTTGGTAACGGCAATTCCTATAGAAACGATAAAATACCCGCTGAAAAATACAACGCTCATGCACAAAAAGGGAACAACTGCTTTGGCTGAATAATACGCAGGCTGTGTAAAAACCTTAAGAATATCAATTGAAAACATTGATATGAAGAACACTGCAAGTATATTTACTACAAAATATATAAAGAAAACTTTTGCGTATATTTTCTTCGCGTTAGGTTCATACTGTATATCCATTGCGTAGGGAGACCAGGCCATCTGAAGCGCGCCTGATACCAATCCCAGAAATGATGCCAGTTTGAACCCAACTGCATAAATGCCGATATCGGCAATATTGCGGTAATGTGCAAGGAAATAGCGGTCAGTTGTAGTGAGTATCCATACTGCGAATGCAGTTCCTATCAAAGGACTTCCGTATGCCAGTATTTTCTTAGCCCACCTGCCTGAAAAATGGAAACCATATCTTTTGAGAACATAAAATACTGTAAACCCCGCCATTAATCCATATGAAATGACGCTTGCCATTATAGCGCCCCAAACGCCTTTTTTAAGTATGAGTATGAAGTAAATATTGAGTCCAATATTTACCAGCAGATTTGATACTGAAACGAAAGTGAACACCCAGGGGCGTTTTTCAAATCTTATAAGATCTGTAAAGAAAGAATATATTGACTGCACCGCAAGCGATATGCCGGTCAGGATAAGAAATAATGAATAATCCTTTCCGAAAATCAGGAACGTCAATTTATGTGAAAGTAGTCCCACAATCAAGAATGCGGCCGATGCAAATGTTAATCTTATTATCAGGGTTGATGATACCATTACAGGCCGCTCTTCGGCGTGTTCCTTGCGGAAGAAATAATAGCTTAGAGATGAATCGGTGCCGGAAACAACAAGGTAAATGCTGATTATTGCAACTGTACCCAGCAGGTCAAGGATACCGTAATCTTCGGGAGTTAACAGAGCAGTATACAATGGCAGCAGAAATACACCTATGAATTTCTGTATATATGTACTAAGCCCGTAGATTAGTGATTCCTTGAAGAATCTCTTAAGCAAACTGATTATTTCCTTTCAAGCAGTTCATAATACTGTTTGGCAATTATCTTTGCATTGTGATACTTTTCAGCATATTCCCGTGAGCGAATTCCGGTTTGTATAAGCACTGAAGGATTAGTTAGAATTCCTTTTAAGACATCATACAGATTATCAGGATTAGCATTAATTACCGGCATTTCTGCAGGGGAATGGCCGGCAATGTCATCTCTGATATAACAAACTACCGGTTTGCCCATTGCCATGCTCTCAATTGAAAGCAGCCCGTAAAATCCTACGAGCATCTGGTCAATAACAAGATCTGAGGAGGCAATTTCTTTATAAAGCTCATCAGCCTTAACATTATTCACAACTTTGAATTCGAAATCGTGATCAGATTTAAGCCTCTCAATAGCGGCAAGTATATATCCCGTACCTTTGTATACAGGATTTGATGGAGCATGCAGTATCTTAAGCCTCCCGGAAGGATTTACTCCTTTATAGCTGAATTTTTCCGTATCTATAGGGAATAATGCTGTGTGAAAATCCTTATTCAATGAACCTGCGGCTTCTTCTGCGCTCAACAGAATATCAAAATTTCCTTCAATTTCTTTTATTTTAGCGGGTTTTGTTTCAATAACACAGCCTGTAAATTTTTTATATTCAACGGGACAGTCACGGCACGGATTCCATCTGTACTTTTCAACTATTTCAGGAAGCCTGATATCACAGCCGGTGAAGATAACCATTGTCTTTTTGCCAAAGAATCTTAACAACTTAACATCTCTGTAATCCGGCAGCAGGGAACCCGTAGAATCAAATATGAAATAATCATACCTGAAAAGCAGTCTGATGATCAGGGAAAATTTCTGGAGCTTCCGCATAAAGGAGTTTTCTGAATATGTGATGATCTTATCAGTTTCATACCCGAAAATATGCTTGCTCAACGAGTAAAAATCTGCTGGAATGCCGTTTTGCTCAAATCCTTTTTTCAAGCTTGTGAATATTCCGGCGATATTTTCAAGACCCAGGAAGACTTTTTTGTTAGAATGCATTTGGTAATTTTTAGTTTGAGTAAGCAAAGGGTATTATACAAAAGGAAATCGGACTACCAGTAATGCTTTTTATATTTTTTATAAAATTCAATTGTCTTTCTGATCCCGTCATCAAGTGTTACTTCGGGTGCCCAATCTATTGTTTTCTTTATTCGGGTTATATCTGCGTAATAATCTCCCGGTTCAAGCGCTTTGCGTTCTGTGGTAAATTCAGTGTGATCTACACTTCCCGTGCCGGCGATATCAATAATCATTTTTGCAAGTTCTATAAAACTAAGCGGCACGCCGGAACCTACGTTATATACTTCGCCGTAAGCTGTCCCGCAATCTGCTATTTTTATCAAAGATGCAGTCAGGTCATCAATGTACAGGTAATCTCTCAATATTCTTCCGTCTCCAAAGATGGGAATAACTTCATTATCTATTGCTTTTCTTATGAACCAGTTGAATACTCCGTATTCATCGTGCGCCATCTGGTGGCGTGGACCAAATGTGTTTGTTATTCTTAAACAAAGCGACTTTATGTTATGAAGGTTATGATAGGTTAACACAATTCTTTCAGCGGCAAAATTGGTTATTGCGTAAATGCCGATCGGGTTAATAGCGTGGTTCTCTGCCACAGGAAGCGTAAGAGAAGATCCATATTCACCCCTTGTGCCGGTAAAAATTACCTTGGCATCCGGGTTATTCATGCGCAGCGCTTCCATCAAAACAAGGGTTCCTTCAACGTTTATTGAAAGATCATTTAAGGGGTCTTTAACGCTGTCTACATGGTTTACCTGTCCCGCAATATGATATATATAATCCATCCCTTTTACAAGATGATTCATCGATGTAGAATTCCTGATATCGGATATATTTACCTTAACCTTATCCTTAACCGGCTCTATATTAAACAAGTTTCCGCCTTGCCTTGGCAGCATATTATCAACAATCAGTACGTCTGCGCCAAGTTCTGCGAGTTTTATGCTCAAGTTGCTTCCCACAAATCCTAAACCGCCGGTAACCAATACTTTTTTTGATCTAAAATTATTCTTCATAATAAAATTTAATTTACAGTAATCCTTCTGCCAGGCAGGTATAGGCTATATCCTTTAACCGGTATGTTGTCAGTTCTTTTTCTTTGCATCTTTTCAGCAGATTCATCAGCAGATCACGGGTTCCGGGAACTTCGCTGTTCCTGTAATCAAGAAGCTTCTTCGTGTCATTCATATAATTTTTAGCTTCATTATACCTGTATTTGTTTTCGGTATTAAGGAAAATGTGTATCGGGTGAAAGTCAAATATTACAAGCTCATCTGTATCTATTTCCATTCCGGCATCTTCAAAACTATATCCATAAGCCCAGTGTACATCATCTTCCCAGTTAAAAGGAATTCTTATCAGATTATTCCAGAGTTTGAAAGCTTTCAAGCCGTATTGGTATGGCATAAATGTATTTGCTTCATAAAGCATTCTTTTATCCGCGAATTTCTGCAGCAATGGAATACTCTGCATCATCGTGTGCGTTCTGACCCCAACGGCTTCAGGGTGAATTTCAAGTATTTCATCAAGAATATCATCGTAAGAAATGTTACTTCCCCCTCTCAGCAATGGATGGAAATTCGGGTGAATACCTATTTCAAACAGCTGCCTGCTTGCCTTGGTAAGTTCAAGTGAGTGATGGGTTGAAAACATGGTGCATTTTACCCCGAACATCTCAAAAATGTTCAGCGTATCAGCAATAACCTCTTCGGGTGCCCAGTCTATATCGCAGGTAAACGCCAGCATTAATATGATTTTATCTTGATAAATTCAAATATAACTGAAATTAAATTAAAAATGTTTCTCTTTAAATAGTATACCGGAAGTCTTCATTTTTCCCCAAAAGGATGTTATACATTGTATTCAATTGATACTTTGTTTAATTTTGTGAACTTAAATTCATATTTATACTACTGATATCATGGCTGGTAAGATCACGAATTTTTTTAAAATGGCTTCAAAACTGAAGTTGAACTCTCTGGTAACTTTTTACCGGCTGAAATATTTAACCAAAGAAGATAAAGATATTCATCGTTTGAATCTAAGAAACGGTCTTGCGCTTAATGTGAATAAAAATCAGGGGGATCTGACAACTTTATTTGAGGTTTTTGTTGATGAAGATTACAAATTTGGTGAGAATAGTAATGAACAAATCAATATTCTGGATATTGGGGCAAATGTAGGTTATTTTTCACTTTACATTTCAAAAAAATTCCCCAATGCGAAGATATTTTCTTTCGAACCCTTTCCGGATACTTTTGTACGTTTGAATGAGCACTTTTCAGGCAATAATGTAAAAAATGTTACCCCCTTTAATCTGGCGGTTAGTGATTTTGACGGGAAATCCAAGTTCTATTCATTTGAATGGACTGGATGCAATACCATGATTGACGGAGAATTTGATGAATCACAATCCAGGGTCACAGAAGTTGACTGCGTGAAGTTTGAAAAATTGAAAGAACTGACAGGCGCGAACGGTTTTGATTACGCTAAGATAGATTGTGAAGGCAGTGAATACCCAATGCTGCTTAATTCTTCTGATGAGTCAATAAAAGCAGTCAGAAAGTATATAATTGAAGTTCATAATTCTGATAAATACAGCAAAGAGGATCTTATGAAGAGATTTTCATCGCTTGGCTACAATATAGAAACTACAGATAATCTGTTGATCGCAGAGATTTAGTCCTGTTTCCGGATCTTTCCCAATAATATATCAAGACTTTCTGGGCCGCAGTTGAAAAGCAGGTCAAGAATATTCATGTACGGCTGAAATTCCGGCGAATTGAATTGTTTGTACCTGGGATGAGTATATTTCTGAAAAATTATCTTTAGTCCAGTGCTGTTCCACAGATCCATATCAAGGTAATTAATTCCTTCTGCGCCCGAAATGTAAGTATCTGCGTTAACATGTTTTGTTATATCAATCAGTGCCTGAGTACTTGTTGAGGTGATCTCAGGCAATTCGCTGCTTTTAATAAACTTTGTTTTTAAACCAAGATGCTCTGCGGCGGCTTTGATAATACTGATGTTAAGATCAGCAACATACTGCTTTTGTGAATTGTAAATTTCTTCAAATGCGGGTGAGTAGTCTTTAAAAAACGGAGCCCTTCCGTAAATCACTTTTATTGAACGCCAGTTCTTAGCAAGATTTTTTTCAGGGTCTTTTATTTTTACTTCAAGTATCTTCTGTCCGAAATCGTGAAGTATCGGCATAGAAATCCATTGCCAGCCGTTTGGAATGCACAGTTTGTTCCTGTTCTGCCAATCGTTCTTTTTGAACTGGGTAGTATCGTAGAGAACAAAAATATCTGAATTATATGCCTTTTCGAAGAACCCCAGATATGGAAGGTAATTGGGCTGGTGTATTGTACATATCATATTGCCCCGATCATTCAATTACTTTTATTACATCAAAACCTTCTACGTACCTGTCATTCAACAGAATATCAAATGCCCTGTACTCTGCCAAACCTTCTACGGCTCTATCTGCCATATAGCCTTTGCCTCCCTGGGATGAATGTATCTTTACTGCCTTAACCTTCAGACCGATGTAATCGGAAATATCAACAAAGTAGTTTGGCGAAAATTTCCGTGAGGTACTGGGAGTTTCGTATGCATAGACTTCTTTTATCGTGCGGCAGGCAACCATACAGGCATTATAAGTTGCCCTGTGATCCTGATGAGTGTCTGATTCTGTAGGAATAAAGACCGCATCCGGCTCAAGCTGTTTAAGGTACTTTTCCACAATAGTGATTGTTTCAGGTCCTTCGCTTATGAACCTGTCCGGGAGATCTTCTATATAAAGGTTTGCATCTATAAGCGAAGCAGATTCAATTGCTTCTTCAACCCGATTGGTATTTTCGGTTCCGCCTTCTCCCTTGGTTAAAACAAGAAAGTTAACTTCATCTCCCTTGTTCTTATACTTTGCCATTGTGCCAAAACAGCCAAGTTCTATATCATCAGGATGAGGCCCGATTGCGAGAATTTTTTTCATAATGCGAAAATTTATTTTAATATTAATACTTATTTACAGAGATGTGAACACTTTTTCCATTCTTTCAGATACCGCATCAAGCGAATAATATTTTATAACGCTTTCTCTCATGTTCTTATACTTACCGGGATTATTAAGCACCCGGATAATAGCATCTTCATACTCTTTTTCGTTATCCGGAATTTCGCCCAGCTCATAAGCATTGCCGCCCAGGTAATTTTTTAGGGAGTTTGTTACTACAGGGGTGTTGCAAGCCAGGCTTTCCAGCGGAGCGATGCCGGTTCCTCCAAAATAGTCTTTTCTTAAGTTCAATAAAACATACACATCCGCTGCGCAATAGTATTTATAAAGCTCAACATTAAGAACTCTGCCTACGATACGCGCGCCGCTCTTTTCAGCCAATTCGTAAAACTCCTCACCCCATTTGTCCTTTTCTTCGTTACCTACTATTAACAGTTCTGTTTCAGGCATATGTTCCTTAATTCTTAGCCAGATTTCAATCAATTTATCAACTTGTTTATATTTATACAGTTTGCCCACATACAAAATATATTTTTTATTCGCTTCAAGTTTCAGTTCTCTTCTTGCTTCATCCCTCGTGATGTTCTTAAACTTGTTTACATCAAGGCCTGTGGAAAAGATCTCGTGTTTCATGTACGGATTAGCCATTTTTATGTATTTAACCTGGTTTATATCGCACACAAGGAAATAGCTGATATATCTGAATACCTTCTTTTCTGCCAGTTTACCAATGTACGCTTTTAACTTTCTCAAACCTTTTGATCCTTCTGCAAGGAAAAAGGGTGACCAGTCACCATGATGAGTAGTAACTATTTTCGAGCCCCGAAGAAAATATGCGGCCTGGTATGTCTGCCAGTTATGAGTATGAACAACAAAGAAAATAGTATTATTATCTTTTGAAGCTTTTTTCAGTTCTCTGATGTACGCCGCAGAAAAGTATCCAAGCTTGCTGAGATGAAATGCTCCAAATACTCTGTAGAATATCCCATCAATTCGGTTTTCGAAATATTTTCCTTTGCAGTATCCGTCAATTCTCCAAACATCTACTTCATAATTCTTCAGAAAATTCTTGAAAAGTCTGCCAAATGCGCTTCCAAAACCGTAAGTGTAAAAGCGGTTATCGCTATCCGGTTTTGCCGGAAACTGGCTTGGTTCGTAATTGAAACATAATACAACAATTTTCTGCTTCATAGTTTAAGATGGTACACTTCAAAAGCTTCTGCGTATTCAACTCCGAACTGCGCCCCACGGGCCCTCATAAGCCCTTTCATTACTTCCTTTGAAAAATAGTAACCGCCGCTCTTGGTAGTTGACCACTGAGATTTGTATGATTGTGAAGCTTTTATTTTCAGGTTCACAAGTTCAACCGGAAGTTTGACGTGCATATTGGGCATGAAATCATAGCCGCTTCTTATTACTTCGTAACCAAAAATTGATTTTTCCCTGAAAAGTCTGATTACTTCATCAGCAAGCACTATATGATCCTGATGAATATCGTGTATGGGAGGCGTAAATACAACATCAACATCAGTCTTTGTCGCAATATCATACAATATGTTTCTTATTTTGGAACGGTAATCATGAAAAATCCTGGTCGGAATGTCATAAACGGTGCATGGTATCTTATCAAGTCCTAATATTCTGAAAGATTTATCTTTTTCTCTCAGGTTTCTGAGCTTACCGTCCTCGTACCTGTCTGACATAACGTAGATTTTCAGGTTTATGGTATCAAGGTATTTAAGAATTGTACCTGAACAACCAACTTCAAAATCATCCGGATGAGCTCCGAAAACAACAACATTCTTTTTCCGATTTTTCCTGTTTGAAGATATTATGCTGTCTATCATATGATTGTATTATACTGTTTATTTCAGTGTTTCGGTTTTTTTACAAGGAAGAGCCTTCTCATCATCAAAAGCATAATTCCGTTGATATAAAGTATCAGCATGAAAAAATACATGAATGTTTTTATGCCAACGTAATAAAACCCGTTTTTAACAATTGGAAAATTATTCGAAAACATATACAGGTAATAATTAAAATTACCGTATAAAACAGAAGCAAGTTTCTTAAGGACCCTGTTTTTCCACTCTGATCTGGAAAATACTACATTTTCATAATACTTGAAATAATCTTTACCAACCAAAGAGCGTTTGGTAAGCAAAATACTATCCTGAACAATCTCATCTTCTCTTCGGAAAGTATGTTTGTTTGATATTTCTACAGCGTTCAAATAATCATTGAATGCCGCCAGTTTAAACCTGAACCCGTAAGTCGGGTCTATGACATACCACTTCTGATGTTTGCTTGAAAATATTTCACAAACTACGTGCAGCGGGTAACCAATGTTATCAGAATACCCTACCTTATCATTATCGCCGCCCTGCAAATTAACAAGTCTGCATGGTACCCCGTACTTATCGCAAATATTTTTGAAAATAACACAGTTTGTTCCGCATTCGGCTATACCTAAATTATCGATGTTAGAATTGAAGTCGTTTAGAACCTCTGCAATAAGAGAGTCGTTATTTTTAAGCAGTTCATTATCTACAAGTTTTGAATTTTCTATCCTGAATTCAGAAGGGTCTTCGGTAAATTCATTCAACTCCCTTATCTTGACTGAGCTGTAAAACACCTGGTTATAATAGATCTTTTGCTCCTGTGATTTTGAGACAACAAAGTAAACGGAATCCATATTCATTGAATCTTCAAATTGAAGAAAGATCTTATTTGTTTTTTCATACGAAGAATCGGGAAACCTGATGGAAACAGTATCATAGTACTCATAACCTGTTTCGTGGTCCCTGATTTTGAATTTTTTATTACCTTCTATTGCTACAAGGTCTTTGCCGGTAAATTTTAGTTTAATGCAAGTGATATTATCATATTCAAGCGGGTTTGAATAAACATCTTCCAGATTCACTGTTGGAATGTATGAACTGCTTCCCCAGGCGCTATCAAACAGCCGGCTTGATACAAACAAGAGAATTACAAATACTGCTGTCAGTATCAGTATTCTTTTGAAGGAGTATGACTCTAGTATAAATTTTATCAACTATAAATAAATGTTTACGCTAAATTAATGTAAATATAGGATAATTAATACTTATTTTGTTATCTTTTTAAGTCCGGGCTGCAAGTATGCTGGTTTTGCCGCTGAAGAGTTTAAGAAAATTATTGAGGCTCAAAAGACGCCAGATTTCCCAGCTGTAGTCTCTTGTTTTGCTGAAGTGAGCATCCAGATTATTTATAAGGCTTTGTTTATCCACGTAATCAAACAGAAGAGTATTGCTGCTTAAGAGTTCATCATTTATCATATTCTTCAGTGAACCATGTGTCCATTCTGCAAAAGGTACAGGGAATCCAAGTTTATCTTTTCTGTTTACAACTTCTTCGGGTAAGTATGGTTTCAGGGCTTTTCTGTACAATGGTCTGGATACTCCCTTATGAGCCAGGTACTTTGAGCTTAGATTTACGCCTAATTCCACCAGGCGGTAATCAAGGAAGGGAACCCGGCTTTCCAGAGAATGCGCCATAGATGAACGGTCTTCATAATGCAGAAGCGCCGGTATTGTCATGTTTCTGATGAAATGATAAGAAAGGCTGCCCAGATAGCTGCCGAGTTTTTTGGTGGGTTCAACATCAAAGTACAGCGCGCCTCTATCCATCTGGTTTAACAGGTCACTGTTTATGATGCTGAATCTTGCAGAAAGTTTTGATCTTGTCATGTAACCGTACTGCCTGGGGAAAAGCCAGCTTGTAAAAGAATGAAGTCCGTTTTTATTGAAAAATTTCATGAAATTTGGTGACTCAGCTGCGATCCTGAAAATATTTTTGTCTCTTAACACACCGCGTAAATAAGCACCCATCTGGAAGTAACCGCCGAATACCTCATCACCTCCCTGACCATCAAGTAATACTTTTACTTTCTCTTTGGCTTTTTGCATTACATACCATTGCGGATATAACCCAGGTCCCTCAGTGGGAATTTCCTGGTAATAACAAAGTTTCTGAAATACTTCGGCGAATTCTGATTCCTGCGGGATAACTTTGTTCGCTGAACACTTGAATCGCTCGTTAACTATATCAATATAGTAAGATTCATCACAATCCATTTCATTCCAAACTGCGGAAAAAGTTTCGATGTTATTTTCACCTGCATCAGAAGCCAGGGAAACAATGCTTGAAGAATCGAAACCGCCGCTAAGGCAAGTTCCAACGGGTACATCACTTCTGAATCGGAGTTTTATTGAATCTTCAAGCAATTCAACAATTGAACGGGCGATCTCACTATCGCTGCCGCCTGTATCTCGAGCGGATGGGACATCATAATATCTCACAAGCTCTGTTCTGCCGTTTTCATAGGTGAGATAATGTGAAGCGGGAAGGGAATTTATACCTTCCAGGTATGTATCATTGCTATTGAGCCTGTTGCCGTAGATTAGATAGAAGGGTATTTTCTTTTTGTTAACTGCTGTATCAAAATTCCTATAAACAGCAAGCGGCTTCATTTCGGAAGAAAATGCGAAATAATCATGTTCTTTGGTATAATACAGCGGCTTTACTCCAAAACGGTCTCTTGCCAGCAGCAGCCTTTTCTTCCCGGAATCCCAGATGGCGAAAGACCACATACCGTTGAATTTGCTGAGGCACTGCGTGCCCCAGTGCAGGTAAGAATTAATAATAACTTCTGTATCCGAAGCAGTTCTGAAATTAAAGCCGGCGTTCTTAAGTTCTTCCCTGAGTTCAATGTAATTATAAATTTCGCCGTTATATGTCAGCCATATTTTCCCATCTTTATCGCTCATAGGACAATGGCCGCTTGCGCTCAGATCTATTATTGAAAGCCTTCTGTGAGCAAGGATGGCTTCTTCACCGACGGTATCTTCAAATGAAAGAATGGGAAATTTCTTCTTAATTTCATCTGGAGAATCCTTCCCGGAGAATTGCAGGGCTGCAGCAGAAGCTGTATTGATAAATACATAACCTTCGTCGTCAGGTCCTCTGTGCCGTATCAGATCATTGGCTTCTTTAATTTTCCTTTTAAAATCAATGTCAGCGGTTATCAGTCCGTTTATCCCGCACATCCGGTTAGAATAAACCCCCGTTTAGATTGATAGTCTGCCCGGTCAGATATTTGGAACCTTCATTACTGATGTATTTTATACAATCCACAATTTCCATCGGGTCACCAAACTGCTTCACCGGTATTGAGTCCTTTATCTGTCCTCTTATCTCTTCAGGAATCTGGTATAATAAACCCGCATCAAAATAACCCAAAGAGATCATGTTCGCAGTTATGTTGTTTTTAATTACTTCTTTTGATACAGTTTTGCACAAACCGCCCAAGCCGGCTTTTGAAGCTGAATAAGCTGCCGTTCCCGCTACTCCTATCTGAGGTACAACCGAAGAAATATAGATGATCCTGCCGAATTTGGATTCTTTCATTACAGGCAGAACGTGCTTAGTGCATAAAAACGGTCCGGTGAGATTTACATTAATCACCTTATTCCAGTCTTCTGATGATAACTTCCAGCTCATGGCATTAATTGAAATGCCTGCGTTATTTATAAGCAGATCAATCGTCCCAAAATCTTCTTTCGTGTTATGTACAAGTTCTGCAACTTCTTCCTCTTTGGTAATATCTGCTTTGTAAGCTTTCACTTTTACATTCAGGTTGTTAATTCCCTTAATGTTTTCGGTAATGCTTTCCGAATTTGAATTGTACTGCAAAGCAAGGTTATAACCGGCTTCGGCCAAACCGGCAGTAATATATTTGCCAAGTCCCCCGGAAGCTCCCGTTAATAGAACATTTTTGTTTGTCATTTTTTATTTACCTGCTATTACTAGATCATAAGTCTGATTTCTTACCTTATTCAGGTCAGCAATCATAAAAAGTTCTTTGTTATTCCTTATGCTGTCAATTTGCCATCCCATTCGCATAAAAAGTATAATTGAGCCGTTATTTGTTTTTGGCCAAAAACCTTCCTGGTGAGTGAAACCGGCTTCAATACCCGCCTGGCATAACTTAATGATATGAAGTTTGGCGAAATTAAAACTGCGGGTGTCTTTCCTTGCATATGTACAATGGTTATGAATGATCTTATCATATACTGATGAGAAATTTACAAAACATATTTCATCCTTTTCATTAAGAATTGTGAAACTGAACTTGAATTTATCCTTAAGGGGATTCAGGAAATACTCCTTTGATTCTTCGCTCCAGCCATATGCCCCGCTGTATTCACGCCTGATACCGTTTACAAAGTTCATAAAATCATCAGCGCGTTCATCCATCAGCTCTTTTGTAATGTGAGCTATCCTGAACCCGTTTTCTGCAAGTTTTGCTGAAACGAACTCATGGAAATTGATACTGTTATAGTCCATAGGTTTATTTAAAAAAGGTGAGCCGGTTTTTTATGTACCGAAATTGTTCATCAGTACCTGCCTGATTACATAGGCAACAGATACTATCAATACAACATAAAAAATTAAAGTGATAAAAGAATATTTGTTTACCGTATATTTTTTCAGCATCCCCCGCCAGCCGCACTCCCGGCATTTATACAGGTTAGCGACCCGCGAAAGCTTGATTGAAGTTTCGAAGAAATTTTTAGTCCTGCTCCTTCGAATGGTTCCTATTTTGCCGCAGGAAGGACACTTTGAAGTTTCCGGAAAAGTCTTGAAGAATATCCTTAACTGCAATTTTAATTAGGTTTAATTATTTTTTCTTTCTGGCTCCCGTTTTGACTTACGCCATTTGTTGATTTACCGTTTGTACCTGAGGCAGATTCTTTGCCTTTTTCGGAGCCATAATAGTAATAATAATACTTATAGTAACTTCCGTAAGTTGCCTGGTAGTCAAAGTTATTAAGAATTACTCCAATGAACGTATCGTTTATTTTGTTTAAAGTATCTATTGTGTTTACAAGCAGGTCAAGCCTTGTTTTGCTTGCCAGGCTCACTACAACAGTTCCATCAACATAAGATGAAAGCAATTCAGCGTCGGTAACAGTAGCCAGCGGAGGTGAATCAATAAGTATATAGTCGTACTTCGGTTTCATCATATTGAGGAAGGTCTGCATATGCTTCGATGCAATAAGCTCCGCAGGATTTGTAGGTATAGTTCCGCATGTCATAATATGCAGATTAGGGAAAGATGTTTCCCTGACAGCTTCTTCAATCGGCACAGTGCCGAATAAATAATCACACAATCCAGGGTAACGCTTCATATTGAATATATTGTGCATCCTGGGTTTCCTGAAATCACAATCAAGGAGCAATACTCTGGATGAAAGTGCAAAACTCGCTGCAAGATTTGAAGAAATGATTGTCTTTCCTTCTCTGGGAATAGAGCTTGTTATCAAAATTGTCTTTATTGGTTCGGGTTCAAGTTTAGAGAACTGTAACCTTGTCCTCAACGTACGAAAAGCCTCTGCAGGTACTGAATCGGAATTATATGCCAATACAAGTTCCTGTTCGGTATGAGTATGCCTTCCGGCCTTAGGCTCACGCATAAATGTCGGAACCCAGCCGATAAGTGATATACCGATATTTTCAAGATCTTCCGGTGATTTAACAGAAACGTCCAGAATATTCCTGAGAAGTGCAAAACCATAACCGAGGCCAAGACCTATTAAAAGGCCTATGGTTATAATAAGGAACCTGTTTGGTTTGCTGGGTGCTTTTGGCACTTTTCCATAATCTATGATCTTAACGTTGTTTGGCTGTGATTCTTCATTAATCAGCGCTTCCTGGTATTTTTCGAGGAGCATCAGGTAAACCTTTTCGTTCGCCATTCTTTCACGCTCTAAGTTAGCGTATTCAATACTCTGCGCGGGCAGCTTATTGAATTTTTCCTGGTACTTGTTCAGGTATCCTTTTAAAAGACCTTCTTTTATCTTGTTCTGATTGTTAAGAACCTTGGTCTCAAAATACTTGTTAGAAAGGCTCCTGAGTTCTTCCGGGGTATTTGATTTAGCTCCGTCCATCAGAACATTCAGTTTTTCATCAAGGCTCTTTTTAAGTTCAGCTATTTTGTTATTGGTTTCAATAAGCGATTTATTGTTTTTCAGGTACTCTTCATTGCCTGTTTTAGCAAGGTCACGGGTAATTTCAAGTTTTGCTATCTGTGTCTGCAACTCTGATATATAAGGGTCTGTTATTTTACTTTCGTAATAATCGGTTGACCTTGGGTCAAATTTATCAAGTTCTGTTTTGATATCAGTTAACGCTTTAGAAGTTGACTGCAGGTCAATAAGTGCGCCGTTATAACTGCCTTCTATACCAGAAAGCTGGTTAATGATAGAATTTGCCTGCGCGTTTAGCTCCACAACATTTTCTGTTCTCAGAAAATTTGTAAGCTTATCTTCGGTCTGTAATAATGAATTATATTTCTCCTGGACTTGTTTCTCAAGAAATTCACGATTCAGCGTTAAATGTCCGCGGTTGAATTTCAATGAATAATCAGCATAAGCTTCCGCGTAGCAGTTTGAAATCAGAGCAGCTTCCTGGGGAGAGGGGCTCTCGGTCTTGATACTTACGATGTCAAGTCCTCTTTTCTGGGAGATTTCAGTAACTGTCTGAAGAACATTCGCGATCTGGTTCTTGCTCTTGGGTTCGATGGGATTTTCAGGGTTTACAACAAGCAAATAAAACTGCATTTTTCCTTTGAGTACCTGAAATGAATCAAGCAGAGAATTTGCGGTTTTTTCTCTGATAGCAAATGATTTTAATATTTCAACTTCATTGTTAATGTATCTTTCCGGCAGCTCACCTTCAATATCACTAAATATCTTGTTTTCAAGCACATTCTCTTTGGGTTTTGAAAGCCTCATGGATGATGCTGAAGCGTAGATATCTACCTGTGAATATGCATAAAAATATGAAACTATCAGTCCCACAGCAAGGCTCAGAAGTATGGGCACTTTGTTGCGAAGGATCAGGTTAAAATAGAACCTAATACTATGAGAAGACTTAATATTAGAATCTATTGTATTGAATTGTTTACTGTTTGACTGTGATTCCATAATTTATAATTTAAAAATTAATTACGCGATATTGTGATAAGCAGTGTTGCAATTGATACGATAGAAGTAACAATAGGAACGTATATTTGCAGATAATCCCGGAATGTATAACGTTTTTCTCTCAGCACAACAACCAAATCACCCGGCTGAAGAACGGGGTTAGGCTTGGTTTTAGTAGAGACCTGTTCTTCCCAAAGCAGATCGTCATAATTTATTTTAATTACTGTTGCTTTTTTGGTCGAGTCGTTCAGGTTACGCAGTATCCTGATATCATCAAGGTTTGAATCTTCTATAGGACCCCCCGAAAATGTTAACAAATCAAGAAATGAAGTGTTGACAGGCACTCTGTATCTTCCGGGATACCTTACAAACCCCCAAAGATTGACTTCCATATTAATTCCTGTTGGGTCACTCAAATCAAAGACAGATACAGTGGAGTTTTTCTGTGAGAGACCAAGTATAAGGCTGCTATCTATCTGAGCATTGGATGTACCGGAAATTACTATTATGGCTACTGCAGCTAATATCAGGCTTGTCAAAAATTTCATCAAAATTTCTCTATATTTCTGGGAAAATTACAAATAAATATGATATTTGCAATACTATATACCGTAATAAAATAATGATTTTTTGCCGCTTTTACAAAGTTAATATATACCCCCAAAGCTTTCATGTTCCCTGATAATCCAAATTATTGCTTAGAATTCGGGGAACTATTAATTTCACAAAATAAATCAATTTATTGAGCGAAGGTACAAAATCTTGCTGATATTAAGGTATTTGGATTTTGACATTTCGCATTTTCCTGTATATTTGCATTATATGAGTACAGCATTTGTTTACCCAGGACAGGGGTCTCAATACGTTGGGATGGGACA
The DNA here is from genome assembly GCA_937873695.1 of uncultured Ignavibacteria bacterium. Lineage (GTDB taxonomy): Bacteria > Bacteroidota > Ignavibacteria > Tepidaquicellales > OLB5 > OLB5. The sequence continues at coordinate 150,073 of CALMYL010000013.1, forward strand.
GGATTTATTCGAGAATTACCCTGAAATCAAAGATCTTTACCTTCAGGCTAACGAAATTCTTGGTATTGAAATTTCAGCAATTAGTTTTGAAGGACCTGAAGAGAAGCTAAAACAGACATTTATAACTCAACCTGCAATTGTACTTCATTCAGTTGCAGCTACGCGGCTTTTAAAGAAGAGGGAAGCAAACTATACAGCCGGGCATTCACTGGGTGAATTTTCTGCCCTTATCAAAGCAGGTGCACTAAGTTTTGAAGATGGCCTGAAATTGGTGCAGCTTCGGGGTGAACTCATGCAGAAAGCAGGAGAAGAGAATAAAGGCACTATGGCAGCCATTATAGGTCTTGATACGATCAAAATAATTGAAGTCTGCCGAGATGCTTCGGAGTTTGGTGTAGTACAGGTAGCCAACTTCAACTCACCTGGGCAAATAGTGATATCGGGTTCAGTTGAGGGAGTACACCGTGCGATGGTGCTTGCCAAAGAACGTGGGGCGAAAATGGCTAAAGAGCTTGTTGTACACGGTGCATTTCACTCGCCTCTTATGGAATCAGCCAAAGAAGATTTTGAAGTAGCGCTGGATTATACGGAATTTAGAAAAGTAGAAATACCCGTATATACAAATGTCCATGCTACACCAATAACCAGGGATACTGAACTGGAGTTTATCAAAAGATCACTTTATGATCAGCTTACTTCTTCTGTACGCTGGGATGAAAGTGTAATGAATATGATAAATGACGGAGCCAGAGAGTTTATTGAGCTGGGCCCCGGTAAAGTGCTGCAGGGTTTAATAAAGAGAATTGACAGTTCAGTTACTATCAAGGGGGTTGATAAAGCAGAAGATCTAAACAAACTATAATTATTCAGGAGAACAGAAATGGGAAATTTGCTTGAAAATAAGAACGCGATCATAACCGGAGGCGCAAGGGGAATTGGACGGGCGATTGCAGAAGATTTTATTGCCGAAGGAGCTAATATAGTTGTAATTGACAAATTCTTTCCGGATGATTTTGAAAGCTGGGTGCAAAGCAAAGCCTCCACGGGCAGAAAGATCCTTTCACGTTCTTTAAATGTTACCAGTACATCTGAAACCGAAGCAGCCTGCGCTGAACTAGCCAAAGATTTAGGCAGAATTGATATTCTTGTGAATAATGCCGGCATAACAAGAGATAAATTGATCATGCGCATGGCTGAAGAAGACTGGGACGCGGTACTTACGGTGAATCTTAAAGGTGCGTTCAACATGATGAAAGCTCTGGCTTCAATTATGGTAAAACAAAAAGGCGGAAAGATAATTAACATAAGTTCTGTTGTTGGTTTAACCGGTAACGCCGGTCAGTCAAATTATTCAGCATCTAAAGCGGGACTCATAGGGCTGTCAAAATCAATTGCAAAAGAACTTGCATCCAGAAACATTAATGTGAATTGCGTTGCACCAGGTTTTGTAGAGACTGAAATGACCGCGAAGCTTAATGCCGAACAAAGAGCAGCAATGCTTAGCGTAGTGCCATTAAAGAGGACTTCTCAGCCTTCAGAAATTGCCGGAGTTGTAACATTTCTCGCATCTGATAAAGCCAACTATATCACAGGGCAGGTTCTTCCTGTTGATGGCGGAATGGTTATGTAAAAGCCGTAATGGTATTATTGCAGAATGATCTTGGGAAGTCTCATCGGGACTTCCTTTTTTTTTAGTCTGTTTTTTATACTCCTTATCTGCTTTAATAATTTTGAAAGGTCAATTCCCTGTACAACTCCGGGGTATTTTTCGAGTATATTCTCAGCCTTCGTGAGCTGAAGCATTGTGCCTTTAAAATTGTTCTTCTTTGTAAGATGGTAAAAGCCTACGGCTATGTGCAGTAATCCCTGGTACAGCTCTCTTGAGCTGCCCCGCTCATCAAACCAGATGTCTTCAAGGATCTCGTGGCACTCAAAAAAATCTTTCCTGTTGAATTCATTAATTGCAGCTATCAGCCTTGAACGGTTATAGTCACTCATCTAAATGTTCTTAAGGGTTAATTTTATCTTCTTCCTTCACCTCAGCTGAAGGTTCCTCTATTACTTCTGCACTGATTGTTTTTACAGTAGAGACCTCATTCTTATCTATCGGCTCGATCACATTTTTTTTCTTCCGCCTGTCAAGCAGTGCGTCAAAACTGATTATGCCTGCGCCTGCAAAAAGCGTGGTCAAGAAGCATACCAGGAACAGCAAATCCTTATTGAAGGGAATCCCTTCTGTCGGGAAGAAACCGCGCGATGCAATTTTAACAATTGATATCACCGCAAGAGAAAAACTGGTTATGGGAGTAAAAAATCCCATAATGTAAAGCCCACCCAGGATAATGAGCAAAAACGGCGTAATGAAACCAATAATAAATGCGGTATTTTCGCTGAAGAACTGCAGCGCCTTAACTTTATTGATATAATCTTCGATGTTGCTTGCCTGCATAATGCCAAGGGACATTGTATATGCGCCGACAACTAAACGGATAAGAAGTAATCCGATGGATGGTTTTCCGTGGGCTTTAAAAAATAAACTCATAATTTGCAGAGTTTAGATTATAAAAATGGAAGCGGTGAATTATTTTTGATAACAGAATTTAAAAATTCCCGACCTTTACCTGTTTTGAAAAATCTTTCTCTTTCCATAGCATCTTTTTTTTGAGGGTAAGTTTCTTTGTATATCAGTATTAATGGTCTGCGGTTTCTTGTTGATCTTACAAGACCATTGTTATGTTCCTGTAATCTCATGCTGATATTTTCGGTATAACCTGTATACCGTTTCATATCTTTTAAACTGAAGAGGATATAAACAAAGTACATGGTATAATCTCTGAGGCGACGATCGGATTCGCCCGCCAGAGGCGGGTTGCAGACTTTCCCCTTTGCCGGTCATGTCCCGCTGAAAGCGGGATGGGTAAGTCGCCATAAATAATAAAATTATTTAATGAACTATATGAAACTCTCTGAGGCGAC
>CALMYL010000014.1 GCA_937873695.1 uncultured Ignavibacteria bacterium
GTCTGCCTGATTACTCTGTAATTTAAGGGTGTTGATCATTCATTGAATAAGCACACAGATGCTGAACCAATTTCAGCATGACGACTCTGTCACCCTGCTTCGCCTTTAGGAACTTGTTTCAGGGTCTGCCTGATTACTCTGTAATTTAAGGGTGTTGATCATTCATTGAATAAGCACATAGATGCTGAACCGGGTTCAGCATGACATGTGATTTTAGGTAAAATTTCGTAACTTGAAGGACTCCGAATATAATGGTATATCCGCATGAAATAATTATGGGTGAAGCAGCTGGTATCCGCCGACTGGCGGATCATAACCCGGAAAAGTAATCTCGTTTGAAAAATGTTCTTAGTTTATGTATTGTATTCTGAAAATTTTGATAAAATTTATATTGGAATGACTTCTAATCTTGAGCAGAGGTTATTATCCCATAATGAACTTTCAAAGAAGGGTTGGACTATAAAATTCAGACCATGGAAGATTGTTTATAAAGAGAGTTTTAAGTCTAAACAAGAAGCTTTAAAAAGAGAGAAAGAATTAAAGAGTTTTCGGGGCAGGGAATTCATTCGAAATCAAATTTTAGGTAAAATTTCGTAACTTGAAGGACTCCGAATATAATGGTATATCCGCATGAAATAATTATGGGTGAAGCAGCTGGTATCCGCCGACTGGCGGATCATAACCCGGAAAAGTAATCTCGTTTGAAAAATGTTCTTAGTTTATGTATTGTATTCTGAAAATTTTGATAAAATTTATATTGGAATGACTTCTAATCTTGAGCAGAGGTTATTATCCCATAATGAACTTTCAAAGAAGGGTTGGACTATAAAATTCAGACCATGGAAGATTGTTTATAAAGAGAGTTTTAAGTCTAAACAAGAAGCTTTAAAAAGAGAGAAAGAATTAAAGAGTTTTCGGGGCAGGGAATTCATTCGAAATCAAATTTTAGGTAAAATTTCGTAACTTGAAGGACTCCGAATATAATGGTATATTTGTTGATAATATCGCGGGGTGGAGCAGCTGGTAGCTCGTCGGGCTCATAACCCGAAGGTCGGAGGTTCGAATCCTTCCCCCGCTACTAGAATAAAGAAAATCCCGTCTAAAAAGACGGGTTTTTTGTTTATGTTAACTTTGCTAAATTTGTAGCTTAAATAAAAGAAATTGAAGAAATCTACTGAAATAAGACAGGACTTCCTGGATTTTTTTAAGTCCAAACAGCATAAAATAGTGCCTTCGGCACCGGTTTTCCCCTATGATGACCCCACTTTACTTTTCACCAACGCGGGAATGAACCAGTTCAAGGATGTTTTCCTCGGCACCGGAACCCGTGATTATAAACGATGCGCTGATACTCAGAAGTGCATTCGCGTGAGCGGTAAGCATAACGACCTCGAAGAGGTCGGTCACGATGGTTACCACCATACATTTTTTGAAATGCTTGGCAACTGGTCATTTGGCGACTACTACAAAAAAGAAGCCATTGAATGGGCATGGGAACTGCTTACAAAGGTATGGGGTCTCGATAAAAAACGCCTTTGGGTCACTTACTACAGAGAAGACCTTGAAACAAAAGAGCTTTGGGAAAACTGCTCTGATATTGATCATAGCCATATATTGAAGTTTGATGAAAAGGATAATTTCTGGGAAATGGGCGATACCGGTCCCTGCGGTCCCTGTAGTGAGATACATTATGATTTCACTCCAAATGGCTGCAAAGCCGGTGATGTGAACGCTGATAATCCGGATGTAATGGAAATATGGAACCTCGTGTTCATTCAGTACAACCGCGATAATGAGGGTAAGCTTCACGACCTGCCCCAGAAGCATGTTGATACAGGCATGGGCTTTGAGCGTATGGTAAGAGTTCTGCAGAATAAATCATCTAACTACCTTACAGATGTTTTTCTGCCCTTGGTAAATGAGCTCATCAATATTACAGGCAAGGAGTATTCCGGAAAGTTTGAAGCGCCGATGAATGTTATCGCGGACCACGTCCGCACGCTGACCTTCGCAATTGGTGATGGCGCGATACCAAGCAACGAAGGCAGGGGATATGTCCTCCGCCGCGTTCTGCGGCGCGCAGCGCGGTACGGCAGGAATCTGGATATGCGCACTCCGTTTATATATAAATTGGTTGATACTGTTGTTGATACAATGGGTCACGTTTTCCCTGAAATAGTTGAAAAACGTGAGTTCATAAAGGAAGTCATAAAGGGAGAAGAAGAGAGCTTTAATGTCACGCTTGATAAGGGACTTGCTTTATTTAATGATGAAGTTGAAAGAATGAAATCGGCCGGTGAAAAAACTTTCAGCGGTGATGTTGCTTTCAAGCTGCATGATACTTATGGCTTTCCCGTTGACCTGACCCAGCTTATGGCAAGGGAATCAGGATTTTCTGTTGATATGGATGTCTTCAATAGAAATATGAAAATTGCCCGTGAGCTTTCCAGGGTTGATAAGGTTCTTGATACGATTGAACAGAATGAATACGAAGACCTGCTAAAGATTTCCGAAGGATTGGAATACGATCCATACCACGAAAAAGGATCGGTTGAAACCGAGGTATTAGCTTACCAGAACAAATTTGATTACTGTACAGGCATACTTCTTAAAAATAATCCTTTTTACAAAGCTTCAGGCGGGCAGGTTAATGATGAAGGAAAAATTGTTATAGGCAATAAGGAAGTTGAGATATTCAATATTGTAAACAAAAATATTGTCGAGATCCTGAAAACGGATATCACAACCATTCCGGTAAAAGCCGAGGCAAAAGTAGATATACCCCGCAGGTTATCTATCCAGCGTAATCATTCCGCTACGCATATTATGCATGAAGCTTTGCGCAGGGTTCTTGGTTCACATGTTAAGCAAATGGGTTCATACCTTGATGATAAACTACTCAGATTTGACTTCCCGCACTTTCACAAGCTTAAACCGCAGGAAATCACGGATATTGAGCAGATTGTGAATGATAAGGTCAAAGAAAAAATTACCGTTTATTCAGAAGAAATGCCGATCGAAAAAGCCAATACTATTCCCCATGTGAAGAAGTTCTTTGGTGAAAAGTATGGCGAAATGGTAAGGGTAGTGTTTATTGATGATAAATTCAGTGTAGAATTCTGCGGCGGAACTCATGTTAAGGATACTTCCGATATTGGTCTGTTTAAAATTATCCGTGAAGAAAGTATTTCTGCCGGAACCAGAAGAATTTTCGCTAAAACCGGTGAAGGAATAATTGACTATATCAACGAAAGAACTGCGGAAATTGAAAGATTAGCATCTGAGCTGCCTGAGAAATATGCCAATAATTTCAATCTGGCAATTTCAGAGTTCAAAAAAGATTTTGACGCGACCGATTTCAAAAATACTGAAATGCTGGCATCTTTGATAAAATATCATGATTCAACAATAGTTTCGCTGCTTGAACTAAGGGAAAAGTACCAGGAAGAAAAACGCCGGCTTGAAAAGCAGCTCGCTAAACAAAAAGTACAGAATGCTGCAGGCTCAATTGATGAGCTGATAAGCTCCGCAAAAGATGTAAGCGGCATAAAGCTGATTACAGGCGAATTTACCGTTGATAATACCGATGAGCTTAAAGTGCTCGGCGATAAGCTTCGCGAAAAGATGGGCTCAGCAGTTGGCTTGTTATATTCTGTGATTGATGGAAAAGTAGGCCTATGCGCCGTTGTAAGCGATGATCTGGTTAAAACCAAAAAACTTTCCGCAGGCAAAATTGCCGGTGATGTTGCCAAAATTCTCGGCGGCGGGGGAGGCGGCAAGCCGCATCTCGCAACTGCCGGCGGTAAGGATGTAACAAAGATAGGGGAAGCATTAGTAGCTTTGCCCGGAATTGTTCAGAAATATTTGTAATTTTGTTAATTGGGGCTAAAGCCCCTGGTTTCTTACTGTTTCTATCCACGACCTAAAGGTCGTGGCAACACAAAAAGCGTTTTTGAATCTCTGGAAATCATTGTGTTATTTCAGCTTTTTTGTCTCACTTTCTGAAGTCAGTCAAAATTAGTGAATAACATTGTTAAGAAAATATTATTTGAATAGCCACGGTCTTTAGACCGTGGTCAAAAGTTCAACGAATAAAGGGGCTTTCTCCGAAGGAGTGCCTTTGGCAAGCCCCAGTTTATTACAGGAGTTTATTTGAAAGCAATCATTCCCGTAGCGGGTATAGGAACGCGGCTTCAGCCGCTAACAAACGTAGTGCCAAAAGTACTTGTAAATGTGGCAGGCAGACCCATGCTCTTCCACCTGATTGATGAAATTGTAAAAAACGGCAGGATTGAAACTGTAATTCTGATAATCGGTTATTTAGGCGATAAGATAATCGAGTTTGTTGATAAAGAGTATAAAGATTCCGGCGTAAAGTTTGAATATGTTGAACAGAAGGAAATGCTGGGACTTGGACACGCAGTCTATCATGCAAATGGACATGTTGCCGATGAGCCCGTGATAATTATCCTTGGTGATACGATATTTGAATTCGACCTCAACCGGTTTATTTCCGGGGAATATTCATCAATTGGTGTAAAAGATGTTGATGATACTCAGCGTTTTGGCATTGTGGAATCCAGTGACGGATTTATTACACGAATGATCGAAAAACCTGCTCCCGGTGTTACGGATAGTAAAAGCGCTATTGCGGGTCTGTATTTTATTAAGAGCGGCGCGAAGTTATTCAGCGCGATTGAACACTTGATGAATAACAATATCCGCACAAAGAATGAATACCAGCTTACCGATGCGCTAATGAAACTGGTTGATGACGGCGAAAAAATGGTTCCCTTTGAAATTGAGAATTGGTTCGATTGCGGAAAGCCGGAAACGCTTATCAGCACAAATTCATATATATTGAGCCGTGACTGGAATTTTGACCAGGACTATCCCTATGAAAGCTGTACCTATATTGAGCCTGTTTATATTGGCGAAGGATGTGTTATTGAAAATTCAACTATCGGACCCAACGCAACAATTGCAAACGGGGCTGTTGTAAAGAATTCAATTATCCGGAATGCCCTGGTAAGTGAAAATGCTGAGATATTGAATGCGGAGCTTGACGGCACTGCAGTTGGTATTGCCGAAAAAGTAACAGGCATTCATGGCAATGAAGTAATTGCCGATGGTAAATCACTGGCTTATTGAAAATTAGTAATATTTTTTAACCTATTGCTCTTACTTAAAGGAATCGAAAAATTAATGCAGATAACAATAATTGCCACGACCTTTAGGTCGTGGTTGAAGAAAATAGAGAAAAATGGGCTTTAGCCCATAACAGATTTAACTTAGGGGCTAAAGCCCCCGGGTCTTTCATGATTTTATCCACGGTCTAAAGACCGTTGCAATAATAATATACTCTTATTTCGATTTTGGCTTAACAGCTTTAAGTCACTTGTTGTGAGATATAATGTCACTCAGAACGGATATTTGCTATTTGATATTTACTCTTTGGAACTCACTTCTTCGGTCGTGCCAAATTCATTGCCCAATCAAATATCCGGTTCGGCAAAAACTTTATCAGCCTTGTAGCCATAACAATGGGGAAAGGGAACTGCACAATACTTCTGCCTGATTCAATTCCTTTCCGTATGATCCTGGCAGCCTTATCAGGCTGCATAAGCAATGGCATCTTAAATTCATTTTTATCGGTCATAGCTGTTTTTACAAATCCGGGTCTGACTGTTATTACCCTGATGTTATCTTTCTTAAGCTCAACACGCGCGGCTTCAAGTAATATCGAGCCCGCCGCTTTGCTCGCTGAATAGCTTGATGACCCGCCGTAACCGCGTACATCAGCCAGAGAAGTAATGCCGGCAATTGTGCCGTATCCCTGTTTTTTCATAATCGGTATTACGCATTCAAGAACGTGAGCTATACCGAATGTGTTTACTGCAAAGGTTTGCTTGAATTGCTCGCTCGAGAAACTCTGCATCCAGTTGGGTCCGCCCACACCGGAATTGATAATAACAAGATCAATACTTCCCAGCGAATTGGCTGCAAATGCAAGACCCTCTCTGACATCATCAAGCAGTGTAACATCACATTTCTTTGAATAACACTTACAGCTCTCAGTTGATATTTCGAGCGCTATCGCTCCGGTCTCTTTCTCATTTCTTGAAAGCAGTACAAGCGATGAACCCGTGCGCGCATATTCTAACGCGAGGGCTTTTCCTATGCCCTGCGAGGCGCCGAATATTACAATCTTCTTAAATTTACTCATTGTTTAGAAACTCCGTAAGCAGCCTGTGAAAGTGGTGAACACCGCGTTCGCGCTTCGGTGAATACCTCCCCCGGGAATAGAAACTAGACTGCATTCCCTTTTGAACCATCTCAACAATAGCTTCATCTTCACGCTCTACGCGGTCAAGTCCCGAACCTGCGCCTTTATCCAGCCTGGTATGATCACAAACATAAGTTATGAACGATACCTTTGTCAGATCTTCGGCAAGTGGTTTAACTATGTTTACTGAAAGTCCCCAGGGATAATAATTGAGCATTAAGTTAGGAAAGACCCACCAGTAATAGGCTGCGATCTCATTTCCGTAATCGGGAGAGATTTCGCTGAGTGTGAAGCACACTTCACCCTGCTTGGCTATGCCAAGCTGCAGGCTGCAGTAATCATATAGTTCATCGGTATACGCACCATAATCGATTACTTCATTCAAACTGCTGTGTACATATGGAATGTGGAAGCCTTCGAGGTAATTTTCAACATAAAGCGCCCAGTTGCACTTTACAAGGTAATCTCTGCTTCTCGTCGGCTCGTGGGTCATTTCGTCCAGTTTAACCCCCTCTAAACGCTCCGTAATGGGTTTAAAGAAGGCATTATGAGGCTTTACAGGGTCAATTGATGTAAAAATGAACTTATGCCAGTATTCAAAGGGTACTTTGGATAGATCATCTTCTTTCCTGGGGAAATTCATTGCATCTTCGCACTCCGGCATTGAGCGGAATGAGCCATCAAGCTCAAACCTGCGGCCGTGGTAACGGCAGCGCATATTCTGAACGACATCAGTGCCTTCAACAAGTATATTACCCCGGTGTGTGCAGACATTGGAAAGGCAATGAACTTTATCATTTTGGTCACGTGTAAGTAACAGAGGTTCATTAAGATAACCATCAAGCAATGTGAAAGGATAGACTGAACCGGGAATTTTAACAACATCGCTATCGCATGCCAAATGCCAGCATTTGGCGAATACTTTTTTCTTCAGCTGTTCATATACTTCGCCGCTGCGGTAGAATTCAGAGGGCAAAGTCTCTGCTATCCTGATATCCGGATCAATATTAAACTTCATTTTCACACCCACTTTTTCTTTTTGAAATAGATATAAAAGCCAATTCCTATTGCTGCCATCAGGCTTAGGGCGAACCAGTAACCCTGCGCCCATTTAAGTTCAGGCATCAGCTCAAAATTCATTCCATATATGCTTGCGATAAATGTCATTGGAATAAAAATTGTGGATATCAGCGCGAGGTATTTCATTGTTTCATTTAGCCTGTTGCTGATGCTTGAAAGATATATATCTATCATACCTGAAAGCATATCGCGGTACGTTTCAATTGTATCAAGTACATTAATTGTGTGATCATATACATCCCTTAAATACAAATGAGTATTTCTTGAAACCAGCTCAGATTCACCGCGCTCAAGTCTGCTAATAGCTTCTCTCAGCGGCCAGATAGATTTCCTTATATAAAGCATTTCGCGCTTTATACGGTATATTTCCGTAAGTGTCCTTTTCTGGGGATTGTTAACAAGTTCTTCTTCCAGCCTTTCAATACGGTCGCCAAAAACCTCGAGAATGGTAAAGTATGAGTCAATAATTGAATCTATTATAGAATATACAAGGTAATCAGAGGTCATGCTGTTGATAATGCCTTTATTGTTCCTTATCCTGTTGCGGATCTCCTGGAAAGTGTCGCCTTCAACTCCCTCCTGAAATGTAACCACATAATTTTTTGAAAGGATTATGCTAACCTGCTCGGGGATAATTTCATCAGTTTTCCCCAGGTGAAACATCTTTAACACCAGGTAAATGTATCCGTCATACTCCTCCATTTTTGCACGCTGCTCAACGTTCAGTATATCTTCAACCACAAGCGGGTGAATGGAAATTGAGTCAGTAATGCTCTGAACCAGAGCTACATCATGAATACCATCTACATCGATCCAGCTGATCGTATCTTTTTTGGTATATACCGAGCATTCTTTGGGATCTGTGATCTCTTTTTCGTTTACAAGATTCCCTTTGTAATCAATAAGATTGACAATTACCTTCTCTCCCTTAAGAACGTCGCCGGTATAAACAGCGGTCCCCGGCGGAAGACCCGCCGCCTTTTTCTTCGGTCTGAAAAGCTTCCGGAGTTTTATGTACGGTTTTTTTATTACTTTAGGTGTCTGCATAAACCAAAGTTAGCATATTTTGATGAATTAATAAATGTTTAGATTATTCATATTTTTTTTGGATTTTTGTTATTAGATTGCAGTTTCCAAAGAAATTTTGATGATAAACAGGCGGCTTACATACCGGGCTTTTTTGATATTTTGTGTTATTATGGTTACTGTGGAGTTTTCTTATGCGCAGGCCGAGTATCCACGATCAGTGAAAACTTACCTGAAGATCAATGATAATGCGAAACAGATAAAACAATCAAAAATAAGCATCAGCACAGAAATTCTGATTTCTGGCGGCAGGGAAGATACCCTGAGAGTTTCAGTGTATGATCAGGATGGGTTCATTCTGAAGGAGCTTGCAAAAGTTGATACTTCTTCTGATAAAAAGGGAGAATATATCACAAGAAATTATTCTTACGTTTACAATAACTACAAACTGCTGACCGAAAAAGTTGATTCGTCATATGCTTCGCCTAAAAAGTATTACCTTAAGTATGATGAATTTTATAATATAACAGATGAGGATGTATTTATTAATAACAAACTGGTTCATAAGTACGAGTATGAATATGATGATCTATCCAGACTTATAGAAACAACCCAGAAAGATGTTATTTATGACTGCAAAATTATTGATACATATGATTATGATAGCTATAATAACCTGGTGAAAGTGATATCAAGAAACAGGTGTTTACAGGGTGAAAATAAGCCATTGGAAACAAAATACAATTATGCTTATGATAAAGATTACAGGATACTTGAAAAAAGAACAAATTCAACATCCGGTGAAGTGAAAACAGAGACTTTTACATACACTGCTGATGGAAAACCTGAATCTTCGTATGAAATTACAGGAAAAGATTCATATATAAGCAAAAAATACATTTACGAGAATAACAGTGTAAGGATAAAAAAAATAGAGACAATAGGTGAGCTTTCAATGAGCTCAGACATATTGATCAAATTCGATAAAGCCGGCAACAGAATACTTGAGGAGTATTTTGATCCTTCCGGCAAGCTGCTGTATTCATATAAATTTGTATATAATTATTATTAAATAAAAATTAAAATGAGCTCAATTTTAAAAGAAACAAACGGCGGTATTATGAAAATTACCCTTAACCGGCCTGATTCCCTTAACGCTTTCAATTCAGAAATGCTTTTCGAACTGCAGGACGCTTTCAAAGAAGCATTAAGCGATGATGTAAGGTGTGTTGTTCTTACCGGCGCAGGAAAAGGATTCTGCTCAGGGCAGGACCTGAAAGATTTTGAAGCTGAAAAAAAGACCTTCAAAGAAGCCATAGAGACAAAGTACAATCCATTGATCACAAAGATAATGAGCCTTCCCAAACCGGTTATTTGCGGAATAAACGGTGTAGCCGCCGGCGCCGGACTCTCACTGGCTCTTGCATGTGATTTCAGAATTGCACTTGAGTCAGCTCAGCTGATCGAAGTGTTTATTAATGTAGGGCTCGTCCCTGATTCCGGTTCAACTTTTACTCTGCCCCGAATTGTGGGTCTGGCAAAAGCATTCCAAATGTGCTCAACTGCAGAGCGTATTACGGGAAGCGAAGCCAAAAGGCTTGGTTTGGTGAATGTTTGCGTACAGGCACCGGCGGTTTTAAAAGCAGCTCTTGATAAGTACTCCAAAAAATTCGCAAAGATGCCGACAGCTTCGCTTGGCATGATAAAAAGCCTGCTTAATAATTCATACTCAAAGTCGCTTTCTGAGATTCTGGATGAAGAAGCAGATATGCAGGATATAGCCGGTAATTCAAACGATTACAGGGAGGGAGTAAACTCATTCCTCGAAAAAAGGAAACCTGTATTCAAAGGGAACTAATAATCTTAACTATCGAATAAGTGCCAAAAGTAAAAAGCAAAGTAAGCCACGAGTCAAAACAAAAAAGCAGTGCTGTACCGGAAGAAAATAAATACGTTAACTACGGGTTATTAGGAATTTTCTTAGTCCTGGTATTATTCGCTTCATCTTATAAGATCTCAGGTGATGATGATCTTTTTTGGCACCTTGCAACCGGCAGATACATAATTGAAAACAAAGTTGTACCTGATAAAGATGTTTTCGGGCATATTACTTCGGGACAGGAATGGATCCCTTTTGAATGGGGATGGGATATTTTAACTTACGGTCTCTATAATATTGGCGGATATAATGCGATCTTGCTTTTCAGGTCATTGGCTTTTTGTTTTATTTTTCTTTTACTATACCTGCTTCTCAGGAAGTTCAGGGTTAATGCATTTCTCGCTGTTTTCGCTCTTTCTGTTCTGCTTGTTGCTATTATGGATAGGTTTTCACCCAGACCGCACATCCTTACTTATATATTCTTTGTTTTACTGCTGTATATACTCCTTTCTTATAAATATATTGATAAAGAAAAATACGGACGGCGATTATTTTTCATACCCTTGATATTCCTGTTGTGGGCTAATTCTCACATGGGAGTTCTGGCAGGCGGGCTGATTTTGTTTGTATTCACTATTACAGAAACAATTATTTATCTTAAGCCTGCTTCTTTTACTTCTGCGGAACTTAAGGCGCTTAACAAAACTGAGCTCAGAAACTTGTGGATCATATCAATTGTATCCGCATTGATGCTGCTGGTGAACCCTCATGGGTTGAGCACATACATATACGCATACAGTCATACCAAAATGAAAATGCTGGAGAGCGTTAATGAATGGCAAAGTCCTTTTTCATCAAAGCTTGATTTTGGTTTCATAATTACTCTTTATAAGATCTTCATTTTTTCCGGTGTCATCGTTCTGTATTACGCATTCAAAAAGAAAGATCTGCTTTTCGCTCTGATGTACTTTTCCTTCCTTATTTATTCGGTCAGAGCCATAAGGTTTACCGTAGATTATGAGATAATTATGTCAGTCTTCATTATTATCAGCATTTCCTATGTTCTATCCGGTATAAGATCCGCCGGATTCATAAAGTTGTATAATGGCAATGTACTTAAAGGAGTATTAGGGGCTTTTATTATATATATTACCTTTTTGATTCCAAACAACGAGATATACGAGAAGATACAGTACTATCGTGTATCGGGATGGGGTATAAATTCAGATTTTATCCCGGTGCAGCTTTTTGACTTTATGAAAGAGAATAAGATATCCGGTACTCCTTTCAACCATTTTGGTACAGGAGGGTATTTGGTGTGGAATTTCCCGGGCGAGAAGAATTTTATTGACAGCCGGAACCTGAACGATGAAATTCACAGCGAGTATAACTCCATCATGGTAATGCAGCCTGGTTTTGAAAAGAAACTTGAAGATAGAGGTGTGGATTATGCTGTGTACCTCGATCCTGACCTGATAAGAAGGCCAAATGAACTTAAAACGCTGGTAACAAATTATTTCAGTAACAGCAAAAAATGGAAACTTATCTTTTGGGATGATAAATCAATGCTTTTTGTAAAAGATGTTCCAAAGTTTGCTGAAGTAATAAGCAGGTACGAGTATAAAGTGATCGATCCTTACACAGCAATGTTCAATAAACCGGAATTTGAGAACAATATCAGGCTTGATCCGGAAACTGCACGAAATGAACTGAAACGGAAACTTGATACTGAACCAAACGGCTACCTGTTCAGGAATATAAATGCGGCAGCAAATAAAGTGCTGCAGGGGTTGTAAACAGGCTCTTAAGCTTTTTCTTCCCGGGATGCCATCCACTCCTTGAAGAACATAATTATTATTGACATAGTTGGCAGGGCAATAAGCATCCCTATGAATCCGAAGAAATAGGAAAATACAAAAAGTGAAAGTATAAGCAGGGCAGGGTGCAGGCCAATTCTATTGCCTACGATCTTGGGGATAATGAATGAAGTTTCAAGCAGGTTCTGCGCAAGATAAAGCAGTATTACCAGTGGTATCTGGAATCCGGGGTCACCGCTGAACAATGAGACTATTACTGCTAGGGTTATTTCAACCAGGAGACCGAAATAAGGAATGATATTTAATACTATTCCTAAGGCTCCAAGGAACACAGCGAATTTTACACCCAGTATAGAAAGAAAAATGTAAACTATGATACCGTGTATCACAGATACTATTAACTGACCCCTTATAAAACTTCCAAGAAGGTCATCTATTTTTTGGTAATATTCAGTTACCTTAGCCCTGCTTTTCTGAGGAAACAGGTCTTTGATCAGATTTTTGAGATTGTCAAAATCTTTCATGATATAAAATGTAAGAAAGGGGATAAGTATTAAATTAACTACCTGTGTCAGAACCACAGATATTCCGGCAAATAATCCAGAAAGCCCGCTTAAAAGAGTATTTAAAAGATTCTCAAGTTTCTCCGGAAGTTCCTTTGAAAGCTTTGTCTGTATATCAGCAGTTGGTATGCCAAGTGAATTAAGCTTAGGTATCAGTACTGCATTTATCCAGGTCTGCAGGTCATTTAAGGCCGCAGGAAGTGACTTGATCAGCTCTGAGAACTGTGCGGCTATTGGCGGCGCAAGCAGTATTATTGCAAGCGCTGAGATCAGCAGGAAAGCTACCAGTATTATGGCGCTGGCAATTGTTCGGGTTATCTTTCCGCGTGTCATTTTTTCCACCAGCGGATTAAGCGCGTAGGAAATTACAAGCGCCGCAAGAAAAGGCGCAAGCAGGTTTGAAATTGAATGAAGGAACCAAAGAGCGAAAATGATGGATGATAAAGATATAATGATCTTAATAAGCTTGCTCTTCCTGAAAGGAATAAGTACGAACAATATAACCCCGAATACAATGAAGGGGTTGTGAAAAAGCTCTGTGACTGAGAACAGCACCCCAAATAGCACAAGTGCTGCCACAGAAATGACAACTTCATGTATCTTGTATGTATTTGTGTTTGTATCGCTCAACCTGTTATTGATCAGCTTGTTCTTTTTTGTTATTTACCGGTATGACCAAATCCGCCGGAGCTTCGTGAAGTATCGCTTAGCTCGTTTACAACTTCAATTTCCGCCTTTTCAACCCTGCAGATTATCATTTGCGCAATTCTCTCACCAAACTTCACAGTAAACGGCATTTTACCGAAATTTGCAAGCAGAATCTTTAATTCACCCCTGTAGTCAGCATCAATTGTCCCGGGTGAGTTAAGGATCCCGATATTATGTTTTAAAGCCAGCCCGCTCCTCGGCCTTATCTGCGCCTCGAAACCAACGGGTATTTCAAGTATCAGGTTTGTGGGAATCAGTTCTGTACTCATTGGCTCTATAACTATTTCTTTCTCTGATGCAGAAGTTACATCCATGCCGGAAGCATGTTCGGTGGCATATACCGGCAGGGGATTCGCGAGTTTTTCATCTATTCGTTTTATCTTCAGTTTCATACCAGGTAAAAAAATAAGGCAGCCATAAGTAAGCTGCCTTAACTGTTAAGTATTCTTAATTATTTGCTTGTAACAATTGCCAGTACTATTATAAGCACATACACCAGACCGAACAGGACTGAAAGTATGACGTTAACAATACCCAGCCACATACCTATCTTTGCGAGAGTTCTGCCTGCCTCAGAGGATTCACCTCTGTCAATTTTGCCAAGCTCTCCTTTACCCATTATCCAAGCAACTATTCCAAGGATGAACGGACAGAATACATACGATAAAATACCGGCTACCAGCGCTATAATTGCGTTAGTACCGGCGCTTCCGCCCATATTTACATTCCCTGCTGATGGTGGCGGGGGGGGCGGGGGTGATGACATACTTGGCGGTGGTGGCGGCGGCGGTGCGCCGAAATCTGTGGGGTAATGCAAGAATTTTCTCATTTGTTTTCTCCTGAATTTTATGAAACATTTAATATCCTGATTTACTGTAAAATAAAAAACCGATTTCTATTTTTCTACAGAAATCGGTTATCATATTAAACTTTTTTTCTTCAGTGTGCTGTGTTTTTTACTTTTTCCTGGATCAATGACGGTAATTGAGCTTTAATTGAACTCTTTGCAATAAAACCGTCTGCGTTAAATTCATCGGCAAGCTCCTTGTAAACGCTGTCTTCATACAATGTCAGAATGATCACCGATTTCTCAGGCCATCTTTCCTTTATGGTTTTTGTCGCGTCAAGTCCTGATTGGTTAGGCATGCTGAGGTCCATCAATACAAGATCAGGGTCCAGTGCCTCGGTTTTATCGATCACATCAACTCCGTCTATGGCTTCGCCAACAACTTCAACGCCCGGCATTACCTTAATATATTGCGTTAATAGCTGCCTGAAATTATCGTTATCATCGCAAAGAAGAATCTTCACTGTTTTATTATCCATTTTATAATAATTAAGAACTTTATTTAGCTGTTTTTTGCTGCCAGCTTCTGCTGGGTAGCCTGTATTATTTCCAGTAATTCCTTGTGTATATCATCAGAGTTTTTGCCGATGTACTTATCTACACGGTAAACCTCTGCAAGCTTACGGTATGACTGGCCTTCGTTTATGGATATCATTACTACCGTTACATCCGGGAACTTGTCCTTGATGGCGCTTAAGGCCTCGATACCGGACTTCTTTGGCATAATTATATCCAGTATGATCAGGTCGGGATAGGTAGCTTCCGCTTTTTTTATCGCGTCTTCACCGTCAACAGCTTCACCAACCAGCTCAACGCCGGGAATAGAACGTACATACTGCGCAAGCGCGCTTAGGAAATCGGGATTATTATCTGCTATTAATACTCTTACTATGGGTACTTGAGCATTCATTTTTTTTGCCCTTTCTATATCTTTTTACACTTTTATTTAATTTAGTGAGATCAATCCTTTTTCAATCGCGTATCTTACCAGTCCTGCAGTGTTCTTTATCGAAAGCTTGTGCATTATATTCTTCCTGTGTGTATCAACGGTATTATAGCTGATATAAAGAATATTGGCAATTTCCTGGTTAGAATAACCGGAAGCGATCAGTTTCAATATCTCAATTTCACGCTTTGTCAGGGGCACTTCTTTGTAACCGTCATTCTTTTCTGTTTCTTTTGCGGTTCTTATATAATTATCAATTATAAGTTTCGAAATATCTTTGCTGAAGAAATTGTCTCCGGAAGCTACTGTTTTAACAGCGTCCAGAAGTTCCTCTTTATCAGTATTTTTCAGGATGAATCCTTTTGCTCCTGAACGTATTATCTGGTTCAAATATTCCTGGTTGTCATGCATTGTTAAAATAAGTATCCTGGCGTCAGGATCTTTTTCTTTTATGACCCTGGTTGCTTCAATACCGTTCATACCCGGCATGGAAATATCCATAATTACGAGGTCAGGTTTTAAAGATGAGTACATCTTAACTGCATCTTCTCCGTTACCGGCTTCACCTGCAATAGAGATATTATCAAGGCTTGTAAGGATATTCCTCAATCCATCCCTTACAACTTCGTGATCATCAACTATTAAAATTTTAGTAGTTTTCATTATAATCTAATTTGCTTAATTATGGTTATTGTTACTAAAGAAATCTAAATTAATTTCGAGCAGCAGTTCGGTACCGTGTCCCGGGCTGGATATTATCTCAACTTTTCCGCCAACCAATTCTGCTCTTTCTTTCATGTTCAGCAGCCCGAACCCTCCGCCTGCTTTCTTTGATTTTGTAATATTCTCGGTATCAAAGCCTTTGCCGTTATCTTTTACCCGTACAAAAACCTGGGTGTCGCTGCGGTAAAGATCAAGTGATACATCTGTTGCTTCAGCGTATTTGCTGATATTATTAAAGGATTCCTGTATTATCCTGTAAATAGCTATCTCTACTTTAGGGTCTATGCGTTCAAGAGTGGGGGAGACCTGGAATTTCACCTTAATGCCGGTAATTTTCGAAAATTCCTGACACAGTATCCTTAATGCGGGGATGAGCCCAAAATCATCCAGTGTTGTCGGTCTCAGGTCATGTGCTATTCTTCTTGCTTCAACAATTGCTTTGCTGATAATTGAATCAACCTGTTTAACGATCTCGGTTGTTCTTTCTTTATTTGCGCTGTTCATAAAATCTATCATCCCGAAATTCAGCTTCGCCGCGCTCAGAAGCTGGCCCAATCCGTCATGTAACTCTCTTGATATCCTTCTTCTTTCGTTTTCCTGGGCTTCAATTATAGAAAGCGCCCTGATCCTCTGCTCAAGCAGTTTCTGATGGTCTTCTTCGGCGCGCTTTCTTTCGATCGAGTATCGTATTGATCTCAGCAAAAGCTCACTTTCTACTCTGTCTTTCACAAGGTAATCCTGCGCGCCCATTTTAACCGCGTTAATAGCGGTTGTTTCATCGTTCAATCCGGTCATTATTATGATCGGAATGTTCGGAATCACGCTGAATATCTGTTCAACACCGTTTAAGCCTTCGCTGTCAGGAAGCTTGAGATCAAGCAGCACAACGTCAATAAACTCATTTTCAAGAATATCCAGGCCGGCCTGCAGCCTGTCAGCAATTTGAAGAGTATATTCAATATTCTTCAGATCCGAGAGGTATTCTTTTATCAGCCGGGCATCACCCGGGTTGTCCTCTATTAATAAGATCTTTATCAAATTATGCTTTATCTTTCTTTTTTAATTGTAACATGGAACGTTGAACCTTTTTCCGGTTCTGAATCAATACTGATCGTACCTTTATGCCGGTCAACTATCTTCTCACATATCGCAAGACCTATCCCCGAACCCGGGTAATCTGCATGATTATGCAGCTTTTGGAATATTCCGAATATCTTGCCGTGGTAGTCTTTATCTATACCAACTCCGTTATCACTTACCGAGATTTTCCAGTTCATGTCATCTTCATCCATTAAGACCCTGATCTCAGGACGCTCACTGTGATTGAATTTCAGTGAATTATCGATCAGGTTATAAAGCAGCTTTGTCAGAAGCGCCTTGTCTGCGCTGATCGAGATCTGCCTTCGGGCAGTAAACTCAATTGTATCCTTTGAATCCGGATATTTTGACCTCAGGAGTGTCTTAACCTTTTCGATAACCTGGACGGGATCAACTTCTTCCCGTACTAATGCCGGTTTACCGATTCTGGAGTATGTTAAAAGATCATCCATCATTTGTTTAAGCCTGTTTGAGCCATCAACTGCGTATCTTATATAATCCCGCGCATTATCATCAAGTTTGTCGCCATATCTTTTGTTTAGAAGCTGAACATAACTTGTTATCATCCTCAGCGGTTCCTGCAGGTCATGTGATATGATATATGTCAATTCATCAAGGTCCTGCTGTCTGTCCGCTTTCAGATCATCATCGTTTATCAATTCCTCTTTATTATCTCCGTATGTATGTATATTGTTTTCGTTTTCTTGGTCATTATTGCATTAAAGCTGCTCTATTTGTCTCTTCAAGTAATAAACATTCTGCTACTATATTTCAAATAGCAGAATGTTTAATTTATTATTTACGAGTATTTCAATTTAAACAGAGCTATTTAAATTATTTCTTTTCTCTTTCATCAAAGAAGTCACCCAGTTTGAAGCGGAAGTTAACGAATGCTGAAAGCAAACCGAACTTACCTGTATCAAGCTTAGAAAGCCTGATGGATGGTCCTATTGCGAATGAGTTTAATGCGAATCCTTCTGCTATATTGGATACCATGATCTCAAAAAGCAGCTGGAAGTTTCTTATCTTCTTTAATGTTGCGTTTACCCTGAAATCAAACACTGATCCTACAAGTCTTGATTCACGTGTAAAGAGACCAATATTCATTTCATTCATATAATAAGCTGCATATACCTGTGTTCTTGTTGAACCGAACATTCTGAACGGGTAACGGAACTCCGCGATCAGGTTTGAACCTGTAACAATGTTATTAGGCATTACAGTACTGTCCTTCTGGTTGATGAAGGTATAAAGCGGCGGACCTCCGCCCGGTTCAACACCGGTTTCTTTAATTTCGCTGTATACACCAACTTCAAGGAAGTTACCCAAAGGAATTGTATAGGTAAGTTTTATACCTCTGGGAGGCATAAAAATAGCATTATACTGTTTCCATGGCTTATTTTCAACACTGTCTGAACCCAGATCGTGTGTGTTAAGCTCTCTTATTCTTGTAACATATGAAATGTTAACGCCGAGCATATTGAATCCTGCTGCAACTTCATCACTTTCAAATGGACCTGAATATTTGCTTCCCATACCAAATGTGAATCCGATAGATCTTTTTACAGGTATACCAAGCGGCTCCCACCCGAATACTGTGAAGTACGGATTAATATACGCGGTTGTGTTCCTGATTACTCTTTCCCTTTTGGGAGGAGCAACGAATTCTTTAATTTTGATCTGTCTTATTACATCTAAAAATACTGATGCGTAATCAAGTTTTTTCTGGTTCAGATTTTCTTTGTTGGTGTTAGACCAGTTGATAAGTCCATCCTGAACTCTCTTTGAAAGCTGTGACCATGCGTATCTCATTGCTGAGGGGTCAGCTTCATCGCCCAATACTACGAATTGATTCTGCGCGTTTGGGTCTGTGATGTTTACAACTATGGTGTATGATTCAAGTTTTGGATCAATACCCATATCATCCTGGGCGATGATAAAAATACTGTCATCTTCCGCCCTTGCAAGGATCTTAAAATACTTCCAGGTCCTTGGATTATTGGGGTCTTCCTGCTGAGCGAAAGTTTCCCCTGTTTGTATCGCAAGCGAACATAGTATCATCGCCAGAAATACCAAGATACTGAAATTAGCTCTGTTTTTCATTTTTGTGGTGATTTGATTTATGTTAATTATTTCTATCTTTTTCATTTTTTACCATTCACCGAATATGAAGCTGTTCTGACCGGTGATCTTGTGTCCTGCAATGTTATCAGATACTGACACTGTAAATCCGACGGAATAAGGCGAATCTTTGCCGTCTGTGAAGTTATCAAAAGCTGATTTTGAACCAAATGCGTTCATTGTTATATCATATACGCCAGCCCCTACAGTCTTAACTGTTACCGGACCGTTGAACTTAACATCAAGCTGACCCGGGAAATCATCAGATATGGTTACCCTGTAACACGTGCTGCTCTGCAGCTGTGATACCCTGGTATCTTCACCCATTGATGCAACTCTCTGCATGTTGATCTTCGGTTTTTCGTTCGGCTTAAGCTCAACTGTCTTGGTGGAATTACCCACTTTGATAGTAACTGTGCTCTGTCCGCCCGTCTGGAAGGTCTTTGAACTCTTTGGAGGTATAGATGTGATTCCTTCTACTTCCAAAGGAGTATCATACGGATTGTTAAGCGTATTATTAGTGTACTGCGTAAGCTGAATGTTACCTATCCTGATCTCCTGCATTTCACCCGGATCTTTTTTCTCCTCTTCCTTCTTAATCTCCGGCTGCTGTATCTGCGGATTGTTGGTAGTAAATGTATTTACAGGTGTGGATGATATCTGGACATTCATTGGATTTACGACAAGCTGTTTTATCTTGTCATCCATTTTTGCAAGGTCCTCTTTCTTTATTATTACATAAAGATTTGTATCAACTATAATAGATTGTTTGATGATCTCATACAGTTTCTGAAGTGAATCTGGTGATAGGAAAACCTTCGGTTTTCCGTCATCTTCTACCACCTGGGTAAGATCAAGGTTAGCGCCCTTGATGGCTATTACACACACGACAAAAATGTATAACGCCTGGTAGATTATAAATTTTACGTCTTTCTGTTTTTTCATTTAAGTTAGTTCTCCTGGACTTTCAATAATTATTGAGCTCTTTTTCCTGCTAAATATGCAAGGTTATCTAAACCTTTGATAGCCTGGGCATCCTTAAATGAATTTACAGTCTCTGTTAACATATGTGAAGTGATCTGAAGTTCTTTAAGCAGCTTATCGTCCGGATACTTTATGTTATCCATTTCCTTCATCAGGTTACGCATAGCTTCCAGGTTGCTCTTCATTGCCTGTGAATACTCTGCGGTCTGTGAAGCTGCTGCCAATGCTGTTGTTAAAGACTGGCTGGTATTCTGCAGCTCTCTTAACAGCTCTGAATCGTGAACATTTGTTTTGCTCATTTCGGCAATAGCATTCTTCATAATAACAACATTCTTTGAAATATTTTCGCCGAATTCTGCTGCTTTCTTGAGTGAACTTGAGATCTCTGCTGCTTCTTCTTTTGAGAACTTTTCGTAGCCGGGGCCGGTTGCTGTGCTTGCGCCTTTGAAACCATCATGCAGCTGCTGCAATATTGCTCTCTGGTGTATATCTTCGCGTTCTGTGAAGTATTCCTTTTCAAGGTCGTTCAGTTCTTCACGTAATTCAGCGAATTTAAGACCCTGCGCATCAAATACGGTCTCAAACAGCTTAGCTACGGCAAGTATTACGATTGACTTGATTTCAAACGGAACCGAAAAACCGAGAAATACGATAGGACCTTCTTTAATTGAAATAAGAAGAATTGCCGCACCAAGAAGCGGTAAGGCTGTACCTACACCGTCTACTATTGTTGAGTAGCGATTGGTTATCCTTTCAATGATCTCCTGAGAACAGCCTTTCTGGGAAACTTCTTTCATAAGCTTCCTGTAGGATAATTCTGCAAGTAAAATAAAGAGAGCATAAACTATAAAAGGCATCCACCATAAAGAAACAGGTTCAACGCCTTTGTTCAGTGTAACACTGCCCGGAAACACAGTATTTGCCAGTGTCTGCGCGATCTTTCCGAGAAAGGGTACGTTAGCAACATCAATAAATACTGAAAGCAGTAACGCGATTACCGAAGGTATTGCGGGAGCAAATCTTCCGGCTACACCTTCTGACTGAATTTTGTTAATACCTCTATTGATTACATACTGTTTTAACTCATGATATTCGGTAGACTGTTTAAGTAGTTCCTGAACTCTCTTGTCCAGATTATCCTTTTTAAAGTTACTGCCGAAAAGCTGCGATGATCCGGTGTTTTGTGCCGTTTTTACATTAGCAGAAGTTTGCTCCATTGTTGTTGACTCCGTTTGTTTTAGTTTAGTTTTAAACCTAAAAGTTAATATATTTTAATAATTGTTAATACTAATCAGTTAACTACGATAAATATGAAGATTAATCGCAATATTTACGAATTAGTTTGAAAAAACAATACCCGAATTACGTTAGAAAATTCGCAAGGGCGAATTTTGCTCGAAAAACGATAAAAAAACCTACTCTTGAACAGTTAACCTTAAAGAGTGAACCTTATTCGCTATAGGAAGTTCAACACTTTCTTTGACCTTTTTCTCAAAGTCCGGCATAAACTTCTTTATAGCCCATTTCACAGGCCATGCTGCCGCGTCACCAAATGCGCAAATTGTATTGCCTTCAATGTTGTTGGCAACATCACGTAATAACTCTATGTCTTCACTGCGTCCCATACCTTTATCTATCCTGTCAAGTATCCTCAGCATCCAGCCGCAGCCTTCGCGGCAGGGCGTACACTGCCCGCAGGATTCATGATAATAGAATTTGGTAATTCTCTTAATTACTTTCACAACATCGGTATCTTCATTCATAACCACAATACCGCCAGTCCCTATATATGAATTAACTGACTTTAAATGTTCATTATCCATCTGCAAGCCTTCAATTTCACCTGCAGTTAAGGGAGGCATTGAAGAACCACCCGGAATTATCATTTTTATGGCTTTATTATCCTTTACGCCGCCGCCGTATTTGTAAATCAGGTCAGTCAGCAGAGTTCCTGAAGGTAATTCGTATATACCGGGTTTATTTATGTGACCGCTTAAGCCATATAATAGTGAGCCTGCATGCTTCGGTTCGCCGATCTTGCTGAACCACTCGCCGCCGTTATCAATAATTGGGGGAATATTAGCAAGCGTTTCGATATTATTAATAGTGGTTGGACAGCCCCATAGGCCAAAATTCGCAGGAAATGGCGGCTTAAATCTGGGCATACCGCGTTTTCCTTCAATGGAATTCAATAATGCTGTCTCTTCACCGCAAATATATGCGCCCGCGCCCCTGTGGATATAAATTTCAGTTGAAAAATCGCTGCCTAATATATTTTTGCCTATCAAACCCTTTGCGTACGCATCATCAATAGCTTTCTGAAGCATAACTATCCACGGATAGTATTCACCGCGTATGTATACATACGCAGTTTTTATTCCCATAGCTTTGCAGGCAATTAATGTGCCTTCAATAAACTGGTGCGGATTCTTCTCAAATATTTCTCTATCTTTAAAACTTGCCGGCTCTGATTCATCGCCATTGGCGCATAAATATTTCGGCTTGTCAGTTTTCTGAGGCATAAAAGACCACTTCATACCGGTAGGGAAGCATGCGCCGCCGCGCCCTCTTAATCCTGATTTCTTTACCTCTTCAATAATTGCCTCGGGGGTAAGCTTAAGCGCCTTTTTAAATGCGCTGTAACCGCCGTTTTTCATGTAAACTTCAATGTTGTGAAGATCGGTAATATTTTTCAGTATGATTGGCTGGAAATCTGACATATGATTTTTTATACTCTTTATTTAATCTCTTTTGATTTAGCTTTTAAAACTTTTGACTTTTGCTTCTAACTGTAAACTATCAATTGTAAACTATCAACTATTCACTCTTAGCCAGTTTATCAAGAATTGCGTCAATCTTATCCTTGGTTAAATTCTCTTCATAGTAATCATTTATCTGCATCATAGGCGCGGTACCGCAGCTGCCAAGGCACTCTGCTTCAATCAGAGTGAACTTGCCGTCAGGCGTTGTTTCCCCAACACTTATATAAAGTTTATTGGAAATGTAATCAACAACATCATACCCGCCGCAAAGCATACATGATACATTTGTGCATACCTGTAAATGATGTTTGCCAACAGGCTTTTTGTTGTACATTGTATAAAATTCAGCAACACCAAGCACATGCTCATAGGGAATATTAAGCAAATTACCAACGTATTTCATTACATCGGTTGAAAGCCAGCCAAACTGGTATTGTGCAAGCCATAAAGCGCTCATTAATGCTGCATCATTAGTAGGGTAGTGGCTCTTAGCTTCTTCAAGCTTTTTAAGATTCTCTTCAGTAAATTTAATTTCCATATATATACCGTATTCCCGCGCAAGCGGGAATCTCTTGCTTTATTCTAAAACAAACTTAATGAATTATAAATGATCTGAATTATTGATCTTGTCTTATGTTTCCTTAATCAGTTTATTCAGCAAACTTCGAATTTTCTAATCTTAAATCAGATAAATCTAAAATAGAGATTCCCGCTTGCGCGGGAATGCGTAAAAATTATTTATCCGCTTCACCCATAACCGGGTCAATACTGCCTATAATTGCTACTATATCACTTATCATCGCGCCTTTCATCATTGTAGGAAGCGCGCCTAAGTTAGTGAATGAGGGAGAGCGTATCTTCAGCCTGAACGGGTAACCTTTGCCATCGCTGATAGCATAGAAACCAAGCTCGCCTTTGGCTGCTTCAATTGCCTGGTAAGCTTCAACGCCCTTTTCAGGGGTATTGCCAAAGTTCACAATCATAAAATCGTGAATAAGCTCTTCCATTTTGGAGTAAACTTCACCTTTATCAGGCAAAACTTGTTTTGCGTCGGGAGTGTTTATCGGTCCTTCTGGCAATTTCTGCAGGCACTGTCTCAGGATCTTTACAGTTTCATACATTTCCCTTACCCTTACGTAATATCTTGCAAGTACATCACTTTCTGTTGCTGTGGGTACGTTAAAATCAAGCTCCCTGTACTTCAAATACGGATCATCTATTCTCAGATCATTGCCAACGCCTGCTGCGCGCAGGTTCGGACCCGTTAAACCAAGAGAAATAGCGTCTTCTTTGGAAATATAGCCAACGCCTTCGCACCTGTTGATAAAAATTTTATTTCTTTCTATAAGGTTACGGGCGTTTTCAAGCTTGGGTATGAACTGATCCAAAAATGCTACCAAACGTGCTTTGCACTCATCGCTCATATCAAGTGCAAGTCCGCCGATCCTTGTATAACTTGTTGTGAATCTTACACCCGTTAAAATATCAAGTATATCTAAAATCTTTTCACGTTCTGTGAATGTCCACAAAAATACTGTTAATGCGCCTACATCCATCGCCATAGAGCCCATCCACACTAAATGTGAGGCAAGCCTTGCCATTTCGCAGCACATGGTTCTTATCCACTGAGCGCGCTCAGTTGCTTCGATCTTAAGCAATTTCTCAATCGCAAGTACATATCCAACGTTATTAGCAAGCGGTGATAGATAATCAAGCCTATCGGTATGGGGAATGAACTCATGGAACGTCATATTCTCAGCAAGCTTTTCGTATCCCCTGTGGAGATATCCAAGAACTGGAATTGTACCCACAACAGATTCGCCATCAAGGCTCACTACAAGCTGTAGCACACCGTGCGTTGCAGGGTGCTGGGGTCCCATGTTTAGTATAAGCTGGTTATCCAGGGTTCCTTCAAAGTGGCCGCGTACATCATCTGATTCCAGTGCGCGCAGGATCTTTTCCTGGCTCATTGAAATGTGGCTCGCATCCTTGGTTTCCTGTATGTATTCTTCTTTTGTTAAATCTAAAGACATATTTTGTATTGGCTTGTTACGCCGTTATATTTACTTTTTGGGTAGTGTAACAGCTCCGGGCAGACCCATGAGCGGATAATCTTTTCTTAACGGATGGTATTCATACTCTTCCATCATGTACATTCTGCGAAGGTCAGGGTGACCGATGAATTTGATCCCCATCATATCCCACGCTTCGCGCTCTGTCCAGTTGGCAGATTGCCAAACAGGATACAGGCTATCCACTTCTGGATTTTTGCTATCAAGCATAACCCTTAAGAACACTCTAGAACTGTGAGTAAGTGAATACAGATTATAAATGCATTCAAACCGTTCATTTTTTGTGAAGCGGTCAACACTTACTACATCCCTTAATTGTTCAAATTGAAATTCGTCCCTAAGTATTGTGCATACTTCCAAAAATCTTTCTTTAGGGACTTCAATCATAGGGTAATTAATATTCTGTGTAAAAACTATTCCGTTAAACCCATTGGCTTCGGTTAGTTTTTCTTTGATTTTTTCTAGTAATTCAGCCATAATTTATCAGCAAATTTAGCAAAATATGATAAGATATTCAATGCTGTAAGGGTTGTTGTAATTTGGATATTAACGGGTTTTTGCTGTTCCTTTTCCTACGTTCCATATTTCGGACCTTCATATACCTCGTCCCCATTCCGCCAAGGCGGACCGGTTTGGGAACGGAAAAAGGGTAGGGCGGGGACTCATTTTATTAATATCATCTTCTTAGTGTCTTTAAAATTATCAGCTTCCAATGAATAAAAGTACAATCCACTGGATAACTCAGATCCGTCAAATTTCATTCCATAGCTGCCTGCCTTTTTGAATTCACTGGATTTCAAAATTTCATTTCCAAGTATGTCAAATATTCTTATTGTTATTTCTGAATCTCTATACAGATCAAAATTAATTGTTGTAATGGGGTTGAAAGGGTTTGGATAATTTGTGTATAGCTTGTTCTCAATTGGAATAATTGTAGAAGTTGAATTTATCTCGGTAAAACCAGAAGTTGTAGTTTTTAAAACTACACCATTGTTACCTGACAGGAAGCCGGTCGAACTATTTATCATATGAATAGCTATTAATGAATGAAATGTAGGCGTGTATTGGCCCATCCATGTTAATCCTCCATTAGTTGACATGCTTGCGCCATAAGTATTTACATAATCAGGACCACCAGCTACAAAAATTGTATCAGGTCCAAAACATTGAAGAGTACCTGGGGCAGTTAACGGTGCATTTGTTAATGTCCATGTTAATCCGCTGTTCGTTGTTTTGTCCAATTTTCGGGTGTTTGTTCCAGCTGCATAACCTGTATTTATATCTACAAAATATATATCATTTAAGAAATTGCTGAAAGGAATTGAAAGCGAATCCCAGGATATCCCGCCATTAGTAGTCTTTAAAATTCTGGAGTATATAAAATTAACATAACCCGCAGCAAATGAAACATTTTCACTGACCGGGAAAACAGAACGCATAAATAAAGTTGAAGGCAAAATCGTAGAAGCCCAGCTAACCCCGCAATCTGTGGTTTTAAGCATTACTTCATATCCGGAAACCATTGCAAAATTATTATTCAAAAAGCGGATACACATTAGTAACTGATTTGTATTTGAATTTAATCTGTACCAGTTCAGACCGGCATTAGTCGTCTTTAAAATTAAACCACTATCACCAACACAAATACCGGTATTTTGGTTAATGAATTTGATCGAACATAGATCAATTGATGTTCCGGTATTTAATAAAATCCAATTTGTGCCACTACTCGTAGTTTTGTATATTTTACCGGCATCACCACAAATATATCCTGTGTTGTGATCGTTAAAATATATTCCATAAAATGCTGTTTGGGTACCTAATCCACTATTTACAAGAGTCCAGCCTGCTTGGGAAAAAGAAAAGGAAATGTTAAGTAAAATGGATACAATAATAATTAAAGTTTTCATTATAGTAAATTTTAGTTACTGAAATATAACTTAAATTCATAGAATTTAGCAGGTAAAAAAATACGGCATAAGCGGGGACAGGGTTTATTCTGCACTGACATACAGAGGGCACGTCTTAATTGCTCTACCCCGATAAGAAGACGACCCGGCCGGACTGAGTAGCCTGTATGGTTCAGACAATTGGGTCGTCTCATGTTGCACTTTCATGTCTCCTGTTCCAAATCCAATATAGGGGACTAGTCGGGAACTTAAAAATGCCTCTGCCTCTTGCCCTGAAGGGGCAAAATACGCAAGCGATGGGCGCAGCCCATCGAACAGGTAAAGCAGTAACACAGCCCTGAAAGTCGCAGAACTGGCTTTGACAGTGGCGAAATATTTATCTTTTGATTTCTAATTCGTAGAGGTGTACACGTTTGGGAAAAGGGCTAATATAAAAAACTTAACCAACTTTCAAAAGGCGAAAGTCGTGGCGAATTTCACTAATGACACGAATTATTAACTTTTACGAATTATTAAATAGCACTGCCTCTGCCTCTTGCCCTGAAGGGGCAAAATACGCAAGCGATGGGCGCAGCCCATCGAACAGGTAAAGCAGTAACACAGCCCTGAAAGTCGCAGAACTGGCTTTGACAGTGGCGAAATTTCTTATCTTAAATGGAATAACATGTAGTATTTTCTGATCCGAAAGAGTTAAATATGTTTGTACTTTGCATTAATACTAAGCTATCAATTGGCTTCGCAAAATGTGTCAGGTAAATACTGACACCCCTAAACAAAAAAAACCTTGCAGATCTTAAAGACCTGTCAGGTTTAGGATTAATCTAAAACTACGCTGCCTTAGGTTTCAATTTTCCTCCAACCAGCATAGCGGCAAGATACAGCAATGCCGAAAGTATAAATACAACTTTAAATCCGTAACTCATTGAAACCATTATGACCAGCACACTGCCAAGCACGCTAAAGAAACCATTTACACCCCAGCCGTATGCAACAAGGTATTTTTGATTGTTGTCAATCATACTCATCCCATAAGGGAACGGTATCCCCATAAAAAATGCTATCGGGGCAATAAGACCTATTGAAATAATAACACGCCACATGATATCAAGCCTAACGAGTGCTTCGAAAATTGCGGAGTTTGCGAGTCCCAATATTACAGCCAGTGCGGCTATTATGATATATACCAGGTTCACATTCTTAAGCTTTGTTATTATCTTATTCGATAGCATACTGCCTATGCCTGAAAATATGAGCATGGTTGAAATAACTGTGAGCATAGTATATACAGGCTGACCCAAAAACAAAGTGAATTTCTGTATCAGGCAAATTTCTATGATAATGTAGCCAAGTCCAAGCAGTGCAAAGTAAGTTATATACTTGCCCTTTTTGATATTTTTGATTTCAGGGTCTTTACGGAACTTAATATATATAGGCAGAAAAATAAGCAGGGCGGAAATTAATATTGTCTGCGTAAGCAGTATAACTAAAGTCGATTCCGCAATTGGCTTCTGTACCATCGATAGCATTGCTCTATCGCCCTGCATGAATGACTCTTTTATATTGCCGAAGTTAATCGAAGTGAAGTCTGTGTTATGCTCAAAATACGGATTATCATCCGTTGCGGGGTATAGTTTTATACCGGGATGTTTGTCGGCAATTTCATCAATGGTTGTGCTTTCAACAATATCCTTAAAAATACCATCCTGCTTGGAAACAGGATCGTACACCGTTTCAAGGTTAAGCAGCGCTCCCATAGTCTTTAGCTTCTGAATATCAAACTCATCAAATCCCGCTTTTTTGAATAGCACACCGCTTAAGAAACTTACATCCTTTTCAAATTCAGTTGGCGGTCTTTTAAAAACATAAAATTGATTTTTA
This sequence comes from uncultured Ignavibacteria bacterium, assembly GCA_937873695.1. Taxonomy (GTDB): domain Bacteria; phylum Bacteroidota; class Ignavibacteria; order Tepidaquicellales; family OLB5; genus OLB5. The sequence continues at coordinate 28,701 of CALMYL010000014.1, forward strand.
ATATCACTGCCGCCGTTCAGCTTCTGCGCTTCTTTTATTGATGCGACTAGTCTCGGCATTTGCGGCTCGGGTCTTGTGATATACAATATGCCGTTAATATCAAGATGCTGAAGATATTCGCGCAGCGCTTCCTGTGTTAAAATATAGTTTTCCACAAGGCTCATTGCGCCGCTGTTTGTAGCTGAAGCTGATATTGTATGTGCGCTGATTATAACATCATATTTAAAGCGCTTGCCGCGCAGCCAGCTTCTGGCGTCATCGGTGATTATCTTAACGCGCTTATCTTTGGCAATGCCGCCTGTCCAGTAATTTGCAAGGTCCTTTTCAACAAGCTCATTAAGTATCGGATTTATCTCAACCGCTGTAACTGAGCCTGCGCCATTGGTTAAGGCTGAAAGTATCTCGCCGCCGCCACCGGAGCCAAGCACGAATACTTTAGCGGTATCTTCGCGCTTTAAGTACATTGCAAGCATTGAAGCATCAAACGGCGGCCTTGCGCCGCTATCAAGCAAGTTTGGTACCTTGGGAATATTGGTAGTGGAGTTTCCCGCATCAATAATTGCGGTATAGACAGGGTAATCATCAACATTTTCGCCGTCATCCTTCATCACATCTACTTTGGAAAATGAATTCCAGCGGGTGAGTAATCTTAGCTCCGGGTTATCCTTGATGTAATTACCATACACTTTGTTTTCAGAAACATATATCGGCAGGTATGATTCAGGGTTGGTGAGCATTACGCTGTTTATCACTATCATAATAAACACCGTAAACAAACCGATGGTTTGCCTGCGGCTTTTTTCGATGGCAAATATTACAGTGCCCGCGCATGCAAGCAGTGATGCAAAAATAATTCCCCCTGAGCCGCCGAATTTTGGCAATACCAAAATGAATACAAAGCAGCTCAATCCCGCGCCAATGAGGTCGTAGAAATATAATTTGTTAATGCCTGATTTAAATCTTGTGAAGAGCTGACCGATAATGAGTCCCGCTAAAAAGAACGGCAGTGTTATGAGGATATAATACAAGGGTAAATAAATGAACTGGTTTGAATCAACAAATAAACTGAATGGATCAAAAGGGATCTTATTCAGAATAACAAATGAAAGTACGATCGAGACTGCATACAACAGGGAAGTGACGGTAAGGAATGAATTTATCTCAGCCTTATTTATACGGCTGCTGATAATAATAGTTACCCCGCTGATACCGAGTCCCAAAAGTGCTATGCTGATTATCATAAACGCAAAGTGATACCAAAGCGAGATCGAGAGTACTCTAATTAAAGTGAACTCCAGCATTAGCACGCTCAGCGAAACCAGCATTAAGCCAATTTTATGCTTTAGTGTTAATACTTCCTTTTTTGCAGGCTCATATTTTTTTGAAACAGTATGTTTTTTGCTCATTAATACTATACTTATTTACTGTTTAACTTATTTGCTGCTTAACTTTTTTGTATTACTATTTTACAGTTTTATTTGTGATTATAGTATCCTTTAAATAAGAGCGTTTTGTTTCGGGGTAATCTGTGCTGTAATGCAGGCCGCGTGATTCTTTTCTCATCAATGCGGAACGGATTATCAAATATGATATCAGCGCCATGTTCCTTAGCTCCAGCAACTCGCGGTTAATCCTGGTCTTTTTATAGAATGTCTCTATTTCATCTTTTATCAGTGTTATTCTTCTAAGCGCTCTGTGCAGTCTTAAATTCGATCTCACTATACCCACATAGTTTGCCATTATCTGCTTTATTTCATTCTTGTTCTGTGATATTAAAACCCATTCTTCTGCGTTTTCTGTGCCGCTGGAATCCCAGTCCGGAATTGTTATGGTTGATTTCTTGGGCTTATGGTTATCAGTGCAGCAGACCTTTGCTGCTTTATCAGCATAGACCAGTGCTTCAAGCAGTGAATTGCTGGCAAGTCTGTTGGCGCCGTGTACACCTGTCATAGATGCTTCGCCGAGTACAAATAACCGGTTCATCGAAGTTCTTCCATCGAGATCGCTTACTATGCCGCCGCAGCTGTAATGCGCTGCAGGTACAACAGGTATCATATCCTTAGCCATATTGATGCCTATGGATAAACATTTTTTGTAAATATACGGGAATTTATTTTTAATTTGTTCTGCGCCTAATTTGGTAATATCAAGATACACAAAATCATCACCGTGCTTTTTCATTTCGCTGTCTATAGCACGGGCAACAATATCCCTTGGCGCAAGCGAGCCGCGGGAATCATACTTGAACATGAACTCCTCGCCATTTTTGGTCTTTAGAATTGCTCCCGCACCGCGCAAAGCTTCGCTTATTAAAAATGACTGCCCATCGGTAGGGTTTATCCTGTTTTCATACAGACTTGTGGGGTGGAACTGAACAAACTCCATATTACCAATTTTACATCCGCTGCGGTAACCGATGGCAATGCCATCGCCGGTGGCGATTGCGGGATTTGTTGTATGAAGGTAAACCTGCCCAATACCGCCTGTGCAAATTACCGTCAATTCAGAAAGTATTGTAATTATATCATCATTTAATTCATCATACGCGTATGCGCCGTAACAGTTTATACTGCCTGTAGGTTTGCGTTTTTTGATGTTATGTTCGGTGATAAGATCAATTGCGGTGTGATGCTCAAGTACTGTGATATTTTTATGATTTGTAATATTGTGAAGTAAGGCTCGCTCAATTTCTCTGCCGGTAAGATCTTTTGCGTGAACAATTCGCTGCCTGGAGTGTCCGCCTTCTCTGCCGAGATCAAGCTTGCCCTGCTCACGGCTGAAATTGACACCAAGCTCTATAAGTTCGTTAATTAAATGGGGACCGTTCTTTACAATCTGCTCAACAGCATCAGTGTGGCATAATCCTGCGCCGCATTCAAGCGTATCTTTAATGTGCAGTTCGTATGAGTCATCAGGGGAGGTGACTGTAGCAACGCCGCCCTGGGCATAGTTTGTGTTTGATTCAGCCTGTTCTTTTTTGGTAACAATAAGAACTTTGGACTTCCTGGCGGCTTTCAAAGCAAATGATAAACCGGCTATACCGCTGCCAATAACTAATATGTCAGTCTCAAGCCTCAATATCTTAAGAATACTTAGCTGTTAGATCTTCATCAGTTTTGGCGCGTATGAATCTGAAATCCTGGAAAGCAAGTGTTGAATCTTCTTCAAGTGTTATCCTCAGCAAATAGCGGAACGCTATTTTTGTCATATTGCTGATAGTACCCTCGCGAAGCGTTGTGTAAACCATCGGGTGTACTTTTAATATCAGTTTACCTGAAGGTTTATTTTTATCAAGCTTATAGCGCTTTATCCATCTTTCAATTCTTGTAAGTATATTGGTTGAGCTTTCAATGATACCGCTGCCGCCGCATAGCGGGCACTGCTCGGTGATTGAGCGCACTACGTTTTCTCTTACACGCTGGCGTGTTATCTGTACCAGCCCGAATTCAGACATAGGCAGTATGGTAACTTTTGCCCTGTCTTTCTTGAATTCCTTTTTCAGCTCATCGTAAACTTTTTTCTTGTTCTTATCGTCGTATACGTCAATAAAATCTACTACAATTATTCCGCCAAGGTCGCGAAGCCTTATTTGCCTTACAATTTCCCTGGATGCGTCAAGATTTGTTTTAAGTGAATTTGTTTCCTGGTCTTTGCTCTTTGCGTACTTTCCGCTGTTAACATCAATAACGTACATCGCCTCGGTCTTTTCAATAATTAAATGACCGCCGATCTTCAGCGGAACGCGTTTGCTGAGTGTCTGGTGAATTTCAGCTTCAATCCCGTAAACATCAAACAGGGCTTTATTACCTTTGTACAGCTCAACTTTATTCAGCAGGTCAGGCGAGTTCACCTTAACATACTGCTGAATTTCTTTGTACATTTTTTTGGTATCAACCAGTACTTTTTCAACATCATCCCTGAAGAGATCTCTTATTACGCTGGTGGTGACCGTAAGATCTTTGTACAGCAGGGCAGGGGGCTCGCCGGTCTTGATCTGTTTTTCAATATCTTTCCAAATGTTGTAAAGATTTTCAAGATCTTCTACAATGGCCTTATCATCTTGTTCTTCAGCAACTGTACGCAGTATTGCCCCGAATTCCAGACCTTTGGATGTCCTGTAATTCCTTACAATATTTTTCAGCCTGCGCTTTTCGCGCATGTTCTGTATCTGCTTCGAAGCGTTGACTTTATTTTCGAAGGGTAAAAATACAAGGTACCTGCCGGGCAGGGATACTTTTGAAGTAACCCTTACGCCTTTGTTACCGACAGGCTCTTTTGTAATCTGGACAATAATTTTCTGCCCGCGTTCAAGCCGGGGCAGCTGTCTTCTTTTCTGGGGTTGTCTGGATGATTGTTTCTGCGCAGGGACTGTTTCTTCATCTTCATCATCGTCATCGTCATCTATATCAGAATCGCTGCCAAGCAGCGCTTTCATATCTTCAGCCTGGTCGCCCACATCACTAAAGTGAAGGAATGCGTCCTGCTTGAAGCCAAGATCTATAAATGCGGCTTTGATGCCGGGAATAACTTTGGCTACTTTACCAAGGTAAATATCGCCAATAACACGTTCATACTCCTCATTTTCAATGAAAAGCTCGCTTAATTTGCCGTCTTCGGTTATGGCAATGCGGCTTTCATCAGCATTTGAGTTGATGATAATCTCTTTTTTCATACAATGGATCCGGTTAACTACTTTTTAATCGGACTAAAGCTCAAATATCAATTCAGCTTAAGAGTTCATGCTCTTAAGGAATTCTTTGTTATGCTTTGTCCCTTTCATTTTTCCTAAAAGGAATTCCATTGCTTCAACCTGTGAAAAATCACTCAGAATTTTTCTGAGCAGCCATACCTTTGAGAGCTCTTCTTCATCCAGAAGAAGTTCTTCTTTTCTTGTACCGGATTTGTTAAGGTCAATTGCGGGGAAAATCCTCTTATCGGCAAGCTTTCTGTCAAGAACTATTTCCATGTTACCGGTCCCTTTGAATTCTTCGAAGATAACTTCGTCCATTCTGCTACCGGTTTCAACAAGCGCAGTCGCTATAATAGTCAAACTGCCGCCTTCTTCAATGTTTCTTGCAGCTCCGAAAAATCTTTTTGGTCTGTGCAATGCATTTGCGTCCACACCGCCGGAAAGTATCTTTCCGCTGTGCGGTACCACTGTGTTATGCGCCCTTGCAAGACGGGTAATACTGTCAAGAAGTATTACAACATCCTTTTTGGCTTCAGTAAGCCTTTTTGCTTTTTCAAGAACTATGTCAGATACCTGTACGTGCCTTTCAGGCGGCTCGTCGAAGGTTGAGCTTATCACTTCTGCCCTGACTGAGCGTTCCATATCCGTTACTTCCTCAGGACGCTCATCAATTAATAGGACGATAAGTTCAACTTCAGGCTGGTTCTTTGCAATAGCGTTGGCTATCTGCTGAAGTAAAATCGTTTTACCTGCTTTAGGCGGTGATACTATCATGCCCCTGTTACCCTTACCTATGGGAGTGAAGAGGTTCATGATCCTTGTTACATATTCGCCCGGCGCTGACTCTAAATTAAGCCTTTCGTTTGCATATAATGGTGTGAGGTTATCAAACAATGTCCTCTCACGCATTTTTTCGGGCTCAACGCCGTTTACTTTATCCACTCTCAGTAACGCAAAGAACCTCTCGCCGTCTTTTGGCGGGCGAACCTGTCCGGAGACAGTGTCGCCGGTCCTTAATGCGAATTTCTTGATCTGTGAAGGTGAAACATAAACATCATCCGGTGATGAAAGATAATTGTAATCAGATGATCTTAAAAAACCGTACCCGTCAGGAAGTACATCCAGGACACCTTTGCTGTATGCAACGCCGTCATTTTGTGTGCCTGATTCCAGTATCTTGTAGATCAGATCCTGTTTTCTGAGATCACTGTAATCGTGAATATTTAAGTTCTTTGCAAGCTCATATAACTCAGCTATCTTCTTTTTCTTTAATTCAGCTAAATCCATAGAAGGCTTTAAATCATCTTTTTTATCTGATGCCATAATACACTTTAATTTTATTTGTTAGTTTTAGATTAGTTATAACCGGAAAGCGATATTTGGATAAATTATAATTTGGAATAACTTAGAAAGTATGCGATTTTTTCAGATTATTTAAATCCGGGTGTCTTTTTGATGTGCTAATTACGTACAAATATACAAAACAATGAGGTTTAATACAATAGTGTTATTAAAAAATTGTTGGCTATTTCTGCAAATTTTTCATTATTTTTGTTTATAATCAATATATATATTTATCATTATTTCTAATGCCATGAAGTCATCCGGCCTGTACGTAAAATTGATTCTTGCACTGCTCTTTTTCAGCAGCGTTATTTCAGCGCAGCAGAACCCGCTGATATATGTCATAACCGTTGATGGCTCTATTAACCCTTCTACGTCTGACTTTATTCACAAAAGTATTGAAGAAGCGAAAAATAAAAACGCGGAGTGCCTTGTTATCAGACTGAACACTCCCGGCGGTTTATTAAAATCCACAAGGTATATTGTAAGCGATCTGCTTACATCACCAGTTCCGATAGTAGTATATGTATCCCCGGGCGGCTCGCAGTCTGCGAGCGCGGGAGTCTTTATAACTCTAGCATCTCACATAGCGGTAATGGCGCCGGGAACAAATATCGGGGCATCGCATCCCGTAAGCGGGGATGGAAGCAAGATGGATTCCACAATGAGTGAAAAAGTTACCAATGATGCCGCCGCATTTATCCGCTCAATTAGCGAGAAGCGCAAGCGTAATGTTAAGTGGAGCGAGGACGCGGTACGCAACAGTGTTTCAATCACAGAAACCGAAGCGTTAAAGGATAGCGTGATTGATCTGATAGCAAATGATATGAACGACCTGCTCGCAAAGATTGACGGCAGGGAAGTAGAAACATCAATCGGCAAAAAAATATTAAATACAAAAAATCACACTATTGTAAATTTTGAAGAAAGCTGGTTCCAGAAGATACTTGGAATTATCAGCGACCCTAACATTGCATATATCCTCATGATGATAGGTATGTGGGGAATCATTCTCGAGTTCTATCACCCCGGTGCAATTCTGCCGGGAGTAACAGGAGCAATTTGTATATTACTTGGGTTGTACGGTCTGCACACTCTGCCAATAAATTACGCGGGGGCGGGATTGATACTGCTTGCCATAATCCTGTTCATTGCTGAAATAAAAGTTACAAGTTATGGTATGCTTACCGTTGCAGGAGTCATAGCAATGTTTTTCGGTTCAATGATGCTTATAGATACCGGCTCCTCGCCACTTGAAGCGGCTGTTGATATTTCAATGAGTGTTATTATCACAACGGTTGTTATAATGGCCGGACTCTTCGCATTACTCGCATGGCTGGTTATCCGTACATACAGACGCAAAGCTATGACCGGCGAATCAGGCATGATCGGCGAAATTGGCGAAGTGTTTATTGATATTGTCAACGGTACCGGAACAGTCAAAATACTTGGCGAAATATGGAAGGCTAATTCCAGTGAAAATATTACAAAAGGCGCTAAAGTGAAGGTGCTTGATGTAAAGGATCTGACAATAATAGTGCAGAGGGTGTAAAGTTGCGCCCTCACCCCCCAGCCCCTCTCCCAAAGGGCGAGGGGAGCGATAACTCAAAGTTTGGGTTCCCCCTCTCCTCGCAGGAGAGGGGGACAAGGGGTGAGGTGAAAGAGTATTGAATTCCCCTCCGGCGATTTTTGCCGTCCCGCGTTTCTGCTTAGCGGGATTATCAATAGGAAAGCGGCAGGTCCAAAGGACTCCTTCGGAGGGGTGAGGTCAAAAATTAAAGTATTTAATCAAATTTAAACCATAAGGAGACATCATGGAGGCAGTAATAATAACATTTTTGTTCTTTGCATTCCTTTTCTTTGTCATTATTTTATTCAGTATGATAAAGGTTATGAGGGAGTACGAAAGAGGTGTAATTTTCAGGCTTGGAAGGTATTCACAAACCAAGGGACCCGGATTAATTATTCTTATTCCTTTTATCGATAAGATGATAAAAGTAAGTCTGCGTACGTTGGTAATGGATGTGCCGTCACAGGATATTGTTACCAAAGATAACATTTCAGTAAAAGTTAACGCAGTTGTTTACTTCCGCGTGCTGCAGCCGGAAAAAGCTGTGATCGAAGTACAGGACTTTCTGTTCGCTACTTCACAGATTGCGCAGACAACATTGAGAAGTGTACTCGGACAAAGCGAGCTTGATGAGCTGTTAAGCGAGCGTGATGAGATTAATAAGAAACTGCAGGTAATTATTGATGAGCATACTGAACCGTGGGGAATTAAAGTTTCAAACGTGGAAGTTAAACAAATTGACTTACCGATAGAGATGCAGCGCGCAATGGCACGCCAGGCTGAGGCTGAAAGAGAACGCAGAGCTAAGGTTATTCACGCTGATGGTGAATTCCAGGCATCACAGCGCCTTGCTGATGCAGCCGAAGTAATTAATAAACAGCCGATTTCATTACAGCTCCGCTATTTGCAGACATTAACAGAGATTGCGACCGAGAAGAATTCAACAATTATCTTCCCGCTGCCTGTTGATATAATATCACAGTTCATGAAGATGGTAGATAGCGGCACGAAGAAGTAAGAAAAAAATCACTTATTCTAACAAAAGATCGGCAAATGGAGATTTTCTCAAAATTCTGTTAACCCCGGCTTTTAAGCCGGAGTCATTGCGATTCCAAACTGAAATTGGGCTTTAGCACTGACTCATTTATGATAAATTGATTTTTTGACTCAGACTGAAATGCTCCCTTTTTTTTCATTAAACTATGTGTGGATTTGATAATGATAATATAATTCTTAACTCATCCGATGACTTAGAGTCATCGGATGAGTATAATTACAACGTCTTCATGCTGTTCTCTATCTGCATTTGCTCGCGGCGGAGCTTTTGTTGAGTGTTAAGCATCTCAAGTATTTCGGGGGAGCTGCTATCAATTGATTTTATCTTAGCTTCAATTTCTTTTATGGTATTTCTTATGTGGGTAAGCTTCAACTGACCCAGTACCTGGTTCGCCTCGTTCATGTAATTCCTGTTCCTGCCGCCCTGCATTACATAATTTTCATCAAGCAGTGATTTACCTATTATGCTTTTACCCTCCTCATCCTGAAATTCATTGAATAACTGGTTCAATGCAAGTTTCTCAGGGGAATCAATATTCATCATGATATAATTCACAATTTTCTTAACAGTATCATTTTGTATAAGATCCAGTTCAAGTTCATTCATTAACCGTTCCTTAGTCTTTTCATCGGAATCAACCAGCAGCCTGATAAGTACCAACTCAACCGCCGAAAATTTGGTGACTTTTTCTCTCACCGGCGCTGTGGGTTTATCCTGATTGATCTCACGGGTTAAACCCCGGGTTTTTAGCTTAAGTACTGCATCAAGCTCCTTACGGATAATTGTTTCATATATCGAAAACTTCTCAGAAATTCCTTTAACATAAAAATCGCGTTTTATCGCATCGCGCATTTTGGTAATCAGTCCTATTATCTCGCGCACAAATTCAGTTTTGCCTTCGGGTGAATTCATTCTGCCTTCTGATTCATACCGCTCAGCAATGTAATCAATTACAGATAGCCTGTTGCCGAGCAGGTGCTCAAACCCATCAAGACCGTGTTTCTTAATGTAAGTATCAGGGTCATCGCCATAGGGCAGCTCGAGTATGCTTACCGAAATATCATTTTCAATCAATATCTCAATTGCCCTCCGCGAAGCGTTCTGACCTGCAAGGTCGGCATCGTATACTACAACCACTTCTTTGGTATAGCGGTGAAGTATCTTTGTGTGCAATTGTGTAAGTGATGTGCCGCTTGATGCCACAACGTTTTCAATGCCGTTCTGGTATAATGATATCAAATCCATGTATCCTTCAACCAGTATGGCAAAACCTTTTTGTTTAATCGGGCCCTTCGCAAAATTAAGTCCGTACAGGGTTTTACTCTTGTTGTATATCTTTGTTTCAGGTGAATTAACATACTTAGCCTCATCAGTTGCCTCATCATACATCCTCCTTCCGCCAAAACCAACTACCTTACCTGTTTCATTGAAAATAGGGAACATCAGCCTGCCCCTAAAGCGGTCGCGTATTTCACCCGCTCCCAGAATTAATACCAGCCCTGCATTCTGCAGGTCTTCCGGGTTGAAGTCATTTTCAAACTCACGGAATAACGCGTCCTTATCGCGGGGAGAGTAACCCAGTCCGAATTTTGTAATGGTATCATCTTTTAATCCGCGTTCGTTCAGGTATTCCTTTGCATATGCACCTTCACGGCTCATTAATTTATCGTAGTAATACTTACCGGCTTTGCGGTTTATATCATAATAGAGCTCAATTTTATTTTTATCTGGGTCGTAAGGTTCATTCTCAAACTCAATGGTGATATTAGCCTTATCGGCAAGCAGTTTCACTGCGTCAAAAAAAGTAACATTTTCCGTATCCATAATAAATGTGAACATATTACCGCTCTTTCCGCAGCCGAAGCAGTGATATACGCCTTTATCCTGCGATACGCTGAATGATGGCGTCTTTTCTTCGTGGAAAGGGCACCGCCCCATAAAGCTCCTGCCCGCTTTGCGCAGGGGAGTGTATGCGGAAATTACATCAACTATATCAAGTGATGAGGATATTTCGTCTATTTTGGATTGGGGGATCTTAGTCAATTCTGAACGTAGTGAAGAATCTTATTCTATAATCGTTAATTTCGATTTACTTATAACTTTATCTTATATTCTCGAGATCTTTTTAATTAATTGCTCTTACGAATGAGACCCTTACTTCCTCCGCTGAAGCGGAGTAAGTCGTTGCGCTTCCTGCAAAAAGCGCAGTCACTCAGGGTTTGTTGTTTAGCCGCATACCTTCTTAAACACTCTCAAAAAATTTCCGCCAAGTATCTTGCGGATATCCTGCTCTGTGTAGCCGCGCTCAACAAGCTTTTTGGTTATTATGGGGTAACAGGTAGCATCATATATTTCGTTTACTGTCACGATACTGCCGTCAAAATCGCTGCCTAAGCCAATGTAGTCGACCCCAACAAGCTTCGCAATGTGATCAATATGGTCAACCAGAACATCTACTGATGTACCGCTGTTTACGGGATTATTTGTAATGAATTCATATCGTTTTTCATTGAAACCAACAAGGTCATCGCCGTATTCATCCGCAAATTTATTTGCGGCATTGCGGTATTTACTTTGTACATTCTTTATCGCGCCTGGATTCCCGCTTGGATCAAGGAATTTATAAAAGAAGTTAATGCCAATGTATCCCCCTGATTTTGCAATTGCCTTAATCTGTTCATCGGTTAAATTGCGGTAGTGGGGAGCAAGTGAGTAACAGTTTGAGTGTGATGCTATAATCGGGGAATTACTGAGCTCAACAACTTCCCAAAAAGCTGTTTCACCCAAATGCGAAACATCTATCATCATGCCAAGCTCATTCATACGTTTAACAACATCCTTGCCAAATTCCGTAAGTCCGCCGGTTTTACCGCGCTCGGTTTCATCTTTTGCTGAGATTGCGATTGCATTGCTGGTGTTCCATGTCAATCCAAGGTAACGCACGCCGCGGCTGTATAGCGTTTCAAGGTTCTCCATAGAGCCTTCTACCATATTGCCGCCTTCACCGCCCATTAATCCCACAAATTTACCGGCTTTTATGCCTGATTCAAGCTCATCATAATTCTTACATAAAACAAATGTTTCCGGATTTTCAATTTGGTTTTCCTCCAGCTTATCGATTAGCTTCATTACATAGCTGAAGTGGTTTGATTTATACCGCTCAGGCACATAGATGGAGAACATCTGCACATCAAGTCCGCCCTTTTTCCATTTTACCAGGTCCGATTGTGTTCCGGGATTATCTTTGTTCAGGTCGGCACCCTGCAAGAATACAGGCATAAGAATATCGTTATGTGTATCAATTACAATTGCGTCGTAGTGGAGCTTAAAAGCATCATTTTGAAGATCAGTAAATTTATTTGTGTTCATAGTTGAATCCTGTTTACCTGTGTTATCACTTACTTTGCTGCTGTCTGTTTGTTTGGTGCTCTCGGGTATGGTCTGTTGTTGACTTCTGGAAGTGCCATCTGAACCCGGGGATTTACCCGAAAAGCATGCGAAATTGCAGAGCAGTAAAACGGGGAGTATTGCAGGAATTAGTTGTTTCATATCAGTAGAATTACCATTAATATATAAAAATGCCTGAAAATGGCAAGTTGCGATTTTACTTTTTAGTGAGAAGAAAAAAAATTATATTTAATTTATAAATTTACGAAAAAATCGCAAGAAATACTAAATTAATCGCAGAGCCAAAACGCATTTTATTGTGCAGAACCGACCGCATAGGTGATGTATTGCTGACGCTTCCTATGGTTGATGCGCTTAAGAGCAGGTATCCTGATGCAAAGATCGATATTCTGGTTCAGCAAAGGGTATATGAGTTGATTTATGATTACCCGGGGTTGAATAAAGTTCATGCTATTGATAAGGTAACGGCAGGTAAGGTTAAGGCGGTTTGTAAGGCTAATGAGTATGATCTGGCAATAGCGGTTTACCCCACTTTTGAAATCGCCCTAGGGTTGTATCTTGGGGGAGTAAAATACAGGCTTGGGACCGGTTATAGGTGGTATTCTTTCCTTTTTAACTTGCCCCATTACCAGCACAGGAAGGAAGCTATAAAGCACGAATGCGCCTATAATTTGGATTTATTGAAAGAGCTTAACATTGTTTATGATAAGAAGTTAGAGGCCATACTTCAAGTACAAAATGAGCATGTTAAGTCAGCTGTAGGCAAGCTCAAAGTGTTGGGCTTCAATGAAAATGAACGGTTTGTTGTAATTCATATCCCGTCACTGGGCTCCGCTAAAGTATGGAGTAATCCCAATTTTAAGCAGCTGCTTGAAACGATTCTTGCCAATGTAAATAATTGTTATCAGGTGGTTTTGACCGGAACAATGGATGAGCAGGAACAAGTTAAAAGGATAACAGAGCAGTTACCTGCGAACAACAGGATTTTTGAGGTTTTTGATCTGAATTTGAAGGAATTGGCTGCTATCTTAAGCAAAGCAAAGCTGTTTTTGGGGAATTCTACAGGACCGATACACATTGCGGCGGCAGTCGGGACCTTTGTGGTGGGGTTGTATTCACCTGTGAAGGTTGAAAGTCCATTAAGGTGGGGACCCCTTACCGATAAAAAGAAAATATTTGTACCTGATGAAGATGATAATTCAAGGGATGTAATGAACGATATTGAACCAATTGAAGTTTACAATTTTATAAATAATTACATGGAATTAAATAAAAAATGAATAAAATTATTGCAGTTTTAGCAGTATTTTTCGTGATATTTAGCGCAATCAGCCAGGACTTTAAGCCGGTAAATACGGCTCAGGATGTGGTTGATAATTATATTCAAGCCTCCGGCGGAAAGGATGCACTGGCATCCGTTGAATCAATAAGCATGAAGGGCAATATGGGGGATGGTGAGCAAAAAGGAACCATTGTGATCTATTTCAGTAAAAAGTATGTTTATATGGATATAAACACTGCCCAGTTCAGTATGCAGCAGGCAATTGATGTCGGCAAAAAGAAGGGCTGGATGAAATTCGGCTCAATGATAAAAGACCTGAAAGAAGAAGAAATTGAAAAGAATTCAAAGAATGTTGAAGGCTCAATGTGGGGGAATTTCATCGACCCGCAAAAAAACGGCATTACCTTTGAAATGCTGCAGAATGAAACAATTGACGGAATTGAATGTTATGTAATTGATCTGATAAGAGATAGTCTTGCAGCTTCAACTTCATACTTTGATATGAAGACATTTAATAAGGTACGGGAAATTAAGGGCGGCATGACAAATGATTTTTCTGATTTCAGATTAGTTGGCTCTACCGGCATTACAATGCCTTATTCAATCAAAAGCATGACAGGTGATGTGGTAATGACCGAGATTAAATTCAATTCAAAGTTTGATAAAAAACTGCTCACAAGACCCAAGGATGATTCAGAAGATACAAAAAAAGAGGAAAAAGACTAAAAATAGCTGTTAAAGAAACCAAACAAGAGAGAAAAAAATAAATAATATATGAGATCACTAAAAATATTAGCTTCAATATTAGTTTTAATGTTGGCTTTCACGGGAATTTCTTTCTCACAGTTCCGGACACAGCCTAACAATGCCTTCTCGTACGGTGAAAGGCTCTCGTTTGAGGTGAGTTATGGCTTTATAACAGCCGCAGAGGCGTTCATGACAATTTCTCCCTCACCATTCATGTACAATAACCGTGAGACTTATGAGGTGAATTTTGATGTGAACTCACGCTCAAGCTTTGATAAAATTTACAAAGTGCGCGATAATTACAAAACATTTATTGATGCTTCCGGTATTTTCCCCTGGCGCTTTGAGCAGCATATAAGGGAAAGTGACTTCAAGCGCGATTTTGAAGCTACTTTCATTCAGGAAAGTCTGAAAGTTTACACAAAAGTGAATTACGTTGAAGATAAAACATATATCTCCAAAAATGAGTATGTTCAGGACCTCATCTCATCTTTCTATTACGCAAGGACACTTGACTGGAAAGGTAAGAATGAAGGGGATGTAGTTACGGTGAATTATTTTTATAAAGATAATTTTTATCCTCTTGATATCAGATTTGAAGGCAGGGAAACCGTTGATGTTGCTGCCGGTGAATTCAAAACCTTCATACTCAGACCCATGCTTAAAGAGGGATTCACTAACAAAACTTCTGATATATTCATCTATTTGAGTGATGATGAACGAAAGATTCCCGTGAAAGTTAAGATGAAAATAGTAATTGGCGCGCTGGTAGCTGAGTTGACTCAGTATACCGGCTTAAACGGTCCGCTGGATTCGAAGATAGGGGATTAGTAAGAGCATAATCCCCGCGAAAGCGGGGATCTCATTTTGGAATAATAATAGATTATTAAATACTGCAATAATGTTCCATCATATTTGAAAAATCTACTGAACGTTTTGAAGCCCACACCTAGGTGTAGAAATAAGTTAAATTAGAGATTCCCGCTTTCGCGGGAATGATTATACTAAAGCTTCCATTTTACATTCAGCCCCCCACGCTTGTTATCCATCCAGGGTGAAATAAAGAATCGTTTCCCGGGATCTTCTTTGAATATAAAATTATCAAATATTGCGCTTACAGCAAAAGCTGCGCCGAAAAACGTTAACACTCCGCTGTTTATTGAGCCTTCGTCGGTCTTATCTTCACCCAACACCTGGTTTTTGAATCTGAATAACTCTTTCCTAAGCGAATAAACAAGTATTGATGACCCGCTTCCTATTATAGCGCCGGCTAACAGATCGCTTGGATAGTGCATTCCGAAGTAAGGTCTGGCATAAGCTATTATAAGTCCCCAAGCGAACATGGGCGCATATACCTGCGGGTAAGCTGGATATCGTAATGCGAACATTGTTGCCATTGAAAAAGAAGTGCTGGTATGACCTGAAGGAAATGAATAAACATCAAGTATTGGTACACCTTTACTGTGAACATTCTTTAATGCATTCAGAGGACGAGCCCTTTTGAAAAAAGTTTTAATTCCGAACGTAACAGCAAAATTTGTAAATTCTGACGTAAATAGCAGGTAGGCTGAATTTTCATCATACGTATTGCGCTTAACCCTGCTGTAAATGAATAATGATGGCGGCAGCATTATTGCTACAGGCAGCATCGAGTTATCAAACGTGTTAAGTAGTTTGGTTTTTAAAGGTGAGCGTGAATTGTTAATTGAGCGAAAGAGGCGGCAATCAGCATTATCAGGATCTGGAAGAAATATAGAATCTCCGGGATACCTATCTCCTAAACTCACTTTCATATGCGAATCTTCTGTCTTCGTTTTAAGAGAATCATACAATTTAAAATTAATCGTATCCTGGGAATATAGGACGATTGGAATTAAAAATAAAATTATGGTAAACTTAAAGTTCTTTAGCATTTAGGATGAGACCCTTCACTCCGTTCAGGGTTTAAGTTTTTTCTTCTTTGTATAACCTGACTTTTTATTATCTTCAGGGACTGGATAAAGTTTCTTGTACTGAGTCCAGTACCAGCTTATGTTTTCTACGTAATTGTATGGTTCTTTCCAGTTGGCAAATACGCCGTGCGGCGGCCGGGAGCTCCATACCAATTGGTGCAATGAATCATTTCCCGGCGCAAGCAGTTTCATGTATTCCTTTACAATATCCCAATCCTTGTAATCCTGGTTAAAGTAATATGCCATGCTCATAGCGTCTTCAACGTGACCCGAACCTGCATTGTATGATGCCAGCGCGAATTTATACATATTTGTATCACCAGTGCCGTAGAATCTGCCTACAAGCATTGCGTAATAATATATACCTGCTTTCAGGTTATTGGCAGGTGAGCGGTGTTCTTCCAGATTCAGGGTCTGCTCAAGCATTGAGCCTGTCCTTGGCATTATCTGCATAAATCCGTATGCACCCGCATGGGATACCGCATCTGAAGTGAATGCAGATTCCTGCCTTATCATAGCAAGTACCAGGCGCCAGTCAAGATTGTAATATTTACATTCTTCAAGGATAATATCTCCGTATTGCTCCAGGATCTGATCAGAGCCGCCCTTATTGAATTTGCGGTTAGGGTTACGGATAATTTTGACCATGTTTTCGTAACGGGCAACTGAATCCGCTGCGCTAAATGTACTGTCGTTTAAATTGAATGTAAATATATCGAAGAGGTTCTGCCAGTTCAAAAATGCATTTTCAATATTTATGGCATTGTTGAAACTTGCACTCTTTATGATATTATCACTTTTCTTTTCGCTACCCGTTTCAATAGGGGGTATCACTCCATCGGGATTTGAAGATTTAGTATCAGCGAATTGATCTTCTAGTGTCGAGCTGCCGCTGATATCTGTGAACTTGACGATGAGAGTAACAATCACCACAAGCACAAGGATACTTATCAAAATTACGGGAATTTTGAGGAAACTTTCGAATTTTAGTGACTTTAGGCTCAATTCCACAATGAATTTAATGCAAATATAACCAGAATAGTTTCAATTTTAGCATTTTTTTATCCTTAATGAAATGCTATTATTTATTGAAAAAATCAGTATTTTAGAGCGAAATATTTTTACATAAAATTCCGCAGAATAATTAAACTTTTTCAGGAATTTATTGTCATATTTATGAAAAGTAGGGTTAAAAGGCGGGCTGTAAAAATTAATCACAGAGTTAAACATACTGATAACAGTAATTTATAAATTGAACGTCCGGTAAATTCTGAGCTCGCAGCTAATGACGGGGAACATTGGGAATAAAAATAACGATCTTGTACTGATTCGTAAATTTAAAAACGGTGATATTACCGGTTTTAATGAAATAGTCAGGAAGTACCAGCAGCAGGTTTACTGGGTGATACGAAAGATGGTGCAGGATCACGATGAAGCAGACGATATTACACAGGAAGTTTTCATCAAGGTGCATACGGCGTTAAAGGATTTCAGGGAAGAATCGAATTTATTTACATGGCTTTATAGGATAGCGACAAATTATTCGATAAATCATTTAAGAAAAGTAAAAGTAAGAAACACAGTAAGCGTTGAACTGGTTGTTGAACAGATGGAATCAAAAGATAAAGGGGCAGATGAAACAATTGATGATGAAACCAAACGCAAATATTTGATGGAAGCAATTGAAACACTCCCTGCGCAGCAAAGAGCGGTTTTTAACATGAGATACTATGACCAGCTTCCATACGATGATATTGCAGATATGCTGGGTAAATCAACCGGGGGAATAAAAGCAAACTATTTTCATGCAGTAAAAAAAATAGGGGAATACTTAAAAGGAAAAATAGAATACTAATTGCATAAGAAATGAACAGCAAATTAAACATAGAAGAAATTCAGCTCATGATACCTGATTACATATCAGGAGAGTTGAGTGGTAAAGAAAAAGCTCTGGTAGATAGCGCATTGAAGGAATCCGCTGAGCTGAGGCAATTTTACAGCGAAATGAAGGAGACCTTCAATTTTGTAAGTTCTGTAAAATTTACAGAACCTGCTCCGCAGTATTGGAACTCATTACTGCCAAGGATACATGAAAAAATAGAAAGCCGCGAGCCCAGGGCCTTTTCATGGGATAAGGTTTCGGCTATATGGAAAGTACTTGTTCCAATTGCTGCAGTTATATTTATCGCTCTGGTGTATTACATTGTAAAACCTACAAATACTCAACTGACAGAAGACAAGAAGATAGAAAATATTAAGAAGGATTCATCAAAAGATAATGATAACAACCCGAAAGAAGAAAAGCAGGTAGAAAAGCAAAATGAGAATAATTTAACGAATGAACAGGATAAGTCAACAGAAAAGCAAAATAACATTATAAAAAGAGATAATATTAAAAAAGATAATAATATTGTAAAAGATGAAGAGAAGTCTGTTAATAACAACGATGTTGTTAAAGAAAGCATAAAAGATGAACAGCTTGCAGTTGATGTCGATATTGAGGAAACATCAATATTTGCCTCCGGTGAAGCAGCCGGATTTGATGAAGAAACTGAAAATGAATTAAAGAATTTAAATGACACAGAGCAGTCACAGCTGCTCGATGAGATCATTAACAGTAATCTATAATAACAAAAGTAATACTATATAAAAGTTTAACTTGCGAACATGGAAAAAACTTACAAAATATTAGTCTTTTTGCTGTTTTTCGGGATAGTATCCCTAAATACGGCATATGCACAGGATGATTTCAGGGAAAAATTGCAGGAAATAAAGCTTGAAAAACTTACCAAAAAGCTGGAGCTTGATGATAATACTAAATCTGTTTTTATAGATAAGTACAAGGCGTTTGCATCGGATATGAAGGACCTGAACAAAAAAAGAGCGAAGACGTATAAACTTATGACGGAAAATATCGAGTCAGGTAACGGGATGGATTCAATTGTAAACCAATTACTTGATTACGAAGAACAGATTAACAACAAGCGTGAGACTTTTGTTACTGATATGAAATCAATATTAACATCACAACAAATTGCAAAAATGATAGTCTTTGAGCGTAAATTCAATAATGAGATAAAAAAACTGCTTAAACAGTACCAGAAAGATAACAAAAAAGAAAAACCATTTAAAGAGTAAGTTATTTCACCTGAATACTATGTATTCCAAGTGCTTTCAATGCATCTGAAACCATAAAGAATGAACCTAATATCATAATTCTTTTATAGTTCAACTTATCTGCTATTTTTAACGCCCCTTTTACACAGTTATCCAGCATTAAATTATTCGTGCCTTTTATTTTCAGTGAATCAGAATAGAGTATACCGGGTTCCTGAGCCCTTTCATAATCAGGTTTAGTAAAAATTATGTTCTTTGAAAATGGCAAGAGCTGCTTCAATACGTTATTGTGATCTTTATCGCTCATTATCCCGAATATCACAACTTCAGGTTTAAATCCGGTATTCTTAACTGATGTTATGGCATTCTTAATCCCATCGGGATTATGTGAAACATCCAGCAGATACTGCTTCCCGTTCTTTTTGATAAGTTCCAGCCTGCCAAAATACCCGGTGTTCTTCTTTACATCAGAGATTCCTTTTTTGAACTTGCCCAGATGAAATTTATTTCCAGTTTCAAAGAGAAATTGTTTTACAATAAAATAACCTGCTGCAGCGTTTCTAACCTGGTATTTACCCGGCAGGGGAGTAGTTAGCGTAATACTTTTTTTACTTTTTGGAGTAATTGTAAACTTAAGTTTCCCGTTGGAATTACTTAATACTTTCATTCGGGCAATGTCATCTATATACAACAGTTCATTTTCTGTTATGCTTTTGTGAAACAAACTAACGAGTTTCCTGTTATTATCGCTTACTATAACTTTCACACCATTTTTTACAATCCCAAGTTTTTCCAGCGCGATTTCGCGCAGCGTATTTCCAAGGAACTGCATATGATCCATATCAATTTGGGTAATTGCTGAAACAACCGGCTTCAATATATTAGTGGAATCCAGCCTGCCGCCCAGTCCGCACTCAATGACTGCCGCTTCAACTTTCTTATCTGCAAAATATTTGAATGCCATTGCCGTATTAACTTCAAAGAATGAGGGTTTAATTCGTTTGATCAGCTTGATATTTTTTTCAAGGAACTTCTTTATGTAGGTATTACTGATGCATTTACCACCCACCCGAATTCTTTCATTAAATTGCAGAATATGCGGCGAGGTAAAGAGTCCGGTTTTTAGCCCATGCTCCATAAGTACAGAAGCTGTGAATGAAGCAGTTGCGCCTTTACCGTTTGTGCCTGCTATATGAATTGACCTGAATTTATCCTGTGGATTGCCGAGTGCTTTGCAAAGTGTTGTGATGTTGGATAAGTCATACTTCATTCCGGCTCTTTCAAGCGAGTATAGATATTGAAAATATTGGTTTATATTTTTCATTTAGCTTTCTCCGGCCAAAAAAGCAATATTTCCTTAGCTATAGATTCGATTGATCTATTCTCAGTATCAATAATCATGTTTTCCAGATTCTTGCTTTCAAACATATCTATTAGCTCTAAGGCTCTTTTTTTATGCCACTCCAGCAGATTCCCGATCTCTCGTTTATCCAGCCTATTGTGAAGTGTAGCGGGTGTGGCAGTAAGCCTTATGACAAAAATATCTGAACCCTTAATGAGCTTATTAAACGTTTCAATTTCAACTTTGCTTTCAACAACAGTAGGGATAATGAATAGTTTAATTCCCATTGATATGTAATTGGGAATTATCGAACTTAAATTTTTAATTCCAAGTCGGAAATTAAACCTGTCTCCGGCAGGTGGGGGATATGCAGCAGTCAGCCAGTCAAAATCAATTACAGCACAGGGGGTTTTGTCTGCTGAAAGCAGGTCGAAAACGGCCTCTGCAGCAGAAGTCTTTCCTGCTCCTACGGGTCCCGTTATTATTAAAATTGAATTTTTTCTTGTCATTCAAACAGAGAATAAAAAACCCCGATATTTATCGGGGTTTTTTTGAATATATTGTTCAGTTATTCTGTTTCTGCTGTTTCTTTAACTTTCTTCTTTGACTTCTTAACCTTCTTTGGTTTCTCTTCTTCTGCAGGTTCGGCATCCTTGCTTGTAACAAGGAGGTCCTTGTAAGCCTTCAGGCCCGTACCGGCAGGTATAAGCTGACCAACGATAACGTTTTCTTTCAAGCCCTGCAATGAATCAACCTTGCCTTCAATTGCTGCATCGGTCAATACCTTGGTGGTTTCCTGGAATGAAGCCGCTGAAATAAAGCTATCTGTTGTGAGCGAAGTTTGCGTAATACCAAGTAATACCGGGTTCGCAATTGCGGGATTTGCATCGCGGAACTCAATGAGAGCTTTAGATTTCTTTTTCAGCTCTGTGTTAAGTTCTTTAACCTTTTTCTTATCCATCATATCGTACATTCTCACCTTGTTCGAGTCACCCTTATCAGTAACAATTATCTTGTTCCTGAGTGTTTCGTTTTCCGTCAGGAACTTGAAGCGGTGAACAACATCACCTTCAAGGAACATCGTATCGCCGGAATCAACAACGCGTACCTTCTGAAGCATCTGTCTTACGATAACTTCAATGTGTTTATCATTGATCTTTACACCCTGCATCCTGTATACTTCCTGAATTTCGTTTACAAGGTAAGCCTGTACGTCACCAACGCCTTTTATCCTTAAGATATCGTGCGGGTCAACTGAACCGCTTGAAAGCGCTTCACCGGCTTTAACATAATCACCATCACGGACAAGAATATGTTTTCCGACTGGGATCATATATTTCTTTTCTATGGCCAGATCTGCTGTTTTAACTTTCACTTCACGTGAACCCCTCTTGAGTGAACCTATCTCAACGAAACCGTCGATCTCGGTTACAACTGAAGGTGAGTTGGGGCTTCTTGCTTCGAATAATTCGGTTACTCTTGGCAAACCGCCTGTGATATCTCTTGTTTTACCAGTATCCCTGGGGATCTTAACAAGTATTTGACCTGCATAGATCTGGTCATCATTATTCACAAGCAAATGAGCCTGTGCGGGAATAATATACTGGCTAAGCAGGTCACCCTTGGAATCTGTTAACTGGATTGTCGGACTGAGTGTCTTATCCTTGGATTCGATAACTACTTTCTGGATATGTCCTGTAGTTTCATCAGGAGCCTCTACATAGCTTACATTCTCTTTCAGATCGGCGTATTTAGCTGTACCATTATGTTCAGCAACAATAACAGAGTTGTACGGGTCCCATTCATAAAGCACCGTATTCTTTTCTATCATTTCACCGTCTTTTATCATCAAATGCGCGCCGTATGGTACATCATATTTTGAAACTAAACGGTTATTTTCGTCAAGTATCTGGATAATGCCGTTCCTGCTGTGTGTTACGTAATATTCGCCCTCTGTTGAAGCAGGATTGGAATATTTAATAGATTTAATACTGTCAAATTTAACTTTACCTGCGAATTTTGTAGGTATCCTTGACTGAGTAACGATCCTGCTTGCAGTACCACCAATGTGGAATGTACGTAATGTAAGCTGTGTACCCGGTTCGCCAATTGACTGAGCGGCTACAACACCTACTGCTTCACCTACATCTACAAGCTTGCCTGTTGTCAGGTTTCTTCCGTAACATTTTGCGCAAATACCTTTGCGCGATTCGCATGTTAATACAGAACGAATTTCAACTGACTGAATTGAAGTACCTGCAATTTGCTGTGCAAGATCTTCATCAATGATCTCACCTGCTTTTACAAGTGTTTTTCTTGTCAGCGGATCTACTACGCTCTGCAGAGCGGCACGCCCCAATATTCTTTCTGCCAGCGGTTCTTTAATATCCTCACCGTCTTTCAGTGCTTCAACGGTAAGTCCGCGGATAGTACCGCAGTCAATTTCAGATATAATTACATCCTGAGAAACATCCACAAGTTTACGTGTTAAGTATCCTGCATCAGCCGTTTTTAAAGCGGTATCAGCAAGACCCTTACGTGCACCGTGTGTTGATATAAAGTATTCGAGGATGGATAATCCTTCTTTAAAATTTGCAATGATCGGGTTTTCGATAATTTCACCTGCCTGGCCGGTCATGCTCTTTTGAGGTTTAGCCATAAGACCCCTCATACCGGCAAGCTGGCTAACCTGGTCCTGGGAACCTCTCGCACCGGAATCAATCATCATATGCAGCGAATTAAAACCATCTCTTGATGTTCTGAGTGTACTCATAAGATCACTCTTCACATCATTGGTCGCATGTGTCCAAATGTCAATTACTTTATTGTATCTTTCGCCTTCGGTGATAAGTCCCCTCATCCTTGACTTTTCAATTGCATCAACCTTTTTCTGGGCTGTTTCAATTATCTTGTCTTTAGAACCCGGTACAACGATATCATCTAGATTTACTGAAAGGCCGCCTCGCATTGCATAACGGAACCCGGTTTCTTTCAATGCGTCAAGAAATTCAACTGTTTTCTTATTACCAACGCTTTTGAATACTTTCGCGATATTCTTGATTATACCCTTTTTAGTCAACAACTCATTAATATATGGAGCGCCTTCAGGAACAATGTTGTTGAATAATACGCGTCCTACTGTAGTTTCAATAATTTCTCCCTTAATACGTACTTTTATCTTTGCGTGCAGTCCGACTTTGCCTGTACTGTGAGCTATTACAACTTCTTCCGGGCTTGAAAACATTTTATCTTCGCCAAGGTCTCCTTTTTTGTATTTTGTAAGGTAATAGCAGCCCAATACTATTTCCTGGTTAGGAACAGTAATTGGGTCACCGTTTTGAGGTGACATTAGATTATGGCTTGAAAGCATAAGAACCCTTACCTCAAGCTGAGCCTCCGGTGATAGCGGTACATGCACTGCCATCTGGTCACCGTCAAAATCCGCGTTGAATGCTGTACAAACAAGCGGGTGCAGTCTTATAGCTTTACCTTCAACAATGATAGGCTGGAATGCCTGTATGCTGAGCCTGTGCAGGGTAGGGGCACGGTTTAGCATGATTGGATGTCCTTCGATCACGTTTTCGAGTACTTCCCAAACTTCGGGGGTTCTTCTTTCAATTAATTTTTTTGCGCTTTTAACAGTTTTAACAAGATCCCTGTCAATTAGCCTTCTTATTACAAATGGTTTGAATAATTCCAAAGCCATATCTTTCGGCAGACCGCACTCGTGAAGCTTTAATTCCGGTCCAACAACAATAACAGCACGACCTGAATAATCAACACGTTTTCCTAACAAGTTCTGCCTGAAACGGCCCTGTTTACCTTTCAGGATATCTGAAAGTGATTTTAAAGGTCTGTTCTCTGATTTTACCGCAGTCGCACGTCTTGAGTTATCCAGCAAAGCGTCAACTGCTTCCTGTAACATACGTTTTTCATTACGCAGAATTACTTCAGGAGCTTTAATATCTATAAGTCTTTTCAAACGGTTATTGCGGATTATAACTCTCCTGTATAGGTCGTTAAGATCCGATGTAGCGAACCTTCCGCCTTCAAGCGGTACCAATGGTCTTAATTCAGGCGGAATAACCGGGATCACATCAAGTATCATCCATTCAGGTTTATTCTGTCTTCTTCCTTCTTTTTTCTGGAAGGACTTGAGCACCCTTAATCTTTTTATAAGGTCCTGCTTCTTCTGAACAGAGGTTTCTTCATATAGCTGAATTCTTAATCTGGAAATATCCTCTTCAACATCAACTCTTCTCAGAAGCTCTTTTACAGCTTCCGCGCCGTTTTTACATACGAACTTGTTAGGATCAAAATCATCCAGGTCCTCCTGGTCTTCCGGAAGATTGTTCAGCGCATTAAGATACTCATCTTCAGTTAGCAGGTCATTTTTAGTGAACTGGGTTGGACCCGGGTTCACAATTACATAGTTTTCGTAATATATGATTCTCTCAAGCTCTTTGTTAGTAAGACCAAGCAGGTAACTTATTTTGCTTGGCGTTGAACGGAAGTACCAGATATGAACTACCGGAACGCTCAGGGAAATATGTCCCATTCTTTCGCGCCTTAAGCTCTTCAGGTTAACTTCAACACCGCACCTGTCGCAGACAATTCCGTGATATCTTATGCCTTTGTATTTTCCGCAGTGGCATTCCCAATCCTTTACCGGACCGAAGATCTTTTCACAGAATAAACCGTCTTTAT
Source organism: uncultured Ignavibacteria bacterium (assembly GCA_937873695.1). GTDB lineage: Bacteria > Bacteroidota > Ignavibacteria > Tepidaquicellales > OLB5 > OLB5. The sequence continues at coordinate 53,917 of CALMYL010000014.1, forward strand.
CAGGTTTGAAAGTTCTGTAATTAATAGTTTCAGGTTTAAGTACTTCACCATGCGAATTCCTGATTATCGAATCTGTTGATGCCAGGTTTATTGCGATCTTAGTGAATACTTTTTTTACTTTTTTCTGATCTCTTTTAAAAAACATATGTTTTTATGATTTTAATTAGTCTAATGAAATATCAAGGCACAGGCCCTGGAGTTCTTTTACCAAAACATTGAACGATTCCGGAACCTGCGGTTCAGGAGTATTCTCACCTTTAATAAGTGTTTCATATGTTTTGGATCTTCCTGCTACGTCATCACTTTTCACAGTCAGTATTTCCTGAAGCGTGTAAGCTGCGCCGTATCCTTCAAGCGCCCAAACTTCCATCTCTCCGAATCTCTGACCGCCAAACTGGGCTTTACCGCCTAACGGCTGCTGAGTGATAAGTGAATATGGTCCTATTGATCTTGCATGTATCTTATCATCTGATAAATGTGACAGCTTCATCATATAAATATAGCCAACAGTTACCATCTGGTCAAAACGGTCTCCCGTCTGTCCATCGTATAGAATGCTTCTTGAGTTACTGGGCAACCCTGATTGAACAAGTATATCAGTGATGTCTTCAAATGAAGCGCCATCAAATACAGGTGTAGCAAAAGTGCATCCAAGCAGTGTGGCCGCCCATCCTAACGCTGTTTCATAAAGCTGACCAAGATTCATACGAGAAGGTACGCCAAGCGGATTAAGAACTATATCCACAGGTGTGCCATCCGGCATAAATGGCATATCAGCCCGGGGAACTATCTTGGCTACGACACCTTTGTTACCATGCCTGCCAGCCATTTTATCACCAACTGAAAGCTTTTTCTTCTTAGCAATATAAACCTTAGCCATTTTTACTACACCTGTCGGTAATTCATCACCCAATATTATCTTATTCCTGTTTCTCTTTGTCTTCTCTTCTATATCGCTGAGCCTTGTTTTGAAATTCCTGTATAAATGCTGAAGCAGTGTTTGTGCTTTCTTGGATGAAGTCCAGTCATTTGAAACATCAAGTGTATCAATCCTGAAATTCGGATTTTCGAGATGTTTGAGGAAGGTATCCTTTTTAATAGTAGTGCCGCCCCTGATGATAATTGTGCCGTCTATATCACGGATCCCGAGAGAATCTTTATTATCAAAAATATGACCAAGTTTTTCAGCAAGTTTCCTGTTCAGGTCATTTATTGCGTCATAACGATCCTGCTCAAGCTTCTCAAGCTTTTTCTTTTCTTCTTTCTTTGTTTCTGTATCTCTTTGCTTCCTAGTGAATAGTTTTTTGCTGATAATGATACCTTTCATACCCGGAGGAGCTTTCAGCGAAGCATCCTTAACGTCTCCGGCCTTATCACCAAAGATAGCTCTTAAGAGCTTTTCTTCAGGAGTTGGTTCGGTTTCTCCTTTTGGAGTTACTTTACCAATAAGTATATCGTTCTCTTTAACTTCAGCGCCAATTCTTATAATTCCATCTTCGTCCAGGTCTTTTGTAGCTTCTTCGCTGACATTCGGAATGTCGCGGGTTAGCTCTTCTTCGCCGCGCTTTGTATCTCTTACCTGCAGGTTATACTCTTCAATATGCACTGATGTATAAATATCTTCAGCAACAATTCTTTCGCTGATAACAATAGCATCTTCAAAGTTATAACCTCTCCATGGCATGAACGCGACAAGCACGCTTCTGCCGAGGGCCAGTTCACCTTTATCGGTAGCGGCGCCATCTGCAAGACACTCGCCTTTTTTGACCCGCTGTCCAACCTGTACAATAGGCTTCTGGTTTATTGATGTATCCTGATTGGTTCTTAAGAACTTTATCAGGTTGTATTCTTTTATCTCTTCATCATCAAAGCTTAACAAAGCTTCATCTGAATTTTTATCAATATCATATTTTACAACTATTCTGTCAGCTGAAACGTGTTCAATAACACCATCTGCTTCCGCAAGTATAAGTGTTCTTGAATCATTTGCAACTTTCTTCTCGAAACCTGTTCCAACAAGCGGTGCTTCAGGTCTTAATAAAGGAACGGCCTGGCGCTGCATATTTGAACCCATCAGCGCACGGTTTGCATCATCATGCTCAAGGAAGGGGATAAGAGCCGCTGCAGCACTTACTATCTGGTTCGGAGCAATATCCATATATTGCACTTCCTCAGGGTTCACGATCGGGAAATCACCTTTGGACCTGGCTTTTATTTTGGTTTCAGTTATCTTATTACCATCCAGATCTGAAATTACCTGTGCAATTGTGAAATCATCTTCTTTTTCTGCTGATAAATAATCTATTTCATTCAGTACTTTGCCGTTTTTAACTTTACGGTACGGAGTTTCGATAAAACCGAAATCGCTAATTCTTGCATGTGTGCAAAGTGATGAAATAAGACCGATGTTCGGACCTTCAGGAGTTTCGATAGGGCAGAGGCGGCCGTAATGTGTATAATGTACGTCACGAACCTCAAAGCCCGCTCTTTCCCTGGTCAAACCGCCCGGCCCAAGAGCCGAAACCCTTCTTTTGTGTGTCATTTCACTTAGCGGGTTAGTCTGATCCATATACTGTGACAGCTGGCTTGTTCCGAAGAATGAAACCAGTGCAGTTGTGATTGTTCTGGCGCTTACCAGGTTGCCTGGAGTTATATTTTCTTCATCGTGAATGCTCATACGTTCACGGATGGTTCTTGACATTCTTGCCAATCCTACGTTGAACTGCGCAGCAAGCTGCTCGCCGATTGAACGCACTCTCCTGTTGCCTAAATGGTCAATATCGTCAATTTCTTTTCTTCCGGCTTCAAGATCAACTAGGTAATTTATTATTGAAATAATATCTTCCTTTGTTAATACTGTTTTATCTGCGGGGATATCAAGGTGCAGCTTGTAATTAAGCTTGTACCTGCCAACTTCACCAAGATCGTATTTCTTTTCGTTGAAGAAAAGTTTATCTACCAGGTTCTTGGCTGATTCGTCATCCTGATCAGGTCTTAACTGCTCTGATATCTGCTCCAAAGCGTCAATTTCTGACTGTGCAGCGTCTTTGTTAAGGGTATTTGCTATCAGTGACTCTTCATAGGGTCTATCTGATTTGAATAATTTTATTTTTGAAATGGTAGATTTGTTTATCTTTTCGATTAGTTCTTCATCCACTTCAGTAGCTTTTTCAGCAATCAGTTCGCCTGTTTCCTTATCAATAAGGTCATCACTAAGCTGTTTGCCCATAAAGTTCTTAAGGTCCTTCTTTTCTACAACTACAAGGAGACCGAAAAGATCCAGAATTTCCTCGTTTGTAGAATAGCCAAGCGCTCTGAGAATTGTTGTAACCGGGAATTTTTTTCTTCTGTCAATATATGCAAAAAGACAGTTGTTGATATCAGTTGTAAATTCAACCCATGAACCCTTCATCGGGATAATCCTTGCCGAAAAGAGTTTTGTACCATTCTGGTGAGTTGATTCACTGAATACTACTCCGGGAGCCCTGTGCAGTTGCGAAACAATAACACGCTCTGCACCATTTATAACAAAACTTCCGTAGGGCGACATATAGGGAATATTTCCCATATAAACATCCTGTTCAACAGCATTGGAATATTCCTTTGCTTCTTTGTTGGGTTTTGTTGAAAGACGGAGTTTAGCTTTCAATGAGACAGCGTATGTTAAACCCTGTTCCTGGCATTCGCGGATCGAATACTGCGGTTTTTCAAGATTATATTCTATAAATTCAAGAAGCGCAGTTTCCCTGGAATCAGTAATTGGAAAATTCCTTGTAAAAACAGCCTGCATTCCTGTATCTTTTCTTTCATTAGGAGCAACATCTTCCTGCAGGAATTCCTTGAAAGCCTGGAGCTGCACATTCAGCAGATCCGGTGCATCAGGCTGCTTACCTGATTTGGATAAGTAGATTCGCTCTCCGTTGAAATTAAATTTAGATATGTCTATTGGCATTTTTTTTTGACCTCCCGGTGGGGATTATATAAATAGGTAATAGACAAGCCATTAGGACATGGCTTGCCTATAAATTTATAAATTTAAGTATTTTTTGAGTTTATAGGTTTCAGTGAGACCTATTTCTTTGGAATAGAATTTTTATTTTTTTACTTTAATTCTACTTTTGCTCCGGCAGCTTCAAGTTCAGCTTTCAGTTTTTCTGCATCTGCCTTTGCGATACCTTCTTTTACAGGTTTTGGAGCGCTTTCAACAAGCCCTTTTGCTTCTGTTAAGCCAAGACCTGTAGCATTTTTAACTGCTTTGATAACATTGATCTTAGAAGCGCCTGCATCAACCAGAACTACTGTGAATTCTGTCTTTTCTTCGGCAGCGGCTGTAGGTGCAGCTCCGCCTGTTGCTCCTGCCATTACCATAGGTGCAGCGGCAGTAACTCCAAACTTATCTTCCAATGCTTTTTTTAATTCAGCAGCATCTGAAAGTGTGAGATTGCTAATTTTTTCAACTAATTCTTCTACTACAGACATTTTAATGTATCTCCTTAATTATTAAGTTTTTTTATTTTTAATTTGCGTTTTTCTTAGCCACTTCTTCAACAATTGAAGCCAGATCTCTGATTACCGCGTTTATCGAGCCTACTATTCCCGATATTGGCGCGTTCAGGCTGCCTATAATTGATGAAATTATTTCAGGCTTTGATTGTAATGCTGCAAGCTGGTTCAGATGTTTGCTTTCGTAAGCAACGTTTTCTACTAAAGCCAGCTTTAATTTAGGCTTCTCCGCTTTATCATAAAACTTCTTTATGATCTTAGCAGGGGAGACCGGGTCATCAAATGCAAATACAATACCTGTGGGACCCTTCAGATGCTCGTTCAGCTTATCGCTTTGCGCGTTAAACTTTCCATCGCTCTGCTGAAGCGCTTTTTTGACAAGAGTATTTTTTAATACTTTATACTCAACTTTAGCGTTAAAGAACTCATCACGGAGCTCATTTGTCTGCTCAACTGTCAACCCGCTGAAATCAGTAATATAAATGCTTGATGCCTTATCTAATTTTTCTTTTATTTCTAGAACTGATTGTTCTTTATCTTGCTTGTTCATGAAAGTCTGTTTTATAATAAATTAATGATGTGCTAATTCGTTTTTGCTTATAGCAAGACCCGGGCCCATTGTACTGGATAGGTATACGCTCTTCACATACTGTCCTTTTGAAGTTGCAGGCTTCATTTTTAGAACCTGGTTGATAAACGTATGAATATTGTCTTCTAGCTGCTTAGGCTCAAATGAAGATTTGCCTATGCATGCGTGAACAATACCGGCTTTTTCAACCCTGAATTCTATTCTTCCTGCTTTAACTTCGTTAACAGCTTTTGCAAGATCGTTTGTTACAGTTCCGCTTTTGGGATTGGGCATTAATCCTTTTGGTCCAAGAACTTTACCCAGTTTGCCAAGTTCGCTCATTGTGTCAGGTGCGGCTATAATAACATCAACATCAGCCCATCCTTCTTTGATCTTGGCGAGGTAATCGTCAAAGCCAACATGATCTGCGCCTGCGTTTTTAGCTTCTTCCTGTTTTTCAGGTTTTGCGATCACAAGCACTCTAACTGTTTTACCGGTTCCGTGCGGAAGAGCAACTGTACCTCTTACAAGCTGGTCTGCCTGCCTTGGGTCAACGCCCAGCTTCATCGAAATATCAATGGACTCATTGAATTTTGCCTTTGATGTTTCTTTTAGCTTTGCAACAGCTTCAGTAATAGAATATTCTTTTTTGAGATCTACTCTACTATTTATATCTTTTCTTCTTTTTGTAACTTTCATTGTTATTGTACCTTTATTATCCTTCTACTGTAATTCCCATACTTCTTGCAGTACCTGCTATAACTTTTACAGCAGATTCAATCGTCCTGGCATTGAGATCTTTCATTTTCAGCGAAGCAATATCTTCAACCTGTTTCTTGGATACTTTGCCTACTTTATTACGGTTTGATTGAGCGCTTCCTTTATCAAGCTTTGCAGCTTTCAAAAGCAAAACGGCTGCAGGGGGAGTCTTAGTAATGAATGTGAAAGACTTATCTGAATATACCGTAATTACAACAGGAATTATCAGACCCTGGTCCTTTGATGTTCTTGCATTGAATTGCTTGCAGAATTCCATACCGTTCACACCTCTTTGACCTAAAGCGGGGCCAACAGGCGGTGCCATAGTTGCCTGGCCGGCAGGGATCTGAAGCTTTACAAATCCAACTACTTTTTTTGCCATTTTATATTATTGTATCTTTTATATTTGTGAGTGCGTAATATTTTTTTATGTACTTAAACAGGGAGAACTGAATAGGTACACATTATCTTATGTGCAGAAACGAAGCTACTTTTCTTTTTCTATTTGTGTAAAATCAAGCTCTATCGGTGTTTTCCTTCCGAAGATGCTTACCATGACCTTTACTTTCATTCTTTCAAGGTTTATTTCATTAATGGTTCCATTGAAGCTTACAAACGGACCGCTTACTACTTTTATCAGGTCACCCTTTTCAAACTGCATATCGATTTTTTCTTTTTCATCCGAATCATTTATTCTGCCGATTATTCTCTTTACTTCGTCATCTCTCAGGGCAATAGCGTCATTTTTATCTCCCACCATTTTAAGCACTGATGGGGCATGATTAAGAAGATAAACCACCTCTCTGTCAAGGTCAGCCTGTACAAGCACGTAACCCGGGAAAAAATTCTTGTACTTTATCTTCTTCTTGCCGCCTTTTACTTCGAATACTTTTTCTTCGGGAATTAAAACCTGCTCTATTTTATGTGAAATTCCAAGCTCAGCAATCTCTGTATCCAGGTAATTCTTTACTCTTTTTTCGTGTCCTGTAATAGTCCTTACTGCATACCATTTCTTTCCGGGTGTTGTAACAGGCGTCTCTGTCTTTGCTTCGCTCATATACGTTAAAATATTATTTTTAATCCTTCGTTAATTACTTTATCCACAGCATATACAAACACTGCAAATATCAGGGAAGTAGCTATAACAACCATAGTTGATTCTTTGAGCTCTTCTCTTTTGGGCCATGTTACCTTCTTCATTTCTTTTACAATATCAGTGAAGAAGCCAATAATTTTATTTTTCAATTCTTTAAAACTCCGTTTTGATTTTTTATTCCAGAGGAAGTTGCACGTCAGGAGGGACTCGAACCCCCAACCTGCGGTTTTGGAGACCGCTGCTCTACCAATTGAGCCACTGACGTATTAGCTCTTTATTCTTACTTGGTCTCTTTGTGGAGTGTGCGTTTTGTGCAATGTCTGCAGAATTTCTTATACTCTACTCTGCCTGAGTGTTTTGTTTTGTTCTTTGTAGCACTGTAATTCCTGTTCTTACAGTCAGTGCATTCCAATACTATTATTAATCTTCCGTCTTTTGCCATGATTATATTATGCTGTTAATTTTTCTATTTGAGCGGGAAAACCCGATTTGAAATCTGCGACCAATCCCGCTTCGCGGGATGACTCTACCAACTTATATATTTAAGAACTGTTTTATGTTTTTTAAAGCCTTTAACTGCCTTTCTCTTGCGATTGCCTCGGATCTGTTGCCAAAAGTTTCTGAGTAAACTAACATCCATGGCTGAAATCGTTTTGTCCATCTTGCTCTTGAAGAATTATGCCAATCCAATCGTTTTACTAAATCCTTCGTCTGCCCTATGTAATACTTTTCTTGCTCAATACTCTTCAAAACATAAACTTTGTACATTCTGAGCGGGAGACGAGACTCGAACTCGCGACCAACAGCTTGGAAGGCTGTGACTC
>CALMYL010000015.1 GCA_937873695.1 uncultured Ignavibacteria bacterium
ACCTGGGCACCACATGGACACTTTCACATACACACACAGGCGCACAGAATGATATTTCTTTGGCTACTGATGGTGTTGGATGTTTGACAGGATGGTCAGCAGGCGCAACAGGTACAATCGCTAAAATGACAGGCGTTCCGGTTGGAATAAATGATCCAACAAGTGAAATACCTTCATCATACAGCCTGATGCAGAACTATCCTAACCCGTTCAACCCGGTAACAAACATTACGTTTGCAATGCCGGTTGCAGGTAATGTTGAACTTAAGATATATGATATTCTTGGAAAAGAAGTTGCATCACTGGTGAGCGGAAATCTGACTGCAGGAACACATGTTGTTCCTTTTGACGCATCAGCGCTTGCAAGCGGTGTTTATATCTACAAGCTCACTTCAGGTTCATTTATTGACAGCAAAAAAATGGTTTTGATAAAATAATGTGATTATTTTTAAACCCGCCTTTGGAGGGATGATCAAATAAGAGCATTTAGTATTATTTATTAATAACCCCGCTTATAGCGGGGTTTTTTTTAATATATTATATACAATAATTTAGTTAGATTTGTATTATGAGAACCAGATTCCTGTTTACAGTATTTAGTTTAGCTTTCTTACTGAATACAGCATTCAGTGATACTACCCATATATTGTTTATTGGGAACAGTTATACGCATGTAAATGATCTGCCGTTGTTATTCAAAAATCTCTCAGTTTCAGGCGGCAGAACTGTAAATACCGGAATGAGCGCTCCGGGCGGCTACACCCTTGAAGGACATACCCAGCTTCAGGAGACACTTGATAAAATTGCCTTACGGCAGTGGCAATACGTAGTATTGCAGGAACAGAGTCAGTACCCCACAATTGCGTACTACCGTTACGGAAGTATGTATCCCGCGGCTTTTAAACTGGATAGTATCATAAGGTCATACAATTCACACACAATGTTCTATATGACATGGGGCAGGAAGTATGGCGGGCAGCAGTGTATAAGCGGTAATTGCAGCCCGGTTTTCAGGGATTACTTCCATATGCAGGATTCGCTCGCATCAGCTTATACAGAGATCTCATCACAGCTTGGGGCAGCACTGGCACCTGTAGGATCAGCATGGCGAAGAGCAAGGCAGCTGGATAGCACAATTGCACTTTGGGATACAGATCTATCACACCCGACCCTGAAAGGCAGTTACCTTGCGGCTTGCGTTTTTTATGCTAAGATATTTCAGAGCTCACCTGTTGGATTAAGCTATACAGCAGGATTGCCGGTAAATGAAGCTTTATGGTTGCAGCAGGTTGCGGCTGATGCTGCACTTGGATTGATCTCAGTAAACCAGGAAATTCCGCGGGAGTTTAACTTGTATCAAAACTATCCTAACCCGTTCAACCCGGTAACAAATATAATGTTTGCAATGCCGTTTGCGGGTAATGCTGAACTTAAAATTTATGATATCACAGGTAAAGAAATTGCAGCGCCGGTTAACGCTCACCTTTCGGCGGGAACTTATTCATTATCATTTGACGCATCCGCTTTATCAAGCGGTATTTACATCTATAAATTAACTTCAGGCTCATTTGCTGAGAGTAAAAAAATGGTGCTTATCAAATGACACCCTAAGCAAGTTCAACTGACTTCCAATATGAATAAAAGCTATACTAACTTAGATCTTAAATTTTATACTTACACAAGTCCCCTCATGTGGATCGATCTTCAGTGTACCTTCCAGCTGTTCACTCAGCATTTTTACAAGTTTTAATCCAAGGCTTTTGACTGAATTCATATCAAAGCCATCGGGCATACCTTTGCCATAATCTTTAACATACAAAGCTGCAACTCCATTTTCAATGCTTATGCCGGAGTGGATTGCACCTTCTCCTCCGGCAGGGTAAGCATATTTCATAGAATTAGTAATTAACTCATTGAAAATGAGCCCAATTAAAACCGCCCTTTTCAGGTCAATAAAAGTACCTTCCTTCACACTCGTTATCAAAAGAATTTTATCATTGATCTTATAAGTTCTTTCAAGTGATTCTATAAGATTTGAAAGATAAATATTTAAGTCTATCCTGGTAATATCATCGGTACTGTACAATTGTTCATAAATAGATGAAAGAGAATTTATCCGGGTGATTGAATTTTGAAAAATATTTATAGAATTTTTATCATCCAGATTTCCCATTTCAAGATTAAGAAGACTCGAGATCACGGTAAGATTGTTCTTTACCCTATGCTGTAATTCCTTAAGCAGTATATTCTTTTCATCTAATGACTTCAAAAGTTCTGCCTGGGAATTTTTCTTATCTGTTACGTCAATTGCAGTTCCAAGTATGTTCATCTCACCGTTTATCTCTATCAGTTCCATTGAAATGATCACGTTGGCAAAGGTACCATCTCTCCTTAAATAGGTTATCTCTTCATTGCTTACTTTGCCATGCTTTTTCAGTTTATTCATATATACTTTGCGTGTCTTTTCGTCGTACACATTAAGCTCAATTGTCGTACGGCCTATAACTTCTGCCCTGGTAAACCCACCAATCTTCAGTAAGGCTTCATTCACATCAATGTACATACCGTCTGAGATCCTGTTAATACTTATACCAACCGGGCTGTTATGAAAGATCTTTGAAAACTTCTCTTCACTTTCTTTTATGATCTTCTGTATGGCTTTTCTTTTTGTAATATCCCTGCAAACACAAAATATTTGTTTTCTTCCATTAACTATTGCTGCATTGCTGCTAACTTCAACATCATAAACTGAACCATCTTTTCGTTTATGAACAGTCTCAAAGAAGTCGCCCTTTTCATCTACAGATTCGATCATCTTTTCAAGGTCGCTCCTGTTGAATTTATCATCCCACTGGCACACATGCATATTCTTCAATTCAGCATGTGTGTAACCCAGCATTTCACAGAATTTCCTGTTCACTTCTATGGCTTTTCCCGAATCATCAACAACAACAATTCCATCGCTTGACCCTTCTATCAGAATTCTCCTGCTGATCGCTTCTTCTTCAAGTGCAAGTCGTGTTTTCAAAACTTCTGTGATATCCCTGGTCACAATTATAAGACCTCTTGGATTTCCATCACCATCATCAAATCTGCTTGCGGTTATCTCGGCGTAAAATTCAGAACCATCTTTTCTATTTAAAATGAAAGAAGCAGATTCGGTTTTTCCTGTCTTAATGATCTCACTGAATTTGGTGTATGCTAATTCCTGAAATTGAGGTGATACCCAGCTAAAAACGCTTAAACCATCTGTATTTTCATCAGGTTCATATCCAAACAGTTCCATGGCATGTTTTGAAGAGAATATAAGATTACCATTGAGATCTGTTACAGAAACGGAATCAGGAGATGAGTTAACAAGAGTAAAATAAAGTTGTTTGTTATCAGCAAGTTCCCTTTCCATTTTATCTTTTTGCAGCGCGCCGCCAATAATATAGGCTGCGGTTTTCAGCACCTGTATCTCGAAATCTTCCCATTTTCTTAAACGTTTGCACTCATCAAACCCGATCATACCCCAGAAAGTATTCTTGATATAAATGGAAATGAACAAATAGGATTTAAGGTTCTGAACCTCCATCAGGTATTTTTCATATTCATTATCCATTTCATTCATATTTCCAGGCAGGAATCCCTCTTTGATTAATGAACTTACTTTTATCATATATGGAGAGCTCTTATCAACAACAAAATTTTCCACATCAAGCACTTCAGACGAACTTATTACCCCTTCATCGCACCATTCATTTATCTGCCTGAATGATATCATCTCATCTGTTTCGAAAATTTTTCTGAATATATAAGCCCTGCTTACACTAAAAGCCTTGCCAAGCTCTGCAAGAAAATGATTGATGCTTTCATCATTAACACCTGAATTGAAAATCAATCCCGCGAAATCGGTTATCTTTGCAAGAACATTTTCCCTGACAAGAAGGGCTTCTTCCTTTTTCTTTTCATCAGTAATATCCCTTATTATAGTTAAAACTTCGTTATCAGAAATGGGTGCTATTCGATCTTCGAAATACTTTACATCACCGTTCATATTAAGTGAATACTCAAGCTTCTCAATGACCCGGTTCTCAATGGCAGATTCAATTTTTCGTATCGCTTCATCTGCCAGCTCTTTATCAAAGATATCATATAAATGCTTTCCCATAAACCTGTTTACAGGAACGTAAAGGTGCTCATCCGAACGGCTGAAATAATCAATGAATACGCCCTTATTATCGAGAACAAACAAAAGGTCAGGTACCGAGTTTATTATTGCTTTCGTTCTTTCTTCGCTTCGTTTTAGAGCCTTTTCAAAATTATTTTTTTCAGTTACATCCCTGAAGTTCCAAACCCTTCCGGCAATCTCGTCATCTATTATTTGCGGAATTGAATATCTTTCAAAAAGTCTCCCGTCTTTAAAACGGATAGTATCGAAACTTTCTTCGGCAGGATGATGATAGAGCCATTCAACCCGCTCTATGAACTCATCAGCAGCTTCCAGCTGACCAAGCACAAATCTTATGACTGTGTTATCATTGCCGGTAAACATTAGCTCTTCGTTAATGCCCCACATTTCGGTAAATCTCTTATTGTAACTTGATATTTTTCGCTTCAAATCAACTACAAGTATACCATCAGCTGTCGATTCAAGTGTTGCTTTCAGAAGTGAAATGTGTTTCAGATTCTCTTCCTCAACAGCCTTGCTGCCGGTAATATCAATAGTTACCCCAAATGCCTTTACGGGTTTCTCAGAGCTATCAAGTTCAATATCGGCCTGAACAAGGAACCACCTTGTCATTTCATCCAGTATGACCCTTACTTTGAACAAAACAGGTTTGCCATCCAGAAGTTTCTGGATTTCCTTCCTGTGAAACTCTAAATCCTCCGGATGCGTTTTTTGGATAAAAAAATCAAACCCTGATATTTGTTTTTCTTCAAAACCGCTGAGGTTTCCTCTGTTTCCAAGATGAAGTTGTTTTGTATTATAGTCATATATCCAGCTTTCAAGCATAGCTGTTCTATGGGTTGAGTTAAGAATCTTCCTGCTTTCAGCCAGTGCTTCTAAGTTCAGCTTCTGATCTGTAACATCATTTACAATAGTAAGCACGCAGTTTCTGCCATTGAGGCTAATGAACTCGCAGGATATCACTACATTGCGGTTACCTGTTATTTTGCTGGTGTATAATATCTCACGGTTAAAAAGTTTCCCTGAGCTTTGCAGCTCAGCTGAGATCTCCTCAGCATATTCATAAGACCAAAGACCCAAGCCTAATGGATCTTTACCAAGCAGTTCCAGACGATTCAATCCCGTTATTCTTTCAAATGCCTTATTTACATCAATGAATCTTCCGTCCTCAGCATCGTTGATGCAAATTCCAGCTGGACTTGCATGAAATACTGTAGAAAATTTAACCTCACTGGATTTAAGTTCGGCTTCTGCCTGTTCGCGCTTCTTAATATCATTTAGTAAATTTCTGTTTGCATCAAACAGCTCTAATGCCATGTTTATTGATTCAAGCAGAACAAACTCACCGGAGTTCTTTATTACATAACCGTACCTTGTTATAGATTTAATTCTATCAACAACTGCCTGCTCTGAGTGAGATGTCAAAAAAACTACAGGTAAAGCCCTGATCCTGAGTATCTGTTCAGCCGCTTCTGCGCCATCCATCCCTTTTCCGAGATTAATATCCATCAATACAATATCAATCGTAGTAAAATCTCTAACAGCATCAACGGCCTTTTCGCCCTTATGAACCGTAATAACATTGAATCCGTTCTTTTGAAGTATTTTAGAAGTGGAAAGGGAAATAATCGCTTCATCTTCGACCAATAAAATGGTCTTCATATCGTTTTTCTGCATATATCTACCTGTTATTCGTTTATAGAATAAAGTATATGCTCCGCCGGATGGATGATTTATGTAATGTTAAGATCAAGGGAATACAATTTTAAACAATTGTTTCACAGCAATATACAAGATATTTTTCTGTCAAACAATTCTAAAACTAAACAGAACTAAATAAGAGATTTTTTGTTACATTCTTCATAGCTCTTTCCCGGTAATTGGGATTATCAGATTAGAAATATTGTCATTGTTAAAATTGTCGATTTTATGATTTATATCATTTGACTTAAAATCACTATATGTTATGTTTGTATATGATTTATATCCACAAAAATAGCAAGAAACTATGTTTTTCGCTCAAAATTAAGCATTTTTAAAAGATTTTAAATATACTATATTAAAGAAAATCAAAACTAATTATAACTAAAGCATAATGTACAGATCAATTTTAAACATTATTTCTATTGCCTTAATTGCTGTTTTTTTTACAGCATGCACTAAAGAAGTGCCCAAAGAACTTCTGAACAATCAGAAACCGCAGCAGAACCAGCAGCAGCAGGTTGATAAAAACCAGATGCCGGATGATTCTATCCACAGAAATTTGAGTAAAAATAATACTGATAGCCAGAATGATACACAGGGTGATACAAAAGCTCAGGACATGATGAAAGCCGCTGATGACGCAGAAGCAAAGTATATGAAATCAAAATCAGACGCGGACAAAAAGGAATACATAACCAAACAAATGGGAGCAGCTAATTACCTGATGTTCGAAGCTAACCTTTCACCCAAAAAGAAATACAAACCTGCTTTGCAGAGATATAATAAGGTGCTTGAAATTGACCCTAAGAACGCTGAGGCAATGGAAAACAAGAAGCAAATAGAAGATATTTACCAGTCAATGGGGATGCCGATTCCGAACTAAACAATTATCATAATGGACGGTTTATATAATTTTTTAAATACTCATCAGTTTTACGGGTTACTTGCTATCATACTGATAATTTGGGCGGGTATATTTCTGTACCTTAAAAATATCAGCGGCAAGATAACAAAACTTCAAAAGGATAATTAATAATTATCATAAATTTTTATATAATGATTCAAATAAAATCATAGCTCAATGGGACCATATTTAATTTACGGTGCATTTGCAGGCGCCATTTTATCTTCTATACTTTATTTCCTTTCATCAGGCGGCACTGCTAAATACGTTAAACAGGCAAGAATGCTTTTTCATGTTTCTGCCATATTGACAATTTCTTCAACCGCGTTCCTGCTGTATCTTATTATGACGCACCAGTTCCAGTACACATATGTGTGGAACTATTCATCCCGCGACCTTCCGTGGAATCTGCTGCTGGCTACATTCTACGCAGGACAGGAAGGCAGTTTCCATTTATGGGCATTCCTGATGGCATTACTTGGAGTATTCTTACTCCCCTATCTTGCCAACAGAGATTCAGAAAAACTGCCCGGCAACGTACCAAATGATACTTACGAACCGCTTGTGATGGGAACATTTACTCTCCTTTCGGCTTTTTTACTTTTTATCATGATAATTAAATCACCGTACATGTTTGTATGGCAGTCTTTCCCGGCAGATGTTCAGGTAGGATTTATACCGGAAGACGGCCGCGGACTTAATCCACTGCTGCAAAATTTCTGGATGACTATTCACCCGCCAATATTATTCACGGGTTTTACATCTCTTTCTATACCATTCAGTTTTGCTATTGCCGCACTCATAAAGAACAGGTATGATAAATGGATGAAACTGGCACTCCCCTGGACACTCTTTGGAGGAATGATATTAGGACTCGGCATCATGCTTGGCGGTTATTGGGCTTACGGCGTTCTTGGCTGGGGCGGTTACTGGGCATGGGATCCGGTTGAAAATTCATCATTTGTACCCTGGCTTCTTATCATTGGAGCAATTCATACAATGGTTGCCGAAGAAAAAGTAGGTAAATATAAAAGAACAAGTTTGATACTGTGCATACTTGCCTATGCTATGGTGCTGTATTCCACATTCTTGACTCGAAGCGGCGTTTTGGGTGATGCTTCAGTACATTCGTTTGTAGATCCCGGGCAGGAAGTATATCTGTTCCTTGTGGTTTTCCTCAGTCTATTTGCAGGCGGCGGACTTGCTCTCATTGGTTTCAGATACAAAAGTTTGAGAACAGAAAAGTCTGAAGGTCAGGTAAACCTTCTTTCAAGAGAGTCAGCATTATTTGTAGGAGCTATTACTATCTGCGCAACCGCGCTTGTGATTGCTGTTGGCACAAGCTGGCCAATTATCAGCAAAGGGACCGTTGAACCTGATTTTTATAACAGGATGAACCTGCCTCTGGCAATTCTTATTGCCGCTATAAACGGCATCAGCATTCTGCTGAGATGGAAGCATTCTGATGAGAAGTCTTTTTTCAAGAGTCTGTATATCCCGCTTGGTTTTACCGGTGCAATTACAATAGTGCTGGTAATAATGGGAGTAAGGGACTTTTTGATGGCTCTTCTTGCAGCAGCATCTTTCTTCGCGGTATTTATAAATGGCGAAATAGCTTATACGATTTTCAGGAAAAATAAATCAAAGGCAGGCGCGTACATTGCTCACATGGGCGTGATGCTGCTTTTCCTTGGTGTAATTGGTTCAGCAAGATATTCCGAAGAGGAAAATGTCTCGTTGCCTCTGGGGGAGACCAAAGAAGTACTGGGAGGATATATGCTTACCTATAAAGGAGCCACAGAGATCCCAGGCGATCATGAAAAATATCACTTTAATGTTATCGTACAGAAAGATGACAGGGCATTTTTGCTCCAACCGGTAATGTATTACAGTGAATATTCAGAAGGCATTATGAAGAATCCGGATATCGCGAACCTGGTAACTAAGGACCTGTATCTCTCGCCAATGGCGCTGGAAGAGCCGGGACAATTCACACCGAACGATATCCACACATTTCAGAAGGGTGAAGAAAAAGAAATAAACGGTATGAAGATCAAGTTCATAGATTTTGACCGTTCGAAATTCAACCGTGATGATATGGAAGCCGGCACAATGAATATTATGGGTGCCGAGCTTGAAGTTACTATAGACGGGAAAACCGAAAAAGTAATAGCCGAACAGGAAATGTCACAAAACGGTTCTAATCCCATACCTGTAAAACCACTGGGAAATGATAGCTATACGTTCTACCTGACAAAATTAAGCGTAGCCGGTGAATCAACCGTTGATATTGCCGTAATTGATGATAACAAAATGCAGCAGGAGCAGGGCGCTCCGGAAACACTTGTGCTTACGGCAAGTGTGAAGCCTTTCATTAACCTGGTTTGGGGCGGCACAATAGTAATGGTTCTTGGATTTTACTTCTCGCTGATCGCCCGTCACCGCAGGATTAAATCAGAGACCCGTAAATCAGAGCATTTGAGCTCAAACGGCAATGGTCACTCCAACGGCAATGGTAACAATAAATCTCACCACAACAAGAAACACAAACACGCCGAAGAAGAAATATAACAGTTTTCTATTTTTGGGATTCACAAAAGACGGCTATTTAGCCGTCTTTTTTTTGTAATGCCTTCAACAAAGAGTTTACATTTATTTACATCTTTCTTGGGATAATTTCACGATCGATGTATTATTTTTGTAATATAGTTCTTTTAGGAATTACAACATCAAACGACAAAGTCATGAAAAATAAGATAATTATGATCATGGCTCTTGCTATCATCTCATCCATATCCGCTGCACTAAGTTTTATATCCGCTGAACCGAGCACAATAAACAAAATATTGCCTGTAAACCTTGACTTGTCATCGCTGACAGATGATGAACGTGAAAGTGTGATTTATATGCGCGAAGAAGAGAAACTTGCACGTGACGTGTATAAAATGATGTACGCAAAGTACGATCTGCGCCCGTTCAGGAACATTAAACAGGCTGAGCAAACACATATGGACCTTATGAAAGACCTGCTGACAAAATACGGCATTGATGACCCTGTAAGCTCTGATGAAACAGGCAGCTTCACAAATGCGGAATTGAAAGAGCTTTATACAAAACTGATAGAACAAGGTAACTTATCACTGGTTGACGCATTAAAAGCCGGCGCACTTATCGAAGAAACAGATATAGCTGATCTTGATAAACAGCTTAAAGTCACTCAAAACAAAGATATTAAAGATACATATGACTACCTCAGGTACGGCTCTGAAAATCATTTGCGCGCATTTGTAAGGAACTTAAGATCCAACGGAGTAGAATATACACCGGTCGTGCTTTCTAAAGAAGACTTTGATAAAATTATCAGCGCAGAAAATTCAGGTAATAATAATAACCGCGGATATTTTAACTGCCGAAACAGATGTGACGGCACAGGAAAAGGCAGAGGCAATGGAAGAGGTCTTGGTGATGGTTTCGGAAACGGCAGGTACTATAGAGATTGCCCGAATAGTAACTGCATATACAGATAACTTCCGCCTTTCAGCTGAAAATGATACTTGAAGACGACTTAAACAGGTCGTCTTTTTTTTGCCCCTTAGCTATTATTTGTTAAAAAGCAGCAAGGATGGAAAGATTCTATATTCAGATAACATTCAGATTCAACAAACAGGGTGACCCCTCTTGAAGGATCACCCCGTTATTTATGTAGTATATAGCAAGTTATGCATTCAACTGGTGCAGCCTGTATTTTGCACCTGTGATGAATACAAGATCAGATTTTAGACTCCCTCCCCCCTTCGGGGTACTCCCCACGTGCAGGGGCAGTCCTACGGCTTTCAAAGGGGGAGACGTGAGTTCTAATAAGTCAAGACTTCGCTACCACTTCGTGATATCAAACTAAGCGCTCACATCCTCTCACTTCGTGAGAATAAGTCCGGCGCTCAGGATTTACAAATCAATAATTCACCTGGCCGTTTATGTGCAATTCCTTATCAATTATCTGTCCCTGTCCGTTCATTACAGAACTGTGGCAAACATAGCATGTAGTGCTTGTCATGAACGAAAAATGCGGTTCAGTAAATACACCGTTCACCCGCGGAGTTGGATTCCCTGTATTCGGGTCACCATGGCAAGTGCCGCAAACAACACTTCCCGGGTTTGTCCACACTCCAATAGCATCAGCATTTCCTTCCTTAAATGTACCATGACAATAAACGCTTGAGCAGGTTGCCGTATTTCTATCCCATGTGGGATTTGGTCTTATTGGTCCGCCAAGAGTATCATGAGCTCGGGTGCCGAACACTATTTCAGCAATACCGTCAGGATCGGGTCCGATATGGTTCGGGTCATCAAATCCGTTTATATCCCTGTGACAATCTTCGCAGCTAAGCGCGGCACCGTAAATTGAATAGCGATGACTCATGTGAACGCCTACGCCCAATGAAGATACAGAAGTATCGCCATTAAGCGCGCTTGGCGGATTAGCATGATCTGAGTTGCCGTGGCATGTTCTGCAGTTCTCAGGTCCGTTGCTGTTTGAGTGGCAGCCTAAACAGCTTGAGCCTGAAGTACCGCCTGAGTAATCGCCCCCGTGGCAGGTTTTGCATGCACCAAGGTTCCATTTGTTTGCAGCAATATAGAGTCCATGGAAATTACTGCTTGAAGGATTGCTCCAACCGGCTGCATGCGATCTTATTTCCGGTGCCAGTGTTACGCTATTATCCAGTTCACTGCATCCCTGTGAGATCAGAAGCGAGACAATGAAAGCAATGAATAATCCGTAAAACAATATTATCTTTTTCATTACATGTAGAATTAATTTTTTTATTTCCTGAATTTATCGTTATCATTACTGTGGCAATAACCGCAGAATCCCCTGCCTGCAACGCCTGTTGGTTTTGCATTTGCATCTGTATGACAGCTGTAGCAGTTTGCGCCTTCGGTATCGTGCCATATTCCCTTTTCATCTCTCATAAAACCTGTTTCATGCGTTTTGGGGTTAGTTCCTTTAACGCCATCATTATCAAAGTGGCATTTAACACATGCCGGGTCTCTGCCTTCAACATCGTGGCATGAAGCACATGATTCAATATCTTTCTTCGCAAGATCCGAATGCAGCCCGCCGCCTGTATTTACACCAAATGTAGTAAACCCTGCTACCTGGTGAGAGGTTGGCGTAATTCCTGTCACTAACTCGCCTCCGTTCTGGTGGCACTCAGCACAGAATGTGCTTTGTTCATGGCAGGTTTTGCACTCAAAACTCTTTTGGTTTGCATCAAGTCCGTGGGTAAATTTGTAATTTAAACTATGCGCAGTAGTTAGTTTCTGCAGCGCAGTTCTGTCTGTTCTTACCCCGGTTTCTTTTGTATAATAGGGCGCATAGAATCCCTGTTTGGTATTGTTGCCGTTAAACCCAACCGGTGTGTGGCATGCCTGGCATAAATTATTGCTGTGGCACATCATACAGTTATTTTTACCGCTGGTCATATCAGAAACCTTATGCTCATTTAAGAAGTTGGGGCTTCTGTGATTTGAAGGCGTTAAATTGGTCAGGTTACTGTGGCAGCTTTCGCAGTTACCAGAGGCTTTTTGAGTATTGTGGCAGCTGTAGCAGCTTTCCATGTTGGGAATTCCTGAAAAGACAACTTCTTTTGAATATTTTACGTTATCCATTCCGGCATGGCAATCAACACATTGTTTCTTTTCGGAATCGATGTGCTGCTTGTGCGAGAAAATGAGTTCGGTCTTATTGGTTTTAAGTTTTTTGTACACACCATCATAGTGGCACAGGTTACATGTTTTCTGGTCGTTTACATCATGGCAGCCGGTACAGTTAGCTTTCTTCGGGTTCAGGTTATCTTTTGATGAAACACTGGTCAGTGCGCCGGTATGGCAATCTTCACATTTAACTCCTGCATCTTTTACATGCAGCTTATGATCGAACTTAATGATCTTGCTGTTATCATATCTGACAGCTTCATTTTTTACATCAGAAAAAACTTTAGTAACTGAATTCTTATTGAGGCTTTTGGAATCTTTAACCAGGTAAGCTGTTGAGCTCAGGAAGATTATCAGGCCGGCAATAAGAAATATATATAGTTTAGTTATTTTCATCTCACTATTTCCTTTTATAATTTCTTAAACAGCCAGTAACTGAATCCCGCAAGGATCCTGGCATCTGATTTATAGATCCTGTTAATTAAAAATTGTCCCTGTATATCAACGCTGAACTGCGGAATTGGCCGGTATGTAATACCAAGCTGTCCGCTGAAAGCATTGACTTTATCTACTTCGTAATCACCCAGTTTGTAATTGGAATAATTAACCGAAGCTGAACCGGAGATCATATTCTTGTAAATATCTTTCTGAATATAAGCTGATACACCATCAGACTCTCCAGAGTATCCCATATAACGGGTCAGATTAATTCCGTAATTTGGATGAGAGAATCCGGCCTGTATCTTTATGGAATTTGACTTCCCTGAAGAAGGACTTGTGACAAGTACATCGTTCTTTTCATAGAAAACAAAACCCGCTTTTCCGTAAATATTGATCCCGTTTTTCAGCGTGTAATCAAGACCTCCTGATACTTCCTGGTTTTTACTGTAATTGAATACCCAGAAAATACTGTTGTAATTGTAATGCGGTTCCCTGTAAATGTACTCGGCAAACCCGCGAAGCTCAGGATTGATCTGAACTCTTACATTCGCTTCAGCGCGGTACAGCTTTTTCTGGGTTATATCAAAATATGCTTTGGCATAAAAATTATGCTTCATCATATATGTATAATTCAGGTCAAGCCCAACAAGCTGCTCGGCCGGACCGTCAAAAGTAATTGTTCTTTCAACCAGGTTGTAAACGCTGTCTGCGCGGAAAGTGGTATAAGATTCAGGTGTTCTTCTTTTGTTTGAGTAACTTAAAGAAGCCATCAGGTCCTTTACGCCATAGAAGCTGAACATTCCCCCGAAATGATAATTCTTACTTACATCGGGGTACTTTTTGAATTCATATGTATACGGAGCGAGGGCGCCTCCGTATACACTGAACTGGTACTCTTTATTTTTTCCGGTTTTCACTTTCAGGAATAACCCGTCAAGTGTTCCCTTTCCTGTTCCGGCAAAAATATTCTGCCTTCCAAGTTTTACGTCAAGCAAACCGAACAGGTTAGACCCTTTTACATACGCATTATAAAACCGGTATGCAAAACCCCTGCCGGATTTACCTACAAGATCCTCTTCGGTCTGTGCCAGTGTATTAAAGCTCCACTGCGCGCCTTTAACTTCCAGAAGGTAATTCTGGTAGCCCCTAAGGTGCATTGTCTTGGCGCTGGATTCGTTGGAAAGGCTGTCTATTCTTTGCCAGCCGTAAAAATAATTATTAAACCTGAAGTTTACTGATTGCGCAAAAATGCCTCCTGTGAACATTAAAGCGCCAATCAGCAGCAATAGTTTAGGTTTCATCTTAATTAAATTTTAGTGAATCGTTATACAGCTGATACTTAATGTATCTTTTTAGTGCCTCATTTTACTGCGGTTTGTTATGCTGGATCTTCGGCCACATTTCATCATAATTGAAGCTCTTGAAAGTCGGGCTTTCTGAGTTATGACATCCTGTGCAGAATGCGGCTTTATCATCATGAATGATAAGACCGTTCTCTTTGGCTTTTTCTTTATCCTTCATTATAGAAAGTTTTTTATATTCAGAACCCGCACCGTGGCAAGTTTCACACTGAACGCCGTCTTCTTTGCTGAATGTTGATTCAAATTCAGCGGGATCCATATCTTTACCCAGTACATGGCATTTTAAACATGCAGGTGTTTCAGCTGCAGGTGTAGTAAAGCCTTTATCTTTTGCTATCTTGTCAGCTTCAGGTGTCTGCAGCACTTTAAACGCATTAGAATGTTTGCTGTTCTGCCAGATATCGAGCTGTTTGCCCTGGGCATCTGTTTTATGGCATGCGCCAACGCAGGTCTGAACCCCAACATATTTTCCTGTTGCGGCTTTGTGGGCATATTCAGCAAATGTAAAACTGTATGCTGCAAGCGCAGCAACAAGCAGTACCGCCAATGTTATTTTCATTTTCATTTTTTTTACCTCTTCATTAATAGTTTTAATAATGAATTTATTAATTTATAAATTTAAAAAAATTTCTGCTTTAAAAACAGCACTTTATAAAATACCGGTTAATTAAAGCGGTTATTTCACAAAATTCTTAAGTTTCTTCTTTTTCTCGTTCAAAACTGTCGTAATCAGGTCATAATTATGTACATAAATACTCTGATGAGAAGTTATCTGATTAAGTATTTTCTTCGCGTCTTCAACTTCAGCTTTTTCTTCGTTGCTGAGTTCCATTCCTTTGGCTTTCTGTATCAATTCGCCCAGCTCACCCGAAATCTTTTTGACATCGGCTTTCCATTCGCCCATCTGGTCATCATAACCGGCTTCATGGCATTTCAGGCAGATCATTTTATCCGGCTTAACTACCTTATCAGCGCTTAGGTGACAATCACCGCAGCCGGCTCCGGCTGTTTTCATGAAATCAGGCTGGTTTTTACCGAAAACATTGCCATTGTAAACCTGCTCCTGGAACTTATGACACTTTGCGCAGCTTTCATTGGTTTTGCTGCTTGAGTGATGGCAATTATTACAGCTTTGTTTGGTGATAAAAGTAGTACCGTGCTTCTGCTCGTTTGAATGGCACTTATTGCACGAGATCTTGTTATCCACAATATGTTTGTTATGCGAAAAATCCATATCAAACTTCTTCACATTTATTTCCTGTATACCCGAGTGGCAGCTGTAACATTCATTAGGTATGAATTCAGACGCTGAAGTGAATTCCGGCAGCGAATTGGCAGCTCCGATTGTTGACAGCGCGTTTTTCATTAAACCGTATGCGCCTATGAGAAGCTTATCTGCAAACTGAATATTATGTACACTCTTGCCAATTTCCACTATCTTTATATTGTGCTCAGCCTGTTTCAGCAGTTCTTCTGCCTGTGATTTCTTATCACTTGAAGATCTTGAAATTACCGGTGCGACTGTTCTGTAAATTGAATTAATTGTAGCAACTCTCTTTGTCGTTCCGGCTTTCCATTGTTCAACCAGTTTATCATAGCCTGTGCCATGGCATTTTTCGCAAGCCTTACCGCCTGATTTGGATGTCTTGATATCCATCTTATCCATTTCGTGGAAAACGTGGCAGCCCCTGCAATTTATTCCGTTAAGGAACATTGCACTGGGAGATTTTTCCACATTAAACCCGTTCTGACCTGTGTACAAACTAACCATCTGCGTATGCGCATTGGTGTGGCAAGATTGGCAATCCGGCGGAGCTGAAGGATCCATCTGCTGTACCTTATGCTCTATCTGGCTGTGACATGTGAAACACTTCATGCTGTGTTTTTTTATATGGGTTTCGTGCATCAGTTTTGTATCAGTAAACTTTTCCAGTCTTTCGGTTTCAAAATGACACTGGAAACATCTTTCCTTGCCCACAGTTCCGCTGCCTGTTACAGTATTTGAGTGGCAGTCCAGGCATGCCATTTTATTTTCAACTACACCGGTATGGTCATATCTGAAGCTTGCCATTTGCTCTTTGGTTTTATTTTCCCAGCTATGGCAGGTTTTGCAATCAGCCATTTTATCGTATTTATGTTCAGGGTCATCTGATTTTTTAAAATGGCATGTAAAACAAGTTGCTTCGGTCACTTCAATATGCGAACCCTGCACTACTTGTGAGTGACAGCTTGTACATTTAAGCGTTTTGCCCCTTCGCTGTTCCTGAAGGTGATTTTTGTGCGAGAATTGCACTCCTTTAAAATTGTAAGTAGAATCCTTAATGCTCTGCATCACATGACAGCCTGAGCGGTCACATGTGTTATCCGGAATTTCAGCCCAGGGTTTGCGCTTTTTATATGACTGAGAAACATAGCTTACTATCTGTACCAAACCGTTCAGCTTACCGCGAACAGTACCGGAAATTCCCGGTTCAAAATGACATTCAACGCAATCAACTTTATTATGAGCCGAAGTCCTCCAGCTTTGATAGAATGTTTCCATGTAATGGCAAGTAGGACAGAATGCAGGCCTTGAAGTATATTCTGCTGAGCCTGCCAGAAGTATAAAAAATAACCCCAGATAAATACCGGTAAACAAAAGGAATCTTCTATAGCCTCGTACCTTTTTGAAAAATCTGACCGGTTTTACATCCTTTGTTTTTTCTTCGCTCATTTTAATTTTTTGATTTCAATAGTTCAATAACTCCACACATGCAGTGTGTCTTTATTACTCACTTGGTTTCGTTTCCGCTGTTTAATTCTTTTTCATTTTCCCCGGAAGCCTTTTCTATGAGAGCTTTTTTTTCTTCTTCAAACTTTTTCATAGCTTCTGCTTCTTTTTCGGCTTCTGCTTTTTCTTCCTGCATTTTTTTATCCAGCTCTTCAAGCTCCAGGGGGTGTTCATGCTCCATCTGCTCCCGGGTCAGGTAACCCTTAGACCACGCTTTATTCATTGGCGCAACATCGGGATTAATGAAAATGAAATAAAAATGCCAGACAAGTATCGCCAGTGAAGCGAGTATCGCTTCGTAATAATGGATAGCGGTTGATATATCCATACCCGTTGTACCTACTATCTTCAGGAAAGTATTTTCAAACCATAATATAAAGCCTGTAGCTCCCATAATGACCGTACCCCATACAACTGCCCAGTACTCCATTTTTTCAATATAACTGAACCTGCCAAGTTTAGGCTTTACTTCAGTTCTGCCTATAAGATAGAGCATTGAATCCTTAAAATCGAAAAGGTCCTGTTTGCGGGGCAGAAAATCCCTTACAAGCTGTTTTCCCCTGGGTGTAAATAATATATAATACAGATGATACAATGAAGCTCCTATCATTACTATAGAGGCAACCCTGTGAACAATACCGCGGGCTTCGAAAGCATTTTCACCTATAATATAAACTATCCATTTCACCCAGAACGCTTCCGGAAATTTGAGCCCGAAACCTGTAAGTATAAGCGTAATGAAACTTGTGAACAAAAGGAAGTGCTGAACCCTTTCATTCGCGCTCATTCTTAAGTACTTTATATCTTCAAATTTGTCCTTGCCGCTCATTTCTTCTTTTTGCCGTTCTTAGCGCCGTTTAACTTTTTCTTATGCTGACGTTTCCTGTAGAAATCCAGTACGTTATGGAAAACCATAAATCCAATTAACCCGAAGATCATAAACATGTAGAACCTTGTTACCCAGAAAACCATTGGCGAATCTTCTTCGGGGTTTGTTAAGTGGATTTTTTTAGTGAACAATACTTCAGTCGCGCCCGGATGACACTTTCCGCATGTCTGCGGAAGGTTCTTTTTATTTATCGTCGAAAGTGTATCCGTAGATGGTCTTACATTGTGATTACCATGGCAGCTTTCGCAGTTAGCGGCTTCTTTTCCGCCGCCCCTGATAGCCAGCCCATGGAAACTTTCGCTGAAAGTTTCCGATACCTGCGTGGGCAGATCATTTCTTTCAACAAGCTCAACAGAGCTGTGGCAGTTTGAGCACAATGTCACTATCTCACGTGACTTTTCAAGTTTATTATCAACATTCTTGGTTACAATTCCATGATTGCCGTGGCAGTTGTTGCAGGTAGGCGCGTCTTTGTTATCTTTACTTACGCCAACCTGGTGAATGCTCCCAACGTAATCCTTCAGCTGGTTTACGTGGCAGCCTGACTGACCGCACGTATTAGCTATATTCTTCTTGCTTATTTTACTGTCGGGATTATCGGTGCTTTCCATTTCGTGGGCGCCGTGGCACTGGTAACAGGTAGGCGCATCATAATTTCCGTCCTTCAAAGCCTGATAATGTACGCTGTTCTGGTAACCGGTTATCAGCTCTTCTTCGCCTTTGTAATTCTTATGAGGAATCTTGCCATCTTTATGACAGCTTAAACATTTATCAGTCAGATTCAGCTTTGAGAAATCGTTTGAAAGCAATGTTGACTGAATATCATGCTCACCGTGGCAATCTGTACAAGTCGGGGCTTTATCATTACCCTTTGCAAGCTCCTGCCCGTGCTTGGACTTTTTGAAATTCTCTACAGTTTCTTTGTGGCACTTGCCGCATGTTTCCAGCAGCCTGGCGCGATTGGTGGAAGCCTTTGGATTATTAGGCTCCTGTATCATATGATTGCCGTGGCAATCAACACATCCTGCAGCTTCGAGCAGTCCGTCCTTTTCTACCGAAGCGTGAATACTTGTTTTGTAATGCTGAACGAATTTAGCCGAGCCTTTTTCTTCACCCGGGAATTTCTTCTCGTCAAGATGGCACTCAAGGCATGCCTGTGATTCAACAGAAATTTTTCCGCGGATTATTTTATGCGAGCCATGGCAATCTGTGCAGGTGGGTGCGTTCTGGTTACCCTTGTTCATAACCTGCATGTGAATGCTGTTATTAAAATTCTTCTGATGCTCTCCATGACATTTGCCGCAGGTTGCCGCAACTTCATTTTTCGCTATCTTTTTTACTACATGTCCCCCGCCATGGCAGCTTTCGCATGTAACATTATTCTTCGCGTGCACGCTTTCAGAGTAATGCTGGATGTTCTGTTTTTTGTGGCAGCTTAAGCAGCTTTTCGTCTGCTCTTTGGCAAATTCTTTAGCCGGTTTTATGTCATGCTTTGTATGGCAGTCGTAACATTTTACTTTTGCGTGAACATTTGTCTCAATATTTTTTGCTTCTTTGTGGCATGTAATACAGTTTACGGGCTGCGGCGATTTTGAATGCGGCAGCTCATCGGGATTGTAATTTTCATGACAATCTTCGCACTCTGCCATGTTATGTACAGATTTTTTATATCCATCGGGATTCACAAACAGCGAAACTTTCTTGCCGCCCTTATCCATAGTTAAATCTTTATCCTCATGGCAGCTAAGGCAAACATCAGTACTTGCTGTTTTTATGCGTGAATAGCTATCTGCAAATATCAGAAGTCCGCTTACCAGCAGAACCGGCAACAGGACAAACAAAATATTTTTATAATAGCTTTTCATATTAAAATCTGATCAGTAAAAATGCACATGTTTTGCTTTTCAATTATTCAGTTTTCAGACTTCCCGGTCTTCCCGTAGATCTCTTCTACTGCTTTCTTAAGTTCGCTCAGTTTAAAAGGTTCTGACATATATTTAACGCCATTTGTTTCGGTATACTCTGTGCCAAGTGAGGGCAGGCAAATTATTGAAATTGAACTGAATTTCTGCTTTATCTTACTCTTCAGCTCTGAATCAATATCCTTATCAATAATAAGGCAATTTACATCATTATTAAATGACTTAATGAATTCCTCATTGATGCTTTCGCCGCTTGTGCAGCTGATGTTATACTGCCCCGGATCAAGTGTTTTCCTGATCAGCTGGCAGATCTCCGGTTTTATGCTTAGTATATGTACTTTAAAATTACTCATATCAATATAACTGTACTATAATTACATACAAATTACGTGCCACAAATTGGGGGAAAAACGGCAAAATTTTAAACAATTCTGCCCTTTATGTGGAAAATATCTACAAAATTGAGGATTTTTGAGGGGAATGGATGGGGATTATTTTTTGCACATTTCCTGAATCATATAGTAACTTTCTCTCTTGACAATCAGTACTTTGATGAGTATCTTTATATGTGACTAAATAGTCACATATAAAAATGTATGGAACTTGTATGGAAAGCTTTATCGGATAAGACGCGCAGAAAGATACTTGACTTGCTGCGCGAAAAAGAAAGAACCACCGGTGAGCTATGCAAACACTTCAGAAAGCTTACAAGGTATGGAGTTATGAAACACCTGAACATTCTGCATAACGCTAACCTTATAATCATTAAGCGTGAAGGCAAAAACAGGTGGAATTACATAAACCCGCTCCCTATCCAGGAAATTTATGAAAGATGGGTAAAAAAATATGAAGCGGGATGGAGCAGCTATTTAATAAATTTCAAAAACAATATGGAGAAAAACGAAATGGAAAAAATTAAATTTCAGGTAGCAGTAAGGATCGATAAACCTATTGCGGAAGTATTCAGGGCGTTTACCGATAAAGAAACGATCAGCAAATATTTTGTAAGCGCTGCAAGCGCGCCAATAAAGGCTGTTGGCGATAAGATCACCTGGTCATGGGGTGAACATAAAGCTGAAATTGTTATTACTGAATTCGAAGAGAACAAACGCATAGCATTCACCTGGCCGGGTTACAAGGTCAACTATGACGTGCACGCATTATTTATCTTTGAAGAAGTTGACGGCAAAACAAGGGTTTCTGTGACAGAAGAAGGCTGGAAAGATGACGAAGCGGGTATCAACAGCTCACTTATGAACAATGCCGGCTGGAAAGAAATGCTCCTTGGAATGAAGGCGTGGGTAATGTATGGTGTAGATCTGAGGAAGTAAATTAAAACCCCGGCAGGAATTAATTCCTGCCGGGAAAATTTACCATTTTTACTTTAACAAAACCATCTTCTTAGTATCAGTAAATCCATCGGATTCTAACTTATAAAAATACATTCCCGAAGCAAAGTTAGAACCATCAAACTGCACCTCATAACTGCCGGCAAGTTTGTATTCGTTTATACAGAATACTTCCCGCCCGAGAATATCATATATCTTTATTGAAACATTTACATCCTTCGGTATTTCATATTTAATGTTAGTTACAGGATTAAACGGATTCGGGTAATTCTGATATAATCTAAAATTTTCAGGAATTTCAGTTGAAATTTTTTTAATCCCAATTGGAGACTCACCGT
Source organism: uncultured Ignavibacteria bacterium (assembly GCA_937873695.1). Taxonomy (GTDB): domain Bacteria; phylum Bacteroidota; class Ignavibacteria; order Tepidaquicellales; family OLB5; genus OLB5. The sequence continues at coordinate 21,568 of CALMYL010000015.1, forward strand.
TTTTATCAGTCTTTAAAATGAAAGCATTCTCATTACTGAAATCTGTTCTACCTACCACAATATATCCGCTATCAAAAGTCTGTTTTATACCCCAAGGTGTATGGTTATGATTTGCAAAACCAACATTTTTACTAATAATCTCTATTCCGTTAGTATCTATTTTTCTGATTTTTACAGATGTAAAATTGCCGGAATCATGAAATGCTGTATATACAATTTTTCCGTCATTAGTATTTGCCATAGCTTCTATACCGGTTTGAAAAGCCGTATCGTAATTTATTCTCCACTGAAAAATGCCATCACTGTTAAATTTTAGAATAGAAGAATAGAAGCATGAAATGAAATAAGAATTCGTAACACTCTTAATTATTGAGTTAGGAGTTAAATATGTATAAGTAAATAATGTTTTATTCCATACTTGATTACCATTCAAATCTATTTTTTTAACAAAAAGGTAAGAGGGCTGTCCATTTTGTAAATAATGAAAACCAGTAATTATTAAACAATTATCATTAGAAATAACAAAGTCGGAAAATTGTCCTCCGGTAATACCGTTTTTATAAACACTATCCCACAGAGGCACACCGGAATTATTATATTTTAATAAATAAGGATAAAAAAAACCTGAAGTGAAAATATACCCGCACATAAAATAATTGTTGTCATTGCTTTGTACAACTTTTAAAATTCTAGATTCTTCATCTATAAAAGTTCCTAAATTTAGAATATTCCCATTTACATCAATTTTTACAAAACTTCCTAATCTTCCGCAAACTACATAATTATTATCGTTAGTTTTTATTATGCAAGTAGCATCTTCTTTGTCTATTTCTTTTGTCCATAAAGTATCGCCGAATTTATTAAATCGTGCTATGTACATATAATTTTCAATATATTGATGCCTTCCAACTGCAATATATCCATCATCAGGTGTTTGAACTACAGAAGTGAAATAAGAAATACCTGGAATAATTAAAACTTTCTGCCATGTGATACTCTGAGAAAAACTATTAATTGCTAACAATACAAACATAGCAAAAGTTAAACTGGTATTTTTCAGTATTTTCTTAAAAGATTTCAATTGATATTCAGATTTTTTGTTCATAAAGCTCATTTTTAATTAAATTCTTTCGCAGGACTAAAACTTTCAAAAAATGAAAGTTTAGAGAGTAAGTTTAATTAAAATAACACACTTTTTGGCTTTTTGCAATATTAAAGCAAAATGTTAATATTATACAAAATTTATTAAAATGAGTTTATTTGCGGAAAATCAGCATCAAGGCTCGGGTATCTATATTTTACTATGGGTATTTATAGGCTCAATACAAATATAATACATCATTTGCCACAGAACAATGATTTAAGACATAAATATACCTGTCGGGTATTTGATGGCATCCCTTAGAAGCGTAAGAAAAGATGAAAACAACATCAGTACGGCAAAACAGGAAACGAAGACTAATTAAAAAGAACAAGGGGCTACAGCCCTTTGTTCCTGCTCATCGGATGACTATAAGTCATCCGATGAATGTTTTATTCCAGCCCATATTCCTTGATCTTCTTGTAAAGGGTTTTGCGGTCGATGCCAAGTATCTTTGCTGCCTGCAGCTTGTTCCAGCCGTTCTCTTCAAGCACTTTGCGGATGTGCACTTTTTCAAGGTCCTTTAGTTCCATATTGCCGCCCATTGAGATATTTTCTTCATCATTCCCGTTCGATACCAGGAACCTGAAATTATGCCTGCCAAGCATATCAGTATCAGATGAGATAAGGGCACGCTCGATAACATTTTCAAGCTCTCTCACGTTCCCCTGCCAGTGGTGGTCAGTTAATGTTTCAATGGCATCACCTTTTAAGGCAAACTGCCTGTTCATTTTAGCAGAGATCTTCTTCACAAAATGATCTGCTAACAAAGGAATATCATCTTTTCTTTCATCAAGCGGCGGCAGTGATATAGATACTGTTGCGATACGGTAGAATAAGTCTTCGCGGAATTTCTTTTCATCTATCATTTCCTTTATGTTTCTGTTTGTCGCGCTCAACAGCCTTACATCAACTTTCTTTACTTTATCGCTGCCAAGCGGTTTAATTTCCCAGGTTTCAATTACGCGCAGCAACTTTGACTGCAGGTTAAAAGGCATTTCGGCAATTTCATCAAGCAGCAGAGTGCCGCCATGCGCAAGCTCAAACACTCCTTTTTGCGCGTCAATAGCCCCGGTGTAAGCGCCCTTTGTGTGACCGAAGAGTTCACTCTCAAGCAGGTTATCGGGTATGGCACTGCAGTTAATGGCAATAAACGGACCCTCGCCGCGCGGTGAGTTATGGTGGATAGCCTTTGCTACAAGCTCTTTTCCTGTGCCGCTTTGACCTTCGATAAGAACATTCGCGTCGGTCCGGGCGACATTCCTTATCATATCATACACCCGGAGCATCTTCCTGCTCCTGCCGATTATGCTGCTGAACGAAGCGGAGTTATCCACTTGCGACCGCAGATTAGCCACTTTTTTATTGAGCTCAATATTTTCTACCGCCTTATCAAATTTAAGGGTGAACTCTTCAAGGTTAAACGGTTTTCCTATGTAATCAAAAGCTCCCAGCTTCATGGCTTCTACTGCGGAATCAATTGAACCGAAGCCTGTTATCATGATAAATAATGTGTCTTCCCTCTTAGCCTTCAGCAGATCAAGACCTGAAACATCGGGCATCTGTAAGTCTGAGATCACGATATCAAACTCATCGTTTTCAATCTTAGCTAATGCGGCCTTTGAATCGTTTTCAGTTAGCGGGTAATATCCCTTCTTTTCAAGTACTTTCTTAAGCAGGATCGTGGAATTAACTTCATCATCAACGATCAGTATTTTAATATCCTGTGTTATGTCAGCAGTCTCCCTATTAGAAGATTGAGTTGAATAAAAAATTCTACATTACAAATATAAATATGTTTATCATATCAAATTATGACAAAAATCATATAATTCCTTGATGAACATCATAAATAACCTCAATTTCAGCAAAATTTTAATATATGGTGTGTAATTTAGCCACACGTCAATAAAAACCATTAAAAAATATGGTATTTATCCCCACTTTTTTTGGCACGCTATTTGAGTATATAATAGATAGAAAAAAGGAAAACTAAATGTCAAAAAATTACAAATATTACACCAATAATTTAGGAGGAAACATAATGAAACGGACAGGGACTTTCTTACTTTTTATGGTTCTATGCGCCGGATTGGTAATTGGAGCACCGAGGGTTAAAATAGTTACAGAATACGTAACTCCTCAAATGCTTGCTACGAATTCTGCATTCACACAAGATTCAACTGTTGCCAGCGGACTCAGATCTGTTGCCAAAGGAACATATGTATATTTCAGAGCATGGAATTTTGGCGATACCGCTGCAATACAAACAGCCAACTGGACAATGCTTGTAAAACCGGCAGGTTCAACAGCTACACTGCAGGGTCTTACAGGTTTACCGACATGGCAGAAATTTAAAGCTGACTTAACCGGAACATACCAGGTACAGGTATCGGTAACTACATCTACAGGCTCAAAAGATACAACAGTTACTGTATACGCTTCTAATTTTGTGGGTGTTGGCGGATTTGATAACATCCCCGCTGCATTCCCCAACTGTATGAGCTGCCATGGTACAACACCGCAGTTCCAGGATATATTTAACCGCTGGAAAGTTACCGGGCATGCTACTTCATTTAAAACAGGAATATCTACATTAAATTCAGGCTTTGGAACTTCATGTTTCAAGTGCCATACAATGGGTTATGATCATAATATAGTTGCAAGCAATAATGGTTTTGATGATAAAGCAAGAGACTTAGGATGGAACTGGAGCTCATACTCACCGCCTAAACCGGGTAACTGGGATACGATTAAGAACAGGTTCCCCGAATTAACAAAATTCGCAGGTGTAGGATGCGAAAGCTGCCACGGACCCGGAAGCGAACATGCCTTCGGCGGCGGCGATACAACAAAGATGATGAAATCAGTTACTGCAGGTGTTTGCGGCCAGTGTCATGATTCACCCCCCAATGCACCTATTTTCACACAGTGGAAAAACGCAAAACACTCAAATGTTGTGTGGAGTTCATCATTTGCACAAAACAATAACGGAACTAATGATCTTGGTAACTGCATAAGATGCCATGACGGTCAGGGTTACGTAAACTTCACAAAAGGCATCGGAACAAACACAAACGGTAAAACTGTTGCAAGCCATGAAATGGTATCATGCGCAACCTGCCATGACCCGCACGGCAACAGCAACAATGCATACCTGCGCAACAGACCTGCAGGCAGTGATACACTTGCCAATGGTTATCATTATACCGGCGTAGGTAACGGCGCAACATGTATGGATTGCCATAAATCAAGAAGAAATACTGCAACATACGTAAATACAAGAGTGACCAGCTCAACCTGGGGACCGCATCACAATTCACAGGCTGATATATATTTAGGACAGAACCTCGCAACATTCGGCGGTGCGCCATATAGATCAACACAGCACTTCGCATTTTTGCAGAATGCCTGCGTAACTTGCCATATGGCACCAACAGATACAGCGGCTGCAAACAGAGATAAAGTGGGCGGACACGCATTATTCCTGCACAATGAAGCAACAAATTACGACCACATGAAAGCCTGCCAGAGCTGTCACTTTGGAAAAACCAAATTTGATGACTTTATCGCAGATGCAGATTACGATGCAGACGGAACAATTGAACCATGGAGAGGCGAAGTTGCAGGATGTTTGACAAAACTCGCAATGCAGTTACCGCCCGTTGGCGTTGATTCAGTTGCATGGCAGTTAATTGCAGCAGATTCAAATAATGTAACTTTGAGGAAAGCATACATTAACTACCTTTCAATAAGAGACGGTTCTGAATTTGGTATGCATAATGCAAAATACGTAATTGACGCTTTGGTTGCTTCAAGAAATGCACTAATTGGTATAACTACAATTTCATATGAAGTGCCTGAGAGATTTGAATTAACACAGAACTATCCGAACCCGTTCAACCCTGTAACGAGATTTAAATTCTCACTGCCAAAGGAAAGCGACGTACAGATAGTAGTATTTGATATCATGGGACGGGTTGTAAGTGTTCTTGCAAACGGAAAATACAATGCAGGCAAATATGAAGTTGACTGGAACGGAACGAATTCTATGAATAACCAGGTAGCAAGCGGCGTGTACTTCTATAAGATAGTTGCCGGCAGCTACACTGATGTTAAGAAAATGATAATGCTTAAATAATCCTTTCAAATACAGAAGCGAACAGCTTACTTTAGAGCTCTTATGATTTGCATCTGGTTTGTTGATAAATAGTTAATTGAGATAAAATCCCAGATGACTGAAGAACCCCCGCTGAAAAGGCGGGGGTTTTTTTATTTTAGTATATTCAATCGGCTTTTAAAAATACCGCAAAGAAGTTAGAAGCAGCATAAGTTTTTATATTGTTGCTAATGACAATTAGAAAACGATTAAAATCATATTTTTACCGCTATTTACCTAAGTCAAATCATAGGAAATACTGTACTCAACTATTAGTTTTGTAGCGGATATTAGAGGTATAATTAACAAACATATCTCTAAATTTATTTGAAAGGTTTAACATTATGAAATCAATATTTCTAAGCAAAAAATTCTTCGCAGCAGTAATTCTCATTTTTTTTGCATCATCAATATTGCTGTATGGTGATATTGACGGAAGAACCGGCAGGACATTAAAAACCAGTACATCCGGCTGTTCATGTCATGGTTCAATTAACACCGGTGTTACAGTTACCATCACAGGACCTGATACAGTGAATACAGGTCAGACACAGCAATATACTTTAACTGTCACAAACACCGGTAAACTTGGTATGGGTCTGGATATAGCAACCAGACTGGGTACCCTGGGAGTAGTATCAAATACAACACATCTTTCCGGCGGCGAGCTTACCCACAATGCAAATATCCCGATGACAAACGGAACTGCATCAATAAATTTTAATTACACAGCACCGGGAACCGGCGGCACAGATACATTATGGGCAGCAGGTATTGGTACCAATAACCAGAGCAACACAGGCGGTGATGCATGGAATCATGCTGCAAGCAAAAGAATTATTGTACGCAGTACGGTTGGAATTGAACCCAACATCTCACCTGCTCAATACAGGATCAGTGAAAATTATCCAAACCCTTTCAATCCTTCGACAAGTATTGATATCAGCCTGGCAAAACAAACAGATGTGAACATAACAATATATGATATTTCCGGGGCTGAGATCTATTTGCTTGCAAACAGAACAATGAACGCCGGTGACCATACATTTACATGGAACGCCGTTACAAATTCCGGTTCAATTGCGAACAGCGGTATTTATTTTATGAAGATAAATATTGGCGGCAATACAACCACAAAGAAAATGATGCTTGTAAAATAGGAAGTTTAGCTTCACTTGTTTTCTTTTTTTAATTGAACCCAAAACCTGCAGTAATTCTGCAGGTTTTTTATTTACAATTGTTCCATAATTACAGAAAAACAAAAAGCCATCAATTAAAATTGATGGCCTTATTTATAATACAGGAGTTAAAAACTTTTGCAGCGGGTTCTTATCTTACCGGCAGCGATATTGTAAAAGTAGTGCCTTTGCCAACCTGTGAGCGAACTGCAACTGTACCGCCGTGTTCATTAATAATGCGCTTGACTATTGAGAGACCAAGTCCTGTTCCTTTGCCATAACCTTTTGAAGAAAAGAAAGGTCTGAATATTTTTTCGAGGTTTTCCCTGGGGATACCCGGCCCGTTATCAGTTACTTCAATATATACGGAATTAGAATTCGTTTTGGTTCTTAAAAGAATTTCGCCCGGCGCAGTAAAAGCCTGGATAGAATTTACAACAAGGTTGGTAATTACTTCATCTATCTGCGCTCTATCCGCTTTGATATGCGGAAGTTCTTTATCAAGAGACTTTTTTATTACAACAACTTTTTTGCCTATACTGTATTTTGATCTGGAGATTACTTCATCAACCAGCTTGTTAATATCAATTTTGGTTTTTTCAACAACAATAGGTCTTGAAAAATTCAAAAGTCCCCTAAGTGATTTGGTTATCCTGGTTGTCTCATCCACAATGGTCTTTAGCTCATCATACTCAGGCTGGCCGGCGTTCTTGTTCAAAAGCAAATAATCAGCGTTACCAGAGATTATGTTCAACGGATTTGAAAGGCTGTGCGCAATGCTTGATACAACTTCCCCAATAAGGGCAAGATTCTCCTTTTCCCTTAATTCTTTCTGGAGCTGTTTTACGGTAGTAATATCCCTGAGTATCCCCACTGAGCCAATTGTGCTTACATCTTTTTCATCATATATAGCGAACCTTGAGATACTTACATTAACGATATTACCTGATTTTGTTATTCTTTCTGATTCATAATTAGCCAAAAAGCCATTTCTGGATACTTCATCTATCAGAAATTTCTTCTCACCTTTTTTCAGCAGGTTTTCAGGGATCAGGAAATCAAATTCCCTGCCCATTACTTCATCTTTTCTGTACCCGAAGAGTTTTTCAGCTCCGTTATTCCATAAAAATACACGGTAGTTGATATCAAGTCCTATAATGGCATCAATTGAATTCAGTATAATATCTGAAAAGAATTTTTCATGAGCGTTCTTACCGTCTTTCATCAGCTTCATTATTGAGCCGAGACAAATATCAACATCAGCAAGGATCTGCTCTATCTTCGTGTACTGCAGACCTGTATCTTTCCTGATCTTTTCGCGAAGCAGTTCTTTCTGCCTGCTAAGTTCAGATGTCATCATTTGTTCCAAATAACGGATCCTCCCCAAAAAAAAATTAATTCTAAGTGTAAATATAACTAATGCAGCTATTTCTGTGAATGACACTGCTCATAATAAATAATGATATAAATCATAGGAATGAAAATGACAGTTCATTAATATAATTAAATTTTATAAAAATACTTATTAAAAAATTTGACAACTTTTTTAAACGGGAATTTACCGATTAAATCAGATCGGTAAGAACGGCCAAAATATCGGCCACGAATTTCACGGTTTTGCACAAAATATTGGGATATTTTGCCATTTTCCCCATATATACCGGCCAAAATATCGGCCAAAATGCATGACTTTTTTCAAAAATTATTGTTATTTTTGTAAAACATCAAAAATACATTGAGGAAATTTGTAACTGAGATAGAACCGCTTTTGCCTGAATACGGAAAAGATAAATTAACGGAGAAGAGTATTTCTGTGTTAAGCAAAGCCGGTGGACTTGGGGTAAACCTGAGTAATGATACTTTGAAAGAAATTTCAGGGCTTGTAGTAAATATGAACAGCTATTACTCTAACCTTATCGAAGGAAACAGAACAACTCCACTTGAAATTGAAAGAGCAATGGCTGAAAGATTTTCGAAGGATCCTGAGCAGAGAAACAAAGAGTACGAACACGTTGCCCATATAGAAGTTCAGAAGCTAATTGATAAATTATTATCTGAAAACAAGGATCTCGAAATATGCACAGTAGAATTTATTTGCCGTATACATAAAGAATTTTATGAGCGCATTCCCGGAGAATTCAGGAAAATCAAAGATCCAAATGGTAAAGTATTCAGGATAGTACCAGGCAAACTAAGGGAGTTTGATGTAAAAGTCGGCAGTCACATTCCGCCATCATTTGGAGAAATAGAAGATTTGCTCAGCAAATTCTGCAAAGGATATGCCCCTGAAAAACTCGGAGGAACCGAGAGACTTATTGCTGCAGCAGCATCACATCACAGGCTTGAATGGATACATCCATTCCCAGACGGTAACGGAAGAACAGCAAGGTTATTCACACACGCTTATCTTATTAAAGCCGGTGTGAACAGAAATGACCTCTGGTCAATTTCAAGAGGTTTTGCACGGAAAAGGGAAAAATACTATGCAATGCTCTCAAATGCCGATGAAAAAAGATTAAATGATTATGACGGCAGAGGTAATCTCTCTGATAGAAGACTTTCGGAATTTTGTGAATATTTCCTGGACCTCGCAATTGACCAGATAGAATTTATGTCAGAGTTATTTGATTTCAAGGATCTTTTTGAGAGGATAAAGAAATATACAGAAAATGAAACAGATCTGAAGCCGGCTTCATTTATTATTTTGAAAGAAGTATTTATTAACGGAAAAGTAAAAAGGGGTGATATCCCGAAATTGATCTCTTTACCTGAAAGATCAGCTAGGCGGGAACTGAAGAAACTTCTGGATAAAGGGCTGCTGAAAAGTGACACTCCTAAATCTCCTGTTAAACCTGCTTTTCCTGTGAAGGTTCTTGAGTATTTTTTCCCTAAGTTATACCCGGTTAATTAGGTGATTTATTAAATATTATGTAATTATTTTAGATTAAATGACACAACTAAAAAATAAAACGGTATTAGTTACCGGGGCATCAAGCGGTTTTGGAAAAGAAATTGCGGCAGCATTCGCAAAAAAAGGCTCTAGATTAATCATTGCAGCCCGAAGGGCGCAAAAGATAAAAGAGACAGCGGCCGAACTTAAGAAAAGATACGGCATTGAAGTTCTTGCAATGACACTTGATGTACGTAAAAAAAGTGATGTAGCAAAAGCAATTAAATCTCTGCCCGTAAAATGGCGTAACATAGATATCCTGGTAAATAATGCAGGCTTGAGCCGCGGTCTGGATAAACTGCAGGAAGGAAGCACTCAGGATTGGGATGAAATGATAGATACCAATGTAAAGGGATTGCTGTATGTGACTCGTGCAGTGCTTCCTCAAATGGTAAAACGCAATACAGGCCATATCATCAATATCGGTTCAATTGCGGGGCATGAAGTTTATCCAAAAGGAAATGTTTACTGCGCCTCTAAACATGCCGTTGATGCAATTACAAAAGGGATCAGGCTTGATGTTGTAGATACGGATATCAGGGTCACAACAATTGATCCGGGACTTGCGGAAACTGAATTCAGTATAGTCAGGTTCAGGGGAAATGTTAATAAGGCTAAGGCGGTTTACACTGGTATAGAGGCTTTGAAGCCGGCTGATATTGCAGATGCGGTAATCTACGCGGCAAGCCGCCCGCTGAATATTGTTGTTGCCGAAATGATCATTCTTCCGAACAGGCAGGCATCGGGGCAGGTTGTACACAGAAAATAAACAGGAATAGATAATTGAACGATAACGGCATTTTAAACAAAGAACGCGCGGCAAATATTGATTATAATGTTATAGAGCTTGATATAGAAGGTATGGATTGCCCTTCCTGCGCTATGAAGATTGAACGCAGGCTGAATAAACTGAATGGTATACAGAATGCCAAAGTTGACCTTGCCAATGAAACAGCCAGTTTTGTAATTGCCGGCAAAGAAGCAGATCTTGAGTTTGTAAAAAATGAAATTGACAAGCTTGGCTATAAGGCAATTGAACAGCAAACCGATGAGAATGAGGAAATACAGGAGGCCGAAAAGCAAAAAGCCCGTTCACTGTTTAAGAAAAAAATAATTACATCAATTACTCTTTCGGTAATAATTGTCATACTCGGCATGATAGACCATATCAATGTACTCTCTTTTGTTTCAATGGATACCGCTAACTGGATCTCGCTGCCGCTATCTACAATTGTGGTATTCTGGTGCGGTTCAAAGTTCATGAAAGGCTTTATTGCTGATATCCGCGCACGCTCAGCAGGCATGGATTCATTAATAGCTATCGGTACACTATCAGCATATTTTTACAGCATAATAATACTGCTTTTTCCTTCCATTTCAGGGGAGCATTTGCATACTGTATATTTTGAGTCAGCGGCAATGATAATAACTTTTATCCTGCTGGGCAATTACCTGGAATTCAACTTAAAGAACCGTACACATTACGCAATAAAAGCGCTTACAGAACTTCAGGCTAAAAAAGCTGTGGTTTTAAGAAACGGAAATGAACTTGAAATTTCTGTTAAGAAGGTCAAAATTGGAGATATAGTGCTGGTTAAACCCGGCGAAAGGATACCGGTCGACGGTATTGTTGTTGAAGGTACTTCCAGTGTTGATGAAGCAATGATGACCGGTGAATCACTGCCGGTAGAAAGAACTGCCGGCGAAAACGTGCTTGGGGGTACACTTAATCAGAACAGCTACCTGAAGATCAGAACTCAGAAAGCCGTAAATGATTCGCTTCTTTCCCGGATCATACTTATGGTAAAAGATGCCCAGAAGTCGAAACCTAAGATACAACGCATAGCTGACAGGGTATCTGCTGTATTTGTACCGTTGGTTATTGTGATAGCGCTGGTAACATTCTTTGTATGGTTCAGTTATATTGGCCAAAGTTTAAGTTTTTCACTTCTAAAGGCCGTTGCGGTCTTAATAATAGCGTGTCCTTGCGCGCTTGGGCTTGCGACTCCTATAGCAATTGTTCTTGGTGTCGGCAAAGCAGCTGAAAATAAAATATTATTTAACAATGCCGAAGCAATAGAAAATGTCAATAAAATTGATACGATCCTGTTTGATAAGACAGGTACGCTTACTTACGGAAAGTTTGATGTAAAGAACATCATATCCCACAACGGCTCTGCCGCTTCTGAAATACTGAAACTTGCGGCTTCAATTGAAAACTATTCGGAACACCCGATAGCAAAAGCCATTACATCAGCTTATAAAACAAACGGAAACGGATTGTATGATGTCACCGGATTTGCAATTACATCGGGGATTGGCGTAACAGGCAGCATCAACGGTAAACTCTACAAGATCGGCGGTGCAAACTTAACCCGCGCTGAAAAACTTTCAGTTTCACAAAGGTCAGCTTCGCAGAATATTTACCTGTATGAAAATGATAAACTTATAGGTGAAATAGAACTTAGCGATAAAGTTAAAGATAACGCAGCAGAAATACTCGGAAAGCTGAAGGCAGATAGTTACAAAATAGCGATGATCACTGGTGATAGTGATGTTACTGCCTCAGATATAGCCTCACAGCTGAAAATAGATGAATTCAGGGCCCAGGTAATGCCCGATAAAAAGCAGGAATATGTTAACGAGCTTCAGCAAAAAGGGTTCCGTGTTGCAATGGTTGGCGATGGAATTAACGATGCCCCTGCCCTTTCAAAAAGCGATCTTGGCATTGCTATAGGTACGGGGCAGGATATCGCTATACAGTCAGCTGATGTTATACTGGTAAAAGGTGACCTCGAAAACATTCTGGCTCTTTTCAAAATATCAAGAAAAACAATAACGATAATTAAGCAGAACATATTCTGGGCTTTCTTTTACAACGCAGCAGCCATCCCCGTAGCTGCCGGCGTGTTTGCCGGCATAGGGTTAACAGTAACCCCGGTTATGGCTTCAATGATAATGGCGCTTAGTGATGTGGTTACAGTTCTGCTTAATTCGATGAGACTTAAGTACTTGAAAATCAGGTAATTTAATGTTATATTTACAACAATATACAAATTTTAGGGAACAAACTTTCATAAAAGTTGTTTATATTTACGTTATTGATTTCAGGTTTTAATTTTAAAAAGGAGACGAATTAAGGCAAAACTAAAGGCCTGCCTAGCCACCGGATTAAAAAAGAAAGATTTACCTGTAATCACTAATAAATACATAATTAAGAAAACGATTCAAATTAAAAATATTTAAAGGAGAATAATAAATTGAAAAAATTAGTTGCGTTATTTATAATAGTTGCAGCTTTTTTAAGTTTAAACAATAATTCTACATTTTCACAGCCACAGGTAAAAGTGCATTTAACAGGCGGATATAATCTGCCATTACCTGATTTAAAGGGTGAGCAGACATTTACAACAATTGAAAAAGATACATATGGTATGAAAAGCGGATTTAATGCAGGCGCTGATGTAAAATACTATCTTGGCAAAAAGAGAAATGTTGGTATTACATTAGGTTTGAATTACAATATGTTTTCAAATAATGTTGATTCATCAATTGGCGGAACAACATACAATCAGAAAAATAAAATAAATATTTTCCAGGCAGCTTTGGGCGTAGAATACAATTTCATGCCTAAAGGAAAAACTCAGCCATTCTTAGGACTTGCTTTTACTGGCAATTTCTTCAGCGGTTCATCAAAAACAGAGCCATTACCAACCGGCGGAGTTGATATTACACTTAAATCAGCTTCGAGATTCGGCGTAAAAGTTGGCGGCGGTTTGGATTTCAAACTGAGCAAATCAGTTGGTGCGGTTATTGGATTTGATTACAACTTGTCCAACCTGATCGGAAAAGACTATGATTCAACAGTAACAGCTGGTCAGACTGAATTTCCATTGAATGACAAAGAATTTACCGTTGGAACAACCACATTTAAAGCAAGAAACATATCATGGATTAATGTTTACGCAGGTGTTTCTTTCTTCTTCAATGAACCCAAAAAGATGAAAAAATAAGTAATTAATATATTTATATTTTAAGGGAGTCTACTAAAGACTCCCTTTTTTATTTGCATTATTTTAAGGATTTTTGCACTACTATGAAAACAATAACTATAATATTAGCTCTTTTTGTAACCATTACATTATTTGCCGAAGGCGCCAATAACGGAAAGATTCGCACGAAAGTGATCCCAACATATGGTATGCACTGTTCAGGCTGCGAAGAAACAGTAACAACGGAAATAATGAAACTCAATGGTGTGAAATCAGTTAAGGCTGACCACGTTAACAAAACCGTAACTGTAAAATATGACGATAAAAAGGTCACATTAAAACAGGTAAAAGCTGCTATAGTAAGCGCCGGCTATAAGCTTGAAGAGTAGAAGCCCTGGTACACTTCTCAAAAGTTTCACTGATTGTTAACTATAATATCCGAAAATTTAATCTATAATAAATGAAAAAAGTACTTGCGTTAATAGTTGTCCTGATCCTTACTTCAATAGGCGGCTTATATTCACAGCCCAGATTTGTAATTGCCGTTACCGGCGGATACGACCTTCCCCTGCCGCAGCTGAAAGGTACAATAGACTCAGCGAACAGTACGCTGGGTGAATCATACTTCGTCAAGACAGGATTTAACCTGGGAATATCGGGTAAATATGCCATTGATAAAAAAAGGAGGATAAGGCTGACGTTTGGCGGCAGTTTCAATAAATTTTCAGGAGAAGAACAATATTCGCATACAAATAATATTGATTTCCACACAAGTATGAGCATTGTTTCTGCAAATATTGGCGCCGAGTATTCATTCACACCCCGCGAAAAAACAGCTCCGTTCGTGGGATTGGATCTGACAGGAAACTTCTTTAGCGGAAAAACAGAGGAAACAGTAACAGCTGCGTCAACAACAGACCACGATGATTTTGGAACAACTACATCAACACTCAAATCAGCTTCAAGATTCGGCCTTGCAATTGGCGGCGGGGTTGATGTTGCGTTCAATAAAAGTATTGGAGCGGTTTTCGGGGCAAAGTATCATTTTGCAAATCTTGTTGGCAAGGAGTATCTCACAAGCTCCGCAGCCGGTGAATATAACCTGAATGATAAGGAAAACGGGACCATAAGAGCAAAGAATATAATGTATTTCCAGATATATCTGGGGGTTACTTTTTACCTGGGTCAGCTGAAAAGATCTAAATGAGACATTTACAGATTTTAAGCCCGTATTAAAACGGGCTTTTTCTTTGCCCTTTTCTGAATTCATTAAATTAATTAATTAATATTATACAATTGTAAAAAGTTTTTTTATTTGCTAAATTAATTAAGGATAAAATATAAAAAGCTAAATATTCACAAGCATATGAAACAGTTTATTGTATTACTTTCAGCCCTGTTTTTTGCATTTGCTGCTCCCGGTTTTGCGCAAAGCAAAATGAACTTAACACTCTACGGAGGGTATTCTCTTCCCGTTGCAGACCTGAAGGGGAATTTCCCGGATACACTTGGTACTTCATTTTTGGATTTCGAGAGGTCCGGCAGTTTATTAACATCAAGCGGATTTAACATTGGCGCTACCGGAAAATACTGCGTGGATACACTTGGCAAAGCCAGGCTGACTGCCGGGTTCAATTATAATTCATTCAGCGGCACAAAGGACTATCCGCGGAGCGGAGCGACGCTTACATATAAGAACAAAGTGAATATTTTTACTATATCGGTGGGTGCTGAATATGGTTTTTTGCCTAAGAAAAAGGTAAATCCCTTTGTTGGACTTGACCTGGCTGTTAATTTTTTCAGCGGTAAAATTGAAGGGTCAGGAGACTCAACATTCACCGTTCAGCGTAAAAGTGAATCACGCTTTGGCATAGTAGTAAATGGCGGCGCCGATATTAAGCTTAATAAAAGCATTGGTGCAGTAGTTGGTGTAAAATACGGCTTAACAAATCTTATAGGCAAAAAAACGGAAATTACAACAACTTCTCCTCTTCAGACAGACGATGAAGAGACCGGAAGTTCATCCTTCAGAGAGCTTGGCCTGAATGATGAAGAAAGCGCAAACAACAAGTCAAAGGCAATTTATTACATCCAGTTTTACGCAGGGCTTTCATTTTACTTCGGCGAAATGCTTAAATAATATTTTACAATTTTTTTCAGCAGATTCGGGCTTATTTCTTTATATTGCAAAAAGGAAATAAGCCTTTTCTGCAATGTTCCGGGTTTTTAGATATTTTTTTAATCTTTTTACAAGTAAATTTGTAACTTATTGTAAATGCAGGAACATCATCAGCATTCTTAAGTTAACATAACAAAGGAATTTAATGAAATTATATCTCGTAATAGTATGTATAGGGCTTTTTTTGGTGATAAACTCAGCTAAAAGCCAGCCGACAGGTACAGTTCAGTTCTACGGCGGATACTCCTTGCCAATGGGAGACCTGAAAGGTAATTTCGGTGATACTTTTGGAACATGGACAGGAAACGGCAATCCCGATACTAATACTTATTTCATGAAAACCGGTATTAGTTACGGAATTTATGTTAAGTTCCCGGTGAAAAGGAAAAGTCCCGTACAGATAACCGGCGGCGTGGGTTTTAATGTATTTAGTAATTCACAGGTATATAATGATCCTTCAGGGGCAGGAGATATTTCATTAACGCAGAGCCATTTGGCTGTTGTACTTGGGGCTGAATATAATTTTGCGAAGAAAAAATCAAAGCTTAACCCTTTTATTGGAGCTGAGGCAATGGTTAATGTAATTGGCGGCAAACTTACCATTATATACACAAACGAAACAAAGGATTTTACAATGAATTCAACTATAAGGCTTGGGCTCCAGGTTGGGGGCGGTCTTGATATAGTTGTGCATAATAACATTGGATTTGTTCTTGGAGCAAAATACGCATTCGCCAATCTGATTGGTAAATCATACCAGGAAGATTTTGGAACAAAGTACAATTTAGGCGACGCGGCTCATGATCTCAATGGGGCTTCTTACCCTTCAAAGAGCATACAATACCTCCATTTATACGGAGGTTTATCTTTTTACTTCGGAAGGTGATAATAATTAATTAACAAACATAACTAAAATGAAACTACTGAAATACTTGCTGCTTGTTTTATTGCTCTCCTCTGTATCATATTCACAGTTCGATAAGACCATTTTGCAGGTCGGTATAGGAATAATTGAACCGATGGGTTCGACAGCTAAAGGGACTTATTATTCAAACTATACACTTGGTTCTTACAGTGTACTTGGAATTGATTCAAATTTTATGCGGAACAACTACGGTTTGAAGACCGGTTTAAGCTTTTTCGGAAAAGCAAAGTTCAATTTCGATAAATATGCAATTTCAAGAGGCGTATTGTTCGCATCTTTTAATACCTTTAATACCTTCGAGCCTTCCAAGAGCGGTAATATTGGAGTCCAGGTAATCAACATAAATAATCAACTGGATACAGTCCTGACAAGCGTGAATTACTCTTATACATTCAACACTTTTTCATTTGGATTGGGATTTGAACTTGCTCCAACATCATTCACAAAGATGGTTAGTCCCTATTTTGGTGCAAACATAGCATTTAATCTTATGAATGGGAAACTCTCAAGAACAGAGAATCGCGTAGATAGCGTTACCACAAGTTTTTCGGATTTCAGAATAGGCGTAAATTTTGACGCTGGAATTGAATTCAAAGTGAATAAGCAGTTCGGACTGGCTCTGGGTGTAAAGTACGACCTCGGTAATCTGCTGCTTAAGAATACAAACAGCGGCATAGCCGATGTTATTGAATGGGGAAAATCAAACGGGTCTCTTAATGATGATGAAGGAACATTCTTTTCAACCATTTACGGACCGGTATTAAGTTCTATCCGCAGAGAAGTGAGAAGCCAGAAAAAAGATATCAACTGGGGCACTATTTATTTAGCTGCAAACATATATCTTGATAAGCCAAAAACAACAGGCAAAACAACAAAGAAAAAATAATTTTTTCAATACACGCATTATAACCGGGCAAACAGGTTGATAAAACAAATTGACAGATATATAATTATTCAGTTTGTAAAAAATTTCCTGTTTGCCCTTTTATGTTTTATTTTAATTTTCATACTGGTAGACCTTTTCGAAAATCTTGATAAATTTATCGATAACAAACTGAATTTCGGGGGAATACTGAACTACTATCTTTATTTCATTCCGGAAATTATCAGGCTTATAACGCCAATTGCGGTATTGCTTGCTACGCTATTTACGGCCGGCAGAATGGTTAACTACAATGAAACCATTGCGGTCAAGAATGCCGGAATCAGCCTGGTAAGATTCATGATGCCGTTTCTTGTTATGGGTATGATAGTTACTTCTGTATCCCTTTACTTCAACAACTGGGTTGTACCTGAAGCCAACAAGAAGAAGTTTTTTATCGAACGGAACTACCTCGGAAAGAACAAGAACGTGGCAGGACTGAACAAGCTATACTTTCAGGATTCAAAAAACCAGCTTGTTCTTATAGACCAGTTCAAAGAAACAGAATTGGCTGCTCTCAGGGTCTCTATTCAGCAGTATAACCCCGATACATTGACACAGATGATAAGACGCGTTGATGCAGAACAAATGAAATGGGAAGATAATAAGTGGATACTTATCAATGCTGCAGAGCGTGAATTAACCGACAGCACTGAAGTTTTAAAGAGCTACGGCACTATAGCCGCCGGTGATGTGCCGGGGCTGAACAAACTTAACCTGGTTCCAAGCCAAATAACCCGCCGGCAGCTGAAGCCCGATGAAATGAATTACGGCGAGCTTGAAGAGTTCATAACCAGCCTTAAAAAAGGCGGTCAGAATACTGACAGGCAAATGGTGGATTTTTATTCTAAGATATCTTTTTCATTTGCAAGCCTTATAATTGTTGTATTCGGCATTTCAATTTCAACCGGCTCAAAACGAAGGAAGGGTCTGGCGCTGCAGTTTGGTATAAGCATACTTGTCAGTTTTGTATATTTGGGCTTCATAAAAATTTCGCAGTCGTTTGGTTATAACGGCGATCTCGATCCCCTGCTCACCGCTTGGCTGGCAAATATCGCCTTCGCCGGTTTTGGTATGGCTAATTTGTACTTTAAGAATTATTAATGATATTTGCAGTGTTGTCTTCCAGGTAACTTACTGAATTACGACGAGCAAAGCGACCAAGCAATCCCGAAGATATTTTAAAAAATTCTAATAAGGAATTTCTTATTTTCAGTTAAAGGCATTACCCAAATAGTTTACTTTATACCAATTTATTGGTAATTTAGAATATTAACGGTCTGCTTTACTTGATGTCAAAAAGAGAACTTAAAATTATAATAACTGAATCAAACAGTACTATTGTACATGAGTAAAATCAGAATTTATATTGATGAGGTAGGCAATAGTGATCTAAACAGTTCAAATAATCCAAATCACAGATTTTTAAGTTTAACGGGCGTAATTTTTGACCTCAAATACGTTTCTGAAATATTAAATCCCGAATTAGAAACTCTAAAGAAAAGATATTTTGATGCGCATCCTGATGAAGCATTGATTTTACACCGTAAAGAAATTGTGAATAAGAAACCCCCTTTTGAGAGGTTACGTGATAAGTCAATAGAAAAGAGTTTCAATAAAGAACTTCTTTCGTCATTCGAAAAATGGGAATATAAGATCATTACCGTTGTTATAGATAAGCAAGAACATAATAACAAATATACAAAATGGAAATATGATCCGTACCATTATTGCATGGAAATACTTGCAGAGCGGTTTTTCTATTTCTTAAGCTCGGTTAATGCGAATGGTGATGTTATGATAGAATCAAGAGGAGGCAAAGAAGATTTAAGGCTTAAGCGTTCTTTCCGCAGAATTATGGAATTGGGAACGCATTATGTAAATGCAGCAGAATTGAGAAAGCGTATTTCCAGTTTAGAATTAAAAGTTAAACCCAAATCAGCGAATATTTCAGGACTGCAGGTTGCCGACCTTCTTGCATATCCGTCACGCCGGCATGTGTTAAAACATTACGGCAGATTAGATGATGACAGGTATACTTTTAACGAGAAAATAATTGAGATAATCAAAGAAAAATATGATCGCAAAGGTAACAGGATAGAAGGATATGGTTTCAAAATGCTTCCATAAAATGAAAAACCCCGATTGCTCGGGGCAAAGGCATTACACCTTCCACCTCCAGTTAACTGGATTACTACAAATATAACAAAATAGTTATACTTTTACAATAACCATGTAAACTTTTGATTAACAATAAATTAAAAAAGTCCATTCTTTTGGTTATAACGGCGACCTCGATCCCCTGCTCACCGCGTGGCTGGCAAATATCGCCTTCGCCGGTTTTGGTATGGCTAATTTGTACTTTAAGAATTATTAACACTATCGGCAATTAAGTCAGTTAGCTCATGGGGCTGCAGCCCTTGTTTTTTTACAGGTTAAGAAACCTGTTCCACACTTCCATTGGTCATATCTTCATTTGAGCATTATAATTCAGAATTCCCTGCGATAAATATCAATCTCTCCACTGAAAAAACTCTTCGCCTGTTTTTGACAAAAAATATTTGGATATTTAAAAAAAACAAATATTGCAAATTTGCATAAGCAGAAAGTTTGCACCTACAAAGTTTTACTTCATCCGCGCAGAAGTTTGATATATTTTGATTATATGAAAAACTTAGACAGGCGAAATTTTTTGAAAACTGCTGCAGTTGGAGCCGCTTCTCTTGCGCTGGGAAGCAGGCCGGTCAAGGCCGCAGATAAGACTCTTTCAGAAGACAGGATAGGTATTTTAATAGATACCACAGTTTGTGCCGGCTGCCGCCATTGCGAATGGGCATGCCGCACGGCACACGGGCTCCCCGCCGGTGACCTGGAAAGTTATTCCGATAATTCCGTTTTTAAGTATTACAGAAGACCCGATAACAGCTCTCTAACGGTAGTAAATGAATTTGAAAACGAAAAAAATCCGATGCTGCCAGTTTACGTTAAATCGCAGTGCATGCACTGCGAAAAACCGGCGTGTGTATCGGCATGCATAGTAGGCGCATTAACAAAAAATGAAGACGGCAGCGTCACATGGAATGACGATAAGTGCATTGGCTGCAGGTATTGTATGGTAGCATGCCAGTTCCAAGTGCCAACATACGAATGGCACAAATCAATAGACCCGCATATAATGAAGTGCGACCTTTGCTCCGAAAGGCGCAGCAAGGGATTGCTTCCCGCATGTGTTGAAATTTGCCCGAATGAGGCATTGCTTTTTGGCAAAAGAAGCGATATTCTGAAAGCCGCTAAAAACAAGATCAAGCGTAAACCCGGCACATACATAGATCACATCTACGGAGAGCACGAAATTGGCGGAACTACCGTGATGTACATTTCAGGTAAAAAATTTGATGACCTTAAGATGCCTCAGCTTGGAACCGCAACTGCTCCCGGAATTTCAGAGGCAATACAGCACGGCATATTTGCATACTTTGTACCGCCTGTTACGCTGTTCGCCCTGCTGGGTACTGTAATGTGGATAACGAAATTCGGCAAATCCGGCACCGCGGGCTGCACAAAAGAAAATGAAAAATTGCAGACTGAGAACAAAAATGAAACCTCTTCCGGTTAAAAGAAATTTTTTCACTTTTGGAGTTTTTATTCTGATTGTACTTGCATTAAATGGCCTGGCTTTCCTGGCTATCAGGTTTTACAGCGGACTTGGCGCGGTTACAAACCTGGATAACCAAACGCCATGGGGTTTATGGATAGGCGTTGATGTTGCTGCAGGAGTGGCGCTTGCTGCAGGCGGTTTTACATCTGCCGCGCTTGCGCATGTCTTTCACAGGGAGTCATACAGCGCTATTGTAAGACCCGCATTGCTGACTGCAATGCTTGGATATACGTTCGTTGCATTTGCGGTATGTATTGATATAGGCCGGTTCTATTACATTTGGCATCCGCTGTTAATGTGGAACGGAAACTCAGCTTTATTCGAAGTTGGTATCTGCGTAATGATATATATGACTGTCCTTTACATTGAGTTCCTGCCAATTGTTACCGAAAGATTCATTGGTAAGGTAAATTTACCCGGTGTACTTGCCGCATTCAATAAACCGGTAGAAGCATTACTGAAGCTGCTGGATAGAGGACTTGGTAAAACAATGTTCGTTTTCGTAATTGCGGGAGTTGTACTTTCCACCCTGCATCAGTCATCACTCGGCACACTAATGGTAATTGCAGGTCAGAAGATGCATCCGTTATGGCAAACCCCGGTATTGCCTTTATTGTTTTTGCTCTCAGCAATTGCGGTGGGATTCCCGATGATAATTTTTGAATCACTTTTTGCCTCAAAGAGTTTCAGGCTTAAGCCGGAGGTCAGTTTGCTTTCTAATCTTGGCGGTATGACAATTCCGCTGCTGGGAATGTATCTTGCATTCAAGTTGGGTGATATGTTCATCCGTGAAACTTTTGTTTATGTACTCCGATTCGACTACACAGCATGGATGTTTATTGCCGAAACCTTTCTGCCTTTAACTGCATTTGCAGTGCTGCTATCCGGTAAAAGGTCGCATACACAGGGTTACCTGTTACTGGCGTCATCGCTTGTGATCGCGGGTATACTTCTCAACAGGTTTAATAACTTTATTACTGCCTACAGGCCTTTTTACGATACGGTTACCTACGTCCCTTCTGTTGGCGAAGTATCTGTTACAATAGGCTGTATAGCTCTGCTTATACTGATCTATAGGTTAATTGTGATATACTTCCCTGTGATCAGCCACGAAAAGAATTAACGAATGCTGAATGAAAAAAATTCATTTTATACTTATTCCTCTTGTCTTCTTTGGTTTTATTTTGGGCAAAGTCTTTACTCCTGATACAGAAGATAAGAAACAAATTTCAACAGAGTTCTCGCAGGATAAAGCTTCGCAGAATGATGCCGGGAGATTTCATGATAACTCCCTGCTTCGTGTTACCCAAAAACTCAATTGTAAATCATGCCACGAATCTGAGTATCCAACCAAAGATTACCCCGGTTTACTGAGCTGCCCCAGGAGTGATATGATCTCTGTCTATCATTCACCTGAAGAAGGACCTGAGTTTGTTAAGATAGACGAAATGTCTGATTACTACAATGGCGTTGAATTTTCTCATAAAGTACACGCCGAAATGTCTGAAATGTCAGGTGGCTGCACCGGATGCCACCATTATAATACAACCGGACCCGTGCTGAACTGCAGAAAGTGCCATGAAAGCTCACGCAGCCGTGAAGATGTGTCAATTCCTGACCTGAAGGCCGCATACCACCGGCAATGTACCAATTGCCATAAGCAATGGAGCAATGAAAACGGCTGCAGTAATCAGTGCCATACACCAAAAGGATCTGATGTTTCTTTGGTAAGCAGCTCAGTTAAATCAAAAACACATCCCGTGCTTACACTCCCCGCAAAACTGGTGTGGGAAACCGGAGCAAAGACAAATAAGATCGTAACCTTCTTTCACAATGAGCATGTTGAAATATTCGGCTTAGAATGCAAAAGCTGTCATAACCAGGAAAGCTGCATAAAGTGCCACACCGTTGAGAGGAATATCGATCCCGCCAAACTTACCCGCAGGGATAGATCTATCGAAGAGCACCATAAGCCCTGCGCAAACTGCCACATGGGTAACTCGTGTCAAAAATGCCACCGTGATAGGGAGTTGAGTCCGTTTGACCACTCAAGATCAGGCGGGTGGGTCCTTAAATCCTATCACAGCAGCATAGCCTGTGAAAAATGCCACGGCACTGCAATGCCGTATATAAGGACCGGCCATAAATGCATTTCTTGTCATAAGAAATTCAGCGAGGAATTTGACCATAAATTGGCAGGATTTACTTTTTCAGAAGGACATACCGGGCTGGAATGCAAAAATTGCCACCCGGACGGTGATTTTACAAAAACTCCTGTTTGCACTGATTGCCATGATGATAAATCATTCCCGCAAGATCTGCCGGGAACAAGGAAGTAACGCTTCGGGATTAAAATAAGAGATTTAAGTTCGAATTTAATGAAAAAGCCTGCAATTGCAGGCTTTTTTGGCTCCGAAGGCAGGACTTGAACCTGCGACCCTCTGATTAACAGTCAGATGCTCTAACCAACTGAGCTACTTCGGAATAAAAATGTTACAGAAAGCAAATATATTCAAACTAAAAAATAAAATCAATGAAAAATGCTTTGTATCTCTCAAAAAATGCAATTATTTTCGTAAAAAGGAACAATTATGTCAAACGAGGAAAATAACAACTTACAGCAGCAGATTAATATTGAAATTGGAGAAAAGGAGGCGGAAGGGATATATTCGAATCTTGCGATAATTTCTCACTCCCCCGCTGAATTTATACTTGATTTTACGCGCGTACTTCCGGGAATCCCGAAATCAAAAATAAGCGCAAGAATCATAATGACACCGCAGCACGCAAAGATGCTGCTTGGCGCGCTTAAAGATAATATCGATAAGTTCGAAAATCAATTTGGTGAGATACAACTTGTAGGCGCTCCGCCGCAGGGCGGCTTTGGCTTTCAGCCAACAATCAATCCAAAAGACGAGAAGATAAATTAATCATATTTTATTTTACATATACAAAACCTGCTGATAACAGCAGGTTTTTTTATGATATAAAGCGATTGACATCTTTGTCATTTATTTCCGGTACAAGTCAGAACCTTTACAAGCAAAAACAATAACTTATTACTTGGCATAATATTTGTGTTTATTTTTCTTTAATAAATTATGTTCAATAAAAATTAAGGAGAATAAGAAATGAAAATAATTATTAGTTTTTCTGCAATGCTGGTACTATTTCTGACCAGCACAGGAATTGTCCGCTCGCAATGGCAGGAGCAAACTTCCGGACTGACAACCTCGCTGAATTCCGTATCAGGTGTCACCGATAATATTGCTTGGGTTTGCGGTAATGCAGGTAAAGTGCTAAGAACAAACAACGGAGGCATAAACTGGATAAATGCAACAGGAACCGGAATACCCGGGACACTTGACCTTTATAACATTTTCGCACTTGATTCCACAACTGCTCTTGTAACAGGATCAAATACCACGGCATATGTGTTCCGTTCAACAAACGGCGGTTTATCCTGGGTTCAGGTATTCACACAATCAGGCGGATTCTTAAATGCAATATGGATGACAACACCGCTGACCGGAGTTATGTATGGTGATCCTGTCGGTGCAAGATGGTCGTTATGGCGGACAACAAACGGCGGTGTTAACTGGGACTCAACAGGAATGTTCGTTGCTCAGGCAGGCTCAGAAGCAGGGTGGAATAATTCCATGTATGTTTCCGGTACAAGTGTGTGGTTCGGTACAAACAACAGCCGTGTATATTATTCACCGCTTGGCGGTTTAACCGGAACGTGGCAGGTCCAGTCAACCACACAGGCAAGTTCTTATGCGGTTTGGTTCAATACCGCTGCAAACGGGATGCTTGGCGGCACACAGCTTATGGCCACAGTTAACGGCGGTGTTAACTGGACTGCAGTCACATCTCCCGGTTCAGGGAATATCTCGGGTATAACAGGAAGCGCTTCTAACTGGTGGTTCACAAGGCAGGCCACATCAATTTACCGTACAACTGATAACGGCGTCACTTTTACAACAGATTATACTGCGCCGGCAGGAACATTTACACACATCCAAAAGGCAGCCACAGGAAGCAGAATGTGGGCTGTAAGGAACAACGGCGGAATTGCTTCGTCATTAAGTACAGTTGGTATTGACCCGGTTTCCACTGAAATACCAAACTACTACAGTCTTTCACAGAATTATCCGAATCCGTTCAACCCGGCAACGGAGTTCCGGTTTACTTTACCTCAGTCTTCAGCAGTTACAATTAAAATATATGACATAGCCGGACGTGAAGTTGATGTTCTGGCCAACGATGTATTTATGTCTGCAGGTGCATACGAAGTTAATTACAGTGCCGACAGGTTAAGCAGCGGGGTATATTTCTACAGGATCACTGCAAATGACTATGCAGAAACTAAAAAAATGGTATTAACAAAATAAAAAGTCTGTAAAGATTCCTGCTTTCGCAGGAATAACAAGGTAGTTTTAAAAAGCCCGGTTTAAGCCGGGCTTTTTACTTCAGAAGTGTATTTCCACTTTCAAGTGTTATTCATCTTCCGAAATTTCATTATTATCGCTGCCCAGGCTGTAATAGTTATTTTCCTCATCTTCATCTCCCGCTGCTTCAAGTGTATCATCCAGTTCACTTCCGGGAGTATCAATTGGGTCAGTAACCGGGTGCGGGTTCTTTTTTAATAACTCATCATCTGCTCCGCTTTCAGCTTTCAGCGGTCTTTCGGCAAGCTTTTCAGGATCAATTTCCGTTTCTTTATCCTTTGAATAAATATCATCACCATCCGGGTACTCCACATAATCCGGGTATTCGACTTTGGGAATGTCATCCGGCAACCCGGTTAATTTGCTGCTGTTTTTGGGTTTAAAAAAATTCTTTTTCTTCATAATGTTACCCTCGTTTCAAATAGAATAATTGACTTCTCTTAAATATTAAACACTGTGAATTCCTTTGGTGTTTCTATAGTGTTTTTCTTACTTCATTAAAGCAAAAAGAAGTGCATATAATTAACCCTTTTACGTTAGATTTCTGTGGATTTGGTATATTGCTAACTTCCTAAAAAATCACTAATTTTCTTTAAGTTTTTTCAAAAATTAAACAAAACACAAATGAAATTTTTTGCGGTACTACTTATTACCATATTTGCTATTGCCAATGTACCGGCACAGGAAAAATGGTCAACATCCAGAAAACCCGTTACGGGAAATTATACAAAACTCCCTTCTGAAAACTACTCATGGCAGAACACCAACAGAACAACAGCAGTATACCAGCTTGATAACATGGTTATCACAGTGGGCCCCAGTGTACGTGTTTTACCATCATCAAATGCACAGCAGGATGAGATAGTTCTTGTTAGACATCCCATTAATCAGAATATTATGTTTGGCGGCGCTAATACAACTGCCGGCGGTGTCTATGGCCAGGGCGGTTATATCACAACAGATGGCGGAGCAACATGGACAGGAAACAATCTGCTTTCACCGTTCACCCAATCATCAAGTGATCCGGGTCCAACCATAGATAAAAATGGCGTTATTATTTTCACAACATTAGATTCACCGGGAATGGTAGCGGCATATTCAACTAACAACGGCGTAAGCTGGTCGGGCAGAATAACTATCCAATCAGGGAGTGTTGACAAAAATTTTGCAGCATCAGATGACGCTCCATCGAGTCCGTATTACGGCAGAAGCTATTGTGTATGGAGCAATTTCGCAGTAGGACAGCCGCCGATAATGTGCGGTTATACCACAAACAGCGGTGTATCGTGGACCGGCGTAATGCAGGTGAACACACCGCTTTCAGGTCATTATTCACAGGGATGTGATGTTATGTGCGGACCAAACGGTGAAGTATACATCTGCTGGGCTGCTCCAACATCAGCATCACCTTACACTGAAGATTACTGCGGGTTTGCAAAATCAACAAACGGCGGTACTTCATGGACAGTTTTGAATAACGCTTTTGATATGAACGGTATACGTGCAACAACCTTCAACGGGTGGAATTTCAGAGTAAACGGTTTCACAAGGATCGGCGTTGACAGGTCAGGCGGACCGAGGAACGGCTGGATATACGTAGTTGCAGCAGAGAAAAATCTTGCCCCGGCCGGATCTGATGCAGACGTGATCCTTCATAGTTCTTCAGATGGCGGTGCTACATGGTCAGCCGGCGTCAGAGTCAACCAGGATCCTTTGAACAACGGTAAAGTTCAGTTCTTCCCTGCTATCAGGGTTGATGAAAACGGCGGAGTGAATATTTGCTACTATGATAACAGGAATTATCCCTCAATTGGTGACTCATGTGAAACATACATGTCACGTTCAGTTGATGGCGGCGCAACATGGGAAGACGTAAAAGTGAGTGACCATGCATGGAAAGTTAAAGGAGAAGCAGGCTTAGGTACATACGGCGGCGACTATATTGGTATTTCTTCGGGCAATGGCAAAATATTCCCGTTCTGGTTTGATGATAAAACCGGAACAATGCAAGCCTGGGTTGCAGCAGTTACCCCCGGGACCGTTGGCATAAACGGCAATACCAATGAGATACCGGCTTCATTTGAACTGAACCAGAATTACCCCAACCCGTTTAACCCGAATACTACTATTGGTTTTGCACTGCCAAGTGAGCAGAATGTAAAGCTTGAAGTTTTTGATATGACGGGCAAAAGTGCGGGCGTATTGGTAAACAGTGACTTAAAAGCAGGCACATATAAATTTGATTTCAATGCTTCAGAACTTGCAAGCGGAATTTATTTCTATAAACTCACCGCAGGCAATTTTGTTAGCACAAAGAAAATGATCTTAGTGAAGTAAAACATCTATTTCACAACGCAGCTTTATTCAAAAACCCCGCTTTACAAGCGGGGTTTTTATTTAAAATTAAAGATGTTTATTGGAAAGAAACACAGGCAGGAATGCCTGTGCTACCGGTTATCATATACCCATACTGGCAAGCATTGCGGAAATATTATTAACTTTTTCAAACAGCTTAGGGTGTGAAACCTCAAATTCAGTTACTGAATCCCTTAGTTCATTTATTGCGCTTTCAATCAGGTCAGGGTCTTTTTCTTCCTTTGTAAGTTCATCAGCTGAGCGTTTAACACTCGACGAAATATTTTTCATCATCTCCGGTTTACCTGCCGCTCCCATTTCACTTTCAAGTTCATCAAGCAAACCCAGAAGTTCCCTCTTCTTTTCTTCATTTATCGAGCCATCGGCTGTGAGCTTATCCTTTATTTCCTGCAGAGTATCTTTCATTTATAATATAATTTAATTTTAATTCACAAATATAACCATTTTAAGGAAATAAAAAATCAAATAATAAATTTGAAAATACCCTAAAACATTATAGGTTATAGACTATGAATGACGCCGTAGGCATCAAACATTTATAATTAACATTAAGATAACATACGACACCGTAGGTGTCGCACATTGGACAACTTAAAGGATAAATTTATGTGCGATGCCTACGGCATCGGATAATAATGAAAACTTCATCTATAAATGTGGAATCCCTACGGGATTCTTGTTAGGTCTAATCCGGATGCAAAGAACTTTTTGTATTTATGACGTGCTCATGACTGTGCGTGTAATATAAAAAAAGAGACATCCGCACAGGACGCCTCTTTAATAGAAATGATTCAATTTTCTGTTATTCTAATACATGAATATTCTTTTCAGCGCATATTTCTTTAAGCTGTTTTGGCCATATTGTTACGCTAACTTCGCCTAAATGGGCTTTCCTTAAAAGCAGCATTTGCAGCCTTGACTGTCCTATACCACCGCCAACACTTAATGGCACTTCATCATGAAGTACAGCGCTGTGGTATGGTGTAGAAACAAGATCAAGCTGGTTAGAAAGTTTTAACTGCTCTCTTAGTGTTTCAGCATTAACCCTGATACCCATTGAAGAAAGCTCATGTCTGCGTTTTGTTAAATGGTTCCAAACAAGGATATCGCCATTCAAGCCGTGATACTGTTCACCATTTTTGGTTACAGTAGGTGTTACCCAGTCATCATAATCAGCAGCGCGCATTTCATGCGGGTAGCCATCATTTAATACCCAGCCAATACCAATTATGAATACAGCGGGATACTTCTGTAAAATCTGAGTTTCCCTTTGTTTCCTCGGCAGGTCAGGGAACATCTCAAGAATTTCTTCTGCATGAAGGAAAACCAATTCTTCCGGTAAATTGGGGAATCTTGGATCTTTAAGCTGCGGGAACATTTCCTGAACGTGTTTTTCTGCGCCAACAAACACTTTCCAAATCCCTTTAACAATCATTTTCAGGAAATCAAGATTGCGGTCTTTGGCAGTAATTACTCTTTCCCAATCCCACTGGTCAACATAGCTTGAGTGGTCATGATCGAGGAAGTAATCTTTCCTGACTGCTCTCATATCTGTGTTCAGACCTTCGCCGGGCTGCATACCAAACTGCTTCAGGGCAACTCTTTTCCATTTTGTAGCTGCCTGAACAACCTGTGCTTCCATACGTTTTGGTAATCCAAGTCCGCAGGGGAATTCAACCGGTGTCCTTGAGCCGTCACGGTCAAGATTATCATTTACGCCGCTTTCCTTATCAACTATCAGCGGTACCTGCACCATCATCAGGTTCAGTTCCTTGCAAAGATTTTCTTCAATATAGCTCTTTACGGCATATATAGCTTTTTGTGTATCTTTTTTATTGAGTATTGATGAATAGTTTTCGGGAAGTATTTTTGATACTTCCGGGTAAGTGCTGATTCCCGGGCCTGCGAGATCCGCTTTTTTATCTGACATTGTTAATTCTCCGTTATATTATGTTATATGAATCAAAAAAAACAATTCGCCTAATTACACAAAATTATCTGTTTTTCAGAATTTTAACTATGATATGGGTCAACCGGAGAAATGATATAAATCATATGGATACCCGATAATTATCGGAAATATCCTGAAATCAAGCTGCAAATCACCTGCAAGCAGCACTAAATCACGGCAAAAAGGATCTATACCGCTGTTAATTCCTCACTATAGTAATTTAAAGCAAGCTTTTCCTTAAGCAGTTCTATATGATCCGAGATCAAAGCTATTATCTCCTGCGGCAATAGCTTGTCTGTATTTATCACAAGGTCATAATGATGCGGGTCATTAAGATCCACGCCAAAGAGTTTTTTCACGTAATCATGTCTTTGGCAGTCTTCTTTTTTAATGTATTCTTCAGCCTGCTTAAGAGTGAGTGTGTACTCATCAACCATGTGTTTTACCCTTTGCTGCAGCGAACCGATAAGCCTGATATGCAGCCCGTTCCGGTGGTGCCTTGTAATGTAAAACGACCCCCTCCCAACAATTATTACATTTCCCATATCAGCAAGTTTAATAATTGATTTACTGATATTATGCGCCATTTCGCGCTTGGTGGGATGAAGCCCAAAGAGCTCTTCGAACATTGTCTGAATATCGGAAAATTTCCTTTCGGGCAGCAAGCCCTGGATACCCGTTAAATTGTAATCCTGTACAACCCGTTTAACCAGGTCCTTATCGTATAACGTCCACGGACACTCGCCGGAAGGCTGTTTACTGCTCAGTTCATCAAGAAGTGTATTGGTTATGGCAGACTCACCAGTTCCGGCTTCTCTTGAAATTGTGATAAAAGGCAGTAATCTGGGATGGTAACCCTCGCTTTTGGTAAGCTCGTTGCGTTTTAACTGGCAGAAAAGGTATGATTTGCTTAGATCAACAAACTTGTTGTATTCCATTACACTCTACCTCCTTTTCAGTAGGTTGGCGCTATTTTTTATTCAGAAAGCAAAGCAGAGACACTTTACCTTCCAAACAAATATAATACAGCAAACAAGTTTTACCAATGATTGTTATCAGGCGGGGTAGTGATATATATCCTTCAGCGGGATATAAAGAATTCCCGGAGTGTCAAAAGAATATTTTCTTGGCTCTTGATATTTCTTCCTGCAGCAAACGGTAGTTTTCGGGGAATTTATCTTCAGTGAAAATCTTCAGCGCATCATCAAATGATGCGATCGCTTTGTGGTAATTCTCTGTTTTATCTTCGTAGCCTGAAAGGCTTAGGTAAGCTTTGCCAAGCCCGAATTTACACTCCGCAAACTGAATAGGATATTTGTTTTCAGTGCGTATCTTCATTGATTCCTCAAAAGCATCAATAGCCCGGTAAAGCGGTTCAGCATCATTTTCAAGCTCGCTCTTCACAAGGCAGGCATCACCCAGATTAAACATTGTATTGGCATACTGAATTGGAACCTGCTCAGGCTTTCTAACTTCAAGCGCTTCTTCAAATGCACTGATAGCTTTATCCAGATTTTGTTTTTTATCCTTTATCAAAGCAAGCATTGAATATGCGTTGCCGATATTATTCTTTGTTAAACCGTACTGCAGCGGTGCTTTTTCTTTTGATTGCAGTGCAAGCACATCGTTATATGCTTCTATTGAACGCTTCAGATTGCTTTCAGCATCTTCGATATCTGAAAGCCGCGCATATGTATTTGCGATATTATTTTTAGTAAGAGCGTATAATTTCGGGCTCTCCTTAATTATTTCTACCTGCAGTGCTTCTTCAAAAGAAGCAATTGCCTTCCTGTAATTAGTTGTTTTATCTTTTACTTCAGCTAAAATCAGGTAAGCGCCGCCAAGGTTATTATGCGCCCTTGCGTATTCCTGCGGATAAGCCCTTTTGCTGAATACTTTTAACGCTTCATTGTAAGCATTAATGGCAACCAGACAATTCTCTTCCCGTGATTCTACCTCAGCAAATGCAGTATATGTGTTGCCTATCCTGTTCTTAATTCTCGCGTATTCAACCGGGTGAGATTCTATGCTTATTGTTTTTAAAATTTCATTAAAATACTCAATTGATCTCGCGCAGTTTACAAGTGTATCCTGTACTTTGGAAAGCGACCAGTATGACTGTCCAAGGTAATTTTGCGCTTTGATATATTCTGTGTGCTGGTTTTCTTTATCTATCAATGCAAGTACCTTTTCGAATGAGCCAATAGCAATTTTCATATAATCACCAATTTTAGTATCAACTATACCTATATCATAAGCTCTTTCGCCAATCATCTGCAATACTTCCGCGTTATCTGTAAATACCTCGGCCATGCTTTCAAAAATATCAGTCTGCTGAAGCTCGACTTCGGGTTTTACTACGAATTCCAGGTAAGCATCTTCTGCCCATATTTTATTTCTGCGCGCGATCTTAACAAATTCTTTATCTTCAAGATTTTTTATCCATCCCGTCCACTCAAAATCCCTGCCTTCAAGCTCAAACATTCCCGCGGCCTTTTTTATCCACTCAAGTCTGAAAATACTGTTCTCTTCATATATGCCGCTTTTATAAAGATTCCGTAATGAGCGGAGTATGGTCTTTTCGATGTTGTCGCAATTATCAAAACGTCTTTCCATTTCGCTTAGCCGCATAAAAATGGAACCGATCGTTCCGTTGAATTTAACGGTATCCCATTTCATCCCCAGCTTTTCGGAAACAAGTTTTCCTTCATCAGCGGAAATTTTTTCCATCTCAATTATATCATCACCGAAAATAATATCAAGGTCAAGGTTCTGCTCTACCATTTTGTTCTTTACCTTTTTGAATTCCCTGCCGGAATGGCAAGTTGCCGCAATTGGAATTCCTCTTTCTTTAGCTTCGCGAAAGAGTAAATGAAAACTATCCTGCCTTTCAATATA
Organism: uncultured Ignavibacteria bacterium; assembly: GCA_937873695.1. Classification (GTDB taxonomy): domain Bacteria; phylum Bacteroidota; class Ignavibacteria; order Tepidaquicellales; family OLB5; genus OLB5. The sequence continues at coordinate 54,348 of CALMYL010000015.1, forward strand.
ATACTGAAGGTCATCAATAAATATCATTTGCGGTTTCCAGAAAATAAAATCTTTGGGGAACTGAAAGTTCTGTATAGGCACGCTCCTGGGAACAAGGAGGTGTATGGAAGATTTCTGCTGCTTCAGCGCATTGTAGAACGCGCGCGTCTTGCCGCTAAGCGGCGGTCCGACAATAATTACATTTCGCCTGCGCTCCAATGAACGCTGTATCTGGTTATCAATACTTCGGGCGTAATAATACTCTTCAAACGGGCGTTCACCAAGAAGCTCCCTGGCTTTGAGTTTGTTGCTGCTTTTCCAGATAACGGAATAGTAATTTTTGTACTCTTTCCGGAGCTTTATAATATAACCCGCGGCGGGAGCCGCAATGGTGGCTATAATTCCCAGAATAGTCAATAAAATTGTCAGATCCATTTACCAGGTCTTTAAAGAAGCGGGAATGCTATTTTGTTTTTCTAACCTTTTTGTAATTCACACCGCGTTTTTGGTTGAACGCGCTTATACCTTCTTTTACTTCACCGCTCAGGTTGTGTAATGAGAGCCAATCGCGTGCATGGCCAATAGTAGTATGCCATGAAAGATCACGCCAGAAGTTAAGCTGCTGTTTAGTATACCTAAGGCACTCAGGCAGCTTGTTATACAGCTTCTTCGCAAGAAGGTCGACGGCTTCATCAAGTTTTTCATACGGTACAACCTGGTTAACAAGTCCCCACTCAAGCGCTTTTGCTGCGGGTATTTCTTCGCAGAGGAATAATATTTCACGGGCGCGCCTGTCGCCAACCATGATAGGCAAAAATTGAGTTGCCCCCGCGGCAGCTACGCTGCCTCTTGCTGCGCCAACCTGCCTTATATAGATATGATCAGAAGCAATGGCAAGATCGCAGCTCATATTAAGCTCATTGCCGCCTCCAACAACAATACCGTTCAGCCTTGCAATAGTTGGCTTGCCAACATTGCGCATAACTTCGTGCAGCTGAATGAATTCATACATCCATTTATAATAATCGTTCGGATTGCCGAGGAAATATTCCTGCTGTTCATTAAGGTCAGCCCCGGTTGAAAATGCCTGTTTGCCCGCGCCGGTTAAAATAATTACAGCAATATTATCATCCCACGAAGCATCCTTAAATGCAGCGGTAAGCTCGTGTATTGTGGTCAGGTCAAGGCAGTTTAGTACTTTTACCCTGTTGATAGTTATAGTAGCCTTATAATCCTCTTTTTTGTAGATTATGTGCTTAAACTTAAAACTTTTGGGTGATTTACCCGAATAGATATTTTTCTTTCCCTGTTTCTTTGGCATATTAATGTGTTAATTTTTTTGCAAATTATTCATTATTGCAAAGAGTTACAATTCAATAAATAGTGAAATAGCGGCATAGTGAGATAGTGACTCTTTTGTATTTTCCGTTTTGTGCATTGGATAGCTGATTCAGGATTTCGGGATTTCATCATTCCCTAACTTAAAATCACCCTATTTATCTATTTCACTATTTCTTTATTTCACTTTTTAGATTAAGTTAGCAGTATAAATGACAGATATTTCAGTAATAATAGTAACGTGGAACAGCCGTGATGAAATTGTTAATTGCGTTAGCTCTGTAATTAGCGCATTGCAGGGGTTTGATTCGGAGCTGATCATTATTGATAATAATTCCCAGGATGATTCCTTTGCAATGGTTAACAAAATTGATTTTCCAAAACTCAATGCGGTACAAAATTCGGAAAATCTTGGCTATACAAAAGCTATAAACCAGGGGATAAAGCTATCCAAAGGAAAATATGTTTTACTGCTGAATCCCGATACAGCGTTAAATGATAGCAGCATTAAGGTTATGTATGATTTCCTGGAAGCAAACCCCGGCTACGGCGCATGCGCCCCGTTAATGAAAAATCCCGATGGCAGCGTACAGTATTCAGTGCGTAACTTCCCCACATACTGGCGTATGTTCTGTGAATTCAGCCTGCTTGCATATATATTTCCTAAAACAAGACTCTTCGGCTCATGGAAAGCGAAGTATATGGATTACAGCCTGGAGCAGGATATCGAGCAGCCTATGGCTGCGGCGTTTATGGTACGCAGTGAACTGCTGGCTGAAATTGATAATATGGATGAACGCTTCAGGATGTTCTTTAATGATGTTGACCTGTGCAAGAAGATCTATGATGCAGGTTTTAAGATAAAGCTTCTGCCCTCTTCAGTTGTAACACACGAACACGGCGCGAGCATTAAAAAAGACCGTGCTAATATGATTAGAGTATGGAACGATGATTGCGGGAAATATTTTGAAAAACATTTCGGGAAAGGTTTCATGCTGATCTGGCTTAAGATAAACCTTAAAATTTCCGGGATCATTCGTGTTTTTTTGACTAAAAAATAAAGATCATTTTCATATATTTTCCCTCATAATAGCAATAAACACAATAGTTTATATGTTATACCAAGTAGTATTATACCAATTAGTATAATACCATATGGTATAATGATATTATTATTCGTATTTTTGTATATGAAAAGTCCATTCACATTCGGTAAAATTGCAAAGGGAAGTAATTTTACAAACCGCGCATTTGAAACAAAGAGGTTAAAAGCAAATTTTGATGACAAGGTAAACACTATACTTATTTCCCCGAGAAGGTGGGGGAAATCTTCATTGGTGAACAAGTCAGCTTTCTTATTCCAAAAAGAAAAGAACAAACATTCCGTTATGATAGATCTATTTAATATCAGGGATGAAGCTCAGTTCTATTCTTACTTCGCTAAAAAGATCATACAGGAAACATCCTCAAAGCCAAGAGAATGGATGGATACAGCAATGTCATTCTTAAAAAGGCTTTCGCCTAAAGTATCCTTCCCTATAGATATGGTTAACGATTTTGAAATAACATTTGAGCTTAGGGATAAAGCTGAAGATTTTGAAGATATATTGAACCTTCCGGAAAAGATAGCTCATGCAAAGAAAATTGAAATTGCCGTATGCATTGATGAATTCCAGAACATAGCGAATTTCAATCAACCCCTGTTATTTCAGAAAAGGCTCAGGGCTTCGTGGCAGAAACATCAGGATACGGTCTATTGTTTATACGGAAGTCAAACCCACATGATGACAACTCTTTTCGAAAAAAAAAGTATGCCCTTCTATAAATTCGGTGACGTAATGTATCTCGGTAAAATTGATAGTTCTTATTTAACAGAGTATATTATCACACAATTTAAGAATTCAGGTAAAAAAATTGATCCTGAATTCGCAAAACAGGTCACAGAAGAAGTACAGTGCCAGCCTTACTATACGCAGCAGCTTGCTCATATTATCTGGATAAATACTGAAAAGACTGTCACATCAGAAATTCTTGAGCTGTCACTTAGAGAACTGATCGAACAAAATGCGCCGTTATATATAAAGGATATAGAAACACTCAGCAACACACAGGTGAATTTTTTACATATGCTAATCAAAAGCAACAGAAAAGATATCTTTTCCAAAGAATTGATAACGCAATTTGAACTGGGTACACCGGGTAACGTTACCAAAATACGATCGGTCTTAATTAACAAAGAGATAATCCACCTTGTTGATTCAAAATATGAGCTTGTTGACCCGGTTTTCAGGCTGTGGCTTAAGAACATTTATTTCAAATAATAGTACATATAGGTATATTTGTACATATAAAAATAACATATGAAATTCAAAGTATCGTGCGCGCAGATATCACCTGTATTGGGTGATATTGAAAAAAACATAAAGCTGCATTTAAAATATATTGATAAGGCTATCGCCAAAAAGTCTGATATGGTGGTATTTCCTGAGCTATCCCTCACGGGGTACTCGGTTAAGGACCTTAACCTGGAATTGGCGCTGAATCCGTTTACAAGCAAGCTGCTTGAGCCGCTTAAACAGAGATCAAAGAAAATTTCAATTGTATGCGGCGGAATTGAAGAGGACGATAATTACGGTATTTTCAATTCAGCTTTTTATTTTGAAGCAGGCAGGCTGCAGTTCACACATAAAAAAGTTTACCCGCCTGATTACGGAATGTTCGAAGAGATACGATACTTTTCGCGGGGCAGACAGGCTGATGTGCATGATACGAAATTCGGCAAGCTTGGAGTATTGGTATGTGAGGACTTGTGGCACATGTCATTGCCATTGCTGCAGGCGTTGAAAGGCGCTAAAGTGATTATCGGTATTGCAGTTTCTCCCACAAGACTTGCGCTGAACTCAAAAAGCAAGATACTCAAGAATTATGAGATAAATTCCGAGCAGCATAAAGCTTATGCAAGGCTGCTTTCATTATACCTTGTATTCTGTAATCGTGTTGGATATGAGGACGGTGTGAATTTCTGGGGCGGCAGTGAAATAGTTGATCCGTTCGGCACGGTTGATAAAGTAGCTAAATTTTTTGATGAGGATCTAATCACATCGGAGATAAATATGAATTCCGTTAAGCGCGCAAGACAGCTGGCCCGCCACTTCCTTGATGAAGATGTGAATTTTCTGAGGAATGAAGTGCAGTTACTGCATGAGGGATTGAGAAAGATATAAAACAATATTATATCCTCCGTTATTTCTTAGCTAAAATACGAAATTTCTCTTATTATTGTAATATCAATAATTTATAAATTAACTTACCGTGAAAAAAGTGATAAATATATGACTATTCACGGTAAGTTGTTATATTTGTAAATGATCAATCAAACAACCAGGGATAAACTTAAGGAACTACAAGTCCAATTTAAAAAACTCGCAAAAGGCAATGAAGACTTACTGAAAGAAATTGCAATCGCTGAAATCCCGGAAATGGTTTACAATTCAAACGCGATAGAAAATTCGACTCTTACGCTTGAAGATACTGAAAACATACTTTCCGGCGGCACTATAACAAGAGCTGTAAGCATTCGGGAATTGTTTGAAGCAAAAAATTTAGCAAAAATTACTGAAAGCCTTTTAATTCAGCCCAAACAAAAATTGACGGTAAAGATGATATTAAGGCTGCACAAAATGCTGCTCACAAATATCGATGATAAAATAGCAGGACGTTTCAGAAGCGGTAAAGAATGGGTGCGTGTAGGAAATCATCTGGGAGCAAATCCGCTGTATACAGAAGGTTTAATAAAAGAGCTTGTTTATGATTACAACAATAATCAGACAAGGTTTTACCTGGATTCAATAGCAAGGTTTCATGCTGAATTTGAAACGATACATCCGTTTACAGACGGAAACGGCAGAATTGGCAGAGTATTGATAAATTTACAATTAATGAATGAAGGTTTGCCACCAATTATAATCCAAAACAAGAGCAAACACAAAGAATATTATCCTTTATTCACAAACTATCCAGTAACCCTAAAGATTGGCGGTTTCACAAGGTTATTCGCTCTGCTTCTGCAGGAATCTTTGCATAAAAGAATAGCAATGCTAAGCGATAGAAAGATCATACCCCTTTCGTTGTGGGCTTCGCAAAATAGAATTATGCCAAATACTGCAGCCAATAAGGCTAAACGCCAAACCATCCCGGCTTTTCGCCTGCGAGAAAAATGGATGATATCAGCTAATTTTAAGCTAACAAAAAAATAGAACCTGCAGCATATGTATTTTTATAAATGAACTCTATTTCAGCATCTTCTTCAAAAATCCCGCAGTAAATGAATTTTTACTCTTCGCTACTTCTTCGGGGGTTCCTTTTGCAACAACCTCTCCGCCCTTGTTGCCGCTATCGGGTCCGATATCAATAACGTAATCAGCGCACTTTATTACCTCCAGGTTATGCTCAACAACTACAACGGAATTCCCTTTGGCGATAAGTTCATTAAAACACTTCAGCAGTTTTGATATATCATACAAATGCAGACCCGTTGTAGGTTCATCAAAAATGAACAGCGTCTTCTCCCCTGCGGTTTGGAATGAAAGATGGAATGCAAGTTTGATTCTCTGGGCCTCGCCGCCGGAAAGCGTTGTTGCTGATTGTCCAAGCCTTAAGTAGCCAAGACCTACTTCATCAAGTATCTTTAACTTTGCTGTAATTCGGGGATAATCCTTAAAGAAAGCAATTGCTTCGGTTATACTTAGCTGCAAAACATCACTAATGCTTTTTCCTTTATATTCAGCTTCAAGTATTTCGCTCTTATAACGCTTACCTTTGCATACATCACACTCAAGATAAATATCAGCCATGAATTGCATCGCAATTTTTATTACCCCTGAGCCCTCGCAGGTTTCACACCTGCCGCCCGGCACATTGAAGGAAAAATTGCCCGCTGAAAATCCGCGCAGCTTGCTTGCAGGCAGGCTGCCGTATACATCACGGATAAGATCGAATATCTTCATATAGGTAACCGGATTTGAGCGCGGCGACCTGCCAATGGGCGTCTGGTCAACAAGCTCAATAGCGTTAATGTGCTGGTGACCCGTGATTTCACGGTACTGTCCAATTTTTTCGTTGTATATTCCTTCAAGGCGTTTTTTGATAGCGCCGTAGAGTATATCGCTTATTAAAGTTGATTTTCCGGAACCGCTGACGCCTGTAATACAAACAAAAATTCCCAGCGGAATATCAACATTCAGGTCTTTCAGATTATTTTCCGATGCGCCGCGGATAGATATTACGTGGCCGTTCACTGCCCGTCTTCTTGCGGGCAGATCAATTTTCATTTTGCCGGTAAGATATTTTGCGGTTAGAGAATCTTTTGATTTGGTAATATCTTTGATATCACCTGCAAAAACTACTTCACCACCAAACTCACCTGCCTTTGGACCGATATCTATCATGTAATCGCTGGCGTTTATCATATCAGGGTCATGCTCAACTACAATAACTGAATTACCTATATCACGAAGTGATTTTAGTATTTTTATAAGCCTGTCATTATCGCGCGGATGCAAGCCCACACTTGGCTCATCAAGCACATAAATTGAGCCTACCAGCGATGACCCAAGCGATGTTGCAAGATTTATCCTCTGGCTTTCGCCTCCGGAAAGAGTGCTTGTGAGCCTGTCAATTGTTAAGTAACCAAGCCCGACTTCAAAAAGATATTTTAAACGGTTCTTTATTTCTTCAAGTATTCTTCCTGCAATTTCCTGCTGCATTTTATCAAGCTTCACTTCATTGAAGAAAAAGTACAGTTCTTCAATGCTGCTTTGTACAAGGTCTTTGATAGTCTTGCCGGCTACTTTAACATACAGTGCTTCTTTACGCAGCCTGGAGCCTTCACACTCTGTACACTTTGTGTACGCGCGGTAACGGCTCAGCAGCACACGGTAGTGTATCTTATACGCGGCTTCACGCTCAACCATCCTGAAGAATTTATTCACACCAAGATACTCGCCCATTCCTTTATAGACCTTTTCAACTTCTTCTTTGGTAAGATCTTTAAATGGAACGTGAACTCTAACATTATTTTTTTTACCTTCAAAGATAAGATCGCTTAAATGTTTGCTGTGTTTTGGAGTTGAAAAAGGATGAATAGCATTCTGGAAAATTGATTTATTCCTATCGGGTACAATTAAATTCTCGTCGATATCAATAGTTTCACCAAAACCCTGGCATTTGGGACATGCTCCAATCGGATTATTGAAAGAAAACATCAGCGGTTCCGGTTCTTCAAACCTAATGCCATCAGCTTCAAGGTGCAGATTAAATGGAGTTAAAGTAAAACCATCTGCCTCAGTCATCACATACAAATAGCCATCACCTTCAACATAAGCCTGCTCAAGTGAGCCTGCGATTCGCTGCAGCTGTTCTTCATCTGTTTTATTTAAAGCAAGTCTATCTACAACAACTTTAATATCGGCAAGTTTAATTTTCTTTTCATCATATCCCTGGTTCAGTTCAATAATTTTTTTACCGTCAAAAATTCTTATAAACCCTTTTTGAATCAGGTTTTCAATTTCCTGTTTAACTGATTTTTTTTCGTGCGTATGCACAGGAAAGAGGATGTAGAGTCTTGTCTTATTTTCCAGGGTGTTTATGAACTTGAGTATACCTTCAATTGTATCGCGCTGCACTTCTTTACCGCTTACGGGACTATATGTTTTTCCTGCCCGTGCATAAAGCAGCCTTAAATAATCATAAATTTCAGTGGAAGTCCCTACTGTACTTCTCGGATTGCGTGTAGTGGTTTTAACTTCAATTGCCATTGATGGAGCTAAGCCGGTAATGGAATCAACGTCAGGTTTATTTATCCTTTCAAGGAACTGCCTTGCGTAGGATGACATGCTTTCAATATAGCGGCGCTGCCCTTCGGCGTAAATAGTATCGAAAACAAGGGACGTTTTGCCGGAACCGCTCAGGCCGGTTACAACCACAAACTTGTTGTGGGGAATATCAACGCTTATGTTTTTGAGATTGTTTACGCGTGCACCTTTGACTTCTATCATGTTCCCGCGGATGCGGGAATCTCTATTTTCTAAATCTGTTGAATTTGGGGTTTTACTAACTTTTCGGTTGGATTTATTACTTAATGAGAGTTTCTTTGCAGAACCCTTTGATGCATCTTTGCTGACTTTTATTACGGCTTTTCTTGGCATTCAGAAATGATTTAACTACAAAAATCGGTATAATATTGGATATATAAAATGAAGAAAATGAGTGCAAATGGTGAATAATTGAATAAATCATCTCATGGAAGAATCAAGCGCTTATCATTGAGAGTCAAAACTTGATCAAAAAATCTCATAAATGAGAAAAATTCTGCATAAACCCCGCATTTTCCTGCCTTGAAAATTAATTCCCAAAAACCTATATTAGTAGCTAAAATTTAACATAATTTAATGAGCACAAAAGCACACAAGTATTACGAAACGACTTTTATAGTTGACTCGATATTCGAAGACGAAAGAGTTGATTCAATAGTCAACAAATATGCAAACTTCTTCAAGAAAAACGAAGGCGAAGTAATAAAAACAGAAAAATGGGGCAGAAGAAAGCTGGCTTATCCTATAAAGAACAAGCCGACAGGTTCCTATGTTTCTATAGAATTTACTGCTGATCCATCCGTTATTGCAAAGCTTGAAAGAGCATACCACCTGGATGATGATATACTCAGATTTCTGACAGTATCTTTTGACAAGAAGACTCTTGACGAGCGTAATGCTTACCTCGTTAAAAAAGAGCAGATAATGAAAGAAAGAGAAGCTGCAGCTCAGCAATTACAGCAGCAGCAGTCAGCCGAAGCAGACACGGTTGCAGAAGCGAAGACCACTGAATAAACAAGTTTAGTCAACAATTAACATTTAACCGAAACCATCGGAGGAACAATGGCTGATTTAAAGATGCCCGAACTAAATTCGGTAATTATTGCAGGTAATCTTACAAAGGACCCAATATACAGACAGACTACAAACGGAACACCCGTAGTAAACTTTTCAGTTGCTTCCAACAGAAGGTACCGTGACAGCAAAGACGAATGGCAGGAAGATGTATGCTACGTTGGGATTGTTGCATGGAATAAACTTGCAGAAAGCTGCAGAGATAAACTTAAAAAAGGCAACGCCTGTCTTGTAGAAGGCGAACTTCAGTCAAGAACATTTAAGACTGAAAGGGGCGACAGCAAAACTATTGTGGAGATCAAAGCCAGGCGGATCCAGTTCCTGAATAAAAAGGGTTCAGGTCCGGGTGAGCATCATGATGAGCCGTCCTCTTTTGAAGATGATTCATTTGAGAAGCATTTATCTCCTGAAGATACGGCATTACTCGGCGAGTCAACTCCGCCGGTTGTATAAAGAATTTATAAACATACGCAGGCTGGCTTTTGCAGCCTGCATTTTTTCCTGATATATACCAAATGAAAATAATACTAAAACAAGATCACGACAATTTAGGTAAAACCGGTGAAGTAGTTAATGTAAAAGACGGCTTTGCAATGAATTACCTTATCCCGAACGGTGTTGCGATGAAAGCAAATACCAGCAACATGAAAGTCCTGGACGAGATAAAAAAACAGCAGGCAAAGAAGCTTGAAAAGGTTATCGCCGAGTCACAGAAACTCGCAGGCGAACTCTCAGGCGTTCAGCTTGAAATAAAGGCAAAAGCAGCCGATGATATTAAGCTTTTCGGTTCTGTAACCAATGGCACCATCGCTGAAGCACTTATTCATAAAGGATACACTATAGATAAAAGAAACATATTGCTGGAGGAGCCTATTAAAGAGATAGGTTCAAGAACCGTTGATATAAAGCTTGCAGGAAACGTTATGGCACAAATTAGCGTTTCAGTTGTAAAAGACGAAGCATAATGCTTCGGGAAGCTTAAACTGTATTACAAGCCCGGCTTTTTTTGCAAATCCGGGCTGCGATTCACAGCTCAATCGTTTCTTTAGGAGCAAAAAACAAATAATGGAAAAAACCGTTGAGGTTTTAAAAAGCGCGACCGTAAGGTTCGCGGGAGATTCCGGCGACGGAATGCAGATCGTCGGATCAAGATTCACAGAAACATCAGCTTTTTTTGGCAACGACCTAAGCACTTTCCCTGACTATCCTGCGGAAATAAGAGCACCTGCAGGTACTTTATTTGGTGTTAGCGGATTCCAGATTCAATTCTCAAGCCAGGATGTTTATTCACCCGGCGATGAACCGGACGTACTTGTTGCAATGAACCCGGCAGCTCTTAAGGTTAACTTAAAAGACCTTAAGAAAAACGGAACCATTATTGCCAATGAAGACGCATTCATAGAAAAAAATCTGAATCTTGCCGGTTACAAAACAAACCCTCTTGAAGACGGATCACTTGCCGGATACAAATTGATCAAAGTTCCCGTAACAAGAGCCACCAACAATGCCGTGAAGGATTTGGGCTTAACCGCAAAAGATGCCAACCGCTGCAAAAATTTCTACGCACTTGGTATCACATACTGGTTATATGACAGACCGCTGGATATAACCATGCACTGGCTTGAAAGCAAGTTCAGTAAAAACCCCGTAATTGCCGAAGCGAACATAAAGGCACTGAAAGCCGGATATTATTTTGGTGAAACTGCCGAAATATTCACCACAAGATATAAAGTTGCCCCTGCAAAACTTCCAAAAGGAATTTACAGAAACATCACAGGAAATCATGCCGCAGCCTTGGGTATACTTGCAGCATCGCTCAAGAGCGGTTTGCCGCTATTCCTGGGCTCATACCCTATTACTCCGGCCAGTGATATTCTGCATGATCTTTCCAGCTTTAAGAATTTTGGTGTAAAAACTTTCCAGGCAGAAGATGAGATCGCCGCAATCTGCGCTTCAATTGGCGCAGCTTTCGGAGGGTCACTCGCCTTCACCAGCACAAGCGGACCCGGAATGGCATTAAAGCAAGAGGCAATCGGTCTAGCAGTAATGGTAGAACTTCCTTTGGTTATCGCAAATATTCAAAGAGGCGGCCCTTCAACAGGTTTGCCCACAAAAACGGAACAAGCTGATCTTTTCCAGGCAATATTGGGCAGGAACGGCGAGTGTCCGCTGCCGGTAGTTGCCGCATCATCGCCGGCTGATTGCTTTATGATGATGTTTGAAGCTGCGCGTATTGCCTGCAAATTCATGACGCCTGTAATATTCCTTTCTGACGGATACCTTGCAAACGGCGCTGAGCCGTGGAGGATTCCCCATGAAAGCGAATTGCCGGTTATTGAAGGTGAATTCAGAACCGAGAAGGAAGGTTACTTCCCGTATATGAGAGATGAATTCCTTGCCCGTCCCTGGGTAAAACCCGGCACCCCCGGAATGGAGCACCGCATTGGCGGCCTTGAAAAACAGCACATCACCGGCAATGTAAGCTACGATACAGCTAACCATGAATTTATGGTGAATTTGAGGGCTGAAAAAGTGAAGAACATTGAAAATTATATTCCGCCCGCAGAAGTTGAAGGCGACCCCGAAGGTGAGCTGCTTATTATCGGATGGGGAAGCACTTACGGCTCTATCACATCGGCCCGTGAAAGACTTCTGGCTAAGGGATATAACGTTTCGAGGGTACACTTAAAGTATCTTAACCCAATGCCGAAAAATTTAGGAGAAATTCTGAATAGATTTAAGAAAGTACTTGTTCCTGAATTGAATCTCGGGCAGCTAAGCATGCTTCTCAGGGCAAATTATCTGAAAGATGTTATTGGGTTCAACAAAGTTCAGGGCCTGCCTTTTAAAGCCAGTGAACTTGAGAAAAAAGTCATAGAATTGTTAACAGAAAAATAAAATGGAAACAGAAACAACTACAAACGGAACATCTGAAGCGGCGGCGCAGGTTAAGTTAACAGCAAAGGATTACGCATCAGATCAGGATGTAAGATGGTGCCCCGGCTGCGGAGATTATTCTATCCTCGCACAGGTGCAGCGCGTTATGCCATCGTTCAATTTACCTAAAGAAAAGACCGTGTTTGTCGCAGGTATCGGCTGCTCAAGCCGCTTTCCGTACTACATGGATACATACGGTTTCCACGGAATACATGGAAGAGCTTCCTCTATTGCTTCAGGGTTAAAAATGGCAAGACCCGATCTTGATGTATGGGTTACTTCAGGCGATGGCGACTTATTGAGTATTGGAGGTAATCACTTTATTCATACCTTAAGAAGGAACCTTGACATTGTTATTCTGATGTTTAATAACAAAATATATGGGTTAACCAAGGGGCAGTACTCCCCTACTTCTGAGCATGGCAAGATAACAAAATCTTCGCCGTTCGGAACACTGGAAGAACCATTCAATCCTTTAACGCTTGCATTGGGTTCAGGCGGATCATTTGTCGCAAGATCAATGGACCGTGACCCTAAACACATGCAGGATACTATTTCAAAAGGTAAAGGACATAAAGGAACAGCATTTATTGAGATCTTCCAGAATTGTAATATTTATAATGACGGTGCTCATGAATTATATACCGAAAAGGATACCAAGCCTGATCATACTATTTATGTAGAAAACGGCAAACCTTTGCTTTTTGGAGCAAAAAAAGATAAAGGTATAAAACTTAATGGATTCAGACCTGAAATTATTAATATTAATGAAGGCAATAATTCTGTAAACGACGTGATAGTATATGATGAGACTTCAAAAGAACTTGCAATGATTGTTGCGCAATTATCTGATTTTGAAGATTATCCTGTGCCTTTCGGTGTGTTGTATAAGGTTACCAAACCGGTATATGAAGCACAGATGGAAGAACAGATAACAGACTCGATAGAGAAGCTTGGCAAAGGCAGCCTCGAAAAACTACTTTTTACAGGCAATACATGGGAAATTAAGTAAATTTAAAGTCACATGTTACAAGTTAAAAGGCATTCAATTACTTGAATGCCTTTTTTCATTACCACTTTACTTAAATTTCTTTTAAGAGACTTGACGTGACATTTAAACAAAAAGCCATTCAGATAACTGAACGTCTTTTGAAGTTAGTTTTATTTAATTTATTTCACCTGCATGCTCTGCTTCATCTTTCCTCTTAAGAAGAGACGCTCCCCAACAAGGTAGATTACCGCAACCAGTATCACAACAAGTATGATGTTAATTGAGCTTGAACTCAGGGATAGACCAAAGAATGAGAGTACATTGGTAAAGAATCCCTGTATGTAATATACCATTGATTCAAGCCATGAACTTGAGCGCTGCATTGTATCAAAGGCTACGCCGGTAGTTTCATCAGTGTTAACAGCGGCAGATTTTGATATCAGTCCTATGGCAAAAGTAAAAGCGAGCATCATAAAGCTGAAAGAACCGATGATGTACTTCACAACACGGTCGCTTTTCTTTTCTTCCATTAACGCCTTATTTTCGGCGGTGATGCGCTTCATCAGGTGCGATGTAAAATCACCCGATGCAGTGCTGAGCCTGCTCTTGCGCAGCTTCGCATCAATTATTTCATCTATGTATTTATTTTTTTCTCTCATTATAAATCTTTTTTAAACTTCTTTTATATCAGCTCCAGAATTTCGGTTTCTGAATATTTCTTCATTAATACTTCTTTCAGTTTGTCTTTTGCCCTGAATATCCGGTTCTTTACAGTTCCCAAAGGAAGTTTCAGTGTTTCAGCGATCTCTTCATGCGAAAGATCGTTAACATAAAAAAGCGTTAATATGGTTGAGTATTTTTCAGGGATCTCTTCAAGATACCTGTTTACAACTTCCTGCATTTGGTTATCCAGTGTCATCCTGTCAGTATCATAAACACCGCTCATATGATATTTGTCCCTGTCAATTGACATCTCAAAGCTGTTAATATCGGTAACTTCACCTTCATCGTTTCTTTTTGTATCATCAATATTAATCAGGTTATATGTTTTTGCTTTGTGTTTCTTGTAGAAATCAATAGCCGTGTTGTAAACGATCCTGTAAAAATAAGTTGAGAATTTAGACCTCTCTTCGAACTGCTTATCGGCTATGGCTCTGAAAGTTTTTATGAAAGCCTCCTGCAGCGCGTCTTCGGCATCTTCGGAATTCTTGAGTATCCTCATAGCAAGCGTCATCGCTCTATCCTTATACCTGTTGACGATCTCTTCGAACTCTTCGATCTTCCCAGCCTGGATCTTCTTGATTATATTCAGTTCCAGATCATTCATGCATGATTCTACCTGCTGTTTTGACACCGGTTTTCTATTTTCACTAAATATAAACAAAAATGTTTTAACTTATTATTTATTAACTGTTAGATACCGTTATTTCCTGGTAGAATCAGCGTTTTTAGGTGCCCCCTGCAGATCATTTTGTGTACCTTTTGGCGTATCCAAGCGTGTATTACCGGTTGCGTCCTTATCACCATTTTCATCTACGTTTTCAATATTGATAGAAGGTCCATCGTCATCGTCAAAATCAATTTTAAATTCAAAAGAATCATCCTTTTTGGGAAGATATTTGGAAGCATCAAAAGAAATACTGCCATTTGTGCATTCAATCCGGATCATGCTGCCGCCCTTTCCAAGTATCCCGCTGAGATTACGTCTTTCTGAGTTCACATCTGTAAAAGCAATATCTTTAAACTTCACCCTTCCGTGAACTGTAGATGCATTTACTTCAGCGTCAACATTCTTTAATCCGCCTATCTTAACATCACCATTTACAACACTTATGTTAATTCCCGGTGTTATTGAGTCAACATTGCATACAACCAATCCGTTAACCCCCTCAACATCTATCCTTCCGCGGCAATTGAATATATTGATCTTACCGTTCACAGTTTCTGCTCTTACATCGTTCATAATGCGGGTAATAGTTGTGGTTCCGTTCACAGTTTCAGTATACACTTTCATATTGGCGGGAACTTTAATATCATAATTCACTTCTGCATTATTGCTTCTTCTGAAGATTCCCGAGTTTGAGTTATTTATTTCAGTTTCTATTTTTATATCATTGCCTGTTGAATCGATAATTATCTTAACATTCTCAATTGATCTGTCCTGTTCATCGTGTTTAACATCAGCAACAATTTCAGCTGCAATCCTGATCTCGCCTGTAGTATCGCTGCTGCTGGAAACATTTATCCTGCCGTTGATATTATCAATATGAATTGAAGTTTTTCCGTTTCCGTTCAAGGTATACTTCACGTTCTCTTTCTTTTCAACCCTTTTTTTCAGCAGGCTGCAGCCGTTAAACCCGATCATCATCGTGCCCAGGACTGCAGCTATTATTATATTTCTTAAGTTCATTTTTGTTTAGAATTAATGTGTGTTAATAATATGCCCCGGTTCAATCAGGAATTCTGATTTGAGCTCTGCTGGATCTGAGCGTCCTTTTTCAGCTTTGAATTTGCCACGAAGTAATAGATTATGAATCCAAGACCTCCGAATACCAGTACCATTACACCGGTCAGTTCATCTTTGAAACCTGCTTCATCAAGCAGGATACCAAAGAATAAACCAATACCTATCATTGAAAGAAGTATTCCCCATTTTAATGAACCCAGTGGATTTTTAGGTCTTTTTTCCGTCTCACGGAAGTAATCTCTGGCTTCCTGTGGTGTTAAACCCATATCCATCAGCTTGGTTCTTTCTTTGTGTTTTACATATATTGCCCAGAAAATAAGCGCACCGGGAATACCAAATGTGAATATTATTGCGATTATCGGGATAAATGCTTCTGCTAGACTGTTCATTTTATTATGCTCCTTTAAAGTGCCAATCTCCTGAAAATGGAGAATTTTGGCGATTTTATATTATTTTTTTACGTTTTTCATCATGTAGATATCTGTTTATTATGACTTGTAAGGGATGATGAAGGTTGCAAATTTTAATGTTTGAAAATAGTGAAAAACGTAGTGTTTTTGAGGATTTCAGCATTTAATTTGTTGGACAAAGACTTCAAGCCATGTTTTAACAAACTATAGACCTATTTTTGTGCATATCTGAGAAAGCCGCCAGGTCATTTCTAAAATCTCTCTTTCTTAACCAATTATTGTATATTTTTGAATATGAAACTGATAATATTTGATATAGATGGTACTTTGTGCCACTCAAAATATGTGGATGATAGATGCTTTATCAGGGCTTTTGAGATTGTATTAGGTATTAAACTAAAGAATACAGACTGGAATAGTTATGGCCATGCAACCGAACTTCACATTACAAAACAAATCTTAAATGATCTAAAAGAAAACTCCGATATCGGTACTATTAACAAAATTATAAATGCTTACACAGATGAGCTTAAAACATCCCTGGAGAAAATTGAAAACTCATTTATTGTGATTCCCGGAGCAAGAGAGTTATTTGAATATTTAATAAATCATAAAGATTATAAAGTAGGTGTTGCCACCGGGGGATTCTTAAAACCCGCTAAATATAAATTATCAGCTTTAGGCTTCAATATTCAAGATATTAAAATATATAGTTCAGATGATATAAATACTAAATATGAAATGATTTCTCTGTTGATTGAGAATTATAAAGAAATATTTGATATATCACATTTCAATAAAGTATTTTATGTCGGAGACAGAGAATATGACTATAGCACAACCGTTGAACTTGGAATAAATTTCATTGGAATAGATTATGATGAGAACAACAGACTAATGGAACTTGGAATAGAAAATGTAATTAACAATTATGAACCAATCGAGAAATTTTTGGCATTAATTTAAGTTTTTTATTGGATTGCATCAACTGTGTTGATGCACGCACTGACATAGTCAGTGCATTTCAAAATGAAAATATTCGTGGCACGAGTAATCACTGTATACCTACTCACCAAATTACCTACTTACCTACTTCACCATTTCACTATTTAGCTATTTCACTATTAGAATCCGTTCCCCTGCCAAAAAGAGCAAAATACAGAGTGCCTAGTACGCCAAATCCGGCAGCTAAGAATAGGTTAAGCTCAGGCGAGACTTGCCACAGCACGCCGCCTAAAAATCCCGCGAATGCCACAATACCATCACGAATGAAGTAATACATTCCAAAGCTTCGCGCTTCTGTCCCCTTTTTGGAAAGCTCCAGTATGAGAGCTTTTCTGGTTGGCTCACCGAATTCTTTAAGTCCCCGTATAAAGAACGCAACTGCAAGCAGTCCGAATGAATTGCTGAAATATAACATAAACGGAAAAATTGTAAAAAATATAAATGTGATTACTACGAATGGTTTCTTCTCAAGCTTATCAGAATAATTTGCTACCGGAATGAATATCAGTGCAGAGGTAACCATTTCAATTGCTGTAAGGTAACCAAATTCACTGGCAGAAATTTTGACTACATTTAAACACCATATCACCACAAATACATACGGTATCTGCTCGCAAAATCTGACCAATATATCTGATACAAGCAGGTTCTTTAATTTCTTATCAAATGTCTTCCAAAGCTGAATTGGATGTATTTTTTCAGGCTTCTCTTCTCGGGTATCTGTAGTAAGTTTATTTATGAAGATCATTCCGATAAGTGAGAGTGCTATTGATATCCCGAAAGCAATTTTTATCCCGGTTAGTAAACCGAAAGAAACAATCAAATATCCCCCTATAATAGGTCCCAATGCCATTGGTACACGGCGTATCAATGAGTGCATTGATATCCCCATAACGGTTTTACCTTTACCCAGAGTTTTGGTTATCAGGCTCATTGAGCCCGGCAATGCGACGTTAGACCATCCAAAAAAGAACAGCATACCAATGAATACGGCTATCCAGCTATTGAATATTATTGCTATGACATATCCAAATATTGCCAATATGCTGAATACCAGAAAAGCCTTGCGGTTTCCTAAATGATCGGCAATGTAACCGCCCGGCAATGCCCATACAGCGCCCAGGAAATTCTGCAGGAAACCAAACGCACCGATAATGAGTATTGATGCGCCAAGTCCATCAAGATACTTAGGAATAAACCGTTCCCACAGCTTTTCGCCCGTGTACATAAGTACAGTTAAGCCCAGCATCAGGATGATGTTGCGCTTAAGTCCGAGGTAGTTAACAGTATCGGTGAGTTTCTTTTTCAATATCAGAATTATCCTAATGTAATTTCAATTATAAGGATTAAATGTGTACAAAATGGTTCAATTCGGTTTATAATATACTAATTAAATCATCCCTTGAAATTTCACAACTTTTTAGTATCTTATTTAACAAACCCGGTCCTAATGTTTCATTTGAATGAACCGGTACAACAGTTGCTCTGCCATCTTCATGTTCCATAAAGTGATGGCTCCCTCTTATGCGGATTACCGCAAAACCAATTTTTGACAAAGCTTTCACAAGATCTTTTCCGGAAATTCTAGGAAGCCTTGTCATACTCTATAATAATTCGCTGAACGCCTATGAAATCGTTCTGCTCGAGATCCTTTCCTTCAACTTCAAGACACAGCTCTATTGCTTCCTGCATTCTTTCCATTAATTCATCCAAAGACTTAGCCTGCGAATGGCATCCTTTTAGATCAGAAACTGAACCAACATAGTATCCTTCAGAATCACGCTCAATTATTACATTAAATTCTTTTTTCATAGTATATATTTTAGTAAAGTTATCTATTTTTCTTATAAAAAACTATTAAAAAAAAGGGCTGATAATTCAGCCCTTAACTGTAAACTATCAATTGTCAAATATCATCTAAGCTGTTGCTTCAGAGTAGCTTTCAATCGGCTCACATGAGCACATAAAGTTCCTGTCACCATAGGCATCATCAACCCTTGCGACTGCAGGCCAGAATTTGCTCTCTTTGATCCCCGCAACAGGGAACGCAGCTTTTTCACGGGAATATTTGTGATTCCAGTTATCTGATGCAATTTCAAATGCCGTATGCGGTGCATTTTTAAGTACGTTATCAGTTTTATCTGCATTGCCGCTTTCTATTTCTATTATCTCCGCTTTAATTGCCATCATTGCGTCACAGAACCTGTCAAGCTCATACTTCGATTCTGATTCTGTTGGCTCTACCATCAGTGTTCCGGCCACCGGGAAAGATACCGTCGGTGCGTGAAAACCGTAATCCATCAATCGTTTCGCAATATCGCCAACTTCAATTCCAACCTTTTTGAATTCCCTCATGTCAAAAATCATTTCATGGGCAACTCTATCATTGGCACCGGTATATAATACTTTGTATTCATCTTTAAGTTTTGAAGCGATGTAATTGGCATTCAGTATTGCGGCTTTGGTTGCATCGGTTAGTCCCTTACCGCCCATCATCCTAATATATGCGTATGATATCAATAGTATACTCGAGCTTCCCCAGGGCGCAGCTGATACTGCGTGAATAGCTTTATCTCCGCCGGTTTTAACTATAACATGTCCCGGTAAGAATGGAGCCAGATGTTTCGCAACGGCTATGGGTCCCATTCCGGGTCCGCCGCCGCCATGCGGTATGCAGAAAGTTTTATGCAGGTTAATATGACAAACATCCGCGCCAATGTAACCCGGACTTGTCAAACCAACTTGTGCATTCAAATTCGCGCCATCCATGTAAACCTGACCGCCGTTAGCGTGAATTATCTCACAAACTTCCTTTATCTTGGTTTCAAATACACCATGTGTTGAAGGATAAGTAACCATCAAAGCTGAAAGGTTATCTTTATGCTGCTCTGCCTTAGCCTTAAGGTCATCAACATCAATATCACCATGCTCCATAGTTTTAACCACCACGACCTTTAAGCCTGCCATAACAGCGCTTGCGGGATTTGTGCCGTGTGCTGAAGCTGGTATGATAACAACATCACGGTGTCCTTCACCAACTGACTTTTGGTATGCCCGAATCACCATTAAGCCTGAGTACTCACCCTGTGCGCCTGAATTAGGCTGCAGTGAAACTGCGGGGAGATCTGTGATTTCTGCAAGTGCGCTCTCGAGTCCCTTAAATAATTCTGCATAACCCTCAGCCTGCTCTACCGGAATGAACGGATGAAGTGTGCCGAACTCCGGCCATGTGACAGGGATCATCTCTGTGGTAGCGTTTAGCTTCATTGTACATGAGCCTAATGGTATCATCGACATGTTCAGCGAGAGATCTTTGTTTTCGAGTTTCTTCATGTAACGCAGCATCTCAGTTTCGCTGTGATGTACATTGAATACAGGATTCTGTAAATACTTTGTATTTCGTTTTAAATTTTCGGGAAGCGATGTTCCGTTTGATGAAGATGAAGATAATTTGCCTCCGAAAATATTAAGAATTTCGTTTACATCTTTTTCGGTAGTAGTTTCATCAAGCGATATTCCGATATATTTCTCATCAAAATACCTCAGATTAATTTTTGCTGCTTCAAATTTCTTCTTCAGATCATTTAATTTTTCTTTTGAACCTGCATCAACTTTCAGCGTATCAAAAAAGTGACCATTGCTCTGTTTATAACCAGCCTGCTTTAATCCATTATTAAGCATTGCTGTTAAGCCATGAATACGTTCAGCAATCACTTTTATCCCAACCGGGCCGTGATATACTGCATACATTCCCGCCATAATAGCAAGCAGTACCTGCGCGGTACAGATATTACTTGTAGCTTTTTCCCTGCGGATATGCTGCTCGCGTGTCTGCAGTGCCATTCTGTACGCGCGGTTACCAAGCCTATCTATAGATACACCGATAATTCTTCCCGGCATAATCCTGCGGAATTCATCCTTGCATGCGAAGTAAGCTGCATGCGGTCCGCCATATCCCATCGGTACACCAAATCTTTGAGTAGAACCCACTGCGATATCGGCGCCAAATTCACCGGGCGGTGTAAGTAATGCAAGGCTCATAATATCAGCTGCAGCCACGCAATAAATTCCTTTTGCGTGAGCTTTTTCAAAGAGTGCTTTATAATCATTCACTTCGCCATCGGCAGTTGGGTACTGTACAAGCAATCCGAAAATATCATCGGTAAGTTCAGTGGTATTTATATCACCTACAACAAGATCAACACCTATTGGTTCTGTGCGCGTCCTTAATATATCAATTGTCTGTACAAGGCAATCATTTGAGACCAAAAACTTATTGGCGTTCTTTTTTTCGGGTTTTCTTGCGGCAAAAAGCACATGCATTGCCTCTGCGGCAGCGGTTCCTTCATCAAGAAGCGAAGCATTGGCAACAGGAAGCCCCGTCAGGTCAATTACCATTGTTTGGTAATTCAGCAGCGCTTCAAGTCTGCCCTGCGATATTTCAGCCTGGTAAGGTGTATACTGCGTGTACCATCCCGGATTCTCCATGATATTGCGTAGTATCACAGTTGGTGTGATAGTACCGTAATATCCATATCCTATATATGAGCGGTACATTTTATTTTTCAAAGCCATTTCATGCAGATGCTGCAGCAATTCCTGTTCACTTAAGGCATTGCTTAGTTTTAATTCACTTTTTAATCTTATAGCCGTTGGTACGATCTGGTTCATCAGGTCATCTACCGAAGCTGCGCCAATAACATCAAGCATTTGTTTTACTTCATGCTCAGTTGGTCCAATGTGTCTGTTAACAAAAGTATGCATTTTTTTATATAGAAGAGGTGAGTTTTAGTAGTATATTTTGATTTGCAAAAAAACAGTCTAACAATCTTGTTTATTTAAGCCCCTTTTTTCTTTTTCTTTAAGCCCATTTTTTCGATCACATCCAGGTTTTTCAAAGCATTGCTGGCAGCTTCCTGCTCAGCGGTCTTTTTGGTTCTGCCTTTACCGATACCAAGCGCACGCTGGTTTATCTGCACTTCAACCGTGAAAAGCTTATTGTGTTCCGGACCTTCCTGGTTAATGACCTTATACTCAGGAATATAGTCTGTATTCGCCTGTGTATATTCAAGCAGTTTGCTTTTATAGTTCTCATCAAACTGGTTAAGCCACTTTACATCAAGCTTTTTGAATATCTGGTTATTCAGGAAATCTTTTGCAGCATCGTAGCCCCTATCCAGAAATATAGCTCCAACCAATGCTTCATATGCATCAGATAGTATCGTATCGTAGCCGTCTTCGATTGATTTAAGTGCTGTAGGTGCCGCAAGCAGAAAACTTTGCAGGTGTATTACTTTTGCGCGCTCCGCAAGGAAGCGCTGGTTCACCAGTACAGAGCGGTATTTTGTCAGGTCACCTTCTTCTGAATCAGGGAAATTCTTGTAAAGGTATTCAGCAACAACTGAATCAAGCACGGCATCACCAAGATACTCCAGCCTTTCATTGCTTGCCAGCTTAACGCCGTTGGTTCCCTTTGATTTAAGGAATGACCTGTGCGTTAAGGCATTTATAAAAAAATTCTTATGGATTATCTGGTAGTCAATACTTGCCTGGAAGGTCTTAAAATCGAAGGAGGCGATAGCGGAGTATATATCATCTTCCTCTTTGCGCCTTTTTAAAACTGGGACAAATTTCCTTAGGGTTTTTAATATGCCGAACATATTATCCTATTCGTAAAATATTCTCTTTTCTCTTGCTTTAAGTACTGCTGATTTATGCACTGCTGCATCAAAAAATTTTATTCAGTGTACTTTTTGAACACCAATGCAGTGTTATGTCCGCCAAATCCGGAATTATCACACATGACTGTATTGATCTCTTTTTTTATAGCTCTGTTAGGTACATAATTCAGGTCCAGTCCCTCATCAGGTGTTTCGTAATTAATAGTCGGGGGAACTATACCCTTATTGATTGTAAGCACTGAAGCAATTGATTCAACAGCGCCTGCTGCGCCCAAAAGGTGGCCTAACATACTCTTTATTGAATGAACCGGAATATCATAAGCATGTTTGCCGAATACACTTTTAATAGCGGCTGTTTCGTTCTTATCGTTGTAATATGTTGAAGTACCGTGCGCATTTACGCAATCAATATCGTTCGGTGTCATATCCGCATCTTTTATTGCTATTCTCATAGCCTCGGCAACTCCTTCACCTTCAGGTGCAGGCTCAGTGATATGATGCGCATCTGCTGTCATTCCAATACCTGCAATTTCAGCGTAGATCTTCGCGCCGCGTGCTTTTGCGAATTCAAGTTCTTCAAGAATCAGTGTTGCACCGCCTTCGCCCATTACAAATCCATCCCTGTTCTTTTCAAAAGGACGGGATGCTTTTTCGGGAGCGTCGTTACGGGTTGAAAGCGCTTTCATTGCGTTGAATCCGCCGACACCCATCGGGCAGATAACTGCCTCTGAGCCGCCGGTAACCATAACATCCGCGTTACCGCGCTGAATTAACATAACGGAATCTGCAATTGAATGAGCTGATGTAGTACATGCAGAAATTGTAGCGTAGTTGGGTCCCTTAAGGCCGAACATCATCGAGATCCTGCCTGCTGCAATATCTGCAATAAGCATCGGTATAAAGAACGGACTTATCCTGTCGGGGTTGCCGTTCTTATCATATAGTTTTCTCTGCTCCTTGTCATAGGTCCACATACCGCCAATACCTGAGCCGTAAACAACGCCAACCCTGTACGGATCAACCTTTGTCATATCCAGCCCGGAATCTTTGAAAGCCATTTGTGAAGCTGCAAGTGCAAATTGAGTAAATGGGTCCACACGTGAAGAAAGTTTTCTATCCATGTAATTCAACGGATCGAAATTCTTTACTTCGCAGGCAAACTTTGTATCAAAGTGTTCAGTATCAAAGTAAGTAATAGGCCCTGCACCGCTTTTTCCCGCAACTATATTATCCCAGAAATCAGCAACAGTGTTACCAACAGGTGATACCACACCAAGTCCGGTTATAACAACACGCTTTTTTTCCATTATATAAATTGAATGATCTTTATATAAAATCGCTTAAAAGCTATTAAGCAACTTTTGATTTTACATAGCTAACTGCATCTCCAACAGTCTGGATCTTCTCCTGGTCTTCATCGGGGATCTGAATATTGAAACGGTTTTCAAGCTCCATAATGAGCTCAACTGTATCAAGTGAATCCGCGCCGAGATCATTTATGAATGAAGCGTTTGGTGTTACTTTTGATTCTTCAACGCCTAATTTTTCTACAATAGCGTCTTTTATCTGAGCTTCTACGTCTACTGACATTTATGTCCTCCTGTTTGAGAATTTGAATTTTTATAGAATAATCACAAAAATAGTAATAAAATTACTAATTTTAAAGGGGTGATTAAAAGACCAAAATTACAAATAAAGACAGAAAACTGCTCTATTTTATAACAGACAAATTGTGATCCAATGAGTCCAATTTCCGGATATTCAGCAATAAATAAGAAAACGTGATCTTAGCCCACGACTTCAGTCGTGGGTTTAGTTAAATTTGGGAGAAAATAACCGTTTTAACGGTTTATTGAATAAACCCCTGAAGGGGTTATTTTACTGTGACCAACTTTAATCCCACGGATAAATCCGTGGGCTACTTAGACCGACTTTCCGAAAAAATCTTATAACATCTATGGATTTGCAGGATATGAATATATATTCCGTGAAGTGAACCAGTGGAAACTTTAATAATTTAAGACGATTAAATAATTTGTTAACTACTTTTGAATTTTCTTAAAATATCTATATTTTGCACAAAATGAAAATAATAACAGTTACTATTATAGTACTAATGACAATTTTGAGCGCCAAATCACAGGATTTTTACTATGCTGTTGCCAAAGAACCAACCCCGGTACTGAATTCACCTGATTTTGAAGCTGTGTTCGGCGGAAGCGACGGCATGACCGTTAAAACGGATAATTCAGGACTCATACGTGAGATGGAATTCATTGCCCTGCCCGGAACAGTGTTTGAGCTGCTGGGTGAATTTGACCACGGCAATTACAAGATTTTTAAAGTTGAATGTAAAGAATATGAGTACGGCAGTGAGTTATTTATTGACAGTCGTTTTGTTGAGCTGAAGAAATCCAGACCCGGTGAACGATTTGTAGCGCTGCCAAAAAAAGAAGATATATACAAAGTACTGGATAGGGCTGTTGGCAACCGTTACTGCTGGGGCGGAAATTATAACGATGGAATAAAAAAACTGATTGAGCTCTACCAGCCGAAAGGCAATATTACCGATGGAGTAAAAAATGAATGGATGTTAACAGGCTGCGATTGCTCCGGTCTGATGTATGAAGCAACGAACGGTTTCACTCCCCGCAACACAAGTAAACTTGTTGATTACGGCACACCCGTAGAAATTGAGGGACTAAGCGCAGAGGAAATTGCAGCCAAATGCAAACCTTTGGATATGATAGTGTGGAACGGTCACGTGATTTATGTTTACGATGAGAAGACTTCAATTCAAAGCAGCCTTTCCAAAGGCGGAGTAATAAAACTTGATCTTGTTGAAACGCTTAGTGATTTAATGAGCTCACGAACTCCTGTGAACGATTATAATTCATCGCAGGGCTCAACATTTGTGATAAGACGCTGGTACAACGACAATTAGCAATGAACAATGTACAATGATCAATATAATATGAACAATAAACAATAGAATATAGGAGTTCTGCAGTTATAATTGTTAATTGCTCATTGTTAATTGATAATTGCCTTTTTAAGCCTGTTCATTATCGCTGCCCCTATCCCCTTTTCACTTACCTTTTCGCAGTAGATGGTTTTGATTCCCTTTTCATCACACTCCCTGAAGAATGAAAATAAATTCTTTGCATAATCTTCAATTGACCTGCAAATTTTCACAACCTCAAAACCCTTCGCATATTTTTTATTCAATCCAATAAACGCTGTCTTTGACTTTTTATTCGTAATTCGTAATTCGTAATTCGTAATTATCTTTACCTTCGCCTTCGGCGCATAATGTTTATACTTCTGCCCCGGACTCTTTACCTTTCCAACCCTTTTTTGATACACTGCATTCTTATCCAGCTTCCTGATCTGCTCAAGTGTAATGCTTCCGGGTCTGAGTATAACCGGAAATTTACCTGTGCAGTCAATTACTGTGGATTCAAGTCCATACCTTGCAGCGGGACCCACAAGCACACAGGGAATTTTATTCCTCATATCCCTTAACACATGAATAAAATTCGTTGGTGAGGGCGAACCTGAAAGGTTCGCGCTTGGTGCCGCTATTGGCACTCCACTTTGCTTAATAAGCTCGCGTGAGATTTTTGATGCGGGCATTCTGATTGCGATGGTATTGAGACCCGCGGTGACAATATCTGGGACAATCTCATTTTTTTTGAGTATTACCGTAACGGGTCCCGGGAAAAACACACTGATTATTTTTTTTGCCGATGGCGTGATTTCTTTTGCAAGGATCAATATATCCTTCTTCCGGGCTATGTGTACAATTAACGGATTATCAGCGGGTCTGCCTTTGGCTTTGAATATCTTGCGGACAGCTTTTTCATCATAGGCATTTGCGCCAATGCCGTAAACTGTCTCCGTCGGGAATGCCGCAACTTCACCGGATTTGATGAAATCCGCTGCAATTTTTACTGAATTTGTTATTGTGGTTTGCATAGAATGCCTAAAATAACTCTAAAAATATAAACATTTAATCCACATATTTTCCTATTAAGTAATTAAGGTTCAAATAATAGATAGTTTAAAATGAATAGAATTAATAAGTTTGCTACATCACATTATGCCCACAAAAAGAAAAAATACTAAAAAAACAGAAAATCAGGGAGTACTTTACGTTCAGAATGTAATCAACGATTCTAATTGCATATTTAATAAAATTGATACTTCAAATGATATTGGTTTAGATGGTTATCTCGAATTTGTTGAAAGAGAAACAGTGTCCGGTCTATGTTTAGGAGTACAGATTAAGTCTGGTAATTCAAATAAAAATAAACAAAATTATGTAACAATTAAATCTGACAAAGAACATTTCGAATACTGGTTTAGCCATAATTTACCTATAGTGGGAATTGTTTACATACCCGAAGATTCCTTAGCTTACTGGATTGATATAACTGAATATTTAAGATTAAATGAGAATATAGTAGAAACTGGACCCTATGTAATACATATTGGAAAAGAAAATGTTTTCACTTCAGAGACATTTCCACAATTTTATGAAAAATTAATCCATTACAAAAACTCTTTCAATCAAGAATGGTCCTTTGGTAGAGCGTTAAAATCTCTAGCTGACTTTCATTCTAAAGATATACGTTTTGATGCATTAAAATCTTTGTTTTATTTCCATAGAAATGAACCTGCAGCATGGTACTATATTATTAATCAATTTAAAATTGAGACAGATTCAAAAATACAATACTTAATTATTTATTTGATGAGACATTTGACAAACCATGGTGATATTTTTTGGCATAACAACAATATCATTCAACAAGATACAAGAACTTACGGCAGAGAAATTATTACTAAATTATTCAGCAATAATGAAATATACAAACTCTTGAATTTCATAGACGAAAATGGAATTGATCGAGGTAGTGTTGGACAGGATATTTACGCAATAATAGATTTAATCAATAACAAAATTGAAATTTTGAAAGAAATAATTTTAAGGAACGATTGCACTGACGAAATAAGATTTTGGGCAGGGATGATAATTATTGAAGAAATATATCCTTACGATTTAAGACGAGCAATAAATTTTTGTGAAAGTATGATAAATAATTTTCCGGATTCACCATACAAAGCAAATTTTGTAGAAATTGGATTGAATTTGCTCGAAGAAGAACAGATCCAATAGAATAGGCTTAACCATTGAAAGAATAATGCCAAAAAATCTACTTATTTGAGGCATATTCTATATTCTCATTTTTCCACTCATCAAAACTCTTGCCAATTAACTTCAGGTATAGACTGTTCACATCAAGCTCAAGATCTTCACTCCATGCAATAGCTTTTGTTTCTGTATCGATATGAACTTTCTCAAATAACCCGTTTTTATCCCATGCTTTAAAAACACCTTTTCCGCGGAATTCGGAAAGATCAACAATCCCTTGGTTTCCATCAGAAAACTTCAAAAAAATGCGGTAATTTTCAAGCGCTTTAACTTCTTTTGGTTCTGATATCATACCTTATTAACAATTTACCTAAATATATACTTTTTTTAAAATTTTTTGTACGTAATAAATAGTATGCTGAATATTATGTACAAATATGACTGAAATCATATTTAATAATGACCAATAGTGTTAATTTTGAGTAGAAATTATTTGATTTAAACGTAAAAATTCAATGGAACGCAGAAAAGTAACTATAGACGGAAATGAAGCAACTGCATATGTTGCTTACAATCTAAACGAAGTTTGCGCAATCTACCCTATTACTCCATCATCAAACATGGGAGAGCTTTGCGACGAGTGGGCATCACAAAATAAACCGAACATGTGGGGAATAATCCCCACCGTACAGGAAATGCAGTCAGAAGGCGGAGCCTCAGGAGCTGTTCACGGCGCACTGCAGAACGGCGCGCTGACTACAACATTCACCGCATCGCAGGGTTTGCTGCTGATGATACCAAACATGTACAAAATTGCCGGCGAGCTAACTTCAACAGTGTTCCATGTTTCCGCGCGCTCAATTGCAGCGCAGGGACTTTCTATCTTTGGAGACCATAGTGACGTTATGGCTGTTAGGCAAACAGGGTTCGCCTTGCTTGCATCAGCATCAGTACAGGAAGCAATGGATATGGCGCTAATCGCGCAGGCATCAACGCTTGAAAGCAGAATACCTTTTCTGCATTTCTTTGATGGCTTCAGGACATCTCACGAAGTAATGAAAATTGAGCAGCTTACTTATGAAGATATGAAAGCAATGGTAAGCGAAGAGCTTATTCTTGAACACAGAAAAAGAGCGTTAACGCCTGATAATCCTTTTATACGCGGTACTGCACAAAACCCGGATGTATATTTCCAGGCAAGAGAAACTGTTAACAAGTATTATGATAAATGCCCTGCAATTGTTCAGAAGTATATGGATAAATTCGGTGAGCTGACCGGCAGGAAATACAGATTGTTTGATTACTACGGTCACCCTGAAGCTGAAAGAGTTATAGTATTAATGGGCTCAGGCAATGAACCTGCAAA
The DNA here is from genome assembly GCA_937873695.1 of uncultured Ignavibacteria bacterium. GTDB lineage: Bacteria > Bacteroidota > Ignavibacteria > Tepidaquicellales > OLB5 > OLB5. The sequence continues at coordinate 83,626 of CALMYL010000015.1, forward strand.
GGAAATTACTGACTGGTTAATTGCCAAAGGCGAGAAAGTGGGTTTAATAACAGTAAGGCTCTATAGACCGTTTTCAATGGAGCATTTGCTTGAAGTAATTCCCGTGACTGCTGAAAAAATATCAGTGCTTGACAGAACAAAAGAACCGGGTGCAGGCGGCGAGCCGCTGTATCTTGATATAGTGAATGCAGTTACTGAATCATACAGCAATGGTACACTTAAGCTTAAAAAATTCCCTAAAATTACAGGCGGCCGGTATGGCTTATCTTCAAAGGAATTTACCCCTACAATGATAAAAGCTGTTTATGATGAAATGAAGAAAGATGATTCCAAAAATCATTTTACAGTTGGTATAATTGATGATGTTACACACACAAGTCTAGAATTTGATGCCGCACTATCAGTAGAAGACCCGCAGACATTCCGCGGAATGTTCTTTGGGCTCGGAGCAGATGGCACGGTAGGCGCGAACAAGAACTCGATCAAAATTATCGGTGAAGAAACAGATAATTTTGCTCAGGGTTATTTTGTATATGATTCCAAAAAATCAGGTTCAATGACAACCTCGCATTTAAGGTTCGGACCCAAGCCAATACGCTCAACTTATCTTATCACAAAAGCTAATTTTATAGCATGCCACCAGCCTTCATTTTTGGATAGAATTGATATGCTGGCAAATGCTGATGAAGGCGCAACATTCCTTTTAAATACATTAATACCAAAAGAGCAGATATTTAATGAACTGCCTAAAAAAGTTCAGCAGACGATAATTGATAAAAAAATTAAGTTTTATGTAATTGATGCCTATAAAGTAGCCAAAGAAACAGGCATGGGATTAAGAATAAATTCCATTATGCAGACATGTTTCTTCGCAATATCAAACATTCTTCCGCGCGAAGAAGCGATCGCAAAAATTAAGAAGAGCATTGAAAAAACTTATGGCAAAAAAGGCGAAGCGGTTGTGAAGATGAATTTTGATTCAGTTGATAAAACGCTTGCTAATTTGTTTGAAGTTGAGATCCCGAAAAATACTTCGGGTGAACTTAAAATGAGAGATGCTGTTTCAGCCAAAGCGCCTGAGTTTGTAAGGAATGTTACCTCTATGATGATTGAAGGGAAGGGTGACCTGATACCGGTAAGTATGCTGCCGGATGACGGTACATACCCATCGGCAACAGCAATGTGGGAAAAAAGGAATATTGCTCTTGAAGTCCCGGTATGGGATATGGCTGTCTGCATTCAGTGCAACAAGTGCGCAATAGTTTGCCCGCATGCTGCAATCAGACCTAAAGTTTATGACCAGAGCGAGCTGATTAATGTTCCTGAAACCTTCAAGTACACCAAATACAAAGGCAAAGAGTACGGAGAAAGCGCTCAATACAGCCTGCAGGTTGCAGTTGAAGACTGCACCGGCTGCGGAATCTGTGTTGAGGTCTGCCCGGCAAAGAATAAACAGGAAACCCGTTTCAAAGCTATCAATATGGTATCGAATGAAACAGACGGTTTAAGGGAAAAAGAAGCGGTCAATTTTGATTACTTCCTCACCCTGCCTGAAGTTGACAGGACAAAAGTAAATACTTCCGCGGTCAAAGATTCACAGTTCTTACAGCCATTGTTTGAGTTTTCGGGGGCATGTTTAGGCTGCGGTGAGACTCCATATGTAAAACTGGTTAGCCAGTTGTTTGGTGACCGTGCAATAATAGCAAATGCCACAGGATGCTCCAGTATATACGGCGGCAACCTGCCAACAACACCTTGGACAAAGAATAAAGATGGCCGCGGACCCGCTTGGAGCAATTCATTATTTGAAGATAACGCTGAATTCGGTTTAGGCTACCGCCTTGCTGTTGACAAGCACAAAGAGCAAGCTGAATTCCTGCTGAAGAAATTCGCTCCGGAAATCGGCGAAAAACTGACCGACGAAATACTGAAAGCAAATCAGGGTGATGAGCTCGGATTATTCAATCAAAGGGCAAGAGTTCAGGACCTGAAAAAGAAATTGAAGAATATCAAAGGTGATGGAGCAAGGTCACTCGAATGGTTAAGCGATTATCTCGTGAAGAAATCTGTGTGGATAATGGGCGGTGACGGATGGGCGTATGATATAGGATTCGGCGGATTGGATCATGTATTGCTCTCGGGCAAGAATGTTAACCTGCTGGTACTGGATACTGAAGTTTATTCTAACACAGGAGGACAGACATCAAAATCAACCCCGCGCGGAGCTGTTGCAAAATTTTCAGCGGCAGGTAAAACCACCGCCAAGAAAGACCTCGGTCTTCTTGCGGTTAGCTATGGTAACGTATATGTTGCAAGGGTTGCGTTGGGAGCAAGTGATTCACAGACCCTAAAGGCATTCACAGAAGCTGAAAAATACGACGGACCTTCGCTCATAATTGCTTACAGTCACTGCATTGCACACGGAATAACCATGAGGACAGCTAACCAGAACCAGAAAGCTGCAGTTGAATCAGGTTACTGGCCGCTCTTCAGGTTCAACCCTGAACTCATAGAACAGGGTGAAACCCCGTTCAAACTGGATAGCAAACCGCCAAAGATAAAACTTGCTGATTATGCATATATGGAAACAAGATATAAGATGTTGACAAAGAGTCACCCTGAACAGGCTAAACAGCTTATGATTGAGGCACAGGAAGATGTTAACAAACGCTGGAAGATGTATGAAGATCTGACAGCAGATTACCAGAAAGCATTTGTGAAGATTTAAAAAAATAAACTAATACTTTTGGAGTGCATCGACTGTCTCGATGCTGTTCGATTGGCACTGACAAAGTCAGTGCACTCCGAAAAAAAATACAAAGCTGGTTTTTGAGCGTGTACAATTAAATGAAACATTTGATAATAATAAATGAGCAGCCGTACGGAAGCGAAAAGCCATACAATGGCTTAAGGCTTGCAATGCAGATTCAGAAAGATTTCCCGGGCGAAGTTGTGAGGGTATTTCTGATGGCAGATGCAGCATCATGCGCAAAACCCGGACAAACTACTCCTAATGGCTACTATAACATTGAACGGATGATAAGATCTGTGCTGACTAATAACGGTGAAGTAAAGATATGCGGTTCCTGCGCCGCAGCAAGGGGTATCAGCGAAAAGGATATTATAGAAGGCAGCAAAATGAGCACTATGTCTGAATTGACAGCCTGGTATATGGATTCAGATAAAATAATAAGTTTTTAAAATCAGTCAATAATTTAAATGGTATCCTGCAATAGCGGGAATAGACGATCATGATAGACCTCTCAACACATTATCTTGGAATGAACCTGAAGAACCCGATAGTTCCTTCGGCTTCTCCGTTAACCAAGGATATAAGTAATGTAAAAAAAATGGAAGATGCCGGAGCATCGGCAATTGTAATGTACTCTCTTTTTGAGGAACAGATAACTCATGAAGCTCTTGAGCTTTATCATCATACTTCCTACCATGAAGATACGCATGCCGAAGCATTAACATATTTCCCCGAGCAGAGTTATAACCTCGGACCGGAAGAATATCTTGAGCATCTTCATAACATTAAGAAAAGTGTGAACATTCCGGTTATTGGAAGCTTAAATGGTTGCACAGATGGCGGTTGGACAAAATACGCCAAACTTATTGAAGAAGCCGGCGCTGATGCGCTTGAACTGAATATGTATATGCTTGCTACTGATTTTGATACCACTTCAGAGGACATTGAAAATATTTATGTAGAAACGCTCCGCTCCGTGAAGGCAAATATCGGAATACCTGTTGCAATGAAGATAAGTCCCTACATAAGTGCGCTTGGCCATTTTGCCAAACGTCTTGATAATGAAGGCGCAGACGGATTAGTGCTCTTCAACAGATTTTACCAGCCTGATATTGACCTTGAAAATCTTGAAGTGGTGCCAAATGTGCTGCTCAGCAACAGCCAGTCAATGCGCCTGCCGCTCAGGTGGATAGCAATACTATGCGGCAGGTTAAATGCTTCTCTTGCCGCAACAAGCGGTGTAAACACCGCCGAAGATGTGCTGAAACTCACAATGACAGGTGCAGCGGTAACACAGATCTTTGCAGCACTGCATAAATACGGCATTGACCATATTAAGACAATTCTTGCAGATATGGAAAAATGGATGACCGAACATGAATATGAATCGCTTAAAATGATGAGGGGCTCAATGAGCTACAGATCAGCTGCCAACCCAGGTGCTTTTGAAAGAGCAAATTATATGAAGGCGCTGAATAGTTTTAAGTGAGGCGGTCAAAAAGCAAATGGGAAAAAGCAAAAAAATCAGCAGATTTAATAATTAGTTAAGTTATTACATAATTTCTCTGAAAAAGAGGTGTAAGTTGAAACTTGGTATTATTGCAGCTTCACTTATTTTTATACTTTTCCTTTCCTGCGGTGATGATAACGTTATTGTTCAGACAAATAGTCCGCAGCCCATTTATTCACATGCATTAATTGAGCTTTCCGGTCCCGGACTAAGAGAATATCATGATACTATTCCTTTAACTATTGAAAATACCGATTCAATTTATGTTGAGTTCTGGTCTGAAACTGATATTGATACAACTGATTATATAGTTGTGAGTGCTGCGGTATATGATACACTAACCGGTGGTTCTACATATTTCAGTAATTACTTCACTGAAAATACCCGGGATCTGAGTCGTGTACACAGGTTCGGTTTTAAGATGGTAAATTCAACAATAAAATTTGAATGCACATTGCTTTAGGGAAGCATTGATGATATATACCTGAGGATAAGAAACCTGAATATTTAAAAAAAAATAATTTACTAAATTTTATTACTACTCAATATGGATGAAAAAATATTTTCAATGCCAAGAATTGGCGATAATGCGCCTGAATTTAAAGCTGTAACAACTCAAGGTGAAATTAATTTCCCCGCTGATTTTTCAGGAAGCTGGGTAATTCTATTCAGTCACCCCGCGGATTTTACACCTGTATGCACATCAGAGTTCATGACATTCGCGAAGATGGAAGATGATTTCGCAAAAGCTAACTGTAAACTTGTTGGACTTTCAGTTGACGGGCTGTACAGTCACATTGCATGGTTAAGGACTATTAAAGAAAAGATCGAATACAGGGGAATGAAGGAAATAGAAGTTAAATTTCCGCTCATAGAAGATATCACAATGGAAGTTGCGAAGAAATACGGAATGATACAGCCGGGTGAGAGCGCAACAAAAGCAGTCCGCGCGGTATTCTTTATTGATCCCAAAGGAATTATCAGAACAATTGTATATTATCCTTTGAATGTAGGAAGGAATTTTGATGAATTGTACCGAGTGCTTACAGCACTGCAGACTTCTGATAAATTCGGTATAGCTACTCCCGCTGACTGGAGACCGGGTGATGATGTTATAGTTCCTCCGGCTGGCTCATGCGGCGTTGCCAAAGATAGAATGGACGGTAAGGAAGAAGATGTGAAATGCTATGACTGGTTTTTCTGCACAAAGAAGCTTGGAAAAGAAAAGATATTTGATGAGATCCTGCAGAAAAATTAGATCAAGTGTATTTGGGAATACTTTTGATTAATTTTTGGTTATATTGGTATGTGGGGAAATAAAAGCAGACCCACTGAGAAAGGAGCGTGTATGATAAGTATAAGTTTTAGGAGGGCAAGGGCATAACCTGCCCAATCCTATTTGAAGCCTCTCATATATCATATGAGAGGCTTTTTGTTTATAATCCTTCGTAATCAATAAAAAGTTCTTCTCCGGGCTGTATATCGCGGGAAGCATAATATTCATACTCCTCATCTGAATGCAGGTTGGGGTTATCGGAGTGATTCAGGTACCACCCAACGCTTATTCGGTTAAAATCACCCGGCATAGAGTATCCGTCTTCAAATTTGATAGAGAAATTCTCCTTTAGCTCATGAGAAATATCCAGTTTATCATAATCTTCGTTTGATACCCATATCACATCATTTTCATGGAACAAAGTGTGGAGCTTATCGCCCTGCTTAATAAAAGAGGTTGCGAAAACACCTATACCGGCATCTTCGATCGTTGATTTCTTAAGTCTGAATTGCATTAATAAAGTTAAATTTTTTGTATTAATATTCCCGTAAGGGATATTATATTGACTGATCACGGAAAAATTACGGATCTGTCAGGGAAAGTTTATACTGAAACCTGACAACAAAAATTTGATTTTATTTCCGCCGGCTTCAACATATTTTAATGAATAACTTTCCTTACTGCCTGCCCTGAAACTGAATTTGCGTTCTGAATCACTAATCCTGAAACCCACAGGCTTATCTGAAAATTTTGTGCGAACACTGCAGTAAAATTCATTTTTCCCGCCTTCAGTAACTGTCATACCTGAAATTGAGTTTATACCAATATCAACATCATAATACATTGGGATATCGATCTCCTTATCAGTTATCCGCTCTACATTCATAGGCTGATATTCATATGCGAAAACAAGATTCTGGATCTCCACAACCATTTTGTTTTCTACAATAGTTTCGGTTTTATTTCCAAACCTGAGTCCTTCGGACAAAGCGTTCTTCGTATCAGGGTTAAATTCAGCTGCGCCCGATTCTGTGATTTCCAGTACTGCATTCCCTGTCCGGAATAATCTTGTAACCAAAAACATCTTATCAGCGGCATACTTCACGGAAAAATCATCAAGAAATACCACATCATTTTTATCAATACCTCTTTCTTCTACACCTGTGCTTTTAAAATTGATCTTCAGCCTGCCAATATTCTCATCAGTAATACTGGCTTTTACAAGTATATCATTTATTATCTTCTTTATTCCGGTCTCAGGAGAAGTGGAAAAACTCTCAAGCATTGATTCAACCGAAGGATCAGAAGATGTTGTCCATTTAGTTTCAATTATCCCGAGGCCAGTCGACTTAGGAACACCGTTCTCATCTGCTAATACTGATGGCAGAGAAATGTTTCCGGGCGGAGCCTTGAACAAGACGATCTGCTGGGAGTATAAATATAAATTTAACAGAAGAAACGTAATAGATATTCTGAATATCATAGTGTAAGTTACTAAACTTATTGACTCTTTACAAATTTACAAAAACATATTCCTATAAAAAAGCTAATTTTTTTGTGTTTTTCATTTGGGTAACAACATATACAACAATCTTGAAGAAACAGTTATAGCAGCTTCATAAAACGGTTATTTGCTTAATTATATGTATATATCAGTGTTTTCTAACTCCCACTGTAATATTAAGTTGAAATGAAACAAAGAAATGATTATGTTTTGTGATAAAAAACTAATAACGGAGGAGAAATGAGACAACTTTTCACGATTCGCAAGGTTCATTTATTCATCTTAATTTTTGCAGTTGTATTTTTTTCATTCAACGGTAGTTTTGATCTTGCAGTTGATAAAGATTTGGACGAAATTCAATCAGAGAATTTTTATCTGAGCAGCGTAAATATCAGTTCAGCAGATGAAGTTACTGATCTTAGTGCTTCAGTTCAATTAAACAGACATTTTAGTTTTAACTCTGATTTCAGCCTTGCCGATACAATAATATTGCCCGCTAATCCCGGTCCCGCAAATAATGGTCTCAGTGCAGCCGGAGCGGGAATACTTTTTAACCTGATCGGCGGAACAAGAGATCTGTATGTTACTGCCATCAAAACGGCTTTATCACTGACAGCGGGCTCCCCGGTAAGATTTGAAGTGTACATACGTGAAGGAAACGCATTAGGCGGCCCGGTGGGTTCCGGACCCGGCAGTTCTCTGGCAGGATGGACATTGATTGATACCGCTGATGGTTTCCAGGGTTCAGTTTCAAACGGAATTTCGGAATTGATCAATCTGGGACCTATTCCGGTTCCCGCTAATGATACTGTTGGAGTGGCACTGAAGTTTGTACTTGGCGGACCCCGGTACTTTGGTACTGGAACACCTCCGCTTGAAAATTATCTGGATACGAATTTAAGATTGATAACCGGTGATGCACGTTCAGCTGTATTTACGACCGGAGGCACATGGTTCTCTTCACGTGCTTTGACAGGTGAGCTGCGTTATGTTGTTAGCACTACTACAGGTATAACAAACCTGAACACAGGTATACCCGAAGGTTATAAGTTATCACAGAATTACCCGAATCCGTTCAACCCGAGCACAAATATAGAATTTGCTATTCCCGAAAAGAACAATGTTACACTAAAAATTTACAATGTTCATGGTCAGGAAGTAGCAGTACTGGCAAATGGTGAGTATGCGGCGGGCTCATATATTGTAAACTGGAATGCCGAAGGCATTGCAAGCGGAGTATATTTCTATACGATACAATCCGGAAGTTTTACTCAAACTAAGAAGCTTTTGTTGGTTAAATAATAGCAAAAACTGTTTTTTTCAAAAAACCCCTCTCAAATGAGGGGTTTTTTGTTAAATTTGCTGAATTTTCTTTTCACCTTTACAACAAAAATCAAAATTGCTATATTTGCAGGTATTAAAAATTGCGCGATGGTGTAACTGGCAATCCTGCTCAAGCGGGATTTCATTCGGCGGCCGCCGAATTCAACACGCCATTTGATGTTCTAACTAAATAATATTCATTGCCCGATGGTGTAACTGGCAACACGCCTGATTCTGGATCAGGAAAGTCTAGGTTCGACCCCTAGTCGGGCAACAAGCTCCAATAGCTAATAAAAAAAGACGGTTAGAATAATTCTTTCCGTCTTTTTACTTTTTACAATGAACTTCTGGCTACGAACCGGCTACGATTTCTAGCATTTGAAGATATCCTTGAGTAGTACTCAAATTCTTGTGCCCCAGAAGATTCATCACTTCATATATCGGCCGATTTTCTAGATTCGCCCAAATACTAGCTCTCCTGTGCCTCAAGTTATGAAAATTCCAAGTCCGTTGACCAAGTTGTTTAACAAAAACTTCAAGAAATTGGGGACGGTTATTCCAACGTTTGAACAAGCGTTCATCATCATTTATCTTTGGTAACTCAAGCGTTAGCGGAACCCGTCGCGGCATAAGATCTGAATTTCTGCTTTTCCTTGTTCTTAAAATAACATGCCCTGGGCTTACATCTGCTCCGGTTAGACGCAAGGCTTCGGAAACTCTTGCTCCTGTTTGCTCTATAAATGTTATTAGTAATCTTTCTTCAGAATCGCACATTTCCAAAACCTCATCAATATCTTTTCTTTTAGGAATATATTTTAACTTTCTATTGATAGAGAAAAGAGAAATTCCTATACATGGGTTTTTTATTTCTACCTCATGATTTTGAATGACATAATTAAATAATGCTTTATAAACCCGTAAAGCTGCATTTGCAGCGTAATTGTCTTTGTTTTTGGATTTGAGTGATTCAGACATTATTAGCAGGTACTTGTTTATATCATTTCGAGTAATTTCAAATAATAGTTTATCACCAATATAATCAAATAAACCCTTATAATATTTTTTACAATCGTAATAATATTTGTTAGATTTTTTAGTTTTAATATAATCAAGGCGTTCATTAATAGCCTCTAAAAGCCTCAAATAGGACTTCTGTGAGGATTTATGCTGTCGATTAATGATTTCATCATATCTTCTATTTTCGGCTTTTCTAGCCTCATTTTTGGTTGAATATATAGCGGTCGAAAAATAGGTACTTCCCGCAAAATCGAATTTGTACCACCATCTAGCTCCTTTTTTTAGTTTTCTCAAATATTGTGCCATTATTTTCCCTTTCTTTATGGCTTATTGGTTTTGTTTTTATATATTTAAATGTTTGACTAATAATCTATGTTTGAATAATATTAAACTAAATAGTATCTCAAAATTATGTATTGGCTTTGAAAAGTACATTGAACGAAAATAGAATAATTAAGAACATTTTATCTCATTTTCTCATCATCGAGTCTATAAAGAAAGCCCGAAATGATATAATCATATCGAGCTAAAATGAATGGAAAAATTACCACTTTAATATTTTATCGCATATTCAGAGATAAGTCAATTTAAATATGGAATGAGTTATCATATACTACAATTTCTAACAGAAAGAGTCATAAAAAACAAACCCCTGAAAACAGGGGCTGTTTTTTGTTATGTGCATATAGAGGGGCAACATAACAAACGGAAGTAATATCCGTATTTTTATCTCATATTAAAGGTATAAATTTCAATCTTCATTTTTAGTGCTAAATGGAAGTAAATATCTTTATTCCCATCCCGAGCAACAATTCCCTGAATAGACTACTTACTTCACTGTCTCAAAGTATTTATCCTAGAAATGAAAATTCTCTGGTAAAGAAAATTTCATATTAAATGAGGATACAAATTTTGCATCAGTATGATCATCATTCAAATTATTCCATTCTATACCTGCCGTTAAATCAACCCAAATCCCGTCAAATACTCCTAATTCCGAACCGAAGTTCAATAGGGCGTTTGAAGATTTTGTTTGTCCACTGTAAGAAAATTGACCCTCAACAAAGGCTTTTATTCTGTTAATACCACCATAAAATCTAGTTCCAACTGAATATTCTTGGTAATTGCTTGAATCTTTGAAATGACTAAAATTTCCTCCCAAAATCAACTGTCCCCAACTACTAATTGGATGTGAGTAAGAAACCCAAAACGATAATGATTTGAATTGCAGCCTCTTAACCAAACTGTCACTTGACTGACCCAAAACAGCCATTGCCACATCTAACTTTTGTTTATTCCAATTAATGGATTTGTAATGTGATTTAATACTCTCTAAGGAGTCATCATATGACGATTGGATCCTTGATTTAACATAATCCTCCATCCTCTTATGAGTGCTTGAATCACTAATCGCTAATTGTATTGTTAAGTGATTTTGTTTCAAAAATTCATCTTGATATTTATCTTTTTCAGAGACAATCTTAGAAGTTAAGTTATACAATTCATCCCTGAATAAGCGATCATTCTTCAAATCGCCTTTGTCAATTATGCTAATTCGAGTTCCAATCGACAATTTAGTAGTGTTATCATTTGAGTCAAGCAATGTGCCTACAGAAAGTCTTAAGCTGTATAACTGACTGTTATTGTCATATTGCTGTAAAGTTAGTCCTTTATTGAATAATAGAAATGGAGCTATTTCAACTGAAATTGACTTAGGTAATACTAGATTGGTTCCATTTATGAATTGGGCAGCAATTAAAGAAATACTTTCGGGAGTAGAAGGTTTTAAGATTTCGCTTGGTGAAGTACCAAGCATCTTGAAAGCCGGTATATCCGGTACAGCAAAATTCAGTTTAAATCGCTTCACCAGATTTGTATCTTGTGAGTTTACGTTTAACGCAAAAATGATTAAAACCACTATACTAACAATCTTGTTCATTAGTTTTTATGTTTAATAATTATATAAATTAGTGAGGCTTGGAAGCCGCCGGTAATTTTTCCAGAATCGCTTAGTTCGCCCAACAGTTTTCCCCCCTGATGAATTTGAGCTTTTATCTCATAAGATCTTCCCGAACTTTGATCTAATCCGACAAATTCTGTTCTGAGTTGCAACAGTCTTCCATGATTTGTGCTTACCGGTAGCGGTAATTTGAATGAATCATCATCAATATTCTGATTATTTCCTTCCTCATATTTCACTCTATCATTACTGTTTGCTTCCCATAAAGTAAAAGAATACGAAGCAACAATTAGGTCATCAAAAGTAAATGAAGCCGTTAATCTTTCTCCGTTTGGATCAAACTCAATTGTTTTCATGAATTACATAATTGATTTAATTTGGAATTATTTATTTTCTTTCTAAAGCATCTTGAATGCGAGTAGGCAAATCACTGAAAAAATCATACCCGCTTGAAATCTCTATATTATCCACAGTTGTTTCATAAGTTTCCCATTTTACTTTTTTTATACCAGACTCATTGGGCATCATGACAGCAATTACTTCTGTATTTTCAGTAATGGCTTTTGGAGTTTCGTAACGTCTCAGAATTACAATAATCTTGTAGCAACTGTCGGGTATGGCAATATCATTATCTAGTTTTTTAGCTGTGCTAAAAACTCCACCAGCTATCACATACAGTTCTTTGTTATTTCTCAAACACAACTTACGGCAATATTCTTCAAGTTGCTTCCACGGACCTTGATTCAAATCCGGTTCTTGCGGGTATATGTTGGACATCAAAAACGTTGCTTTATTATTCGTTGTACTGTTTGACCGATCTTTACTGGCAACAATATGCCCTCGGTCGTAGCCTGTATTAGTGTAGTCTCTTGTAGTTACTTTGTGATAATTATTCGGTAATTCATATTCTGGTTTAAAACCAGAAACACGATTGTATTTCCCATACCATTTTTTATTTAAATTCCAGCTTGCCCAATTAGCTACATTTTTATTCTTGTTGTAACTGATTACATATTGTTTTCTTTTTATGAGAAAATCATCAGTTGGGTCAGAATCAGTTGGAATGCCAAGTTCGACATTAATCATCCAAGAATCATTAGTTTGAGAATAAATAGATGATAGAAACAGTATCAAACTAACTATGAGGATTTTCACTGTGATATGCGGATCAAATCTGATTGTAATTTCCATATTTAAAGCAATTTATGTTGTTTGATTTTCAAGCTTTTTGTTCGGGAATTTTAAAGCCCAAATATGCCCCGGAACTAATTCCCATTAAAGCTAACAAAGTGTCATCAAATTCAGGCAGAACTATATTTTTGAGTACCATAATTATATAGACTACTCCAAGAGCTACCGTCCATCCAACAATCTGAAAACGATGCAAGCTAACACCGTTGCTATCTGATAATATATCTTTGATGAAACTTTTATGCCTGTCTATAGGATTAACGATTTCTGCCTCGCTTATCAATAATTTCAATTCCTTCAAACGGTCTTTACCGTCTAAGATTTCTTTCTTTAGTTTTTCAGCATACTCTAATGTATTCTGAGAGTTCAAATTCAATTCCAATTCATTCAGACGAAGCTCTAAAACTTCCTTTTCATTTTGTATTTGCAATAATTTATTTCTCTCTTCGACTTTCTTATTCGTGTTCATTGAATTTGCTACCACACCTGTAATAGTACTTATACCCATTAAAACTAATGCCGTTTTGTTTAAAACAGGCGCTTCCTTATTAATCATATAAATAAATACCGTTGAAGACATAATGAGAACGTACCAGAATGCCATTTGAGTCAATGCCAAACTATACGGAGCCTTATATTTTTGTTCTCCAGTTATCTGAGGTTCGCACAAGATACTTGATCTTCTGGCAAGAATGATTAGTGGCAGCCAAAATACACCCGCTATAAAAGTTATCATTATCCAAAATTGCGAAGATCGCATTGTAGAAAATCTAAAACCGGTAACGACTGTTCTTTGCTCTTGTTCACCCTCTATGCCTACACTTAGTTTAAATGTATTTATACCGATTAACTTGAAATTATTACGACCGATTAAATCTTTCCATGCTGGATTTGTAAGCTCATTACGTTTTAGTATGAATAATAATACTTCTTTAAAGCCTCCTTTATCATCCGGAATCATTGTTGTTTTGCCAACAATACCTTTCATTTCTATACCATTGATGAATAAGTGTATCTGTTTATTAACTCTTCCTGAGAATTCGTTAAGTTTGTTCAAACTATCCATCTCAATAATGATTTCATCACCATAAACGCTAAAATCGTTATCCCGATTTATGTTATATGCTTTCAATACTATAGTATTAAAAACTTTTTCATTTCCACCCTTCTTTGATGTGTCAGCTTTTAGTTTATTGTCATCACCTTTTTTTTGGTCATTGCCTTCGAGTTCTGGCTTCAGTTTAGAGACATTGACAATACTACTATCAGTTTGTGCATAAATGTGCAAAGTCAAAAAACACAGTGTTATAATAATAATAGATTTCATATTCAAATCAATCTATTTGATTAACAAACATTTATAAAACTATTTTGTATGCAATAAACCTTGCTCATCCAACATTTTACGTAAAATATCTTCAACTCCAAGCATTTTTGCATTCTGAGATATACCAATTTTTAATTTTTCTTTTAGGTCAGGTTCTTTGACTTCAGAAATCTGATAGGTTAACATCTTTGTCATTTTTAGATATTTTTGTTTCTGATACCATACATAACCAATGATTATACAAACAATGACTCCGGTTAAGAGCAGTATCTCGGTTATATTTCTTTGTAAAAATCCCCAGTCTTGTAACTCCGGCTTTAAATCCGATCTATAGCGATTAGCAATTGTTATCATGGCGGAATCTACTATAGTATTAATTCCTGATCTAGTTTCCGGACCCAACAATACATTGCGAATCGTAGATAACTTTTGCGAGGTTGTATCATTTAATAATTCATTTCTCAATTCAGATATTATCAACTTCAATAGTTCTCTGGTATTATAACCAATCAATTCATTGCGAACATTCATTAAATATATTAAGGTTTTGTCTCCCAATAGCTCATCTCTGATTCTACCCAGTTGTCTTCTCGTAACATCACCGATAATATCGTTCTTGACTTCATTTAACCACTGACGTGTATATTCTCCCAATAACGAATCGCGAATTCGTATCATTTCAACATTTGTTGAATTACCTACAATTTTTAACAATGAATCCAGCTTTTGACGCAATTTCACTTGAGAGTCTTCGGTTGTAAAGCCATCTACTACTCCTAGAATTAAATGCCTCCCAACCGAATCAGCTTTATTTTGCAAACCTTCTCCCAAATCTTCTCCGACACCTTTGAAATTAAAACAACTGCTGAACACAACAATTGAAAAAAAGGAAATGATTAAAGATAAGCAAATCCCTTTCATTGGATCGCCCTTTCTTTTTTATCAGCATATAGATATGGCTTATTTCGTAGTTCAGCATTATGAATAGCAAAATCATTGCCAATAATTTTTCCGTTTTGTAAATCAGCTTCCCATTCCTCTGAAATTATTAGTTCATTTTCGTCATAATAATCAGTTTTTAAGTTAGAATTATTGATTGTCATAATAATATAGCCGTTATGCCCAATCTCGACTTTTTCAACTTCTTTACAAACCCGGTTATCGAATAAAACTAGATTGCTTTCACTCGCTTTTTGATGTTTGATTTTAGATACATTCACTAATTCAATAGGCATACCTCCATGACCAAGACATCTGCCATAAGCAGTGAGTCCTTCATTTGTTTGGTATTTGCCATAAATAGCCAATCTATGTTCATGACCCCAATACCAAAGTATTGCTCTATCTTTACCTATAATTTCTGCTAATTGCTCTGCTGGGCGCAGATATTGACTTTCAAATGCAGAACAATATTGATGATGACTCAACAATACAATACCTCGTTTGTCATTTTTTAAATCATATTTTGATTTGAGCCAATTGATGAAGGAATTCTCAAGTTTGCAATCAGGTTTAAATCGGGAAATAGGAATATACTCCAAGATAGGCTTTCCTACAGAATTATATCCTGTATCCAGTCCGATGATTATCCAATAATCATTGCTTAGGCTCATATAGCTTGCACCCTGCCCGAGTTCACCATGCGCCCCCATCGAAGGTAACAAATCTCGAAAATATGAGACACCTCTGGCATACATTTCATGATTTCCCAGTAAAGCAAAGCTGCCTAACGTTCCTCTATACCAGGAACTTCCGGGATTTATAAAGTTACTTTTAATCTCGTGAGAGGCTCCCACATAATACGTATCTCCAAGATGTATTGTATAATCCGGCTCATGTGTGGCAATTTGACCCCCAATAAAATCAGATTCATCAGTATCGTTTGCCCAATCAGCAACAAGAGCTATTTTTGCAGTTCCTTTAAAATTGTACACTCCTTCTGAAGGATTCATTGATGGGTCATAAGACTTATAATCAGCTTTCGGTCCAAAACGGCTTTTAATATAGTGTTTAAACCAACCTAAAATATTATTCTCGAAAAAATCCTTAATTTTGTATGAAGTAGGCTGTTGCGCAGTAGCCACCGCTTTTGCTGCCTGCTGAGTCTTACTGGCTTCTGTTTTGTAATGATTCTCAACAAAAGTTCGACCTAAATTTATATATTTCTCAAAATTTCTTTTCATATCTATTTTTTAGTCAATAAATGGGCGGTTATATTTTTCAACAAGTAACTTGCAATTTCTTTCTGTAATCGCAGAAATGGTAAACAACGGATTTGTTCCCAATGATGTAGGAATCATTGATCCGTCCATAACATACAATCCCTCGTGAATGCTATGAGCGTCATTACCGGAAAAAGCTTCACTTCTATGATTGACAACACCATCCCTGCTTGTATCTGCCATTCTAGAGCCTCCCAAGGGATGGACGGTAACTAATGCATTTTTAAATAGTTTTACCCAGACCGGATCTTGGATATAATTTCCATGAAGAGCTTTAGTGCATTTCAATAACGACTCATTTATTTTTTTAAAAATCTCTTTTTCACCGAGTCCTTCCCAGCTTATACGAAGTCTGTCGTTCTCAAGGTACATTCTCCCATCACTACCATCGTGTCCCATAGCTAAATAGATTTGTGTTTGATTTACCGCTCCATGATAAGAGCCGAGCAGTAAGCTTTTTAAGGTTCGATATTTTTCAGCAAAAATATCGCTAAAAGTTTCACGCCCGATTAACATCTTGGCAAATAAAAGTGAAAAAGGAAGTAAGCGACCTTCTGCCAATGCGACCGGGATAGAGCCTTCTTCTATACAAATACCATCTTGATAATTTTTTACATCATTTCTATTATCGATTAACGTTGTAATGTTTGGTCCGCAATATGTTGTATCGTTGAGCGAATTTTTAAGATAGCCCAACCCATTAATTTTAGTATTAGTATTATAAGCAATGCCTAAAAAGTCCGCATTTCCACTAAAACCAAATCCGAGGTTATCTGACAAAGGCAAACCAAAGTTTCTTGATCGCAGTAGAATTTCGGTTGTGCCCAAAGTACCTGCTGAAATAATCACAATGTCAGCCTGTACGCAAGTTAAGACATCTTCAATATCATCTTGGTTCGTGTTAGTTGGATAATAATATACATTCCATTTATTATTGTCTTTTTTGATACTGTAGACTTTTACACCGGTAAATATTTGGGCTGAATGATTATATGCGTCAGGTAAATAATTCATTTGAGTTGTGTTCTTAGCCGTTGTATTACACCCAGAACAACAATTTCCACAGTTATTGCAAGCCTCCTGCTTAACCCCTGCTTTATTAACTCTATCTGTGAACGTTACATTTAATGGCGCAAAACTAACTTCTGCACCTTCAATTGTCGATGCCGACTTAAAATGAGCATTAGCTTTATATAGCTGCTTAATATTAGGATAGGCATTAGGTCCGAACATCTCCCAAGCTCTTCGATAACCATCTTTCACTCCATTTTCCATATCATCAACAATCTCGGCTGGCCATTGACCGTTTGTAAAAACTTCCTTGTGTGGTTTAAGGACTACATTTGCATTAATCAACGATGTTCCTCCAAGTCCACAGCCCACCAGAACGCTTTGTTCATCATTGACCCTAAAATCAAACAAAGCATCATTGTTTCCCTTTTTTTTGTCGGCAAAATCATATTGAGTTTCTTTACTAGTTGCTTTAAGAGTTTCCGGAAACTCAGTTGGTAAAAATTCCTTGCCTCTTTCCAAAAGACAAACCTTCATCCCTGCTCGTGCTAATCTTGATGCTGAGATACTTCCACCATAACCTGAGCCAACTATGACAACATCATACGATTTTTTGATCTTATCAATCGATTGAGAAATTTTTTCCATATTGCGAATAGATTATGATTTTAAGTTCACAAATGACATTTTAGAGTTCACAGCTTTCCGTAAACAAATTATGAAAGGTCTTATATTGATTCATTCTATTAAAAATTTCCTTCCATTTATCAAATGATGGGTACAACTCTTGAATACGTTCATTATTCAAGTGATTCCATTGTCCCCAATGGGGTCTAGCACCAAGTGGTTTTAGCTCGTCTTCTATTCTGTTAAGTGTTTCAAAGCCAGCTTGCGTATCTAATAAAATCGGTACTTCAATTGTACATTTAGCCTCACGATTAAACATCGAGAGTAGACCATCACTCTTTGCTACAAAACGAACACCAAGTGGAGAGGAATGACAAAGTTTGCCGAGTTGTCTCTTTTTTTCAGCAAGGTCCAGTATCGTATCAATTGTTGTAATATGCTTATCACCACGTAAAGAAAGTGCAAATTCTGCGGCATATCCTTTGATAAAGTTAGCTGCGCCTAAGTTAAGTACATAATAACTTTTATGAGTATACCCGTCTTTGTCAATTAACTGATTCATAGCGATTTGAATCAAAGTTGGAGCATGTTCTGGGAAAGCTATGAACCACCATCTAAAAATAAATTCTAATGGTTTGGCTATTAGTTCTAAAAACCATTTCCTGCTCCGTTTACCAAGAGGCAAGTGTCCCGGTATTTGTTGCGGTATATTTCTTCTTGTTATAAGACAGTTATTTTTACCGTTAACCTTATATGGATTAATATAAACTTCAAAATGACGATTACTTTCTAAATAATTTGGTTCGGTCTCTGAAAATACCACTTCCTCGCATATTAATTTTTTAACATCTTTCCAATCAACTTCATTTAACTTCCCCAATCTCTCTTCTTCCAGGTAATAACTGGATCTAACTTCTAAAATGACAGAATATATGACACCCATACAACCCATACTAATTAAGACGGCATTAAAACAATCATCATCCTGAATCAAGTTGTTATTAGGATATTGTTCTCTGTACTTTTCCGGATCAGTGATTCCGTTTTGTGGTTCAATCCTATAAATTTGTCCTTTTTCACCTACCAAAACAATAGATTTAATGCTTGAAGCAATCGGACCCAATCCAAAGCCGGAACCATGCGTAGAAGTACAGGCGGCGCCAACAATAGTTTGAGCATCATAACTACCCATGTTTATCAATGCTTTATTTCTTGAATCTAAATATTCATTTAAGTTTTTTATAGTGATTCCGTTTTCAACTTGCTCCAAGTAAGTTACATCGACATATTCTTTTAATAATCTCCTTTCCAGTTCAATTGGTTTATTCATTCTTTTACAGTCGATCAGAAAATCATTCGTCTGTGTAATATTAGTAAAAGAATGACCTGAACCAACAGCTTTAACCCTGCAATTCTTTATATATGCAAGATGAAGTATCTTGTGAAGCTGTACCAGAGTTCTTGGCTCATAGTAACGCAATGGTTTTACTATTTGATTACCTACACAATTTTCCCAAGATTTTCTGATACTATAAGGAATCGTACCTTCGATCTTATGTGAAACTTCCGGAATAGATTCCATTGCGTTTAGCATAGACATTTATAATACTTCAAATTCTTTAAGAAATCTGCAAACTGAATTTAAAATTTCCACATTTTAATTTCTTTATTTTTGAAAAGCTTTTCAAATAATAGGTAGAATGATTGAACAATCTTACTTCTTAAATGAAGATTTAGAAAAATTACATCTATTGATTATTCTTGATTTGATTGAGGGGATAAAATCGGTTTATATTACAGATTTTTCAAATATAAATTTTACAGTTTGTTGCAGAATTTTATCGATATATACCGTAAATTGGGTAGGAATGTGAAGAATATTGCAGATTTTTAAAGATATTTATTAATTGATTTGTTGTGAATTACTTAACAAAGATACTTTTGAAGATATGATGAGGAGCCTCATCCGGAATTGTAGATACAATAAAGTTTTCAAGTGATCTGTATTCATCAAATTTAATAGAAAGTATATTGTTATTATAATGAACTATATTTGAGTTAAAACAAATAATATGCTCGTTTTCATTAAAAAATACTTTAATCCCGTAATAACCGGACTCACTATGAATCTTGATTGAGTCTAATGTCGAATCCTGTAATAATTTATATCGAGATAATATTTCTTTAAAATGTTTAACGCTTAATTGCCAACTAAACGGATCGTTTGACACAATCTCTGCATAATATTTCTTTCTTGTTTTCATGAATAAAAATAGTGAGCCTGAGAAAATCTCAGGCTCACTTACAATAGACTATTTAACTAATACCATCTTTTTGCTTTGAACAAAATCGCCTGCTTCAATTCTATAGAAATAAACACCAGATGAAAGTCCTGTACCATCAAATGTAACAAAGTGTGTACCAGCATCTTTTTGTTCATTAACCAAGGTTTTGACTAACCTGCCTAATATATCATAGACTTTCAAAGATACTTTTACAGAATTTGGGATGCTGTAATTGATCTTTGTCATTGGGTTGAATGGATTAGGATAGTTTTGTGAAAGACTGAAAACCTTTGGTACGTTTGAGGTTATTGTTGAATTAGTTTTATGTCCCATTTTTTCACGAATTCTACTCATAGCATCTTTAATGCCGTTTGGTCTTAAATATGATAGTCTTCCTGTAAAAGGGATTCCATCATTTTGATTAGAATTTATTAGGACATACAATTCTATAATACTGATTTCAGCAGCAATAATTTCTAAACTATCTTCACTATTTTCCACTACATATTCGTATTCACTCAAAGCTGCAGTATATTTTTTCTGCTTAACCAAACATTTTCTCGATAGTTCTAATGCGGTTTTAGAAAATGTTGCGTCTCCGCTGTTTGCATTAGCAAGATTTATAAAATATGACCTTAAGGTATTATATTCTGTAGAATCAGAATTCAATCTATTGAAACAATAATAAATCTTTTCTAACGATGAAATAGCAGTAATACTATCTTGATAATTTTCAACTAAGCCTTCAAAGGTAGAAATTGCATCTTCGAAATTACCTTGATAAACTAGTTTATTCCCAGCTCCATACAGTACTCTGTCAGTCGATAGTTCAAGATTTGAATTAGAAACATACATTGTATCAATGAGACCATTCCCATAATTAACTATTAATTGAGCAGGTGGTAATATTTGATTATCACCGATTTCATCACCTTTTTCTGAACCGGCTCTTTCCTTTCCAGGTGCAACTGGTCTTGAATCAGGGGGTGTGCAATCAGTTGGCGTATACACCATTGTCACTCCGGAAACGTCAAAGACAGGCGGGCTGTTTTCCCAACTGTTGCATCTAACATACCAAGTACCGCTTTCATAATTTCCATGAATATTTGTTGTTCCAACAATAGTATTATACCCGTAATCAAGTAATGGATCGCCGGCGTCATTATACAACCCTGTACTATTTGATGCATCATTTCTAAAGACATTCAAGCCGCCATCCCAAATAACTTCGGTTAAAGTTACAGTTGGAGCTAAAATAGGTGTAGAAGCTATATTTTCTATGGCTCTCTTGTTACCATTTGAATTAGAACCATCTGCATTGTTAAGCAACATACCTAGTGAACCACACGAGTATAGTTTATAGCCTGTCCTATATCCGCTGACATCATTTGCTATAACATGCCCATTACTTACACTATTCAGGTAAATTCCCTCATACGAATTCGATGCATAGCTGGTAGTAATGTCACTATATCTTACGTATGAAGTTGCATTTGAAACAGTTATTGGGTAGGCAGAACTTGTTATTGTGCTTCTTGTAACCGTTGCGTTATCGCAAAGAGATAATTGTATACCATGACTTCCTGATACCTCTGAAGTATATTCAATATCATTATAATTTAAATACAAATTATCTGCGCCTACCGCTACAATAGCATCTGTATATGTGCTGCTATTCATTGTCCAGTCGCAATACTGTATGGAAACATCCGACCTGCCGGTTATTTCAATTGGAGCATTTGTAAAATTACAATCATAAATATATACTCCTTCAACGGGGGTAGGAATTCCCATCGACATACCTTCATCAATTACAATCGGTGTCGTTGTGTTGCTAAAGGTACAATTTTTTAAAACACAATTCGAGGAATTTCCAAGAACTTCAATTCCGTTCCAAGAGCTTGAAGAAGTTAATGCAATTGCTATATTAGAATTAGCTAATAATGTTCCGCCATTCTGTACAACAATATCAGCTCCATTATTAAAAGTTACAGTTATGGAACTATTTACTCCTGTATGTCCCATTATCAACTTTCCTTTATTGCATATGATAATCTCTTTATCCAAGGTAATATTATCAGTTAAATAAAGATTATCCTGAACATAGACCGGACCTGACAATGGCAATTCCCATATACCCCTACCGAATGTTGCAGCTCTTAATGTATTTGAAAAACGATTTAAATCGAGATCAAGAGCCGGAGAATTTGGTAATCCATCAGCTAGAATACTCCAGGAAATTGTATTAGCATCAGTTCTAAAAATACCAATATCAGTTGCGGCAATTAGTTCTTTAGATGTTTCACTAGTATAATGTATTATTAAATCATTAACTGGATTATTTGGGATATTATCAGGATCAGTACCAGAAATATCTACCCAGTTTAACCCACAGTTTGTAGTTTTGAATATATGTCCTGTTCCATATCCAGACACTGTTAGATATATTTCATCTTCATCGTTCGGATCAATTTCAATGTGTGTAAAGTATCGATCAGCTACAGAATTTTCACCACCTGTTGCAATAAGTGTTTTACTCCAATTGTCTCCACCACTATTGGTTAATTTATACAGTTTATTAGGGGAATGCCAAAAATCGCTTGGATTACCTACGGCCATTATCATTACATCTGGATTGGAAGCACTAATAGCTAAAAACTGCGGAGATTTATTTTCATCCTGATCAACGTTACTGAATTCTTCTACTACTGACCAATTTGCTCCATAATCAGTAGACTTAAATAGATATTGAGGTGAATACCAGGGGTAGTCACCATCAAAACGGGCTGTATATAAAACACCCGGTTCTGTTGGATGATTTACTGTAGCTGGAATCCAGGCAGAACTTTCATAATAACCCGCTGCATACGGAAAATTAACTCCGCCATCCGTAGAGTAATGCATCTGTCGACATGCTGCTAAGCCGCCAACATAATATCCTGATTTGAATGGCGAAGCTAATACTAATCCTCCATCACAATAGTATGCATAACCTGTAGTTTTCCAATAAGTTTCACTAGTGGCTGGAACATAATAACCTATTCCTTCGTCTTCAATTCCACCAACTATTACATTCGGATTGTATGTATTTGCCGCAACCCTAAACATTTGGGCAAACCCAATATTTTGGTTTAGATTTGTCCATGTCGAACCTAGATTGTCTGACCTGTATATTCCTCCATCGTTACCGACCATGACTTCGTCTGGATCAAATGGATTAAAATCGAGTGTGTGAAAATCTGGATGAACTGAAGTTCCATAACCCGCTTTAAAAGACCAACTAGATCCTCCATTAGTTGACAAGTATAAATCCTGCCAACCAGCAAAAATTATATCTTCATCATCGTCGCTACATCTTAAAAGCATGTTGAAAGCAGTATTACCGCCAGTATTATATATGTAACTACCACCATTAGTAATAGAAAAATTTGCACCTGCATTAGTGGTTTTATATACATAATTATTTTGATTTGCATCATTATAGCTTAAAACATATAGTACATCTTCTGCGCCAGAAGCTTCTGATACTGCTAATAATGACCTCCCATAATTAGTATAACCGCTGGGGAAACCAGTTGATGATGTTATTTCACTAAAATTATCCCCCCCATCTGTTGATTTCCAAAACCCAATGCCTGTGAAAGGAGGTGCAAAATATCCAGGAGACGGTCCTATTGCATATACTTTGCTTCCGTTCGGACTAAATGTAACATCTGTACAAGAACGGAATAATCCAGACGTGGATGGCAGAATTTTGATCCAATTTCCACCAGCATTAGTAGTTTTGTAGAGTCCATGGTGTTCAGCAATAAATATAGTATTGCCGGTATTATCATTAGGATCTACTGCAATTCGAAACACTTGAGTTTGTGATTCTAAGCCGTCACTTATTCTTGTCCAATTTACTCCATCATTTGTTGATTTAAACATACCTATACCATAAAAACCATTTCCAAAATAATGGTTTGGTCCTGTACCATAATACAGTGCTCCCGTATGATAATCAATTGTTAATGCCCCTGACACTAATATTTCTAAGTTATTAGAAATATCTATCCAGTTTACTCCACTGTTTGTAGATTTCCATACACCGCCACATGCAGGAGCTGCATATATTGTATTACCAGTATTATCTCTTTTATCATAAACAAGTGCAGAAATTCTTCCTGAGGCATAAGTCCCAAAATATGAATTCGGTTCGAACGGAATAGGCCCAATTTCTTGCCATGAAAATCCAGGACCTGAGAGTGAATATCCGTTTTCTAATAATAAATCTTGTTTCTCATTTAATGCATTTAAATATGCGTCCGGTGGAATACTGTCATATGGATGACTTCGTTGTCCAAAGTACCAAGCACGCCTTTGAGAAACTGCGTCACACTCATCTTCTTCCGACTGCGAATATACTTGTAAATTAAATATAAGTGCAGAAAAGATTAAAATGAGGAATAACGTATTTAAAACCGATGTATGTTGATTTTTAGTATACATTTTTTTCCTTTCATTAATTTGATAAATATATTAAATTAATAAAATAAAACGGCAGTCACCAAGGCTTTACATTCAAATAAAATGTAAAAATCCGGTTAAATCGCAAATTGAGTCGGTACCTGAGTGTCTGCCTTTTTTATTTCATTTCATAAATTTTATTTAGAAATAATAAATTTTTTAGTGTCAATATTTTTACCATTTGAAATTAATTGATAAAAGTAAACCCCGCTTGAATAAGCTGAACCATCAAAGGTGGTTTCGTATTCAGATGCACTTAATTCCTGATTAACTAAACTCTCTTTTTCCCTGCCAAGAATATCAAAAACTATGATCTGTATAAAACTTCTTTGCGGAACTTTGAACTTTACCTTTGTTATTGGATTAAAGGGGTTAGGATAATTTTGGTAGAGTTCATATTTTGGTGGAATATTTGTTGAAATTGTATTTATGCTTACGACCTCACTTAAAGGTCTACGCCAGACACCATTGCCATCTGTTCCAGCAATCAAATAATTATTAATGATTGATAAAGAAGTAATCCAATAAGGTCCCATTCCTTCATTACGATAAATCCAATTACTTCCATCATCATTT
>CALMYL010000016.1 GCA_937873695.1 uncultured Ignavibacteria bacterium
CCGCTTTTCTGCCTTCTTCAGCTCTTCATTGATATCACCCAGTATTTTGGTATCAACGCGCACACCGGTGAATTCCATATCAGCTAATACTTCTATCAACGGGAATTCAATATCTCTGCATAAGTTATCAAGACTAATCTTCTTAAGTTCATATTCAATCCGGTGATACAGCCTTAGGGTCACATCGGCGTCTTCTGCAGCGTAATCTGATGCTATCTGGAACGGTACCTGGTCCATTGTGATCTGAGTGCCGGCTTTACCTCCACCAATCAGTTCAGAAATTGGCACGCACTTGTAATTAAGGTACTGCTCAGCAAGACTATCCATTTTGTAACTTGTATCAGATCTCAATACATAAGCTGCTATCATTGTATCAAAACCAACATTTTTAAGCTCAATGCCGTAATTTTTCATTACAAGCATATCATACTTGATATTCTGACCTATTTTCGCAGTCTTTTTATCTTCAAGTACAGGTTTCAGGTCACTTAAAATATTATCAAGGTTCAGATCAGGGAGTGTATCTTCCTTTTTTCCTTTGGGTGCCAACGGCTTACCGAAAAGATCCGTTTCAGCGGATTCCTTGAACATTAATGGTACATAAAACGCTTCGGCTTCATCGTAGCTGAATGAGAGTCCCACCAGTTTCGCATTCATAGAGTTTTCACTCGTAGTTTCAGTATCAAATGCAAATTCATCAGTAGATTTCAGCTTTTTGCATAATCGTTTGAAATCTGCTTCAGTCTTGATTGTATAATACTTATGCGGGAAAGTTTTAATATCCTGCATTGCGCCTATGTGCTCGATTTTCTGTTCAGCTTCAGCTGGCTCTTCAACTGCTATAGCCTGTATATTTACGTTTTGCTCAGCAGCGCCAAGCAGCTTTTTTAAAAGGGACTTAAACTCAAACTCCGAAAACATTTTCTCAAGCAGTGCAACATTCTTTTCTGAATACGTCAAGGTATGGAAATCGATCTTCAGCGGCATTTCAGTGTGAATGGTAGCAAGCTCCTTAGATAAATATGCATCGTTTTTGCAATTGATGAGATTTTCCTTGAGCTTGGGTTTGGTGATCTTTTCAATGTTTTTGTAAAGATTATCAATTGAACCGTACTCCTGTATCAAAGCAGAGGCGGTCTTTTCGCCGATGCCCCTTACACCGGGGATGTTATCGACCTTATCGCCCATCAGGGCGAGTATATCTGTGACCTTATCGGGTCCAACCCCGAATTTTTCCTTAACGCCATCGGGTCCGATGACCTCAATTTCAGCTACTTTCTGTCCCAGCACGCTGCGTGCAGGCTTATACATCATAATATTTTTGTTGACAAGCTGCATATAGTCCTTGTCAGAGGTCACCATAAAGCTCTTAACACCCTCTTTTTCAGCCCGTTTGACGAGGGTACCTATGATATCATCGGCTTCATAGCCGTGTGATTCGATCATAGGAATATTATAAGCCGAAATAACCTCTTTTATCCTGCCTATCTGCGGCCTGAGATCATCGGGCATAGCTTCGCGGGTGGCTTTGTAATCGGGGAATTGTTTATGGCGGAACGTTGGCTCCGATGTATCAAATGCTACGGCGATGTAATCAGGCTTTTCGTCATCTATCAGCTTGTTGAGCGTGTTAACAAAGCCAAAAATAGCTGATGTATTGACTCCCTTACTGTTAATTAAAGGAGTGCGTATCATAGAAAAATAAGCCCTATAAGCCAGAGCCATACCGTCAAGTAAAAATAGTCTTTTTGCCATATGTGCCGTAAAATAATCAAATTGCGGAGTTATTGCAATGAAAAGCGTTGATGACCTCACCCTCCGCCTCCCTCTCCTGTGAGGAGAGGGAGTGCCAAATCCTCAGAATTATAGTTCCCCCTCTCCTTTTCCCGAAGGGACTCCCTTGGAGTAGGAGAGGGGGTCAGGGGTGAGGTATACTTCCTCTGCTTTTTTTCAATCAATTCTATTGATAATTCGTAAATCTCTGTTTATATTCGAACTTCTAATAGCTCTCCTGTTCGAATATTTCAATAACTAAATTTTTAAAAGCATGAAAATTTTAAAATGGTTGGTCATTATCGTTGTAATTATCATTGCGGTTCCGCTAATTGCAGCGCTCTTCATCAAAAAGGACTACACTGTATCACGGGAGATCATAATCAACAAGCCCAAACAGGAGGTTTTTGAGTACACAAAGTACCTTAAGAACCAGAATGAATTCAGTAAGTGGGCTTTAATGGATCCACACATGAAAAAGACTTTCACCGGAACAGACGGCACTCCGGGGTTTATTTCCGCGTGGGAAAGTGATTCAAGTGATGTTGGAGCAGGCGAACAGGAAATTAAGGCTATTAAAGATGGCGAAAAAATTGATTATGAAATAAGGTTCAAAAAACCATTTGAGTCGACTTCATCAGCATATATGTCATTTGAACCTGCGGGTACATCGCAGACAAAGGTTAAATGGGAATTTTACGGCAGCATGCCCTACCCTATGAACCTGATGACAGTCATAATGAATATGGATGAAGCAATTGGCAATGATTTAAATACGGGTTTGAAGAATCTGAAGGTTATAATGGAGAAGAAGTAAGAAACTAACACGGAGTCACAGAAGCATAGAGAATATTTATTTAGACAGCGAAATCAAAACTGCTCGATACAAATTGAAAATATTTGCTAAAGTGAATTGCGGCTAAAGCCGGTATTTTATTCAATTGTTACCACGAGCTAAAGCTCGCGGCTACTCAAGAAGCTATGTTGAAAAGCTCTACTTTTTAAGTAAAGCGAACAAAAAAAAAGTATCTCTAGATGCTCCAGTCATTTTTTAGAAGAGTTGGATTAAGGTTTTTGAGTAGCTCCGCTCATTGGAGCGGAGTTATGTTGAGGCAGAAAAGATGCGGCTTTCTCCGAAGGAGTGCCCTTGGTAGGCCGCAATTGAATAATTCTGGTGTTACGGGGCCATAGAAACACAGAGAATTTTGAACCTGAATAAAACTCTAAACCTGGCAGGTTTTAAAGACCTTGCCAGGTTTTTTATTCGGCAGATTCCATTAATATCCACCACATTGTACGAAAAAACGGCAATAAGAATACTATGAAGATGGAAAAGTTCAAGAATATATTTAACAAATGCAGTTTTAAATTATTTATGGCTGTATTGGTAGCATTTCTGTAAATTAGATAGACTATTGAAGTAAAACTATTTAGAATCAATATGAATGAATTATAATTCGAAAATGGTTCAGTTGTTAGAAATATTGATACAGCCGAAATTATCGTAATCAAAAGTAGAATTTTTGGAAAATTATTTTTTCTGGTCAACATAAATTATTTTGGTAATTCAACTCGATTTGAGAACATTAAACAACTTCCGAAAGTACCCCGTTCCGGAATGAATACAATATTCAAATATTTGTCATCCGGTAAAATTTCAATGTAACTCTTGCCTAAAAAATTATACGTTTTGTCGTCTTTATATATACTTAATGATGGACGCAAATACTTTTGCATTAAGCTATCAGGTATACAAACATCAATTAACCCTGAATATTTTCCTTTATAGATCAATACATTGCTATCAATGTGAATACTAATATTTTCATCAATTAGTTCAAATGGATTGTTTAAAAATCGCAAATCCATATCCTTACAAGGTCTATTGTTTATTTCTGTATTCTTAATTTTTTCCCAGTTATCAATATTATCTGTTATGACAGAGTTATGATTACCCAGCGTAGTAATATCCTCTTTTTGCTTGTTACAGCCTAATAAGGGAGTCAAAATTGCCAATATCAGGAATACGGTACTATTTAATTTCATAATATAAATATATTGAATTATTCAAAAATATAACATAGATTTACCCATATGAAAAAAGCTTTTATCATATTAACTCTGCTGGTTGCGTTTAATTTTGCGACACCGAATGTTAATGTGCTGAGTCAGTTGGCAAGGCATAGCATTGAATACAGGCAGGAGGATAAATCACGTGAGGTGACAAATAACGAATTGCTGAAGAATAAAGTGGTGAGATATTTGAGAATGCAGATGTTATTGAGCAGTGTTGTTAGAGTTGATAAGAATCTTGAAATCAATACGAGTTGATTTCATACTTCTCTTGGAGTGCATTGACTGCGTCAATGCACTTTTTAGGATAGCCATAATCTCCAAGGTACTTCCATCAACTTATAAAAGCTATATTGAATAACATATACCAAAATTCCCAATACCATAATTAATATTGATTTAGATTTCATAAATTTTGCGTTCTTAAAAATGCTTAACAATAATGCATAATTTAAGAATACTGTGCTTCCATAAACGCCAAAAGAATTAGCAGATACGAAAAGGAAATGTTTATCCCTTACTTCGCCATAATAAAAAGTAGAGCCAAAATAGATTTCATACCAAATTAAGAAAGACAGAATTAAAGATATTGCTATAACCGGAAACAAAATCGTCATGGATACATTCTGTTCTATTTTGAAAACGATTAAAACACTCAAAATAGCAACAACAATTTCTAGAGTTACAGAAAAATGATAGATTGTTCTAATGACATCATTTTGCATGTAATTGTAGAACGGGTATGGTTCATCTAAAAAATATAATTCATGTACATTGAATAATAAAGAAATTAAAGTGAATAAGAATACAAATAATGAAGAGAATCTAAGAAGATTTATCTGAAAATTAAAATTGGGCATTAAAGAAATGAAATATATTTGACGTTTCCCTATGACAGTAATAAAATATCATTTTCATCAATCACTATGCACTGACATAGTCAGTGCACTCTAAGAAAAGCAATTTTTGCATTCCCAAACTGGAGTTTGGGAATGAGGGTAGGAAACATCGCACTGACACAGTCAGTGCACTCCAAGAAAAGCAGGAACTTCATCTCCTGCATTCCCAAACTGGAGTTTGGGAATGAGTGCAGAGACACCTGTGATTACGTAAACAGCTCCCTTTCCACACTTTCGCAGATAATATGACCGATAGTAATATGTCCTTCCTGGATGCGCTGGGTATTGTTAGAAGGAATGATAATCTCGCAATCAGCGGTGCCTTTTATTTTACCGCCTGTACCGCCAAGGAAGGCTATAGTTTTGACTCCCTTAGACTTAGCCATCTCAAATGCTTTTATTATGCTTGCGGAATTACCGCTTGTTGATATTCCGATAAGCACATCGCCTGCTGCCCCGAGTCCCTCGACCTGGCGGGCGAATACGTTATCATAGCCAATATCATTGGCGCCTGCTGTAAGCAGGCTGGAATCGGTAGTAAGCGCAATTGCGCCGATCGCGGGGCGTTTAATATCGTGTGAAAGGCGGATGATGAACTCCGTTGCCAAGTGCTGGCTATCAGCGGCGGAGCCGCCATTGCCGCAGAACAATATCTTTCTGCCGGCTTTTATGCTTTCGTTCATGATATCAATTGCCTTATAAACATCTTCACGGCAATGTTTTAGTATAGCAAGCTTGGTTTGGGCGCTCTCATTTAGTGATTCATCAAAAAATTTTGTGCGATCGAACATGAATAATTCTATTTAGATAATAGTTTAAAAACTTCAAATCAAATGTAGTTTACAATAAAGATTCCTGCTTGCGCCTTAGAAACAAGGCAGGCATACATGACAAAAAAGGTTTATATCTGATTATTAACTACTTCAGCTATTTTTTTTGAGGCTTCGTTCTTGCGGTCAAACACTGAAAGTGACTTTTTACCAACCTCAAATCTGTACTCCCGTTTCCTTAGAAGGTTAACCAAAGATTTAAACAGTTCTTTGGAATCCTCAACCGCAATTCCCCCGCCGTTCTTGATCAGAAGTTCGGCATCTTCGGAAAGTTTCTCATCACCAAACATTACGGGTATTCCATACCCAGCCGGTTCAAGCACATTATGCATACCGGTCTGGTAACCGCCGCCAACATACGCAACATGCGCGTATTTATAAAGTCCCATTAAAATTCCTATACAATCAATAATAATCAGGTTCTCTCCGGCATATTTGTTAAGCTCGGAATACCTTATACTTTTAACATGCGGGTATTTTTCGTGGATATCGTATTCTATCTGGTCCAGTGTATCTTCAGTGGGTTCATGCGGAGCCAGTATAGTAACAAGCGAGAGCTCTTCTGATAGTCCGTTTGAGCTTATTTTATCTATCACCGGGAAAATTACATCATCATCTTTATCCCATGAGCTGCCCACAACAAAAACATTTTTATCAGTCAAAACATTTCCGTTTATCAGGGTTTTATCGCCGGATACTTCCTTAGCTTTGCTGATGCGTTCGTACTTTGTATCACCGAATACAACGATTTCTGAATGAGTGCCTTTCATAAGCTTCCTGAAATGCAGCCTGTCTTCTTCATCGGTAACCCCTATTATGTCTACGAATTCGTAAATTGTTCTTTTGTAAGAAAGACTTACCGGGAATTTCCATTTAAATCTGCGCAGGTCAAATGCTGAATTGACAACCATTGTATATATATTGCGCTCTTTAAGTTCTTTAAGCAGGTTCATCCACAGATCATATTTAATAAATATGACGGCGGCGGGGTTTGTGATATCAAGGAACTTCTTTACCGCTGGCGGAGTATCGTAAGGAAGATATGTTTTTATAATCTTTGATCTGAGCGGAGTATCAATTTTTGAATGATTAAATCCTGATGGTGAGAAGAACGAGATGATAAAATTGTATTTATCGGTTTTGTCAAGCTCATCAATAATAGGTTTAGCCTGTTCAAACTCTCCAAGCGAAGCACAGTGAATAAGAATGTTTTTCTTTGCAGGGTCAAGAGTTAATACCTTGGGTTTAAGGTACTTAAACAGTCCTTTTCTTCCTTTGAAACCAGCTTTTAATTTATTGTTAAAAAGGGATAAAGATCTTGCAGCCAGCCAGAATACGGGCAGGAAAAGGAAACTATAAATTATAGACCAAAAATATTTCATTTAAAATCGGAAAGACCCCGGGTGAAAAGAGATCAGACTTCCATTATTTCTTTTTCTTTTTGAACAACTAAAAGGTCTATTTCTTTTATATGCTTATCGGTTAGTTTCTGGATCTCGCCTTCGGCGTGTTTACGGTCGTCTTCAGAAAAGTGCTCGTCTTTTTCGGCCTTTTTAAGTCTTTCAATTTCATCGCGTCTTACGTTGCGGACTGCAATTTTACCGTCTTCAGCGTGTTTTTTAACAAGCTTCACAAGTTCTTTTCTTCTTTCTTCGTTCAAGGTAGGGATGGGTATCCTTATTACGTTTCCGTCATTTATTGGATTTAACCCAAGATTTGAGTTCAAGATCGCTTTTTCAACTGCAGGCATTGCTGTTTTATCCCAGCACTGTACAGTGATGGTATGAATATCAGGAGTGCTTAAGTTTCCGACCTGGCTGAGGGGTGTTAAAGTGCCGTAATAATCAACCTTTATTCCATCAAGAAGGTTTGTAGTGGCTTTACCTGTTCTTATCCTGATGAGTTCATTGCGCAAATGCTCTGAAGCTTTGTGCATCTTAATATCTGTTTCTTTGATTATATCTTTGATCATAAAATTTTCTGTATAAAATTAAACTTACTGCTTATAAAAATAGTGAATATTAACAAGAAAAAATACAGTGAATACACAGCTTAATTATGCACAAAAGTACCTACTTTTTTACCAAGAACGATTTCTTTAAAATTGTTCTCTTTGTTCATATTGAATACTATTATAGGAATATTGTTCTCTCTGCATAATGCAAAAGCTGTCATATCCATAACTTTCAGATTCTTATTCAATGCGTCTCCAAAAGTGATATTTTCATACATCACGGCATCCTTATTCTTTTCAGGGTCAGCATCATAAACGCCATCTACGCGTGTACCTTTTAAAATAACATCGGCGCACACTTCCAGGGCTCTTAATGCGCCCGCCGTATCTGTGGTAAAATACGGATTACCTGTTCCTGCGCCGAATATCACTATCCTTCGTTTTTCAAAATGGCGCATCGCCCTTCTTCGAAGGAAGGGTTCAGCTATTTTATTCATATCAATAGCTGAAAGCAGCCTGGTAGGCATCCCCGCTTTTTCAAGCGAGTTCTGCAGCGCCAGCGAGTTGATTATTGTAGCAAGCATGCCCATGTAATCACCTGTTACGGCATCTATGCCCTGCGCCTGCGCAGAAAGTCCGCGGTAAATATTGCCGCCTCCTATCACAATGCCAACATCAACGCCAAGATCGTACACTTTTTTTATTTCAGCGGTAAGGTAATTCAGAATGCTTACATCTATCCCCGTATGAGCGTCTCCGCTGAGAGATTCACCGCTCAGCTTCAGGAGCACCCGTTTGTATTTAAGTTCTTTAGCTGCCAATTTTTTCAGGGTATAAAAAAGCAGGCTTAAAAAAATTTAAGCCTACTTAGAAATATTTTTTATGCGCTTATTGTTTCGCCAAGCTGGTAGCGAACCATTGTTTTCACTTTGTAATCGCTTCCTGCCAAAGCTGAAACAGTTTTGATAACATCATTAACTGTTTTGCCCGGCTCTTTAACAAATTCCTGCTCAACAAGGCAGTTCTCTTCATAGAACTTCTCTACCCTGTTGGTGGCAATTCTATCGGCAATATTTTCGGGCTTACCTTCGTTAATTGCCTGTACCTTATAGATCTCTTTTTCTTTTTCGATCATTTCAGCGCTTACGCCGCTTCTATCTATAGTAATCGGTTTCATAGCCACAACCTGCATTGCCAGGTCATTACCCAGGGCAACGCCTTCATCTGTAACTTTTCCGGTAATCTCTATTAGTGAAGCAACTTTATTGCCTAAATGATTATAATCGCAGAAAAATCCGTCTGCAGAAGTGAAGTATGCAGCGCGTTTAAATTCTACTTTTTCACCAACGCTTGCTGTAGTACCGTCAATTACCTGCTGCATTGTGCTTCCGCCCGCGGAGGCAGCACCAAGCAGGGCATTAACATCACCTGATCTTGCTGCAAAAACCGCTTCTACTGCAGATTTTGCAAGATCATTAAAGGTATCGCTTTTGGCTACAAAATCGGTTTCGCAATTAACTTCAACTATTGCAGCTTCGTTCCTGGCTTCGTTAACTCTTGCGTAGATCAGTCCTTCTTTTGCGACCCTGTCACTTCTTTTCTGTGAAGTTGCAGCGCCTTTTTTTCTTAAATACTCAATAGCTTTTTCAATATCACCATCAGATTCCATCAAAGCTTTTTTACAGTCAGCTATACCTGCCCCTGTTTTTTCTCTTAACTTTTTAACTAAGTCTAAGGATATATCCACAATATGCTCCTTTTATTATAATTCTATTCTTTAAATAATATTTATTAACAGCATTTAAAACAAAAAACTTATCAAAGCATCTTAATAGTTAAGATACTCCAACTCCTTCGCTTTCATCAGCAGCAGCTATTTCTTTTTTGTTAGCCTGCGCTTCTTCATCACGCTGCATTCTTTTGGCATCAATTGTCTGTCTGGTATCAGCAATTGTATCGGCAATTGAGCTTGTAATAAGCTCTATTGATTTAACCGCGTCGTCATTTGCAGGTACCGGGTAATCTATAAGATCCGGGTCACAGTTAGTATCCACAATGGCGTATATAGGAATTCCTAATTTTCTGGCTTCATCAACTGCTATATGCTCTTTTTTTACATCTATCAGGAATATTGCGCCCGGGAGCTTATTCATGCTGACAATACCGCCAAGAACTTTTTCGAGCTTATCTTTCTCTCTTGAAAGCATAAGTCTTTCTTTTTTCTGGTAGTTGTTAATTGTGCCGTCAGCTTCCATTTTTACGATGTTGTTGTATCTTTTTATACTCTTGCGGATAGTAACGAAGTTTGTTAACATACCGCCAAGCCATCTTTCAGTGACGTACGGCATACCGCAGCGCGCGGCTTCCTGTTTAACAACTTCTTTAGCCTGTTTTTTGGTGCCTACAAACATGATGGTTTTGCCTTCACCAATTATCCTTGCAATGGAATTCTGCGCTTCCTGCAAAAGCTCATGTGTTTTTTTGAGGTCAATAATATGGATCCCGTTGCGTTCCATAAAGATATACTTCTTCATTTTGGGATTCCAGCGGCGGGTTAAATGCCCGAAATGGGCGCCTGATAGTAACAGGTCTTCTATTGAAACATTTCTCATGATATTCTCCTTTTGTTTTCTGTCCTAACTTAGCCGGGACACTTCTGTTTCCTTCACTTCCTGCCTAAACATCCTTTTGTATAAAGGACACAAGTCGGGCCGGATCGGGAAACATGTTTATTGGTTTATTATTAATAACCCGCAACAAATTCTGCAAGAACTAGCTGCGGGAAAATTTCGATGCTGACGTGTGATACATCCGCAAAAACTGAACGGAAAAACAGTTCAGTTAACGTTTTGAGAACTGGAAGCGTTTTCTTGCTTTTGGCTGACCGGGTTTCTTTCTTTCAACCATACGTGAATCCCTGGTTAAAAGCCCTTCTTTCTTAAGCGCCGGTTTTACGCTTGCGTCATATTTTAAAATAGCGCGCGCAACACCTAATCTTATAGCGCCAATCTGCCCGGAGACTCCGCCGCCGTTCACATTTACTTTAACATCAAATCTTCCGGCAAGATCGGCTGTATATAACGGTTCAAGAGCTTCTTTCAATAAGGAATCCTTACCAAAAAAATCTTTTCCTGTTTTAGTGTTGATCTGAACATTACCGGTGCCTTCTGTTAAATACACCCTGGCTGTTGATGTTTTTCTTCTTCCTGTAGCTAAATGATATGTAACTGCCATTTATATTGTTTTATATATTTTTTACAATCGGGTTTTGTGCAGTATGCGGATGCGTTTCACCTGCATACACTTTAAGCTTTGTAATAAGTTTATTACCCAATTTGGTTTTGGGCAGCATACCTTTTACAGCCTTTGTAATTACTTTATCAGGATGGGTAGCGATAAGCTCTTTAAAAGTCTTTATCTTCTGTCCGCCCGGATATAAAGAATGGTGTTTGTATTCTTTAAGTGATTCCCTTTTACCTGTTAAACGGACCTTTTCTGCATTTATAACAATTACAAAATCCCCGGTATCAACATTGGGAGTAAACCTGGGGTTATTTTTCCCCCAAATTATCTTTGCTACTTCTGAAGCAAATCTTCCAAGAGTTTTGCCATTGGCATCAACAACATACCATTTCTTATTAACCTCGTCATTATGTGTAAAATGCGTGGCTTTTAATGATTTTTCTATCGCTTTTTTCATTGTATTTTCCTAAAAAGAATACAAAAATAGCACTTTTTTCAATTAATGTCAATGTAAGGAGTGATGTATGAGGAACAATTTACCAAAATTTATATTGAATATATATCAGTGAATTTAGCTAATTTTGTATAAAACAAATAAATAATTATGAAAACTACTATATTCCTGCTGTTTTTAGTCCAAATCTCGGTTTTTTCGCAATATGATGAACAGGTTACCGAAAGGCTTAACGCTTACGCGGATAGTGTAGATAATCTTATCAAAAATTCAACCGGTGCCCCCGGGGATATTTTTGTTAGTACAGTAAACAGTATCAGGAATGAACGCGCGATAGGCTTACAAAATACAAAGATCTCCTATTTCTACTTTCAGAAGGAAGATTCCGTTATTGAAACAGATGGAGAGGTAAATTTCATTCCTTTATATGCTCCGCCCATGGCTATATTGGCAGAGTATAACATTGCCGCCAGCCAGACAGTTGTAGTCTATTATTATATCCAGGGTAATAACTTGCTTTACAGGTTCATTTCGAGCGGCGCTTACGGATATATAAACAGAACTTTCTGGATAAATGACCAGAACTTAATCAAATTTGAGGAGAAAAACTCTGATGTAGGGAGTAAACATATTATACAAACAGATAAATTCTCTAAAGAAATTTACAGCAACAGCATTTTGGTTATGGACCATTTAAGAGATCATCTGAAATTGTATTATGATATCATCAAGGTATCAGGAATGGATAAATAACGGTTATCCCCAGTAATCTTTCATAAGCTCGCTTGCCCAACGGGGCTGAGTGACAACTTCCCGCGGAAGGAATTCCTTCAGTACAGGTTTAATATCCAGTACCGGGGTATTATCAATTGCGTCTAATCCCTTAACCTTTAAAACATTACCTGCAGAGTTTATTATTTTCACTATTGTATGTCCCAAATGATTGGGTCTATCTTTTGCACGCATAGCGAAGATGCCTACTTCGGGCCATGCATTATTATCCCGGGGATGCCTGACACTTCTGTTTACTTTACTGCTATCGGCCTTATCAAAGTAAAAAATGATCTCAGCATGAGAGAACTCAGCAAGACCTATTAAGGCATCACTTGTGAACTCGTTTGTTAAGTGTATTTCAGATATTACACTACCCCAGAAATCATCTGTGATCTCTTTTCTTGAATTCTTTACATAACCTACAGGCACTATCTCAATTTTCAAATATATATCCTCTCTTCCTTTCTTTTCTATCATAAAAAAAAGCCGAATTAACCGGCTTATATTTGTATGGTTGATGAAATGCGGGTTGAATTCCGGCTATTTGTACTGCGCGTGATCTCTTAAAATGAATTTAATTTCTTTAGCTTTAACAAATGAATTCAGTTTTGCCAGTTCATATGTATCAATGTTTTTGAATGCCATTCCGATGAGTCCGCCAATTACAGCACAGGGCACTGTGAATATGCCTATTACTCCAAGCGTAGCATCCTTAGGCAGGAATTTTATTTTCTTCTTTCCCCAGATCTGGTAAACCAAAAAACCGCCAACAAAGCCTATCCCGGCGCCGAAAGCCGCTCCTGTTTTCCAGTATTTGCCGTTATCAAACCTTATGCGGGCGATCTTA
Organism: uncultured Ignavibacteria bacterium; assembly: GCA_937873695.1. Classification (GTDB taxonomy): domain Bacteria; phylum Bacteroidota; class Ignavibacteria; order Tepidaquicellales; family OLB5; genus OLB5. The sequence goes on from CALMYL010000016.1 coordinate 12,848, forward strand.
TCGGTATTAACGATCTTATATGCGCCTGTATCGGAAACAAGCAGCAGGTTCTGGTGAATACCAATCAGCCTGGTTTTGGGTATACCTGTGCCTGATTTATACACAATACTGCATGGATCAGTTTGTGAATAACAAACCGATGTTACAATAAAAAGCGCAAATAGCAATGAAAGAAAATTTTTCAATAAAAATAATTTATTTGTTATGTAAATATAGCTAAAAACTTACTACAATTACAATAATTAAAATGCAGTAGAATAAAATTATCTGAGGATATACATAACGGTGTTACCGATTCAGCAATGAAATATTTTTTAACAATTGCAATAAATAACTTACTGATAAACATTTGATATTCTAATGCTCACCGGGGTTAACCAATTGAAACCAGTTTCCGTCCGGATCTGTAAATGTAAGGCATCTGTCAGAGCCATCAGTACCCTTGAACATTAATCCTTTTTTCAGAAACAATGCTCCGGTTTCTTCCAGATCGTTTGTATAAAGTACAAATGCCGTACGGGCAGACTGGTAATTGGGTGCACTTTCAGGCGGTTTACCGGGTCTGAGAAGGATCGTGTAACTTCCTGATCTCAGCCAAACGAATTTTTCGTGCTGAATAGTTTCAAGCTCAAACCCTAATACGCTGATGTAAAAATCCTTTGATACCAGGGGATCGTTCACAAAAAGTTCAATGTGCCCAAATTTGAATTCCATATATATTAAAAAGTTTATATTAAAAAAAATCAGTATAGTTCTTCAAGCGCCTTTTCTTCAATTTCAATTCTGCGTTTAAGCAGAAACAGGTTTAAAGAAGAAAAAATCTCGGCAGTGATAAAACAAGAGAACATTAAAGGAATTACAGCCAGTTCAGTTATTACAGCCATGTAATTAGGATGCTTAAAATATTTATATGGACCATACTTAACTAATTTACTTCCGGGTACTATAATAATCCTGGTATTCCACATGCTGCCAAGTGAAGTAATTGCCCAGTATCTTAAGCACTGCGCTAAAATGAATAATACAAGGAATATCACCCAGAATTCATTTAATGTATGTTTTAAAAAAAAGTATTCTGCAATTAAGGAAATGAAAAACATTACATGCATAATAACAATTACTGAATAACCTTTTTTATCATATTCAATTCCGCCTGCAGCAAGACTCTTCTTCTCATTCCTTTTGGCAATAACAAGCTCAACCAGCCGCTGAAGTATTACAAACCCGATTACTATATAAAAGAGCATATCAGGAAGTTTTAAATAGTACTAATTCAGAACTGAAGCCGGGACCAAGTGAAGATATCAGTCCATACTCCCCCGCTTTTGTACTCTGAACATTTTTCAGGAACTCATCCAGTACGTAAATTACACTCGGCGATGACATGTTGCCATGTTCTTTCAATATCTTGTGTGATATATTCAGAGTACCCTGCTTAAGTCCCAATGATTCTTCATAAGCATTTATTACTTTCAATCCCCCAGGATGGGTGATATAATGCTTAATGTCCTCAATTGACATATTGTGCATTGAAAGCAATTCAGCAATATTTGGTTTAACATTCTCTTTCACAATTGTTGGTATATCCCTGCTGAATACCACGCTGAATCCGGTATCAACAATATCCCAGCCCATAACATCAAGTGAATTATCATAAATTGTGGATAGCGAAGCAACCAGTTCAGGGCAATTTTCATTTGCCGAAAGCTCATTTTCATCACCGGCAATCAAAACGCATGCGCAGCCATCACCAAAGAGAGAAGCAGCGACTATATTACTCTTTGAAATGTCATCTTTCTGGAAAGTCAGACTGCACAGCTCAACAGCAACAACAAGCACATTTTCCTTTGGGTAAGCTTTTGTCAGATCCATTGCGCGGCTTATACCTGCCGCGCCTCCGGCGCAGCCGAGTCCCCACAGGGGAAGGCGTTTTATGTGACTGTTAAACCCAAGTTCATTGAACAACCGTGCGTCTAAGGTTGGAGTCATAACTCCCGTACTTGTAACATAAATCATATTATCAATTTTAGCGGGATTGATATTAACTCCAGCCAGGCATTCCACTATTGCCTGCTTTGCAAGTTCTAAAGAGACTTCAGTGAAGATCTCGCTCTGCTCCTTAAAAGTATGTTCTTTAGCAAGCCACTCAGGTTTTACAGATATATGCCTTTGGGTGATTTCGGAGTTATCAAAAACACTTATCAGTCTTTCAATTTCAAGTCCGCTGCCTGAGAAAAGATTATAAATAAAATTCTTGATCTCGCTTTGGGGCAGTATATACGGTGCATCAGAAGTGGCTGTAGAAATTATTTTTGGCATTAAGTTACTTTAGATCTGCAATATTTATATAGATAACATTTTGTACAATGAAACAGTTCTGAATATGACAGCTAAATAAAAATAAAGACACGCTTTTAAAGGCGTGTCTTCGTTAAAGCGTGAATAACTTTTGCTGTTAGAAATAAAACTTGATAACTGTCTGGAATTCATCATCCTTGAAATCTGTGAAGTTAGTTGGTTCGGGGTCACCCTTGCCGTTGCGCACTAAACGGAAGATGCTTTCAACTTCAAGTCCGCTTAAAGGATAGAACACTGCCCCAAAGCTGTAACGCTGGCGTTCGGTTTCGCTGTTCTTTAAGCCAAGCGCGTTATCATAATTTTCGTATTGAACTTTCAGCTCAACACCCTTTGAAATCCTGATATCAATTTCACCGAAGATAGTGCGGAAATCTGAGCGCGTTGCCATTGAATCCCTTATATCAAGCCTGTTATAAGCAAGCTCGCCAATAATTGCGACTCTTTCAAACAAGCCGATTGATAAAAATCCCGCTGCCATCTGGCGAAGCGCGTTGATATTATTTGCGGGGTCATACTTAAACGGATTGCTCAAAAATGAACCGCCAATACCGAAAGTATATTTAGTTTTTTTGCTTGCCCAGCGGAAATCACCCGAAACAGTAACCTGTTTCTGATTATCAAAATCAAAGCTGTTGTTGCGCTGGTTGTTTATGTTCACACTTGAACCGTTTGAAAATCCCGCTGAGAGTGTGAAGAAACTGGGAGCTATACCGACTTCTATTCCCGCATCACTCGCGTAGGGAGTGTACATATCGTTAAATATCCTGTTATATGCTCTGTGCTCGGGAATCTTTACGCCGAAGTTCGGAATAAACCTGCCTGCTTTGAAATAAAGCCCTGCAGGTAGATTTGATACCATACCGTAAATTTCATATTTGGTTGGGAGCGGATTTGGACCGTATGTGTTTGGTATATATAAACCCGGCGCTACCATTAAATTGATATACTTATTCAGCTGGGCGTTTACATACAGGTCCCCCTGCATCTGGAAAAATGAATTGAAGTTCGGATTTCCTTCCCCGGTCTGGTCATCAATGAATACCATCCTCATATCTGAACCCATTGAAATGCTTTTTGTAAGCTGTGGATCGATTTCAGTTGTTTTGTTTGCCTTTTCCCAGAATTTGAAATACAGGTTATCTTTGCCGTACTTCACGCCGTAAAGATTCCTCATTCCACCGCCGGTTGGATTGACATGGCAGCTCTGGCATTTTTCACCCGTATAAGCCGCAAACTTAGGATAAGAATACAAAGCGGAAGTTAAAACGAAGAACAATACGAAAAATCCTGAAGCAAATCGAAGTTTTGTTTTCATTGTGTGATGGTTTGTTTAAAAATAGTTAATTAGTTACTCAATATCTTTATTTTTTTATAAAAATGCAAATAAGATATATTTACAGCAAATACCATTTATTATAAATGGATTTTAAACTATTTTTGCTCGGAACGAGCCCCTTCGGGGCTGTTAACGAAACACTTTTAATGAAAGAATACTTCAAGTTAGTTAAGCTTTTAAAACCCTACAGGCACCTGTTAGTGTTATCGTTTGTATTAATAATAATTTACTCGGCATGTAATGCCGCCTCTATTTACCTTTCAATCCCCCTGCTTAAAACACTTTTTACGGGCACTCCAACAGATCTTTCAGTACTTCCCTCGCAGAATTTCTTTGATGCATTAAGGCAATCAGTTGATAAATGGATATTCGCCGGTAGTGATAAATACAGCGCGCTTGTAAAAGTCTGCTTACTGCTGTTTTCAGCTTACCTGCTTAAGAACATTTTCGCCTTCATGCAGGGAATATTGACTCAGTATGTGGAAAAATCATTAATTACAGACCTCAGGCGCAGAATGTTCGAGAAATTCAACTCCCTTTCGCTCAAATACTTTAATGAAAGACGCTCAGGTGATATAGTATCCCGTTTTATAACCGATGTCAATACGATACAGAACACTGTATCAGTTACGTTCACAGATCTGATAAAACAGCCTGTGCTTATTGTAACTTTCCTTACAATGGCATTTTTGATAAGCTGGAAGCTTACGCTTATTTCGATGATAACGGTTCCGCTGAGCGTACTGCTGATAATTTTCCTTGGCAAGAAGCTAAAGAAATACAGCATCCGCGTGCAGGAAAAGCTGGGTGAGTTCACTTCAGTAATATCGGAGAATATTTACGGCGGAAAGATAATCCGCGCTTTCGGGATGGAAGAGTTTGAAAAGAAACGGTTTGAGTTCAAACTAAAAGATTACTTCCGCTCATTAATGAAGAGCGCCGTGTATAATGATATGACGCGTCCGCTAACGGAAATAGTTAGCGTTGCGCTGGGAGTATTTATAATATGGTATGCCGGCAAAGAAATATTTTCGGGCAATTCACTTGCTCCGGAAGAGTTTATAGGCTTTTTGCTGATTATTTTCCAGTTAATGTCGCCAATTAAAGATTTCAGCTCGGTCTCGAACCGTATACAGGAATCATACGCATCAGCCAACAGGATATTTGAAATTATTGACGCTAAACCGGATATCGAAGATAAACCGAATGCCAGAGATAAAACGGGATTTGACAGAAGCATTGAGTTTAAGAATGTGAGCTTTACTTATAACTCCGTTGACCGGATGATACTGGATAGCGTAAACATAAAAATTGCGAAGAATGAAAATATCGCAATTGTAGGCTTAAGCGGAGCGGGTAAATCAACGATGGTTGATCTCCTCCCCCGTTTCTATGATGTTACCTCGGGTGATATTGAAATAGACGGCGTTAATATAAAGGATATAAAAATAAGCTCACTGCGCAATTTGTTTGGTATAGTTACACAGGAAATTATTCTGTTTAATGATACTATCCGCAATAATATTGCGTATGGACAGGAGCATATTCCCGAAGCTGATATAGTCAATGCCGCAAAGAATGCCAACGCGCATGATTTTATTGTGAACACCGAAAAGGGATATGATACTGTCATTGGTGAGCGCGGTTTGCGGCTATCAGGGGGACAGAAGCAGCGAATTGCAATCGCCCGAGCACTGTTAAAGAATGCCCCGATCATGATACTAGATGAAGCAACTTCATCGCTTGATACGGAATCAGAGCATTTGATACAGGAAGCGATAGAAAGGCTGATGCTGAACCGCACATCAATTGTAATTGCGCACAGGTTATCTACAATTAAAGATGCTGACAGGATAGTGGTTGTTGATGGCGGGAAAATAACGAGTGTTGGCACACACGATGAGCTGCTTAAGGATGAAAAGAGTATTTATAAAAAGCTTTATGAAATGCAGTTTGGGTAATAGTTTTTTAGGTCATGCTGAACTTGTTTCAGCATCTGCCTGCAAACATATAGATTTTAGCTTCTTGAAAGATTTCGGAGTATTTTAATAGACCCTGAAACAAGTTCAGGGTGACAAGAAAAATAGAGACTTGAATTAATCAGCTAATTTTAAATTGAAAATTTCTGCAGTCGTAATAACCAAGAATGAAGAAGTAAATATTAAGGCGTGTCTCGAAACCCTGAAGTGGGCAGATGAGATTATTGTTATTGATTCAAACAGCACTGATAAAACTCTTGAACTGGCTTCAGCTTACACAGATAAATTGTTTTCAACTGATTCCGATGTATTCAGTGAAAAACGCGCTATGTCATTTGAAAAATGTTCAAATGACTGGATATTATTTCTTGATGCAGATGAGAGGATCACTCCCGAACTTAAGGATGAGATACTTTCACTCAATCCTGTGGCCGGAGTTTACGGTTACAAGCTGAACAGGAAAAATTATTATTTCGGGCAATGGTTAAAACACTCAGGCGTTTACCCCGATAAACACATACGGCTGTTTAATAAGCAGCACGCTTCAGTTACACCAAGGATAATACACGAGGGAGTTGAGATCACGGGAACTGTTGTTGAGCTGAAAAATGATTTTATTCACTACTCTTTCCGTGATATGACGCATATGATGGATAAGATAAATCTATACAGCACCCTTGAAGCCCGCGAGAAGCTTGTAAACAATAAACAGATATCAAAATTCGGCGTTTTCACTCACGCTTTATCAGCATTTTTACGCGTATATTTATCCAGAAAAGGATTTAAAGACGGCACGGGCGGATTTTTCATAAGTTTTTGTTATTCAATGGTAAGTTTTCTTTCACATTTAAAATTGCTAAAGCTGCAGGGTAAATTATAAGGATACCATATTTCAACAGTAAAAGAAAATATTAACAGGTACACAGATATTCTGATATATGTATTTATTGGAATGGCGGTGTTTACATCGCAATTTTCAATTGCTACTTCGTCAATCGGTATTGGCGGGTTGATAATTCTGACTGTATTTAAACTAATAGTAACAAATGAAAAACTGCAGATTGACCGAAACCTGCTTTACCTGATTGCAGCATTTATTCTTGTTCAGGTGATTTCATCGGCGGTGTGCGGCAATCCCGCTGACTCATTCGACCACATCTACCGGAAAATATCTTTATATATCATATTTATTGCTTCAATTTTATTTATAAAAAATACTTCGCATCTTAAAAAGATGCTGATTGTATTTATTATTTTCACTGCATTGATATCAACGATAGAAATTGTGCGGTTTGCACTGGAGTATTTGCCGAATCCAACAAAACCACTGGCTGAATACAGGCTTGAATATTACGGCTATCCCGTAACAAACGGTGAAATAAAAATGATGATATTGCTTATCATTATCCCCTTTTTCCTGTTGAAGAAAAATTACCTGATGAATAAGCTTTATCTTGCACTTTTAACGGTGCCGCTTATCATTACATTTTACCTTACCAATGCACGTAATGCAATGCTTGCTTTGTTTGCGGCTCTGGTTGTAATGGGATTACTTAAAAATAAATATTTTCTCGGCGGATTGATAGCAGTTACAGTTTTATTTTTATTTTTAGCTCCCTATGCGATGACAAACAGAGTATTGAGTATCGCTGACCTGAATCACCCAAGCAATCACTCCAGGATTGTGATGTGGGAAACATCTGTTAAGATAATCAAGGATAACCTCCCATTTGGTGTGGGTGATGTTGATAATAATGTAATTTACAGGATGTATAAAACTCCTGAGTACCACGGCGAAGGTTCGCACATGCACAGCAATATTTTTCAGATACTTGTCAATTTTGGTATCATTGGATTTGCCGCGTGGCTGATATTAATGCTCTATATTTTCGTAAAGCAGATTCAAACCTGGCTGAAGACGCGTGAGTCTGAATTCCTGAATATACTCGCATTAATTTCAGTTACATCAATGATCGCTTTGCAGGTCGCCGGGCTAACCGAATGGAATTTTGGTGATGCGGAATTCGCCGCAGTATTCTGGTTTAACCTTGCCCTGGCTTTCTTAGCATTAAAATTCAAATCGAAGGGAGATCTGCTTCCCAATGGCTAAGATAAGCGCAATTGTGATAACATATAATGAGGCTGCTAATATTACGGAGTGCCTTGAATCGCTTAAATGGTGTGATGAGATAATTGTAATTGACTCAGCCAGCAGCGATAATACCTGCGAGCTTGCACGTGAATTCACAAATAACATAACAATAACCGGCAATTTACCTTACGGCGAAAAACGGAATATCGGGATCGAAAAGGCATCCTTTGAGTGGATATTATGGATTGATGCAGATGAAAGGATCTCCCCTGAGCTAAAGGAAGAAATATCTGCACTTATCAATGGTCACAATGGCCTGAATCCCAAACATGAGGCATATTTAGTAAACCGCAGGAGCTTCTTTATCAATAAATTCATTAAACATTCGGGCTGGTACCCTGATTTCACTCTAAGATTATTCAAAAGATCCGCAGGCATACGGTTTGATTCCCTGCTTGTTCACGAAAAAGCTGTTTATAATGGCAGTACAGGCAGACTTAAACACGATATCCTTCATTATACTGACCGGGATTTTGAGCATTATATAAACAAACTCAATAATTACACTTCCCTTAGCGCTGAAGAGCTAAAAGCCAAAGGCAAAAAGGCTTCGTTTTTTGATATTATTTTTAGACCTGCATTTGCATTCTTTAAGATGTATTTTTTGAAATTGGGAATTCTGGATGGCTACACGGGGCTGGTTTTATGCTCATTATCATCAGTTCATGTAATGACCAAGTACTCTAAACTATATTTGATGAATAAATCTAAGTTAAATAATTAATAGCAGTTACAGTATGGATAGTAAAGAAAAAAATACTCAGCTTTTTATGTACCTTGTCGGTTCATTTGAAATGTCAGCTATGATGGCAATGGGTAAGATTAAAAATCCTATGACGGATAAAACAGAGCGCGACCTGACCCAGGCACAGTTTTCAATTGATATAATGGATATGCTTAAGGAAAAAACCAAAGGACAGTTATCTGAATATGAGGCGAAGTTCCTTGATAACACATTGGGTCAATTAAAACTGAATTACATTGACGAGGCAAAAAAGCCCGAAGAGCCGAAAAGTGATGAAACAAAACCCTCTGAAGAAATAGAAAAAGCTGAAACGGAAAGCACAAATAACTCAGAAGAAAAGTGATATTCGGAATACGGGGAAATACGGCAAAGGCAGAACTAGCCATGATAGTTCACAGGCTGGTAAAAGGTCTGGATTTGGCAGGGATCAATTATATATGCGAAGCTGAAATAGCCGCGCAGATAAGAAGACAATTTTCACACAAGCTGAGATCGCAGCAAGTGGCTTCGGAAAAAGAACTTGTGAAAAAATGTGATTTTATGATATCAATCGGCGGCGATGGTACATTTCTGGCAACTGCCAAGCTGGTTGGAAACAGGGATATTCCGATTATTGGAGTGAACCTTGGCAAACTGGGCTTCCTTGCAGAGACATCTACCCGCGAGGTGGTTTCTTTTGTAAAAAAAGTTGTAAACGGAGACTACCTTATAGATGAACGCACTATACTTGAAGCCGTTTCAATAAACGGGCATAATACCCGCAAGGTTGTACACGGCATGAACGAGATAGTTATTAACCAGAACGAAATTGTCAAGACCATTGAGATAAGTGTTTACTTCAATAACCAGCTTGTAAACAGCTACCACGCTGACGGGATGATAATTTCAACGCCAACGGGCTCAACCGGCTATTCGCTTTCAGCCGGCGGACCCATTGTATTCCCAAAAACGGAAGTATTCATACTCTCACCGCTCTCGCCGCACACACTAACTGCAAGGCCCGTAATACTCCCTGATAACGGCGTATTTAAGGTGAAGGTAAATTCAAGAGTACCAATTAATGTTGTAAGTGACGGCAATGATATTATAAAATTAAACGCGCCGGCAATTATTGAATTAAAGAAAGCTCCCTACAAAATTAAGATAGCAAAAGCGCTTGAAAGCAATTATTTTAAAGTTCTTACGGGTAAACTTTTGTGGGGCGAAGATAAGAGGAAAAAAAGCAGGTATTAAGAACCGGCATACAATTACCCTAAGCTTCTTAACTGTTTTGAAACATTTTTTTATAAATTTTAACATGGGATCCATCGCTTTTAGCTGAGGATATATAAAGTTTGGATAGACGCATCTGGATCATTTTTTTAACGGTATTCATCGATCTTCTTGGTTTCGGGATACTCATTCCTATTCTGCCGACATTTGCGCAGAATGAGCTTGCAATGAATGAAACGCTTATTGGATTAATAGTAGGAATATTTTCTTTAATGCAGTTCATATTCAATCCTTTGTGGGGCAGACTCTCAGATATTTACGGCAGGAAGCCTATACTTATTTTTGGGCTTGGCGGGAATGTATTTTCATATATTATTACCGGCCTGGTATTGGGGGGAGTGCTCAAATCAATTCCACTGTTGTTTATATCACGCGCGCTGGCAGGATTCTTTTCGGCTAACATTGGCGCGGCTATGGCTTACATAAGCGATGTTACGCCGCCTAAGGACCGCTCAAAAGGTATGGGACTCATCGGCGCGGCTTTCGGGTTAGGTTTTGTTTTCGGTCCCTTTATAGGCGGCATAATGGCTAAGCGCTTCGGGTATGACTTCCCTACTTATTTTTCGGCTTTGCTGTCCTTCTTAGCGCTTCTGCTGACAATATTTTTTGTATCGGAATCATTACCCAAAGAGCTGCGCGGCGCAAAAACTATGGGCGGATTCAATCTGAAAAACGGACTGAAAAAACTTATTTCCGCGCTCAAACATCCGCACGTAGGATTTTTGATAATGCTGTACTTTATTGTGGTTTTTTCAATTTCAAATATATTCTCAACTTTCCAGTTATACGCTGAAAGCAAGAACGGCTTCAGTTTTGATATTGAAGAGGTAAGTTATTTATTCGCATTCACCGGACTTGTTGGCGCAATTACGCAGGGTCTGCTGATACGACCGATACTTAAAATATTTGACGAAAGGAAAGTATTTATTGCCGCCTGCGTTATTATGGGAGTTGGTCTGGGGACAATCCCCTTTTCAAATCATATACTCGTTTTACTGCTTGGAAGTTTATTTTTGATGAGCTTTGGTAACGGTCTGCTGCTTAGTATTGGCTTGGGTTTAATTTCCAAATTCAGTGAGCGTGATGAACAGGGCGGAATACTTGGCTTAACGCAGTCGCTGGCATCATTTGCAAGGTTTATAGGTCCAAGCTGGGGCGGGCTGGTTTATCATTACATCAGCTTTGCTGCACCGTTTTTAACGGGCGGAATTGTAATGATTGGCGCGACTGTGATGAGTCTAAGGCTGCTTAAGGATAAATACCGCCACTCAAGTAATACGGTTGGGATGTAATTGCATACATATTCTGTTTGACTTTTAACTGCATTAATTAATAATTATTTTTGCCCCTATGTTACCAGATTTCAAAAATAAGATAGTTTTAGCGCCGATGGAGGATGTTACCGAGCCTCCATTCCGTATGATATGCAAGAAACTTGGCGCTGATGTGCTGTATACGGAGTTTATAAGCTCAGAAGGGTTGATACGTGATGCCCGAAAAGCAAGAGAAAAGCTGTTCTTTTATGAAGAAGAGCGCCCGCTTGCGATACAGATATACGGCGGCAATGAAGAATCCATGGCGGAATCATCACGCATAACTACTACGGCGAATCCCGATTTTATTGATATAAACTGCGGCTGCTGGGTTAAGGATGTAGCCATGCGCGGCGCAGGCGCGGGTCTGCTGCGAGATTTGCCCAAAATGCAGAGAATTGCGGAATCTGTTATGGCAAATACAAATCTACCCGTAACACTCAAAACCCGCCTGGGGTGGGATGAGAATTCAATTGTAATTGTTGAAGTAGCGAAAATAATGGAATCAATCGGCATAAAGGCGCTTACTGTGCATTGCAGGCTTCGCAGCCAGGGCAATAAGGGCGATGCAGACTGGAGCTGGGTAAAACGCATCAAAGATGCAGGTGTAACGATCCCCATTATACTTAACGGAAATGTCAGATCACCCGAAGATGTAAAATTTGCGTTTGATACATATGAACCAGATGCTGTTATGATAGGACAAGGGGCGATACAGAACCAATGGATATTTAAACAATCGAAGGAATTCTTAGCGACAGGGAAATATACTGAACCCGGAATTGAGGAGAAGATCGATATTTGCATACAGCACCTTAAGCTCAATTGCGAGGCCAAAGGCGAGACATATGGAGTACTTGAAATAAGGAAGTTTTATTCGGGTTATCTTAAAGGTCTGCCTAATATATCCAAATTCAGAATGGAATTAATGATGATAAGAGAAATGGAACCCGTAATTGAGAAGTTAATAGAAATCCGGGATCATTATTTACAATTAGTTGATTAACGAATCAAATGTTCACTGATAATAATTCAATGACAATTCAAATCAGTATCCGTCTCCGTCTTTCATCAGTTCATTTTCATTTGAATCATACAGAAGTACAGATGCCCTTATAGCGTATTCAATTATTCCCCATAGCGGTTTGTTTGTCCACGGCACGCAATCCTGCCTGTAGTACCACCAAAAATACCCGCCGATATATTTGGGGGTTGTGATATGCATTTTATAGTACCGGTTTATATATGTTTCCTTCAATGCCGCGTTTGTGGTGCCGCACTCACCTATACCAAGATTTGAATTAGGGAAAATTACATGAAGACTGTCAAAAACCCGCTGCCAGTTAGGCTGAAGGTTATTGCAGTCATCTTCATAATATGAAACAAACACGTAGTTCAGCCCCTGTTTCATTTCAGGACTTATGTTGGTATTAACCCAGCGGAACATTTCGTTCTGCGGATTTTCCCAGCAGTCTTTGTTATAGTACAAAGTCAGCGCAGTACGGTATTGCAGCTGATTGGCTTTATTGAAAGCGTAGTTTATTTTTGCCTTCACAGAATCTTTATTCCCAAGCCACTCACCGTTAACTTCATTGCCGATTTCCCATATATCAACTTTGCTGCCAAGGGTATTCATATATTCATCAGTACGGGCTTTATACTGCGCCACGGAATAATCCTTAACGTAATAGCTGTCAAGCAGTTCACCCATAATTACACAAACGCTGTCAAGTTTATTTACTGCGTTAGTATAATCAGCAGCGGGTATCCATTCATCAAACACAATGCGTGTTGTCATCCTGTACCTGTGGCTGCCTATTGCAGTTACTATATTATTTATATTGTTTATGCCGTCAATTGTAATTCCGTACATTTTTCGGTTTGACTGGCTGTAAGATAAAGGCAGGATCAAAAAAATACCCAGAATGATCACAGCAATTTTTCTGAATTCCATGTTAATTCCCCCGTTTGTTACATCAAATCTAAGGTAAATTAATTAAACATAAATCACTTAAATAGCTATAAACCAATTTTACTGTTCTGAACAGAAAAATACCGTAAACAGTTTAATTCAGGCGTAACAAATAAAAAAAGCATCTGCCTGAAGCAGATGCTTTATGAAAATGATTGTTAAAATTGACTGACTATTTTAAAATTTTTATACGTTCTACTCCAAAAACCTGTTTTGTATCGGGATTCTGCACAAATACTATCATCCAGCACTCATCGGGGTCCCAGTTGCTGTTAAGACTATATGACCTGGATACAGTATTGGTCTGTCCAATCGAAATAGATTCGCCGTCTTTGCCTGTTATCATATTTCTCATTACATCATCAGGAGAAGTGATCCCGTTCGGGGCGGTTACATATGATATGTTATTTTCAATTATTACCATGTGTATCACATTGTTTGATGACGGAAGCGCATTAACAAGCTGAATATCAGCGGTAACAGTTCCGGTATCAAGAGCTTCATCATAGCTGTTTTGGAGAGTTATATTAAGGTAATTTGTTGTTTTGAATTCAGCATTAATCTGCGCGCTCCATGTAGAAGACGAATACTGTCCCATACTGATACCGTTAAGTCTGCCCTGCGGAGTAGTGTTAACTCCGTAGTAATCAGATCTGCCCTGGTTTTGTGTTATGTTTGCCCTGTAGAGCGAATCGAGTATATACGGATACTTTGTGTGATAGCTTAAAATAATCACACTTGTATCATTTATGGTAGTACCCGAGTTAACATTGATCTGGTCAAGATATTCATGTGCGGCTATACAGGGATTGCATCCCGCGTTAGTGAAAAACTCAACCAGTACTTTCTTGTTAACCGGCTGCGGAATGTAAACGGAATTTGTTGTGGAGTCATTACTCTCGCATCCGTGGAAGAATATGAGAACTGCCGCAATCAGAACGAATTTAAAATATTTCATTGTACCTGTCTTAATTGAAGTTATTCATAATTGTTAACCTGAAGCCGTTGAAAGGATTTACATAACGGCAAATTCCGCTTGAGCACTGAATGCCGCCGCGCTCGCTGCCATATGATAAAATTACTGTGTTGGCAGAATTGAACTTATATACCAGTTCTCCTTTTACCCAGTATTTCTTGCCTGATGGGTCCTCTTCATCATTGGTTACTTCAGCGGTGCCCGAAACAATAATATTTGGCGAGCGTGAAACGCTAAGCGTTGTTAACTGGCTCCAGAAATGAGTATCACCGGAGCGGAGGCTGTTATATGCCTGCTGAAATTCAGCGTTAAGCTTTACGCCGTAAATTTTACCGAATGTATACTGCACTTCAAGCGGTACAGTAAATGTTCTGATGATATCACTTGCGCCCGGATTCACAATACTGTACAATATATTTGTTTTTCTTGAAACGCCAAGTTTAGTTTTCAGGCTTTTTGAAGCATAGTATTCAGCTTCAAAGAAAAGCTCCCAGTAGGGCGAAAATTCATTTTTTGTTGATGGCAAAAAGGCGCTTCTGTCAATTCTTTCATACCTTGTAAGCGTAGTAGTATCAACATCAGCATAGTCATAGTGCCTGCTTGTGAGTGATGCATTTGCGTTAAGCGTAAGCTTTGGCGTTGGCGAATAAAATACATCCACCTGCCAGCCAACTTCATCATTAAAATCCACGTTGTGCGGAAATCTGGAAAGCAGTGTTGATGAATACACTTTTATGGCCGAAGGCGCGTTTTGGAAAGGCAATGATTTAAAAGGATCATTTGCGCTGCGCTGGTCTGGTGTGGTAACGTTGAATCTGTAATTCTTATAATCTACTGTGATCCCAAATCCCTCGCGGGTGTAAGATATCGAACCGTACGCTCCATCACCCCTGGGGGCTTTGGATTGAGTAAATATGGCATTAGGCTGATTGATAGTTACTTTATTTGCGTAGGAAAACAACAGGCTAAGCCCTTTGTAATTAAGCCCCAGGTTACCTTCGAATATTTCAGCGCTGATATCTGTTATTAAATTACCCGTCGGTATCTTACCGTCAGTATACAGATACGAACCTCCAAAAGTAACATATTTTACCGGCGAAAGACTGAAATTAACAGCGCGTATGCTGTAGTTTTCTGTTCTTGCAGTATCATTAATATCAGTAAAATCCATACCGCCGGCAACCAGAGTACTGTTGAATTTTACCGTGCCCTTTTTACCGAATGAATGTTTGTAATTGATCTTGCCGCCATCAAAAATTGTATTCCAGCCAATAGGCCTGCTTTCAAAAGAATTCAGCGTTAAACCGCTGGCAAAAACCTCATAAAAATTGCCGCCCCGTACAGTGAAGTCATCTTTTTTGAATTCAAGGAATCTTTGTGAAATGCCTTTTACTGATTTACCGAATTCAATGGGATCGTCATACTCAAACCTGACACCTGCCAAAAAATCATTGACAAAAAGTCTTCCGTCAAAAAGCTCTTCGAAATATTTTTTATTTACATCCTCAGTCACGCTGTTTTCAACACCGGTGCCGTATCGCAGAAGGTTTGAAGCCGAAACTCTGACATTTAGTTTGGGTTGAGAATAAATTGTTATGGTTCCGGAAATTAAAACGAGAAAAAATAATATTACTGCCCCCTTAGTTCTCATCATTTCTAATTCTTTCCTATCTTTAAAGCTTCTTTTATTTCGCTTTCCAGCTTCGCGTCATCGCCCTGCATATAGCCTGAATAGGTTTTATAAACGCTTCCATTGCGGTCAACAAACACCGAAAACGGCGGATCCTGTCCTCCGAAATTACTGAATACGTTCTTATCGGTATCATAAAGTACCGGGAATTTATAGCTTTTTGATTCAATGTACGGTTTTACTTTGCTGAGTGATTTCTGATCATCTATACTGATGGCAACAAATACAAACCCTGAATCTTTATACTTACCCCAAAGCTCATTAAGAACTTTCATTTCTTCTTTGCAGGGTACGCACCATGTTGCCCAAAACTGCACAAATACAGGACCCTGTTTTATCAGTTCAGAAAGTTTAACACTGTTGCCTTCAAGGTCATTCAGGTCAAATTCATAGCCCTGGGCGTAATTTCTTCCGGTAAGTGAAAGTACGAACATTAAGACTGCTAAAACGATAATTCTTTTCATTTTTCGCTAAAAATTAGTTAATTAATATCCCTTTAAATCTAAATTATGTGAAACCACACTTACTTTAACACAGAAACCAGTATTGCAGTTACAATTATATTCAGTATAGAAAGCGGCAGCATAACCTTCCAGCCCAGATTCATAAGCTGGTCATACCTGAATCTTGGAAGCGACCAGCGCACCCAGATGAAGAAAAATACAAGGAATGCCACCTTAGCACAGAAAGTTAAAACCTGTAAAATTGATACAGCCATTGGCGGTAATCCAAAGCTCTGCAGATAAGGGAACTGCCATCCGCCGAGATATAATGTCGCAATTACAGTTGAAGCAACTATCATATTGGCATATTCGGCAAGAAAGAACAAGGCGAACTTCATACTGGAATATTCCGTGTGATAACCGCCAACAAGCTCAGGTTCAGCTTCGGGCAGATCGAAAGGAGAGCGGTTTGTTTCCGCGAATGAAGCTACAAGAAAAATTATGAATCCAAGCGGCTGCAGCACAAGGTTCCATTTCCATCCGTTCTGATGAAGAACAATATCCTGGAGGCTTAGTGAGCCGGTTATGAGAATTATACCCACAACAGAAAGCCCCATAGAGAGCTCGTAACTTATCATCTGCGCGCTTGAGCGAATTCCGCCAAAAAGCGAGTATTTACTGTTAGAAGACCATCCGCTTAATGTTATGCCGTAAACCCCCAAAGAGGTTAAAGCAAGAATATAAAGTATGCCAACGTTAACATCGGTGATCTGAAGTGAAATAATTCTGCCGAAAAGCTCTATTGTATGACCAAAGGGCACTACGGCAATTGTTGTTAGCGCCACAAAAATCGAAATCATTGGCGCAAGAGTGTGAATGGGTTTATTTGCTTTTACCGGAACAATATCCTCTTTGAAGACAAGTTTTATAACATCTGCAAATGACTGCAGTAAACCCTGGTACCCCACCCTGTTGGGTCCGTACCTGTTTTGCATGAAAGCAGAAACCCTGCGCTCAGCATAAACCGCATAAGCTACCGAAACAAGAAGAACTGTAAGTACAGTAGCAATTTTAATAACAGAAATTAACAATTCAATCCACACGGATCTAACTCTCCATTAATTTATTTTTTAACAAGTTGATTTTTTCAATAGGTGTCGGGTCTGTTTTATTTATTACCGCAAGATAAAAACTGATCCAGTCACCCAGGTACACAAGATCGAATATTCTTTCCAGCTTTGAATTTCCTTCAGATTCGATCTCAATATCTATCCCCCTGTAAGGCTCCAGTATCTCTTTTGTGATCTTCTGACGCTTCACGATCCGGGGGTTATCTTCCCTATCGAGGAGATATATTAATGCAAAATTACGCAAAAATTCTGAATTTTCCTGCCACCCAACTATTTCATTGTGGTTTAATTCCGGGAAGTAATTGCCAAAGGCCAAAGTTTTGGAATTTTCAGCAAATTGTCCCCGCCAGCGGAGATTCACTATATCAAGCAGGTCATTTGATGAATAGATCACAGGAATCCTGCCATGTAAATGCTCGGCTATATTCAGTGCAGGATTTGTACCGCCGGAGAAATCTGAATAAACAGCAGATCTGCTGCTCATCACGTCAATAAGCCCTGCAATTTCATTATCCCGTTCTTTTATAAATTTTAGTTTTACAAACAGCATCAGCATTGTAATAAAAGAAAAAGCCAGGGCACATCTTGGCTGGTAGCCGCGCGGAACTTTCACCACATAGTTTCCGTCATTTTCAGCCATAATGGTCAGCTTCCCTCCTGCTGAAATGCAGGCAATTTTGCAGCCTTTGCTTTTGGCATCATTATAGGCTGAAATTGTTTCTTCAGTATCACCTGAATAGCTGGAACATATTACCATTGTATGTTCATCCGCGTATGCAGGAATGAAGTAATTCCTGTTCACCTGAACCGGAATACTAATTTCATACTGAAGGTAACTTCGAAGCAGGTCACCGCCTATTGCAGAACCGCCAAGACCTGTAATAATAATGTTCCTTATCCCTGAGACTTCAAGTTTAATATCAATATTGCTTCCAATTTCAAATGCCTGTTTAAGCTGCCCGGGGAATGCAGCAATTACATCAAACATCCCGGCGCTATCATGTATTTCTATTTCTGTTTTTGTGATCATAAATAAATTTTCTTCAGTTCAAAGCCTCCAGCTGCTCGCCGATATTTTTATTAAAACATTCTTCAATGTAGGTTTTAACCTCCTCTATTGTGCTCATGGTTAATACTTTAGCAGCTACTTTTCGGGAGTTTTCATAGTTAACAAGCCTGATAAGACGTTTTATCTGTAAGTACTGTGTAGAAACCACGCTGAGCTCTGTAACTCCCATCCCAATCAACAACAGACTTGCGTACGGATCAGAAGCCATTTCTCCGCAAACACTAACGGGAATATTGTTCTTAGCGGCGCTTCTGACTGTCATATCAATAAGCCGCAATACTGCGGGATGAAATTTCTCGTACATTTCACATACAAGGCTGCTATCCCTATCGACTGCAAGTGAATACTGGACTAGATCATTGGTGCCTATACTGAAAAAATCAACCATCTTTGCAAGCTCATCAGCAAGTATAACAGCAGAAGGAATTTCGATCATTACACCAACCTGTATCTTCTCATCAAAACGGATATTTTCCTCCCGCAGCTGTGATTTTGCTTCTTCCAGGTACTGAAAAGTTTTTTTTACCTCTTCAATTCCGGAGATCATAGGCAGCATGATCTTAAGATTCCCGCCCGCTGAAGCTTTAAGTATTGCTCTCAATTGCGTAAGGAATGTCTCTTTCTTATCCAGGCAGATCCTTATTCCGCGCCAGCCCAGGAACGGGTTCAGTTCCTTCTGGGAATCCGGCAGTATCTTATCGCCGCCTATATCAAAGGTCCTGATAGTAACAGTTTTTGGATAAATATGCTCTGCCAGAAACTTGTACTGGCGGTATTGGTCTTCTTCGGAGGGGAAGTCACCCTGCTCCATAAACAAATGTTCAGTTCTGTACAGGCCTACATCGCAGCCATAATGTGTTACAACATAATCTACTTCATTATTGAACTCCAGGTTTGTTGAAAGCCGTACGGACTTTCCGTCCCGGGTTTCAGTCGGTAGTTTTTCAATTTCCTCCAGCCTTCGCTCTAGTTCGCTATTTTTTATAATCTGCTCTTCGTAGGAACTGATAGTATCCATGGACGGGTTGCGGATAACGAGCCCTTTATAACCGTCAATGATTATTGAGTCTTCAGATGAGATGTTAACAGAAATATCCTGCATTGCAACTACAGCGGGAATCCTGAGTGAACGGGATATCAGCGCCACGTGAGAATTTATGCCACCAAGATCGGTAGCAATCCCAAGCAGATTTCTGTTGCTGAAGAGAATTGTATCAGCAGGAGAGAGATTCCTTGCGATAACTATGGAATTTTCGGTAATCTTAGATACCAGCCTGCCCTTCAAAAGATTCCTGAGCACACGGTTCTTCATATCCTCGATATCGTTCACCCTGTCCCGAATGTATTCATCTCTGGAAGATACAATAGCGTTTTCCAGTATCTGGATCTCTTCTTTAAAAACCACAAATGCCTGCTTATTTTCAGAGCGGATGCGTTCTTTTACTTTTGAGTGGAAAAAATTATCATAAAGAAAACTAAGCTGTGCTTCGAAGATCTGAAGATTCTTATCGTCAAGTTTTTCTTTGGCAAGGGTGAATATTTTATTCAGCTCTTTAACAGACTGGTTTACGGCATTTTCGTAATCAGAAATTTCCGCATCCGAAGAGACGATCTGCGCCGGAGAAATATCAACTTTGTAACTGGGCACTTCTGCGCGGTAAACAAAGGGTCTTCCAATCGAGATCCCTTTGGAAGCGGCAATACCTTTAAATATTTTTTCAGGCTTGTTATTCATGTTTAATTTAAAGCTCTCCGAACCCTTCTTCAAAAAACTTTACTACCTCGGCGGCGGCTTTCTGTTCATCCTCACCTTCAAACCTTAGTGTAAGCTTTGAACCCTGTTCCGCAGCCAGTGTCATTACACCAATAATGCTTTTACCGTTAATGCTGTAATTATTCTTTATTATAAAAAAAT
Organism: uncultured Ignavibacteria bacterium; assembly: GCA_937873695.1. Classification (GTDB taxonomy): domain Bacteria; phylum Bacteroidota; class Ignavibacteria; order Tepidaquicellales; family OLB5; genus OLB5. The sequence continues at coordinate 33,198 of CALMYL010000016.1, forward strand.
CAGACCTGTATTTGGAGGCTATCTTAACTATATTTGAAGCCGGCCTGGTATGCATCCCCGCTTTATTTACAATGGTCACGGTTTTTTCAATCATCAATAGCTCCGGTTCAGCAGCATACCCGAAAAACTTTCAAGCAGGTCTCTTGCATTGCTGCTCTTAATGCAATCCAGACTTCTGTTAGCTTTTTCTGTATAAGATGCAATCTCATCTTTTGCAGAACCGATCACGCAAATATCATTATACAGTTTAACTATATCCTTTATCTTTGATTCATCTCCGTTCCCTGAATTATAGGCATACATAAAATCATCGCGTTTTTTACCTTCCAGTATATCCAGGGCCTTTAAATACAGGAAAGTTTTTTTTCTTTCCAGAATATCGCCGCCTATTTTCTTTCCGAATTCACCTTCATCAGCAATCACGTCAAGAAGGTCATCCTGTATCTGGAAAGCGAGCCCGATGTTCTCTGAATAATTGCTAATAGCTTCTATACCGGTATTATCTGCGCAGCCGATTATCGCGCCCATAACCGAGGATGTTCTTAGCAGCTCCGCGGTTTTTTTTCTTATCATTATTTTATAATCATCGATCGAAACATCTGCGCTAACTTCAAACTCCTTATCAAGCGCCTGTCCCTCACAAACTTCAATTACCCCGTCAGTAAATGCCTGCAGAACGCCTGTAATATTCCCGGTCTTAGAGCGAAGTAATGAACGGTATGAAAGTCCGATAAGCTCATCGCCCACCAATATTGCGGAATTTACATCCCATTTTTTATGAATGGTCTGTTTACCCCTGCGGGTATTTGCGTTATCCATTATATCATCATGCACGAGGGTAAAATTGTGAAGTATTTCAACCGCAATAGCGGCATCAAGGGCGTTATCAGTGTTGCCTCCAAACGCTTCACAGGATAGAAGTACAAGTATAGGCCTTACCCTTTTTCCTCCGCCTGACATAATGTAATTCAGCGGGTCAAAAAGCGTATAGGGATATTTCTGGTTATCCTTGCAGTATTTGGAGCGTTCGGTCTCTGACTCAAGAAAATCGAACAGTCTCTTATCTATTATCTGCCGGTAATTGCTGAATGTTTTATCCAAATATTTCTAGCCTTTATGTTACTGATGAACCGAATTTGTTGAAATTCCTTTTTAAAAAATCATCATCATTCTTCCAGTCTTTACGGACTTTTACGAACAATTCAAGATAAACGGGCCTTCCAAGGAAATCTTCAATTGATCTCCTGGAATATTCACCCAGTTTTTTTATTTTCAGTCCGCCTTCACCAATTATTATGGCCCTTTGTGTTTCGCGCTCTACCATAACCGCCGCCCTTATAAAATCTTTTCCGTTTTCCCGTTCTTTGAACTCCTCTATATCTATGTAAACAGAAAAAGGTATTTCATCTTTGTACTGGCGCAGCACGTTCTGTCTTATTATCTCCGAAACAAAGAACTTCTCAGGCTGCGCCGTAAGGACCTCGCTCTCAAAATAGAACTCGTTTTCCGGCAGATACTTAATGATAGTTTTAAGAAGTTCATCTACATTAAACCCTTTTACCGCTGATACTGGTATTATTTCATCAATTTTGAAATTATCTGAAAGGTCCTTTATAACAGAGAGTATATCTTCTTTCCTGATGAGATCGATCTTATTCAGAACACAGAATAATTTATGACCTTTATACTCTTTACTGTATTTGCCGTATAGTTTTCCGAAAGATTCCCGGTCATACTTTTTTATATCAACCACCAGGATAATTATATCGGATTCGATAATACTCGACTCTATTTCCCTGCTCATAAACTGCTGCAGTTTATACTTTGGATCAAGTATTCCCGGTGTATCCACAAAAACAATCTGTACATTATCTTTTGTGTATATGCCGGTAATCTTATTCCGTGTAGTTTGCGGCTTTGCAGTTACAATTGAAAGTTTTTGCCCCAAAACGGCATTCAGCAAAGTTGATTTGCCTGCATTTGGCGCACCGATAATTGGAACAAAACCCGATAATTTTTGCATAATTCTTTAAAAATACGCATTTATATTGGCAAATTCAATTTAAGAATGAGGGTACTAAAAACATTAGTCTGCTGTTAAATGTATGAGCCGGAGATCATTTAATTTAACTAATATTGTTTTAATGATCTTAAGGTTTAAATAACTTTTTTCGCAACTTTGTATCACGTACAGACGTTATATTACGTAATTTTTCCTTGTCATTATGTATTTGAATATATATATTTATGCAATTAAAATTGAATTAATGCTTGATAGAAAGACCATTTATGTTGGCGAGTACAAACCAAGTAAGATAGCAAGAACTACCTTATTTGAGTTAAGTACATGCAGTGATTTCGGAAGACATCCAAAGATCACAAAAGCTCCTGGTAAATTCATTGTGTTCAAAGTTCTGATAAGAAAGCATTATGGCATGGAGTTCTTCTTTGAAGATGAGAATTATTGGTACTTTAAGAGATGATCTGTACCGTGAGATTTAAGTAAACAAAAGGCGCCCAATATTGGCGCCTTTTTTAATAAGTTCCAAAGTTACAAAATTCACTGAACCCGGTTTCCTGTGATCCTAAAATTGATCTCTACTTCAGTTCCTGCTGAACGGCTGCTGTTCACTTTAATATGTGCTTTCATATCATCGAGTATTTTCTTGGTTATCACCAGTCCCAGCCCCATACCGCTTGATTTGGTTGAAAAATACGGCTCAAACAGCTTTTGCTGTGTATCATCATCCATTCCAACACCATTATCCCTGATCTTAACTGAATAGAACCCGTTCTTACGCAGACTTTCAACATTAACTTTGCCCGATTTGCTGGTGTCTTCAAGTTCATCTATGGCCTGCATCGAGTTTTTGATAATGTTTATCAGGGCACGCTTCACTTCATCTTTATCACCCATAACCATTTCTTTATCCACCAGCGGATCCAGTTTAAGGCTGATCTTACCTCCGGTATCCATCAGCCTTACAACATCTTCCAGAATTTCGTTCATGTTAAGAAGCTCGTAATTCCTGCTTGGCAATTTGGCAAAATTAGAAAACTCTGTGGCTATTCTGTTCAGGGTTTCCACCTGGTCTATGATAAGCTTATTTGTGGTTTGAATGATAGAACGGAAATCATTGGAACCATGAGTATATGCATAATACAAATGCTGCATTGCAAGTTTCATGGGTGTTAAAGGATTTTTAATCTCATGGGCTACCTGCCGGGCAATATCCCTCCATGCGCCTTCGCGCTCAGCCTTCTTAAGTTCTTCCCTGGAGCGCTTAAGTTCTTTTATCATCCTGTTGAATGACTGTACAAGCTCGCCAATTTCATCCTTGCTGTTTGATCTTACCTGTACATCTATGTTTCCCTGTGATAACTGCTCAGTTGCCTTCTGCAGCCTTAATATTGGGTTTGATATTCTATAGGAAAGAAAATTTACAATAAATATAAGCAGAATTACTGCGGCAAAATAAGGCCCAAGTATATATACAAGACTCTCGGTGAGTTCCTGGTTGATCTCGCTTTGCTTAAAAACAGTCTGGGTAGAGATTATCCCGGTAAGATTGTTGAAATTATCATAGATAGGTTTGTAGCCTACTATAAACGTGAAATCACCTATCTGCTGATTTTCGGAAAAATAATCCTTCTTTAACAGGGCAAGATTATAATATGCATTACCGCTTAGCCTTGTATCAAGCAGATCTGATTTGTACAGCTGTTCACTGGTTGTAGCAGCAAGCCTGTTCCTGATATAGAAATTAAAATTCTTATCTGTTTCCGAAAAACCTTTATCAAACAGATTTGAAAACCCGGAAATACTTTCTCTTTGATTTCTTTTATCAGTATTTGAGTTTTCAAAACCGGTCCTGCTTCTTACGTACTGATCCACTATTCTAAGATCGCTGATAAGCTGATTCTTGTAAAAATCCTCGTTCTTTTCGTTAACAAATGCGCGCGTATATATAGCAAGAATTACAATAGGGATAACAGAAGCAAGCATAAAGGATGCAAAAAGTTTTTCCCTGAATCCGAATTTAATGAACCTTACAGATTCTGTATCAAGCAGATAAGAAAAACCCTTGTATACAATGTAAATGAACAGAAATATAAGATAAATAAGTACAAGAAAAAGCAGATAGCGGAAAAAGAAAAATGTGCTCAGACTGAAATCATTCACTTTAACGCTCACTACATATATCTTGGGACTGCTTGCATTGCCGGTAATCCTGCTTTCGGTGAGTACATAAAAAGATTTATAAATCTCGTTTTCAAACTCATCATATCTTAAAGCAGATTTATCTATCTTATCTTTAACACTTTCCCTGAAAGCGTCAAGAGATTTCAAAAATGCCTTTGAAATATCTTTATTTGAAGAGCCTACTATCTCGGATTCAGCAAACTCAGATATCACCGGGGTAGAGGTGAGTTTGTTCAGGATATTATCTCGTGCAAAACTACGGAATATACCCAGGTTTGTTTGAGTAAGAAAATTCTTGGCATCATAGCCTGCGGCAATAACAACATAACCTATCACTTTGTTGAAAGGGCTGTTCTTAAGATCTGATCTTTCAAGCGGGATAAGGGCAGAATAGAACTTCATATCGGCATTCTGAAGTATTTCAACCTCATCTGCAAGCATTGTGTTCATAACGGCATTTATATCCAGTGTCTCCGGTTCTTCCTCGGTTTCAGTTTCACTTTCGGCTTGTGGATTGTTCTGAACTTTTTTGGTCTTGATGGTCCTTAGAGTGAAGTTAAGAACACTATCTGAAACCAATTCTCCCGGGTTTATATTGAAGTCGCTTATTAGCTTTTTTGCTGTATCCAGAACATAAATCGCAGAATTTAGGTCTTCGTCAAAGAATTTGCTTCTGGACCATATATCAAACGCCAGTTTCCCTGCTTTGTTTTTATCCTTTATGCCGGTTTCAATAGAAGTGTCATCGCCTATATCATCAATTGTTGCAGATAGCAGGAATACTATTTTATCTGTTGATTGCTGAGAAACATCTTTGGCGGCTTTTTCAAGGTAACGGTTTTCCAGGGAAGTTATCTTGTTAAGCAGGACTGCCGGAATAAAGACCGCGCACACAAGAAGTATAAGCGAAAGATTTATGATATTTACAAATTTGTAATCGCGGGTAAAAGAAAGCTGACGCTGAATATATATACTGAAAATGGCTGTTAAAGCCAGTATTGTTAATCGCAGATTCAGCTTCAGCGATACATCCAGAAACTGGTCGGGGAACAGGGATATAATGAGATTAAACAAAAGAGAAACCACGAAGAAAGCAATCACCGTGTTCTTTCTCAGGAATCTGTTGAACCCAAGGTAATTAGCTGTATATTTTGCCGTAACAAGTGCAGCCGCCAGGAAGATCATTACCAGTGATATGGAAAGAAAAAGGATTATTATACTTATGACAATCAATTCAGGCTGGTTAAAGGAAAAAAGATCAGATTTATCAATGAATTTGACTGATGAATCAAAAATGAGACTCTGTATAACAAGCCCGTAATAATTCAATACGATCAAAGAAACAAAAACCGAAGCCAGTGAGATCGCCAGGGAATAATACCATTTGTATTTCTTTTGATCTGACTTATATAATTTTATTACATTTATAAGTATGTAAACAGAAATAACAGTAAAAATTACTGAAGAAACAGAGAGTTCACCAAGCGATTTAGCCATACCAAACCCAATACCGGAAGCATAATGTACGGGAGAAAACAAGTCTGAACCGAAGAGCCCGAAAAATTCACCCGGGAAATCAATATGAAGCCAAAGATACCTTGAGACAATCAGAACAACCGCAAAGAGAGATATCCTGAGGAAATAAGAATCAGCCTTACTTAAGGCCAGCAATAGCCAGTATATAAGTACCGCGTTCAGTATGAACCCAATGAATCCTATTACATTATCAAACTTTCCCAGGATACTAAGCAGGTAGGAAGACTGATCAAGTTCAGGTATGAACATCTTGCCAATAATGCTGCCGTGTATTCCTTTCAGATTCAGCAGCGATACGCTCCCCGAAGAAGTATCAGGACTTGGGGATGTATTTGCAGGTGAATTAAACTCCAGCTGCACATCAAGATGAAATCTGTCGTAGATCTCTTTTCTGAGTCCCGTGCTGTTAAAAAAAGATGACTGAACCCCTGAATTAACATCAATTATTTTTGTTGTTACAAGTACACCTTCAATGCCCCCGTTATCATTTTTGACCGGGTCAAAAACCATAATGTAGGTAAAAATACCATTTTCCTTTACTATTGAATATCTTTCACCTGAGAGCGCTTTTTTGAGCTCAATTACATCGGGGAAACTTTGCCTGCCTGAATACATAAAGAGCTCAAGCCTGGAATTGTAAATTTCTATGTTGTATTCGCTGTTTATTTCAGATTCGTAAAGGGCATCGTATGCTTTCCTGGTGTTAAGCTGCGTTACGGCCTGTACAAGACGCTTATTCTTGAGCAGCTGGTATGAATACTGCGCTGTTTGATTCTGGCTGTTATAGAAAATATTCAGACAATCAGCCTGAATTTCAAGTTTTTTTTCTGCGGATATACTTTCCCAATTGCTGATTATAGAACGCGAAAAGTAATACCTGACCCCAAACACAAACAAAATAACAAATAAAAGGATAAGGGATAGTATCCCGAGGACTTTAAAACGGAATATGTCTTTCTTTTCGAAATGAAACATATAGTAGCCCGAAAGCCTTAATTTACAATAACCTGATCGATCAACCAAAGATCATTCAGGTACTTTAGTGATACTGAAATTGTGAAGGTACTGATGAAGCCCCCCTTTTTATATTTATACTTTCCGAGGGCGAATGCGTATCTTTCAGAACGGCTGGAGTTTTTCCACTTGAACGATGAAACAGGAAAAGACTGAAGAAAATTTTCGATAATATACCCGGATTGCTCACGATTGTAATAGCCTTTTTCGCTATCCTGAAGACTAAGGTATATCTCATTCTGGAAAAAGGGGCTGATGTATGTAACGTTGGAATACATCAGACCATCGGCAATACTCAGAAAAACATGTTTACAGTTCTCGAACTTTTTCTGTTTGTCTTCTGATTTGTATTTCTTTTCCTTCCACCATGAATCTTGTGAATAGGCATCTCCGCAAGAGATTGCTATTACATAAAAAACAGAAAGCAAATATATTGTTATTTTTCCCAATAGAAATATGACGTTTAGCTAAATTAATCAAAAATTTGGTGAATTTCAGTTCATTTTTAGACAAAATGCAAAATGTTTAGCTCATAGAAAAGGAAATTACATAAAGTATAGCTTAAACACATTTCTTTGACTAATATATAAATATAATAGTTGTCCTTTTACATAATCGACTTATAATATCCTATACGTTATTTAATATATTTATCTGTCATTTTGTTTCAGGGTTACCCCACCCCGTTTCTGATTGTATCTTTTAACAAAAACAGGTATATTTAAGGACACTAAAATTTGATTTGGGACAAAATTGTATCTCCCGATAGAATGAAGAAGATGTAAAGGAAGCCGGAAAAGTGATAAGGATACGAAAGGTTGAAAACGAGAAAGACAGGATGGATTTCATCAGATTCCCATGGGAGATATACAAGGGAGATCCATACTGGGTTCCGCCTTTGATATTTGATGTCAGGAAAAATCTTGACCCAAACAAGAATCCGTTCTTTAAACATGCAGAAGTACAGCTTTTCCTTGCCGAAAAAGACGGCAAGCTGGCAGGCAGAATTGCCGCTATAAAGAATGATAATCATACAGATTTTCACAAAGATAACGCGGGATTTTTCGGGTTCTTTGAGTCAATTGATGATGAAGACGTTTCAGATCTCTTGTTTGATACAGCGTGCGAGTGGGTTAAAAGCAAGGGATTAACAAGCATAATTGGTCCTGTAAATCCTTCAACCAACGATGAATGCGGTTTACTTGTTGACGGGTTTGACTCATCTCCCGTATTTTTAATGACTTACAATCCAAAACGCTATATCAATATGATAGAGAATTTTGGATTTGAAAAGGCAAAAGACCTCTATGCTTATTACATTCCCGCCAGCGTGATAAACGATGCTAAGATGATGGCTAAGCTTGAAAGAATGAGCGATCTCATCAAAAAACGTTCTGATATTACGACTCATAATCTCAACATGAAAGACCTTAGCAATGAGGTAAGAAGAATTGAGGAGATATATAACAGCGCATGGGAAAGCAACTGGGGTTTTGTACCAATAACAACGGCAGAGTTTGATTACCTTGCCGAATCACTTAAAATGGTTGTTGACCCTGACCTGGTAACATTTGCTGAAGTTGCAGGAAAACCTGCGGGTTTTTCTCTTGCATTGCCGGATTTCAACCAGGTTTTAAAAAAAATGAACGGAAGACTTCTTCCATTTGGTTTTCTTAAAATACTGACACAAAAGAAGAAAATTGATTTTCTTAGAGTAATAATAATGGGTGTAAAACCTGAATACCAGAAAAAAGCGATCGATTCAGTATTCTACCTTGAGGTCATAAAAAATGGCAACAAGAATGGGTACACCGGCGCTGAAATTTCGTGGGTTCTGGAAGATAATATGCCGATGAGAATGACAGCCGAAAAATTAGGAGCGCACATATATAAAACGTACAGGATTTACAGGAAAGATCTAATTTAATAACTTTTAAATTTTTGAGTTATGCCGGTAAAAAAAGTTGAAAAAATATGGATGAATGGCAAGCACGTCAATTGGGATGATGCAAAGGTTCACGTTCTCTCACATGTTTTACATTATGGTTCTTCGTTCTTTGAAGGTATAAGATGTTACAAAACAAAACAGGGTCCGGCCGTATTCAGGCTTGGAGATCATGTAAAGCGCCTGATACACTCTGCGAGAGTTTTCAGGGCTGAGATCCCTTTTTCATACGATGATATTTTTGAAGCAATTGTAGATACAATTAAGATCAATGAGCTTGAAAACTGTTACATCAGGCCAATAGCCTACAGAGGCTATGAGGACCTGAATGTTAATCCCCTTAAAAATCCGGTTGAGCTAACCATTGCAGCATACGAATGGGGCTCATACTTAGGCCAGGGCGCTCATGAAAGCGGTATAGATGTATGTGTATCTTCATGGAGAAGGAGCACACCTGATACAACGCCTACGATGGCTAAAATAGGCGGCGCGTATATGAACAGCCAGCTTATCAAGATGGAAGCTATTGTTAACGGATTTTCAGAAGGTATTGCCCTTGATGTTAACGGCTATATCGGCGAAGGTTCCGGTGAGAATATGTTCATAGTTCAGGATGGTATTTTGTACACACCGGGTATCCATAACGGAATACTTAGCGGTATTACAAGAAAATCCATAATGACACTTGCCAAGGATATGGGATTTGAGGTAAAAGAAGGCAGCTTAATGAGAGAAATGCTTTATATGGCAGATGAAATTTTCTTCTGCGGTACGGCTGCTGAAATTACTCCTATCCGTTCAGTTGATAAAATGATAGTTGGCAACGGAATGCCCGGCAAAGTTACCAAACAGATGCAGGAAGCATTCTTTGAGGTGGTTAAAGAAGGAAACGATAAATACGGATGGCTTACATTTTTAGATGGCAAGGAAAGAATCCTTAACATGAAGCAGGTAAAGTAAGTTGAAGGCTTGACTTACTGAACGAAGTGAAGGAAGTTAAAGGTGACACAACTATAGAATTTACTCCCGCCAGGGCCCCAAGAGGGTAAACAGGGATTTCGATCAGCCTCATTTAGCTTTTATCCCGCCAGGGCGGGATTTCGATCAGCCTCCGGCTGATCTCAAGGTTCATCTGGTTTTATTCAGATATAAAATATAAAAACAAGTTTTATGTCTCCCCCGCTCATTTTTTGGCGGGAAGGGCATATAGATTTTTTGTTCTTTTAACATAAGGAGTTTGGCGCAAAGAACGCCAAAATAAAAAAGAGAAACGCTCCAAGACGTATTGCAATAGACAATACTGAACGAGCAAGACTGTCCGTGTGATGATGATATATTATGCTATGCTGCTATGGGACAGTCAATTTATTAACAAAAAATGAAAGGAGATGCATTGTTTAAAACAAGAATCTTGTGGTTAATCTCTTTTTTAACTGTACAACTCGTGCTTACGGGTGCAATATCAGAAAGTGCTTACTCAAATGGAGATCCAACCGGCTCTAGCTTTGTGGAAACCGGTGAGGCTTCGTGGTACGGTCCTGGGTTCCATGGTAGAAAAACAGCCAACGGCGAACGTTTTGATACCTATGAATTCACGGCGGCTCACAAAACCTTGCCCTTCGGTACCCTGCTGAAGGTCACAAATCTTGAGAATAATCTCTACACTGTAGTAAGAGTGAACGATAGAGGTCCATACATCAGAGGAAGGATAATAGATCTTTCCAAGGCTTCAAAGGAAGCTATTGGTATGGGCGGTACGGCACAGGTAAAGATCGAGCAAATTACTGACGAAGAAGCTGAAATGCTTCGCCAGGGTATTGATCCTGATGAACATATTGATATCACAGAAATAGATACCAATGAATTCAAGACAACAGAGCTTTTGAACGGCAATGTTGAAGCTGAATCCAAGGTGTTCGTTGAATTTGAAGGAGAAGACGGTACTTCAAATGATTTTGAACTTAACAAAAGCCTGAAATCAAACGGCAACTTAAAGATCAAAGTTGTAACACCAAAAACAAAAGAGGAAAAGGAAAAAGAATCAAACCTCTTTCAGCAGATAAATGACATTGATTCACTCATCAGGTTTTATGATATATCAAACCAGCTGGCAGTAGTAAAAGGCAACTCAATTGAAGTGGGGATATATACTGACAAGTCACTTGCCGACAGAAGGATCGGCCGGTTAGAACGCGACGGTTTCACCAAGATCTTTCTTGAAGAAATAGCGGTTACAGATCCCAATACAAACACAAAAACAGTGACCTACAAGGTACTGGTGGGATTGTATGAAAAAGAAAAATCCGCAAAGAAAGACCTGAGTGCTTTATACAAACTAAAATATCAGCCTAAGCTCGTAAAAATAGGCGAATAAGCTCAGTATAATCAAACAAAGAAGCAAATGAGCGGTTAACTTACTATAATCCGCTGCAATTGATAACAAAGCACAGTAAAACGTAACACTAACAGTACAGTTATAAAAATAAGAAACCCCGCAGGAAGGTCCTGCGGGGTTTTTTGTTTGTACTTTTGTCATTCCCGTGTTCAATCCGCCTAAAGAATGTTTGACAGGACTTTTTAACAGCTCTAACCACGAATTCCACTAATTACACGAATTTTTTCTTGCCTTCTTGACTTACTATGCTTTAGCATCTACGCCTTAAAATGCAACAGCTGAGGAAGGAGGAAGTTTTACTCTTGCCTTCAAGAAAATGCATTGCATTTTCGAAGTCCCGCTTCAGCGGGATTACTTTAGAAGCACCATCTTCTTGCTATCCACAAATTTATTACCATTCGGTTCTTCGGCATCTATGCGGTAGAAGTAAACACCTGACGCATAATTCATGGCATTAAAATCTACAATGTATGAACCTGCGGTTTTAAGCACATTGTTCACAAGCCGTTTAACTTCTCTGCCCAGTATATCATAAATTACGATCTTTACCTTTGAATCTCGTGGAAGATCATAATTTATCTTTGTTACGGGATTGAACGGATTTGGATAATTCTGCGATAGCCTGAATACTAATGGAACATTCTTCGGTTCATTGCCTTTACTGCTGGTGTTTGAACCAAATACCATCCGGATATCCTCTGATACTATCCTGACATGTTCAATTATGCTCTTTGGCTTTTCAATCTTTACCACCTGCTTTAATGATTTCATCTGTGAAAGCTCTTTTGAAGCGTTCACATCACCAAGCTCTGACTTCTCTTCAAGCTTCTTTATCTTCGTTTCATCATCATTCTTTGATATTTCTATCGCTGTATTTATCGATTTACGGATATCCAGCCTTTGCTCTTTGGTGAAAGGATTTTTATCGTCGCCATCGGCTTCGTTTTGGAGTGCATTGACTATGTCAATGCTTAACCGGCTATTATCATCACGCACCGACACAGTCGGTGCACTCCCAAAAGAACCGCCCTGCGGCACAAGTAAACTTGTTGCCATGTAATCCCATCTTGCGATAAGTCCTTCGTAGCTGTATGGATTCTGGTTTATTATCTGCTGAAATCCAGCCAACGCCTGTGAGTATTCACGCATCCTTACTTTACACTTTAGTATGTAATAATTGGCGCGCTTTACAAGCGATGTATTGCTTTGATGGTTCAGTATCAGGTTTTCGTAGAATACTTTAAGAGTATTTGCCGCATTGTAAGACGTATCACTTGCTACAGTTGCTAAAAATAGCTTTGATACGGCAAATATGCTCTGAATGCTATCTGGATATGTATTGATTAAATCCAGACATTTTGTTTTTGCCTGTGTATAATTGCGGTAACGCATAAGGACGCTGATGGAATCGTACATTTGTTTAGGTGTGGATAATACAAACACACCCCGCCCAAGAAACTGCGAAGCAGTTTCGAAGTCCCGCCTTGGCGGGATGGCGGTCTTTTTATTATCGACCCCCTCCCCCTGCGGGTACTCCCCCTCAACAAGATAGTATGTTAAAAAGTGC